>NZ_JBBLYW010000001.1:0-77056 GCF_037911235.1 Arthrobacter oryzae
AACCTCTACCAGGAGGGGGACTTCGTGCCGCAGTACACCTTTGAGTGGTGTGTGGCGGCGAGCATCCAGATGATGCACAACCTCATCGACGAAACGGGGACCGTCACGTGGGCTGATCGCGTTCACCAGGGGGAGCTGTGGGAGATGGCCCGGGCACGTTCGTTTAACTCGTTCAACGGTGCCAACCCTTTGGGTTGGGCGGAAGTGCTGACCGAGGTCGGGATGGGGCAGTACGCCGTCGTGAGCATCGCAGACTACGGGGAAGCGCTGCGGACCGCGGCGCGCGCCATCGCCGACACGGACCGGCCGGTCGGGCTAGTCATGTGGCGTGGTCGCCACGTTTGGGTGATGAGCGGCTTCGAATCACTCGGGGATCCCGCCCAGTTCCCGGAGTTCTCGGTCACCGGCATCCGCGTCCAGGATCCGCTCTACCCGTACGGCGACGGGCAGTGGGGCCCGTCCCCCGCGCCCAACGCCCTGCTCACACCCGAGCAGTTGGCGACGCAGTTCGTCGTCCGCGAGCCGCGACGCTGGAGCAGCAATCTGCCGACCGGCTACATGCTGGTGCTGCCCCTCGCCAAGGCTTCATCAGACCTTCGGACTAGTCGCGCGTTCGTGCATTAGCGCATCACTAGCTGCGCAGAAATTTCGTAGATCCCATAGCCGGGATTGCTGGCGAGCCGACAGCGGGACGAAGGCCCGGTACGAGGCGGAGCTCAGGTCCGGTCTTCTCTTCCGGGGCGCATTTGTGATCACTTACGTCGTGAAGACGGTTTGTGTAGCTGCCGTCAGGCGCCGCACGGCAAGTAGGGTTGCAGACGCTGGACTACAGCTCCTCCCTTGAGCTGCTTGGGTCTTTCGCGACTTCGCAGTCGAAGCCAGTATGGTTCCTCCGTGGCCCAGGCTTCGTAAAACTCAGCCTTCTCGAAGAGCCTGCGGTTCTGTGCCGGGGGCTGCAGCCAAAGGATTTTTCCGTTATCGGTGACCGCATCGACATGTCCGCTGCAGACGGGGGTCCCCTGCTGCCGGATCTCGACGCTGGCCCCGGTGAGGAGAGTCCAGTCTGTGACGCGTTTCAGTTCCATGGGCCCTGTCGTCCTTTTCTAGGTATAAATGACCGTGCACCCCCGAACCCGGGGTGCACGGTCAGCGGCCATAAAGCGACGTCAGCCGTGGTTGTACATCACGTGTTTCGTGCGGGAGAAGTCTTCGAGGGCGTAGGCGGAGAGGTCCCGGCCGTAGACGGTTTCGTTGGCCCGCGCCACGGCTTCCTCCTCGGTGCTGAACGTCTCCACCGACACCACCGGGCCGAAGATCTCGGTGCTGGTGATCGCGGCACCGGCAGGCACGTTGGTTACGACGGTGGGTTCGATGAAGTAGCCCGGACCCTCCACGGCTTGCCCCCGACGGCGATCGTCAGTCCGTCCTTGCGGACGTCTTCGAGCGCGGCGAGGACCCTGTCGTAGTGGGCTTTTGAGATCATGGAACCGATTTCGACATCGCCCGCGCCGGGCGTGCCGACAGTGATGCCGCTGACCTCCCGGACCAGCAGTTCAGTGAACTTCGCTGCCACTGATTCATGGACGAGGACACGGCATGCCGAACCGCACTCCTGCCCGCCGTTCCAAAACCCGCCCGAGCGGACGCCTTTCGCGGCGGCTTCCAGGTCGGCGTCGTCGAACACGACGACGGGTGCTTTGCCGCCCAGTTCCAGGTGCACGCGTTTGACGGTGGAGGCTGCGCTGGCGGCGACCTTCTGGCCGCTGCCCACGCTTCCGGGGAGGCGACGAGGTCCACACCGGGGTGCTCCGAGATCCGGTCTGCACTGGATGTTCGAGCTCAGCTGAATCACACTGGCTCCGCCCCCTCAGCGACCACTTGCACGTAATCCCTGTCACGCCCCGCGCCGGCAAAACCCGGTATGCGCCAGAGGCCGGATAAGCGAGTAGATTGTCCATATCCGCTGATCTTTGTCGCGCCGATCAGCGAAACGAACGCGTGGACAAGGATCCGCATGGGTCGGCCGTACCGCATCGACACTCACCAGCACATGGTTCCCCCGGGGTATGCGCGCTGGATACATGAAAAAGGCATCCGCCCCGGCGGTTTAGACCTGCCGTCGTGGTCCGAGCGCTCCGCGTTGAAGTTCATGGACAGGCACGACGTGCAGACCGGCATCCTGTCCCTGTCCACGCCTGGTGTGTATTTCGGGGACGCGGCGGAGGCGCGGCGGCGGGCGCGGGAGGTCAACGAGTACAGTGCAGAGGTGGTGGCCGCCCGGCCGGAGCGGTTCGGGTTCTTCGCGACGCTCACGCTGCCCGACGTACAAGGCGCTCTGGCGGAGGCCCGGTACGCCCTGGACACCTTGCTCGCGGACGGAATCGTGTTGTTGGCCAACAACGACGGCCGATATCTGGGTGATCCCGGCTTTGAGCCTCTGCTGGAGTTTCTGCACCACCGCCGGGCCGTGGTGTTCATCCACCCCGGTGAACTGCCCGCTCCGGCGGTGCCGGGCATACCCACCTTTGCCGCAGATTTCTTGCTAGACACCACCCGCACTGCTATCAGTCTGATCCTGTCCGGTGCGATGGAGAAGTTCTCGGGAATCAAGTTCATCCTGGCCCACGCCGGCGGCTTCGTGCCTTACATCGCCAATAGGATCCTGCTGACGATGCTCAACGATAAGGACCTGGCCCTCAGCGCGCTGGCGGCGCTGGGAGATAAGAAGCAGTCCATCTTGCGGCGGTTTTACTACGACGTTGCCCTGTCCGCGAGCCCGGCGACCCTGCCCAGTCTGCTCGAGGTAGCTGACCCGGGCCGCATTACATACGGCACTGACTTCCCATTCGCCCCCTCGGTGGCGATCGATTTCCTGAACATGCAGTATGAGAATTATCCGCTGGACCCCTTCGTGCGCACGGCGATAGACCGCGGCAATTCCGAGGCGCTGTTTCCCCGCCTGAAGCCTGATCAAAAATTAGGTCAGTAAGCGCCTTGGGGCCACATGGAAGGCACTTACCGGTACACCGTCCTGCACCGGGTTCGGTTATTGCCGCCAAGGTCCCGTGCTAAACATCCATCTCCGGATCGCCCCGGGCGTCACCGTCTGCAGCTACGGCGTTGCGCCACAGGCAGTGCCTATTCTGCACGACCCGTCCACCCCGAGCCGCGGAGCCGCAGTGCTGCGCGTGATGCGTCTTGCGCAACCTCGCCTGACGCCACCGATTCTGCAAGATAGACAGCGCGATGACGTGCAATCTTCACTGCATCTCGACAGCTGGCCAGCCCGGAGAGCCGTTCACCATATTCGATCCCGCGGGCCGAAGTGAACCGCGGCCGGGCGCCGCGGGTCAACCGAATTGGCGTTCAATCCTTCTTCGCAGCGGACACGTCGGTGCATACGATTCCCCTGTTGCCGTCCTGGTCGGCGATCACGGTGAGCGAGGGCGCGTTGCTGTCATCCACGACGGTCCCGCCCGCGGCGAGGGCGGCGGCGATCCGTTGCTCGGCCGCCTCGGGCGCCACATAGACCTCGATGTGGAACCGCTGACGCGAGGTCTCGTGCTCGTCGGCGTCCCCGAACCACAGGTTCGGCACCCGTCCCGTGGCGTCTCGGATTTCGTCGCTGGGGGACCCGCGGCCCTGGGCCTCGGCGCTCCCGGTCAGCAGGGCGGCCCACACTGGGGCGATGGTCGCGGAGCGCGCCGTGTCGAGGCCGAGCTCTATGTCGCTGACCGAGGCCGGGTCGGCGTCGACCTTGTGGTCGGCGGCGATCTCGGTGATTCGTCGCGCTAGGTCGACGTCCTGCTGGGTCACCCATTCAACGGCATGTTCGGTGCCCTCGCCGTCGCGGTAGATGGCGTCGTCTGTGATCAGCTTGAGATCGACGTACCCATTGCCGATCGACACGCGCGGGTGGTGTCCGAGCGGGTCGCCCGCCTCGCCCACCGCGGCGACGAACCGTGCGCCGGTGCCGAAGTCGTCGATCAGGTAGCGGGCATGCAGTCCCTGGGCCAGTTTGCGCCAGTCGGTCAGGTTGGCCGCGGCGATCTGTTCGCCCTTCAGCATGTCCATAGACGGGGATCCTACCAAGGTCAGTTCAAAGTTGGTACGGCTGTAACTGGTGTGACTCGCTTGTGATCCAAGAAGTCGGGCTCTCCGTAACCCCTGCCACCATTGGTCGCCGACGCACTCGGCTACTGCTGCCAAGTCGCCTTCCTCCACGCAGATGCCGCAGGAGAGGCCCGCAAGCCCCTGAACGTGGAAGACACGTGCCCGAGGTGGGACTCGAACAGCATTTCCTACCCCAGCCAACACTGGAGTCCCGCGGAAACATTCGGGATCCGGCCCGATCCGACCGGTGTACGGCCCAGTCCAAAGCCACGAGTGTGGACATTGTCCACACGCTCTTTTGCCCCATTCCAAGCAACTCCGAACGACCGCCGCGCTCCCCACAGAGGCAAACTGTTGGTGCAGGTTGTTGACGGCAGCGAGCCACATCACTGCATAGCCTGGTGAAATTAAGGGCCATCAGGGTCCGATAGGAGTAGCTAGGGTCAGCGAGAAAGGCAGATGAGGAGTTGCCCCCGCTTCGCTTGGAGTTATGCCGTCTCCAGGCCTTGGTCGGTCGTAATCAAGTCGCGTCTATAAAGAAGGCACCGCCCTGGCTCTTTCACCGACACCAACCGACATCCATCACCGGAGGCGTCACTAGTGGTCGCGCCACGATACTTCCGGGACGAGATCCGACATCAGAAGTATGCGTCGTTCCCCGAGTTCATTTTCGCGGATCCACACGACACCGATCTCCGGTGCTGCCTGCTCCACTTCCCCGCGAACCGTAGACCCGCCTTCTTTTGCGCTAGCAACAAAGTCGCCTTTTTGGACCTTGTAGGCCCATCCTTTGGCTGTCATGCGTCTCCTATATCTCAGATGCGATGCTGGGCCATCTTGAATGATGGGCGGTGATCTGATCGAACGTTCAATCCGTGGGACGGCGGCCTCCTGGGACGGAGGCTTCCCTTGCAGGGGCTCAAGGAAAGCCTCCGTCCGGCAGGACTAGAATTCCACGACGCTCACGGACTTTCCGGTGGCGGCAGACTCGGCCGCCGCGTTGGCCAGGAGCAGGGCGGACACTCCGTCCGCGAAGCTGGGTGAGCAGGGCGATCCCGTGCGGATGGAGTGGGCGAAGGCCTCCAGTTCCGCGTAATAGGCCTGGGGGTAGCGCTGGAGGAAGAACGGGAGGTAGGGGTCTGCTTCGTCTGTTCCTGCGGCACCGGACTTCCGCACGGTTGTCGGTGTTACGTTACCGGCGGAGAGCATGCCCTTAGCGCCGAAGGCTTCCAGCCGCTGGTCGTAGCCGAAGGCGCAATGGCGGGAGTTCGTGATGGTGATCAGCTCTCCACCGCTGCCGCGTAGTGTCACCACCGCGGAATCGAAGTCGTTGAGCTCAGCGATGTCTTCGCTGAAGACGTTCGATGCTACGGCCGTGACCTCGACGATGTTCGGGATGAAGGAACGTGCCATGTCCAGGTCGTGGATTGTCATGTCCCTGAAGATGCCGCCGGAGCCGGCGATGTAGTCGCGTGGGGCGGGTTCCGGGTCGCGGCTTGTGATGGTGAGCTGCTCGAGCTTGCCGATTTCGCCCGCCTCGACCCGGTTCCGTACGGCGGCGAAGGAAGGATCGAAGCGTCGGTTGAATCCGAGCATGATTGGAACGTTGGAGTCTTTGATCTGTTCGCGGCATGCCAGGACCGTGTCGATGTCCAGGTCGATGGGCTTTTCGCAGAGGACGGCGAGGCCCTTGGCGACCGAGCGTGAAATAAGGTCGACGTGTGTGCTGGTGGGCGAGCCGATGATGACACCGTCGAGTCCGGTTTCGGCGAAGACTTCCTCGGGGTCCTGCACCGCCCGCGCGCCGGTGTCCTCGGCCAGCCGGCGTGCCCCGTCAACGAAGGGATCGGCGATGAGGACGAGGTCGATGTCCGGGTGGGCTGCGATGTTGCGGGCGTGTACCTGCCCGATGCGGCCGGAGCCGAACAGGGCCAGACGCAGGCGTCGGTCTTTAGACATGGTGTGTAAACCTTTCAAGATGATTGGTGAGGCGAGCTGGGTTGTCAGCGCTGGTGCTGTGCGCCGGGAAAGCAGCCGATCGCGGTTTCGTAGGCCCGCTTGAGGCCTTCGGTGAGGGGGAGGCTGCGGTGTTCTGCCGAGATGATCTCAACGCCCCACGGACCTTGGTACCCGGCGTCGAGGGTCCGCTGGATGAACGTGCGGGTGTCGAAGTCACCCTCGCCGCAGTAGGCTCGGTTGTTGATTGTGTCCTCGAAGAGGGTGCCGACGACGTCCTTGTAGCCGTCGTCGATCTCAACAGCGGCAACCCTTTCCATGGGTACGACGTCCCACAGGTCGTTGTGCGACAGGCCGCCCCTGTAGGTGTGCCAAATGTCGATCATGAGTCCAGCAGCGGGGCTGTCGGACTGGGTGGCTACTTTGACCGCTTCCTGTGTGGTGCGCAGGTGGGAGAAGGGCGTCGCCTCCAGTGCCAGGCGGATGCCGGATTCGGCGGCCTCATCTGCGAGATCGGAGAAGGCGCTGGCAATGGTCGAGAGCGGAAGCGGGTCATCCGCCATGCCGGCGCCGACCTTGATGTGCCGGGCGCCCAGGGCGCTGGCGGCCTCGAAAAGCTCTGCACGGTGGATGTCGGATTCGGCGCGTTCAGCTCCGGTGGCCCACCAGCCGTTGAGGAACTCGACCTCCACGATGTCGATGCCTGCCTCCCGGATCAACCGCGAGAGTTCGGCGTACCCGATGGTGTCGCGGGCCTGGACTAGGTCTGCATGAACGAGTCCGACGCCGGACCATCCGGTCTGCGCGATCGAAGCGATGCGCTCGGCGATCGGTAGGGGGCTGCGTTCGTCGGGGCGCCCGGGCGCGGCATCGCCGGCGCTGATCCAGCAGGATGCAATCAGCTGCGGTGTCATCGTGTTCTCCTTGGTCATGCTGATTCCACCTCGATGGAGGCTCCCAGCTCTTTTTCCGAGCGGTAGCAGGCGTCGACAATCTGGGCGACGGCCAGTGCATCCGCGACAGGTGCGACAACCGGAGAACCGGTGCGGATACTGTCGACCCACCCGCGCATTTCGGGGTGGAAGTTGCTGATGTTCTCCAGCTCGGGCAGCTCGGAGAACTTATTCGACTCGGTGCGGGCAAACGGGGGCGTGAAGTAGCTTTCGGTCCATTCAGTCCAGCCGGCCTTCCATCCTGCTCGGTCCTGGTCGACATAGACGCGAAGTTTCTGGGGGAGGATGCCGATCTCGATCATGCCGGCGGTGCCGTACACGGAAATACGTGAGCTCTCGAACCACTCAAGACGATCGTGACCGTCGAAACTGAACGTCACGGACATCTCCGGGTAGTTCAGCAGGACAGCTGCGGAGTCCTCGCGGCTGGTTTCGTCGGAGAGGCGGGCTGACTTGTGCACGCGGGCGTTGACGGAGTCCGGGGCGCCGAACATGTGCACCAGGGAGTCGAGCATGTGGCATCCGATGATCCACAGCGCCCCGCCCATGTCCGCCGGCTGGTTGAGGTGTGCGGTGAGATGTTCGCCCACGAGCGCGGCTCCTCGGGCAGAAACACTGACCACATCCCCGATCAAGCCGGCCTCGATCAGCTCCTTTGCCTGGCCGATGGACCGGGCCAGCCGCACGTTGTAGCCCACCTGCACGACCAGACCGGGCCCGGCCTGCGCTTCGGCCTGGGCCAGCTGCAGAAGGTCCTCGACGGTACCGCCGCCGGGCTTTTCCACGACGACTGATTTCCCGGCTGCCAGTGCCCGGAGTGCATGCGGGACCATGTCTTTGCTTTTCGAGTGAACCATGACCGCATCGATGCGGTCATCCTGGAGCACTTCGTCGACGGTCCTGGCCTCCACGCCGTACTTCTCGGTGAAGTATGTCAGGCGCGGGTCGTCGTCGGCAGCGGCGACGACTTCGACTCCTTCAATCTCTCGCAGGGCACGAACCCTGGCTGAGGCGTGCGGGTGAGTTATTCCCAGAAGTCCTACGACAATCGGTTTCACGGCATTGTCTCCTGTCGATTGAGCCCTAAGGCCCGGTCGGGATTTTGTGTGGTTGTGCTTGTTGGCCAGCGCTGTCCCTGCTCCGGTTCAAGAGATTTACAGAGTACCTAGTTGGTGTCATCTAATGGACAAGCTGTCCAGATCATGTCACGCCGGGGATGCGTGGTCAACTATGGCGCGAAACACATCGGCGTGATTCGCAGCCGGGAGGGGCGGTGCCCCCAGGTAGTCTGACAGCGCCCGCGCTCCGCGGAGAACGAGCTCAGCTATGGGGTCTCCGTCGGGGCGCGCGAGGAGCCCCTCGCGCATTCCACTGACCGACAGCGAAGCGGCCACTTCACCGCGGTGGTTGAAGATCGGCGCGCCGACGGCGGCTATGCCCGAGGTCACCTGGTTGTCGCTGCGCACGAAGCCCTGCACCTTAATCCCTTCGAGCTCCGCGTAGAACTCAGACCGGGATCGGCCCCGGAGCCAGGGTTCACCGGTGTTGGCTGCGATCGCGGCATATTCCTCCCAGGATTCCCGCCCCTCGAACGCAAGAAGTGATCGAGGGGCAGCACCAACATGCAACGGAAGTGACTCCCCTAACTGCAGGACGCGGCTGTTAACACGAACCCCATCGATACGCTCGATGCAGACAGCCCGCGTGCCACGTCGGATGCACAAGAAGGTTGTCTCTCCTGTTGCTTCATGGATTTCCCGAAGAATCGGGGCGGCAGCCCGCCGGATATCTGCCCGACGGGAGAACTCACCCGAGAGCGCAACAAGCTTGCTGCCAACACGGTAGGCTCCACGGTGACCGATCTGCTCCACCCAGCCAGCTTCCGCCAAAGTAGCAAGCATGCGGTAGACCGAACTTACGGGCTCCTCGAGGAGTTCGGTCAGCCGGGCCGAGGTAGCGATCCGCTCTTCCGCCAGCGCCGCCATCAGGGCACTGGCCTTGGCGATGACGGCGGGGGCCCGCGGGGCTTCCCGCTCGGACCCCTGAGGCTCTTCCGATCCGGCGGTATCCCGGGTGTCATTTGCGCCATCTTCGGCCGTAAACGCAGTGATGGCCTGCGCGGCTGCATCCAGCGTTTGCTTGGCGATCGCCTCCTGGCCCAGAACACTTCCCCGAAGTCCGGCAACGGCTATGGCACCCAGCAGGCTGCCGTTGCGGTGGAAGACCGGGACACCAACCGACGCAACACCTTCTGTTACTTCGCTGTCGTCGACGCTCCACCCGCGCACGGCCGCCTGCTCGATCTTTTTTCTCAGCGCATCGGCGGTGAGGGGCGTCTGTGATGCGATGCGCCCATAGGGGCCACCCTGCAACACGGCTGCCTGAAATTCCGCGGAAGCCGAGGCAAGAAGGGCCTGGGACGCTGCCCCTGCATGAAGCGGAATGGTGCGCCCCGGGGCCAGGTCAAGCAAGTTGACGTCGGAACCCTCAACTTGGTCGAGGCACACCGCTCCGTTCTCGCGCAGGACACAGAAGTACGCGCTCATGCCCAACTGCCCGCGGACCCAGCGCAGCTGGGAATGTAACTCGGCCCGATCGACGAGGGCGTCGGCCGCCGCATCGCCAAGCTTAAGGATGGCCGTACCGAGTTCAAGCCTGCCGTCACCGGCCGAACGGACCAGCTTGGCCTGTTCCAACGCAGCGACGATGCGGTAGACGGTCGGCCGCGGCTCCGAGATGACCTTCGCCAATTCCGCCGGCGTAGATTGCCCGATGCGGGCAAGTTCGTCGACCACCTGGCCGGCCTTCTTCAACAACTGAATGGTGCTCATTGACCGTCTCTTCCATTGCCCCCGAAGGGCGCTAGCGCTTGTACTCCCCGGCCACGCGGCCGCCCCGGCCCGTGGTCGAAATCCCTGTTCCACACGGCGGCACCACTTTGTATCACCCTGATCGCGGCTGACGCGGCCCGAATGTAATGCAGGACGCCACTAGCTTTTCTAGGTAGTACTGTGCGAACATGTTGTCCATTGTACGGCACTAAGTGCTCGCAATCACAGATAAAACTTAGGCGCGGCAAACCACGACGCGCGGAACTGGCCCCAGGGGCCACTCGGGCTCCAAAGGAGGAGAACGGTGCAAAAGAAAATTTTCCTGATCGCTGCAACTACGGCGGCTTCACTGGTACTGGCGGGGTGCGCCGGCGGCGGCGCGGGCGGCGGCAACGGGTCCAACGGATCTCCCGCAGCGCCCAAGGACACCCGGATCGGTGTTTCCCTGCCGAGCCAGGACGAGGAGCGGTGGATCACCGATGGTTCTGCCATCAAGGAGGGCCTGGAAAAAATCGGGTACCAGGTGGATTTGCAGTACGCCAACAACGACATCCCCACCCAGCAGCAGCAGGTTGACCAGATGATCACCCAAGGCGCTGACCTTCTGCTCCTCGCTCCTCTGGACGGGACCGCGCTGACCCCCCAGCTCCAGGCAGCTGCCGGCGCCAACATCCCGATCGTCTCCTATGACAGGTTCGTCAGGAACAGCGCTGACGTGGACGTCTACGTCACCTTCGACAACTTCAAGGTCGGCGCGCAGCAGGCAACCTCGCTCCTCATTGGTCTGGGCGTGCTCAACAAGGATGGTTCGGAGGGCAGCGCGAAGGGCCCGTTCAATATCGAACTGTTCGGCGGCTCGCTGGACGATAACAACGCGACGTTCGTCTTCAACGGCGGCATGTCCGTCCTGCAGAAGTACATCGATAGCGGCACGCTCGTCATCACGTCAGGGCAGAACAAGCTCGCCCAGGTCGCCACGGAAAACTGGTCCCAGCAGAAGGCCCAGGAACGTATGGATAACCTGCTGACCGCCAGCTACACCGGAGGGCCCGCGCTCCACGGAGTCCTCACGCCCAACGACAGCGTGGCCCGTGGCGTCATCACCTCGTTGCGCAACGCCGGCTATGGCCCGACCCTTGGCTCCGGGCAGAAGCCCATGCCGGTAACCACCGGTCAGGACGCCGAGGTCGCTTCCGTGAAGCTGATCAATGACGACGTCCAGTTCTCCACGGTCTTCAAGGACACCCGCACCCTTGCCGCGCAGGCGGTAAGCGCGGCTGAGGATCTCTTGGCGGGCAAGGACCCGGAGGTAAATGACACCAAGTCCTACGACAACGGATCCAAGATCGTCCCCTCGTTCCTCGTGCCCATTCAGCCGATCTACAAGGACAACATCAAGACCACCCTGATCGACAGCGGCTACTACACCGCTGCGGAGGTCGAGGCCGGGCGCCTTCAGTAGCACCCCGGGAGGGGTGCCGGGCCTTCGCCGGTGCCCCTCCCCCAAAACCTTTCCCTTCAAGACCCCTGAATAGGACGGCGTGCCATGGTCGAACACATCCTGGAAATGCAATCCATTACCAAGTCCTTCCCCGGCGTCAAGGCGCTGTCCGGCGTCTCCCTCGCCGTGGAGCGCGCCGAGGTCCATGCGATCTGCGGCGAGAACGGCGCCGGCAAGTCCACTCTGATGAAGGTGCTCTCCGGCGTCTACCCGGCCGGGAGCTACGGCGGCGAAATCCTCTTCAAGGGGCAAACCTGTTCCTTCTCGGGTATCCGGGATTCCGAACACGCCGGCATCGTGATCATCCACCAGGAACTGGCTCTCGTGCCCCACCTGTCCATCGCCGAAAACATCTTCCTGGGCAACGAGCGCCGCGGCAAGTCCGGACTCATCGATTGGCACAGGACGAACGCCGAGGCCGGCGTGCTGTTGGACTCGGTGGGCCTCCGCGAGGAACCCACTACGCCGGTCGGGCAACTTGGTGTCGGCAAACAGCAGCTTGTCGAGATCGCCAAAGCCCTGTCCAAAGAGGTGCAGCTGCTCATCCTCGACGAACCCACCGCAGCTCTGAATGACAACGACTCCGCCCACCTGCTGGGCCTTGTCCGCGACCTGCGCACCCGCGGCATCACCTCGATCATCATCTCCCACAAGCTCAACGAGATCGAAGCGATCGCGGACCACACCACCGTCATCCGCGACGGAAAGACCGTGGAAACACTCGACATGGCCGACCCCGACGTCAACGTCGACCGGATCATCCGGGGAATGGTTGGCCGCGACCTCGAAGCGTTTTACCCCTCCCGAGACTCGAAGCCCGGAGAAGTTGTGCTCCGGGTAGAGGACTGGACAGTGAAACACCCCACCCAGGACCGCCTGGTAGTAGACCAGGCGACCTTCGAAGTCAGGGCCGGAGAGGTCATCGGGATCGCCGGGCTCATGGGGGCAGGGCGCACCGAACTGATGATGAGCATCTTCGGCCGGTCCTATGGCCGCTACATCTCGGGGCGGGTGTTCATGCACGGCAAGGAAACCAGGACCCGCACCGTGGCGGAAGCCATCGAAGCACGGATTGCCTACGCAACCGAAGACCGCAAGGCCTTTGGCCTCAACCTCATCGACGACATCGCACGCAACATCTCCGGCGCCGCACTGGGCAAGCTGTCGAGCTGGGGCTTCGTCAATCATCACGAGGAGGCCGCCGCGGCCGAGTTCGCGATGAAATCGATGAACATCAAGGCACCGAACGTGAAATCCATCGTCGGGAAACTCTCGGGCGGCAACCAGCAGAAGGTCGTGCTGTCCAAGTGGCTGCTCACCGACCCCGAGGTACTCATACTCGACGAACCGACCCGCGGCATCGATGTCGGCGCCAAGTTCGAGATCTACACGCTGATCAACAGTTTCGTGGACGCCGGGAAAGCAGTGGTGGTCATCTCCTCCGACCTGCTCGAACTCCTCGGCACCTGCGACCGCATCTATGCCCTTTCGACAGGCCGGATCACCGGGGAACTGCCGGCGGCCGATGCCTCCGAGGAACGCCTCATGACACTCATGACCAAAGACAAGGAACTCATCGCATGACCATGACAGCCCCCAAGGGATCCCAAAAGGGGAAAGCCTCGCCTCCCGCATCAGTTGTCACCGCAGGCACCAGCGAGATCCGCGAACTGTTCACCCGCAACATGCGTACCAGCGGCATCTACGTCGCACTCATAGCGCTCGTCGCGCTCTTCGGTGTCCTGACCGGCGGAGCCTCGCTCGGACCGGGAAACATCACCAACATCGTCCTCCAGTACTCGTACATCCTGATCCTGGCGATCGGCATGGTCATCGTGATCATCGCCGGCCACATCGACCTCTCGGTCGGTTCCGTGGTCGCCCTCACCGGAGCTGTCTCGGCGGTGGTCGTCATACAATACGGCCAGCCATGGTGGGTGGGCGTCATCGCCGCCCTCGTAACAGGCCTGCTCATCGGGGCCTGGCACGGCTACTGGGTGGCCTACGTCGGGATCCCGGCCTTCATCGTCACCCTCGCAGGCATGCTCCTGTTCCGCGGCCTGACCCTGGTGGTCCTGGACAACGTCTCGCTCTCCCCGTTCCCAGCCGCGTACGGCCAGATCGCCTCGGGCTTCCTCAACGGGCTCCTGGGCGGCGCCGGCTACGACGTCTTCACCCTGGTCATCTTCGCCATCGCGGTGGCCGGTTACGCATTCAGTCAGTACCGCACCCGCAAGGCGCTCATCAGCTACAACCAGCTGGTCCCCTCCTTCCCGCTGTTCATCGCGAAGATCGTCGTCGTCGCCATCGCGGTCATGACCTTCGCCTGGCAGCTGGCCACGGCCCGCGGCATGCCGATCGTCCTGATCATGCTGGCCATCCTGATCCTGGCCTACAGCGTCGTAATGCAGCGAAGCGTCTTCGGTCGCCAGGTGTACGCCATCGGCGGCAACGTGGTCGCGGCCGCCCTCTCAGGCGTCAAGGTCCGCACCGTCAACTTCTGGATTTTCGTGAACATGGGACTCCTCTCGGCCCTGGCCGGCATCGTGTTCTCCTCGCGCTCCAACGGCGCCCAGCCCGGTGCGGGCAACATGTTCGAACTTGATGCGATCGCCGCAGCCTTCATCGGCGGCGCCGCCGTCACTGGCGGCGTCGGCAAAGTGGCCGGGGCCATGGCGGGCGGCCTCATCATGGCCGTCATGAGCAACGGCATGCAGCTGATGGGCATCGACCAGTCCGTGCAGTCCGTGATCAAGGGCCTGGTGCTGCTGCTGGCCGTCGCATTCGACATCTACAACAAGCGCCGCGCCGGCTCACGCTGACCGCCCGCCCCACCCTTTCAGGGACACCCCGCCTGCGCACAATGTTCACCGAAATGAATTTACAAAGGAGCTCACCCCTATGACTCGCCAGTTTGTTTACGAAGCCCTTCCCATGCGGGTACGGTTCGGCGCCAACTCACTCTCGACCCTCCCCGAGGAACTCGACCAGATCGGGCTCAAGCGGGTCCTGGTCCTCTGCTCCCCCGAACAGGAGGAGACCGGCCAGCGGGTGGCCGAGGCACTGGGTGACCGCTGCGTGGGTGTGCTGCCCGAAGCCGTCATGCATGTCCCCAACGAGGTCGCCCAACGCGCCAGCGACGAGGCGGCAAGGGTCGGCGCCGACGGCTGCGTCGCCGTCGGCGGTGGATCAGCCATCGGACTCGGCAAGGCAATCGCGCTCAAGCACGGCCTTCCGATCGTCGCCGTGCCCACCACCTACGCCGGCTCCGAAATGACCCCCGTGTGGGGCCTCACCACCGACGGGCGTAAGGAAACCGGCCGCGACCCCCGGGTACTGCCCCGCAGTGTTGTCTACGACCCCGAGCTGACCGCAACACTGCCAGCCTCCATGTCGGTGACCAGCGGCATCAATGCCATCGCACACGCCGTCGAGGCCCTTTATGCCCCGGACGCCACGCCGATCATCTCGCTGATGGCCGAGGAAGGCGTCAAAGCCCTCGCGGCCGCTCTCCCCGCGATAGTCGCCGATCCCTCCGACCCAGAGGCCAGAAGCAACGCCCTCTACGGATCCTGGCTGTGTGGCGCGTGCTTGGGCGCCACCACGATGTCCCTGCACCACAAGCTGTGCCACGCGCTGGGCGGAACCCTCAACCTTCCGCACGCCCAAACCCACACGGTTGTGCTCCCCCACGCCCTCAGCTTCAACCAGCCGGCAGCACCTGAGGCCACCGCCGCCCTTTCACGGGCTCTGGGTGGCGCGGCCGACCCGGCCGAACGGCTGTGGGAGATCGCCGGCGAACTTAACGCGCCACGGTCCCTCGCCGAACTTGGCATGCGGGAACAGGACATCCCCCGAATCGCCGAAGAGGTAACCAGCCGCTCCTACGGCAACCCGCGCCCAATCACGTACGACGACGTCGTGGGAATCCTGAACGCCGCCTGGGCCGGAAAGCCGCCAAGCTCCAATCCCTCCGCCTGAGGCACGGAAGTTGGCCTCCGGAGACGCCTGAACGGTGACCCGCCGGAGGCCCGCTGGCCAGCCCAACCCCCTGAACCTCGAACATCCGGAATTTCGTTCCGCAGAACTACCTAGGAGATCGACCTTGCCCACCATGCGGACCATCGCCCCAGGAATCGAAGTATCTCCTCTGGCGCTTGGCACCAACGTCTTTGGCTGGACCGCCGACACCGCGACCTCGCACTCGATCATTGACGCCTACGTCGAAGGTGGCGGGAATTTCCTGGACACCGCCGATTCCTATTCCTTTTGGGGAGAGGGAAATTCCGGCGGCGAGTCCGAAGCCATCATCGGCAAGTGGCTGGCCGGCCGTTCGGACCGGGATGACCTCGTGTTGGCCACAAAGGTCAGTCACCACCCCGATCTCCAAGGGATGGCTCCCCAGACAATCCGTGCCGCCGTCGATGGCTCCCTCACCCGCCTCGGTGTCGACACCATCGACATCTACTATGCGCACTTCGATGACCCGGGGACACCCCTGGCCGACAGCATCGCTGCGATGTCCTCGCTCGTGGATGAAGGAAAGGTGCGGTCCATCGGGATCTCCAACTACTCAGCAGAGCGGATCGAGGAATGGCTGAGGATCTCCGAGCGGGAGGGATTCCATACGCCTGTCGCGCTGGAGCCCCAATACAGCCTTATGGAGCGGGCCATCGAAGCAGACATCCTGCCGCTGGCGAGCAAGCACCGCCTGGCGGTCATGCCCTACTACTCCCTGGCACACGGCTTCCTGACGGGAAAATATGCCGGCACGGCACCGATCGAGGGTCCTCGAGCCGCCGACGCCTCGAAGTACCTCACGTCTCAAGGACTCAGGGTGCTGGACGTTCTGCGTCTCGTGGCATCGAACCATAATGTCCAGCCCGCCTCCATCGCCCTCGCCTGGTTGGCTGCACAACCCGGGGTCGTCGCCCCCATCGCCAGTGCGCGGACCACGGAGCAGGTCCCCCCGCTGCTGGCGGCCATGGACATCAGACTCACAGACCCCGAACTTCAGGACCTCGACGACGCATCCCGGCCCCTGGTCCGCGCCTAGAGAACCGACCCATCGACACCCCTCCTGACAGGCACCACCGCCGACGCCCACCACCTACAGCTAGGAACCCATCGTGACCAACCAGACCCGAGTCATGGAAACCGGCTCTCATTCAGGCCCGCATCCCGTCTCCGAGGCCCAGCAAAGGGTCGAGGAGAATTTGGTCCAGAATGTGTTGGACTCCTTCGAGAGCTGCCAGGACCCGAGACTCAAGCAACTCATGCAGTCATTGACCCGGCATATCCACTCCTTTATCCGTGAAGTGCGCCTGACAGAAGCCGAATGGAACGCCGCAATCAGCTTCCTGACGGCGGCCGGCCACATCACTGACGACAAACGGCAGGAATTCATCCTGCTCTCCGACGTGTTCGGAGCATCGATGCAGACGATCGCCGTCAACAACGAAACCATCGACGACGCGACCGAGGCCACAGTTTTTGGGCCCTTCTTCGTCGAGGACGCACCGGAAATCGACAACGGCGGGGACATCGCCGGCGCCGCTCCCGGCCAGCCATGCTGGGTCGAAGGCAGTGTCAAGGACACCGCCGGCAACCCCGTCCCAAATGCGAGAATCGAAGTATGGGAAGCCGACGAGGACGGCTTCTATGACGTGCAGTACTCTGACCAGCGAGTGTCCGGCCGCGCCCATCTCTTCAGCGACGCGGACGGTACCTACCGGTTCTGGGGGCTGACCCCCACCCCATACCCGATCCCTCATGACGGACCGGTGGGGGAAATGCTGGAGGCCGTCGGACGGTCACCCATGCGGGCCTCGCACCTTCACTTCATGGTCACCGCACCGGGCCTGCGGACATTGGTAACGCATATCTTCGTCCGCGGCGACGAACTGTTGAAGCATGACAGCGTTTTTGGGGTCAAGGAATCCCTCATCAGGAACTTCGAAGAACAGGCACCCGGTACGGCTGCGCCCGACGGACGCGACCTCGGGGGCCTGTCCTGGGCCAGAACCCGCTTCGACATCGTCCTCGCCCCGACCGAGAGCTAGACCGCTGCTCCTGCCACCGGTAAATCCGTGGGTGCGCTGCACCCACGGTCCGGGCAGCGCACAGCTGCCAGTGGTTCACGAGCTGACCGTATTCACCAAGGGAATGACAGCACCTCCTGCCTCCCCATCCCACATACCCGTCGGGCATTACCTCATGCCCGACCCTGGATAAGGACAGCCACATGAGCTCCGATGACAATGGCAGCCCGAGGGTTTCACTCTTCTGCGCCGCCGCACTGAAGTCGGCCGTAAAAAGCCTCGGTCTCGAATCCCTCAGCACCGAAATCGGTGCCACCGTGGACATCATCTATGCCTCAACCAACGTGCTGGTGCAACGGATCGACGACGGCGCACTACCGGACGTGATGATCGGCATGTCGGGCTCGCTCCAAGCTCTGGCAACCTTGGGCATTCTGGTGCCCGGCACAATCGTCCCGTTAGCGAAATCCGGAATAGGCATCGCGGCATCCCCCGACAGGACACAGCCGGACATCTCCACTGTCAGGACGCTGGCGCGAACCCTAACCGCCGCCGGCTCCGTAGCCTATTCACGCAACAGCCCCAGCGGGCTGTACTTCCAGACCCTGATCACGAAGCTCGGCATTGCCGGCGAGGTGAATTCGCGAGCCACGCTTATCGACCACGGACCCACCGCGGCAGCCGTCATCGACGGACGCGCAGACCTCGCCGTCCAGCAGATAAGCGAACTCCTGCACATGCCCGGCGCACGGGTCATCGGCCCACTGCCCGACCCCGTCCAGCACTACACCAGCTTCTCACTGGCCCTCGCAGCGCCGGCGGCCGGGAAACCGGCAGCTGAAGCACTCACCCGCATCCTCACCGGGCCGCGTGCCAGGACCGCCTATGCCGATGCAGGCCTGGAAGTTTCATAGCTTCCGGCACTAAACCCTTCGGCGCTCCGATGTGGCATTAAGGGATCGCGGCGAGATGGGCGCAGCGCGGTCTCCCTCGACTGCAAGTCGCATATACTGGACAGGTTGTTCATGAAAGGCGACATCCTGCCCGGTCCCTCGATTAAGGTCGCTTGGCGCGAGGCAGTTCGATTCGAGGGGTGCAACCATGACGCAGACAGCCAAGCTCATTCAGCTGGTGCTCAAGGCTACACAAGTGGTTGATGAAGCGTCCGCCCTCGGCCCCTCGACTCCGGCGGACCTGGCGAAAGCTGTTGACGAACCGCGGCCGTCCGTCTACCGGATCATCAGCTCGCTGGAACACTCGGGGATTCTCCGCCGCTCCCCGGGCGGGCTCGTTGAATTGGGCGTTGGGATCTTGCGGTATGCGGAGGCGGCAACCGACGCCCTCCTCGATCATGAAACCCTCAATACCGTGCTCGAGGGCATCCAGTCCGAGCTTGGTCTAACGGCGGCATTCTGGATACCGCGCAACGGCACCGCCGTCTGCTTGGAGCAGGTCGACTCCACGGAAGTCGATCTCCACGAGCTTTCATCCGGGCGGATCCTTCCACTCCATGCCGGCGCCGCATCCCATGTGCTGCTGGCATGGCAATCCCCCGAAGTACTCGACGAGCTCCTTGCCCAAGCCCCCTATACGCAATGGGCGTCAAGGACGCCCGTTGACGCCGAGACACTCCGCCAACTGGTCGCCGACACTAAACGCGAGGGCTGGCGAATGGAATCCAATGAGGTTGTTGACGGGATCGCGGCCTTGGGATTTCCCGTATTCAACGCGGACGGCAGCATCTTCGGTGCGCTGACAGCAGCGGGTCTGGTCGACCAAGTCGTCAACCAGCAGGAAGGAGCAAAAACCGTTCTCGCGGCTGCCGCGCAGGCCCTGACCGATCTCATGGCGGAATTCAAGCCGGTCCCGACCGCCCATGAGTTCAATGCCCCCGCATCGAACGATTCGGTATTGGCCAAGGCCAGCTCCCTCATGGATGCGCTGGCTGTCGAACGCGTCTCAACCTCCGCGAGACTCGCCGACCTCATAGGCGAACCCATCAGCTCCGTCTACCGCATGTTGGGAACCCTTGTTGAGACCGGTTGGGTAGAACAGCTTGGCCACCGCGGTTCCTATCGAATCGGTAGTAAGATGATCTCCCTCGCGGGGAATCTGTTGAACCAACTGGATTTGCGGCGGGCTGCGCTCCCCGTGCTTCGCGAAATCCACGATGCAACCGGGGAAACGGTATTCCTTTGCATCAGGAGCGGTACCCGTGCTGTATGCATCGAGCGGATAGACGGTAAGCGAGTGAACAGTCGCCGCCTGGCCCTTGGAAGCTCGTTGCCCCTGCATCTCGGCGCCGCACCCCGCGCTTTGTTGGCTTTCGACACCCCCAAGTCATGGGAAGACTACGCTGCCGTCGTGGGCCAGAGCTCGGACTTCAGTCTCGGCGCGCGTTCCCGAGCAGAATTCTATGGAAAGCTCAAAGAAATCCGCGATGCCGGCTTCGCCCTGAGCGACGACGAAGTAACCATGGGGATGGCCGCCGTCGCTGCCCCAATTTTTGATCACCGCGGCCATGTGATGGCGTCCCTATCGGTCAGCGGCCTACGAGACGGCATCCTCCATCAGCCGGATTCCTCACCCAGCATCATCGACTTGGCCTGCGATGGGGCACGACGGCTTTCAACCTATTTCGGTGCCCCAGAATCATGCATCTAGCGGTCCGCCCCGCCCTACGCCCTGGAAAAAGCGAAACTGCCCCGGCTTTGGTGATATTCGCCGAGGTCCTAAGCTGACCACCGCGCTAGCCACACCACCTCCCTTCACGGAGCGGCTGGCCGGGGCCGGGCAGCGCCTGCCGCGAAGAGAACGGTGACGGATTCATCTCAGACCTCGCCTCTCATCTGTGCGAGGTATCCGACGCAGATCCCGCCGCCGAGCAGGGTGAAGACTCCAAGGCCCATGAGCAGCCCCGCACCCAACCGGGATGTGCGTGGCCGGACCGCCAGCACAATCGCCACCACCAGATAGACGGCGATTGGTATGAACGCTCCAGGCCCGGCGAGGAAGGTCTTGTACCCTTCATCCGGAGCGATACCCCTTGTCGTCCCAAAATAAAGGGCATAAAGGGCAGGAGCCCCCAACAGGATTCCTAGCATCACGAGGCCGAGCCCTGGTTTAGAGGGCTGCTCCTCTTCTCGGGGCGGTGGCAGTGGGCTCCAGGCTTCTTCGGGGTTGTCATCGCTCATGCCACTCTTCTTTCCAACTTTGGGCGGAGTGGTTTCCCGAAGACCCGCAGCATCCGCCAGAGCCGCAGGGGGAGAATCATCAGGAGGAACCATTGGGGTCGGTTCATCCCCAGCCAGAGCACCTCGTTGCCGCGCACGAATTCGACGCCGAACCGAAATGCGGTCCCCGCGCAGAATCGCTATCGCCAGATAGCCGGCGATTGGAACGAAGGCGGAAGGCCCCCGTCAGGAAACGCATGTGCAATTCCGCCCGCCAGTGGTGCCCGATATTCACCGTGCACAACAGAGCCCGGATCATGACCACTCCTCTCCGAGAATGTGTCGCCCAGCCCGATTCCAATAATGTTCCTGAAACCTCTGCTTGGATCCAGGGACGGGCGTGGACGGCGGATGTCATGGCAGAACGTGATGGCAGGCGCATGGCCTGGGAGGTTCAAGTTGTCACGCCAGGACGCCGGGGAGCTCAGGCGCCAACAAGAGCGCTTTGCCGCTGACGGCGTTAAAGCATGCACGGGCCCTGGGCCCTTCGGTGGAGGGGGATGGCAAATCAGTGCGTTAGGTAATCTCCGCGCGTGCTGGTGCCGGCTGAGCGGTCACTACCTGGGTATTCGGATCGTGCTCTATTGCCGGCCTTCCGGCCACGATCGCTGTGGCGCGCGCCCATGGCCGATCTTCAAGCAGGAAGGGAATTTCTTGTTCTTCCCACTCCCTGTGCAGGTCTACTTCTTCCTGGCCATCGCGTGCCAGGAGACGACGTCGGGCTTCAAGGTTGTCGCACTGCACCCAGATTGAAGCGTCGATGAGGTCCGAGAGCGCTCGGCGTGATGATCCGCTCCCTTCCACCCACACCACGGAACGCGCCGCGGGTAGAGCTATGGCACCTGGACGTTTTCGGGAAGAATTCGGCCGGGTCATCGCTCAAGGTGGTTCCGGCGTCGTTATTTCCAGCATGGCCGGCCACATGGGCGAGGGTTATCCGCGCGAGATCGAACACGCGCTGGCCTTCACCCCCACCGAGGAACTGCTGGACCTGCCGTTCCTCGCTGCCGACAAGGTGGACGATTCAGGCGCTGCCTACACATTGGCCAAACGCGGCAATGCCCTGCGCGTCCAGGCAGCAGCCACCACCTGGGGCGCGCGCGGTGCCCGCATCAACTCCCTGAGCCCGGGCATCATTTCCACGCCCCTGGCCCAGGACGACATGTCAGGCCCGTTCGCCGAAGGCTACCGGAACATGATCCGCACTTCAGCGGCCGGCCGCATGGGCACTCCGGCGGAAGTGGCAGCCATCGCCGGGTACCTCCTCGGACCCGAAGGTGCTTTCATCACCGGCTCAGACCTCCTCATCGACGGCGGCGTCATCGCAGCAATGCGCGCCGGCCAACTCTGACAACAACGACCAATACGAAGGAGAAACCCGCTGTGGTTGAACTCATCACCCTGAATAACGGCGTCGCCATGCCCCCGGTCGGGCTCGGCGTCTACCAAACCCCTCCCGAAGAGACCGTCGCCGCCGTAGAGGCCGCCATCGAAGTTGGGTACCGCCACATTGATACGGCCGCGGCTTACGGCAACGAACGCGAGGTCGGGGAGGGCCTTCGCCGCTCCGGCATCCCCCGTGAAGATGTCTTCTTGGAGCACGGTCCGGTCGATCGGTGTCAGCAACTTCAACCCGATCCGGCTCGAGGCGCTCCTGGGCGAAACAGACGTCATGCCGGCGGTGAACCAGATTGAGCTGCACCCATACAACACCCGGCCTGACCTCCAAGCCGCCAACCAGTCCCACGGCATCATCACGCAGGCATGGTCACCCATCGGCGGGATCCGGCACTACAGGGGTGACGCCACCACACCTCTGACCGATTCGACGATTCGGGCCATCGCAGACAGTTACGGCAAGACGACAGCGCAGGTCATGATGCGCTGGCACATCCAGCAGGGCCGCTCCGCCATCCCCAAGTCGGTGCGCCGGGACCGGATCGCGGAGAACTTCAACGTGTTCGACTTCGAGCTCACCGCAGGCAAGCTGGCCCGCATCGACGCCCTCCACATCGGGGACACCATGGATCCCGACCAGATCGACTTCAACAGCTTCGGCCTCACCATCCCCGAAGCCTGAAAGGCACGAAGGACCAATTCACGCATCTCGACGCCAGCGGTAGCCCCTACGCAATCGTGCGGCCCGGCTGGTTCGACTACAACGACACGAAGCAATCCAGATCACCATCCCCAAACTGGACGGATATGCGACTGCCGGTCGTGCAAGAATCGCGGCATGGGATGAGGATGAGCGGCAGACGAGATACCGTATTTGAGACTGGACAAATGGTGAGGGAGGCCCGCGGACCAGGGACTGCCGCGGGCTCCCCTGCCTTCCTAGAGCTTTGTCCGGAAGAAGTCCGTGAGCTTGTCGAAGGGGATGAGGCCTACGCGGTCGTAGAGGTCGACGTGGCCGGCACCGGGGACCCAGAAGAGTTCCTTCGGCCCGGTGGCGAGCCGGTAGGCCTCTTCGCTGAACTCCCTCGAATGCGCCCGGTCACCGGCGATGAACAGCAGCGGCCGCGGCGAGACCAGCTCCAGGTCGGAGAACGGGTGGAAGTTCATGAACTTGGTGTTGGTGGCCAGCGTGGGATGGGTAGTGGTGTTCGGGTGGTATCCGCGTGCCGTGCGGTAGAAGTCGTAGAATTCCCGGTCCACCGCGCTCGATTCCGCGGTGAGCTCTTCCGGGGTGCCGCCGGTGTACTGGATCTTTCCGCCGGCGAACTCGACGTCCCGCTGCCCGGCCGCCTGCGCGATCATCGCCTTGCGCTGTTCCAGGGTCACGGATTTCCGGAGCCCGTCACGGTTAGCGGCGCCCATGTCGTACATGCTCACCGTGGCGATTGCCTTGATCCTCGGATCGATCTTTGCCGCGCTGAGAACAAAGCTGCCGCTGCCACAGATCCCGATCGCCCCGACGCGTTCCTTGTCAACGAACGGCTGGGACCGCAGATAGTCCACGGCGGCGCTGAAATCTTCGGCATAGATGTCAGGTGAGACCGCGTTCCCCGGCTTCCCTGCGCTCTCTCCCCAGAACGAGAGGTCGAAGGAAAGGGCGACATATCCCTGCTCCGCCATTTTAGTGGCGTAAAGGTTGGCGCTCTGTTCCTTCACGGCGCCCATGGGATGCCCCACCACCAACGCCGGGTTCGTGGTCCTGCGGTCCAGGTTATTGGGGACGAACAGGTTGCCGACGACCTTCATCTCGTATTGGTTCTTGAACGAGATCTTCCGGACCGTGACCCGGTCGCTGGTGTAAAAGTTGTCTGCGCCGTTCGAGGTGTCCCCCGGCTCCAGATCCTTCCGCGAAGCGGCAGGGGCCGCGAACGCCTGGTCGGCTCCAGCCAGGCCCGCCGCACCGGACAGCCCGATGACCGCCGCACCAGCGCCAGTCAGCTTGATCAGGTTGCGGCGTGATACGCCCTCCTCAGCCCGGGTTTCCCGAGTGCCCGTGCTGTTGCTTCCGTCGATATTCGTGCTCATGTGTTGTCTTCCTCTTGATGGGTCGCTTACGGATTCTGATGGACTTCTTCGTCATTTCGAGCACACCACAGCTCAACTGTCAGAGGGAGTCTCTGTTGAGGGTGGTACTGCGAGGGCCCCCGTGAAGGACCGCTCAGCTCACAAAATGCACACGCCGTTTTCGCCCGGTGGCACATTCGCCTGGATTACTGCCGGGTCGGCTCCACGCTGAGGATGCGGTCGTCCTCGGGACCGGGTGTACCTCTGCCGTCGGTGTTGTTCGTGACGAACCAGAGCTTTCCGTCCGGGGACTTGGTGACGTCACGGATGCGGCCGTACTCGCGGGTGTAGTAGGTGGTCGAGGTGGACGGGTTGTCGGCCGGAACGGCCCGGAGGACCTGCCCACGCAAGTTGGCGATGAACAGGGTCCCGTCGATGTGGGTCATACCGCTGGGACTGGCGGCAGCGGGTTCCCACTGCTGTACGGGGTCGGTGAAGCCCTCGGCATTGGCGATCCCTTCCGCGGCTGGCCAACCATAGTTGGCGCCCGGGGTGATGATGTTCAGCTCGTCCCACGTGTTTTGCCCGAACTCGGTGGCGAACATGGTGCCATCGTCCGCCCATGCCAAGCCTTGGGGGTTGCGGTGCCCGTAACTGTAGACGAGGGAGCCAGGGAAGGGGTTGTCATCGGGGGCGTCTCCGTCCGGGGTCATTCTCAGGATCTTGCCATTCAGGGAATCAAGGTTCTGGGAACTGTCGCGCCGTCCCGCGTCGCCAATCGCGACGTAGAGCATGCCATCGGGCCCAAAGGCGATCCGGCCGCCGTCGTGATAACTGGCGGAGGCAATCCCGTCGAGGAGCGTTTCGGGCTGTCCCAGCGCCAAGGACCCTGGTTCTCCGGTGACGTCGAAGCGCTGGAGCCTGTTTCCGTCCGTCCCGGTCGAGTACACGTACAGGCGGCCTTGCCTGTCCACGGCCAGGCCCAACAGCCCGCCTTCCCCGGTGCCCGCCACGCCGGGGATATCTCCAACGGTGCGCGAGGTCCCGTCGGGGCTGAGTTCCAGGATCCGCCCGTTGTCCCGCTCGCTGACCAACGGGGTGCCGTTGCGGAACACCACGGACCAAGGAGCCTCCAGGCCGGTGGCTACGGCCTGGGGCGTGCCCGTCGGGGTGGCATTCCCGGCGGACGGCGTCGCCCCTGCTGAGGGCGGGGCCGTGGACGGAACCGTCGTCGTCACCGGCGGTGGGGATGCCGCCGGCGGCGTAGTGGTGCAGGACGCCAGCAGCAGGCTGGCCCCGAGGGTAGCGGTCAGCAGGGCCGACCGGCGCATGGGGACGGTGTTCATGAGTCTCTCCTCGGAGCTTCAGGGACGAGTGCGCGACGGCGGGTGCCGCCGTCTGGCTACGCGGGGAATGCTGTGCGGCGTCCGGCAACAGCCAGTAAGAGCGCGACGGCGGCAAGCCCCACCAGGGCAACGGGCAGGACCAGCCCGTCGAAGCTGCTGATCACCATCGCACCCGCCACGCCCGCAGCGAAGATGGCGAGGTTGAATGCGACGCCGAGCATTGAGTTGGCCACGTCGGCGTTTTCGCCGCTGGCGGCACTGATGGCCGTTTGCAGCTGCGCTGCCGCGCCGCCGAAAGCGATACCCCACAGGATGATGGCTGCAAGGACTGCCACTGTTGACGCCTGGCCAACGATAAAGATCACTCCGGCCACGGTGAAGCTCCCGAGGCTGAGCAGGACCAGGCGCCGAACGCCCTTATCGATCACCGCAGCGGTCAACGCGATCCCGGCGATGGCGGCCGCACCAAACGTCAACAGTGCGACGTCGACCGGGATATCCAGGCTTGCCGCGCGGAGATACGAGTCAATGTAGGTGTACATGATGTTGTGCCCAAGCATCCAGCTGACGATGACGCCGAGGATGACCGCGACGCCCGGGACGCCGAAGAGGCGGACCAGCGGCACACGTGTCGCGGCCCGTTGGCCGGGAGCATCCGGGACCAGGAAGGCCGCCAGCAGCAAGGTGACTACCGTGAGGATCGAAAGTACGCCGAATGACCAACGCCAGTCGAACGTCGTGCCGAGCCATGCACCGAAGGGCGTTCCCACTGCCAGGCCCACGGGGGTTCCAAGGGACGCGACGGATAAGGCACGCCCGGCATGTTCAGGGGCCGTGATACGCCGGGCGTAGCCAGCCAGCATTCCCCACAGCAGGCCGGAGAATGCACCGGCCAGGAGGCGCGCTCCCAGGGAGAGGACGATGTCAGTTGAGAAGGCTGCCATGAGGTTCGCTGCCAGGAAACCGAGGATCCCGACAATAAAAACGGGCTTCCTTCGCAGGCCCCGTGTCATGGCGATTGCGGGCATTGCCGCAATGACTGTTCCCAGGGCGTAGGCACTGACAAACTGTCCCGCGGTCCCCTCGGTGACGTCCAGACCCGAGGCAATCTGCGGCAGCAGGCCGGCGGGCATGGTCTCGGTGGCAATCAGGAGGAATCCCATCAGGGCCATGACCAGCAGGGCGGCCCACGGAAAACGCCCGGCCGGGGCGGAAGGATCGCGCTCCGGTGCCGCAGCCTTCGGATCCTCATAGGTGCCGAGGTCTTCATGGGGCAGGCTGTCGATGGGCGCTTGGCCGAGGTCATCCTGGAGGTCTGCTCGAGTCAACATGGTTCCGTTCATTGGTGGAGAAATCTTGGTGTTGCTGCGTTGTCAGGCTCAGGTCGCGGGAGCCAGGGTGGCTGTGAAATCGTCCCTCCGGTCCCGGATCGCGGCGAGGTCATCGAACGATCCGATCCGCACAATTCCGCGGGAGTACCCGACGCTCTCGTAATAGAGGACGAGGGCCTGGTCTGGCGCGTAGTAGCCGATGGCCAGTGGATCAGCGCTGTCGCCGGCGGGCACGCCGTCGAGCGAAAGTGGCTCCGGCAGGTCAGCTATTTTCTCCTGCCTGCCGTAGTCCCTGAAGGAGAGCGTCAAGGGAAGCTGCTCGATCAGGGAGCGTGCAGTTGCGTTGCTGGACAGGGTACCTGTCACGGTCTTGCCGTCGATGTCGATGGTGATCGGAGTGCTTTCTGCCGCTGTAGCGGCGGACGATCCTTGCGACGGCTGGGACGACCCGGCCGCCGTCGAAGATGTTTCCGGCGGGGAGGACGGCGACGCAGCGCCGGAGTCAGTGTCATTTGAAGGAGTGCTGCACCCGGCGAGGGGCAATGCCAGCACGATCATCGCAGCCAACGTCGGTATCTTCAGGCGCATGGAAGGTGGTTCCCTTCAATCAGAAAAGGTTTGTCCATTCCAGCAAAGCAGCTGGCAAGGCCGCGTGGGAGCCCCTGTTGTTGGGGGTACTGGGAGGGACCCTTAGGCCGTATAGCCGCCGTCAACCGGAAGTGCGACGCCGGTGACATAGCTGGCGGCATCACTGCAGAGCCACAGGACGGCTGCGGCTACTTCCTCGGGCATTCCGAGCCTGCCCAGCGGGATGGACGAAATCGCGGTTTCGGGATCCAGCTCTCCCCCAGCGGTCATCCTGGCAACCATCGGCGTTTCAATCGTCCCGGGACATACAGCGTTGACCCGTACTCCGAGCGGCGCGTACTGCAGCGCGACGCTCTTGGACTGTCCGATCACGCCGTGCTTGGTCGCGTGGTAGGTGGCCCGGCCGTTGCCTCCAACGAGCCCTCCGAGCGACGAACAGTTCACTATGGCGCCGGATCCCTGCTTCCGCATCTGCACCAACTCGTGCTTCATCGACGCCCACACGCCGCGCAGGTTGACCGCGACGATCCTGTCGAACGCTTCGGCCGTCTCCTCTGCAGAGTCCACCGGCGGAAGCATGATCCCCGCGTTGTTGAACGCCATGTCGAGCCTTCCGAATGCCTCCACCGTACGGGCGACGGCCTTTTGCACCACTGCTTCGTCGGAGACATCACATGCAATGGCGAGCGCACGGTGCCCTGCGGCATTGAGTTCAGCCGCGAACCGCTCGGCAGGGCCGCCGTCGAGATCGACAATCGCGACGGCGGCACCGGCCTCGGCGAACGCCCGCGCCGTTGCTGCGCCCATCCCCGCACTCCCGCCCGTGACGAAGGCGACCTTGCCGTTGAAGTCATAGCTGACCATGGTGATTGTCCTTTCATTTCCTTGTGCAGACGCTGCCCAACCCTGCGGTTGAGCCTCGTGAAACTCAGTCGAGTGGTGTCACGAAAGTACGGAAGCCCGTTCCCCCGCCGTAGATCCGCCAGAGCGTTTCGGACAGGGCGGCCGGTTCGTGCGCAGGGTCGCCTCCGCCGATGCCCAACGGGATAATGAGCTGCGCTACGTGGATACCTTCCGGCGCCAGGTCGTCATGGAGCATCTGGGCGTACGCGGATTCTGCGGCGAAGGCGGCGGAAGTGCCGGCGTAGTTGTGGTTGGGCCGGACGGCGCTGGAGCCATTGATAAACAGGGCGGTTCCGCGCCCCAGGGCACGCATGCCGGGAAGTACCGCGTTCATGGCAGCGGCAGCGCCGAGCGCGGAGAATTCAAGCGCCGAGCGCAGCTCTTCGGACGTTGTTTCAAGAACGGGCCGGAGATAGTTCTTGGACGGCACGGGGCTGTACTGGAGGATTTCGATAGGCCCCAGTTCGTCGGCGGCCTGGGCAAGGGCGGTTTTAAGCGATTCGTGGTCACGGACGTCCGTGGCGTACCCGCGGGCGGCGATCCCGGCGCTGGCCAGTTCAGCGGCGAGTGCGTCAACGTGTTCCTGCGTTCGGGACAGGAGGGCAACGTTGAAGCCTTCGTGGAGGTACGTGGGCGTTGTGCGCCCGGTGATCCGGGCTGGCACGTCAGCTTTCTGTCCGGGTCCGCCCAGGTTCAGCCTGGAAGGCATTCCCATACTCGCTGGCTGCCCACGAGGCGAGCAGCTGCATGCGCTCAGCCGACGGCGACCCGGGCTCTGCTGTGTAGATCGTGAGCGTCAGCCCCGGCTCGGCGGCCATCTCCAACCCCTCGAACGCCAGGGTCATCTCGCCCACTATGGGGTGGTTGAAGGTCTTGAACCCAGTGCCGTGATGGCGGACGTTGTGCTCACCCCAAAGCTTGCTGAACTGCTCGCTGCGGGTACCCAGCTCACCAATGAGGTCATGGAGCTCTTTGTTGCGCGGATCCCGGCCGGCCTCCGTCCGCAGGATCGAAACGGTCACCTCCGCGAAGGCATCCCAGTCCGGGTAGAACTCGTAGGCACGTTCATCCAGAAACGTAAACCGCGCGATGTTCGGTGGCTGGCCGGGCATGTCATAGCAGTCCTTATAGAAGGCCCGCATCAACGGGTTGCCGGCCAGCAGGTCCATCCGGCCGTTACGAACGAACGCGGGCCCGGCCGTGACCGCATCAAGGGCCCACTGCAGGCTCTGGTGCGGCACATAGGACTTCGAGCTCCGCCGCCGTGGCGGCCGCGCGGCCGGGCTGGCCGCTTGGGCAAGGTCGAACAGGTGCGCCCGCTCGGCGTCGTCCAGGCGCAAAGCCCTGGCGATGCTCTCCAGCACCTGGCCAGAGGCGCCGCTGATCACCCCTCGCTCGAGCCGCGTGTAATACTCAACGCTCAGACCGGCAAGGGTGGCAACCTCGCTACGGCGCAGACCCTTAACACGCCTGTTCGACCCCGCAGGCAAGCCAACTTCCTCCGGAGAAATCTGGGCACGCCGCGAGATCAGGAATTCGCGTACTTCCGCTTGGTTGTTCATGACGTCCACGCTAGGCCAACACTCGCGCCACAGGGAGTCCCTTCCAGGGCCTCTCATAGCGGGCACCCCAGCACGAGCTCAGGGGCGACCCTGCGGTCTCCTTCAGAAAATGCTGGCTTAAGGGGTACAGCCTGAAAACGGCTCGTCCGGAACCTGGATGACCTGGCCTACGGCCTCCCACGCAGAGGAGTCCTGATCGATTCCCTCAAGGAGAACCCTGGTCTTCACCGGTGAGGACTCCCCCGGGACCAACCTGATGCTCCCGGCATGGGGAGCGTTTGGTCGGCGATTCACGATCCGCACGTACAAGACGACCTGCCCGATGCCCGTGCCGAACCCACGGGCGTCACGCGGGTATGAGAGCCCGGCCCATTTCTCAAGGTGACCCTGTCAGTACCCTTCATGACAGGGTCTCCCTCGTCCCTGCGAGATGGGGTTTGCTGGAGCGGACCACTCTTGAAAGGACCGACTCGACATGCGCATCGGCACGATAACCGGAACACTGGCCCGCACCAGCGCCCATCCTCTCCAGCTGGCGAGTGCATCCTTAGTCTCGGCGACCATGCTTCTGGTGTTCTCCGCTGGTACCGCGCAGGCGCATCACGGTTTCGACGACTTCGACACCGCTCGCCCCTACTACATTGCGGGTACCGTCTCAGAAGTCCGGTGGGGCGAGCCACATTCCTATTTCACGGTGACCATCGAAGGCGACCTTCCAGCTGACACCCCTGAGCTGCCCCTGCCGGAGCAGCTTCAAGCTCCGGAGGACAGCGGCCCGATCAACCAGGCTCCGTCCTATAGCGGTTCCCATGAAGCACTGGAGGTCACCATCGCTCCGCCGAGCTTCACGGGCAGATGGGGTCTTGACCGCCCGCTCGTTGACGGTGAGAGGGTCGAAGCGGTCGGGTACATCGGCCGGAGCCACAACGACGAGTTTCGTCCGGTCGTTTTCTGGTTCGAGGACGGTCGTCCGGTCAACCAGGTGCTTGGTAGCCAACTGCCGGCGACGCCGCTGCCAGCCCCCTATCCCGACGCCGGCCCGGCTGCCGCGTCAGCCGCAGAGGAGCCCAACAACGCCAATTCGGACAGCTCGGATTCCGACAGCACATCGCCAATTGCCGTGTGGGCGGTTCTCGGCGGCACGTTGGTGGCCATTGTCGCGGGCGGCGCCATCTACCTGCGGGCACGCTCGCGCCGGGCATGAGGCGGTCGTCATGAACGGCGTCTTCTCCTGGCTGGAGGACAGCTGGTTCGCTGAGGCCATCCGTGGCACGGCCTATCTGTATCCAATGCTCGAAAGCGTCCACATCACCGGTATCGCCCTCCTCATCGGCCCGGCCGCAGCTTTTGATCTGCGGCTGCTTGGGCTGGGCCGGCAAGCGCTGCGGGTAACGACCGCGGCCAAGCATCTCCTTCCACTGTCACACCTCGGATTCATGATTGCTGCGAGCACCGGGGTGATGATGTTTCTGTCCAGCCCGTCCCTTATTGCCGACCGTGGCAGTGCTTTGTGGAAACTCAGCCTCATTGTGCTCGCCGGTGTGAATATCCTGATCTTTCACCGGCGCACCTACCGCTTCGTTGCCAACTGGGACATGGGTCGGTCGGCGCCCATCGCCGCCCGTGTGGCCGCTGTTGTCTCCCTCACGTCGTGGTCCGGCGTCACGGTCGCGGGCAGGCTCCTGGCCTACACCTGACGCCACAATAGAGAATATGCAACCGCCCCAGGTCAAGGGCCCCGCCCGCGCGAATCACCCGCACCAACCCGCGCGTCCGACGCCGGAAAATCAGCAGGCCGAGGACCTTCGGCGCGGTTGGTGCATCTTGTGAATCCGCGCCATCCGGTTGACGAAAGGCTAGCGTCCCACGAGTGCGAGGTGATGGGGGTTGTAACGGTCACCGGCGACGCCGAGGCGTCGCGCGAGGGAGTCAAGATCGTGAAGGTTGTCGGCTGACAGCGCCACCGTCGTCGAGGACGCGTTCTCTTCGATCCGCGGGGTCCGGCGGGTTCCGGGGATCGGGACGATCGACGGATTCTGGGCGAGCAGCCAGGCGAGGGCGATCTGCCCGGGCGTGGATTCTCTGCTGCGCGCAAGCTCAGCGATGAAGTCGACGAGAGCTTTGTTGGCGGCTCGGTTCTGTTGTTGGAACTTCCTCGTAGAGTGGTTCAACCACCGCCGTCTCCACGGCGAGATTGGCCCTATCCCGCCACCCGAATACGAGCAGCTCCACGCGGCCACCCCGCCCCGGGACTGCTCTCAATTTCCAACTAAAAACGTCTCCACAAAACCCGGGGCTTGACAAAGAATGCCATACCCTGGTTCTGGGCGCACAGCGCGGGGTAGGTGTGGTCCATCTCAACCAACGGCACACGACCCGCTCTGAGAGGGCGGGAACAACTGGATCCGACGCGGAGCGGGTACAGGACGTCCTCCATGCGGGGGTCGACTTTCGGCCGGGGGTTCTGGCGGTGCCGGTTCTTCCGGTTTTGCTGCGTCAGCCACGAGCTGGTCAATGCGTGCCGAGCCTGTCTCGGCGGCTTTGAGCGCGTCGGCGCGCTTGAAGGGTTCCGCCAGTGCTTTTATCTGCTTGTTCGACGCGCCACCCTGTAGGTTCATACCGCCCTCGAGCGGGTGGTTAGGCTGGGTGGATGGCGACAGTCATTCTCGTGCGGCACGGCCGCACCACAGCCAATGCCACTGGACTGCTGGCCGGTCGGGCCGTCGGCGTCAGCCTGGACCAGATCGGGCGCGACCAGGCGGCTCTGACCGGTGACCGGCTCGCGGCCGTGCCCTTAGTCGGGGTGGTGTCGAGCCCACTCGAACGTTGTCAGCAGACCGCCCAGCTCATCCTCGATCGCCAGGCTGGCTCGCCTGACGCGCCAGCCGATCCCGATCTCACCGAGTGCGATTACGGCCAGTGGCAGGGCCGCACGCTCAGTGATCTCGCGACCGAGGATTTGTGGTCGGTTGTGCAGTCGCAGCCGTCCGCCGTCGTCTTTCCCGGCGGTGAATCCATGGCCGCGATGCAGGCTCGGTCGGTAGCGGCAATCCGGCGACACGATGCAGCCTTCGAAGCCGAGTACGGGCCGGGAGCCGTGTGGGTGGCGGTGAGTCACGGTGACATCATCAAATCAATCCTCGCCGACGCGCTCGGCATGCACCTCGACCTGTTCCAGCGCATTAACGTGGGCCCCGCCTCCGTATCGATCGTGCGCTACGGCGCTAGTCGGCCGAGCGTCTACGCGACCAACACCGACGCGGGGGATCTGTCGTGGCTGTCGAACGGCATCCACTCTGGCGACGCGCCGGTGGGCGGCGGTGCAGGGCAAAAGGCGCCATGAACCTCATGTGCCTAAAATACAGACATGCCTACACGTGTTCACGAGTTTGCCTGGCCTGATCGGGTCGTCGTTGGGACCATTGGCCTTCCGGGGGCGCGCACGTTCTACCTGCAGGTGCGCGCAGGGACGCAGATGGTGAGTATTGCCCTGGAGAAGCAGCAGTCGGCTCTGCTCGCGGAGAAGATCGACGAAATTCTCGACCAGCTCATCACCGTCGAGGGCAACCCCTTCAGCGTTCCCACGAGTACTCCCATTGAACTTGTCGACAATGACCAGCTCGAAGCGGTCACGGAGCAGTTTCGCACCGGGGCCATGAGCTTAGGTTGGGACCCGACCACGGCGCAGGTCGTAATAGAGGCCTACCCCATCACCGATGTCGAGGCTGATGACAACGACGAATCGCTTGACGAGGACGGCGCTAACGAGTCCGAAATGCTGCTGGTGCGAATGCCGGTCGGCACCGCCCGCGCGTTCGCCAAGCGCACCCGTGAGATCGTGGGTGCCGGGCGTCCGACGTGCTCGCTCTGCGGTTACCCCATAGACGCCGACGGGCATATCTGCACCCTTCCCGAGGTCTGATGCCGGCGCTGGACCTAGTGACTGCCGAGCTGACGCTCACCGGCCGCATCACGACGGCATCGAACGCCACCTTCCTGGGCAGCATCGGCGACACCACGGTCGTTTATAAACCGATTGCCGGGGAGAAACCGCTGTGGGATTTTCCCGACGGCTTCCTTGCCCACCGGGAGGTCGCCGCCTACCTGGTTTCTGAGGTCCTCGGCTGGAACGTTGTGCCACGCACATGGCTGCGGGACGGTCCATTAGGTAAAGGAATGGTGCAGCTGTGGCAGGAGTCAGACCCCGACCAGAACGCAGTGGACCTCGTTGCGGCGGACGACGTACCGGAGACCGGGTGGAAACAAGTCCTTGAGGGTCAGGATGAGTACGGACGGATGGTCGCCCTCGTTCACGAGGACTCTCCGGCGCTCAGGCGCATGGCGGTGTTCGATGCGGTCGTGAACAACGCCGACCGCAAAGGCGACCACATTCTTGCCATGACGGACGGACACCGGCACGGCGTGGACCATGGGCTCACTTTTCACCGTGACCACAAGCTGCGGACAGTGCTGTGGGGGTGGCTGGGAGACGCTCTGACCGCCGAGGAACGCGACGGCATCGATCGTGTCACCGAAGGCCTGCACGGTGGGCTGGGCCGAAACCTGGCGGACTTGCTCAGCGCAGAAGAAATCGCATCGCTCGCCACGCGCTGCGCCCGGTTGCGCTTGGCAGGGCGGTTTCCGGCTCCGAGCGGTGAGATGTCGGCGGTGCCCTGGCCGCTGTTCTAAGGGAATTACGGCTACGGGCTTCGCAGGCTGTGTCACGTTGATGGCATGTCTCTTGAAGTAGCGACGAAGCTCATCATTCCTGAGCGCGAGCTGGGCTGGCGATTTTCCTAGGAGCCAAGCCCCGGCCGACAACACTCTGTTCCGAAGGTTTGGGCAAAGGGAGAGACATCAACTGTCACCGGGAATTCGCTGCCCAAACGCCAATAACAGCGCATATGAAACCCAGAACCCGGAGAAGCGCACCCGATGCGATACGCAGAGCACCGACCGACATATGGAGTTCCTAATGGCCAAGGGGTTCTTCGCAGCATCATGTACTCCGCGCCGAAGGCATCCATGAACGAATAGCAACGAAACAACCAACGACGCAGGAAAGAATCTCCACCCGATTGTCTTAGGTCACGTTGCCCCGACCAGTCACGTCCATGAACAGGTAACAAAAAACAAAACCGCCGACCAGGGAAGCAAGGAGGCCGCCGGCCACAGCAACGGCCACCAAGAAACAAGGCCCCGTAGGAGCCTCGCGTAAACCAGTTTGTGCACACTCAGAGCCTCACAAACCCCGGAACAGGGAAAACACGTGCCCGAGGTGGGACTCGAACTGCATTCCAATCCTTGCAAACACCGGGAAGCCCCGGCACATGCGGAATCCGAGCCAGTCCGGGAGCTGCAAAGCCCAGTCCGTGATCCAAAGTGAGGACATTGTCCACACTCCGATCGCCCGCCTGAGCACTCCGAACGCCAACCGCGCTCCCCGCTGAGGGAACGCGGATGTCTTTGCGCCGGCAAAAAGTGGGACGACGGAGTGTTCGCGCAGTCCCACGTTCTGGATTATGCCCCCTGCGACGGACGAAGCACCCAAATGACCGGTAGAAACCATCCAACAGTGAAGGCCTGATGTGGCTACACCTCCTTCACCCATCTCATGAGCCTTTGGCCATATACCCGCATGTCCACCAACCGGCCCCCCGCCGAGCAAGGAGCAACCACCCCATGACACTTTCCGTCCACGAAGTCGCCGCCTTCTTCCTCACCCAAAGTCCGGGGCACTTGAGCATGTCACTGATCCACCGGCTCGCGTACTTCGCCCAGGGCTGGCACCTCTTCTGGATCGGGACTCCCCTGTTCAACGAAGCGCTCCGTATCCGGGCGTCCGGCCCCGTCGTCCACCGGACAGGCGGCAGCAATCCTTGCGGTCGTCTTCGAGCCGTATGGGCACAAGCGGAATCCATCCGGGGGAGGTCACCCACAGGCACGCCCCCTTATCCGAGCCCTGGGGCGGAAAACCGCCGAGGAACGCTCATATAATCTGAGCATGCCCTTAACGCGCCCCACCCAAGACCTTCACGTCCAGCATGCCCACGAGCAGTGCGGGAGCGACCTGTGAGCGGCGGTCTTGTCGCCCTGCTGGACGACATCGCAGCCATAGCCCGCATAGCCGCCGCATCCGTGGACGACGTCGCTGCCGGCGCTGCCAAAGCGGGGGCAAAGGCTGCCGGCGTGGTGATTGACGACGCCGCCGTCACCCCGCAGTACGTGTCCGGCGCGGACCCCTCCCGCGAACTGCCGATGATCAAGAAGATCTTCTGGGGTTCGCTTCGGAACAAGCTACTGATCATCCTGCCGGCGCTGCTGGCCGTCAGCGCATTCGTTCCGGGCGCCGTCCCGTTCATCCTCATGCTGGGCGGCACCTACCTCTGCTACGAGGGTGCCGAGAAGGTCTGGCACAAGCTCCGCGGCCACCACTCCGCTGAAGAAGATACGCCGGCGGTCGAGCGGGGACCTGCGGCGGAAGCCACGGTCATCAAGGGCGCCATCACCACCGACTTCATCCTGTCCTGCGAAATCATGGTCATCTCCATGAACGAGGTGGCCGCCGAGTCCCTGTGGGTCCGGGCGCTCATCCTGGTCGTCGTGGCTCTTGTGATCACGGTTGCCGTGTATGGGGCCGTCGCACTCATCGTCAAGATGGACGACGTGGGCCTGCACCTGGCAGCCAAGGATGCCGCCGGGTCCCGACGCGTCGGCGAACTGCTCGTCAAGGGAATGCCTTCGGTGCTTGCTGCGATCACCCTCGTTGGAACAATCGCCATGCTCTGGGTTGGCGGGCACATCATGCTGCAGGGAGCCCACGACCTCGGCTGGCACGCGCCCTACGACCTGGTCCATGTCCTCGAGCACCCCTTCGTCGGGATCGCAGTGGTGGGCGGCTTCCTGGCCTGGCTCGTGAACACTCTGTGCTCCGCCGTCCTCGGAATCGCCTGGGGCCTGGTCGTCATGGCAGTTGTAGGCCCACTGCTGAAGGTGCTGCCTTTCGGCAAAGAGAAGAGCGGGCACGAAGGGGACGACGTTGCGGGGCATCGTCCAGTGAAACGCGGCGCCGATTCCGCCTCGTAGCGCCGCCGGAAGGGGCGGGGTGAATGTGTCTTGAATCCGCACACATGAGCTCCATCAGTCACTCCCTTGGAAGGCACACTCGTGGCTCACGCCCAACTCACCCTCAAAACTGTCGGTGGCCACTCTCTCAGGTCAGCATCGAAGGCCTGCTCTAGCTGACCGTCCTCGCCGACGGCTCTGTCCAGATCGACCTGGCAGGCAAGCATGTCGAGGTGGAGCGGAACGGTGTGCAGTATGTGGTCCGTCACGAGGTCAGCCCGACGCTGAAAGCGGCCTTCCTGCATAACGGTTGGCACCGCCAAGTAGTGAAAGAGGAGAGGGACGCCACATGCACCACGCCCTCCAGCGGTAGATACGGGAACACAGCTGCGGACCCGTATCCGTGGTTGACGGCGATGCACCGATTTGTCGGTAGCATTCACGCCAGAGCACCGAATCAAACAACAGGCAGAGGGCCGAGAAGTAACAGAAGTGCCCGTTCCAACCCACAAGTACTCAGGTATCCCTCTAACGCCGAACGTTGCTGATCTCGCCAGGAACCTTATGCGAAGTCCGATGTTGCGCCGATCAGAGCTCATAGAAGCGGTCCAGGAGTACCACAGCGCCAACGGAGGTCTGCCAGGCAGCGCAGACCTCAAAGCGACCGCCAAGAAGGCGCTCTCCACTCTGACCGTGCCGAGGACCTGCACGACGGACTCATCACGGCGTTCAAACCGCTGCCGCCTGCGCTGCGAACCTCGCTGACCTGGGACCAGGGAAGTGAGATGACCAAGCACGCCGGATTTACCGCAGCCACCGGGATTCCGGCAGAAAATGCTCGCTCTCGCGGTGCCGGTCGAAGTCTTCGGCGTCCTGTTAGGACTCCAAAATCACAATCTGCGTCGGGTCCTCGACGCCGCGATTAAAACTCATAGCTGACGTTGCCAGGTTCCCGGCGGGTAGCGACGGCCATGTCCGCAGGCAGATCAAGGACCCCCTCGGCCATTCCCGGCCTAATGCCGCACGAAGCGACTACGTGGAACAAAAGACACTCTCCTTTGAGCGGTACACGGACAGGGACAAGGACTTTCGGTCCACTATTCCCAATGTATGAGGACCGGATCATTCTTTGTAGACGCAGTTTCGCAAGATTCAGTTCTCACAGGCAGAACGTAGTGGTCTCGACGCCAGCCATACGGTGCTCCCCACACCGACAGGCTTTGCCGTCAGGGAATCCCGGGCCTCAGGCAGAGCCGATCACGTCCGCCCTGGGCGCCTGCGCTGCGGCAGTCCCGTCTCTCGTGGACCTGTCTCACTGGGAAGTCCCGGGAACATGCGGAATCCGGCCCGATCCGACCTCTGTACGACCCTGTCCGTTGCTCAAAGTGTGGACATTGTCCACACGCCCAAATCGACCTTCAAGAGCACTCCAAATAAGAACCGCGCCCCCTGTTGTCCTTCGTAGTGCGCCTTTCGCGTCCTACCCTGATGCCGTGGAGACACGGCTCTTGGACCAAGTTGTTGGAACCGACTACGGACAGTTCGACCTCGTCTGGACTCAGGACGGCGGTTTCGACGGGGACTTCGATCGTGTCTTTGCCGGTCAGGTCAACGGCTTGGTCGGTGCTGCCTACCTGACGGGGCTTAAATCAACCCTGGCCCGCCGGTCAGCAGGGTCGCCGGTACGCATTGTTCTGATGGACGGACCTGCAATGAATGATCCCTCTTGGGAGGACGTCGTCGAAGTGTCCTTTGTCCTCCCCGAAGGACACGAGATGCAGTGGAGCACCTGGGCGGGCGCTAACCGGGGAACTGGAAGGTCTTCCACCGGGCACTTACCGGTTGCGGGTCAGCGCCACGGGAAGAGACCCGGGACACGCGATGTTCGCCGACCACCCGGTTGATGCCTATTTCCTCCAGCTGTGGCCAGCACCTCCGCAGTCAGACATCATTCTGCGGACAGGAAGCGAGGACGGACGGTACTGGCACCGCGAAGTAGGCACCGTCGATAACTAATGAGCGCAACGACAAGCGAGACAAACGCTAACGTCTTATCTCGTTTTTCAGAGGTCGTGCGGACAAATTTCAGTGCCCGCCAGCTCAGGCCTTCCCTGTCCGTACGAGGGGTCGTCGTCTCCTCCGGCCCCAGACGACACCACCTCCGGGGCAGGGCATCACATCGAAGGCCCGGCCATCACGGTGCGCCCGCAGGTGGCGCCCGTCATCCTCCACCACTTCCCAGCCCGCCGCTGGCAACGCAGCACGATAGTGCTGCAACACATCGACGTCTCCTGAGAGCGCAAACCCGCGGGTACAGCCGCCGACACCACTCATGCCGCCACCGCTGAAATGGCCGATATGACTGATGGAATCGAACGCCTGCTGGGACTCACGATCGGCGGTGGCCATGGGCTCTTCAGTGCCCTCGATCACGCATTGGGGAGTCGAATCGAACTGCACCTCAAGCCGGTGCCCCAGTGCAGCGGGGGTGACAGCGAACATCCCGATCAGCATGAGGACCGGGATGGCCACGGCCGTAAGCCGCACCCACCGCCTTGTCGAGAGCATCCAGCCGATCACGGCAACGACCGCGACCAGACCGAACGCCAATCCGGAGGGACCGGCCGTCATCCCCCAAGTGAGCCCCTCGAACGCGGTACCGCTGACATCACCGTAAATTCTCATGAATTCGTAGTGGACCAGCACAGCCAACACCGCCAGTCCTGCCCCAATGACGAGCAGCACCGCGGCAGAGGCGACTCGGCCAGCCACAGGCATGGCTCATTGTATTCCGATTGACCACGTGTCAGCAGGTGCCGATCACTACATTAGTTGCGGGTCAGTCGGCCTACTACATGTTCGATGCGTCGGCCGACTTCGATTGCGGTCCGGTCCTCGAGAGGGGGCGACTACTTGAACGCCTGTCGGCAGATTGCTGGTCGTTATTCCTGCCGGGACAGCGACGGCACGAAGGTCGGCTACGGTCGCCAGACCACTCCAGATGGACTGGCTCAGGTAAGGCGTAGATTGTCCGTTGACCAGGATCGTCCGCCGGGAAGGTTCGGGACTGTCGTCATGGGATATCCCAGGGACATTTGAGACTGGACGCAGGAGGGCGTCGTACTGGTTGAAGAACTCCGCCCAGCGGGCCTTGAGTTGGGCACGGGCTTCCCTGGCGAACGACCAGCCCCGAACTGTTTGCAGGTTCCACCAGGCCCACTGAGTCATTGGATTCGTGTCGGCGGAGTCAGCACGGGCGATCATGCCCTCGTAAAAGTCCATGACCTGCGAAGGCTGGAATGCGGCGGTGACGCCGGCCATCGTCTGCTGGTACAGGGGGTCGGTCTCGGAAAGCAGCGGCGGTGAAATTTCCTCGATGGTTGCCCCGGCAGTCCTGAGTGAGCGTGGCGATCAGCGAGGTCAGGACCGCGACCACGGTTGTGTCGGCGGGGCAGTAGGGGTCGTCGAAGAGGACAGCGAGCCGGTAGCCCCTCAACGTCTCGTGGCGCGGTCCGGGCAGCCGCGTTCGAGCCAGACCCGGTCATCGCGGATCAGCAGTACGCCGGAGAGGCGGCGCACCTGCGCGAGCGGGGGGTTGGTCTCGTGGCAGCGGGGGCAGAAGGCTGTGACGTACCGGTGGATGCGGTCCCCACGGAGCGGCTGGCCGGGGCCGGGCAGCGCCTGCCGCGAAGAAAACGGTGACGGATTCATCTCAGACCTCGCCTCTCATCTGTGCGAGGTATCCGACGCAGAGCCCGCCGCCGAACAGGACAAAAATTCCAAGGCCCATGAGCAGCCCCGCACCCAACCGGGATGTGCGTGGGCGGACCGCCAGCACAATCGCCACCACCAGATAGACGGCGATGGGTATGAACGCTCCAGGCCCAGCGAGGAAGGTCTTGTACCCTTCATCCGGAGCGATACCCCTTGTCGTCCCAAAATAAAGGGCATAAAGGGCAGGAGCCCCCAACAGGATTCCGAGCATCACGAGGCCGAGCCCTGGTTTAGAGGGCTGCTCCTCTTCTCGGGGCGGTGGCAGTGGGCTCCAGGCTTCTTCGGGGTTGTCATCGCTCATGCCACTCTTCTTTCCAACTTTGGGCGGAGTGGTTTCCCGAAGACCCGCAGCATCCGCCAGAGCCGCAGGGGGAGAATCATCAGGAGGAACCATTGGGGTCGGTTCATCCCCAGCCAGAGCACCTCGTTGCCGCGCACGAATTCGACGCCGACCCGGAATGCGGTCCCCGCGCAGCGGCTGGCCCGGGCCGGGCAGTACCTGCCGGGCAGAGAACGGTGAGGGATTCATTTCAAGTTCCCATCTGCGCGGCGAGGGTTCCGACGCAGACCCCGCCGCCGAGCAGGGTGAAGATTCCCAGGCCAATCAGCAGTCCAGCACCCCACCGGGACGTGCGTGGCTGGACCGCCAGCACAATCGCTACCAACAGATAGACGGCGATGGGAATGAAGGCGGACGGCCCGGTCAGGAAACGCATGGAAGCGGGTCCACCGAAAGCAATCGGTACCCCGACATAGATGGCATAAAGGGCAGTAGTCCCGAACAGGATTCCGAACCCCATGGGGCCGAGCGCTGGTTCTGGGGGTTCCTCCTCTTCTTGGCGCGAATTGTCCTTGCTCATGCCACTCTTCCTTCTAGCTTAGGGCGGAGGGGTTTCCCGAAGACCCGCAGCATCCGCCAGAACAGCAGGGGGAGAATCATCAGGAGGAACCATTGGGGACGGCTCATCCCCAGCCAGAGCACCTCGTTGCCGCGGACGAATTCGACTCCGAACCGGAACAAGGCGTAGGACGTCACGTAGCAGATGAAGAGGTCGCCAGGACCAGGCAGGCGGTCCCGATACCGCCACATGAGCGCGAATGCGGCCACATGGAACACGATTTCATAGGCAAAGGACGGGTGGAGCCCCACCCCGGGAAGCCCGCCCAACATCGCAGCCTGCCCGGGAGTGAGCGTTATCCCGCAGGCTCCCCCCGTCGGGGTGCCGGGCAGTTCCGTAAGGAGACAGCCCACCCGCCCGATGACCAGCGCCAAGGCGACCGCGGGCGCAAGCAAATCGCCGGCGGGTTCGCGGTAACCTGTCAGCCGTTTACCCAGATGGACGCCGAGCCATGCGCCCACAAGGCCCGCCAGGATGCTGCGGTCGCCGTTGCCCCACCAGTCCGCCAAGGAGACCTGCCGGGAAAAATCCCACGTGAGGACCCTTGAGCCGATGGCCCCGAAGGCGATAGCGAAACCGGCAATGGGCCACAACCGCGGGTCGGACAGGCCGCGCCGGCGCTTCTCAAAGGCGTAGAACAGCAAGGCTGCGAGGATTCCCAGCCCTAACAGGCCGGCGTGCACCAGCCCGTCTCCCGCGAAGGGAAGCCCGATCATGAGCAGAGTGTAACAGTGGCCGGCCAGGCTTCCAGGGAGCTGCAGCCCCGGTAACTACATATGGATGTGGAGACGCCACGCGGCTTCAGAGACGGAACCGCTCAGCGACGGGTACACGGTGAACACGCTGGCGCGGCCGGATTCTGTTCCTGCAGCCGCATCGCGCGGCCGCGTTTGTCGCGCAGGTGTCCCGGGGTAGATTCCGGGCCGTCCACTCCCCGGCCATCCTTCCTTCTCTGCACGTCAATCGACCGATGCTTTGAAGAGCGGCAAGAGAAGCCCAAAAGATCGCCTGTGCTGCGGGTGGATGTAATCCGAAGCCACTTCACCCGAGCCGCCGTCTCCGCTTCATTACCCGGTCCCACGAAACATTCAGCATCCATAGGACACGGAAACACACGTCAATCGCTATCAAACGTTTGCCCGTTTCCCGGGTGCGGTGCGGAGTGCGGTCGTCAAGTTCGTGAGACAGCTCATCGTTTGTTTTGGTTAGGCGGCCAGGGGTTTCTGGGCGCTGGTCTGGTAGGTGATGTGGGCTGTGACGGGTGCAATGCCGCCGGCTCTGCGGTTGGGCCGGCGGCGGTTGTACCAGCCTTCGATGTAGTCCATCACAGCGGTTCGGGCAGCGAGCCTGGAACCGAAGCGTTCGTGGTGGTAGAACTCGGTCTTGAGGTGCGAGAAGAAGTTCTCGGCGACGGCGTTGTCCCAGCACACACCGACCTTGCCCATGGACTGGGTGGGAGGTTCAAGTTGTCACGCCAGGACGCCGTGGAGCTCAGGCGCCAACAAGAGCGCTTTGCCGCTGACGGCGTTAAAGCATGCACGGGCCCTGGGCCCCTTCGGTGGAGGGGGATGGCAAATCAGTGCGTTAGGTAATCTCCGCGCGTGCTGGTGCCGGCTGAGCGGTCACTACCTGGGTATTCGGATCGTGCTCTATTGCCGGCCTTCCGGCCACGATCGCTGTAGCGCGCGCCCATGGCCGATCCTCAAGCAGGAAGGGAATTTCTTGTTCTTCCCACTCCCTGTGCAGGTCTCCTTCTTCCTGGCCATCGCGTGCCAGGAGACGACGTCGGGCTTCAAGGTTGTCGCACTGCACCCAGATTGAAGCGTCGATGAGGTCCGAGAGCGCTCGGCGTGATGATCCGCTCCCTTCCACCCACACCACGGAACGCGCCGCGGGTAGAGCTATGGCACCTGGACGTTTTCGGGCCACCCAACCCGGCGGACGGTAATGGACTGCCTCGCCTTGGAGCAAGGGTTCGAGGACACCGTCACGGAGTTCATCGGCCCAGTCAAAAAACGAGAGATGCCACGCAACATCGTCCGTGTGAACGACATCTGAGTCCGGCACTCGAGCCAGTAGGCGCTCGACCAGGGTGGTCTTGCCTGCCCCGCTCCTGCCATCTACCGCTACAATCCAAGGGCGGTTCGGACGATGTCCTGCTGCCGGCAGTAGCCGCCGCACCAACCCTTCCAGTGACTCCGCTTGCCAGGGTCCCGCATCGGGTTCGCCGACCTCAGGTTTCACATCCATGGTTACCTCGACTTCGATCATCGGTCCCGTCCAAAGCCACGGTATGGAGTACCGGGAGTTGCCGTGAATAGCACGCTACTTTCGGGGCCAAGGATAGCTGCTGTACGTCAAGCTATGCCGGCCTGCCGTGACGGGTGTCCCGCTGGTTCAGTGCGAAAAAAGGACCCGCGGAGAGTCAATGTCCACACATTAAAGCAAAAACCCCTCTGACGAAGGGTTATGCGTGCCCGAGGTGGGACTCGAACCGGACTCCAGCCCTGGCAAATCCGCCGATCCGCTGAAAACATCGCCAATCCGGCCCAGTCCGGCACCGGTACGAACCAGTCCGAAGCCCAAGGTCTGCACATTGTGCACACCCCTTCTGACTTGCGGCGGCAGCGCCGAACGGGACAAGAACCTTGTGACGGAATCTCCATTATCGGCGTTCGATGATGGCCGTCACTGGATGGGAAATTCGCCCACCTGGCGCCAAGAGATAGCCTCCTATAGATTTCGGAGTTCGCCGCGGCAGAACAAGGTTTCGACTCTAGGCGCGGGACCTGCCGCGGACAAAGTGGAAAATAAGGACGACCACGGCAATAACCAAAAGCAGGTGAATTAAACCGCCGCCGATGTTGCCGAGCAGGCCGAGAAGCCAGAGAACTGCGATAATGATGGCTATCCAAAGCAACACGAGATTCTCCTTCGATTGGCGGACGGAAATACTCATTTTTGCGTCCCGGCCGCTCTGCGTATGCTGCGGGCAGGAATGACATGACTGCCAGACGGTCGGCCAAGGCCGCTGCCGGTAAGGATCATCCTCGTACTCATGGCGCCTACTCCGCATCTCCAACTGTGGTGCTTTCAGCCTAAGTCAGGATCAGGTTGCCGGAAATAGCGATGCCGCTCTGATTGTCCAGAGAACTATGGACAATCAGAGCGGTTTACCCCGAACTCCGGCGCTTAGTGACCGGCGCCCCATGCCTCGTGCCATACGGCAATATTGGAGATGCAGTTTTGGTCAACCGCTATTTCGCCGGAGTTTCGCCACCTCGGGACGCGGCGCTTGATCGGCCAACGACTGGCTGAATCAGTTCAGGTGCCCATCCCGTGCACAGGTCGGCCTCTACCCTCCTCCCCCTCAGCTTGACGAAGGGTCCGTTATCGGCAGCGAAAATAGCCGGGGCAGGGCCCCGACAAGGGGTTACTATCCGACCGTTGTCCGCTTCCTTCTAGGTCACTGCACCTGAGGGGGTGTGGACTGCGCCTGAGATGGGGCACTGTCCTGAAGGAATTGTGTAATCTTCTTAGCCATGGCCGTTGACTGCGTCCAGTGCAGGTTATGCAGGCCCTTGAGTTCGACGATTTCGTGGCGGTTGACGCTCTTAAGCTGGTTCTTGTGTGACTCGAGCCAGTCCGGAAAGGTGGTCACGCTGTCACTGGCGAGGAAGTGAAGAACGGGTATGTTCTCCGGGTAGGTCAATCCGTGGAGTGCTGCGGCATTGCTGGCGACTCGGGCGCTTTCGTCGGCGACTGCCGCGTTGCCGAAGTTCCAGATTGTCATTTGGCGCATGCGTTCCAATTCGGATGTGGTGAAGTCGTCGCTTGTCGGGTCTACCGCGCCGGGAGCAACCGAGACCACTGTTCGGACCAGGCCAATTGCGGACAGTATCCCGATGATATTGATGCCGCCGCTAGCCGCGGAATGCTTCTCCAGCTGGGTGGTGGCCACGGTGGGGTCGATGCCGATAACGGCGGATACTTCGCTCGGGTACCGGTTCGCATAGTCGAGTGTGTAGAAGCCGGCGATCGAATGTCCAGCCAAAACGTATGGCTTCCCGATGTCGAGTGAGGAGAGGGCCTCGTGGAGCTCAGTGCTGATATTCTCCACGGTCCGATCACGTGCGCTCATGTCGCTGTAGCCGTACCCGAAGCGCTCGACGACGATGACGTCGTAAGCATCGAGTTCCCTGATCATAGGGGCGAAGTCCAGCGCCGGAGCTATCGTGCCCAGGCCGCTGAGCAGGACCAGGGGCTGCCCACCTTCGGTGCCAGCTCGAACGACGTTCAGTGAGCCTCCCGCGACCTCCACAAGTTCACCGTACTGGGCAGTGCTTGACTTCTCCTGCTGTTCCAGGAACGCGTTGGCCGCTGTGGATGCAAGCGTTATGCCCAACGCAGTGATAGCGACAACGCCAAGTATTTTGCGCGTGCGACGGAATGGCCAGCGACGTTTTGTATGGTTTGTAAGCGAACTCATTGCTACTCCTAGTACAAGAGCCGGGCCAATACCCGGCATTGGTTGATTGCAGCGGTTATTTCGATCCCAAGCGCCCGTTAAGACTCGGGGCACCCTCGGGTAAGCGAATGAAGAAGTGGGGTGGCTGGACAGGTGCGAATGGCACGTATGAGTCTGAGGAGCACTGGGCCGGCTGACAGAAGGTCAATCGGCGTTTGGAAAATTGCGGGTAGCGGCTTTCTCAGCGTGTTCTGGTCACCGCTGGACGCGCCCCGCCGACCGCAAAGCGTCGGCGGGGCCCTTCGGGCAGTTACGGCTGTTTAGGGTGCAATCACCGCTGCTGACTGCACCCTATTTGCGACCCCGTCGCCTGCTGTTGTACGAGGAATGTTGCGAAGCATCCAGGTTGCAAGGAAAGCGGCGGCTACGGCCAAACCAATCAGCCCCAGTTGCAGCACGGTTTCCGGAAACACCGTTCGCAGGGCGATGGGAAGTGAACTCGCCGTGTAGAGGATTATGGCGCCTTTGGGAACGCTTGAAGTGCGCCACAGTGCGAGCATGAAGATCACGGTACCGAGGAGGAAGAGCATCGATACCACTGTGAGGGCGATACCCAAGGGACCTGAACGCAGGACGGCAACTACATCTTGGCCAATGTAGGGAAAGACGAGATTGAGGACGAACTCAACCCCCACGAGGCCGGCCAGCGACGTTACGGAGATAACGGCACCTGATGCTGCGAGGGTCCTGGCCTTGCGGGAAACCAACAGATACATCCCGATCACCAGTCCGATGGCCGCGATTTGAGCAATCGGTGCAGCGAGCTGGGTGAAAGGTGATGTGGGAATGATCCCTGCTCTCTTTGCCGCGTTGACCAGCAGGATTGCTGCTGAGATAAATCCGGCGAAGGCGAAGATCCTGATGAGTGCTGCAGGGAGGAGTACTTCGATTTTGGATGACATTTGGAGCTCTTATCTAAAGGGTTCTGCGCGAATAACGAGTGTTGAAGGAGGCGTCATGACCGGGGGTGCCGGGATAACTTGAAGCTACGCGGGCGCTTAGTGACTGGGCGTCACCACTTGTGGTGATTGATGAGGTGGTTCGCCCTACATCTCCCGATTAACCGGCGTCGGTGTTCTTTCTTCTGGAGCTTTGCTGCCTGACCGACTCCGCAGTGGATGAGGGGGCACTGTGCCCTCGTTCTGGGTGGGCCCCTCTGGGTGGGCCGTCCGGCAATCGAGGCAGGCGATTATTCCGGCGCCTCAGGCTGTCTTGACGCTGAGGGCCATGAGCCAGCCCGGCTGAGCAGGGCATTGTCCATGTTCTCGAATCCCTTCTTTGTCCGTTGAAGTACTCCGGTCATGAGTGGCACTAAAGACCAGAGAAGGTTTCCGTTTGAGTAAGAGTTGTGCCGCCTGCCGTGGGTTTGAGGACGAAGGCGTGGCGGCCATCGGAGAGCCCCTGCATTCCGAGTGTTCCGAACCACTCGAGCAAGTGCTCGGGTTCCACCGCGGTCACGCGTGGACGGAACGTCATTCCGCCCCCACCAGGTGGGACTATCCTGATGCTGAATTTGTGGCCAATTTTAGGATCCCCGCTGGCCCGGGTGATGAACGGGTTCCAGTTGGCGTAGGTTGGGAAGTCGGTGAGGATCTTCCACACGACGTCCGGCGGTGACGGGATGTGGGTGGTAACTGAGATGGTTTTCAACCTTTCCTCCTGATTAGACACGGGGATGCGGGTTTGGGTGAGGGGCAGATTCCGCGCTGCCTTCTCCTGCAGGGTCATTGGGTGAAATCGGAGGTGTGGCCGCTGCTTGCCGAGCGCCGGATCTTCGTGGTTTTGTCCTGGGGTCTGGGTCCTCCAGGAGATTCACGGCTATCAACGTCGCGCCGATGTCCCGAACTTTTGCGAGCAGGCCGTGCAGCGCTGCCTGATCGAGGACCGGTCCGCACAGGCTGGTTGTTCCATCGTTTTCTTGTGTGAGGGCCATGCCTTCGAACCAATCGGTCCAGGAGCTGTCGAGGTGTCCCCGGATGCGGAGTTGGTACTGCCCGAGCCCGTGGTGTTCTGCCGGCATGTCTTTCATCCCCTGTCTTGTTGCGCATCAGGCCGGAGCGTGGGAGGACTGGGGGCTTCCCTAAACCAGTTGGCCGCCTGCGTTTTTTCGTTCTCGGGACCAAAGGGAATAGCCGAGCCTGTCGGTGACGGTCGAAAACTGAGCCATTATGACGGTTGAAAACTGAGCCACCCGTTCCAAACGATTGGGTGGGTGATCACAGTGGAGGATTGGGCGCTTATTCGGCAGTTGCATCTTGCCGAGGGTGAATCGATGAGGTCGATAGCGACGCGGCTGGGTATTTCCCGGAACACTGTCGCGAAAGCGGTCAGCGCCGATGGTCCGGCGACATATGTGCGTGCGCCGCAAGACTCCGGGATCAAGGAGGTGGAACCAGCGATCAGGGCTCTGCTGAGGGAGAACCCGCGGATGCCGGCGACAGTGCTGGCGGAGCGTGTGGGCTGGTCCGGTTCCCCGGCATGGTTCCGTGAGAACGTGGCCAGGATCCGGCCGGAGTACGCCCCCGCGGATCCCGCTGACCGGATCAGCTACGAACCCGGGGACCAGGCGCAGTGCGACCTGTGGTTCCCCGAGGTGCGGATACCCGTCGGGACCGGCAAACCCAGGGTTCTGCCCGTGCTGGTGATGGTGTCCTCGCATTCACGGTTCATCATGGCCCGGATGATCCCGTCCCGGATGACCGGGGACCTGCTGGCCGGGATGTGGGAGCTGATCGGGTCCCTGGGTGCGGTTCCGCGCCGGCTGATCTGGGACAACGAAACCGGCATCGGTCGGCGGAACAGCTACTCCGCCGGCGTCGCGGCGTTCGCCGGGGTCCTCGCCACCAGAATCGTGCAGGTCAAACCATACGACCCGGAGAGCAAGGGCGTTGTGGAGCGGGCCAACCAGTTCCTGGAGACCTCGTTCCTTCCTGGCCGGACCTTCACTTCGCCGGAGGATTTCAACGCCCAGCTCGGCCAGTGGCTTCCCCTGGCCAATGCCCGTCTGGTCCGGCGGACCGGAGCCCGGCCCGCGGAGCTGATCCGCCAGGACAAGGCGGCGATGCTGGGACTGCCGCCGGTTCCGCCCGTGACCGGATTCGCGACCAGGGTCCGGCTCCCGCGGGACTACTACGTCCGGATGGGATCCAACGACTACTCCGTGCACCCGTACGCCATCGGCAGGTTCGTCGACGTCACCGCAGACCTGAAAACAGTCACCATCACCCTGGACGGACGATGCGTCGGAAACCACGCAAGGTCCTGGGGCGCCGGGTTAACGGTCACCGATCCAGACCATGTCGAGGCCGCCCGGACGTTACGGAAAGCCTTCCAAAACCCCGCACCATCCTTGGACACGGCCGGGCTGCGGGACCTGGCTGATTACGACCGGACCTTCGGTGTCGTCCTTGATGACGGGCAGGTCGCGTGATGGCCCAAGCGAAGGAAATTGCCGGGCAGATCGAGTACTACTCCCGGGCCATGAAGGCGCCGCGGATCCGGGAAGCCGCAGCCAGGCTCGCGGACCAGGCCCGCGAGGCCGGCTGGACCCATGAGGAATACCTCGCCGCGGTCCTGTCCAGGGAAGTCGCCGCCCGCGAAGCATCCGGAGCCGAAGCCCGCGCCCGGGCAGCCGGGTTTCCTGCCCGCAAGTCGCTGGAGGACTTCAGCTTCGAGCATCAGCCCGGCCTCAAACGCAACACCATCGCGCACCTGGCCACCGGCGCGTTCCTCACCGAAGCGTCCAACATCGTCCTGCTCGGACCGCCCGGAACCGGCAAAACCCACCTCGCCACCGGGCTCGGGCTGCGAGCCACCCAACTGGGCCACCGGGTCCTCTTCGCAACCGCCATCGACTGGGTCGCCCGCCTCCAAGCTGCGCATCAGGGCGGGCGGCTGCCGCAGGAACTGGTTCGGCTGCGCCGCTACGGGCTGATCATCGTCGATGAAGTCGGCTACATCCCGTTCGAACAGGACGCCGCGAACCTGTTCTTCCAGCTCGTCTCCTCACGCTACGAACACGCCTCGCTGATCCTGACCTCGAACCTGCCATTCGCCCGCTGGGGAGACGTCTTCGGTGACCAGGTCGTCGCCTCAGCCATGATCGACCGCATCGTCCACCACGCCGAAGTCGTCACCCTCAAAGGCTCCAGCTACCGGCTCAAGCACACACGGACAGACTCCCTGCCCTCGACAAGACCGGAAAATACGGCAGAATAACCAGCGTCAACGTGGCTCACTTTTCAACCCACGAAATGGCTCACTTTTCGACCAGCGCTGACACGAGCCACATCATCGCCAGCCCCACCGGTACGGCAGGGCGGATATACCGGCGGCCTGAGAAAGTTTGCCCGGCGTGATGCTCATGGTCCGCGTTTTCTGCTCTGAGTTGGCCCGCAACGGATGCCGCGAACAACCTGAAGCTACCGAGGCGTGGGGTGATTCCGCGTCACCATCCGTGGTGATAGATGTAGTGACTCCCCGAGGGCTGCGCAGGCCCTCAAATCAGGCCCTGCTCCTTGCCATGGCGCACCGCTTCCCGCCGGTTGTTGACCTCGAGCTTGGTGAAGATGCGTTTGGTGTGGGTGCGCAGGGTATTGACCGAGACAAAGAGCTGTCGGGCGATCTCCGGTCCGCTCAATGACGAGCCAAGTAACCTCAGTACCTCCAGCTCGCGCTTGCTCAGGACCTCCAGCTGAGGTGCGGTAGTCCCCCTGATGGCCGTTCGAGATTTCACGGTTTCCAAGGATCTGAGCAAGGCGGTGTGGGCCGGGGCGGTGCCTTTGCCTGCTGCCTCAGCCAGCAGCGGCGCCAAGGGCGCTCCTTCATCCAGAAAGAGGCGGACGTAACCCTCCGGTCCGGCTTCCGCCAGGGCACGTTCCAGGGGCACCAGCGCCAGCGCGCGTTCGCCCTGGGCTTCCAGTGCGAGGGCCTGCAGCACGAGGATCTCGTAGGTGCTTCCTTTGCGTCCGGCTGCCTCCGCAGCCTTGAGCAGGCGCGCGAGCAGGTCCGCCGCCTCCTGGATCGTCTTTTCTTCCGGCAGGACCCTGTACTGGGAAATGAGAAGACGCGCCAGCGTGAGGTGCTCAAATTCCCGCAGGTAGCTCAGCTCCCCCACCGCCAGCAGGCCGGTGCTGCGTGCCCACGCCCAGCCCTCTGACAGCCGCCCCTGCCTGATCGCCATGCGCGCCTTCAATGCGGGGATGGGGCGGATCTCCGGAAAAAAACCACGCAGATACAGGAGCTGGGCCTGGTCAAGGGACTCAATGGCCCCGGTCATGTTCCCCTCGGCTTCCCTCACGCCTGCCATCGCAACGAACCACCGGTAAGAGTGCTCCGTCAGGGGAGCGACATGCTGGCCCAGCACATTACTTCTTTGAAGATGACGGGCTGCGCTCTCCAGGTCCCCAAATTCACGGCAGAGCTCGCTGTAGCCCACATGCAGCTCAGCAGTGGCACGGGGTGCCGGTCCCCCTTGGGCGGCCGCATGGCCAAGAGCCCTTTCGTAAAGCTTTCGCGCTTCCTGAAGCTGTCCCCGCGCGACCTGCATATCTGCCAGCAGGATGGTGCTGCTGAGCTCATCGGTGAGGTTTCCCGCTTCATGGAGGCTCACGACTGCATCTGAGAAGGTGTCGACAGCCGTATCAACGTCGCCTTGTGCCCAGGAAGCCAACCCCAAAAACGCTGCTGCTGCCCCACGGGCGAAATGGTCTTCCGGTCGGGCGAGTTCGAATGCCTCCCGCGCGTGGTGTGCAGTGGTAGCGACGTCGCCCCTGGCCTGAGCCACTGACGCTCGGTACATTGCGATGGTTGATGGCAGCATCCGGAGCTCTTGCCCGCGGACTGATGTCGGGGCGGAGACGCCTGGACCCTCGCCCTCTGCTGCTGCGGCTTCCAGTCCCTGTTCAGCGGCCCAAAGCCAGGGCTCGACGGCGTCGAGGTCGCCGGAGACGAGCATGCGCCAGGCGTAGAAGACACTGAGCATGGGGCGGGTACGGACCACCTCGTCAGGAAGCGCCGTCAGCCAGGCCAGCATCATTCCATCCTGTCGGGTCCGGCGCATTTGCGGCAGAACCGCTTCGATCAAGTTGGCGGCCCGTTCAAAGTCCTCGGCCGCCAATGCATGGTGAACCGCGTCCTCTGTCAGGTCATTCTGTTCGTACCATTCGCTTGCCAGTCGATGCAGCTCGGGTATACGGCCGGGCAGTTCCTGCCGAGCCCGTGCACGCAGGACTTCGGCGAACAAATGATGATAGCGATACCACTGCCGCCGATCATCCAGTGGAATAACGAACAGATTGTCCCGCTCCAGCGCATCAAGCATGGCCTGGCCCCCGCCCACGCCTGTGAGTGCCTCACACAGACCTCCTGTCAGGTGGTCCAGGAGAGCTGTGGTCACCAGGAAGTTGCGGACTTCTGCCGGCTGACGCTGCAACACCTCCTCCACAAGGTAGTCGATGACGAAGCGATGGCTTCCCGTGAAAGCCCTGATAGACGCGGAGGCGTCGTCGTGCTCCCGTAGGGACAGCCCGGCCAGCTGAAGTCCCGCGATCCACCCCTCGGTCCGGGTCGCAAGAGCAGCGATGTCATCCGCTGAAAGACCCAAGTTCATGACCTGGTTGAGGAAATCAGCCGCTTCGTCCGGTGTGAAGCGCAGGTCGGCGGCCCGGAGCTCGGTCAGCTCGCCGCGGCTCCGTAAGCGGGCAAGCGACAGCGGCGGATCCGATCTGGTGGCGATGGCCAGGTGCAGCTGTGGCGGCAGATGGTCCAGAAGGAACGCGAGGGCTTCATGAACCGGTCGTTCTTCAATGACGTGGTAGTCATCGAGCACGAGGATGAACTCTTTCCCGGACCGCGCTATGTCGTTGATCAGGGACGTCAGCACTGGTTCCGCCGCCAGGACCTGACCGCTGTGCCTCATGCCGGTAATCTCCGCGCCGATTTCCGCGTCAACGCCCTGCAGGGCAGCAACAAGGTAGGCCAAAAAGCGTGACGGGTCGTTATCGTGCGCGTCCAGGGACAACCACGCGATACATACGCCGGGGTGCTGCCGTCTGCGCTGGATGATCCATTCGCTGAGCAGGGTGGTCTTCCCGAAGCCCGCCGGAGCGCAAACGAGTGACAGCTTCCGGCTTGCGCCCAGTTCATCGTTTAGACGCTTGAGCAGCCGGGGCCGGGAAGTGATCTGCGGGCGCGGTGCCGGAAAAAAGAGCTTCGTAGCCAGCACGGGCGTCGGCATGCCCCCAGTATAGAGGGCCGGGCTGCCCGGATCTCACCCCGTCAATCACATCCTTGGGTGACGCCTGGTCACCCCATTGGTTCCTACATTTGAGCCATCCGTAGCGCTTAGCCACGGACACGCAAAAACAAGGAGCCGGACATGTCCATCACCGCCACCAAGCTCACCCGGGCGGCCGGCCTGAGCGCCATTGCCGCAGGATTGCTGTTTGCTGCCGTCCAGATCAACCATCCCCATCTGGATGCCAACTTTGTAACCACAACCGAATGGACGGTCCGGCAAGGGATGAAGGTGCTCATGGCCGCTTTGGCGCTCGTCGGGATCACAGGAATGTACCTACGCCAGACCAAGGAGACCGGGGTCATTGGCCTGATCGGGTACGTCCTTTTCAGCGCAGGCTACGTCACCATGCTGAGCGTCGAAACAATTGGGATGGTCGTCCTCCCATCCATCGCCCACGGTGCGCCCGGCTACGTCAACGACGTCCTTGCCGTGTCCACAAACGGCAGTGCGGCCGGTGACATCGGCCTGATGCAGCCACTCATCTCGTTCATGGGAATCGGCTACCTGGGCGGCGGCCTGCTCTTCGCTATCGCCCTCTTCCGCGCACAAATCCTCGTCCGTTGGACTGCAGTACTGCTCGCCGTTGGCGCCGTTGCTCCTATCGCGATCCTAGTGCTGCCGCAGATCAACTTCAGACTGTTCGCCTTGCCCAACGCAGTCGCCCTGGTCGCCCTGGGATTCTCCTTGTGGCGCGAGCAGCGCACGGTCACCGGTCAGTCCCTGCGCAAGGTCGCGAGCTCGTCGCTCGACCCAGCCGGTGCCAAGCGACCATCCACGCTGTAGAAGGCCTTACCCGGTCAACGCCCGACTCCGGGACATAGCTAAGGTGGCGGCCTGATGGTCCCGCCCCACGGGCGACAGGTGCCCAGTCGCTGCAAGCTTCCGGTCGACGGGCACCTCGACGACCACTGGTCTGACTGGTTCGACGACCTTACCCTGACCCACGAAGGCGACCGCACGACAAGCCTTTGCGGTTTCGTCTCTGACCACACGGCGCTGCATGGGCTGCTCATGAAAATCCGCGACCTCGGCATCATTTTGATCTCCGTTGGGGTCATCGACCCGCGATCTGAGTAATGCCCTTCTCACTCCAGCCCGTGGCCTCACGTCCCACCGCGGCATCACCCGCACACTCCTACCGGCCAGCTTGCACCCTACAGCCGCGCTTTTCATCCGGATCCCGGCCCTAACCACTACGACAGGAAAACCATGGAATCGCTCTTGAAAGCCCAGTCCGCAACACGAGCATTGATGTGGACCGAGGCCATGACTGTGGCCACGGTTGTCCACCACGTTTACAGACTGGGCATGGAAGTGCTCATCCCATCAGTCATACTTTTAGCGTTGCCGGTGCTGTTGATGTGGTGGTACAGCCGTCGCGCGAGCCCAGCGGCTCGCTGGGCCTGCACAGTAGGCGCCGGTTTAATCTTCTTGTACTTCGGCATCATCGATGGCTTTCTGGACCACGTGCTGAAGGCGATCGGTCTGCAGAACACCACGTTCTTGCCCGGCAGCGACGCTGACGTCATCGAGACGGTCTACCACCTTTGGTCGCCCGAAGCCGGCCATCTCTTCTACGAGTCCACCGGCATACTGACCTTTGCAATCGGTCTAGGAGCCATCTACTTCAGCTACAGGTTCCTGCGGACCGCCGGGACCAAGCCTTCGGCAGCCAGGAGAGATTCCGCTGAGGCAGCCTCCCTCTGAGCCCTTTGGCTGTTTCATCTCCAACGAAGTCAACCCGGGCGATATTGACGTATCCCCGTTTATGACGAGGGCGTACTCAGCAACCTTGCCGGCAACCAAGGAATCGGTCAGGTAAAGGCTCTTGTCGGCCACTGCAAAGTGCTGGTCGATAAGTACAAAGTAACCAGACGCCAAACCCACGAAATGGCTCATTTTTTCGACCAGCGCTGACAGTGCGCACGACGTTTGGCTCAGCAAGCACACGGATTCCTAACGAATAGCCAGGTGCTTGGATATTTGGCAGGCGCATCTCTGCAACTCCGTCACTCCCGCGACCAGACCCACAACAAAGCGGAGCGTTCGTCTGTAGTGAAGTAATAGCGGTCTGCGTTGATCCATATCATCACCCTGAGCTTCCACGCGGTGCGCTTGTTGCCGTCAATCAGCGGTGGAAACGGGCCACCGACTGCGAAAGGGCCGCAGCCTACATTGCCATTTCACGACAAGCCTCAGCGCCCATTATCGTAATTGCCGACGGGTCCAAACCCAACGCAAGCAATCGGCTTCACGGAAATGCGCCCCGTACCTGGCGATTTTATCCCCAAAGGACCTCGGAAGCCGGAGCGATCGCAACGGCCCGGGACGGCATTACCGACCTGACGTGGGACTTGACGCCCACCAAGGTGGCAGGCGAACGTCAAGAAAAATCCCGATGATGAGGTCTTTTCGGCGCAACCGGCGTGGAGATCGATGTTCCGGCGGCTCGCATATGTTCTTTGCATGCAAGGAGCCGCCGGGCTCACGCGGGCTGAGCGTGCGCCCGGCGGGTCAGATCACTTGGGCGGTCAGGCTACCTGCGCCGTCAGACCGGCTTCCTTGATCGCCGCCACCGCCGCGGTCTCGTCGTTGTCGGAGCTGTCCCCGCTGATGCCGACGGCACCCGTGATCGTGCCGTCTTCATCGCGCACGAGGACGCCACCGGGCACAGGGATCAGGCGGCCTGCGAGGGCGGCGGTCGCAGCAGCGATGAAATATGCCTGCTGCTCGGCGCGCTCCATGAGGGCCCGCGAGCCCATCCCGAGGGCGAGGGCCCCGTAGGCCTTGCCTTGGGCAATCTCAAAGCGGTTATTTGAAGCCCCGTCCTGGCGAGCGACGGCGATGACGTGGCCTCCTGCGTCGAGCACGACAACGGTTAGCGGTTTGAAGCCGTGTTGCTGACCCGTTGCGAGGGCCTTGGCGATGATGGACTGGGCAGTCGCTAGGTCAATGTTCATGAGGTGCTCCTGGCAAGGTCGTCGATGTGTTTCTGCGTTGCTCGGCGCCGGTGTAAAGCGGGTTCGGTGTATCCGGACGGCTGCGCGGCACCGTCAAGTACGAGTTCGCGGGCGGCTAGGAACGCGTGGGTGTCAAACGTGGGGGACATTGGCAAATAGTCCGGATCTGAGGCGTTCTGCTCGTCGACGACCTTGGCCATGCTGCGCAGGGATTCTTCTACCTGCTCCGTGGTTACAACGCCGTGCCGAACCCAGTTGGAGACATGCTGCGAGCTGATGCGGCAGGTGGCTCGATCCTCCATAAGGGCCACGCCGTGAATATCGGGGACCTTGGAGCATCCAATGCCGGCGTTTACCCAGCGCACGACGTAGCCCAAGGTGCTCTGGATATTGTTGTCCAGCTCGTCGCGTCGAGTGTCGGCGTCCCAATCGGAGGGGTTCCCGGCCGGGATGGTGAGCAGCTGCCGCAATGTGGATCGGCGTGCCCTACCGAGCTCGGCCTGCCGGGCGTCCACGTCGACGTGATGGTAGTGGATGGCGTGCAGGGTCGCTGCGGTCGGCGAGGGAACCCAAGCGCAGTTGGCGCCGGCGAGCGGGTGCGCGATCTTCTGGGCGAGCATGTCCGAGAGGTTGTCCGGTGCCGCCCACATGCCCTTGCCGATCTGGGCCCGTCCGCGGAATCCGCACTCCAGTCCAATGTCGACGTTGGCGTCCTCGTAGGCGGCAATCCAGCTGGAGGTGCGCATGTCGGCCTTGCGCACCATGGGCGCCGCGAGCATCGAGGTGTGGATCTCGTCGCCTGTGCGGTCCAGGAATCCCGTGTTGATAAATACGACGCGATCGCGTGCCTCCCAGATGCACGCCTTGAGGTTGGCCGAGGTGCGGCGCTCCTCGTCCATGATTCCGATCTTGAGGGTGAGCGGTTCAAGGCGCAGCACGGACTCTGTGCCCGCGAGTAGAGCGCAGGCCACAGCCACTTCGCGCGGTCCGTGCATCTTTGGCTTCACGATGTACACCGAGCCTGTCCGCGAATTGTGCCGGGCGTTCGGACCCTTCAGGTCGTGCACGGAGCCGAGACCTGTAAACAGGGCGTCGAGGATCTCCTCCGGCACCGGGTCACCGGCTTTATCACGAACGGCATCACTTGTCATTAGGTGGCCGACTTGGCGGATGAGCAGCAGCGAGCGGCCTGAAAGGGCCAGTTCGGATCCGTCAGGTGCGGTGTAGAGGCGGTCGGGGTTCAGTCGTCGGGTATAGGTACCCCGGCCCGTGGCGACCTCGGCGGTTAGAGTGCCCTGCATCAGCTGCAGCCAGTTGCGGTAGCCGACCACCTTGTCCTCGGCGTCGACGGCCGCCACCGAGTCTTCGAGGTCCATGATTGTAGTGATCGCGGATTCCAGCACTATGTCTTTCACGCCGGCCGGGTCGCCCGAGCCGATGAGATGGGTGAAGTCGATCTGGATCTCCACGTGCAGGCCATGATGGACGAGCAGTACGGACTCAGGCGAATCCGCGGCGCCCCGATAGCCGCGGAGCTGGTCGCGCCTGGCCAACTCTGTCGTGCCGTTCGGGGTCTCAGCGACGAGGACGCCGTCTGCGATACGGTAGGCGGTGACATCCGCGTGCGAGCTGGCTGCCAAGGGCGCGTGCTCGTCAAGGAATTGTCGCCCGCGGGCGACGACGGCGGTGCCCCGGACTGGGTTGTAGCCGCTCGTTCGCTCACGTCCCTCCGCTTCGTCGATGACGTCGGTGCCGTACAAGGCATCGTACAGCGAGCCCCAGCGGGCGTTGGCCGCGTTGACCGCAAAGCGTGCATTCAGCAGCGGCACGACCAGCTGGGGTCCGGAAATCGTGGCGATTTCGGGGTCGACCTGATTGGTCGTAATAGTGAAATCCGCAGGCTCATCGGCCAAGTAACCGATCGAACGCAGGAACTCCTCGTAGACCTCCGGGTCCCCCGGACCGTTCAGACGGTGGAACTCGTCAATCTGCTGCTGCAGCCGGTCACGGACACCCAGCAGGTCGCGCACCTGCGGCGAGAAGTCCCCGATTAGCGCCGCGGCGCCGCTCCAAAATTCTTCCTCCTCGATCCCCGTGCCCGGCAACGCCTCGTCCCGGACAAAGGCATGGAGCTCTTCGGCGACGTTGAGGCCGTTAGTTTCTATTCGGTTTGACATGTTTCTCGCCCATCCAGATATTCCGCACAGCGGAAAGAATATTTCGACAAGTAGAACCTAACGAGCTCAACGTTGCCTGTCAATGCTCAAGTGCAGTTCGCTCACGACGGGGTCTTAGCGATCCGTTCCAATCAGCACTAACGGGTAAAGCAAGGTGAATTTTTTCCCTGCAAGACCATTGACTAGCGGTCAGACCGATACGTAAAGTCAATCCATAACGCAGGATATTTTTATCGTATGGTGGAAAAGGGCGGCTTGGATCTTATGGCTTCGACCAGAGCGGTCGGAGGAACTGCCCCCTGAATTGACCGCTTTCAGTCCTATGCGCCACGTACTCTCTCTCCCTCCCCCGCTCCAAATACAAAGGAGTTTTTTGTGAGCACTTACCAGCAAGTCGTGGATCCCCTCTGGGGTTCGCTTGGCCTATCCGCCTTGTGTGCGGCGTTGCCGTTGCTTCTTCTGTTTGTCTTGTTGGGTGTCTTCCGTGTGAAAGCGGCAAAAGCTGCCCTGACAAGTCTGCTGCTATCAATTGTCTTGGCCACCATGGTTTGGCAGATGCCCTTGGATCAGGCTCTTAGCGCCACTGCCGCCGGCGCCTTTTACGGCCTGTTTCCAATCCTGTGGATCCTGGTGAACGCCCTGTGGGTCTACAAGCTCACCGTGGCCACTCCGTGGTTCGATGCCCTAGGCAGGACCATCAGGTCGATTTCCAACGACCTGCGCATCCTCGCCATCCTGATTGCGTTTTGCTTCGGTGCGCTCCTCGAGTCCCTAGCTGGTTTCGGTGCACCGGTGGCGATCACCGCGGCGATGCTGATGGCCGCCGGCATGAAGCCTCTGAAGTCCGCCATCGTCTCCCTCCTAGCCAACACGGCCCCCGTAGCCTTCGGTGCCATGGCTGCCCCGATTATTGCCCTTAACGGCGTCACGGGACTGCCGCTCCAGGACCTGTCCTCGATGGCTGGCCGGCAGACACCCTTTATCGCCCTGATCGTGCCGCTGCTACTCGTCTTTATCGTTGACGGCAAGCGCGGTCTGAAGCAGACCTGGCCCGTGGCGCTGGTGGCCGGCGCGGTATTCGGCATCTTCCAGTTCATCACGTCCAACTACTTTGCCGTCGAACTGACTGACGTTGTGGCCGCTGTCGCCACCATAGCTGCAGTGCTGCTGATGCTTCGTTTCTGGCAGCCCCGGGAGATCATCGAGATGTCCGGGCAAGGCAACGACTCAGGCGAGCCCGGCGAAGAGTTGTCATTCGGCCCGGCACAATCCCGTCAGGCCTCGGCTCGCCGCTACGGCTCAGAGCGGGAGCCGGCCTCCGCCTCCGTTACGGAGGCCGTTTCCGCAGCGGCGACCACGCGAGTCATGACGCCGATCAACATTCAGCGGCCTGCGACGCGAGAAATTTGGATGGCCGTGGCGCCATACCTGATCATCATGACTATTTTTTCCGTCGCCCAGATTCCTCTGGTGAAGAACTGGCTGAGCGTGGTGGGAAGCGTCAGCTTTGCATGGCCGGGCCTGGACGTTGTCGATGCAGACGGGAAGCATGTTGCGGCGCAGAAGTTCAAGTTCGACCACCTTAAGGCCACCGGTACGCTTCTGCTAATCTCTGGCATCATCACCATGGCCCTGTACCGCATTCCGGCAATCAGTGGACTCCGGATTTACTGGGAAACTCTCAAACAATTGCGCTGGACCATCATCACCGTGACCGCCGTCCTCGCCCTGTCCTTCGTCATGAACCTGTCCGGACAGACAACGTCCCTCGGTCTGGCACTTGCCTCGGCCGGAGGCTTCTTTGCTGTGCTCTCCCCGGTGATCGGCTGGATCGGAGTCGCGCTCACCGGCTCTGACACCTCCTCCAACTCTCTGTTCGGCCAACTCCAGGTTGCCGCAGCCGAACAAACAGGCCTGCCTCCGGTACTCATGGCAGCAGCAAACTCCTCCGCCGGCGTGATGGGCAAGATGCTGTCCCTGCAAAACCTGGCAGTAGCCTCGGCTGCCGTGGGCCTTGAAGGAGCCGAAAGCACGCTGTTCCGGAAGCTTCTGGGCTGGAGCCTTGCGCTCCTGGCCGTAATGATCGTCCTGGTGCTGCTGCAATCAACTCCGGTGCTGGGCTGGATGGTTCCCTAAACCCCGCATCATACAAAACGAATCGCACTGGGGTTCGGTTTCGTCGAATCCCTGCGCCCCAAGAAAACAAAGAGGTTTCCTTTCCATGAGCACAACAACAGCACTCACAGCGTCCTCGGCTCTCCTGAACGCCAGCGCACACTCGTCGACTGACTTGGACGAACGTGTCCGGGTCAGCACGGACCGATCCGGCTACATCCCGCCCAGCCTCCCGGACGGCGTCGTGTACGTCACCAGCACGGAGGAAGTGGTTACCACCATGAAACTCGCGGCGGCAAACAACGTTTCTGTGGTGCCCCGCGGCGCCGGGACAGGACTGGCGGCGGGAGCTTCGGCCCATGCGGGCGAAGTGGTCCTTGACCTGGCCCGGATGAACAAGATCCTCCACATCGACCCGGTGGAGCAGCTGGCGGTAGTGGAACCTGGCGTCCTCAACGCCGAAGTGAACGCCGCAGCAGGAGCCCACGGCCTTTTTTATGCGCCGGATCCCGCGAGTACGGCAATCTGTTCCATCGGTGGCAACATCGCTACCAACGCTGGCGGAATGTGGTGCGCAAAATACGGCGTTACACGGGAATCCGTCCTGGCGCTCCAAGTTGTCCTGCCCGACGGCCGGGTGCTGCGCACCGGAAGGAACACCATTAAGGGGGTTACCGGATATGACCTGAACGCCCTGATGATCGGTTCAGAAGGAACGCTTGGCGTCGTGGTGGAAGCCACCCTGCGCCTCCGGCCCCGGCCCATCCAGACCGCTACCGTCGCCGCCTACTTCCCGGATGTGGATGCCGCCGCCTTGGCTGCGTCTGCCATCATCGCAGCCCGGCTGCAGCCCTCGGTGCTGGAACTCATGGACGGCCCCACACTGGAAGCTGTGGACGCGGCGCACGGCACCAATCATCGCTCAAAGGGCGGCGCCTTTCTGTTGGCCCAGACCGACGGGTACGGCGCGTTCCTGGAACAGGACGTCCTGCTCCAAGCTATCGAGCCTTTCGCCAGTTTCATCGAGAAGGCCGTTGACCCTGCGGCCGCGGATGCGCTGGTGGCCACACGAAGGGAAGCGATCCCGTCGCTTGAGCGGCTTGGACGTGTCTCGATCTGCGACATCGGAGTGCCGCGGAACCAGTTGGCAGCAGTCTTCGCGGGGTTGGAAGACATTTCCCGAAAAACGGGCGTCCGGATTTTCAACGTTGCCCACGCAGCAGACGGCAACCTTCACCCGATGATCGTCGTAGAACCCGGCGAATCCATCACCGAAGGACCCGCCAAGAAGGCCCTCGGTGACATGTTCTACCTGGCCCAGCGCCTTGGCGGCACACTCACGGGTGAACACGGCGTCGGACTGCTCAAGCGAGACTGGCTTGAAGACGAGCTGGGCAGCGTGTCGCTCGAACTTCAGCGGTCGATCCGCAATGTGTTCGATCCGCAGGGAATTCTGAACCCGGGTAAAGCCATCTAACCGGCCTCCACAGTCCCCCAACAGCCTTGGGTAAAGGAAAGGGATAGCGGCCCGCTTACGGGCTCTGTTATCCCTTTCCTTTCCTGACCTCTTGTACAGGACCGTACGCTGATGCCGTTCCGGGTAGGGGAAAATGAAGCATGACCGATTTAGCACCCTCCTCACCGAAGCGGACATACGATGCACTCCTGCAGGATGTTGAGGAGGGGTTGCGATCCGGACGCTTCAAAACCGGGGACCAACTGCCCGGGGAGCGCATACTGGCGGAAAAATACGGTATATCCCGGGCATCCGTGCGAGAAGCAATGCGAATCTTGGATGTCGTGGGTGTCATCCGCAGCCCGAGCGGGGCGGGCCCCAAATCCGGCGCCGTCTTCGTCTCCGAACCTTCGGCAGGGCTGTCCTCCACACTTCGCCTCCACATCGCCAGCAACCGACTGGCCGTCAAAGACATCGTCGAAACCCGAATTCTCCTCGAAACATGGGCGGCCCAGGCGGCTGTCCAACATGACAATCCACAGGGCATCCAGCGAGCCAGGGAGCTTCTTATGGGCATGGATGCTCCCGACATCGATTACGAAACATTCCATACTTTGGACGCACAGTTCCATCTAGCTCTCAGCGCGTTAGCTGGCAATACGGTCATCGATACGGTCATGGACTCCCTTAGCGGCTCCGTCCGTGGCTACATCAAGGAGGCCCTAGTTTCACTCGGACAATGGCCGGTCGTCCTCGCGGAGCTTAGGGCCCATCACCACGCAATCTTTGCTGCCGTTGAAGACAAGAACGGGGGCCTTGCGGCTGACCTGCTCCGGAAGCATATCGGGTGGCTGTACGACCAGACCACAAACGCACACTCCCTAGGCGCATCGGGAGGAGAAGGATGAGCCGTTCGACGTGCCCTACATGGCTTCCGAAGGCAACCGACCCGTACCTCGGTTGCAACACGCATCAACAACTATCAGCAGGCGGGACACGGTGGGACGATCCGTGCGCCAAGGCGTCATCTGCCCGAGCCGGCGTTGGCGATAGCCAGAGGGCCGAACACAATTCCCACCTGGCCTCATCGGAGACCGCGCGGGTTGCGCCCTGCCAGCCCCACAGCACGCCCAGCCCCTCGCGGTACTCAGCCGCCAGTGTCCCTTGGGCGGCTTCGCGCCGTCGTCGCTCCAGCCACACCCCCAGGCTCCGTTCGGCCGCCGTCCCGGCCCGCGGGGATGGATACCGTTCCGCTTCATGCACCATCGCCACAAGCTCCTGCATCCGCGCCAGCCCCTGCGCGCTGACCCGGAGCGTCTTCCCGGCCACGGCTTCCTCGTGCGCTGCCTCAAGACCGGGATCCCCAGCCCTCGCCACCGCGAGGTGATAGCCGACGGTCGTGGCAGGAGCCCCGGTCAGCGCCGCGATCCGGCGCGGTACAACAACACCCACTCCGCTTTCGGCGCCGGAATCCTTTGAACAGTAGCCACCGGATTATCCTGCCACCCTCGACCGGAACAGGCCTTGGCCAACCGCCGGCTTCCGGGACACGCCGATCTGTACCCGTTGCTGCTGAAACCTCCGACGCCCTGTGCCCGCGTAGAATCGCCCAAAGATCAAAGAACTGGGGGACGGATGATCTTTGCGAAAAAGCACACGTGCGAAATGTGTGGCCTCAAAACAGCAGCACATAACAGCGATGTCCGGTTCCGCCTCCCGGACCCGGTCCTGGAAAGCCCGGAGCAGCACCGCGCCGAAGACAGCTGGTTGAGCGACCCGGACCCCAACAAGGCGACGCTCATGCAGATCCCCAACATCAGCCCGTTCGTCCGGGCGTTGCTTCCGGTCAGGCTCGAAGGCGGTCACGAATTCCGCTTCGGGGTCTGGATCGCCATTCACCCCGACGACTTACAGCTGTCATGTCGGGTCTGGAACGCGCCCGAGTACGGCGACCTGAAACTCACTGGCTACCTGGCCAACAAAATCCAGCCCTGGGGCCTCTTCGCCGTCCCGGTGGAGCTCGCCGTGCTGAACCGGGACCACACGCCCTACTGCGTGGGCAGCCCAAACGAGGAACTAAACGAGGTGCTCACCAAAGAGTGGCCGCACGACATTCTCGCTTCGCTGCCATGAGATACCCGCCGCTGACTGCAGGCAGCCCGGCGGGTTTGCGACCAGCAGATGACGCAAGTAATTCAACCAGAGAGGCTACGGAGTGGACCCGTACCAACAGCACCAGCCACCGTATCCACCTCAACCGCCCCACTCTCGCCAGGGTCAGTATCCGCAACAGCCCTACTATGGACCACCGCCGCCGGAGTGGCAGGGGCCTCCGCCGCGGAAGAAGAGCAGGCTTGGCTGGATACTCGGTGGAATCGCACTGGCGGTGACCCTGCTCAGCATTCTTGGATTCGTAGGATGCTCTGTCCTCACCCATGAGATCAATGGCGGCGGAGGCACCCAGGCGGAGAAGGCCAGGGAAATGATGGCCCGGGCTGACAACCTACCGGAAGATGACTGGATTGAGGTCTTCCGCTTCGACCCCAAGGTCGATCCCGGATGTCTCTCCATCGACACATCATGCCTGCGTTTGTCCGCCCGGTGGTCCGTGGATCACAGGGTCAGCCTGGAAGAGGCGGCAGACCGATTCGGCATGAAGTCCAATTCGGACGGGCACGTTTTGGGACGGTATGCGGGCTGCATCAAGACCGAGCCTGACGGAACAAGCAGAGAATCGCTCTGCATCGAAGAGTCCGCAGAAGGCTCAGACACCTACGAGGTCACCATCCAGATGGAGCGTGATTAGAGGCCTCGGGCACCGATTCATCCTGTGTACGGCCAGAGTGAAGGGCGGGTTGACGGCTGTACCACTCCCGTCAGCGGCGCTTCTCCACCGGCCGGTATGTGTCGGCGAAGGCGGCCAGCGCCTCCTGGAGCTGCGGCACGTTGCCCAGCTGGTCCACAGGCCGGTAACGGGACACTGCCGGACCAGGTCCCAGGGCCTTTCAGAACACCTGCGACTCCAGGAAGCCGTAAACGAACCAGATCAGGACACCGGAGGTGATGGTGAGGGCGATGGTGCCCGGAACGCGGCCCCGGCGATGGACGAGACTGACAACGCCCAGGGCGATAGTGGCAAGGGCTGCGGGGAACGTGACGCTGAAGAGGTAGTAGAACAGGCCAATCCCGGAGTCGACACCGTCCCCGACGGCCCACACAGCCCAGAAGACTCCGGCGGTATTGAGCACCAGGATCAGTAAGGCAAGAAGACCTGCATTCAACTTTCGGCCACTTGATTCGACGTGGCGTTGGTCGTGGCCCGTTTCATCTGTCGTCCCCATCTCAGTGACGTTACCTCCCGCCGGGGGGGAGTATGTGCTTATAACTACTATCACTCGTCAGCGGCGGAGCAGGCATCGTCGGCGTCGCCGGCAACAAGGCCCGCACCCGCGGGGCGTAAGCATCAAAACTCGAACCAGCCGGCTTCCGCTCATACTTCGGCGGACGCTCCGCCTCCGACGCCCGGTCCACCGTCCCCCGGGAAACTCCGAGCTGTTTAGCCAGCTCCCTCTTGGAGATCTTCTCCGTCGCGTATCGGTGGCGTATCTGCGCCCAAACATCCAATGTGATCACCTTCCATAATGGTCAGTGGCCTCATTTTCAGTTGGCGTTATTGGCCCTATTCGGTTGGCGTCAACAATGCCGACGGCTTATGGGGCGGAGTTCCGCCAGGATGGTATTGATGTGGCTCGCAAGGGCGACGCGCCGCTGGCGCAGATTGCGAAGGATTTCGGGCTGTCGGTCACAACGCTGAAGCGCTGGATTGCCTTTGCAGAACGTAAGGACTCCGGGTCCGGCCCAGGAGCGGCGGAGTCGGCCCAGATGCGGGAACTGAAGAGGCGTAACCGCCTGTTGGAGCACGAGAATGAGATCCTGCGTCGGGCGGCTGCCTCTATTTGGCGAGGGACAACGCAAAATGACTTACCCGCTGGTCACGGATCTTGCGCCAAACGGCGTCCCCGTGGCGGTGACCTGTCGGTGTTGAAATTCAGCAAGCAAGGCTACTACCGGTGGCGAGCCAGCCGGGGGACGGAACGGGAGTGGGCGGATGCGCACCTGGTCAATGCCGCTCGGAACAGCCATGCCGACGATCCCGCCTTCAGCTACCGTTTCATCGCGGACGAACTCCCCGAGAAAGGCCTTGCGTCGGGCGACAACAGGGTCCAGCGCCTGTGCAGGGACCACGGCATTTGGTCGGTGTGCTCAAAGAAACAGGGCGTGAACCGGAAGCCGGGACCGCCGGTCCATGATGACCTGGCGGAGCGGGACTTCAGGCGCATCGAGGGTATCGACGACGAGCGATATCAAGGGAGCGCCGGGTTTCGCGCACTGCGGGTTCCATCGCTTTGGCTTGCAGGAGCAACCGCTGCTTCCTGCCTGGCGCCGGAAATGGGGCACATTCATATCGCAGATCGCAAAAGTCAGTTCCCCGCCGCATCCACCAAGTGGAGCAGCAGCGCGGCGAGCCGGCATGGCAGGAATGGTACCCACCGCTACGGTGACCGAAGTCTGAACACATCCGCCATCGAGATGTGTGGCCCGGACGTGCTCCCCCGCAATCGCCGGCCGGAGTCCGTCAGGGCCATTTCAAATCTATTCCGTCAAACCCTTAGTCGGTAGATCTCGCTGCTGGTGTTGACTCCCAAGACTCGGGAAGAACTTCCCACGGAGATCTGCTTCAACCTGCCCGGGATTTGGATCCAGTAATTTCCGTCGCACCGGTAGATCATGTCGTTGGCGTTCACCCGCCCCACACTGTTCCGTCAGAGGCGACCGACACGTGCTTGGGGGCCGGGGACGGACAGCCAGGCATTCCCTCATAACCGAGGGTGGCGTTCATCTCCCTGCCGCTGCCATGCCCAAACGCTGCCTGAGCGTCGGCGACCACTGTTTGCGAAGAGTAATGTCGGCCGAGGCGTTGATAGGTCCGCTGTGCGGTTCGCCGCTGTCACCGACGAAGTCGCGGATGTAGATGTCCGGCGTCAACGCAAGCAGGCCTCGCCGGGTGGACAGCGATGCACCGTTGGCCGAGGCTACTTGTTACTCCGCCGGAGTGACCCAGCCGATAAAAGCCCGGCCGTCTTGACCGCGGTTCCCCGAGGGGCCAAACTGCATAGCAAATAGCCGGACCGCGCGATCGTCGCCGGCGCCCGCGGATCTTCAACATTGCTGATTCACTCAAAGGTGGGAGTGAAGAATGAGCACTCGACGCAAAGAACGGAGTTTGCTGACAGGCGCCAGCGTGGTCGTGACGGTGACGGCTCTGATACTGGCGGTGATGTCTTCCCTCACTGAGGTCTATTCTCTTCGGTCCCCCGCCCCCGTCGTGAGCACCTACTTCTCGACCCTCACACCTGCCCCTAGCGCTTCCGCCACCTACTTTTTCCCTGACCCTGACGACGGCGAGGGAGTTGGCTATCCGCCCCCTCCGCCCCCTTCCCGTAGCCCTGTGCCTACCCGCTCCGCCGTCTCGCCCACTGGCGCCGTTTCTCCGTCCCAAACGGAGCAGCCGGGTCTGGAGGGTTGTTTCGACGGCCGGATGGCCTTTAAGGCCCCGTCCCCCCTCAAGCAGGGTGAGAAAATCGAATTCGTGGTCAGGGTCGCCTTCAAAACATCACCGATAAATCCTGGGAGCGGTCTGCCCGGAACGGGGGATCCGACCCCGCGTGATGTGCTTCTTTGCGAAAAGATGCGAGCTGATCTCACCAGCGAAGACGGCGGAATGAATATCGAGCGTTCGACCAGCGAAACCATCGCACTGCCTAAGTCCCATTTTGGCGAGTGGGGATGGCACATCACCGGTGTCCAGCCCGGGCGGCACCAGATGGTGCTCCGACTCGTGATCCCAGACCCTGAAGGCGACACGGCCATTAATTCCCACACGGAGACGATCACTGTCGATGTCGGACTGATGTACGTGGTATCCGCCTGGATCAAGGACATGTCTGCTCCAATAAATGCCTTCCTTGGGTCCATCGCGCTTGTCGGTGGCTGGGTCGTAGTTGTCTTTACGCGAAGGACGAAGAAGGGGAAGCATGCGCCGACAGCCGGCGCACACTAACAGCCGCTTTGGCCTCTTTACGGAAGGTATAAGCCTCACTGGTTCACCGGTACCCGTGGCCGGCAGAGTCATCCACACGCGGCCCGGTGGGTTTCTGTTCAGCGCCTGTTTTCAGCGCATCGCCGGCGCCAAGACGGTGTTCCCTCGAACGCCATTGTTGCGCTGGGTCGCCAGGGGCCAATCGTTCGTCCGGTCTCACCGGATAGGCATCCTGACGAGACCGGACGAGGTTGATTGTGGACTCCAAAGTAGAATGTTCAGAGCTCCAAGTGACCTGAAAGAGTCAGGTGATAACCCGGCATCGACCTGTTGGCGCTGACCTTGGCGGCCCAGTCGGTCCAAAGACCGCCGAAGCCTTCCTGATAGGTCACTTTGTGGAATACCTCCTCATTCCCGGGCTCTGTGTTCTGGAGGAGGTGCACGCTGGGAAGGGTTACAGTCGTCCCGGCAGCGACCTGGTAGTTGGTCCAGGTCGTTTTTCCTTGGTAGTCGTTTCCGTCCCAGGGTGGAGTCCAGGAGCTGTCATCTTCCCATCGAGTTTGAACGATGTTAAGAATCCTGGTCTTGGAGCAGTAGATCCTGACCGGATAGTCGACCTTCTTGACGCCGGCGGCGTTGTGGCCAGCGAAAGCGGGTTGCACAGCGGTGACCGTACAGGCTCGGATGCTCTCTGCCGCTTGTGCGGGAGCGGCCAAGCCGATGGGAATGGCCGCAAGTCCAAGCGACGCTGCGGAGAGTAAAGCTAGTTTCCGTCGTGGGCGTTGGGACGTTTTGGCCTGGTTGGATGTAGGGGACATTTCTCGTGCTCCTGTGTTGGTCCGGCCAAGGCTCGAGGCTGAGGAGCAAAGTGCCTCATCACCCACTGGGCCCGGAAAGCGTGGACGCTTTGGAAGGCCGGATATTCCGTTCCGAATCATCTTTGATCCGATACATGAATGTTCTGCTTGTGCAGGGGGTGACCGCTTCCGTGCCAGCACGGTTCGAGGGAGTTCTACACTCGTGCTGCGATCTTTTTGCCCGTCTCGGGTCCTTCCTTGAATCGAAAACTGGAGCCTTGGATTACCCCCGGTCAGTGAGCCGGGTTCGCCACTCGGCGATCTCTGCCTGACTGTGACCTGTTGCGTCATCCTCGAGGGTGTCGTTGGGACTTGACGCCAAGCACCTAGCGAAAATGCGCAGCGTTCGCGGCGCGCATCTACTGCCGCGGGGCGGTTCGGTAATCGTTGAGCGCATCTTCTCTATTTTCTGGTCAAGAGGGCGTCCAGAACGAGAGACACGGGAAAGACGATCCAGGGAATCCACCGAGGTACGGGACCCGTAATAACCAATGCTATGACGGCTAGGATCAGACCAGCAGGAGCATAGTTGTAGATACGACGCCTAGGTGTCCTCAGCCAGGAGTTTGGTTGCACTTGCTGATTGGTGGTTTGCCGCCGAGGCTCCCGTGGGACCGGTGGTTGTTGTAGAAGTCTAGCCATGGCTGCAGGGCATTCCTTGTCTTCACCCGGGCGGACTCCCCCTTGGCATCTCATGCTTTCCGTCATGGGGGTCTTCGCTGGATTCGAACGCTCCCCCATCACGGGACGCCAAAGGAAGGCATCGCTCTGGTCCAGCAGCACGGTGCCTACAAAGGCCGGGAAAAGACCCTCCCTGTTGGTAATTCTTCGACGATGTTCAATGGCTGGATGAGCCTGTAGGCGCAGGGCTAGGGGCGCGTGGCGCAATGAGGGTAGGAGGAGTGATTTCGCCCGGTCCGCCCGGTACAGGGGGAACGTTCACCGGGTTACCGGTTACTTGTATCTGCAGTAGCACAGTCTTAACGGTGTTACTCACTGGTATGTGCAGGAGCAGTTCGGCCATGTGTATGCCTGGCTGCGTGGCCCGAAATGCGTATTGGACGGTGCACTGGTTACTCCTTCCTGGCATCAGAACTGATCCATCACATCCTGTGGGGTATGTGAGGGAATAGCCGGTGGATTGGTTCGTTAGCGAGACAGAGTCGATCGTCAACGGGCGGTCGGAACTGTTCTGGAACGTCAGTGATCCTGTTACGGCTTGTCCCACTCTCGTTATCCTCGTACTTGGAATAATGGGCCGCCCTCCTGCACCGACGTTGCCAGCGAGAACAACTGCGTTGTCCTCAATTGGGGGGCCCATTTCAGCTGGAGGATCACTGGCGGCCGGGCTGGTTTGTTCAGGGACAGTGCTGGGATCACCAGGGTCAGAGCTGGTTGGGGCCGGCGCTGGGTTTGTTTGCGGCGGTGGCATGGTCTCATCCGGAGGTTGTGGTCCAGGCGCCGGGCCAGTGGTGTCCGGAGCGCGGGGAGTGGTCCCGTTCGGCGATGCGGAGCTTTGGCGTGTCGAGTTATCCGTTGCGGATGACACCGGTGGGTCGGCCGTCGTTTGTGCCGAGGGGCGAGCTTCTGTGATGCTGCAGGCGCTGACGGCGAAGGCCACGATAATGAAGGTCGCGGCCGAAGCAATGGTTCGGTTTCGCATCTCGCTATTTCCCTGCTTTGAACTCAAGGCGGATATCTGGGGTGTCTTCAAGTACGACGACGGTTCCCGTGGCGCGGGTCCAACCGTCCGGTAGGAGGAAGTACTTGTTGGCGGAATGAGCTAAGAACCTCAGCCCGGAGTACCGCACACCGTATTCGGCGTTCGGCGTGGTGAGTATCGTTTCTTGTACCGAGGTCGGTAACGACAGCGGCTTCTTGCTGTAGAGGATAACGGATGGGCTGGTGGCGAGGTTTTTTTCCGTCGCCTGGGCACGACCGCGCCCCAAGGCGCCCGCGTACGATGTTGTCGCCCAAAACAAACTCAGAATCACAAAGAGCGTCACGACGACGTAACCCCCCCTCTCCCAAAGCGGAATTATGCGGCGTTCAGCAGGCGAATAAACACGCAGCATCCTTCGGGATATGTAGAAACCGTACCCGGCCCCTGCAGCCCCGCCGCCGAGCAATATCGGTGGAACAAGATAATGAAGCCCGGGAACAACGACAAACATGGTTCGTAGTCCAAGAATCAACGAGACGCACCCTGCCGCGCACAGGATAAGGGACCCTGCCCTGAGCGGTATGCTCTCAGGCCGTACCCGGACGCACAGGTCCACGACGGCGTGAGTTCCGACTGCTGCGAGAAATATCCCTAGCAGCACTGCGGCCGGCACGATGACCGGTTCAGCACTCCGTACGAGATAGTCCGTGGTTGAGAATTCCAGGACGCTCGCATCAATACCGAGGTAGAAGGTACGGGCTGAGGTATAGGTATACCCGAACCAAAAAGCCAGTGCGCTGACCAAAGTGGTCGGTGGAATAATTACGGCGACCCAGTCTCTTGCAGCGGCCCACGTACGGTGGTTCTGCTCGGAATCAATGGGAATCGGCCGGCGCTGATGGGGCTTTGTGGCTTTCCCACGCGGCGAGGGCTGTCTGCGATTTCTTCGTATTGAACTGGGATTTTGGCTGATCATGTCGCCGACCTGTCTATTGCAGGAACCGCTGACTGTATTGTGTCACTCCGCCTTCTGCACGGTAACCCTTGCTCAGATCAAAGTCGCCATAGTCGCGGCAGCGTCCGGCCGGTCTGGCCGGTTGATTACACCGAATAGTCCGGCCGGACAGCCAGTTACTAAGGAAGCTGACGAACGGCGTGGTGCTTAGCCTGGCATCGACGTGTTCGCGCTGACGCTCCACTTGGACCACTGCGACCAGAGCCCGTCGACGCCTTCCTGGATCGCCGCTTTCTGGAACAATTCTTCGTTTCCGGCCTCACCGTTGACGAGCGTTCGGACGTTGTGGATTGTGATCGTTTGACCGGCTCCGACAGAGACGTTGTTCCACGAGGACGCGCCCAGGAAGTCGTTGCCGTTGAATGGCGGGGTGTGGGTGTAGTCGTCCTCCCATCGTTCCTGTTTGACGTTTACTTTCCGGGATTTGTCGCAGTGCACCTGGATTTTATAGTCCACGAGCTTTACACCTGAGGTGTTGTGGCCCGCGAACGCGGGAGCAACGGCTTTGACCGTACACGCGGCGTTGGTGGTGGCTGCTTGTGCCGGTGCCGCCAGGGCAAACGGAACGGTTGCCACTGCAAGTGACACTGCGCAGATCAGCGCGGCCCTGTTGCGGGCAGACCGGGATTTTGTTGCTGGGGTTGTGCTACGGGACATAATTCTTCGCTCCTATGCGATGTACGAGTGGACGACTTGCAGCTTTTGCGCATTGCGGCGACAGCCGTCGAGGTCCTAATGGGTGGGAACTGGATTCTTTATGGATCCCGTTCCGGACCGGGCTTATCCGGTGGTTCCATGTTGTCTCCAGCCAGGAGGCGAACGCTTCCGTGCCAGCACGGTTTATAGAGAGTCCTCCGGATTGAATCCGGCTTCTGGCGCGCCTACAACCGAGCGTTGAGCGATGCCGCGTCCGGAACGGGCAAGAAGCCACGGTCGGTCAGGCGGCAGCAACCGCGGTGGTGCCGGGCAGGCGGGTGGGCTTCTGCTCAGCTAATCGCGCCAGCCTCGAATCGTGACGAGAAGCCAGTATCTCGATAAGCAGCGCGGCGATAAATGCACCTTGCCACAGTGCCAGCACGGAAGCGCCGGCCGACGGCTCACATGCACCATGGACCCAGTGCCTGCCGATCCCGGCGGAAGAGCCAAGCTCCTGCCCGCCCGATCACTCAGGGACCGGTATTGACTCCTCCACGAGCAGTGCATGCCACTTCACCAGCCCAAACCTAGTGTCAGGAACACACCATGTTTTTACGCAACCAACAAGCAGTCCGACACCATCAGCCCATTCCGACGCGTGCTGCCTGCACCGGTCCTGCGAGAACAGCCGGTAAAGCGCACAGGCTCAGAGACAATGCCGACACCAGGGGTCCTGATTGCGATGGCCACCGAACCTCGCCAGACAATTAAGGAAACGTGAATCACTATGGCAACGAGAGCCGAAAAATCGGATTACCGATACAGCGATTACTACTGCTATATGTCCCTGGCCGATTTTAACGCCTACATCGCCCAAGAAGACGAAGAAGGCGACGTTTCCTTCTCCATTAGCAGCATCAGCGGAACAAGATGAAATTTCGCCCCGATCGATGGTCCGGTCTGAGCTTTCCGGACTCTTCGGCAGCTGGTCCCGCTAACAACCCCGTTCTGCCTGCGGGCCGCATCCGTAACGCCAAGCGATCGCGGAATGGTTCAATATTGCAGCCGGTGGGGCCGCCCGAAAACCGCGAGCTTGATCGCAGCCGCTTTGCCGGGGTAGCGTCGGCCAACTGAATGGTCTCGCGCCCGTCGACCGTCGTGGGCTATGGCATCCTCCGCGGCACTCTACAGCTACCGTGACAGCACGGAAGCGCAGACCCCGGACCTCACCGGAACATGGACTTACCGGGTCAAATTCGAACCGGAACCGTCCCGGCCACCAGAAGTTAGCTACGAGTCGTGCCACGCCTTGGGCGCCACGATGGCGCATGTAGCGACAAGTAGCCCCGGCCGGACCCCGACACAGGAGACGACAATGTTTAGAGTCACAATCCCGGTCAAGAGAACTGCCGTGCTTGCCGCAGCGTCACTTGCCCTTACAGCTGTGCCCTTCGCTTTGGCCGCCCCGGCCCAAGCCGCAGCCCCGCCCATATCTTCCTGCAGCGTTACGCCTTTGAGCCCGATCTTTGTCGGCTATGACTCGCACGGCAAGAAGCTCACCGATTTTCCCGTAAAGGTGAACTGCCTGAAGGATCGGTTCGTGACAGTCCAGCACCGGGTCTGGGAGGTTGACTTCCCCGCACCAAATCAGCTGATAAAGAATTCGTCGAAGGCATTTCACCTAGGAGCCAACAAGACAGTGACGCTTCACAACGTGCTCCCCCCGATCAATACCGAATTGGGACCGGAAGAAGTTTTCCACCAAGCCCGGCACCAGGAGAACCCTGTGTTTGGTATTCCAGTTTGGAGTAGCTGGAGGTCCACTCCGATCATTTCGATGCCCTAATACCCACCAGGAGATGGCGGCGTCAGCGAATCGGCGCCGCCATCTCCTCCTCTAATTCAATCGGAAGCCGCCATTGCCAGCGGCTCCCATAAACGCCAAACCTGGCTGCAGTAGTTGCTCACCACGCACCACTCAACCTCACCGCCGCCGGTGCACACACGGACATCTGGTCTCCTTTGTAGGAGTCCGGCCGGCGGCTGATGGCCCATTGGCACGCAATCATCCTGCGAGGGATTAGCTACGCAATTATGGAAGCGGGGGCAGTTCCGACTCGCGCGACCCGTAGGTCCATGTATCGGTCACACTCGGGGCCAAGCGCTTCCGTACTAGCACCGTTGTTCCTGTGCCGCCAGGCAAAGAACCCACGGCCCAGGCACAGCTCTCCCCCGCAGCGGAGCGAACGCGTAGACCTCTTTTCCCCTTTGCTGGAACAATTCGCGAAACCGGCGTAGGGCCATCCGATTTCGGAGCCTAGAATGCGAGGTATTCAGCTGTTCTTGGACTCCGGGTGTGAAACCCGGGCCTGGCCGGAAAATAATGCTCAAGGTCGGCCCATCAGCCAGGAAATGATGAAATTGATGGCCAATTTGAATGGCAGCATGGGACCGCGACCGTGACCGGCAGATTCGGTTTGCGACTGCGGAAGGACACAAACTTCGTCAGGGCGAACGGAGTCTTCCTCGCTGCACTTACGGTTCCAGCACTGCTTTCAACAAGTTTTTTTGCGGCCCACCCGCGGCGGAAGTGCTAACGATCGGCCAGGTTCCGGATCGGCCATGCCTACTGGATCGCCAAGCATGGCTTCGGTGACGGCCAGTCCGTCAAATTCCCAGTCAAGTTCAGAGACTGCTGCCCCGACGGAAGATCCTTATCCCTCCCCGATGGTTGATCCTCCTGCCGTGCCGACCGTCGAGCCCCCACATGGCCCGCCAGCGCCAGGGGGCCCGCCTCCCGTTGGTAGTGCGCCTGTGGTCTGGCTTCCCGTTGGACCGGCCTTCCGGGAAGATCCCCCGCCTTCTGCGTTCTACCAACGTCTTCAGGGAACGCAGTGCGCAGGCTTGCCGCACAGCACTCCCGGAGGGACGGATCCGTGGGTGGCCGCTGCCTTTCTCTGTCCGGCTTTGGAGAGTAAGGACGAAACTATGTGGGCCAAAGGCGCAATGGAACTCGCACGGGTGCCCCGCCCCACCGAAGACACCTGCCTGGCGTTGGCTGCCTACGACGCGCTGGTTATCGCTCATCAAGATCACCAAGGCGGAAGTCGAGCTGATTGGTCTGACCGGCAGAGCCTGTCAACTTTAGATTGACCGGAGTATCCGCCTCCCAGAATGGTGCTCCAGAGAGTCCGCTCTCAAGATACTTTGCGGCGGAGATAGTGTCGGGTCGCTATTTCTGGGCAATTTTTTTACACCGGAACATTAATGCGGTCAGGCCGCCGCACTCCCGTACCTCCATGAACCACCAGAAGCAATTCGCTGTTTGTCATTCTGATCCCCATCATCGCTGGGCGGGTCCTCCGCGCAACCAGGGCGCTCCGCGCCGCTCACGGTCCAAAGTTTCGTTCGGCGCTCCTCCGTCGCTTATTTCCTCACGAAACTTTGAACCGCTCCCGGTTCCCCAAGTTGCCCTCCGGACCCTCCAACCCAGCGGTGACTCCGTGCATCAGAACGGCGCCGAGATCTGACAAACACATCCGGTGCCCGCAGCGACCGGCTACCTCGTCCACCACGCCAGTGCCGCCAACGATCGTCGCTTTGTTCAGCGGAATGACCGTCGGTCGCGGCCCGTCTCTGAGAGGCGCGGCAGCCGCCTCGTCTACTGCAAGCCTGCTCGGGACGCCTTTCTTAGCGGGAACGGCACTGACCCTATGCATGGGGGAAAGACGATAGCCGCGCGTCCACGATGGACAAGTCGCACTGATCAACCAAACCAGAACCGGCCCCGGAAGAAGAGTCTGGATCCCACACACCTGCCCTATCGATCGGACGCCAGCCACAGACACCTCCGGAAACGTTCCCGTTGGCAGAAATGTCCTAGGAAACCTACGATCCGGGCCGCAAAGTCATTCCACCTGGAACAGAGAACTTCATGAAGTGGTGTCGGCAGAACCAGGAGGAAGGGATCAAAATGCAGGTCCAAAAGCCGCCCGTGCACAAAGGTGTGCACAATGTGCACACCCCCTTTGGCCGGACAAACAGGCGATCAGCACACTCAGCTGGCTTACAGAAAGCAGCTATCCAAGGAAGCTCGTCGACGAGAATTCGCTTTCGTCATATCGTCACCACAACTCTCGGCCATGAATGAGTGAGGGCCAACAACTGGCCGCCGGAACAGCCAGATAGGACGGCACATACCCTAGATCCCAGCAAGCGGAGGGCGCACCAGCCAGGACCCTGATACCGCCCCACTCAATCGAATAGGCGATCGCGGCGCTAGGCACAGCCCGCGGCCAGTGTCAGAGGGAACCGCGGAGGGACAATGTCCACACGTTAAAGCAAAAGCCCTCTGACGAGGGGTTATGCGTGCCCGAGGTGGGACTCGAACCTGACCCCAACACCTACAAACACTGGGTTCCCGCAGAAACATGCGAAGTCTGGCCCGATCCGATAGCAGTACGACCAGACCTGAGGGCCAATGTGTGCACATTGTGCACACGTTCTTTTGTCCACATTCCTGCACTGTCCAGACGGCTCCCTCGGCCCTCCTGCGCGGCAGTTCTATCTCATAGGCGGCCTCTTTTCGCCCTGAATAGTATGCTCAGGAAGTGGCGCAGGAGTCCGGACAATAGGTCGTCTCAGTTGACCCTGCTGCAAGCGGCAAGCTACGCGATGGAGGGTCCGAAGAG
>NZ_JBBLYW010000002.1:0-20356 GCF_037911235.1 Arthrobacter oryzae
AAGTGAGAGAGCGTAGCGCCAAAACCCGCCGAAAGTGAGAGAGCGTCCCAGAATTTCGGGCAGGAAATGAGAGAGCGTCGCGGGGGGATGGCGGGGGCTTAGCGCTCCAGGTCGCCGCGGATGAAGGCCTCAACCTTTTCACGGGCGAGGTCGTCGTTGAACTGCTCCGGCGGGGACTTCATGAAGTAGCTGGAAGCGGAGAGCAGCGGACCGCCGATGCCGCGGTCCAGGCCGATCTTGGCGGCGCGGATGGCGTCGATGATCACGCCGGCGGAGTTGGGTGAGTCCCAGACCTCAAGCTTGTATTCGAGCGACACCGGGGCGTCGCCGAAGTTGCGTCCTTCGAGGCGGACGAAGGCCCATTTGCGGTCATCGAGCCACTGGACGTAGTCGGACGGGCCGATGTGGACGTCCTTGGCGGCCAGTTCGGCCTCAACGTTGGAGGTGACGGCCTGGGTCTTGGAGATCTTCTTGGACTCGAGGCGGTCGCGCTCCAGCATGTTCTTGAAGTCCATGTTGCCGCCGACGTTCAGCTGGTAGGTGCGGTCCAGCGTGACGCCGCGGTCTTCGAAGAGCTTGGCCATGACGCGGTGCGTGATGGTGGCACCGATCTGGCTCTTGATGTCGTCGCCCACGATCGGAACACCGGCGGCGGTGAACTTGTCCGCCCATTCCTTGGTGCCGGCGATGAAGACCGGCAGGGCGTTGACGAACGCCACACCGGCGTCGATTGCGGCCTGTGCGTAGAACTCGGCTGCTTCCTGCGACCCGACGGGCAGGTAGCAGACCATGACGTCAACCTTGGCGTCCTTGAGGGCCTGGACAACGTCGACCGGCTCTGCAGGGGACTGCTCGATGGTTTCGAGGTAGTACTTGCCGAGGCCGTCCAGGGTGTGGCCGCGCTGGACGATCACTCCGGTGGGCGGGACGTCGGCGATCTTGATGGTGTTGTTTTCGCTGGCCAGGATGGCGTCGGCCAGGTCAACGCCCACCTTCTTGCCGTCGACATCGAAGGCTGCAACGAATTCAACATCGTTGACGTGGTACTTGCCGAACTCCACGTGCATCAGACCGGGAATCGTGGCCTGGGGGTCGGCATCCCGGTAGTAGTGGACACCCTGGACCAGGGACGCGGCGCAGTTACCCACACCGACGATGGCAACACGAATCGGATTTGAAGACACGGAACTCCTTTGAGAACAAACTTCAGTGCCCCGCGCGGCTGCACTCTGATGTGCGACGGCGGCTGATGGGCACGGCGCCATGGGGCGCCCTTGCATTCTAGCCAACGCCGCCGGGGCCGGTGTTGTTCCCTGCCGGCCCCGGCGCATCTGTTACGCACGCTTTGTTACGTGCCGCGCCGCTTCGAGCGGGCTACTTCTGCGCCCAGAGGTTGATGTCGGATTCGACGGCGAACTCGTCGATCGCCGTCAATTCCTCCTCGGAGAACCCCAGGTTGCTAATGGCGGACAGCGTGTCCTCCAGCTGCTTGACGCTGGAGGCGCCCACCAGCGCGGACGTGACGGGCGACCCCTTGGGCTGGTCGCGGAGGATCCAGGCGATGGCCATCTGGGCCAGCGACTGACCGCGGCCGGCGGCGATCTTGTTGAGCCCGCGGACCCTGTCCAGCTTGTCCTCGGTGAGGGCCGACTCAGACAGGAACCGTTCCTTGGCGGCACGCGAATCGGCCGGGATGCCGTTCAGGTAGCGGTCCGTCAGCATGCCCTGCGCCAGCGGGGAGAAAGCGATGGAGCCTGCGCCCACCTGATCCAGCGCCTCGTAGAGGTTGGGGGTGCCGTTCTCGGTCCAGCGGTTCAGCATGGAGTAGCTGGGCTGGTGGATGAGCAGCGGAGTGCCAAGTTCCTTGAGGATCCGGGCGGCCTCAATGGTCTGCTCCGGGGTGTAGGAGGAGATGCCCGCATACAGGGCCTTGCCGGAGCGCACGGCGTAATCGAGTGCGCCCATGGTTTCTTCCATGGGCGTTTCCGGGTCGGGGCGGTGGCTGTAGAAGATGTCCACGTAGTCCAGGCCCATGCGCTGCAGCGACTGGTCCAGGCTGGAGATCAGGTACTTGCGGGAACCCCATTCGCCGTACGGGCCGGGCCACATGTAGTAGCCGGCTTTGGTGGAGATAACCAGCTCGTCGCGGTACGGCTTGAAGTCGTCCTGCAGGTGGCGGCCGAAGTTGGTCTCGGCGGAGCCGTCCGGCGGGCCGTAGTTGTTGGCCAGGTCAAAGTGGTTGACGCCGAGGTCGAAGGCGCGGCGCAGGATGGCGCGCTGCTCATCGAAGCGCTTGTCGTCGCCGAAGTTGTGCCACAGGCCAAGGGAGATGGCCGGAAGTTTGAGTCCGCTGCGTCCGACGCGGCGGTAGGGCATGGATTCATAGCGGTTGTCCGCTGCCGAATAAGTCATACGTGCAATCCTGCCAGCTGTGACGCAGGCTACAACCCTATTGGCTGTTGTTACGCCGCGGGCTGACACAACCGGCCCGCGGCGCAGCAACAGCCGCGCAATTCAGCAGCTAGGCCTTCAGAATGGCCGCACTCCAGGGCGCCAGCACCAGCGAGCCGCCATCCGGCCCGGTCGCCTGATCGGTAGCGAGCAGCACTGAGCCCGCCACGTCCCCGAGCCTGACCTGCTGTTCAGAGAAGTTCAATGCCACGTGCATGTCTCCGCGGCGGAACCGCAGCCAGCCTTCGTCTTCGCTGTAGTCCACCTCCGTGTCCGTGAACCCCAGGCCCGCAAGTTCCGGGGAGGAACGGCGCAGCGCCGTCAGCGCACGGTAAAGCTCCAGGAGCCGCGCGTGGTCCCCCTCCGCGGCCTCGGCCCAGTTCAGTTTCGACCGGTTGAAGGTCTCCGGGTCCTGGGGATCAGGCACGACGGCGGGATCCCACCCCATGCGCTCGAACTCCTTGATACGGCCTTCCGCGGTCGCCTTGCCCAGCTCAGGTTCGGGGTGGGACGTGAAGAACTGCCAGGGCGTGGTGGCGCCGTATTCCTCCCCCATGAAGAGCATGGGTGTGAACGGTGACGTCAGCGTGAGCACGGCGGCCAGGGCAAGCTGGCCGTAGGACAGCGACTGGGAGAGGCGGTCCCCGGTGGCACGGTTGCCGATCTGGTCGTGGTTCTGGCTGCAGACCACCAGGGCGGCGGGGTGCACCAGTGCGGTGTTGATGGGCCGTCCGTGGTGCCGGCCGCGGAAGCTGGAGTAGCTGCCGTCGTGGAAGAAGCCGTCACGCAGCACCTTGGCCAAGGCGCCCAGAGAGTCGAAGTCGCTGTAGTACCCTGCAGTCTCACCGCTGATGTTCACGTGGACGGCATGGTGGAAATCGTCGCTCCACTGCCCCTCCAGCCCGTACCCGTTGACTTCGCGCGGGTACAGCAGGCGGGGGTTGTTGAGGTCGGACTCCGCGATCATGGTGATAGGCCGGCCGGTTTCCGCGGCCACCGCGTCGCCCAATGCCCCGAATTCCTCCAGGAGATGGACCGCGCGCTCGTCCTTGAAGGCATGCACGGCGTCGATCCGCAGCCCGTCCACGTGGTAGCCCCGAAGCCACATGGCGGCGTTGTCCAGGATGTAGCGGCGGACTTCGTCGGATCCGTGGCCGTCCAGGTTGACCGAGTCGCCCCAGGTGTTCCCCTCCCCTGACTTCAGGTAGGGCCCGAACTTCGGCAGATAGTTTCCGCTGGGACCGAGGTGGTTGTAGACCACGTCCTGGATGACGCCCAGGCCCGCCCCGTGGGCCGCGTCCACAAAGCGCTGGTACGCGGCGGGACCGCCGTAGCCCTCATGGACGGTGTACCAGAGGACGCCGTCGTAACCCCAGTTGTGGGTCCCGTTGAAGCCGTTGACGGGCAGGAGTTCCACAAAGTCGACGCCGAGGTCCTTGAGGTAGCCCAGCTTCCCGGCTGCGGCTTCCAGGGTGCCCTCGGGAGTGAACGTGCCAACATGCAGTTCGTAGATGACGGCGCCCTGCAGCTCCCGGCCCGCCCAGTTGCCGTCCGCCCATTCATGGGCGGACGGGTCAAAGGTCCGGGACAGGGAGTGGACGCCCTCAGGCTGGCGGCGGGACCGGGGGTCCGGCAACGGGGTGGTGTCCGTCCCCGGCAGGTAACCGTAGAAAACTTCCCCCTCTGCCGGCGCGTCCGGGGCCGTCCACCAGCCCCCGCCGCGCTGGTCCATGGGGTATTCAGTACCGTCGGCCAGCAAGGTGATGGCCGCGACGTCGGGGGCCCAGACGTCGAAGCGTCCGCTTCCGTTCTCGGAAGGAGTCATCCGTCATTCTCCGATCCAGTGGTGGGTACTAGCAGTGCAACGGGGTAGCTGGCCAGGAGGTCCGCAACGGCTACCGGCCCGGGCCCGAACCTGAGGCCCGTGAACTCATCGGTCATGGCCTCCGGCAGCGCCACCGTGGTGTCCTGCCAGCCGCCGGACTGCTCCAGCCGGCGCGGCAGCCTGGTGGCGAGTGTCAGTGCCCCGGCAGACTCACCGGCACCGCGGCTGAATGCGACCAGGTGCGCCGCAGCAGCGCCGGTGGCCGTGAGGCCGGTGTAGCCGGCGAAGAGGTCAGGCCGGTCCCGCCGGAGCCGGAGCGCGCGCGACGTCACCAGCAGCTTGGCGGCGTCGTCCTGGTACGACGCCGGACGCTCGCCGGCGTCCAGCGCGTCCAATGCCCGCTGCCGCTCGGCAAAGTCAACCGTGCGGCGGTTGTCCGGGTCGGTGAGGGACCGGTCCCAGAACTCGGTGCCCTGGTACACGTCCGGGACGCCCGGCATGGTCAGCTGCACCAGTTTCGCGGACAGCGCGTTGGCGGCGCCGTACGGTTCCAGGAGCGCCACGAAGGCCTCCAGTTCCGCACGGACCTCCGGGTTGTCGAAGGCGGCGTCGACGGCGGCGGCCAGCTTCTGCTCGAACGCCTCGTTGGGGTCCAGCCAGTCGGTCGAGTTACCAGCTTCGCGGGCAGCTTTGGTGGCGTATTGCTGCAGGCGTTCCCGGGACGCGGGCCACGCGCCAGCGATGGCCTGCCACAACAGGCTGGCCAGCGGCCCGTCCGGCAGCGGCGCCAGTTCCTGGAGCTTGGCCAGGACACGGTCCCAGTCCGCCACGGACTCGGAGATCACGGAAATCCGGGCCCTCGTATCCTCGCTGCGCTTGGTGTCGTGCGTGCTGAGCGTGGTCATGGAGAGTGGCAGCTCAGACTCCCGCCGCACCATGCGCCGGTGGAACTCCGCCGGGTCAAGTGCGAACTCGGTGGGGTCGGCGCCCACCTCGGTCAGGGTGCCCAGCCGGGTGTAGCGGAAGAAGGCAGTGTCCTCCACGCCCTTGGCCATCACCATGCCGGACGTCTGCTGGAACCGCTGCGCCAGCGGCGAGTCGGCATCCAGCAGCAACGGCTGCAGCACGTCCACGGCCTGTGCCAGGTCGGCCCGCCGCCGGGCCGCAAGGCTGCAGGCTTCCTTGAGGATTTCCTCCCCGTGCGGGAGGTAGGTCCGGTACACGGGAAAGGCGGCAATGATCTCGGAGATCGCGTCCGCGGCCTGACTGGCGTCCAGCCCCGCCCCGTCGACGTCGGTTCCGGCGGGAATAAGCCTCGCCAGCCGGAGGATCTCGGAGTGCAGGATGCCGTCAGTGATCCGGCGTTTGGTGAGCCTGATCATTTCCTCGTAGTCTGCGGGTTCACCGCCGCGGAGCCTGCCGTCGAGCTGGTCAAGGGCCTGCTGCGCCGTGGCGTCGACGAAGAGCCGGTCCACGTCAGCCAGCGCGTCGTAGCCGGTGGTTCCTTCACATTCGAAGGAGGCCGGGAGCTCCTCCCCCGGTTCCAGGATCTTCTCGATCAGCAGGTAGCTGCCGCCGGTGGCCTCCCGGAGACGCCGCAGGTAGCCCTCCGGGTCGGCCAGCCCGTCCGGGTGGTCGATCCGGAGCCCGTCTGCCAGATCCTCGCGGAACCAGCGGACCACTTCCGCATGGGCTTCATCGAACACCCGGGGAACTTCCACCCGGACGCCCGCCAACGTGTTCACCGCAAAAAAACGGCGGTAGTTGAGGTCGTTGTCGGCGCGGCGCCAGCCCACCAGTTCGTAGTGCTGGCGGCCGTGCACATCGCGGGGGTCATCCCCGTCGGAGAAGGTGCCGTCCGCCAGCGGGAACCGGTGGTCGTAATAGCGCAGCTCGCCGTCGCGGATTTCCAGCTTGTCCAGGTCGTCGTCGCTCCCCAGCACCGGGAGCCGGACGCGTCCGCCGCCGAAGTCCCAGTCGACGTCGAACGCTTCGGCGTAACGGGACTGCCTGCCCTCTTTGAGGAGGGACCACCACCAGGGGTTCTGGTACGGCGATGCCACCCCCACGTGGTTGGGAACGATGTCCACCAGCACACCCATGCCGGCGTCCCGGGCTGCCCGGGACACAGCGGCGAGCCCTTCCGGGCCGCCGCGGTCCGGGTCCACCGTGGACGGATCAGTGACGTCGTACCCGTGGTCCGATCCCTTTTCCGCCGTCAGGATCGGGGACAGGTAGATCCAGTCCACGCCCAGCGACTTCAGGTACGGGACTTGGGCGGCGGCGTCCTGGAGGGTGAAGGAGGGCCAGATCTGCAGCCGGTAGGTGGAGACAGGCGTCCTCATGAATCCGCCTTGCCCCTCGCCTTGACCTTCTTTGACTGGGCGGGTTCGGCGATGGCCGGCGAGGTCAGCGACTCGGTCTCGCTGGTGGCGGTCTGCGTCAAAGCCGCCAGCGAAGCCGCCACCGAGTGGTCCGGTTCGGTCTCCGGAACGCTGTGGGCGCGCAGGACCACCAGCGACTTCGCATCAACGGGCAGGACTCCGCCGGCTTCAACCGGTTCGGTGTCGGCGTTGTGCCCTGCGGTGTCGATGATGATGTCCCAGGCGGGAGCATATTCGTCGGACGGCAGCGTGAACTTCACTTCGTCGTCGTGCGCGTTGAAGTAGAGCACAAAGTTGACGTCGGTGATGCGGCGGCCGCGTTCATCGCGGCCGCGGATGCCGTCGCCGTTGAGGAACATGCCCACCGAGCGGCCGAAGCCGCTGTCCCAGTCTTCGGGTTTCATGGTGGAGCCGTCAACGTCCAGCCATTCGATGTCCGGAAGCCGTTCGCCCTCGCCGCGGAGCACCGGCCTGCCGTCGAAGAAGCGGCTGCGCCGGAAGGTGGGGTGCTTGTGCCTGAGGGCGTTCACGGCGGCGGTGAATTCCACCAGAGGCTGGTCCACGTTGTCCCAGTTGATCCAGGTCAGTTCCGAGTCCTGGCAGTAGCCGTTGTTGTTGCCCTGCTGGGTGCGGCCCAGTTCGTCGCCGTGCAGCAGCATGGGCACGCCCTGCGAGAGCAGCAGCGAGGCGATGAAGTTGCGTTGCTGCCGGGCGCGGAGGCCGAGGACCTTGGGGTCGTCGGTGGGGCCCTCGGCGCCGCAGTTCCACGAACGGTTGTGCGATTCGCCGTCGTTGTTGCCTTCGCCGTTGGCGTCGTTGTGCTTCTCGTTGTAGGACACCAGGTCCGACAGGGTGAAGCCGTCGTGGGCGGTGACGAAGTTGATCGAGGCGACCGGACGGCGGCCGGAGTGCTCGTAGAGGTCGGCGGAGCCGGTGATCCTGGAGGCGAACTCACCCAGGGTTGCCGGTTCACCCCGCCAGAAGTCGCGGACGGTGTCGCGGTACTTTCCGTTCCATTCCGTCCACTGCGGCGGGAAGTTGCCCACCTGGTAGCCGCCCGGGCCCACGTCCCACGGCTCGGCGATCAGCTTGACCTGGGAAACTACCGGATCCTGCTGGATAAGTTCGAAGAAGGTGGACAGCTTGTCCACATCATAGAATTCGCGGGCCAGGGTGGAGGCGAGGTCGAACCGGAAGCCGTCCACATGCATCTCCGTCACCCAGTAACGCAGGGAATCCATCAGGAGCTGCAGGGAGTGGGGGTGCCGGACGTTGAGCGAGTTGCCCGTGCCCGTGTAGTCCATGTAGTGCTTCTCATCGCCGTCCATAAGCCGGTAGTAGGCAGCGTTGTCGATGCCCTTGAAGGACAGCGTGGGGCCCAGGTGGTTGCCTTCTGCAGTGTGGTTGTACACAACGTCAAGGATCACTTCGATGCCGGCCTGGTGCAGCGAGCGGACCATGGCCTTGAAGTCCTGGACCTGCTGTCCGGTGTCACCGGTGGAGCTGTAAGTGTTGTGCGGGGCGAAGAAGCCGATGGTGTTGTAGCCCCAGTAGTTATTGAGGCCCTTGTCTTCCAGGATGCCGTCGTTGACGAACTGGTGCACAGGCATCAGTTCGATGGCCGTGACGCCCAGCTTCTGCAGGTGGGAGATGACCGAGGGGTGGGCAACGCCGGCGTAGGTGCCGCGCTGGTCCTCCGGAACCTCGGGGTGCAGCTGGGTCAAGCCCTTGACGTGGGCCTCGTAGATCACGGACTTGTGGTACGGAACGCGGGGCAGGTGGTCGCCGTCCCAGTCGAAGAACGGGTTGATCACCACACCCATCATCATGTGCGGCGCGGAATCTGCGTCGTTGCGGGAATCGGGATCGCCCATGTTGTAGGAGAACAGCGCGGGATCCCAGTCGATCTGGCCGTGGACGGCCTTTGCATACGGGTCCAGCAGCAGCTTGTTCGGGTTGAACCGGTTTCCGGAGCTGGGATCGTAGGGTCCGTGGACGCGGTAGCCGTATTTCTGGCCCGGCTGGATGTGGGGCAGGTAGCAGTGCCAAACGTAGCCGTCGACTTCGAGGAGCTCGATCCGGGTCTCCACGCCATTTTCGTCGAAGAGGCACAATTCCACCTTTTCAGCCCTCTCGCTGAACAGCGCAAAGTTCGTGCCAGTGCCGTTAAAAGTGGCTCCCAGTGGGTATGCCGATCCGGGCCAGACTTCCATGTGTACTCCTCGTGCGTAACGAATAAATCTCTAGACAGACTACTAGTAAGTAGGTTTAGTAATTGTTGTATCCGCGGTTTGCGCAGAATGATTACAAAGTCCGCATCACCTCGGGCACGTAATTTGCGATGGCACCGGCGGTCACCGGCCCGCCATCCGAGGCGAGGGTTCCCGCGCGGCCGTGCAGGCTTGCCGCCATGGCGCCGATGGCCGCCCAGCGCTGGTCCGCGGAGATCCCGCAGGCCTCGAATTTTTCCTCGTCGTCCGAATGCTGGGCCAGCAGGGACCCCAGTATTCCTGCCAGTACGTCACCGCTCCCGGCCGTGGCCATCCATGGCGTGGCCTCCGCCTGGCTGAACACCGGGCCCGACGGCGCGGCCACCAGCGTGGTGGCGCCCTTGAGCAGGATGGTGGCTCCCGTCCGTTCGGCCGCCCGGCGCACAGCGTCAAGGGTGGCGCCGTCAACCCCCTGCCGCCCCAGGTCGATGCCGTAGCGCTGCAGGAGGCGGGCCAGCTCACCGCCGTGCGGCGTCAGCACCACGTGCGGCGCCAGGACATCAGGGAGGGCCGGCAGCGCACCGGCGTCGGCGGCCACAGGAAGTCCCGTCTCCACCGCGTCGCGCACCCGCTGCAGCTGTTCGTCGTCGCCGTCAGCGATCCCCGATCCAACCAGCCAGGCCTGGACATGCGCGTCGGCCACGTTGTCCGGGCCGCACACCACCTCGGGGCAGGCCTGCCGGACCAGCCGGGTTGCTTCGGGCGGACCCAGGTACCTGACCATTCCGGCCCCGGCCGAGAGGGCGCCCCGGCAGGCGAGGACCGCGGCACCCGGATACCGTTCCGACCCCGCTACGACGCCCAGGACTCCCCGGGTGTACTTGTGGGAGCGGCGCGCCGGCGGGGGCAGCAACCGCACCAGGTCGGCGGTTTCCAGGCGGCGCAATGCCGGCAGCGGGAGGTCACCTTCGATGCCGATGGGAATGACCAGCACCCGACCGGCGTAGTCGGCACCCGGATCGGCGAGCAGCCCGGCCTTCGCGCCGCCGAAAGTCACGGTAGCGTCCGCGGATAGGACCGGGTCAAAGGCTTCACCGGTGTCCGCGTTCACGCCGCTGGGAATGTCGCAGGCCACCACCGCGCCATGCGCCCTGGTGTTCAGCTTCTCGATGAGGGACGCCGCGGCGCCGCGGAGACCGCCCTGCGCGCCGGTCCCCAGCACCGCATCGATGACGACGTCGGCGTCGGCGGCTGCCGCTGCCAGCTCCCCGGCGTTCTGGTCAGTGAGGATCCGGGCGCGGCCGCCGGCCCGTTCAAAGGCGGCCAGCCCGTCGGGGTGGGCCTCCCCTGCGGTGAGCACCGCCGTCGTGCGAATGCCGCGGGCGGCCAGGAATGCGGCGGCGAAGAGTCCGTCTCCGCCGTTGTTGCCCTTGCCCGCAAGAACGGCGACGCTGGCCCCGTAGGGCCGGATCCCCCGTGCGGCGAGTTCCCGGACCACGGCGTTGGCCAGGCCGTAGGCCGCGCGTTGCATGAGGACAGCGCCCGCGCCGGAACTCAGGCTTTCCTGAAAAAACCGCCTTTCGGCCTCGCGAATCTGTGTGCCGGTGTAGGCGCTGATCATGGGTTCAGTCCAATCGGTGCTGGGTCCGCTGCGGGCTGTCAGGTGATGATTCCGCCCTAACCTTCCGCGAGGACGGTCGCCGTGGCGATTCCGCCGTCGTGGCTCATCGAGAGGTGCCAGCGCTTGACGCCCTTGGACTCGGCGACGGCCAGCACGGTGCCCTTGACCTGGATGGTGGGACCGTTCTGGTCCAGGCCGATCCAGCAGTCCTGCCAGTTCATGCCCGCCGGTGCGCCCAGGACCTTGGCCACGGCTTCCTTGGCCGCAAAGCGCGCGGCCAGGGAGCGCGTGTTCAGCTCGCGCTCGGCAGGGACGAACAGCCTGTCCCGCAGCCCGGGGGTCCGCTCCAGCTGCCGGCCGAACCGTTCAATGTCTACGACGTCTACGCCAATGCCAACAATCATGCGGCTTATTCTACGGTCACGCTCTTGGCCAGGTTGCGCGGCTGGTCCACGTCGTATCCCTTGGCCGTGGCAAGTTCGAGGGCGAAGATCTGCAGCGGCACGGTCGCGAGCAGGGGTGCCAGGAGCGTGGGCGTCTCGGGGATGTAGAAGACGTGCTCGGCGTACGCCTTGACAGCTTCGTCCCCTTCCTCGGCGATCACGATGGTCTTGGCACCGCGGGCACGGACCTCCTGGATGTTGGAGACCACCTTGGCGTGCAGCGAGTTCCGGCCGCGCGGGGAGGGAACCACCACGAACACCGGCTGGCCCTCCTCGATCAGCGCAATCGGGCCGTGCTTCAGCTCGCCGGCGGCAAAGCCTTCGGCGTGGATGTAGGCCAGTTCCTTGAGCTTGAGCGCGCCTTCCATGGCCACCGGGAACCCGACGTGCCGGCCCAGGAACAGCACCGACTTCGCGTCCGCCATGGAACGGGCGAGTTCCTTGATCTGGCCCTCGTGGTCCAGGATCTCCTGGATCTTGGCCGGGATCTTGCCGAGGTCGGCCAGGATGTCCTTGATCTCGCCCTGGAACTTGTTGCCGCGCAGCTGTGCCAAATACAGGCCCAGCAGGTAGGCGGCGGCGATCTGCGCCAGGAATGCCTTGGTGGACGCCACCGCGATCTCCGGACCGGCGTGGGTGTACAGCACGGCGTCGGATTCACGCGGGATGGTGGAGCCGTTGGTATTGCAGATCGAGAGGGTCTTGGCGCCCTGTTCCTTGGCGTACCGGACGGCCATCAGGGTGTCCATGGTCTCGCCGGACTGGGAGATGGACACCACCAGGGTGTTCTCGTCCACGATCGGGTCGCGGTAGCGGAACTCGTGCGAAAGCTCCACCTCGGTGGCGATCCGGCACCAGTGTTCAATGGCGTACTTGGCCACCTGGCCGGCGTAGGCGGACGTGCCGCACGCCAGGACGATGATCTTGGTGATGTTCTTCAGGTGCTCCGGGTCGATGCGCATTTCATCGAGCGTGAGCCTTCCGTCCAGGTCATAACGGCCCAGCAGGGTCTTGGCCACGGCGTCCGGCTGGTCATGGATTTCCTTCTCCATGAAGGACGGGAAGCCGCCCTTCTCGGCCGAGGCCGGGTCCCAGTCAACGTGGTATTCCTTGCCCTGGGCCGGGGCGCCGAAGAAGTCGGTGATCTCCACGGTGTCCGCGGTGATGGTCACGATCTGGTCCTGACCCAGCTCCACGGCGCGGCGGGTGTAGTCGATGAAGCCGGAGACGTCCGAGCCGAGGAAGTTCTCGCCCTCGCCCAGGCCCACCACGAGCGGGGAGTTACGGCGGGCGGCCACGACGACGTCGGGCTGGTCCGCGTGCACGGCCAGCAGCGTGAACGCGCCTTCAAGGCGCTGGCAGGCAAGCTGCATGGCCCTGGTCAGGCCGCCGTTGGAGACGTCGCCGTTCAGCTTGTTCCGGAAAATGTCGCCAAGGAGCGCCGCGGCGACCTCGGTGTCCGTCTCGGACGCGAACGTGGCGCCGCCTGCGAGCAGTTCCAGCTTGAGCTCGGCGAAGTTTTCAATGATGCCGTTATGAATCAGCGCCAGCTTGCCGCCGTCGGACAGGTGCGGGTGCGCGTTCTGGTCCGTGGGCCCGCCGTGCGTAGCCCAGCGGGTGTGCCCGATCCCGGTAACGGAATCCGGCAGCGGCTTCTCCTCCAGTTCAGCGAGCAGATTGCTCAGCTTCCCGGACTTCTTACGCGACGAGATAGTTCCGTCCGCCACCACTGCAACGCCCGCAGAGTCATACCCGCGGTATTCCAGGCGGCGGAGTCCCTCCAGGACAACGTCCAACGCGCTATGGCCAACATTTACCCGGCCTGACGAATGGCCTACGTATCCTACGATTCCACACATAGAGCCAAGCTTATATGGATCAGGGGTCCAGTGACGTCTGCTTCGGCCCGCGCGACGCCGCCGCGACGCCGCCGCGGAGACGCGTTTGGGCGGATGCGACGCCCTCCATTTCGCTCTCAGCGTCGCGGGAGGCAGAATCTCTAACGTGACTTTGCAACGCAATGAAGCGAATGGAGAGGGTGTCTCCCCGTTCGTGGAGCTGGACAGGCAGACCTGGTCCCGGCTCGCAGCCCAGATGGAACAGCCTCTGAATGAAGAGGACGTGGTCCGTCTCAGAGGGCTCGGTGATCCGCTGGACATGAAGGAAGTCCGCGAAGTCTACCTGCCGCTTTCCCGGCTGCTTCACCTCTACGTCGAGGCCGCGGGCCAGCTGCACTCTGCCACCACTACGTTCCTCGGAGAACAGACGCAGCGCACGCCCTTCGTGATCGGCGTGGCCGGATCCGTGGCCGTGGGCAAGTCCACCATCGCCCGCGTGCTCCGCGAGATGCTCCGCCGCTGGCCCGGCACACCCAATGTGGAGCTCATCACCACTGACGGGTTCCTCTACCCCCTGGCCGAGCTCAAGCGCCGGCACCTCCTGGAACGCAAGGGCTTTCCGGAATCGTATGACCGCCGCGCGCTCCTCCGTTTCGTCAGTGAGATCAAGGGCGGGGCCGAAGAGGTCCGCGCTCCCTGGTACTCGCACGTCACGTACGACATTGTGCCCGGAAAGGAAGTGGTGGTCCGCCGCCCGGACGTGCTGATCGTGGAGGGCCTGAACGTTCTGGCCCCGGCCCGTCCCCGCCACGACGGCAAGCAGGGGCTGGCGCTGAGCGACTTCTTCGATTTCTCCATCTACGTGGACGCCAAGACCTCCTACATCGAGGAATGGTACGTGGACCGGTTCCGCAAACTGCGCACCACAGCCTTCGCCCAGCCCGAGTCCTACTTCCACCGCTATGCCACACTGTCCGACGAGGAAGCCGAAAGCACCGCCCGCGACATCTGGAAGCGCATCAACGAGCCAAACCTCGAGGAAAACGTCCTCCCGACGCGGGGCCGCGCGCAGCTTGTGCTCACCAAGGAAGCAGACCATTCCATCCGCCGCATGCTGCTGCGGAAGGTGTAGCACACGTGTGCCACAACTGTGTTGCGGCTGCGGGGACTGCGCCGAGCAGGCGGTCCGTCACCAGGCTGCTGGCATTCGGTGCGGGGCTGACTGCCCTGGCAGCATGCACGCCCGACGGCGGAAGCCGGCCTACGCCGTCGCCCTCGCCTTCGTCACCATCGGCTGGGGCGACGCCTTCGACGGCGACGGCGGGTGCGGAGACATCCGCCGTGACGTCCCCTACTGCTGCCGAAACGACGACGGCGTCGGTGCCGACGCCCACCGCCGCGCCGACCCCCACGTCCCCCGCTGCCGGACTCGCCCAGCAGCATTCGCTGACGGATCCCGCTAGCCCATGGTTGATGGTCAACAAGCATCGTCCGCTCTCCCCCGCCGACTACATCCCGGCCGACCTGGTGCAGCCGAATGTTGCGCTGGCAGTTTCGGGCGAGGCAGCGCAGTTGAACAGCACGACGGCGGCTGCCGCGGAACAGATGTTCGCTGCGGCAGCGCGGGACGGCGTGACGATGACCCTGGCCAGCGGCTACCGCTCCTACGGGACGCAGACGGCAACGTACAACAGCTATGTCGCCTCGCGCGGGCAGGCTGAGGCGGACACTGCCTCGGCCAGGCCGGGCTACTCGGAGCACCAGACCGGCTGGGCCTTTGACATCGGCGACGGCGGCGGGGCCTGCGGTTTCCAGCCGTGCTTTGCCGAGCAGCCGGCGGCAGTGTGGGCAAAGGCCAACGGGCACCGCTTCGGCTTCGTGGTCCGGTATCCGTGGATGTTCCATCAGATCACCGGCTACTACTACGAGGCCTGGCACCTGCGGTACATCGGGGTGGAAGCCGCGACGGACATGGCCAATCGCGGCATCGCCACGCTGGAGGAGTACTTCGGAGTGGAAGCCGCGCCGGGCTACTTGTAGGGGGCTACTTGTAGGGGCGACCCCAGGTTCCTGGGTGACTCCCGACACACCCCGCGAACTTACTTCCCTGTCACGCTGTGTTTACACCGCAGGGCTAGGCTGGGGCCCATGTTGACCGGATTCAAGAATTTCATCATGAAGGGCAACGTCGTAGACCTTGCCGTCGCAGTGGTCATGGGTGCCGCGTTCGGCGCCGTCGTGACCTCAATCGTTGAAGGCTTGCTGACTCCGCTGATCGGCCGCCTGTTCAGTGCCAAGGGCATTGAAGAAATGCAGTGGGAGGGGTTCATGTATGGCTCCGTCATCTCCTCCATCATTTCGTTCCTGCTGGTGGCCGCCGCCATCTACTTCGTGGTCATCGTGCCGATGAACCACATGATCGAACGCCGCAACCGCCGGCTCGGGATTGGTACCGAGGTCAAGGAAGAGGCCGCCGAAGACCCGCAGATCGCACTCCTCACCGAAATCCGCGACGCACTCCAGGCCGGCAGCCCCCGCGCGTAGCTCCGGTCCCGAGGACACAATGCAGCAAAGTGGTCCGCCTCCAGGAGGCGGACCACTTTTTTGTTCTTGGGGCTGTAGCTCAGACAGCCGGCTCGACTGCCAGGCGTTCTTCCACCACGGCGGCAAGGTGCTTGCAGATGCGCTCGGCGGTGGGCATGTCGGCAGCCTCCACCATCACGCGCACCAGGGCCTCGGTTCCGGACGGCCGCAGGAGCACCCGTCCGGTCTCGCCGAGTTCGGCCGAAGCTTCAGCCACGGCGGCCAGGACACCCTCGTCAGTGCCGGCCCGGGCCTTGTCCACATTCTTGACGTTGATCATCAGCTGCGGAAGCTTGGTCATCACGGTGGCAAGGTCCTTCAGCGACCGGCCCGTGAGGGCCACCTGTGCAGCCAACTGCAGGCCGGTCAGGAGGCCGTCGCCCGTGGTGGCATGATCGGCAAAGATCACGTGACCGGACTGTTCACCGCCGAGGTTGTAGCCGCCGTCGCGCATTTCCTCGAGAACATAACGGTCCCCCACTGCGGTCTCCCGGATGGTGATCCCTGCGTTGCGGAGGGCGATCTTCAACCCGAGGTTGCTCATGACGGTGGCCACCAGGACGTTGTCCTTGAGCTTGCCGGATTCCTTCAGCGCCAAGGCGAGGATGGCCATGATCTGGTCCCCGTCCACCTCGTTGCCTTCGTGGTCGATGGCGAGGCACCTGTCAGCGTCGCCATCGTGGGCGATGCCCAGGTCGGCACCGTGTTCCACCACGGCCCGCTGCAGGGCGCCGAGGTGGGTTGAGCCCACGCCGTCGTTGATGTTCAGGCCGTCGGGCTCCGCGCCGATGACCACGATCTCGGCACCGGCGTCGTTGAAGAGCTGCGGGGAACAGCCGCTCGCGGCGCCGTGTGCGCAGTCGAGGACCACCTTCAGCCCGTCCAGGCGGTGCGGCAGGGTCCCGAGCAGGTGGACGATGTACCGGTCCTCGGCGTCCGAGAAGGTCTGGATGCGGCCTACATCGCTGCCCGTGGGCCTGACCGGCTCTTTGCCCATCTGCGCTTCGATAGCGTCTTCCACCTCGTCAGGCAGCTTCTGGCCGCCCTTGGCGAAGAATTTGATGCCGTTGTCCGGAGCCGGGTTGTGGGACGCGGAAATCATGACGCCGAAATCGGCGTTGAGGTCGGCCACCAGGTAGGCGGCGGCGGGGGTGGGGAGTACGCCGGCGTCGTAGACGTCGATGCCCGAGCTGGAGAGCCCCGCCGAGACGGCTGCCGAGATGAACTCGCCACTGGCACGCGGATCGCGGGCCACCACGGCGCGCGGCCGGTTGCCGTTCGTGCTGCGTGCGTGGCCGAGTACGACGGCGGCCGCTTGCGCCAGCTGCATCGCCAGCTCTGCTGTGAGCAGGCCGTTAGCCAGGCCCCGGACACCATCTGTTCCAAATAATCTAGACATCGGGTCAAGTTTAGACGATGGACCTGCCGACACCGTCTTTGGCTGACGCCGAGCCGGTGGTTATCCTCCGCCGTCGCCGGTTTCGCGGCCAGAGCGGCAACGGGGCTTAACGGGCGAAAGCCCGCCCCGCCGAGTGGCGGGACGGGCTTCCGGCAAGCGGGTTTAGCGCTTGGAGTACTGCTGAGCCTTGCGGGCCTTCTTGAGACCAGCCTTCTTACGCTCGATGACGCGTGCGTCACGGGTAAGGTAGCCGGCCTTCTTCAGGGTGGCGCGGTTGTTCTCGACGTCGATCTCGTTCAGTGAACGGGCGATGCCGAGACGCAGTGCACCGGCCTGGCCGGAGGGGCCACCGCCGTGGATGCGGGCAATGACGTCGTAGGCGCCGTCAAGATCGAGGATCTTGAAGGGCTCGTTGACGTCCTGCTGGTGCAGCTTGTTCGGGAAGTAGTTCGACAGCTCGCGGCCGTTGATGGTCCACTTGCCGGAGCCAGGCACAACGCGAACGCGTGCAACAGCTTCCTTGCGGCGGCCAACAGCTGCGCCGGCAACGGTCAGTGCCGGGCGCTCCTTCTTCGGCGCAGCAGCTTCAGCAGCTCCGCTTTCCGAGGTGTAGCTGGTCAGGGTTTCCTCGGCCTCAACGGCTTCGGTGGTCTCTTCGTTCTGAGCCACGGTTCTCCTTGTATAGATAAGTTGTTTGGTGGCCAGGACTACTGGGCGACCTGGGAAATTTCGAAAGTCTTGGGCTGCTGGGCGGCGTGCGGGTGCTCTGCACCGCGGTAAACCTTCAGCTTGCCCAGCTGCTGTGCAGCGAGGGAGTTCTTCGGGAGCATGCCCTTGATGGCCTTCTCCACGGCGCGGACCGGGTTGGATTCCAGCAGCTCCGCGTAGTTGACGGAGGTCAGGCCGCCCGGGTAGCCGGAGTGGCGGTAAGCGCGCTTCTGCTCGAGCTTGGCGCCGGTGAGGGCCACCTTCTCGGCGTTGATGATGATGACGAAGTCGCCCATGTCCATGTGGGGAGCAAAGGTGGCCTTGTGCTTGCCGCGCAGCAGGATTGCGGTCTGGCTGGCAAGACGACCAAGGACAACGTCGGTGGCGTCAATGACGTGCCACTGGCGGTTGATATCGCCGGGCTTCGGGGTGTACGTACGCACGGTGTTTGCCTCGTTCTTGTTCTGGCGTTCTTGTTTAGGTGTCACGTAAGCGTGTGCACCTACTATCTATGCGCTACCGGAACAGAGGTGAGGGCTCTATGAATCCAGTGGTCCAGAAGTCTCGAATGTGCCCGAGGAGTAGTTATCCTGCAACCGGATTCTCAGCGGGCACGCATCATCGAGAAAGGACACGCACAACGACTATCAAGAATAGCGGGTATAGAGGCCACTGGTCAAAATAGGCTCTAGGCAGCCAGCCTGCGCCGGTCCTGATGCGGCGCGGCCCGATTCGTCCCAGGAGTCCCAGTGCCCTTCTTTGCTGATGCCGGATCCGCACACCCCCTGTTCGTCGCGGCCGTTGGCGTCCTTGGCATCGTACTGGGGCTGGTTGCGGAGCAGATCATTGTCCGGACGCTTCCGCGACTCGGCGGGACCCCCGCGCCTTGGGTAAGAATCACGACGGCGGCACTCACCGGGGCGTTTGCGGCACTGTTTGCGCTGCGGTTTGGCATTTCCTGGGATTTGCTGGCGTATTTTGTGCTGGCTGTCTTCGGCGTGCAACTCTCTCGAATTGATATTGCACAGAAATTGCTGCCCAACAGGATCGTTCTACTCCTCCTGCTGGCCGGCACGGCGTTCCTCGCAGCCGCCTCAGCCGCCACCCCCGAGTGGGGCGCACTCCTTCGTGCCATGGTTTCGGCCGCGCTGCTCTTCGTTGTCTACCTAATTCTGGCAATTATTTCGCCCAATGGCATCGGAATGGGCGACGTAAAGCTGGCCGCACCTCTGGGCCTGTACTTGGGCTACTTAGGCTGGACGCACCTTTTCTACGGAGGCGCTCTGGGGTTCGTTGTGGGGGGCATTGCCACGTTCATCCTGGTGCGCCTGAAAACCAAGGAAACGCTCAGCGAAGTGGCCTACGGACCATCCATGCTCGCCGCCTGCTTCTGTGTGATTCTGTCACTGCCGTAACGGCAACATCGCTTTTCACATGGGTCACACAGCTGTCCCTTTGCCACACGACTCTAAGTAGCTCTCATCGGCGCATGTCAGAAACATGAGTACTCGCCCGTGTACACCAAGTACCAGCGCGCACAGCCCTCACAAAAGTCGAGTACAGGTACGCATTGTCGCGCAAATATTCACCGTGCCAATGTTGTCCCAACGGAACTCCGGACTCTTAGCAAATAAGGGGGGCGCTGGGATTCCGTAACCGAATTCACAACTCTGGAAAAGGAAATTCAAATGTCTTCTCTCATGGTCTCAATGGTCGCATTCATCGCCGGCGTAAAGGATCGCCTTTCCTCCGAAAAAGGTGCAACCGCAACTGAATACGGCCTGCTGGTTGGCCTTATCGCCCTGATCATCGTCACCGGTGTCGGCCTGTTCGGCACGGCTCTGGACAACTTCTTCACAGGCCTCGCCGGCACTGTCAACGGTTGGTAACCAGTTTCCTCTCAACATCAGGAGTGCCGCGTCCGCCCACCGCGGGCGCGGCACTTTCCATTAGATCGAGCGTCACATTCCTCGGGGGGAAACCGTGAAACGCAACAAGGTAGGTCGCAAGAGGGAACGCGGGGCGGTTGCCGTCGAGTTCGCCCTCATTGCGCCGGTGCTCCTGCTGATCGTCGTCTCGATCGTGGAGTTCTCGCACTTCTTCAATCTTCAGATCTCTGTGACCCAGGCCGCACGCGAGGCAGCCCGCACGATGGCCGTCACCAATGACGCCGGCCAAGCAGCTGCGGCCGCTGTGACCGGAGCTCCGGGAGTTGGTTTGTCAGCGGCAAACGTCGCATTCGCTCCGGGCGCCTGCTCACCTGGAGATACTGTCACCGCCACTGTCACCTTCAGTATGCCGGCTATGACCGGCTTCTTTGGTCCAACAGTCTCAGTTAACGGACAAGGAGCCATGCGATGCGGAGGCTAACCAGACTCAATCAAACGGACCAGGACCCGAACAGTGAAAAGGGCGCTGCCGGCGTGCTCGTCGCAGTAATGGTGCTGGTCCTTTTAGGCGTCGGCGCCATTGCAGTCGACGTCGGACAGATCTACGCAGAAAGAGCAGAGCTGCAGAACGGCGCCGACGCTGGGGCCTTAGCGGGCGCACATATCTGTTCCGGAGCTGGGGGTTGCACCCAAGCCGATGCAGACGCCGTCGCCGCAGCGCTGGTCAATCAAAACTCAAAGGACGGTGTTTCCAACGTCCGCTTCGTTGACCTCAGTGTCCCCGGTGAGGTTACGGTGAGCACTTCTACCGTCAACGCTGCCAACGGTTCTGGATTCCTAAGCAGACTGTTTACTAATGCCCTTAACACCCCTGACGTGGGAGTGGGGGCGACCGCCACCGCGAACTGGCTCTATCCAACGCGGGGTCGAAGCATCCTTCCGCTGACATTTGCACCTTGCGAATTCATTGATGACGGACTCCCGCACAAAATTCTGACGCAAGGC
>NZ_JBBLYW010000003.1:0-182897 GCF_037911235.1 Arthrobacter oryzae
ACCGCTCCAGGCGCGAACGGACACTTGAGCACCCTTCAGCAAGGGCCGCAAGTGTCCGCTCGCGCTTCCCGGAGGCGGGCTTAGGGGGGCGGGCTTAGGGAGGCGCTTAATGCCTAGGCGAAGGGTTCCAGCTCCACGCCTGCCGCTTCCAGCGCCTTGCGGATGGCGGTTGCCGTTTCCACCGAGCCCGGGGTGTCGCCATGGACGCACAGCGAATGGGGCTGCAGCCTGACCACGGTGCCGTCCACGGCCTCCACTTCACCGTGGATTGCCAGCCGGACCGCGCGTTCGGCGATCTCCCGGGGATCCTCGAGCAGCGCCCCGTCAGCAGTGCGCGGCAGGAGCCTCCCGTCCGGCAGATAGGCGCGGTCCGCGAAGGCTTCATGGAACACCGGGTGGCCTGCTTCCGCGGCGATGGACAGGAGCGCGGACCCCTGCAGGCCCAGTATGGGCAGGCCGGGATCGTAGGCCTGGATGGCGGCGACCACGGCGGAAGCCTGCTCGGCGTCCAGCATGGTGCGCTCGTACAGGGCGCCGTGCACCTTGACGAAATCCACGGACGCCCCGACGGCGTGCGCCACGCCGTCGAGGGCACCGAGCTGGTAGAGCACGGCCCCGAAAAGGTCGTCGAAGGTCATGTCGATGGACCGGAGGCCGAAGCCGGGCAGGTCCGGGTACCCCACATGCGCACCCACCCGGACGTCCAGCTCGAAGGCTGCCCGGCAGGTGTCCAGCATGGTCACGGGGTCGCCGGCGTGCAGGCCGCAGGCCACGCTGGCGCTGGTGATGAGCGGGAACATGGCGGCATCGTCCCCCATGGTCCAGGAGCCGAAGGACTCCCCCAGGTCAGCGTTCAGATCCAATGAATCCGCCTTTCACGGTTGAGTCTCCACCGGAGGTACCCGCACCTGGGCCGCCCGCGGAATCAATGGCGGCCGGGGCCCCGGCGCTGCCGGACGTCCCGCGGCCGGAATCTCCGCTGCCGGAGGGAGTCAGTTCGCCGGGAATCGTGTCCGGCATGGGGCCGAACGCCTCCTTGGCGCTGGCGACGACGGCGCGTCCCATCACGCGGTTGCCCACGCCGCCCACCACGGCACCGACGCCGAACGGCAGTGCGCGGCCCAAAAGCGCCGTCCCCTGCCGCTGCAGCAGGTTGCGGAGGAATGCCCGCTGGATCCGGTCCCGCACCGAGCCGAAGCCAGGGAAAGAGGTCTTGCGGGCGAAGGCGGAGCCCCAGGCGTCCGTGGGGCCCTTGCTTCGGCCCGCGGCCTGGCCGCTGAGGCTCCCGAGGAGGGCGGTCCCTTCCTCGCCCAGCATGATGGCCATGACCAGGGTGCCGGCCTTTTCCGGATCCACCATGCGGATGCCGTGCAGCTCAGCCAGGGAGGTTGCGTACAGCGCAGTGGCTTCGAGGAAACCGACAGTGGCCGCGGCGGAGAGGCCCAGGGCGGCAACAGTGCCAACTCCCGGGATGACGGCGGAGCCGCCCACGAGTGCACCGCCGCCTGTCACGGCCAGCAGGTAGTCGCGTTCCAGCTTGTCCGCCAGCTGCGCTGCCGTGGCGCGCGGGTGCCTGCGCTGGAGCCGCCGGAGGTTGGCGAGCACCAGGGGGCGCTGGATTTCGACGGCCCGCAGCAGCATGCCGTGCAATCCGGGCTTTGGTTTGCCTTGGGAGTCGAACACCGCCTTGTGCGCGGTTTTTTGTGCAAGTCTCATTGCCGGGTTCTTCCGCATGGCCATCGTCACCTTTCCTGGAACGGGAACAAGCCGCCGGCGCAACTGTAGTTACTCCGGGCGGAGCAGCACACGGCTGCCCCTCATCCTTAACACTAAGCCACCTTGCTACATCACCCAGGATTCGGCCACCGCAATATACGCGGACGACGACGGTCCGCGCGGCCCGGGATACACCGTGGCCGAGCCCGGCCATTCCACGCCGAATTCGGCAAGCCGTCCGGTGCTGCATGGAAGGTAGACGTTCGTCAGGGCGGCACTGTTCCCGCCGAGCTGGAAGTCGGGCGCCGAAAACTGGCGGCGGTCCAGGACTCCGCTGATTTCCAGCTCCGCCTTGCGCCCCGCGGCGCGGAAACCGCGCTCCATGTCGAGTTCGACGTCGAACTCGTCCTGGGTGTGGACGATTTCCGCCAGCGGGAAACGGGCTGCCTCCGGAAAGTAGCAGGCCAGTTCTTTGGCCAGGGTTTCAGCGAAATAGCCGTTGGGGCCGTAGCTGCGCCACCCCTGCCGGGTGGCCACCAGCAGGGCGCTTCCGGTTCCCCACCTGGACCAGTCGGCCATCCAGAAGGAGGCGAAGCAACTGGCGGGCTCGCCGGGGATGTGGACGCCGTCGCGGTCCACCGGGTGCAGCGCCAGTCCCGGATTGCTCCCGATGAATGCCATGCTTCGGCGCGAAGCGCCGGCCGGACTGTTCCCCATGTGCTGAGCCTAGTACGGATGTCGGGCGGGTCAGGCTGCAGCGGCCGCCTCTGCGGCGCGGCCGGTGAGGCGGGCCTAAACTATCCATATGCCCACCCCCAAAGCCTTCAGGCCCTTTGCGCACCGCGAATACCGGGTCCTGATCGCAGCCCTGGCCATCTCGATTTTCGGCTCCGGGATGTGGGCTGTTGCCATGGTCTACCAGGTGATCCACCTGGGCGGCGGCCCGCTTCAGCTGTCCCTCGTTGCCGCCGCGGGCAGCGTGGGACTGGTGGCGTTCGTCCTGGCTGGCGGCATAGCAGCGGACCGGGTGCCCCAGCGGCTTTTGATCATCGCAGTGGAGGGCACCAACCTCGCCGTGATCGCCGCCATCAGCGGACTAGCCCTGGCGGGGTGGCTGCAACTGTGGCACCTGGCCGTGGGCGCTTTTGTCCTGGGCGTGGGGGCTGCCTTCTTTTTCCCGGCCTATTCGGCGATCCTGCCCAGGATCCTGCCGCCTGAGGACCTGCTGGCGGCCAACGGCATGGAGGGGACCATGCGGCCCATCCTGCAGCAGGCGGCCGGGCCCGCCGTCGCCGGCATCCTGGTGGCGGCATTGTCCCCCTCGCACGCCGTTACGGGCGTGGCGGCGTGCCACCTCCTCGCGTTCATCGTCCTCAACTTCCTCGGGCAGCACGCCCTTGAAGCCCCCGGTGGCGGCGGAACGGGTCCCGGCGGCGGAAACGGTCCCGGCGGCGGAAACGGCGCCGACGGCGGGCCCGGCGTCGAACGGGCCCGGACGTCCTTCTTCCACGATCTCCGCGAGGGTGTCAGCTACTCGGTCCGGACGCCGTGGCTTTTGTGGACGCTGGTCTGGGCCTGCATCTCGGTACTGTTCCTGATCGGACCTATCGAGGTGCTGCTGCCGTTCGTTGTCCGCGACCAGCTGGGCGGCGATTCGCGCATGTTCGGTTTCCTGCTTGCCGTGATGGGCGCGGGCGGGGCTGCCGCTTCCTTGGCCACGGCGTCCTTTGCCCTGCCGCGCCGCTACCTCACGGTGATGATGGTTTCGTGGGGTGCCGGCAGCCTTCCCCTCGCGGCAGTCGGCATCATGGACAGCTTCTGGATGCTTGCCGCGGCACTGTTCATTTTCGGTGCCACCGGCGGCGCCGGCATGGTCATCTGGGGGACGCTCCTGCAACGCCGCGTCCCTCCACACCTGCTGGGCCGCGTGTCCAGCCTGGACTTCTTCGTGTCGCTGGCCCTGATGCCCGTCTCAATGGCACTGGCGGGGCCCGTGGCGGAAGTGGTGCCCACGTGGGTGATCTTCCTGGTGGCCGGCGGCGTGTGCCCGGTGATGGCCGTGGTGGCCATGGTAGTGGCCCGGATGCCGGCCGACGAGCTGGCGCATCCGCTGGACCGCAGCGCCCAGGACCGGGAGCCCGCGGACAGCCCATAGGCTGCTATGCCTTGGTGGCTGCGGGCAGGCGGCCGGGAGCTTCCGTCAGCGGAGCAGCAGTCTGTGCAGCCGCCGCCAAGGCCTTCCGGAGCGCCAGGAAGAGCAGCACCAGGCCGGCGGTGAGCAGCATGCGCCCGGTGCCGGCGATCCCGGCCAGGGCTTTTGAACCGGCGTCGGCACCCGAAACCACGAGAGTTCCCTTAACCAGCATCATTCCGCCGGTCACCGCCACGCCGGCGTTCCAGATCCAGAAGAACCAGGCTGAGAGCCTTGGCGCCGCCGCGGAGATGGCAAAGACCTTCTCCAGCATCAGCACCACCAGCAAAACGATGAAGCCCAGCACCAGCCAGTGCGTGTGCACCAGGCCCAGCTGGGACTCGCCGGTGAAGTTGTTGACCTTGGTGAATTCCCGGTAGTAGAGGCCGGAGAGGACTCCGGCGATGGCGTAGGCAAACGAGGCATGGAAGAGTTTTTTCACTCCTCCAGTCTTTCGCCGGAGCACGACGGCGGGATCAACCTTTCGGTTGATCCCGCCGGTCTGTTCGGACTACTGCCCGTTGGGACTACCGCCCGCTTAGCTGCTGGCGCGCACGATCGGGATGGACGCCGTCGGAAGTCCGCTCGGGAAGATGGTGGGCTCCGGCACGCCGACCGGGGCAAGCGCCACCCGGGTAACGTCCTTGCCGACAGTCAGCTGCTCGCCGCGGACGTTGACCGCCAGGGTTTCGCCCTCCCGGATGCTGAGGCCGATGGATCCCTGGTCCAGCTCCACCAGGAGCAGGCGTCCCTGAACCTTCAGGTGGAAAGTCAGGCCCTCCCATTCGACGGGCAGCCGGGGGTCGAAGAACGGAACGTCGCCCTGGTCGCGGAGCCCCGCGAAGCCGCTGACCAGCGAACTCCACACACCGCCCGTGGAGGCGATGTGTACGCCGTCGATGGTGTTGCCGTGGGTGTCGTCGAGGTCGATGTACAGCGCGTGGGTGAAGTGGTCCAGCGCGGCTTTCCCGTAGCCCACCTCGGCGGCCATGATTCCCTGGACGCAGGCGGACAGGGTCGAGTCGCCGGTGGTGATTGGATCGTAGAAGTCGAACGCGCGCCGCTTTTCGTCGGCCGTGAAGTCCTGCCACTGCAGGAACATTGCCAGCACGGTGTCCGCCTGCTTGAGGACCTGGTGGCGGTAGATCACCAGCGGGTGGAAGTTCAACAACAGCGGGTACTTGGACCGGGGAGTGCTCCAGTCCCACGGCTCCAGGGTCATGAAGTCGTTGTCCTGCGAATACACCTCGAGGTCTTCGTCGTAGGGCAGCTGCATCCGGATGGCTGCCTGCTCCCAGAGTTCGCGTTCGGCGTCGTCGATTTCCGGGTGGTCCAGGGCCGCCGCGGTGCGCAGGTTGAACCGCGCCATGACATTTGTGTAGAGGTTGTCGTTCACCACGGCCGTGTACTCGTCCGGGCCGGTGACGCCGTGGATGTGGAAGAGTCCGTCCTTGCCGAAGAAGCCGAGGGAGACCCACATCCGGGCGGTTTCGATCAGCAACTCCGCGCCCATGCCGTGCTTGAAGTCCTCGTCGCCGCTGGCCCACATGTACCTGTTGGTGGCGAAGGCGACGGCGGCGGCGATGTGGAACTGCGCGGTGCCGGCGGCGTAGTAAGCGCTGGCCTCGAGCCCGTTGATGGTGCGCCAGGGGAACAGTGCGCCGTCCACGCTCAGTTCCTTGGCGCGGACCTTGGCGTCCGGCAGCATCTCGTGCCGGAACTCCAGCACCTGGCGCGCGTTGTCCGGATTGGTGTACGTCAGGTACGGCAGCAGGTACACCTCCTGGTCCCAGAAGTAGTGCCCGTCGTAACCGGAGCCGCTGACGCCCTTGGCCGGGATGCCGGCAACGTCCGCACGGGCGGTGGCCTGGGCCAGCTGGAAGAGGTTCCAGCGGATGGCCTGCTGCAGTTCGGGCTGGCCGCCCACCACAATGTCCGTGGTGGCCCAGTATTCCCGGAAGTGCGCCTCGCTTTCGGCAAAGATCGCACTGACGGGCTGGAGGGCGTTCTCTGCTGCTTCGGAGGGGTCCTGCGCGGAACCGCCGTCCACGGCCCCCTCCCGGAAGGCCCGCGCCACGGCGTAGCTGGCACTCTTCTCGAGGCGGAAGGGCTGGTCCGCACCCACGGCGAGGACGTACCGGACGCTGCTGTCGTCCTGGTCCACCAGGGTCTCGAACGGCTGCACCTCGGCCGAGGTCCAGTGGTCCACGGCCAGGCCCACGCGCTGCCGGGACTCGGCGGCTTCCCAGGACAGGCGCAGCGAGCCGTCCCCGCCGTCGAGGCGTACAGGCAGGAGGACGCGGCCGGCGTGCCGTCCGGCGCGGCGCGGATCGTGGGTGGAGTGGTCCTCCACGGGCTGGTCCTGGCGGTTGACCACGGAGGAGGTCACGTCCGCGTACACGTCCCGGTCCGCGGCCACTTCGAGGCTGATGCCCAGGGTGCCGCGGGACTGGTACCCCACCGCCCGGCGCTCGGTGGTGGTCACGGTGGCACCGGAACGGCACTGCCAGACGATCCGGCATTCGTAGATGCCGGTAGCGAAGTCAACCGAGCGGCGGTAGTCCAGCACCGTTGATTCGCTCAGGGTCAGCGTTTCGCCGTCGATGATTACCGTGAAGTTGTTGACGTCCGGGATGTAGAGGATCCGCTGGCCCGTGCGGGCGAAGCCGAAGGCATTCTCCGCGTGCTTGATGTCCCAGGTTTCGTGGAAGCCGTTGATGAAGCTGCCGGGCAGGTCGGCGTCCGCGGAGGCCCAGTGGGCGCCGCGGATGCCGAGATGGCCGTTGCCCAGGCTGAAGAGGGTTTCCAGGGTTCCGGCGTTTCCGGGAAGGTGGACGGTCTCCACGAGCTGCCAGGAGTCGTTCGGGAAACGAGCACGGTCAGAGGTGATGAGTGCCATGGCTGTTGGGGTTCCTTTTGGCGTTGGTGCAGGTTGGGGGTGCGTTTGGCGGGTTTAGAGGAGCTCGTTCAGGTCCTCGACCACGAGGGTGGCGCCGGCGTCCAGCAGTGTCTGCCGGCCGGCTCCCCGGTCCACTCCGATCACCGAATGGAAGGTGCCTGCGTTCCCGGCCTGGACACCGGATACGGCGTCTTCAACCACTACGCATTCCTCGCTGGGGAGGTCCAGCAGCTGCGCTGCGTAGTCGTAGGTGGCAGGGCTGGGCTTGCCGGGCAGCCCGGCAGCGGCGGCGACGACGCCGTCCACCACCACCGGGAAGTGGTGCGCCAGTCCTGCCGCCTGCAGCACAGCCGGCGCGTTCCGGGAGGAAGAGACGACGGCGACCTTGAGTCCCAGCGCCTGCGCGGCTTCCAGGAAGCGCACCGAGCCTTCGTAGGGGGCCACACCGCCGGCTTCGACGATGTCGTTGAAGACCTTGTTCTTGCGGTTGCCGAGGCCGTGGACCGTGTTGTTGGCGGGGTCGTCGTCCGCGGGACCCTCGGGCAGCACGATGCTGCGCGAGGCGAGGAAGTCCCGGACGCCGTCGAACCGGGGCTTGCCGTCGATATGGTCGAAGTAGTCGCTTTCGCGGTAGCCGTCCGCTTCCGGCACGTCCTGCAGGTAGCCGTCGAAGAGCTCCTGCCACGCGCGCTCGTGGACGATCGCCGTGGGCGTGAGGACGCCGTCGAGGTCGAAGAGGATGGCCGAAGCGCCGGTCCAGCCGCGGGTGCTGCCGGTGGTGCTGCTGCCCGTGGTGCTGTGGGAAAGTTCAGGCATGGGGTACTCGGTGTCCTTTCAGACGACGGCAGGGGGACGTGCGTGGATACTGCAGGTATTTGGTGAGGGCCGGAAGTACGCGGCCAGTGGCCGGTTCGGTGGCGGGGGCGTCAGTGCCCGGGATTAGCGTTTCCGCTCAGCGTTTTCGTCGCGTGCTCTTGCGTTCAATCAGCTTGGTATCCAGCAGGTGGCTGGCGGGGGCACTCAACGGCCCCGGACGTTGGAGTCCTTCGATGAGAAGGTTGGCCGCAAAGGCTCCCTGGTCGGCTACCGGCTGTGCCATGGTGCTCAGGCCCAGGAACCAACTCATCTGATGATCGTCTATTCCTATGATGGACACGTTTTTCGGTGCTGACAAACCGAGCTCCCGCAGGGCCATGAGCGCGCCGAAGGCAGTTTCGTCGCAGCCGGCGAAGATTGCGGAGGGCATCCTGCGGTTTTCGATGAGTTCGGTCATGGCCCGGCGGCCGCCTTCGATGCTCGAACCGGCGTCCATCACCAGGTCCGGATCAACGGTTAAGTGCTGCTCCGCAAGCGCCCGCCGGAATCCGTTGAGGCGGTCCGTGGCTGTGACCACCGAGCCCTCCCCCGGTTCGCGGCCGGAAAGGATGGCCAGGTCCCAGTGCCCCAGGCACAGCAGGTGGCTGGTTGCCTGAAAGGCCGCGTCCTCGTTGTCGATTCCCACGTTGTCCCAGGGGACGTTGTGCATGCCCACGCTGGCAACGGCCAGCCCGGAGGAGGCCAGGGCCTCGATTTCGCCGCCTGTGAGCGCGATGTTGAGCAGCAGGACTCCGTCCACGCGCTGCGCCAGCGCGTCCAGGTCGCTGAAGACCCTGCTTTGCACGCTGGGAGTGTTGCGGAGGCTGATGAGCACGGTATCGAAGCCGCTGTCTGCAAAGACTTCCTCGGCCGCTTCCACGGCCTGGGCGAAGAACCATGCCGTGGCAGTGGGCGCGATGATGGCGACCGACCCCGTAGTTCCGCCGGCAAGGCGCGATGCCGCGGAGGATGCCTTGTAGCCGAGCTTGGTGGCGGCGTCCGCCACCTTCAGGTGGGCCGTCCCGGAAACGTTGGGCAGACCGCGCAGTGCACGGGAAACGGTGCAAATGGACAGCCCCGACAATGCGGCTACATCCTGGATGGTCACGCGCGGTGCTCTAGCCATGCGACACGGGCTCAGCCCTTTCTTCCTCTGAAGTCCTTAGCCCGGTACATGGCCGAAGAAGAGTGTAAGCGCTTACAAATTTAGCGCGCAACTGGTTTTACCCCGCAGGTGCGGATTCTTGTAGATTTCCCGGGCGAGGGAGCGTGGTAGTCGGCGCCTCAGCGCAGGACGTAGTGGCGCAGGAAGGCACTCACGTCCACCATCTCCGCTTTGGAAATCGTGTGGCCCATTCCGGGATAGGTCCGCGCCGTCAGCTGCGTATTCCGGTTCAGCCAGTCCGCGGTGTGCTCCACCGCGGCGTCATTAATCACCAGGTCCGCCTTGTCCCGGCCCCAGAAGAACGGGGGCTTGCTGTCGAACGATTCGCTCATGGCCAGCAGCTCGTTATCCAGGACGAACCCGGACAGCCCCACCACAGCCCGGAAGTCGTGCGGCCGTAGCCGCAGCAGCGTGCTGGCCATGGCCATGCCCTGCGAGAAGCCCAGCAGGCTCACGCTGGTGTGCTGCGCTTTGACCGAATTGATCCAGTCGAACACCGAATTGCTGACGGAAACCACGTCGGCGAAGTCATGGGTCAGGAAATAGTCCAGCAGGAACCAGCCGTAGTCGTCCCCGATCACTTTGGGGGCGCGCAGGGCGGCGCAAGTGAACTGGGGCGGCAACTGGTCGAAGAGGTCCGACATCCGCACCTCGTCCGTGCCGTAGCCATGCATCATCACCAGCAGCGGCGTTCCGGCGCGCTGGTTCTCCGGCCTGGACCATACGACTGTCTCCATCGCAACAGCCTAACTTTCCCGAGGCAGGACCCCTTGGCGGGACTCAGCCTGCCGTGATCACCAGCGAGGCGCTGTGGCCGCCGAACCCGAAGGCGTTGGAAATGCCGGCCGTCGCCCCGAGTCCCCGGGTGGTCTCCGACACGATGTTGAGGTGGATGTCCGGATCCGGGTTGTCCAGGTTGAGCGTGCCGGGAATGGCACCCGTGCGCAGCGCCTGGATGGTGACAATGGCGCCCAGGGCTCCAGCCCCGCCCAGCAGGTGCCCGGTGAGGCTTTTCGTGGACGTTACCGGGACGGAATGTCCGACGACGGCGCCGATGGCTTCCGCTTCGAGCCGGTCACCCACCGGGGTGGAGGTGGCGTGGGCGTGGACGAAGCCGATGTCGTCGCCGGTGAGGCCGGCGGCGGCTATGGCTTTCTGCAGGACGCGGCGCTGCATGGCGGGATCGGCCGCCACGATGTCCACGGCGTCGGAGGTGACGGCACTGCCGGCGATAACCCCGAGCACGTTGGCCCCGCGGGCGCGGGCATGGTCCTCGCGTTCCAGCACAACAATCCCGGCGCCTTCACCCATAACAAAGCCGTCGCGGTCCCGGTCGAAGGGCCGGGAGGCGGCCAGCGGGTGGTCGTTGCGCGTGGACAGCGCCCTGATCTGCGCGAACCCGCTGATCGTGAGGCCGTTGATGCAGGAATCCACACCGCCGGCGATCACCACGTCTGCTGCGCCGCTGCGGATCATGTCGGCGGCCTGCGAGATCGCTTCGGCCCCGGAGGCGCAGGCGCTGACGGGAGTCCGCGCCCCGCCGCGGGCACCGACGTCGATGGAGACCCACGCGGAGGGGCCGTTAACCATGATCCGGGTGAGCGTGTGCGGGGAGACCCGCCGTGGCCCCTTCCCGTCCAGCGTGCGTGTCTGCTCGAGAGTGGTGTCCAGGCCTCCGTAGCCGGAGCCGATGACGACGGCGAGCCGCTCCGGGTCAACGCCGGGCCGGCCCGCATGCGCCCAGGCCTCGCGGGCGGCGATGAGAGCCAGGTGGCCGCAGCGGTCCATCCTTTTGTATTCCAACGTGGACAGCAGCGACGGGACATCAGCGGTGACCCGTCCCGCGATACGCACCGGGAGCCCGGCGGCCCATTCCTCGTCGAGGGACACAATCCCGGAACGTCCGGCCAGGAGTGCATCCCATGTTTCGCCGGCGGTTGAGCCGACGGGAGTCACTGCTCCCAGGCCGGTGACTACTACCGCGGGGACTAGTTCAGACATGGGTAACACTGCTCCTGGAATCTGTTGTCGCCGGATCTGCTGGCAACGAATCTGCTGGCAACGGATCTGCTGACGCCGCGGCGGGGCCGGCCTCCGGTTGGCCGGAGGATGCGTGCGCAATCCACAGTACGCGGGAGACGCGTCGGGCTGCCCGTGTTACTTGGCTGCCGGTAGTGCCTCAGACCAGGCATTCCGCGCAGAATAACGACTAGGACACAGCCCCGGCGCGCGCTGTCCCGTTCATTGAAACGGCAGGGGGTGGCCTGTAGCCTGTCGCTAGACAGCATGCTGATCAAGTTTTGCCCGCAAGTCCCCCGGACAGCTAGGAGCAAGTCATGAGAATCGGTTCCTCCATTTTCCTTATCGCCCTCGGTGCCATCCTGGCCTGGGCCATCACCCCCGGCCTGATCCCGTACGTGGACCAGACCCTGATCGGGTACATCCTGATGGCCGTCGGCGTCATCGGACTGATCGCTTCGCTGGTGCTGGCCTCGCCGGGGCGCACGCGCCGGGTGAGTGAGACCCGGTCCGTGGTGGACCCGAACACGGGCGAGCGGATTGTCCGCAACGAGAGCCGGGACGGCGGCATCTAGCCATGATCCTCCGGCCGCCGTTGTCCACGGGAAGTCGCCCACGGACAAGGTGCGCCGCAATCGAACACACCGGAAGCCGGGCCAGACCATCACGGTCCGGCCCGGCTTCCGCCGTCCCACCCTGAGTTTTTGTCCACTTATCGCGACTTCGGAGGCCTCCAACTCCCTCGATGTGGACAAAAACCCTCAACGCCCGATCTGTGTTCGTGTTGTTTTCATTGACAAACCCACACGAACAAAGATAAAGTCAAGCAATTCAACATCGTGTGATGGCAGTCACTGCAAGCCATCACTGAAGGACCCGCAGTAAATTACGCAATGGAGGGTAAGTGTTCGCCGAGGAGCGCCAACAGTTGATCGCGGGCCTGGTCGCCGAAAGCGGCCGGGCCAGCGTCACTGCGCTTGCCGAGCGCTTCAACATCACCACCGAAACCGTCCGCCGCGACCTGGCCGCGCTCGAATCGGCCGGCACCGTGCGCCGGGTCCATGGCGGCGCCGTCGCCCCGGACCGCGTCAGCACCACAGAGGAAAGCATCCTGGAGCGGACCATCCAGCGGCAGCCGGAGAAACTGCGCATCGCCGAGGCCGCGCTGGCTTTCATCCCGCAGAACCCTGCCGGCAGCATCCTGGTGGACGCCGGCTCCACCACCGAGGCCCTGGCCGACCTGATCGCCCTGCGCCTGGCCGACCCCTCCGCTTCCCCGTCCTCCGATTCGGAGAACGAACTGGTGGTCATCACCCACGCGATCCCCATCGCCGCCAAACTCGCCGGCGAGCCAGGCATCGCCCTCCACCTCCTGGGCGGCAGGGTCCGCGGCCTCACCCAGGCGGCGGTGGGGCAGTCCACCGTGGAAGCGGCCCACAAGATTCGTCCGGACATCGCCTTCATTGGCGCCAACGGAATCCACTCGGCCTTCGGACTGAGCACGCCCGATCCTGAAGAAGCTGCCGTCAAGGCCGCCTTCGTCCAATCGGCACGCCGCATTGTGGTGCTGGCCGATTCGTCCAAGCTGGATGCGGAAACGCTGGTCCAGTTCGCCTCGTTGAAAGATCTGGACACCTTGATTACAGACAGTGACCCCAGCCCGGAACTCGCAGCGGCGCTTGCTGACGCCGGCGTGGACGTGGTGATCGCATGATTGTCACCCTCACCGCGAACCCGAGCCTCGACCGCACAGTAGCCCTCCCCTCCCCCCTTCTGCGCGGCGAAGTGCAGCGCGCCGTCTCCGTCAGCCAGGAATCCGGCGGGAAAGGCGTCAACGTTTCCCGCGCCCTGGTGGCCTCCGGACTGGAAACAGTGGCCGTCCTCCCCGGCGGCGACTCCGATCCCGTGCTCGCGGGGCTTCGTGACGGCGGCGTTCCCTATGCCGCCCTCCCGATCCACGAACCGCTGCGCACCAACGTGGCGCTGACGGAGCCGGACGGCGTCACCACCAAGATCAACGAACCCGGCCCGGTCCTGAGCGACGGCCAGCAGGAAGCCCTGATCGGGCTGCTGCTGGAGCGTTCCCGCGGTGCCAGCTGGGTTGTCCTGGCAGGCTCGCTCCCACCCGGAGTTCCGGCCGATTTCTACGCCACCGTCACCCGGCGGCTTCGCTCTATGAACGACGGCGCGGCCCCGCGCATCGCCGTCGACTCGTCCGGCGCTCCCCTCGCCGCCGCCGTCTCTGGCGACGCGGCAGGCATGCCGGACCTCCTCAAACCCAACGCCGAAGAACTGGCTGAACTGGCTGCCGCAGCCGGTTTCGCCACGGCGTCCACCGCTGACGAACTTGAGGCGGATCCGGAGGCTGCCGCGGCAGCCGCCGCCGCCGTCGTGCGTTCCGGTGTAGGTGCCGTGCTGGCAACGCTCGGTTCCAAAGGTGCGGTACTTGTGACGTCCGACGGCGCGTGGCTGGCCACGCATCCGCCGGTCAAAGCCGTGAGCACGGTCGGTGCGGGAGATTCCTCCCTCGCCGGCTACCTGCTCGCTTCCAGCCAGGGCGCCGCCCCGGCCGATTGCCTCCGTCAGGCCGTGGCTCATGGTGCCGCTGCCGCTTCCCTGCCGGGCTCCACAGTTCCGGCGGTCCACCAAACCACCCCTGATGCCGTAACCATCACGGCCCTCCGGAAGGACTGACAGTGACTCAGCTCATTACTACTGAACTGGTCGAGCTAGACCAGAACCTGGGCAATTCGCCCGAGGACGTGATCCGCCATCTGGCCGGCAGGGTTGCCGCCACCGGCCGCGCCACCGAAGCCGAAGGCCTCTTCACGGACGCCTTTGCCCGTGAGTCGAAGACCGCCACCGGCGTCCCCGGCGGAATTGCCATTCCGCACTGCCGTTCCACTGCGGTGACGGTCCCCACCCTGGCCATGGCCCGGCTGTCGCAGTCCGTTGACTTCGGCGCCAAGGACGGCCCGGCGGACCTGATCTTCTTCATCGCAGCCCCCGAAGGCGCGGACCAGGAGCACCTGAAGCTCCTGTCCAAGCTGGCCCGCTCGCTGATCAAAAAGGACTTCACGGCGGCGCTGCGGGCAGCAAACACCCAGGCCGACATCGTCGAACTGGTTGAGGGCGCCCTGGCCGACAAGCCGGCCGCCGCAGCTGCACCCGCAGCGGCAGGAGCAACTGCAGCCGCGGCTACTGCACCATCCGCAGGCGCCGCCACCGGTGCCGCTGCCGGTGCCGCCGGCAGGGGCCCAAAGCGCCTCGTCGCTGTGACAGCCTGCCCCACGGGCATCGCCCACACCTACATGGCCGCAGACTCGCTGGTTGCAGCCGCCAAGGAAGTCGGAGTGGACCTCCAGGTGGAAACCCAGGGCTCCTCCGGCGCCAAGCCGCTGGACCCCGCAGTGATCGCCGCTGCCGACGCCGTGATCTTCGCGGTGGACGTGGACGTCCGCGGCAAGGAGCGCTTCGCCGGCAAGCCGGTCATCAACGCACCCGTCAAGCGCGGCATCGACGAGCCGGACAAGATGGTCCAGGAAGCACTCGCCGCCGCCGACAACCCCAATGCCCGCCGCGTCCCGCACTTCGGCGCCGAGGAGCAGGCCGAGGCCGAAGCCACCGAAAAGGGCGAGCACATCGGCCAGAAACTCAAGAAGGCGCTCCTCACGGGCGTCAGCTACATGATCCCGTTCGTAGCCGGCGGCGGGCTGCTAATCGCGCTGGGCTTCCTCATGGGCGGCTACCTCATCACCCAGTTCGCGGACACCATCGTGGTGGACAACAGCATCTTCAACCTGCCCACCGAGTACCCTGAGAACGCCTGGGGCCCGCTCGGCGCCTACCTCGGTGCCGTACTCTTCAAGATCGGTGCGCTGTCCCTCGGCTTCCTGGTCCCGGCACTGGCCGGTTACATCGCGTACGGCATCGCCGACCGCCCGGGTATCGCACCGGGCTTCGTGGCCGGCGCCGTGGCAGGGTTCATGGGTGCAGGCTTCCTCGGCGGCATCGTCGGCGGCCTTCTGGCCGGTTACATCGCCCATTCCATCGGCAAGATCCAGGTGGCCCGCTGGCTGCGCGGCCTGATGCCCGTGGTGATCATCCCGCTGGTCGCATCGCTCGTCGCCTCCGGCCTGATGTTCCTGATCCTGGGCGCCCCGATCGTCGCCATCACCGTTGGCCTGAACAACTGGCTCTCCGGCCTCACCGGCGCCAGCGCCATCGCCCTGGGCGTCATTCTGGGCCTGATGATGTGCTTCGACCTCGGCGGCCCGGTCAACAAGGTTGCCTACTCGTTCGCCGTCGCCGGCCTTGGCGCCGCAACGCTGGACAATCAGGCACCGTGGCAGATCATGGCAGCCGTAATGGCCGCAGGCATGGTGCCGCCGCTGGCCATGGCCCTCGCCTCGACCGTCCTCGACAAGAAGCGCTTCAGCCTGGCTGAGCGCGAGAACGGCAAGGCGGCGTGGCTCCTGGGCGCATCCTTCATCTCCGAAGGCGCCATCCCGTTCGCCGCAGCCGATCCGCTCCGCGTCATCCCCGCCAGCATGCTGGGCGGTGCCGTCACCGGCGCACTTTCCATGGCCACCGCGGTGGGCTCGAAGGCACCGCACGGCGGTTTCTTCGTCTTCTTTGCCATCGACAACTTCCTGATGTTCGTTGTCTCAATCCTTGCCGGCACCGTCGTCACCGCCCTGGCAGTGATCGCCCTCAAGCGCTGGGCCGTCCGCAAGTCCGTTGATACCGTTGAGCCGGTTCCAGTAACTGTCTGACCCGGTCCGGTAGCCTTACCAACCACCTGTCTCGACCTGATATCCAAGGAGCACACATGTTCGAACGCACCGCCACCATCGCCAGCCGCGTGGGCCTCCACGCCCGCCCCGCCGCCATCTTTGCCGAAGCAGCCGGCGAGTACCCGCACGAGATCACCATCGCCCGCCAGGGCGAACCGGCCGACGAAGCCATGGACGCCGCCAGCATCCTGTCCCTCATGAGCCTGGGCGCCTCGCACGGCGACGTTGTGGTCCTCCGCGCCGAGGGCGACGGCGCCGACACCGCCCTGGACCACCTGGTCCAGATCCTGGAAACCGATCACGACGCCGAATAGCGGCACGGCGGGCTGATACAGTCCGCCCGCGGCGGCCAGGCAGCCCCGCAGTGAACAAGCAGCAGCACGGCAGTCAGCGGCCGGCCAGCTGCGCCCCGGCAAGTCCCGCATGGCGGGCATGGGGCGCGCGGGCCGGCCGCTGCTTTTAAAGGTGTCAAACACCGTCACTAAGCAACCTTAGTAAGTTCTTGTTTTTGCCGTAGGGCCCGGTTAGCGTGGACAGCGTAGCGACACGCCGTTCAACAACCCGTCTCCGGGTCATGCTCCCGCCGGGGTGAAAGAGGAGGACACAGTGACGACTTTGCACGAAACCATCGAAGTGGATGTTCCCGTGTCCACCGCGTACAACCAATGGACCCAGTTCGAATCATTCCCGGAATTCATGAGGGGTGTGGAGTCCGTCGAACAGATCGATGAGACCTCCCTGCACTTCCGGACGGACATCGCCGGAGTCAGGCGCGAATACAACGCCCAGATCACCGAACAGCTGCCGGACCGGCGCATTGCCTGGGTGAGCACGGACAAGCCGCGCAACTCCGGTGAGGTCACCTTCGAACCCCTCGGACCAGAGCGCACCCGGGTGACCGTGGAGCTGGAATGGGAGCCCGAGGGGCTGGTGGAGAAGGCCGGTTCCGCGGTGGGAGCGGACAGCCACCAGATCAGCTCCGACCTCAAGCGGTTCAAACAGTTCATCGAATCCCGGGGCATTGAAACGGGCGCCTGGCGTTCCGCCGTGGACCACGGCGAGGTGGAGGAGACCGAGGAAGAAGCAGGCTTCGCAGCCAACGCCCCGGCCCATCCCCACGCCGCCGCCACTCCCCACGGCCAGACCCCTCCCCACGCGCCGGTTCCCTCTCCGCAGCGTCCGGCGGGCGTGGACCCTTTCATTGACGACGCAGAACCATCGGATCCGGTCAGCCATGCCTGAGAAGAAGAACCCCAGCCTCAAGGATCCGGAACTGTACGAGGAACTGCGCGAGGACGGCGCTTCGAAGCAGAAGGCTGCCCGTATTTCCAACGCCGCTGCCAAAAGGGGCCGCTCCGCAGTGGGGCGCAAAGGCGGAAAATCGGGCGACTACGAAGATTGGACAGTGGCCCAGCTCAAGGCCAAAGCCAAAGAAATAGGGCTGAAGGGTTACTCCGCCAAGAAGAAAAGTGAGCTCATCTCAGCTCTCAGAAACTCCTGACCGGCAGCAATGGGCGACTGTAACTCAGGCCCCTTTTCGCCGGCTCTTCGCCGGTTCCTTGGCTGCCGGTTCGTCCGAAGCGGCTTCCTTCGCCGTGCCCCTTGTTCCCGTTTTGGCGGGCGTTTTGGCTGTAGTTTTGGCTGGGGTCTTGGACGCCGCGGCCTTGGTACCCGTCCCCTTCGAAGCAGCCGTCCCCTTCGAAGCAGCGGACCGGGCCGGCGCGGCCTTGGCCGCCTTGGCGGGCGCCTTGTCGCCGTCGGCAGCTTCAGCGTCGTCGGACGCTGCGGCGCCGCCGCCGCCCCGCTTCTTTTCCAGGCTTCGCTTCAGGGCCTCCATCAGGTCGATGACTTCGCCGGTTCCAGCTTCGGCGGCCTCGGCGCCGAACGTCTGCTCCGTGTCCAGGGATTCCCCCTGCTCGATCTTCGCGTCGATGAGTTTGCGGAGCTGCACCTGGTAGTCGTCGGTGAACTGGCCGGGCTCAAAATCCCCGGCCATGGAGTCAACAAGGGCGGCGGACATTTCGCGTTCCTGGGCGGAGATCCGGACGGTGGTCTCCAAGGCGGGGAAAGCCGCTTCCCTGACCTCGTCCGCCCACAGCAGCGACTGCAGCACCAGGACGTCGTCTTTGATCCGCAAAGCGCCGAGCCGGGTCTTCTCACGGAGGGCGAACTGGACCACGGCCACACGGTCCGTGTCCTCGAGTGCCCGGCGGAGGAGGACGTACGCCTTCGGGGACTTCGAATCCGGTTCCAGATAGTAGCTCTTCTCGAACATCATGGGATCGAGCTGCTCGGACGGAACAAACTGAACCACTTCGATCTCGTGGCTGCTCTCCGCCGGGATGGACTTGAGCTCGTCACGGGTGAGGATCACCGTGCGGCCGTCCTCCTCATAGGCCTTGTCTATGTCCGAATAGTCAACGATCTCGCCGCACACCTCGCAGCGGCGCTGGTAGCGGATGCGTCCGCCGTCGGCGTTGTGGACCTGATGGAGCCCGATGTCGTGGTCCTCCGTGGCGCTGTAGACCTTGACCGGCACGTTGACCAGCCCAAATGCGATAGCGCCTTTCCAGATGGCTCTCATGGATCAAGTGAACATCACAGTTGCCCGGAGGTGAAGACCTTTGGCCGGCAGTAGGGAACGTGTCCGGGTCCAGGGCCGCGAACTGGTGGTCACCAACCTGGACAAGGTGATGTATCCGGAGACGGGCACCACCAAAGCGGACGTCCTGGCGTACTACGCCGCCGTCGCCCCTGTCTTGATCCCCGCTGCGGCAAACCGGCCGGCCACCCGCAAGCGCTGGGTCAACGGCGTGGGCACGGCCGAGGCTCCAGGCCAGATGTTCTTCCAGAAGAACCTGGACGAATCCACCCCGGGCTGGATTCCGCGCGCCTCCATCAGGCATAAAGAGCGCACCAACCAGTACCCCCTGGTCAATGACGCCGCCACGTTGACCTGGCTGGCCCAGATGGGTTCGCTGGAAATACACGTCCCGCAGTGGCGCGTGGACCCGCACGGGAATCCCATGAACCCGGACCGGCTGGTACTGGACCTGGATCCCGGCGAGGGCGCCGGCCTGGCGGAGTGCGTCGAAGTGGCCCGGCTTGCCCGCGCCATCCTGCAGGACGTTGGTCTGGACCCCGTTCCCGTGACCAGCGGCAGCAAGGGCATCCATCTTTATGCCGGACTCGACGGCACGCAGAGCTCGGACCAGATCTCCGAGTTCGCCCATGAACTGGCCCGCGCCCTGGAGGCGGACCACGCGGACCTTGCCGTCAGCGACATGAAAAAGACGCTCCGCACGGGCAAAGTTCTGGTGGACTGGAGCCAGAACAACGCGGCGAAGACCACGATTGTCCCGTATTCCCTGCGCGGCCGGCTCCGGCCCACGGTGGCCGCGCCGCGGACCTGGCGCGAACTGGCCTCCCCCAAGCTGCTGCAGCTGGACTACCGGGAGGTCATGCGGCGGGTAAAGGACGGCAAGGATCCGTTTGCAGCGGTCTCCGCAGGCGGCGGCCACCTGCAGGGCCATACCGACGGCGATGGTTCCGGCGGCGGATCCGCCGGCAGCGGGGCAGGACGTGGAAAGTCCGACGGCGGCAGCGGAGACCCGCGGTTGGAAAAGTACCGCTCCATGCGGGATCCGGAAGGGACGCCCGAACCGTTCAGCGCGGACCGGCACCGGGCGGACCCTGCTGCGGGCACCATCAGGGAGCGCTTTGTCATCCAGGAACACCATGCCAGCCGGCTGCATTACGACTTCCGGCTGGAACGGGACGGCGTACTCGTGTCCTGGGCCCTTCCGAAGGGCGTACCCACTGCCGGAGCCCAGAACCACCTTGCCGTCCAGACGGAGGACCACCCCATGGACTACCTCGATTTCGCGGGCACCATCCCCAAAGGCCAATACGGCGCCGGAACCGTCAGCATCTGGGATCACGGGTACTACGAATGCGACAAATGGATCGCGGGCAAGGAAGTCATTGCCACCCTCACTGGGGCTGACGGCGGCGGCCTCGGCGGAACGAAGAAATTCGCCCTGATCAGGACCAGCCGGGACAGCGACGCACCCCGCGGGGCCGAACAAGCACAGTGGCTCATCCACCTGATGGACCGTAAGCCGCACGCGGCTCCCCCAGCACCTCGCGCCCCGTCACGGGCACAGAAACAGGACGACGCGGCTGATGTCCGGCCTTCAGCGCTGGATTACTCGCCTGGTTTAGTACATGATTTCTCGCCAATGCTGGCCGGGGCCGGGACCGCCGCCGACCTCCGCGGCCTGGACTGGCAGTTCGAACTGAAGTGGGACGGCGTGCGTGCGCTCATCGTTGCCGACGCCGCCAGGATCCGGCTCATCAGCCGGAACGGCAACGACGTGTCAGCAAGCTACCCGGAACTGACGGACCGCGCCTGCTGGCCGGAACAAAGCTTCATCGCGGACGGCGAGATCGTCGCCATCGGGCCTTCCGGGCGGCCCGATTTCGGGCTGCTGCAGACACGGATGAAACTGACCAAAGCGGCCGACGTCACCAAGGCCCAGGCCGCCACGCCCGTGCAACTGATGGTGTTCGACCTGCTGTCCGTCGCAGGCGAGGACATCCGCAGGATGCCGCTCCGGAAGCGGCGGGCGCGCCTGGAGCAGTTGGAGTGGCCGGACGGCCGCCCCGTGCACCTGTCCGAGGTCCTGGACCACGAGGTGGAACACCTCCTGGAAAGCGCCAGGGAACTGGGGCTGGAAGGCATTATGGCCAAACGCGTTGACGGCCGCTACGTCAGCGGCGAGCGCAGCAAGTCATGGCTGAAGCTGAAATTCGAGCGCACCCAGGAAGTGGTGGTGGGCGGCTGGCGCCCCGGCAAGGGGTCCAGGCAAAACTCCGTGGGGTCGCTGCTGGTGGGCATCCCCGACGGCGCCACGCTGCGGTATGTGGGACGCGTGGGCAGCGGCTTCAGCGACCGGGAACTGAAGGAGCTGCGGCTGCAGTTGAACACCCTGGCGAGGAAAACCTCCCCGTTCACGGACGTACCTGCCGCCGATTCCTCCGACGCGCACTGGGTAACCCCTGGACTGGTGGGCGAGGTGACGTTCGGGGAATGGACCGGCGGCGGAAAGCTCCGGCACCCGGTATGGCGCGGCTGGCGCCTGGACAAAAACGCCGACGACGTCGTGGCGGAGTCCGGCTGACGCCAGCGCGCCCGCGTGCCGGAGCCTGTCCGAGCCTGCCCGGTCCCGGGGACCCCTAGTCGTGGTGCGGAAGTTGCGGCCGGCTGGTCCGGTGGATGGCTCCCACTGCTGTCTCATGCTCGCGGCCGTGCAGCGTACCGCGTTCCTTCGGGTGCTTGCGTTTTCCGCTTCCGTCGGGCCATTTGGGGCCGTTATCAGCCGCCGGGGGCGCGGCGGGCTCCGTCTCCGGGGCCGGCGCCTCGTCCATGGACTCCGCCAGGTGACTGGCGAGTTCCGGCTCAAGGTGTCCGCCGGGATTTTTCTCAGTCATGACGCTCTTCCTTCCGCGTTGAAATGAAGTGTCCACCAATAGTAGGTCTGCAGTCAGGGCTTGTCTGCAGGGCCTACCAACGGACTTTCTTCTCGGCAGGGCCCTGCTTGCCGCTTGCATGGGTGGGTTTGTGGCCGTGTGAAACGCTCTGCGACCCGGTGCCGCCGCGGGACTTGCTGGCCAGCACTTCCCGCTGGGCATCCGTCAGCCGCGACTTGATGCCTTGGCCGGCTTTCGGCGTTTCTGCGTCCGGGGCTGGTTGCGGTTCAGCACTCTGGGCGTTGTCCTTCTCGGTCATGGAAGCACTCCTTTATGGTGCGGGATGTTGTGGTGCGGAATCGGAACATGCGGAGCGGGCGCACACGCTGAAACGGCCTATCCGGGGATCAGTGTTCCCATGGGTCAACCTTAGGCAGTGATCCGGCCGGTTGGAACCCCCGGCACCGCCTTCACGACCGCCAGGCCGGCGGGGGCTGAAAGGCACTTTTCGGCGCTTTGGGGCACATTTTGGGCCGGTCGGAGAAAAAGGTTTGGTAACGATGCGCCAAGGCGCCGGATTTCCAGTGCTGGCGCGGTGAAACAGCGCAAAAGAATTTTCACTTCAGGCCCTGGTAGGTGTCGAAAACCCGGATCATACGCCACCGAACTCGGAAACACCATGGGAATCGCGTAAAATTGAAAGCCTGCCCGGAGCGGGGCAGCTACAAGTCGCAAGCAAATGACCTCCACAGGAGAAGCCCAAATGCCCACAGACCGAAGCATGACCGACTCTTCAGCAGGCGTGGACAACGCCCGCGGAACCGACAATATAGTGCCAGGAATTATCCCCGAAGGTGCGGCGCCTAACAGCGCCAGGAAGCCGAGGCTGTTGCCTCGCCGCAGACTCAAAGTCTCCGACGTCAACGTCGTCAACAAGCCGATGCTCAAGAAAGCACTCGGCGGAACCATCGTGGGTAACACCATGGAGTGGTACGACGTCGGCGTGTTCGGCTACCTGATTACCACCATGGGTCCGGTATTCCTGCCGGAATCCGACCCGTCCACGCAGACGCTGTTCCTGCTGGGCACGTTTGCCGCCACCTTCATCGCCCGCCCGCTCGGCGGCGTGATCTTCGGCTGGTTCGGTGACAAGGTGGGCCGGCAGAAGGTCCTGGCAGCAACCCTGATGCTGATGGCTGCAAGTACGTTCGCCATCGGCCTCCTCCCGGGCTACGCGCAGATCGGACTGTGGGCGGCCGCCCTGCTGGTGCTGCTGAAGATCGTGCAGGGCTTCTCCACCGGCGGCGAGTACGCCGGAGCCACCACCTTCGTGAGCGAGTACGCCCCGGACAAGCGCCGCGGCTTCTTCGCCAGCTTCCTTGACCTGGGAAGCTACCTCGGCTTTGCCATGGGTGCCGCCCTCGTGTCAGCCCTCCAGCTGACCATGGGCCAGGCTGCCATGGAGGAGTGGGGCTGGCGTATTCCGTTCCTGCTCGCCGGCCCGCTGGGCCTCATCGCGGTGTACTTCCGCAGCAAGATTGAGGAATCCCCGCAGTTCCAGGCAACCCTGGACGCACAGGAAGAGCTCGGCAAGGAAGCAGCCAAGTCCTCGGATGTTGCCGCCAAGGGCCCCGTGGGTGTTGTGAAGGCCAACTGGCGCCCGATCATTGTTGCCATGATCCTTGTGGCCGCGGCCAACACCGCCGGGTACGCGCTCACGTCCTACATGCCGACCTACCTCACGGAGTCCAAGGGCTACGATCCGGTCCACGGCACACTGCTGACCATCCCCGTACTGGTCGTCATGAGCCTGTGCATTCCGCTGACCGGTAAGCTTTCCGACCGCATCGGACGCCGCCCTGTCCTGTGGATCGGTGCCGTCAGCACCATCGTGCTGGCAGCGCCGGCCTTCCTGCTGATCGGCGTCGGCGAAATCTGGTCGACCCTGGCCGGCCTTGCACTGATCGCTTTCCCGGTCACGTTCTACGTGGCGAACCTGGCTTCGGCCCTGCCTGCCCAGTTCCCCACGGCCAGCCGATACAGCGCCATGGGCATCGCGTACAACTTCTCCGTGGCGATTTTCGGCGGTACCACGCCGTTCATCGTGGCGGCGCTGATCACGGCCACCGGCAACGACATGATGCCGGCGTACTACCTGATGGCCACCTCGGCCATCGGTGCAGTGGCCATCTACTTCCTGAAGGAATCGGCCAACCGTCCACTGCCGGGTTCCATGCCCAGCGTGGACACCCAGGCTGAGGCCCATGAGCTCGTGGCCACCCAGGATGAGAACCCGCTGATCAACCTCGACGAAATGCCGTTTGAGGATGAGCTGCGGGAAACCGAAAAGGTTCCTGCGAGGGCCTGACCTTGTAGTCCAGCGCCCCGCCCGATGCGGCCTGCTTTGCATGATGTTGGTTTATGACAGCGTGCAAAGCAGGCCTCCCGCGCGTCTGGCAGACTTTTTGGCGGAAGAACACACAGACGACCGCACGGAAGAACGACAGCACGGATGATCGGAGGGACCTGTGAACGAGGCCCTCGTCCGGCATCTCCGCGCCCTGCACAGCCTTGGCCCCGCCAACAACGATCACCTGTCGGCGCTTCGCGTTGCCGTGAGCGTGGCTGTGCCGTCGCTCGCCCTCCTCTTCCTCGGGCGCCCGGACCTGATGATCTACGCCGTCTTCGGCGCCCTCACCGGAATGTACGGACGCTCGGAGCCCCACCAGCTGCGTCTCGCCCACCAGGCCCAGGCGGCTCTGGTCCTCCTCAGTGGCGTGTCCGTGGGCGTCTTCCTTTCCGTCAACCACTTGCACTCGTGGTGGCTGGTGGGGGTGGAGGCCCTCCTGGCCGGTGTGGGCTCGGTGTTCTCCGACAGGGTGAACCTGAAGCCCAACGGCCCGTTCTTCGGCATCCTTGCACTGGGCGCCTGCGCTTCCGTCCCCACAACGGTGCCCTGGTTCGCGGCGCTTCTCATCGCCGCCGCGTCCGCGGCCTTTTCGATAATGATCGGCTTTGGCGGCTGGGTCCGCGGCCGGACGTGGCGGCCCGGAGCAGCCCGGACGGCCGCACCGCTGAGCGGACCTCGGAGGCAGGCTGCAATGATCCACGCGGCCCGATACGTCCTGGCCGTAGGTTCCGCCGGCACGGTTGGCGTCCTGAGCGGCAGCGGCCACCCGCACTGGGCCATGGCCGCTGCCGCCGTCCCCCTCGCCGGAGCCGACCTGCCCAGCAGCGTGCACCGCGGCCTCCACCGCATGATGGGGACCTTCCTCGGCCTGGTGCTGGTCGCCGTCGTGCTTCTTCCGGGCCCATGGGCCCCGTTGCGGTTGTTCCCCGGAGCGGAAGCCGCCGTACTGGCGTTGCTGGTCATCGTCTTCCAGTTCACCACTGAACTTTTCATGACCCGCCACTATGGCCTGGCCATGGTGTCCTTCACCCCGGTGATCCTGCTCATGACGCAGCTGGCCGCCCCCGCGGACCCCTATATCCTCATCACGGAACGCGCGGTGGAAACCGTGGTGGGCGCTGTGATCGGGATTTTGGTTATCGTGCTGATCCGGCGCCGGGGGAATCCTGGTTCGCAGGCTTTTTCGGCGGGCCGGCGGTGAACCGGGCAGGCAGCAACCGCGAGACCGCCGCAACCAGCTTGTACCGCTTCGTCGGGATGGACACAGCGCGGCCGCGTTCGTTGTCCGCCAGCCCTTCCCGGACCACGCGATCGGCGTGCAGCCACAGCCAGCGCGGGGCCACGGTTTTATCCATGCCCATGCGGTCGTGGAATTCGGTGTGGGTGAAACCCGGGCACACCGCCGTTACCTTCACCCCGTGGCCGGCGTACGCCAGATTGGCCCAACGGCTGAACGTTACCTGCCAGGCCTTCGCCGCCGAGTAGGTCCCCCGGTTGGCAAACGCCGCAACGCTGGCCACATTGATGATCCGGCCCGAGCCGCGCGCCAGCATGCCCTGCAGTGCGGCGTGGCACAGTTCCAGGGGCGTCTGGACATGCAGCCGGAGGTGCCTGCGTTCCTCGTCCAGGCTGTTCTGGTCGAAGGGCTTCAGCAGCCCGATCCCCGCATTGTTGACCAGGATTTCCACCGGCCGGGACGCGTCGGAGAGGCGTTCGACGACGGCGGCCACTCCGGCGTCGTCCGTCAGGTCCGCGCCGAGCACTTCCGCGGTGATGCTGTAGTTGTTCTCCAGTTCGTGGGCGGCGGCCCGCAGGCGCTCCGTATCGCGGGCGACCAGCACTACGTGGTGGCCCTGTTCTGCGAGCTGGCGGGCAAACTCGGCGCCGAGGCCCGCCGTGGCGCCGGTGATCAGGGCAGTGGTTCCGGGAACTTGTGCGCTCATGGCAGAAGCCTAATGGCCCCTCGCCCCGGGCGCCTCCCCTGGCCTGCGCCGAGATGGCACATCACGGCAGTTTCCGCGACCACGACTGCCGTGACATGCCATCTCGGCGGAACCCGCCTAGGCGAACTGCACCAGCGGATTCGCCAGCCGGCCGGCCATCTGGAGGCCTCCGGACGGGTCAGTGAGGTCCAGCATCTGCTGGTTGTTGCGCAGCTGCAGCCTGTTGAGGCAGGAGAACTGAAAGTCCGCGGCAAACAGGTCGTGGCGGGCAAACTGGTCCGCGAGTTCCGGGTGTTCCGCCTGGTAATCGCGGATGGCTCCCGCCGCGATGCGCCAGAATTCCTCGCCCCGGAGCACGCCGTCTTCCTCAAGGAGGGCGCCGAGGAACCGGAAGATGCAGTCGAACACGTCGGTGAAGATGGCCAGGACCTTCTCGCCGTCCGGGATATCCACCTTGATCCGGGATACGGCTTCCGGCAGGTCAAGCCTGTCCCCCATCACCACGATTTCCTCGGCGATGTCCTTCATGACGGCCCGCACCGGCACACCGTTGTGGAGCACCAGGATCACATTCTCGCCATGCGGCATGAACGCCAGCTCGTAGCGGTACAGGCAGTGCACCAGCGGAACGAGGTAAGCCTCGAAGTACCCCCGCAGCCATTCGCCGGGTTCCAGCCCGGACTGTTCGATCAGTGCGGACACCATGGGTTTGCCCGCCGCATCGACGTGCAGGAGCGAGGCCATGGTGGCCAGCTGCTGACCATCCTGGAGCAGCGGCAGCGGGCTTTCCCGCCATAGCGCGGACAGCATCTTCCGGTAGGGCGACTCCTTGGCCGCGGCTGCCTCGTAGTATTCGTTGTGATATCCGATGGCGGCCACCTCGCGGATCATGGCCAGCCCTCGCTCCTGGAGGGCGTCATCGCTGCCGATCAGTTCCTGGAGCCAGTCATTGATGGCAGGCGTGGCCCTCATGTACTCCGGCGACAGCCCCCGCATGAAGCCCATGTTCAGGACGGACATGGCGGTTTTCACGTACGTTTTTTCCGGCGCGGTGGTGTTGAAGAACGTCCGGATGGACTGCTGGGCCTGGTAGCTGTCCGCGCCTATCCCGAGGTGGACGATGTGCTGCCGGGCGATCTCGGCCGCGAAGGTGACGGTCAGTTTGTTTTCCCACTGCCACGGGTGCACCGGCATGAGGAAATACGCAGCGGGATCCAGGCCAAGGGCGCCGAGCTCGGCGTCGAAAAAGGCCAGGGCGCCGGCCCCCAGTTCGGCCTCAAGGTGGGCGGCGTAGTCCAGCCCCGAACTGGAGGTGAACACCGCTTTGCTCCGGTGCACCGCAATCCATTCCAGCTGCACGGGGGCGCCGGATTCCGGGGCAAAGGCGCGGTAGTCGCTGATGCTGAAGCCCAGCCGGCCGTTGTTGGCCACGAAGCAGGGGTGGCCCTCGGTCATGCTGCGTTCAATGGCCTGGAAGTCCGTGGCGGCGTCCTCTCCCCGGGTGACGCCTGCCGCCAGTTCCGCGGACGACGGCTGGCCGGCCCACTGCTTGTACGCGTGGCTGGAAAGAGTGCTGCTGATCTCCTCAAGGTAGACCGGGAGCATCTCCCGGCGGATCCCCAGGGCGTCGCGGAATTCGGTGATGAACCGGAGCGCATCCAGGGGTGCGTCTTGCCCGTCGCGGCTGCACGTTATAGAGGCGGCGTCCACGGACCAATGCTCAAGGGGCAGGATCCTGGCGGAAAACCGGTATTCCACCGACGCGTCGTCACTCAGCACCCGGTAGGCGTGGAGCTGTGGTGCGGACAGGGCACGGTCCCCTGCACCAGGCCAGGTGCTGTCCCCGGCGCTGGTCCGCTCCGGGCTGAGGATGCGCTCGTGGGAGAACTCGGCGAGCGCTTTGCGGACCAGATGCCGGTTGGCCGCGGCCCAGCGCTCCGGAGTGAGGTGGGTGGCGGCGTTTCCTGCGGTCAGGACGGATTCGAGGTCAGCGGTGGTCATAGTGGTGCTCCCTGGCGGATCGGGGATGGGTGGATCGGGGACGGGCGCCCCGGGGGTGAATGGAGGGCCGCGCGGGCCGTGTGGAAGGCCTCCCGCGTGCAGAAGCTGAGGAGGGCCTGCTTGTCCGGGAGGGTCACTTCTCCGGCGGGCTGGAAGCCCAGCCGCTCGTTGAGGACGTGGATTTTGTGGTTCCGGGCGTCCGGTTCGACCACCACGCGTTCCACCCGGTCCTTGGCGAAAAGCCGGTCCAGGACAGTTTCCATCACGGCGGCGGTATAGCCGGCGCGCGGCGGTCCGGCCGGCGGGGCCACCAGGAGGTGCATCCCGATGTCCCCCGGCTGCACGGCGTACAACCCTGCCAGCGGCGAGAATGCGGGAAGGTACTCCTCCATCAGGAAGGCGGGGACGCCGTCGTCGAGCCCCAGCAGCGCGTGGTGATGCCCGCTGGCCTGGATCTTCGCATATTCCTCCACAACGTCCGCCATGGTGGCGGACTGCATCCCCCAGAAGGAGGCGTACGGGAGGGTCACCCAGCCGTGGAGGAGCTCTGCGTCAGCCTCGGGATCGAAGCAGCTGAAGGTGAAGCTCATGCCTGCACCCCCGCCGGCTCAGGCATCGCCGGCTCAGGCATCCCCGACTCACCCAAGGCCGACTCCGCCATCCCCGACGCTGGCGCCCCGAACTGCTGGAAGGCGATGCTTCGTTCCACGGGATAAACCTCGCGGCCGCAGATCTCGCGCAGGATGCAGGAGTTGCGGTAGGCCGCCATTCCCAGGTCCGGGGTGACGAAGCCGTGGGTGTGGAGTTCGGCGTTCTGGACGAAGATTTCGCCGGGCTCGACGCCGGTGCTGTAGTTGCGCTCGACGGCGAACCTGCCGGCGCTGTCCCGGGCAATGCGGCCCTGTACCCCGGCCAGGAACTCCGGCTCGCGGTAGCCGTAGCCGGTGGCAAGCACCACGGCTGCGGTGTCCAGCGAGTAGTCCGCGCCCTGTTCCCCGTGCCGCAGCTGCAGGGTGTGGACGCCGGACTCGGGGTCCCACGTTGCCCCGGTGAGAGCCGAGTGCGTCAGCAGCCGGGTATCCACGATTCCGGAGAGGCTCTTGGTGTAGAGGAGGTCGTAGATGGCGTCGATGAGCTCGGAGTTGATGCCCTTGTACAGGTTTTTCTGGCCCTTGATGAGGCCGTCGCGCTGTTCCTGCGGCAGTCCATGGAAGTAGTCCACGTACTCAGGCGACGTCATTTCCAGGGTGAGTTTGGTGTACTCCAACGGGAAGAACCGGCCGGACCGGGTGACCCAGTTGAGCTGGTACCCGTGGACGTCGATCTCCTGCAGCAGCTCGTAGTAGATTTCCGCCGCGCTCTGGCCGCTGCCCACGATGGTGATGCTCGGCTGCCGCTGCAGCTCACTCTTCCTCGACAGGTACTCGGCGTTGTGGAGGACCACTCCGCCGCCGTTGGCTGCCGCTTCGACTATTCCTTCACAGGCCGCCGGCACATACGGCGACGTTCCGGTGCCCAGCGCCAGCCGCCGCGCGCGCAGCACCTCCGGCCCCGCGGGGCCGGCCACGGAAAGCGTGTACACGCCGTCGTCGTACGTGACCTCCCGGACGTCTGCGCCGAACCGTACCGAATCGAGCTGGCCGGCCACCCACTGGCAGTACTGGTTGTACTCGGCGCGCAGCGGGTAGAAGTTTTCCCGGATGTAGAAGCGGTACAGCCGGCCCGTCTGCTTGAGGAAGTTCAGGAACGAATAAGGCGATGTGGGGTCCGCGAGCGTTACGAGGTCTGCCATGAAGGGGACCTGCAGGTGGGCCGGTTCCAGCATCATCCCGGGGTGCCAGTCGAACGAGTCGCTGCGCTCCAGGAAGACGGCGTCCAGCCCGGCGACGGACTCGCTCAGCGCCGCGAGGCCCAGGTTGAAGGGCCCGACGCCGATACCTGCGACGTCGAAGATGTGTGCGCCGCTCACGCCGCCGCCTCCCGCCCGGCAAGCAGCGCTTCGCCGGTACTGCGGAGCAGGCTGATGATCGTGTTGATGTCCTCCGGGGTGGCCTCGGCGTTGAGCAGCGTGAACTTCAGGTAGTGCCTTCCGGCCACCGTGGTTCCGGCAACCACCGCCTTGCCTGAGGCAAACACCGCGGCGCGGATCGCCGGATTGAGGGTATCCGCGGCGTCTTCAGCCAGGCGGGTGCCGTCAGCCAGGACCGGGCGGTAGCGGAACACGAGCGTGCTCAGCTGCGGCGCGGCGGCCAGTTCGAAGTCGGGGTCTTCGGCCAGGGCCCGGCCGGTCCGGGCTGCGAGGTCGATCGCCTCGTCCAGCAGGGCACCCACCGCGTCGGCTCCCATAATCCGGAGCGTGAGCCAGAGCTTCAGGGCGTCGAAGCGGCGCGTGGTCTGGATGCTTTTGTCCACCTGGTTGGGGATGTCCGCCAGGGCCGCGCTTTCCGGGTTGAGGTAATCCGCGTAGTAGGTCACGTGCCGCAGCAAGGCCCGGTCCCGCACCAGCAGGGCGCTGGAGCTGACGGGCTGGAAGAAGGTCTTGTGGAAATCCACGGTGACCGAGTCAGCCAGGCCGATTCCGGTCAGCCGGTGACCGTAGCGGCCGGAGAGCATCAGGCCGCCGCCGTACGCGGCGTCCACGTGGAACCATGCGCCGTAGGCCCTGGCGAGGGCGGCCAACTCGGGGAGCGGGTCCACCGCACCAAAGTCGGTTGTCCCGGCGGTTCCCACCACGGCCATCGGGACCAGGCCGGCGTCGGCTGCCTGCGCGAGCGCGCCGGCAAGCACGGCTGGATCCATGCGGTGGTCCGCCCCGTACGCCACCGGCACGACGGCGTCGTACCCCAGTCCCAGCATGGAGGCGGACTTGCGGATGCTGAAGTGGCTGTCCTCCGAGGTGAAGACGCGCAGCTTGTCCAGCAGCCCTGGCAGCCGGAGGGTTTCGTAGCCAGGAACCTTCCGCAGTCCGGCCACGGCATGGTTGCGGGCGATGAGCAGGGCCTGGAAATTGGACTGGCTCCCGCCGGACGTGAACACGCCGTCCGCCGCATCACCCAGGGACAGCCGCGCCGCGGTCCAGTCGATCAGCCGGCGTTCGATCATGGTGGCGCCCGCGCTCTGGTCCCACGTGTCCATGGAGGAATTCACGGCGGAGAGGATGCTCTCCCCCACCAGCGCCGGGATCACGACGGGGCAGTTCAGGTGGGCTGCGTACTTCGCGTCGTGGAAGTACACGGCGTCCCGCAGGTACACCTCTTCCAGTTCCGCCAGCGCGGCGGCGGTATCCGGGAGCGGACGGTCAAGGTCGACGGCGGCGACGCGCGCCCTGAGTTCCTGCGGCCCGACGCCGGTAAACGGCCGGGAGGTCCGCTCCAGTTTGGTGGCCACGGCATTGACGCCCTGGAGCACCTGCGCCACGTAGCGGGGCGCATTGCGGGAGTTGAAAAGGTGGTTGGTGGCGGCGAGGGCGAGCTCTACCCGGGAGCCGAAATCGTTCCCGGCAGTCGGGGCGGGCAGATCCAGGGGTTTCTCGTCCACACGGGGCAACAGCGTCACAAGGTTTTCCTTTGGTAGGCGTTTGGAGGCGCGCTAAGGTAGCAAGGCAAGCCTTACTTAGGTGAACCTTTTAGTCAAACTTTTATGAGCTAATTATTAAATTGGCGGAATGGCGGGGTTGTCGGGGCTCAATGGAACGTCATTGACTGTGGCCGGAGCCGCTGTTGAGGCAGACTATGCCGCCTAATGCGTGGCGTTGGCCGCTGACTTTCGCCGGCAGAGCAGGGTCCACCGGTTTCCGCCGTCCTCCTTGGCGTAGGAGAACTGGTCCAGCGCCACCTTGGCAAGGGCCAGTCCGCGACCGCTTCCCGACATGTCCTCCGGCAGTACCGCCTCCGCGAGGTCGATTCCGGCCGGCTTGGCGTTGTCGGTGAATTCGGCATAGAGCCGCTCCGGTTCGCATTCCACCGCCAGGACGAACCGCACGGGTTCGGTGCCGGCCGGCTGGGAGTGCTCAATGATGTTGGAGGCCACCTCGATGAGCGCCGTTTCGAACCTGATGCGGTCCATGGGTTCAATCCCGGGTTCGCCCTCCCACACGTCCCCAAGCAGTTGATGGATCAGCTCCAGGCTTTCGGGAACCGCGGCGGCGCGCAGGCTGAACTGGCGGCTCATCAATAGGCCCCGTCCACCGTAGCGACCGGCTGCAGCACTTTGTTGAGGTTGGTCATTTCCAGGACGGCAGTGATCTGCGCTGTGGGGTTGGCCAGCCGAAGGTCGCCGCCGGCCTGCCGCGTCTTCTTCAGCCCGGTGATCAGGGCGCCAAGGCCGGATGAGTCAATAAAGTCGGTGCCGGCGAGGTCCACCACCAGCCGCACCGTGCCGTCGCTAATGAGCGAGTCGATGTTGGCACCCAGGTGCGGCGCCGACACCATGTTGAGCCGGCCCACGGGACGGATCACGCCCACTCCGTTGGCCAGGGTTTCATTGTTGAATTCGATCACGGAATTTCCTCTTTCTTCTTGTTGCTGTCCAGCCAGGCATCGTAGCCGGGGTAGCGGACGGCCTCGATGACGACGCTGAAGATCAGCAGGTCGAAGGCAATCCACACGAAGTTGACGGAGCTGCCCAGGAGGTCCCCTTGGCCCAGCAGCAGGCGGATGACGCCCACCAGTGCCGCCAGGACCAGGACAGACATGGCGATCAGCTGCGGCCGGACCAGGTGCCACGGCAGCCGGTTGCGGGCCTGGAGCGTCTTGGGCGTGACCCGGAAGTCCAGGTCACGGCCCAGGAACACGTTTCCGAACGCGGAGGTGACGGATTTGATCCAGGTGGGGAAGAGGGCCAGTGAGTACTGCTGGCCGCGCCATGTCTTCACTCCGCGCCCCACCACCAGGAACAGGATCTGGTTGACCACCAGGAACGGAATGAGCCGGAGGAAGAACTCGTTGCTCAGCGACTGCACCGGCAGGATCCCGAGGGTGAGGTAGATGACCGGGGCGGCGATGTAGGCCACCGCGGCGAAACCGGCAAGGTAGCTCCACATGGTTGCCAGGTACATCAGCCGCTGAGCCAGGCTCAGGCCTTTTTGCAGCAGCGGGTTCTCCCGGAACATGACCTGCATGGTGCCCTGCGCCCAACGGAGCCGCTGCGTCAGCATCGAATCGAGGTCCTCGGGGGCCAGCCCGTCGGCCAGCTTTTCGTGGTGGTAGGCGGATTCCCAGCCGAGGGCATGCAGCCGCATGCACGTGGCCATGTCTTCGGTGACGGAAATGGTGGCCAGCGGCATGAGCGCCTGCGCTTCGCCGGCTTTCTCGGCGTTAACCGATTCGACCAGCACGCGGACGGTTTCCACCGCTCCCAGCGGGGACCAGTCGCGCTGCGACAGCCTGTCCAGCGCAACATCGTCGACGACGGCGAGCGAACCGTCGACGCCGATGGTCCGGGACAGCCCTTCGATGGAGTTCAGCTCCGCGTGCAGCGCCGCGAAGTCTTCCGCCACCAGGTTCCGGGCCACGGCGTCCACGCGCTCCTGGAACCGGTACGTGACATCGGCAATGGCCTGGCCGTCGCTCAGCTCACGACGGACCTGCTGCAGGTCCGTGGCCACAGTGGACAGTGCGGCCGCCAGCCGTTCCTGCCCGGGCCCAAGCTGGCGCCGCGCCTTGGCCACCACCTTGTCCGCTGTCCGAAGCGCCTTGTTCAGTGCCAGCTCCGTTTCCGAGACGTAGCGCATGACACCCAGCTGCATCAGCGCTTCCCGGCGGATGATCGCGTTGGAACCGCAGAAAAACGCTGCGTTCCAGCCGTCCTTGCCCTGCTGGATGGGCCCGTAGAACAGCGGTGCCTGGCTGCCCAGCGGATCGTTGGGCGGCACATTGACGAACACCTGGGGAGTCTGGACCAGGGCCATCCTGCGGTCGTTGAAATAGCCCAGCGTGTGGTCCAGGATCCGGGGGTCCGGCATCTGGTCGGCATCCAGGATCAGCATGAACTCGCCGTCGGTGGCGAGCAGTGCGTTGTTGAGGTTGCCGGCCTTGGCGTGGCGGGGACGGTTGGCCCAGTCCTCGGAGCGGGTGATCCAGCCGATGCCTTCCGCTTCGGCGATGGCCCGCAGCTCGGCCCGGTTGCCGTCGTCGAGGATCCAGGTCTTGTGCGGATACTCAATGTTCCTGGCGGCCCGCGCCGTCCCCATCACGAGGTCCAGCGGCTCGTTGTAGGTGGTAATGAACACGTCCACTGTCAGGCCGGGAGGCGGCGGGGGCGGAGCATCCCGTTGCCTGTACCGCCACATGGTGAGCCCGAACAACAAGGAGTCCACCAAGGAGTAGGTCTCGGCCAGGACCAGCGGGACTGCGATCCACCAGGCCTCCCAGTTGATGGACACCATCCAACGCCAAATGATGTAGTTCAGGCCCAGTATGGCGGTGGCCAGAACGATCAGCCTGATAATCAGCCGCCGTGTTGTCATGGCCCGGATGTCCCCCTGGGTCCTCGTCGGTGGAGTCAGCCGCCCGTTGAGGATCCGGCTCCGAAGTGAGACCAAGGGAGCTGGACCGGCTGACTGACCTGAGTCAGTCCAACACTATCCGCACATGCGGCAGCTGGGCCCACGTGTCCGCCTATGGCATGACCCGGGCAGCCGGTGCCGCGCGGGCAGCCGTGCAACGTCAGCTGGCGGCGATTTCCTCCTGGGACGGGCCCTCTGGCTCCGTCAGGTGCCGCAGGTGGAGTTCCTCGGCCGCCAGCTCGTACCAGGTGTGCGCGCCGAAGGAAGGACTGCGGGTGTCCAGGTGCCGGTACAGGGCGTCGGCCAATTTGCCGAGGGCATCGTCGGACAAAGCCCGGACCGTCGATGCGGGATCCAGGTTCCCCTCGAGGTACTCGGACAACTCCAGGCCCTCGATGGTTCGCTGTTCGCCCACAACTGTCTGGGATGCGTCAATGTCAAAGCCGGAGGCGGCGTCAGCGTCCAGGAGAGCGTTGATCTTGCTGTCCAGGGTGGCCTCTTCGCCGCCTGCCAGTCCGGCATGCTCAAGGCAGATGGGTAGTTCCGCGGGCTCGGCGAGTGTAAGCCGGAAAGCTTCGACGTCGCTTCCGCGGGATTCGGGATTGTGCCCGCCCTCAGCCTCGTGTCCGGCAATGTGGCGCAGGTACATCAGGACTTCCGGGTCAAGATGGAATGCGCTCCGGAGGTCCACGGTGATGTCCTGCTCCGGTGAGAGCCGGCGCCCGCGGCGCATGATGTGCAACAGCACGGGGTAATTGGCCTGAGTCAGGCAGCCGGTGACTTCGAGGGTCACACGTCCGGGGTCGATATCCACACGGACCAGTACACGCAGCTTATGGTTCAAAGCTTCTCCAAATGAGACATCCAAGAGCCAGCTTCATAACTCACCTAAACCATACGATTTAGTTGCCCCCGCCACAAGCCGCGCTCATCGCGCCGGGTAACCAGGCCCTGCTCAGAACTAGACTTGAAAGATGGACGAGATCACGCTGGGCGCATCCGTGGCCGAACAGCTGCAGGATCTGGTCATCAGCAGCCAGGACGTCAACGGATTCCTGGCGGAGCTCTGCGAGCTTTCCGCCAGCGCCCTCTCGCGCACCCTCGGCCAGGAGGTTTCCTGCGCCGTCACGATGAACCGCCACCACCGGACCACCACGGCAGCCTGGAGCGACCCGGAGGCCCGCCTCTTCGACGAGATCCAGCACAACTACGGTGAGGGCCCCTGCCTCCATGCGATGTCCACGGGCACCACAGTTCTGGTCCGGAACACACGCGCCGACTCCCGGTGGCCGGAGTATTGCCACGCCATTGCGTCGCTGGGGCAATTGAGTGTGCTGGGCGTCCCGCTCACCCTGGACTCAGGCGCCACCGCTGCCCTGAACGTTTTTGCTCCCACGGCGGACGTTTTCGACGACGCCGCCATTCGGAAGGCGGAAATGTTCGCTTCGCAGGCGGAGAAGGCGCTTCGCCTTGCGGTAAGGATCGGCGTCCAGCAGCAACTGGCTGCAGACCTGCGGTCCGCCATGGAGTCCCGCACGGCCATAGACCTGGCGGCCGGCATCATCATGGGCCAAAACCGGTGCTCGCAGGCGGAAGCGATGTCCATCCTCACCAAGGCATCCAGCAGCCGGAACCAGAAGCTCCGGCTCGTGGCGGAAAAGCTCGTTGAATCATTCGCCCCGGAAGCACCAGCCACACACTTCGACGGCTAGGTCACTTCCCCTAGGAGGCGGTCACCTCGTCCGTGGGCGGCTGCTCAGGCCAGTCGATGAACTGGCCGTACGCGTCGTGCTTTTTAAGGTAGCCGTAGATGAAGGGGCAATGCGGGATGATCCGCTTCCCTGACGAGACCACGTCGTCGAGGGCAAAGTGCGCAAGCACCTTTGCCAGCCCCTGCCCTTTGAATTCCTTCGCGGTGTCGGTGTGGATGAAGTCCACGTGCCCGGGTCTGTCCACGAAGCGCGACTCCACTGCCAGCTTCCCGCCCACCCGCAGTTCGTAGCGGTGGAGGGCATCATTCCGGATGGTGGTGACGTCCGGACTGAAAGTGTCTTCCGTGGATACCGTGTTCTCCGTCATGGTTCGACATTGGCACTTAAAGGCGCCTGTGGCAATGGTCCGCCGGGGGCGCCCGGCGCGCCGTCCGGCGCGGCGCCGACCCTTGCGGGAATCCGGCCAAGCAGGCGCACGGCCAAGGTAAAGCACGCCGCTCCCCCGCCCAGCAGGGCGAGCGTCAGTCCGTTGACCGCCGCGTCGGCCACCGGGATGAACACCACGACGACGGCGGTCACCACTGCGGCGGCCGGACGACGGCGGGAGCGGGCCGCCGCCGTCGTCCGTTCCTCCAGGCGTCCGAAAACGGCGAGCACCGGCAGCAGGAGGGCGATGATGCCGAGCAGGACCAGCGGCCGCGACCACCACCATTCAGCCGTCCCGGCCGAGGGCTTTGGGAAGTCCGTGAGCAGGAGCAGCCCGGACATCGCGGCAAGAAGCGGCAGGTGCCACAGGTATACAGTCATGGCCCGCCGTCCGGCCAGCCCCACTACTGCCCGGACCCACCGCGCGGAGGCAGCTCCGGTGAGCACCGGCCGGGAGAGCTGGAGCGCCGCCGCCTGCGCCGCGCCAAGGAGCAGCAGGCAGAAGTTGGGCGGGTTCAGGTTCACCAGCATGTTGCCGCGGTACAGCCCCAGGCCCGTCACCAGACCCAGGAGGACGTTGCTCGCCACGATGACGGCTATCAGCGTGGAGGCTCGGGGCTTCCCCGCCGTAGCGTCGGCGAGGATGAACCCCAGCTGCTGGACGGCGCACCACAGAAAGAGGATGTTGGCGTAGGCAAGCAGCGGCAGGGCACCGCGCAAGCAATCCACGGCCACCACCAGCGCGGTGAGGCCTGCCAGTGAAAGCCAGGGGGCGCGGCCGTGGAGCGCAGCGAGCAGCGGGATGTTCAGCTGGGCGGCCAGATATGCGGCGAGGAACCAGAGCGGCATTCCGGCGCCGGTGACGATCAGCTCCACCACCTGCGGCTCAACGCCGAACAGCCGCGCCGCCCACAGCCCGGCAAACATCACGGCCAGCAGCGCGGCGGCCGGACGGATAAGGCGGAGCAGTCGGGCCTGGGCGAACTCGAGGCCGGTCCCGCCGCTGGCCTTGAGCCGTCGCCAGGACTGCAACCCGGTGATACCGCCGGCCACGAAGAAGAGCGGCATCACCATGAAGATCCAGATGACCGGTTCGAACCAGTCCTGCACGGCGAGGGTGTTCTCGGTGGTCACAGTGCCGTCCGGGTGGAGCACGGGACTGACCATCATGGTATGCCCCACCACCACCAGCGCCAGGCAGAAGAAGCGGGCAAGGTCGATCACAACGTCGCGGTCCGGTGCGGGCAGGACCTGCCCTGCGCTTGCCTGTTGCTGCGGCTGCGGCTGCTGTGGAACACCCATTGCGCTCCCTACGGACGCGGAACGATTCCCTGCGTACTGTCCATTGTCCGCCGGGCGGCAGTCAAGGGCCAGAAACCGCCGCTCAGGCGGCCGCGGGCGCCGCTCAGGCGGTGAGCGGCGCCAGGAGGCCCAGCACGACGGCGAAAAGCGGCGTCGTGCCTTGCGTGGCGGCCGCGCGGAGGTACTTCCGTCCGCTCAATGCCAGGACGGCGGCGGCGAGCAGCATGGAGCCGCAGGACGCGAGGATGAGGGTCCAGCCGACCTGAGGCTGGCCCCAGAGGACCCCCCGTTGGGAGTTTTTGTCCACTTATCGCGAGCTAATGGCCCTCCAACTCGCGATATATGGACAAAAACTCCTTACTTCGTGAGGGTGGACAGGGCGCCGGCGGCGAAGTCCTTGGCCGAGGCGTTCCACTTCCCCAGCAACCCCTGGAGGTTTTCGCCGTCGGCACGGTGCGAAGCGGTCTCGGATTCCAGCGTGGCCAGGACGCCGGTGCGGAGTTCGGTGTTGAAGTTCACCTTGCCCACGTTCATGGCGGCGGCCTTGACCAGTTCCTCCGCCGGAATGCCGGAAGCGCCATGCAGGACCAGCGGGATGTGGGTGCGCACCGCAATGTCCTGCAGCACGTCCCACCGCAGCTGCGGCTCCCCCTTGTACTTCCCGTGGACATTGCCCACGGCCACGGCCAGCAGCTGTGCGCCGGTGCGGGCAACGAAGTCCTCCACCTGGGCGGAATCGGTCAACCCGGCGGAGGCAGCTCCTGTGCCTGTGGCGGCAGCGGTGACAGTACCGTCCGTCAACGGCCCGGCGGTGTCCGCACCGAAGGCGCGGTCCTCGTCACCGGCCAGGCCGCCCAGTTCCGCTTCAATTACGACGTCGGCATGGCCTTGCGCTGCCAGCAGGGCGCGCGCTTCGCGGACCAGCGCGATGTTGTCCTCATACGGCAAGGACGAGCCGTCGGCGAGGACCGAATCCGCCCCCGCCGCGACGGCGTCGGCAATCACCCGGAGATCGAAAGCGTGGTCCAGCTGCACGGCAATCGGGACGGCGGCGGAGTCCGCCAGTCCGCGGAGGGCGGTGATGAGCCGCAGCCCGTTGGGCGTGGCCGCGGTCTTGGGGGCCACGAGCAGGATGGCGCCGCGGCCGGCCTCTTCCGCCGCCGCCACCACGGCCAGGGCGGTGGTGAAGTCGTAGCAGGTGAAGGCCGGGACGGCTGCGCCCTGCTGGAGGGCGGAAACCACCAGGTGGTCGAGTCGGGCACGCATCAGGCGCTCAGGCCTCCCACCAGGATCCAGGCGACGAAGGTCAGGGCGAAGCCGGCCAGGCCCAGGATGGTGGTGAGGACGGTCCAGGTGCGGAGGCCGTCGGACACGGTGAGCCCGTAGTACCGCACCACGGTCCAGAAGCCGGCGTCGGTCACGTGGGACAGGCCCAGGGAGCCGAAGCCGATGGCGATGACCAGCACGGCGATCTGGGCTGGTGTGTAGCCGCCTTCCGCCACGGCCGAGGTCAGCAGGCCCGCGGTGGTGACGATGGCCACGGTGGCGGAACCCTGGGCGGCACGGAGTGCCAGGGAAATGATGAAGCCGAGGACGATCAGGGGCAGGCCAAGGTGGTCCAGGGTCTGGGAGAGTGCCGCGCCGATGCCGGAGGTGCGCAGGACTTCACCGAACACACCGCCGGCGGCCACCACCATGAGGATGGAGGCGATGGGAGGCAGCGCGCCTTCGAAGATCTCGCCGGTTTCCCGCAGCGACCAGTTGCGGCGGACGGCGAGCAGGAAGAAGGACAACCCAACCGCGACGAGCAGCGCCAGGAAGGGGTTGCCGACGAACGCAGCCACGCCGTACCAGAAGTTGTCCTTGCTGATGGTGAGGGTGCCCACGGTGCCGAGGAGGATCTGGACGATGGGTGCGGCGATGAGGAAGATGATCAGTCCGGGGCGCGGCGGGGCGATGGCCTTGGCACCGGGGCCGTCGTGGCCCACATTCACCAGGGAGGCGGAACCGAACTCGTCAACCTGTGCCTTGACGCTCGGGAGGAGTTCGTATTCCTTGCGGTTCATGATGCTGGCAACCCAGTAGGACAGGAAACCGAGGGGAATGCAGATGATCAGGGAGATCAGCGTGATGAGCCCGATGTCGGCTCCGAAGACGCCTGCCCCGGCGACGATGCCCGGGTGCGGCGGCACGGCGACGTGGATGGACAACATGATGCCGGCCATGGGCAGGCCGAACTTGACCGGGTGGACCTTGGCGATCTTGGAGAACGCGTAGACGATCGGCACCAGGACGATGACGCCGACTTCGAAGAACACCGGGATGGCCACCAGGAAGCCGACGGCGGTCAGCGCCACTGCGACGCGCTTGGCGCCAAGCTTTTCGGTGAAGTGTGAGGCTAGCGACTGGACGCCGCCGGACACTTCGATCATTCGGCCCAGGATGGCGCCGAGGGCGATCAACAGTGCGACCTTGCCCATGGTGCCGCCCACACCGTTGGCAACCACGGTGAAGACGTCCTTCAGCGGGATCTGCGACGCCACGGCCACCAGGATGCTGACCGTCAGCAGTGCCACGAAGGCCTGGATCTTGAAGCGGATGATCATGACCAGCAGGAGTGCGATGCCAAGAGCGGCGATGGTCAGCAGCAGCGGAGTGCCCAGCTCCACGGCCGGCTTGATGGCGGGGGCATCAGCGGCCCGCACCATCAAAGAGTTGATCAGGGGGTTCATTTGGGGAGTGTCTCCTTTGACAGGCCAGGACTGCTGGCCCCGGAACGGGTAGTACTACGACGGGGTGGTACGACGACGGCGGAGGGGGGACCGCCGTCGTCGGGCTTTAATTGTTGTGGAGTTCGGAGCGGGTGTTAGGCGGTGCGCCTGGTGGGGGCGACGACCTTGATGACGGCGGAGTCATCGGCGGCGGCGAGGCCCTGGGCCTGGCCCAGCAGGTACAGCTGCTCGGCTGCCGCAGCGACGGGCGCGGCCAGGCCGGCGGCGCGGGTGGCCTTACCGACGATGCCCATGTCCTTGACGAAGATGTCCAGGCGGCTCAGCACCTCGGCACCTTCCTCCGTGTAGGCCTCGAGGATGCGGGGGCCGCGGTTGGAGAGCATGAACGAACCGGCGGCACCGGCTTCGAGCGCCTTGAGGGTCTTCTCCTGGTCCAGGCCGAGGGCGTCGGCCAGAGCGAGGGCCTCGGCGGCGGCGGCGATGTGGACGCCGCAGAGAAGCTGGTTGACGGTCTTGAGGGCCTGGCCGTCGCCGGGCTTGTCCCCCACGACGGTGAGGGTGGAGGCCAGCAGCTCCAGCGCGGGGCGGGCCTTTTCCCGCGCCTCCGGCGATGCGCCCACCACGATCAGCAGGTCGCCCTCACCGGCGCGCTTGGGGCCGCCGGACAGGGGTGCGTCCACCAGGTCGACGCCGTATTCGGCCAGCCGGTGCACGGTGGCCGGGATAGCCTCGGTGCCCACGGTGCTGCCGAGGATGACGACGGCGCCCGGCTTGAGCACGGAAGCCACGCCGTTCTCGCCGAACAGGACGTCGTTGAGCTGCTCGCCGTTGCGCACTGCCAGGAGCAGGGCGTCGGCGCCTTCGGAGGCCTTGCGTGCGGAGGCAAAAGTGCGGATCCCGGCTTCTTCGGCGAGCTTCAGCCGCGGTTCGGCGATGTCGAAGCCGTGGACAGTGAGCTGGCTGGCCAAACGGGTGGCCATGGGCAGGCCCATGGCGCCGAGGCCCAGGACGGTGATGGTGTAGTTGCTGGTCATGGTGTTCTCCATTGAAGGGGTGGTGCCGGTGGGGAGGTTTAGAAAGTGTTGCTGAGTTTGCGCGTCACCTGGGTGAGGGATTCGTCGTCGCCCACGTTGCCGGCGAAGACGATGTACGGGATGCCCTTGGCGGGACCGTCCACCGGCTCCCAGAGGGATACGATGCCCGGCAGCATGGGCCCGCGGACTATCGCGTGCCGGATTTCCAGGCCGTGGGCTGCCACGTCCGAGGACGTGATGCCGCCTTTGGCGATGACGAAACGCGGCGGGAACGTCTTGAGCGTACGGTTCACGACGGCGACGACGGCGGCGGACACCGTGCGCGCAATCCGCAGGCTCTCGGCGGCGTCGCCGGTTTTGATCAGCAGGCGGCTGGTGTGGACGATGACGTCGCCGCTCTGCAGCGCCTCGACGACGTCGGATACCACCGTTCCGATGTAGGCCTCCGCAACGTCATCAGCGGCGAGCAGTTTCTCGACGTCGATCTCCACGATGCGCGCGGCGCTGTGCTGTTCGGTGAGGTCATTGAGCTGGCGGGTGGTGACGCCAACGTGGGAGCCCACCACAATCAGGCCGCCGGCGGTGGAGGGGGTGTTGCCCTCATAGGCTTCCTCACCGCTGAGGGCGGGCCGGATTTCCTGGCCGATGCGGCCACGGACGAAGGGAGGACCTACGCGGTACAGCAGTTTCTTGCCGCGGCGTTCCGCTTCTTCAAGGCCCAGGGCCAAGGCACGGAAGTCGTTCTCCGTGACGATGTCGGCAACGATGGGCGTGGAGTCAGCGGCGGGTTCGATCGCGTCGGCGATCGCCTTCGCTGAGACCATGGGGTCGCCGTCCGGCCCGGCCGCGCGGATGATGTTCAGGTCCAGGACGATCACCGAATCCGCGGCGAAACGGCCCTGCGACTTCTCCTCCACATACTTGGCCATTTCGGAGTTCGCGTAGCCAAAGGTGGCGTCCTTGGCGAACTCCGTCTCGGCCACAGGGATCAGCGTTCCGGCGTTTTCGCCGGTACCGCGCATGTAGTGGACGCCGCCGATGGTGACGCGGCCGGCGTCGGGGAACGCCGGAACAATGACGACGCCGTCAGTCGCCTCGCCGCTGACGGCGGCCACGGTGGCCGCGATGACGTCAGGTTCGAGCGGGTAGTGGCCGCGGAGGGTGGAGTCACTGCGGCTGACGAACCCCAGCCGGAGGGCATTTCCTTCGGTTGCCCCTGCTGTGGCTCCGGCCGTGCCTGCTGCGGCCAGCGCGTTGCGGACGATTTCTTCGTTTCGGGCAGCGGCTTCGGCCGGGTCCAGGCTGCGGGTGTTGGTCAGCACATAGACGGCGGGCTTGTTCTGGGCAAACGCCCAAGTGAAATCTACAACGTCCCAGCGGGTGAGGACAGGCAGGTCGGCCACGGACTGCGTGCCCGTGGGGTCGTCGTCGAGCACTACCAGCACTCGGGGGTCGGCCGACGATGACGCCGCGACAGCGTTGGCAACCAGCTCAGCGGGAATCTGGACCTCTGCCGGAAAGGCTGCCAGTACGTCTGCTTCAAGGGGCACTTTGCACTCCGTTGTGTATGAAATCTCTGTTGCGGGAAGGTATTTGTAAGATGTCAGACATCTAACATTTGAATGCTAGTGTGGCACAAGGCACAGGGACGCGCAAGTAGACTTGTCGGACAAATCGTCGCTCACCGCTGAACGGGGGAAAATTGGCACGTAAATCACTGGTCGGCGTGGTGGCCGATGAACTCCTGGACCGGATCATTGCCGGCGAGTTCCCTCCCGGGTCCAGCGTCCCCGGCGAACTGGAGCTGAGCGCGAAGCACGAAGTCAGCCGGATGACTGTGCGGGAAGCCATGAAAACACTCGAAGCGCAGCGCATCCTGAGCGTGGAGCGGGGCCGGGGCACGTTCGTCAACCCGCTCAACCGCTGGGCGTCCCTTGAGGCCGTCCTCCGCGCGGCGTCAGAGGGTGTGAATGATGCCTCAGCCGCCATCCAGCTGATTGAACTGCGCCGGATGCTGGAAACGGGGGCCTGTGAACTGGCGGCCGGCCGCATCAGCGACGACGAAATCGGGGTACTCCACAGCTACGTAGCCGCGATGCGCAAGGCCCATGACTCGGACGACCTGCCAGCCTTTGTGGAAGCCGACCTCGCGTTCCACGACGTCATCCTACGCGCCTCGGAGAACGTTTTTGTGGCCGTACTGTTTGAGCCGCTGCACCGCGTACTCGAGAAGCGCCGGACCGAGACGTCCAAGTTCCGCGACATCCAGGAACATGCGATCGGGCACCACCAGGCAATTGCCGAGGCGCTGGAATCAAGGGACGCCGCGCGCTCGCGCAGTGCCATGGATGCCCACATGCAGCAGACGCTGGATGACCTGAAGACATACGTGCTCGAGGCCAAGACGGCCTGAGGACTTGCCTGGGCGAGGAATTAAGTCCCAGCGAGGCGTTGGCCGCTAGAGGCGTTGGCCGCTAGAGGCGTTGGCCGCTAGGCAAGGGAGAGGAAGAGCTTCTCCAGTTCAGCCTTGTCCAGGCTCGGGTCTTCCTGCTGCATGCACTGCTGCAGGCCTGTAGCGATAATGGAGAATCCGGCCCGGTCCAGGGCACTGGAAACAGCAGCCAGTTGCGTGACCACGCTCTTGCAGTCGCGCCCCTCTTCGATCATCCGGGTGACGGCCGCGAGCTGCCCCTGTGCGCGGCGCAGGCGGTTGATGACCGGCTTCATGTCGGCGGGATCGAGTTCCATTGCTTCCTCCTGGCTTTAGGACTTCCTTTATCATATACCCCCCTTGGTATTGACTCCCCATGTTGTCGTAAGAATCACACCGGCTCACGGCCGCCTCGGCGCCTCGTAAATTGCGCCCTTCGGCCCTGTTTTCGGCCTGGGGACGGGGGTCACCATGGGAACGTGAGTACGTTCAGCATTCCTGGACCGGCGCGGACACCCTCCGCGGCGAGCACTCCGGCTCCGCACCCCTGGAACCGATACGTGGCACTGGGAGATTCCTTCACCGAGGGGTACGGCGATCCGGAACCGCGAAGCCCCGGCGGCGTCCGTGGCTGGGCAGACCGCGTTGCGGAAGAACTGAGCCAGGGACACCAGGACTTCGCCTACGCCAATCTGGCGGTCAGGGGCCGCCTGCTCCAGCAGATCGTGGATGACCAGCTAGGGCCGGCCCTTGAACTCAAGCCGGACCTGGTCACGCTTTCGGCGGGCGGCAATGACATCGTCTTTCGCGGCAGTGATCCCGACAAGCTGGCAGAGAAGCTGGACCCGGTCATCGGGCTCCTCAGCGCCACCGGAGCAACGGTGGTGCTCTTCACCGGCCCGGATTGGGGAGGCACCCCGGTATTCGGCCGTATCCGCGGCAAGGTGGCCATCTTCAACGAAAACCTGCGCACCATAGCGGCCCGGCACGACGGCGTGGTGGCCGACCTGTGGACCCTGCGCCAGTTGGCGGCTCCGCACATGTGGGATCCCGACCGCCTCCATTTCTCCCCGCTGGGCCACCACACCATCGCAGCCATGGTGCTGGAAGCCCTCAACGTGACCCACACCCTGAAGCCGCTGGAACCCAAGGTGCTGCCCGTCAGCAGCTGGCGGCAGGCCAGAAGCAGCGACCTGGTGTGGGCCAAGGACTACCTTTTCCCCTGGGTGGTTCGCCAGGTCCGGCAACGCCCCGCGAACCTGGGCCTGAAAGCCAAACGACCGGAACCGGGCCCGGTGTTCGGACCCGGCGTGGCACGCGGCCCGTTACCTGCAGGACCGAAAGGCGGGGGCCCGTTCCCCACAGGTCCAATGACCGTCGTAAAGCCCTAGTCGCGCCGCCCCGTGTCCGCTACTCTGCAGGGACGGCCCGCAGTTCCGGGTGTCAATGGAGATTATGAGGAGCGAAGTTGTCGAATCACACCTACAGCATTTCTGAAATTGTCGGAACTTCAAACGAAGGCGTGGACGCTGCCGTCCGCAACGGGATCGCCGAGGCCGCGAAGACCCTCCGCAACCTGGACTGGTTCGAGGTCAAGGAAATCCGCGGACACCTGGAAAACGGGCAGGTGGCCGACTGGCAGGTGACCATCAAACTGGGGTTCCGGCTGGAACGCTAAAGCTCAAGGTTTCAGCGGGCGGTTTCGCCCGACGTGTTGCGGCGCCAGAGGGTGGGCGAGCCGTTGTACGACGGGAAAATGTGTCCCTCAAAAATGGTTTGCCCATCATGCGGTGCGTCCACAGGAGCCCACAGTCCGGAAGCCGGGCAGTGGGTTCCTGTGGCGCCGGCGGTGGCCACCCGTTCGCGGAGCAGTGCGATGCGCTTCATCGTTGAATCCCATCCTTGGTAGTGAAAAAGGTCTACCCCAAGGCTAGGAAACCAGCCACACTCCCCCAATGGGCGTTTGCCCAGAATCAGCCCTGTTCATGTGGCAGCTGCACAGCAGGGGCCGTTGCTTCCGGCTCACCGCCCGCCACGCCGGCGCCGAAACTGCCCAGCAGGGTAAGGGAATCCGCCGACGGCGATCCCGGCTTCGCGGAGAACACCCGCAGGACCTGGTCCGGGTCGTCCGGCAGTACCAGGTTCTCAAAATTCAGGTCCAGGTCGCCCACGACAGGATGGTGGAGCCGGAGGCTACCCGCGGAGGGCGCCGCCACGCGGTGCCCGGCCCACCATTGCCGGAAGTGCTCGCTGTGCACCGCCAGTTCTCCCACCAACTGATTGGCCAGGGCATCGTTCGGGTGCCTCCCGACGTCCACGCGTAGGGCACCCACGGCCTCAGCCGCCACGGCTTTCCAGTCGCGGAACAGCTCGCGGGCGGACGGCTCAAGCATGAGCCAGCGGGTCAGGTTCCGCTCCCCTGCCGGCATGGCCGGGAAATCGGCAAACAGCAGGAAGGCCAGCCGGTTTCCTGCGAGAACGTCGCTGCGGCGGCCCAGGACCAGCGCGGGAACATCGCCCACTGCACCGAGGAGCTGGCGCAGCGCCTGGCGGACACCCTGCGCCTGGAGCGGTGAGCGCTGGGATTCCGCGCAGTTTTCCAGAAGGTCCATCATGTGCGCCTGCTCGCTGGAATCCAGCCGCAATGCCCGGGCCACGGAATCAAGCACCGCCCTGGACGGGTGGATGTTCCGGCCCTGTTCAAGGCGCGTGTAGTAGTCAGTGCTTACATCCGCCAGCCGGGCTATTTCCTCGCGGCGCAGCCCGGGGACCCGCCGGGCGCCGGAGGTTCCGGGCAGCCCGGCTTCCTCCGGCTTCAACCGTGACCTCATGGCCTTCAGGAATTTTCCAAACTCGGCGCTCTGACCCATGCCTTCCATTGTGCATGGCCGCGACGACTCGTATCTACAACGAACGTAGGACTGCCAGTCCTAGGAAAAACAGGAACAGGCATCCCTGCTGACAGGGACCAGCAAAGTGCATAGGCTCGATGAATAGCCAGTATGAAAGCGGTTTCCCACCCGCCTGACCCGGGCCGCCTAAACCGCGCGAACCGCTTGCCACCCAGGACCCAACGACCGGAAGAACTGACGATGTCCCAGATGCACCAAGACACCATCCCGCAGCTAGCCCTCAACAATGGAGTTCAGATCCCGCAACTCGGCTTCGGCGTGTTCCAGGTGCCGCCGGAAGAAACGCAGCGCATCGTCGAAGACGCGCTCGAAGCAGGTTACCGCCACATAGACACCGCTGCCGCCTACCGGAACGAGGCCGGAGTCGGCGCTGCCATCGCCGCCTCCGGGATTCCCCGCGAGGACATTTTCATCACCACCAAGCTCCGCAACGGCGAACAGGGCAACGCCCACGAAGCCTTCCAGAACAGCCGCAAGGCACTCGGCGTCGAGTTCGTGGACCTGTACCTGATCCACTGGCCGGTTCCGTCCCAGGGGCTCTTCACCGAAGCCTGGAAAGCGATGGAGAAGCTTTACGCCAACAGCCAGATCCGTGCCATCGGCGTCTCCAACTTCCTCTCAGAACACCTGGACACGCTGCTCCCCGCGGCGGACGTGGTCCCGGCGGTGAACCAGTTCGAAATCCACCCCACGTTCCAGCAGCAGGAACTGGCCGCCAAGTGCCGGGACCTGGGCATTGCCGTGGAGGCCTACAGCCCGCTCGGCCAGGGCGCCGACCTGAATGCAGCCGCCGTGAAGGATCTTGCCGGCAAGTACGGCGCCACTCCGGCCCAGGTCGTGCTGGCGTGGCACCTCGCGCAAGGCACCATCGTCATCCCCAAATCAGCCGATTCGGCGCGCATGCGGGAGAACCTGAGTGCCGTCGCCGTCGAACTCTCCCCCGCCGAACTCGGCCAAATCACCGCCCTGGAGTCGGGCGCGCGCGCAGGCGCCGACCCCGCCGTCGCCGCCTTCAGCCAGATGTAGCCGAAGGGCCCGCTCACTCCAAGGCTCGACCAACAAATAGAGAGGATCCCTCAGCATGCAGTTTACCCACCTTGGCCGCTCCGGCCTGAAGGTTTCCCGCCTGTGCCTAGGCACCATGAACTTCGGGCCCCAGACCGAAGAAACGGCCGCGCACTCCATCATGGACTCCGCCCTGGAGTCCGGCATCAACTTCTTTGACACCGCCAACGTCTACGGCGGCACCGGCCACCGCGGCTGGACCGAGGAAATCATCGGCCGCTGGTTCGCCGGGGACGGCGAGCGCCGCGAACGCACGGTGCTGGCCACCAAGCTTTACGGCACCATGACGGACCGGCCCAACGAGTCCAAACTGTCTGCCCTGAATATCAGGCGGGCGCTGGACGCTAGCCTCAAGCGGCTGCAGACGGACTACATCGACATCTACCAGTTCCACCACGTCGACCGCGAGACACCCTGGGACGAAATCTGGCAGGCCATGGACGTGGCTGTCCAGCAGGGCAAGATCCTCTACGCGGGCAGCAGCAACTTTGCCGGCTGGCACATCGCCCAGGCGCAGGAATCCGCAGCCCGGCGCAACTTCACCGGCCTGGTCAGCGAGCAGTCCATCTACAACCTCCTCACCCGCAACCTGGAACTGGAAGTCATCCCGGCCGCGCAGCAGTACGGGCTGGGGCTGATCCCGTGGTCGCCGCTGCACGGCGGTCTGCTGGGCGGCGTGCTGAAAAAGGAGCGCGACGGCGTCCGGCGTACCGAAGGTCGGGCGGCCGAAACGCTGAAGAAGCACCAGGACCAGATCCGCCAGTACGAGGACCTTGCGGACGACCTCGGCCACGAACCCGGGGATGTTGCCCTCGCCTGGCTGCTGCACCAGCCCGCAGTAACCGCACCGATCGTGGGTCCCCGCACCCAGGAGCAGCTCGACGCCGCCATCCGGGCGCTGGACGTCAAGCTCGACGCGGATGCGCTCAAGCGCCTCGACGACATCTTCCCCGGCCACCGCACCGCCCCGGAAGACTACGCCTGGTAAGTCTTGCAGCAGCGCTTTGACCGCGAAATCGTTGGAATACCGTGCCATTCGACATCTGTGCAAACCGACTCCGATAGGAAAGACTCTTGGAATGGCACTTTCACCAGTGATTGAGCTCAATGACGGACACCGGATTCCCCAGATCGGACTGGGGACCTGGCCGCTGGACGACCAGCAGGTGGCTGCCGCCGTCGTGGACGCCGTGGAAGCCGGGTACCGGCATATCGATACCGCGGTGAAATACGGCAACGAAAAAGGTGTGGGGCACGGCATCCGCACCAGCGGCCTGGACCGGTCTGAATTGTTCATCACCACCAAACTGGACGGCGAATTCCAAGGTCAGGACAGGGCCGTGGCGGGGCTGGACGGGTCGCTTAAGCGCCTCGGGCTGGACTACGTGGACCTGCTTTTAATCCATTGGCCGCTCCCCCGCCGGGATGAATTCATCTCTACTTGGAAAACTTTTGAGCGGCTTCAGGCTGATGGGAAGGTGCGGTCAATCGGCGTCTCGAACTTCAAGCCGGCGCACCTGGAACGGCTGATGCCAGCAAGCGATGTTGTGCCGGCTGTCAACCAGATCCAGCTCAGTCCCGCCGTCACCCGGATCGTGGATGTCGCGTACAACCGACGGCACGGAATTGTCACCGAGGCGTACAGTCCGCTTGGGGCGGGCAGCGACCTCCTGAACGCGCCAGTACTGGGCAGGATCGCCCATAAGCATGGCAAGACACCCAGCCAGATCGTGCTCCGCTGGCTGGTTGAGCAGGGCGTGGTTGCCATTCCCAAGTCGGCCAATCCAGAACGCATGAAAGAAAACCTGGACATCTTCGGCTTTGCCTTGGATGCGGAGGACACAACAGCAATCTCCACGCTGGACGGAGGTGAGGAGTCCGGAGTCAATTCTGACGTCCAAGGCCACTGAAAATCGGCGCTCCACAGAATTCACAGGGCCGCCGACTGGCAGATTAATACTAAGCATGATTAGTATTGGGTAGAAGGATGTAGCGTGCCCGGGATCCGGGCACCTCCTCAATGAAAGAAGAAGGAACGATAAAATGGGTTTTTTCGCATTTCTGATTCTGGGCCTTATCGCCGGAGCAATCGCTAAGGCAATCCTCCCCGGCCGTCAGGGCGGTGGCATCATCATGACGCTCATCCTGGGCGTCGTCGGTGCATTCCTCGGCGGCTGGATTGGCAGCCTGCTCTTCGGCGTTAGCATCAACGAGTTCTTCTCGCTGTCCACATGGCTCCTGGCCATTGGCGGTGCGATCATCGTCCTGCTTGTTTACGGCATGATCACCAAGCGCACGGCCCGCTAAAGCGGAGTCCGGCCTGAGAAACGGCCCCGGGATTTCTTCCTGGGGCCGTTTTTTCATTCAGGAAGGATTCGGCTGCGGCCTCATCTGCGGGCGCCCATGCGGGCCGCCCGAGTACGGAACCTTCTCACAGAGCAGGAGTACAACATGAAATCGAAACTTCTCTTCGGTACCGGAATGGCAGCGGGCTTCGTCCTGGGGTCAAGGTCCGGCCGCGCCGCCTACGAAAAAATCAAGGCGAGGGCCGCGGCACTCTGGGACAGCAAACCGGTGCAGGACAAAGTCACTGCGGCAACTGAGGCGGTCAAGGAAAAGGCTCCCGAAGTTTCCGACCAGCTGACCGAGGCTGCCCGCCGCGCGGGCACCGTTATCAGCTCCGCTGTCCACCGGGACAAGTCAACAGACCACACCAAGGCAAACAAGGACAGCACTGCCAAAACCGGCGTTCCCGCCACGGAAAGCGAGCTGCCGGCCGGTGACTACGTCCCGTCCCACAGCACGCACCCGGAGACGGTCAACCTGGGCACTGCCGACAGCAGCAGCTCGTCCGGCAGCGCCTCCAAAGACGCCGCCCCGGACGTCATCAGCGATCCTGCGCGCAGTGATTCCACCGGGCAGGACTGGTCCGACGAAGGTGGCGCTACGCCTGCCGGCGCCGCCACCAACACGAACCCTGAGCGGACCTAGAACCGTCACAGGAGTCGCGCCGACCCGTCCGGACCCATGGTTCCGGGCGGGTCGGTCCTTTTTGCCCGCAGGCCCCCGCCGCAAGGGTCCAAAGCACCTTGTCCGAGCCAGCGCGGAATTCTAGAATGTGGGTGGCTAAGAAGTCAGCCGCTGAATCCTCGGTCCGGAGTGAATTCATGAGCTATCGACGCCTGGCCGCCGTATCCCCGTCATCTGCGGCGCTGCCGATTGCCCGGCGGTGCGCATGAACGGCTGGAACCTGGACACGGCCGGGTCCATAGGCCACAACGCTGTGACAATCGTTGAAGGGTCATCGTTCTTCATTTCTGCCGGCAATGGTGACCTGGACCCTGGACTGGCCCACGGAGTCTTCTACCAAGACACACGGATCCTGTCCCGGTGGAACCTGCTGGTTAACGACCACGTGGTGGAAGGGCTCATGGCGGTGACCCCGGAACCCTACCGCGCCGTCTTCACCGGCCGGGCTCCCCAACCCGACGGGGCCGCCGACCGGCCGATGGTAATCGAGCGGGACCGGCAGGTGGGCGACGGAGTCCGTGAAACCCTCACCGTGCGCAACTACTCCAACGCCCCGGCGCCCTGCAGCCTCAAACTGGCGGTGGAGGCCGACTTCGCGGACCTCTTCGAAGTCAAAGCCGGCCGCAAGACCCGGCAGCTACGACCCTCCCACCGGCCCGAAGGCGACCGGCTGATCATCAGCGGCCGCCACAATGGCAGGTTGCTGGCAGTGACAGTCCGCGCCCCGGGAGCAGTCATGAACCGCCACGGGGTGATGTACAAAGTGACCGTTCCCGCCAAAGGATCGTGGACCGCCACGATTGTGGTCACACCGAGTTCCGACGGCAACGAACCGGCTGGCAGGTTCTCCGCCAACACTCCTCAACACGAATCGGTTCCCGCCCAGCGCCACCGGACCTGGCGCGCCGCTGCACCCCAGATCAGCATGGATAATGCCGCCCTTGAAAGGACCATGCGCCAGAGCCAGCGCGACCTGGGCTCGCTGCGGATCGCGGACCCTGCCCATCCGGACCGCACCGTGATCGCCGCAGGCGCCCCCTGGTTCATGGCGCTGTTCGGCCGTGACTCCCTGCTGACCTCACTCATGGCGCTGCCCGTGGATCCCGCAATCGCATTGGGCACGTTGCAGACGCTCGCCGAATACCAGGGCCAGAAGGTCAACAAGATCACGGAGGAGCAGCCCGGACGGATCCTCCACGAAGTGCGCCTGGGTTCAGGCGCCGCCCTGTCGCTGGGCGGAGACAGGACCTATTACGGTACGGCCGATGCCACACCGCTGTTCGTCACGCTCCTGGGTGAAATCAGCCGCTGGGGGCTGGAGCCCCGGGCGGTACAGGAGCTCCTCCCCAACGCAGACCGGGCGCTGGACTGGGTGACCAACTACGGGGACCGCGACGGCGACGGCTTTGTGGAATACGAGCGCGCCACCAGGCACGGTCTTATCAACCAGGGCTGGAAGGACTCTTACGACGGGATCAACTTCGCGGACGGCACGCTCGCCGAACCGCCAATCGCCCTGTGCGAGGTCCAGGGGTATGTCTACAGCGCCTACATAGCCCGGGCACTGCTGGCCCAGGACGCCGGCGACAACGCCCTTGCCCGCAGCTGGGGTGACCGCGCTGCCGCACTGAAGGAGGAGTTCAACCGCAGGTTCTGGCTGCCGCAACGCGGGTACTTCGCGGTGGCCCTGGACAAGGACAAACGGCCCGTGGACGCATGCGCCTCCAATATGGGACATTGCCTGTGGTCAGGAATCGTGGACGACGACAAGGCACCCCTCGTGGCGCAGCGCCTGATGGAACCGGACATGTTCTCGGGCTGGGGAGTCCGCACACTGGCTTCGACCATGGGCGCTTTTAACCCCGTGAGCTACCACAACGGCTCCGTGTGGCCCCATGACAACGCCCTGATTGCCGGCGGCCTGATGCGGTACGGCTTGATCGAGGAATCGCAGCGGGTGGCCATGGCCATCTTCGACGCCGCGGAGGCTTTCGGCGGCCGGCTTCCGGAACTTTTCTGCGGCTTCCCTCGCGAGACGGGCCTGCCCCCGGTGTCCTACCCGTCGTCGTGCTCTCCGCAGGCCTGGGCCTCTGCCACACCCATCCATCTCATCCGCGTCCTTCTTCGCTTTGATCCTTCCGCTCCCAACGGCCGTCTCTGGCTGAGCCCCTCCTTCCCGGACGGATTCGGCTACCTCAAAAAAGAACAGGTGCCGCTGGCCGGTTCCCGCCTCACCATCGAGGTTTCGGGCAATGCCGCACACGTGACGGGGCTGCCGCCGTCGATTGAACTGCATCTGGGGACGCAGGAACCCCTGGCGGACCTGATCCGGGTCCACCACGACCCCGGCCGGAAGGCCGGCTGATGTAGGAGGCGCAATGCGTATTGGCATCCTGGCACCACCATGGATTCCCGTTCCCCCACCAAGCTACGGCGGAACGGAATCCGTGGTCCACACGCTTGCCGCGGGGCTCGCGGAGGAAGGGCACGACGTTGTGCTGGCCGCTTCGAGTGACAGCACCTGTCCCGTTCCGAGGGTTCCGGGCTTCCCGGAATCGTCCGAGCTGAGCATGGACTCGGGGCGGCAGGAGATCCTGCATGTGCTCCGCGCGTACGAAGCCATGGGGGACGTGGACATCATCCACGACCACACGTTGCTCGGTCCGCTGTGCCAGCGGAGCATGCAGGACATTCCCCGCGTCACCACTCTGCACGGACCCTTCGACGAAGACCTCACTCGGATCTACCGGGCCATGCAGCGTGAGACGGCACTGGTGGCCATTTCCCACCACCAGGCTTCCACCTCCCGTGACGTGAAGATCGCTGCGGTCATCCACCACGGCATTGACGTCCGCGGCGTACGGTACAGCCCGTCGCACAACGGCGCAGCGTGCTTCCTGGGACGGATGCACCCCAACAAGGGCCTCCTGCAGGCCATTATGGTGGCGCGCCAGGCGGGCATTCCGCTGCGGATCGGCGCAAAGATGCGCGAGCCGTTTGAGCTGGACTACTTCCATGACGTGATCGAACCGCTGCTGGGCCCGGACGTTGAATACCTTGGTGAGCTTGCCTCCGCGGAGAAGTACCGGCTGCTGGGCGAGTCGGTGGCACTGCTGAACCCCATCCAGTGGCCGGAACCGTTCGGGATGGTGATGATCGAGGCCCTGGCCGCCGGCACTCCGATAGTGGCCACGCGCCGCGGTTCCGCCCCGGAAATCATCAGCGACGGCGAAACGGGGTTCCTGGCTGACAGCCTGCAGGGCCTCGCAGAGGCGCTGCAGGGCTGCAGCTGGTTGCGCCGCAGCGACTGCAGGCGGGCGGCCGAGCAGCGCTTCAGTTCCCAGCGGATGGTCCGGGAGTACCTCCGGTTCTATTCCGAACTCCTGGCGGGATCACCCCGGGCCGCGGAGAACAGGGCAGCTGCGGGCTTCTAGGATGCCGTACCTATAGCTACCGTGGCGTCCAGTTCCGGGTCGCGGGCGAGCCGGGTGGACAGACCTGCCTCCCGCATAAGCCTGATGGTCCGCCGCGACTGGCCGCGGCTTGTCTCGATCAGCACATGCCCGCCCGGTGCAAGCCAGGCCGGCGCGCCGGCAATAACCCTCCGCTGGATGTCCAGCCCGTCCGGGCCGCCGTCCAGGGACATTCGCGGCTCGTACATGCGGGCTTCCGGCGGCATAGTGCCGATGGCGGCCGTGGGGACATAGGGGGCGTTGGCCAGCAGGACGGCTATGCGGCCCCGCAGCCGCGCCGGCAGCGGCTCGAAGAGATCACCCTCATGGACGTGCCCGCCAGCCGGTTCGATGTTCCCTCTGGCGCACAATACTGCGGCCGGGTCCAGGTCCGAGGCATGCAGCTCGATTCCGCCCACCCGCGCCAGCAGGGCCGCCCCCACGGCACCGGAACCGCAGCAAAGGTCAACGACAACGGCCTGCGCGGCGGCGGCGCGCCGCCCGCCGGCGGACGTTGCGCCGTCGTGGGTGGTGCCGCCGTCGGACGTTGCGCCGTCGTGGGTGGTGCCGCCGAGCAGCAGTTCCGCCTGCCGGACGAGGAACTCGGTGCGGCGGCGTGGCACAAACACTCCGGTGGTCACGCCGACGCGAAGCCCGCAGAAGTCGGCCCAGCCAAGGATGTGTTCCAGGGGCAGCCCGGCGGCGCGCCGTTCGATCATTGCGTCCAGCTCAGCGGCGGAGCCGGCAGCGCCGGTCAGCAGGCGTGCTTCCTCCTCGGCGAAAACGCAGCCTGCGGCCCGGAGACGGCAGACGACGTCTTCCGGACTATCCGACGTCGCGGTCCGGCCGGACTGGATGGGGCGTTCTGGCGGCAAAAGCAGGCTCCCTTAGCTGCGGTCGGTGGGTTTCATGCTACCGAACGCGGAACGATAGCAAGCAACCTTGGGAACTTGCTGGAAAAAGTCGGTGCAAGCGCTTACAGTTGTGACTTGGCTCTCAGAAGCCGTCTCCCGCATCATCCTTCACAGCAGCAATGTCGCTATCCGGAAGGTTTTCCTATCGTGTTTTTCCGCAGTTCGAACCCCAAGAATCCGCCCTGCAGCCAGCCGGCCAGGGGTGTCGCCGCGGCGGTTGCGGTGCTGGTGGCCGCCGCCGCGCTGGCGGCCCCGGCCTACGCGGCGCCGGAGCCGATAGGCCCCGATGCGCCGTCAGCTTCCCATTCGCTCCGCGCACCGGTGACGGACGAGAACTTCTACTTTGTGATGGCGGACCGCTTCAATAACGGAAGCACCGCGAACGACGACGGCGGGCTGGGCGGGGATCCGATGGTCTCCGGCTTCGACCCCACGAAAAAAGGCTTCTATAACGGCGGCGACCTGAAGGGCCTGTTGGACAAGATTGACTACATCCAGGGCATGGGCACCACGTCCATCTGGTTGACGCCGAGCTTCAAGAACAAAGCGGTTCAGCCGGAGGACAAATCAGCCGGCTACCACGGCTACTGGGTCACCGACTTCACGCAGATCGACCCCCATCTGGGCACCAACGCCGAGCTGAAATCGCTGATCGACGAGGCGCACTCACGCGGGATGAAGGTCTACTTCGACATCATCACCAACCACACCGCGGACGTGATCGGGTACGGGAAAGACCCCAAGGACGCCCGCAAGCCCTACATCTCCAAGGACACGCAGCCCTACAAGACGGCGGCCGGCGAGGAGTTCGACGACCGCGACTACGCCGGAACGGACACGTTCCCGGAGCTGAATCCGGCCAAGTCCTTCCCCTACACGCCGGTCCTGGATGAGGCAGAAGAAGACCTCAAGGTGCCGTCGTGGCTCAACAACCTCACGCTGTACCACAACCGCGGCGACACCACATTCCAGGGCGAGGACTCCTTTTACGGGGATTTCTTCGGCCTGGACGACCTCTTCACCGAGCACCCCCGCGTGGTGGACGGCATGGCGGACATCTATGAAACGTGGATCGGCGAATTCGGTGTGGACGGCTTCCGGATCGACACCATGAAGCATGTGAATGACGAGTTCTGGCAGGAGTTCGGCCCCAGGGTGCTGGACTACGCCAAGGAGCAGGGCAAGGACGAGTTCTTTATGTTCGGCGAGGTCTTCGATACCTCCAAGAGCTTCACCTCGCAGTTCACCACCCGCAACAAGATGCAGGCTGTGCTGGACTTCCCGTTCCAGGACGCCGCCCGCAACTTCGCCTCCCGCAGCCAGTCCGCCAGCCAGCTGGAGACGTTCTTCGCCGGCGACGACTGGTACACGGACGCCGACTCCAACGTTTACCAACTGCCCACCTTCCTGGGCAACCACGACATGGGCCGGATCGGCAGCTTCATCGCCGCGGACAACCCCGGTGCGGACGACGCCGAACGCGTTGCCCGGGACAGGCTGGCCCACGAACTGATGTACTTCTCGCGCGGCAACCCGGTGGTGTACTACGGGGACGAACAGGGCTTCACCGGCCCCGGCGGGGACCAGGATGCACGCCAGACGCTCTTCGCCAGCCAGGTGCCGGAGTACCTCGACGATGACCTGCTGGGCACCGATGCCACCCATGCCACGGACAACTTCAACACCGCCCACCCGCTGTACAGCAAGATCAGCGAACTCGCGGCGCTAACCGCCGAGCACCCGGCCCTGCGCAACGGCGCCCACCAGAACCGGTACGCAGCGGAGACCCAGGGCATCTACGCGTTCTCCCGCACTGACGCAACGGACCAGCGCGAGTATGTCGTGGCGGTTAACAACAGCGGGACCGCACAGACTGCCGCGGTGCCCACCTTTATTGCCAAGCGCACCTATACACGAATTTACGGCGACACAGGCGACGACGGCGCTTCCGCCGCCGAGGTCAAGACGGCCGACGATGGCAAGCTCAGCGTCACCGTTCCGCCGCTCTCCGCGGTGGTCTACGAATCGTCGGGGCGGATCCCCCACTCCAAGGCGGCTCCCGCCGTCGCCCTCCAGGAGCCGGCCACGGCGGAAGGTGACAACGGCAGGATCCGGGTGGCGGCCGACGTCGACGGTTCCTCGTTCTACGAGGTCACCTTCCAGGCACGGACAGCGGGCGGTGAATGGGAGCCGATCGGCACGGACGATACCGCCCCGTACCAGGTGTTCCATGAGGTCACGGAGCTGAACCCGGGTACTGCCGTGGAATACCGCGCAGTGGTTCTGGACAACGGCGGACACACGTCCGTCAGCGCCGCCCGGAATGGCACCGTTCCCGCCCCGGTCCTCGCCATGCAGAAACCGGCGGAGGGAAGCAGCGTGGACGGCACCGTGGAAGTCAGCGCCACGGCCAGCCCGGAGAAGGCCGGTTACACCGTCAGCTTCGAACGCAGCGTGGACGGCGGCGCGTGGGCGTCGATTGGTTCGGACAGCTCGTCTCCGGCCTACACGGTCTTTGACGACATTGCGGCGCTTGGCCTCGCGGACGGCGCCGAACTCCGCTACCGGGCCACCATGTCAGCCCCGGGCGCCGAGAACGTGGTGAGCGATATCCGGACTGTGGTGGCCGGGGAGATCCCGCAGCCGGACTCCGTGACCGTGGCGGGCAGCCTGAACTCGGAGATGGGCTGCGGGGAATGGGATCCGACCTGTTCGGCGGCCTTTATGACGCTGGACCCGGCGGACAAGGTCTGGCGCCTCACACTGCCTAAACTGCCGGCGGGCACATACGAGTTCAAGGCCGCGCTCAACGGCGGCTGGGATGAGAACTATGGAGCAGGCGGCGCACTGAAAGGCGCGAACATCGTGCTGGAGCACCCGGGCGGGGCCGTGACGTTCCGGTACGACCACACGACCCACCTGCTCAGCCCGGTCTACGCGTCACAGCAGCCCGGCGCCGTCGCGGCCGCGGGGAGCATGAACGCGGAACAGGGGTGCCCGGACGTCTGGATGCCCGCCTGCGATCAGGCCCAGCTGGCGCTGGACCCGGACGATCTGGTGTGGAAGCTGTCCGTGGAGGGCCTTAAGGCCGGCACGTATGAGTTCAAAGCCGCCCTGGACAGGTCCTGGGCTGTGAGCTACGGTGCCGGCGGATCGCCGAACGGCGCCAACATCAGCCTGGTGCACGACGGCGGCCCGCTCACCATCCGGTACGACCACTTCACGCACGTGATGACTGCCGGTTAGCGGCCGACTGGTCGATATTAACCGCCAAAGCAGCGCCGCCCTCTCCTGAGGGCGGCGCTGCTTTTTAGTTGCTGCTACTTTCGGGTCGCTACCGTGCGGTGGCGATTAGCTGAGGGTCGACGTGTCGATCACAAAGCGGTAGCGGACGTCGGAGGCCAGGACGCGTTCGTAGGCCTCGTTGATCTTCCCGGCCGGGATGACCTCGATCTCGGCACCCAGGTTGTGCTCGGCGCAGAAGTCGAGCATCTCCTGGGTCTCGCGGATGCCGCCGATCATGGAGCCGGCGAAGGAGCGGCGTCCCATGATGAGTGCGAACGCGTTGACCGGGAGGGGTTCTGCCGGCGCACCGACGTTCACCAGGGCGCCGTCGAGGGTCAGAAGCTGCAGGTAGGAGCTGATGTCGATCGAGGCGCTGACCGTGTTGATGATCAGGTCGAAGCTGCCGGCCAGGTCGGCGAAGGTGTTCTCGTCGCTGGTGGCGTAGTAGTGGTCCGCGCCCAGTTTCAGGCCGTCTTCCTGCTTCTTGAGCGACTGGGACAGCACGGTGACCTCGGCGCCCATGGCGTGGGCGATCTTGACGGCCATGTGGCCGAGACCGCCCAGTCCGACGACGGCGACCTTCTTGCCGGGGCCCGCACCCCAGTGGCGCAGCGGCGAGTAGGTGGTGATGCCGGCGCACAGCAGCGGCGCGGCGACGTCGAGCTCGATGCCCTCCGGGATCCGGACCACGAAGTCTTCGGTCACCACGACATGGGTGGAGTAGCCGCCCTGGGTGATGGTGCCGTCGCGGTCCACGGCGCCGTACGTGCCGATGTTGCCCTTGAGGCAGTACTGCTCCTCACCCTTCTGGCAGTTGACGCACTCGCGGCAGGAATTCACCATGCAGCCGACGCCGACACGGTCGCCGACGGCGTGCTTGGTGACTTCGGCTCCCACTTCGGTGACGATTCCGGCGATTTCGTGTCCGGGTGCCAGCGGGTACTGCTGGGGTCCCCAGTCACCGCGGACGGTGTGGATGTCGGAGTGGCAGATGCCGGCGTACTTGATTTCGATCAGCACATCGTGGGGGCCGACGTCGCGGCGTTCGATGGTGGTGGGGACCAGGTCTTCGTCAGCGGACGGGGCGGCGTAAGCGTTAGCGGTAAGCAATATTTTCTCCAATGTTGGGTGATCGTTGGATCCGTTGGGTGATGAGGTTCGGTAGGTGGTTGAACGACAGTTTCAGGGGCGGATGAGCACTTTGAGCGCTGTACGGTCCGCCATGGCGCGGTAGCCGGCGGGAACATCATCGAGGGCCACAGTCTGGTCAAACACCTTGCCGGGCTGGACTGTTCCCTCGAGGATGTCAGGCATGAGTTCTTCAATGTAGGCCCGGGCAGGGGCCACGCCGCCGGTCAGGGTGATATTGCGCATCACGGTGCCGAAATTCATGGGCACATCGGTGTACTGGGCAGCTCCCACCCTACCAACGGCACCGCCGTCGCGCACAGCGGCGATCGCGGTGTTGATGGCGTCCTGGGTCCCGACGCACTCCAGCACTGTGTGCGTGCCGTCGCCGCCGGTGAGTTCACGGATCCGCGCGATCCCCTCCTCGCCGCGTTCGGTGATGATGTCCGTGGCGCCGAATTCGCGGCCCAAGCCGGTCCGGTCCTCGTGGCGGCCCATGAGCAGGATCCTTTCAGCGCCCAGGCGCTTGGCGGCGATCACGGCGGACAGGCCCACCGCGCCGTCGCCAATCACCGTCACGGTGGTGCGCGGGTTCACTCGCGCCGTAACGGCGGCATGGTGTCCGGTGCACAGGACGTCGGAGAGCGTCAGCAGGGAGGGAAGCAGCGGGGAGTCCTCGCCCACAGGCAGCTTCACCAGAGTGCCTTGTGCCTGTGGGACGCGCACTGCTTCGCCCTGGCCGCCGTCGAGGTTGTGGCCCCACTGGCCGCCGTGGCGGCAGGACGTCTGCAGCCCCTCCCGGCAGAAATCGCAGGTGTTGTCCGACCAGACGAACGGCGCCACCACGAGGTCGCCCCGTTTGAAGCCCTGGACGTCGGACCCGAGGTCCTCGATGACGCCGAGGAATTCGTGCCCCATGCGCCGGCCGTGATCCGACGCGGGGAGGGAGGCGTATGGCCACAGGTCGCTCCCGCACACGCAGGACAGGACCACCCGCACCACAGCATCTGTTGGTTCCTTGATGGCTGCGTCGGGCACGTTTTCCACGCGCACGTCGCCGGCGCCGTACATGACTGTTGCTCGCATGAGGATCCTTTCGGAGTTTAGGGGGTAGTGGGCAGTAGCGGCGGGCCGGACGGCTTAGCCGGCATGCGCCGTCGTCGGCTGTTCAGTCGCCTGTTCTGCAAGAACCTCCTTGAGCGCGGTGGCGGCCGTCATGGCGTTGGGCCAGCCGGCGTAGAAGGCCAGGTGGGTGATGGCTTCCACGAGTTCGTCGGCAGTGACGCCGTTCGCGAGTGCCAGGCGCAGGTGGGATGGCAACTGGCCGGTCCGGTACAGCGACGTGAGCGCGGGGCGACAGTGATCAGGCTGCGGTCGCGGGGCGAGAGGCCGGGCCGTTCCCAGACGTCTCCGAACAGCACGTCGTCGGTGAGCTGCACGAGCTTGGGTGCGACGTCACCGATCAGTTGCTGGGCTTTCGAAGGGGTCTCTGGTGCCATGATGGTGCTCCTTTGGAAGTTTTCGCTGCCTATCCAGCAAACCGCGTTCCCTGCGCGCGCGGAAGGTCCTGTTGGTACAGGTACTGGCAGGGCCTCCCTGCAGCTGGCGACGGCTCCTAGTGTTGACGGGGTGGAATGCCGTCCCCACAGGGACGGGTAACCAGCGATTGAGGAGAACTGTTGGAAATCCAGCCCAAAACGCAAAGCAACAAGGGGCCGGCGGAAATGTTCACCGGCGACGTCTGGTTCGACGTCATCGCCAAGGGCGAGGCACCGTCGCAACTGCGCGTGAACATGGTCCGCTTCGCCCCGGGCGCCCATACCGCGTGGCACTCGCACGTGAATGGGCAGACCCTGCACGTGACCGAGGGCCGCGGCCTGGTCCAGTCCCGCGGCGGCGAGGTGATCGAGATCCGTCCCGGCGACACCATCTACACGCCGCCGGGTGAAGAGCACTGGCACGGCGCTGCCGCTGACCACTTCATGTGCCACCTCGCCATGTGGGAAGGCCTGGGCGAAGACCAGGAGGGCCCGGAAACTGCGTGGGGCGAACACGTGACCGACGAGGAATACGGCGCGAAGTAGGGCCTGTGCGCGGGCCAGCATTATTGTCCGACCCCCGCGGCAGACTTATCCCATGGAAGTCATGGGGGAACTTGCAGCAGGAGGGGCGTTGCGATGGGCCAAACTGCCCGCCGCCGCTTCTGCTGTTCGGCTCGCTTCCGGTCCGGGCCTGCGCAGTGTCCCCGCCGGGCCTCAGCCTTCTCAGGCATTGGCGTCCGACGGCGGCGGTTACGGTGATCTGGCCCGGATCCTTGCGCTGCTGGGGGCTTTGAGTTCGACGGCGGTTGAGGACGCCGGGATGATGGGCTTTCGGGAGGCGGCGGACTTTGCCGCCGAGGTCGAGGAAATGTCCCGGAACCTTGAATTTCTGCAGGTGGTCGCGGCAGGGGCCGTAGACCGGACCCGGCGGGAGGCCCAGGCGGCTGCGCGGGCTGGCTCGGGCTCCGGTGCCGCGGTTGGCTGGGCCACCGGGTGGGGCGAAGCCACAGCCGTCCACGGGCCCATTGGCTGGGCCTCCCGCCAAACCGTTGGCACCGGGTGTGATCCGGCCACCGAGACGCCCGCGGGAACTGAAACTCAAGAAACCCGGGCCCCGGACCCGGTTGATGACGGGTGCCGGAACGCAGCCGACTTCCTCCGTGCCCGGCTTCGGATCGGCACCGCCGAAGCACGCCGCCGGCTCGCCCTGGCCGACTCTCTGCTCCCGAGGACCGGGATCACCGGGCACACCGAGCCGCCGGAACGGCCCGAGCTCGCCGCGGCCGTGGCTGCGGGAACAGTTGCGTCCCGCGCCGCGACCATCATCACCCTGGCTTTGGACCGGGTCCGCCATCATGCCCCCGAAGACGCCGTGGCCCGGATGGAACACAACCTCACCAGCACGGCAGCGGAACACGACACCGATTTCCTGGCCCGGGTCGCCCGGCGCTGGGTCGACGGGCTCGACCAGGACGGCTCCGAACCGTCCGAGGAAGAACTCCGCCGCCGCCAGGGCGTGTTCCTCCGTCAGCCCCGCCGCGGGCTCCAGCACTTTGAAGTCTTCGCCACCCCGGACCAGTTTGAGCCCCTCCTGACCGCGATGAACATCGCCACCAACCCCCGCACCCGCAGCGGCGACGCGGACACCGCTGCAGCCGATGCCCTGGACCTGCGGACCCGTCCGCAGCGGCTCCTCGACGGCCTGGTGGGCGCCTCCAAAGCAGGCCTCAGCACCGGAGGTCTGCCTGCTGCGGGCGGACTGCGGCCGCAGGTCATGGTCACCATCGACTACCGCGACCTGTTGGAACGGTTGGAACGCGTGGACCAGCTGGACAGTGTGGATCCGTCAAGCACCGGAACCTCAACCACCGCCACCAAAACCGGCACAGGCTCGTTCACATTCACCGGCCCCGTCACCGCCGGCACCGTCCGGAAGATCGCCTGCGACGCGGACATCATCCCGGTCCTGCTCGGCAGCGAGGGACGGATCCTGGACGTCGGCCGCACCACGAGGATCTTCCCGCCCCACATCCGCAAAGCCATCACCGCCAGAGATCAGGGCTGCGCGTTCCCGGACTGCACCATCCCGGCCCCGTGGTGCGAAGCCCACCACATCAGCTACTGGTCACATGGCGGAACCACCAGCACGGACAACGGCACCCTTTTGTGCAGCCATCACCACCACCTGATCCACAAGGAGCAGTGGCACATCCAGGTCAAAACGGGCGTCCCGTGGTTCATCCCGCCACCCCACATCGACCCACGCCAAGTACCCAGACGGAACCACTACTTCCGGTGCTGAATGGCGGCTATTTCCTGGCTTCGTTGTGCCCCTACCGGCCGGCCGCCTAGCCAACTTGACCGGCAGGGCGGTGGGGACCGGGCTGGACGCCACCCCGTTGTGATGCCCGGTATACCGACGGACTGCTGCCGTACGCGCGGGTGAATGCAGTGCTGAAGGTGAAGGCGTTGCTGTACCCCACCCGGGCAGCAATCACGGCCAGTGTGTCAGCACTCGTCGAGAGGCGGTCGGCAGCCAAAGCCAGGCGCCACGCCGTTAGGTACGTCATGGGTGGCTGTCCCACAGTGCTACGGAACCGCGCGGCCAGCGCGGCCCGGGAAACGTGGACACGCCTGCCCAGTTCAGCAACAGTCCATGGGGCCGAGGGCTCCCGGTGCAGCAGGGAAAGCGCCTCGGCGACGATCGGGTCGCGGTTGCCGGATACCCAGCCGGGCACTGCGGTCCCGGGGCGTGCGGCCCAGGCGCGCACCAGGTGGAGGAGCAGCAGGTCCAGAACCCTGTCCAGGGCGGTCCGCTGGCCGAGGCCCTGAAGCGTGAGTTCCCGGTGCAGCATCCCCAGCAGTGCCGGATCCGCCTCGTCCTCGGTGAACGCGACGAGCCGGGGCAGGACCGCGGTAACGAGCCGGCCCACCGCCGCATCGCTCTGGTACGTACCGATCAGCATCACCGTCTCAGCGTCTTCCCGATCGCCCCACGTTCGGACACCGTGCCGCATGGTGACCTCCAAGCGGTCGCCCGACGGCGATTGGCATGATTGGTCCGGCCCGATCACCACGGTGGGTGCACGGTCAGGCGAGTCCGCCACGACGTAGCAGTCCGGTCCCCTGACGGTGGCGGCCTCGCCGGGATTCACAGCCTGTGTTTCGCCTCCGGCGGTAACCCAGGCTGTCCCCCGCACAGGGACTATCACCGTCAGCGCGGCCCTGTCACGGACGTCGATGGCAAACGGCGGATCCAGCGCGACCCGAAGGGTGAAGGCCTGCCGCGCCTGGGGGCCGGCAAGGAACTCCGTCATAGGATCCATGCCCTGAGCCTAGACGATCAAAGATGCTGAGTGGACGCTTAGCTATTCATCGTCCAGCCCCAAGCCGGAAGGCTGAGGTTATGACGATCATAAGTTCATTTTCCAAGCCCACGTCCAAGGCCTCCTTGTGAACGCGTGGCTTCCGGTGGTTGCCGGGACGGGTTCCGCTGTGGCGGGCGGTTTTTACTTTGCCTTTTCGGCTGTGGTGATGCCGGCGCTGCGTCGGCGGCCCGCACCTGAAGCAGCGGCAGCGATGGCTGCGATCAACGAACGGGCGGTCACGCCGCCGTTCATGATCCTCTTCTTCGGAACGGCGGCTGCCTGCGGGGCCAACATCATCGCCGCGGCAACCGATCCCCAGCATTCCACGCCCCTGAGGGTGGCCGGATCCATGGCGTACCTGACCGGCTGGGCCTTGACCATGGCAGTGAACGTCCCGCTCAACAACAGGCTTGCCAGCACAGGGCCCCGGGGACTGGAGGCCATGTGGGATGCGTTTGAACAGCCATGGACCCGGGCAAACCATGTCCGCGCCGCCCTGTCCCTCACCGGCGCACTCGGTCTGATGGTGCCGGTGTTGGTTGACCCCGTGCACTGAACGGACCGGACAGCAGTCCCGTGAGACGGAATGTATTTCACTCATTGGAAACTCTGACGCCGGACGGACGGCTTTGAGGGCATGCTGGTGACCACGCCACGGCGAAGCTCCGGACTGGAAAGAAGGAACCAATGTCCCTCAGCGTTGAGGAAATGAACACGCAACTCCCGGTGGCGAACGCGCTGCCCGGCGAGGCTGTCCCCTACTACATGGCCTCCGGCGAGGGCGCCCGGTACGAGATCAACGGGCAGCTGGTCACCGTCATCGCCCGCGCTGCGGACACCGGAGGTATCTTTAGCGCCGCCTATATCTCCGGAGGCATGGGAGCCGAATCCCCCTTCGTGAGCCACAAGGTGGAGCACAAGACCCTGTACGTTTTCGACGGCATCCTGCACGTCTGGCTGCCTGGTGAGAGCCGCATCCTCACCCCGGGTGATTCAGTGGTGATCCCGCCAGGAACCCCGCACGCCTACCGCATGGCCAGCCACTACACCCGCTTCCTGAACTGGATGACCCCCGGCGGCGCCGAGGCCTACTACGAACGCGTCGGCACTCCCATCGATTCGCATGTCCCGCCCGTGCACGCGGGCCACAAGCGCAGCGCCCAGGAGCAGGCCGAAGTGGGCGCGGAATTCGGCATCACCTTCCCGGAGGTGGAGCGCGTTGCGCCTACCTTCCAGCAGGATGCGGGATTGCCGGCGGCCCAGAGCCCGTACTTCCTCAGCGCCGGCGAAGGTGACCGCCTGGTGAGCTACCAGACCATGTTCACCTACCTCTCCCGGCCGGCGAACACCGGTTCAAACTACTTCGCGGTGCACACCAAGGGAGCCAAGTCCCCGTACATTCCGCTGCACTTCCACTCGGAGCACACCGAGAACTTCCTGTGCACCGAGGGGCGGATGTGGCTCTACGCCAACGGCCGCGAGGTACTCCTGACCAAGGGTGACTTCCTGCACGCCCCGGCCGGCACCGTCCACTCCTTCGCGTTCGATTCTCACAACACCCAGATGGTGGGTTTCCTGACGCCGTCGGTCTTTGACGGTTTCTTTGAGTACTTCAATAAGCCCACCGAGGACTACATGTACACCGAAGGCGGTACCCCGTACATGGACAGGGAGGGCTTCGCCCGCGCCCAGGCCGAAATGGACCTCACGGTGGTCGGTCCCCCGCCGCAGCGCCGCGCGGCACTGGATATCTGACAAGCGCCAACAACAATGGCCCGGACCTCCGCAAGGAAGTCCGGGCCACTTCTGCTCTCAGGGGTTCATCGATTGCTCCGTAGGCGCCCTTTTCGCCCCGGATAACGGCTGTTACGGAGCAGCCGATTGGAATTGGCGCACCAGTTCGCGGCCGTAGTCGTTGCCGTTGGGCGTGCGCAGGACGGTGTGCATGTGGAATGGCGCCGGCTCGTCGTTGCTGAGGAAGACGCCCGTATGGTGGTCCAGTTCCATCACTACCACCGGGCTCTGCAGCCGGAAGTAGAAGGCCTCCTGGCCCTCCCAGCCGCCGATCCAGTTGAACCAGCTCTCGCCGTAGTGCTCCTGGATTTCCCTGCGCCGCGCGGCCCTCGGCCCGTCCGGCAGATAGGCAATGAAGTCCTCCACCAGATCATCCAGCACGGCCCGGGCCTCTGGCGGCATCGAGCTGACCGGAATGCCCTCGTAGGGAATCACGCGGTTGTCCTGGAAGCATCCGCCCAGGTGCCGCTCATCCCCGGGGTGGATCCGGCCTTCGGGCATGGCCGGATCCACCATTGCGCCATAGACCGTTGCATCCTTGCGGAGGCTGTCAGGCAGCGCCCCCATCAGCTGCCGGGCCAGCGCGATGCGCTCCTTGAAGACCTTGACGCCCCGGTGCGGACCGGCGTCGATGCCATCGGGTTCAGCTCCGAGGAACACAGGTGAGATCACCAGCTGCGTGCCCGCCACCAGGCAGTTCAGCGCCACGTGATGCCCGAAAAGCTGCCAGCCCCACGGTTCGGTCTCGGACGGATCGCCGAACAGGGCGAAGTTGTAGCTGAACTCGTTCATCAGCAGCGGCAGTTCCACCAGTTCACCGAGGAACCCGTTGATCCGCATGAGGTTCCTGGCCAGCTCGAAACCCGCCGGGCTCAGGCTCGCTTCCACCAACGCCAGCGCCGCATCGCGGACAGGCGGATCGAGTTCATCCAGCCGCAGCCCGGTGTCATGCTGCATGAACTCCGGGTTGGCCCAGCTTTGCCACTCGTGGGCGTCCACGGCATAGCTCAACCGGGACGCCTGCTCCGGCGTGGCCACTTCCAAAAACTTCCGCCCGGCAGCCACCATCGCGGCCGTGGGAGCTTCCTCGCCGGACCGGGCTGGTTCCAGCGGATACAGCCCTCGGCGGATGACGCCGTCGTTCGTTATGCCCTTGAACTGTTCCGGATAGAGCGCGTCCCAGCCCTTGATCATGGGCCCGGCAAAGGAATCGGACTTGGCGGCCTCGGCATAGTCCCGGGCAGTGAGGCCGCGGATCCCGGCCACCCGCGGATGGTCAGGAGCGAAAAGAAAATCACGGAATGACGGCGCTGACACGGGAGTCCCTTTCGTTGTACTGCGTTTCGTTGTACTGCGTCGGGTGCTGAGAAGAAATATCGGCTGAGCTGCCCCAACCGGCGGCCACGGACAGTGCTGCCGCGGCAGCTTCCGGCGCGCTGCCGCGCCAAGCCACATGCTGGTCCGGACGGACCAGCACCGCGTCGGCTCCCCACAGGTCCGCCATTGGCGTCCCGTCGTCGGAAGGCCCGACGGCGGTGACGGTCACCGGGATGCCCTGCCGGGCCGCTGCTTCGAGTACCGGCGTGAAAACCCTGACTTCCGGCATGCCGCCCAGGGTTGCGGCATCTGCAAGGAGCGTGAAGCCCTGGCCGAGGAGGTTGTAGACGGACGTGGAGTCAGCCAGCCAGGCATGCGGAAGCAGCGCGCCCGGGCTGGCCGAAGCGACGTACCGGATGGGGTCCTCAGCGGGAACCGGCGAGCCATCCGGCACCACCAGGGGCGAATCCCCGTAGGTGTAGCCGAGCACCAGTCCCAGCGAATCGAACTCGCTCTGCTTCACGGCGAGCGCCTGGTAGGCCGCCTGCCTGGCCCGGCGGCCGTCGTCGCCGGTGCTGCGCAGCGCCGGATCAGCGAAATGGTAGGCGAGCGCCTCGCCGTTGTTTGCGGCGTCCCGGATAGTCCGGGCCGCCACCGGACGGCGTTCCAGCCCGTAGCTGGCCAGGAGTTCCGGCCCGCCCCAGCCCGCGAGGCGAGCCGCGATCTTCCAGGCCAGGTTCGCAGCGTCGCCGATGCACGTGTTGAAGCCGTGGCCGCCCCATGGCGGATTCAGGTGCGCCGCATCGCCCACCAGGAACACGCCGTCGCGGCCGTAACCGGGGGCCAGGAGCATGCGGGCAGTCCAGGGGTCCGTGGCCACCACGTCGACATCCACCTCTGCGCCCACCAGTTCGCGGACCATGGTGGCGGCGTCCTCGTCCGTCAACACGCTTGCTGCGGCGGCGTCCACGCCCTGGATGATGGCCCACCATGTGTCGGCGAGATCCATCCGGCCCACCATTCCGGCTGTTTCCGCACCCACCACCCAGTACTGGACGGCAGGGGGCAGGGTGATTGCGGAGCCCAGGTCCTTGGAGCGGAACATGATGCTGATGTTGGACAGTGCGGCGGAGCCGCCTTCGAGTCGGATGCCCAGGCTGCGGCGCACGGCGGAGGACCCGCCGTCGGCCCCGATCACAAAGTCGGCGGCGATGGTGCGGGTACGTCCGGCGCCATCCGCCACCACCACTGCGGTTCCGGGCACTGCGGTTCCAGGCACTGCGGTCCCGGGCACGGCGGTTCCAGGCACTGCGGTTCCGGGCACAGCCGTCCCGGCAAGAGCAACCCCCGGGTGAACAGCAACGTCTTCAACGTGCCACCCGGTCAGCAGGGTGACCAGCGGAGCCTCGGACACCGCCGCGCGGAGGACTTCCTCCAGGACGGGCTGCGGAACCTGCTGGCCGCATTCGGGCTGCGGCCCGTAGCGGCCGGGCACCAACTGGAAGGCCTGCTTGAAGGTCCGCAGCTCATGGGCTGCCGGGCCGGTGAGGCCGGTGCAGAAGGTCACGTCCTGGGCGTAGTCCACGGGAAGCGGAGCTGCGGAACGGAGTGCGTCCGCCAGTCCCAGCCTGCGCAGGTGCGTCATTGTGCGGGCGTTGGTGGTCTTGGCGCGGGGCCGGGCCGGATCCACGGACGTCCGTGGCTCGATCACTACGCTGGGGATGCCGCGGGACGCCAGGTCCAGCGAGAGGAAGAGTCCGCTGGGGCCGCCGCCGGAGATCAGTACCTGCACCTCCTCCGGCAGCCTGTCGGGAGATGCGGATTGCAGGGTAACCATCAGGCACGGCCGCGGAGTGAGATGTCGCCGACCGGGGTGGTCAGCGTGCCGAGGCGTTCGATTTCCACTTCAACGGTGTCGCCCGGCTGCAGCAGCCATTGTGGTGTGCGGGCGTAGCCCACGCCCTCCGGGGTTCCGGTGGCGATCACATCGCCGGGATGGAGGGTAAGGGTCTGGCTCATCAGCGAGATGATGGCCGGCACGGAGAAGATCATGTCCCGCGTGTTGCCGTTCTGGACTTCGGCGCCGTTCACCCGGGTGCGGACCTGCAGGCCGTCACGGAGGTCGCCCACCTCGTCGCTGCTGACCAGCGGGCCAAGGGGGCCGGTGAAGTCGCCGTTCTTGCCCAGGGTCCACTGCGTGGTGAGCTTCTGGGCCCGGCGGGCGGTCAGGTCGTTGAAGGTGGAGTAGCCAAAGACCGCTCCGCCCGCCTCGGCCTCGTCAGCTGATTCCACACGCCGGCCGATGTACGCCGCCACTTCGCCTTCCCAGTCCAGGCCGTCCTCACCGGCGGGCACGGGGACCGGCACATTTCCCACCGACAGGGAGGCCGTCCAGCGGCCGAACAGGGTGGGGTAAGGCGGCAGATCCTGGTCCTTGTAGCTGCCCTCCGCGGCGTGGGCCCTGTAGTTGAGGCCGACGCAAATGACCCGGGCCGAGGCGGGCACCAGCGGTACCTCGGTGACGCTGCCGCGCTCCAGCGAGCCGCCGTCGGACTGTGGGGCGTCGGGCTGTGAGGCGCCGGATGCTTTGGCGGCGGATACAGACGCGGCGGGCTGGGAACTGCCAGCCGTCAGGGAGACAGCCTTGTCCTGCCAGCCGGCGGCGTCCGCCCAGAACTCGCCCACGGGCGCCAGCGGGAAAACGCGGGAATCCACCAGGGCCGCTGCCCAGGATTCCCCGCGGTGGTTGATGCCGATGTACTGCATGTGGAGCCTTTCAGGTCTAGCCCGGGCACAAGGAATGCCGGTCAGGCTGGTTTCACGTCAGAAGGTGCAACGTCAGGAGGTGCAAGGTCAGGAGGCCTGGGCTTGCCTGCGGAAAAAATCGATGGTGGCGTCCAAAACCTTCTGTGCTGCGGCCGGGTCTTTGTCCGGCAGCAGCCACATGTGGTCCGCGCCCTCAATGAGGAGAAGTTCGACGTCGGCCCCGGCAGCTTCCAGCGCCGCGGCAAAGGTGGTGGCCTGCGCGGGCGGGACGAACCGGTCGGCGGTGCCGTGGGCCAGGAAAAACGGCGGCGCGTGTCCGCCGACGTAGCTCAGCGGGCTTGCGGCGGCTGCCTTGTCCGGGGCATCAGCCGGCTGCGCCCCGATGAGGAGTGCCTCCCGGGAACCGGGGTCGTCAGCTGTTGCGACGGCGTCGGGCAGGGCCTGGGCGCCCATCCGGATCAAGTCAGTAGGCGGGTACCAGGCGGCGACGGCGGCAACGGGCGAAATACCGGCGGGGGCGCCGGAACCGTCCGCGCCCAAGCCCACCAGGCAGGCAAGGTGGCCGCCGGCGGAATCTCCCCAGGCGAAGATCCGGCCCGGGTCGACGTTGAAGTCCGCCGCGTGGGCCCGGATCCAGGAGACCGCCGCCAGGGCGTCCTCCAACTGGGCCGGAAACACGGCCTGCGAGGACAGGCGGTAGTCCGCAGACACCACGGCAAACCCGGCCGCCGCCAGCCGCTCAAAGGGAGTCAGTGAAAACCCGTCCGTCACGGGGCCGAGGGAGGAGCGCTCCCCCATCCGCCAGCCTCCGCCGTGGAAATGCACAACGGCCGGCACCGGACCCCGGAGGGTTCCCGCCGCCGGCAGGTAGAGGTCCAGCAGCAACGGCAACCCGCCGGGATGCGAAAACTCGATCCCCTTCAGGACTTGTCCTGCAGTCATCTATGACTCCATCCGTTGCCATGGCCGGTATCAGGATCGATCCGGCGTCTTTCCTAAGCCTGCTGGACGGAAGCCCCGGTGGAAACGGGAAATTTCAATCATTGGAAGGGCTTCGCCGAGCCCACTTCGTCCGCCAGGAACTGCAGTCCCCGCTGGACAATTCCCAGTCCGGCCGAGTGGTTCAGGTACCCGTGCGTGGCGCCCGGCTCCAGCCTGCACTCCACGGGGATCCCTGCGGCCCGGAGACCGTCAATGAACAGCTCGGCGGAGCCGCGGAGGTCGTCGTATTCGGATACCAGGACGGCGGCCGGCGGCAGTCCGGCCGGATCCGCGTGCCCGGGCATGGCGTAGGAGGAAGCCATCAGGATGGGGCCGCCGATGTAGTTCTCCACCATGGCGCGGCAATCGTCGGCAGTGAAGCGGAGGATCGCCGGAAGTCCGGCCATGCGGGCAGCTTCCGGGTCCCCTGATGCGGGCAGCTCCGCGTGCAGGAAAGGGTAGGCGAGCACCAGCTTTGAGGGCATGTGGCGGCCCGAATCCTTGAGGTAGAGGGCAGCGCCGACTGCCAGGTTGCCGCCGGCGCTGGCTCCGCCCAGGCACAGTGTGCGGGGGTCAGCCCCCAGCTCCGCGGCGTGCTCCACGGCCCACAGCCAGGCCGCCAGGACATCCTCATGCGGCACCGGAAAATGCACGCCGTCGCGGGCCAGCCGGTAATCGACGGACAGCACCATACCTCCGCTCCTGGCGGCCACTTCCCGCGCCAGCTGGTCGGCTTCCCGCATGTCCAGCCCGCCCCCGGCGAAACCGCCGCCGTGCAACCACACGAGGGCGGGTGCGCCGCCGGGTGCGCCGCCTGCGGCGGCGCCGCCGTCGGAAGCCGCCGCCGCGAAAGAGTCCCGGCTTAGAGAGCCCGACGCCGGCCCGCCGTAAATGCGCACCGGCACCGGGCCGTTGGGGCCCGGTACGTCCACGGTCCGGACTGCTACGTCGGGCGCCGTGTACAGGGCCGTGCCGGCGCCGAAGGCCTCCAGCCGCTGCTGGCCCGAGGGATCTGCAAGGAGCTCGGCGAAGGAGCCGGCGCCTGCCACGTGGTGCATGAGGCCGGCCAGCTCCGGGTCCACGGTCATGGCCGTGCCGCGAGTTCGGGTGCCCTGGCGGCGCCGTAGGGCAACGCCGCGGCGCAGCTGAACGAATGCGTTCCGGAGCCTACGTCATGGGTGGTGCCGTCAGCGTCGGGCAGCACCACAGTGGCGGTGCAGCCCGCCGGCACGGTCACCTGCAGCGTGAAGTCCGCGTCCGCCAGGTCCCAGCGGACACCGGCCACACCGTAGGGGGTTTCATGCCGGGCCTGCGCCCAGTCCAATCCGCCGCCGGGCATGGGACGGATCAGGAGCTTCCGGTAGCCAAGTCCAGCCGGAGCCAGCCCGGCCAGGCTGCGGTGCATCCAGTCGGCCACGGCACCCAGGGCGTAATGGTTGAAGGACGTCATCTCGCCCTCGTTGATACTGCCGTCCGAAAGCATGGAGTCCCAGCGCTCCCAGATGGTGGTGGCGCCCATGGTCACGGGGTACAGCCAGGACGGGCATTCAGTCTGGAGCAGGAGGCGGTAGGCCGCCGACGTGTAGCCGTGGTCGGTTAGGGCGTCGCACACCAGCGGGGTCCCCACGAAGCCGGTGGCGATGCGATAGCCGTCGGCTTCCACTGCCGCAGCCAGTCCGGCGGCGGCCACTGCTTCCTCCCCGCCTTCCAGCAGTCCGAAGCTCAACGCCACGGCATAGGCCGTCTGGGTGGGCGGCAGCAGCTCGCCGCCGTCGGCAATGTAACGCTCGCGAAACACCGCGGCGGCCCGCCGCGAGAGTTCGCGGAGGCCAGTGGCATCCTCGCCCAACAGCTCCGCGGCCTCGCCAGCCACCCGGGCCGAGTACGCCAGGTAGGCCTGCGCCACGAGCTGCCAGGGCGTCCGGGCCTCACCCGGTTCGTTTGGCGGAGCTGCCGGGTCCAGCCAGTCACCGAACTGGAAGCCCTGTTCGAACCGCAGCTCCGGCCCTGCAGCCTGGGCAGCAGCATCCAGCCACGCGATCATTCCCGGCAACTGGCGGCGCAGGAACTCCAGGTCGCCGGTGCGCTGGTACAGCACCCAGGGAACCAGCACGGCCGCGTCACCCCACGCCGCCATCACCGGGCGGACAGGGAACGGCGGCTTGTCGAACGTCACTTCGGGGACTACCAGCGGCGGGGGTCCGTCGGTTCCTTGCTCGGCCGCCAGGTCTTTCAGCCAGGAGGCGGTGAACCCGGGGATCCGGTAGAGGAAGGACGCCGTTGCCGCGAAGATCTGGAAGTCACCGGTCCAGCCGAGCCGTTCGTTGCGCTGCGGGCAGTCCGTGGGCACATCGACGAAGTTGCCGCGCATCCCCCAGACAACATTGGAATGGAGCTGGTTCAGCATGCTGTCGGAACATTCGAACGTACCGGTCCGCGCCAGGTCCGAGTGGATGACGACGGCGGTGAACGCGTGCGGGTCCAGGTTACCGGGCCAGCCGCTCACCTCCACGTAGCGGAAGCCGTGGATGGTGAACTCAGGTTCCCAGATCTCCTCGCCGCTGCCACGCAGTACGTACCGGTCGGTCTGCCTGGCGACCCGCAGGGGCCTGGTGCCGAGTTCTCCGTGTTCCAGGACTTCGGCGTGGCGCAGCACCAGCTCCGTGCCGGCCTCGCCGCTGACCCGGAGGCGTACGTGCCCCACCAGGTTCTGGCCGAAGTCCAGGATGGTCTTCCCGGACGGTGTGCCCAGCACGGCGCGTACGGGCAGCTCTTCAGTGGCCCGCACCGGGGGACCGTCCGGGGCCACCAGCACCGATGCATCAAAGTCCTCCACGACTACGGGATCGAGGACGGCATCCTCGGCCCCCGCCCAGCCGCCGTCCTCCAGCCGGGCGTCATAGGTTTCGCCGTTGTAGAGATCGGACCCGAGCACCGGACTCCTGCCCGCCAGCCAGGAGCTGTCGGTTCCGATGACCGTGATACTGCCGCCGCCGTCGGTGATTTCCAGTTGGGCGATGGCCGCTGTGCGGTCACCGTAGGTGTTGCGCTTGTCCTGGAAACCCAGGTTGCCGCGCCACCAGCCGTCGGCAAGTTCGAGTCCGATGACATTGGGGCCGGGCCGCAGGTAGTCGGTGACGTCGTACGTCTGGTAGCGGAGTCGGTGGTGGTAGCTGGTCCAGCCCGGTGCCAGGCGGTCGCGGCCGACGCGCCGGCCGTTGATTGAGGCGACGTAGACCCCGTGGGCGCTGGCGTAGAGGCGTGCGGAGGCCACCGGGCCGGTGACTTCGAACGTCCGGCTCAGCCGGGAGGCGGGTTCCGTGTCCTCGCTCGCTTCGTGCCAGGCCGGCCGGATCATGGCCGCCTGCCAGTCCGTGGGGTTCAGGAGCCCGGCTTCCACGTAGGTGACGGGGCCCCATTCGGAGGGACCGCCGTCGTCGTTGCCCCACACGCGGACCCGGACGGCGACGCGCTGACGGCTCTGCAGCGGCGGCGCCGGCCAGGGCTGGAGGAGCTGTTCGGCGGATTCGGTCCGGCCGTAGCTGGCCATGCTGTTTTCGTCGGGCCCGAGCTCCAGCTCGTAGGCGGCCTGCCTCCAGTCCGGTGTTTCGGTGCTGACCTGCCAGGACAGCCGCGGCCGGACTTCGCCGATGCCGAAAGGCTCCTCATGGTGTTCAAAGCGGAGGGCGGAGGGGGTTGTGGTCATCGGGTGGCTCCAAAGGTTGCGGTGAGGGCTGCGGCGGGGTCTGTAGCAGTCAGCGAGAGGCCGTGGCCGAAGCGGAAGACAGGGTTTTCAGTGTCGAAGGGAACGTCCTCGCGGGAGGCTTCCACGGCGGCCATGGACCGGGGCAGGTCGAACGGCAGCTTGCCTTCCGGCTCAGCACGGCCGGTGAGGACGTCCAGCAGGGCGTCGGCGTCGGAACCGTAGTTGGCCAGCAGCGCCGCGGCGTGCTCGGCCAGTTCGGGGATGACGGCGGGCCGTTCCAGGTTGATGTCGATGATGGTGGGGACGGTGCGGCAGATGGCGGTGAGCCGCTCCACCTCAGCCGGGGCAAAGGCGAGGTTGCCGCAGTGGAAGAAGGATTCGAAGCCTTCCCCGCGCACCTCGAACGGGGTGCGAAGGCGGATAATCGCCACGTCCGCCTGTTCCGCTGTTGCCACCACGGTGAATGCCGGGCCAAGGTCGCCGGCTGAGATCCCTTCGGCGTAGACGTTGGTGGGTGTGCCGGTGCTGAGCGGAAGCAGCGGAACTCCGTCAAATTCCTGGTTCTTCAGCAGGGTGTAGGAGCGGCGCTGCATGGCCCTGCCGGCGGCCTTGAACTCCGGCGTGCCCACGGTCGCGTCTGCCGCGCCGGCGTCCACAAACGGGTTTTCGAACAGTCCCAGCAGGAACTTCTCGGCCAACAGTTTCCGGACGGAGGCATCCAGCCGGGCTTCGCTTAGCCGTCCCACGCGGACAGCCGCGATCATGAGCTCCACGCAGCTTTCGCCGCCGAACTGGTCCACGCCGGCGTCGAGGGCCTTGAGCATCCGCTCCTCCGGATTGAGGTGCTCCACGCCCCAGGCGCGGGCGGGGAAGACACGGCCGAAGATGTCCCCTTCCGTGAGGATCCCCCAGTCGGTGCACACCACTCCGTCGAAGCCGAGTTCGGCGCGAAGCAGGTCCGTGAGGATGCCCTTGTTGAAGCCGAAGCCCACTTCCTCGTACGGGGTGCCCACCGGCATGCCGTAGTAGGGCATCATCTGCCGGCTTCCTGCGGCGATCGCGGCTTTGAACGGCAGCAGGTGGTAGTCGAAGTTGCCGCCGGGGTACACCTGCTCGCGGCCGTAGCTGAAGTGCGGGTCCTCGCCGTTGAGCTGCGGGCCGCCGCCCGGGAAGTGCTTGGTCATGGTGGACACCGACGCCGGGCCGAACGTTCCCGTTTGGAAGCCGCGGACGTACGCGCCCACCAGTTCGGCCGCCATCTCGGCGGATTCGCCGAAGGTCATCCCGCCGCGGGACCAGCGAGGCTCGGTGAAAACGTCAACCTGCGGGTGCAGGGCGGAGCGGATCCCGACGGCGAGGTACTCCTGCCGGGCGATGTCCGCGAACTCCTCGACGGCGTCGGGGTCCCCAACGGCAGCGAAGCCCAGGGCTTCGGGCCATTGGGAAAACGGTCCGGCCAGCGCCGACGTGCCTGGGTTGTCCGTGTAGGCGTGGCGCGGATCGGTGGACAGTGTCATGGGAATGCCCGGCCCGGTGGCCAGCGCGATCTCCTGGAGGCTGTTGTGCCACTCGGCAAGGTCCCGCGCATTGACGGCTGCGCCCAGGATGTTGAAGTGGTTAAGCCGCCGCCTGCCGATCAGTTCAGGGGCCGGCCCGGTGCCGGCCGCGAAGGGAAGGACGTCGTGGAACATGAGGCCCGCCTTGTCCTCCAGCGTCAGCCGGGACAGCAGGTCCTCCACGCGCCGGGCCACCGGGAGGGCGGAGTCCTGGAACGGGAAACGCAGGGTGTGGTGAGTCAACGTCGGCTCGATTCGTCAAAGAAGCAGGAGGATTCAGTGCTTCCTCCAGCGTCCCGGAATCGCCAACACCCCCGCTAGCGAAGTTTCATTGACTGAAATTGCGTCCATCAGGCTGTTCGCCGGGGCGGCGGATCGCTGCCGCGGGGCCCCGGCGAATAACTCAGTCCGAGCAAAGGCAGAACGGGTGGCCGGCAGGGTCCAGGAAAACGCGGAAGGTGGTGCCGGGCTGCGTGTCCGCTTTGGTGGCTCCCAGTTTGATGGCTTCCTTTTCGCCTTCGTCCAGGTCCGCCACCACGAGGTCAAGGTGCATCTGCTGGGGCACGGTCTGGCCCGGCCATTCCGGCGCCCGGTAGTCGTCGACTTGCTGGAAGGAAATACAGTTGCTGCCGTCGTCAGGGCGGATCTCGGTCCAGCCATCCTCGGCCTTGATGTTCCAGCCGAGCAGGGCAGCGTAGAAGCCCGCAAGGGCACCGGCGTCGGGGCAGTCAATAACAAAGCTTGGGTAGCGTGCGATAGCCATAGCGGCATGCTACCGCCCGCCGTCAGGCCTGTCGCTGAACCCCGCGGATTTAGAGCTCGCGGACGAGAAAGTCCACTGCCATGCCGAGGATTCCGTCCAGCTGGTCTTCGGCAAAGAAGAAGCAGTGGTCGCCGCCTCGGATGGTGACGAGTTCGTTGCGGACACCGGCGTCCGTCAGCGCCGCGGCCAGCAGTTCGCTCTGGGACAGCGGGACCAGGCCGTCGCTGTCGCCGTGGATCAACAGGAACGGCGGTGCGTCGGCAGTCACGTGGCCAAGCGGGCTGGCCGCCGCCAGCAGGGCGGGATCGGCAGTTCCGCCCACCAGCATGGGACCTGGTTCCATGGTCATGCCCGGCGGCACGGCGGCCACGAGGGCACCGGACATCAGGCCGGAGGGCGTATTCATCGGCGGCATGTCCGGCAGCGAGGACACACCGTAAAAATCGACGACGGCGCTGACGGCGCTGGAGTGCCCCTGGACTCCCAGCCCGCCCTCGAGGTCCTCACGCGACCCCGTGACTCCCAGTAGCGCGGCGAGGTGTCCTCCGGCCGACTCGCCCCAGGCGCCGATGCGGCCCGCGTCGATACCCAAGGCCCCGGCGTGCTCCCGGAGGTACCGGACAGCCGCCTTGAGGTCGTGAAGCTGCGCCGGGAACGGTGCTTCCAGGGCATGGCGGTAATCCACGGTGGCGCACGCGATGCCGGCCTCGTTCAGGAGCCGGAAAACAGAATCCGGAGCAAAGGTGGGCGGCAGTTCGCGGCGGTCACCAAGCTGGAAGGCTCCACCGTGGATCCACACCACCACAGGGACCGGTCCTGCGGCGTCGCGCGGCAGCCAGATGTCCATCGCCAAACGCCGGAAGCCGACCGCGATCGCATAGCTGACTTCGCGGTGCACCATCGATACCTCAGACGCCGGATGGGGCGTTCCCGGGGCGTGGAAGGCCGGGAAGGGAGGCGGTGCGGGCATCCTTCGCGGGGCTGTGGTGGTATCGGTTTCCTGGGTCATGGAGTGCTCCTTGCAAGGTCGGGTGAGGTTTCTGCGCTGCGCGGCGGAGCGGCGGCGAAGGTATGGGTGCCGGGCCCGACGGCGGCGGCCGGCTCACCGGGCAGGCGGACGTCCGCCGTGGTTCCGGGCGGAACGGTGGCCGTGAGCGTCAGCACGCCGTCGTGGATGGTCCAGTCCACTCCGATAAGGCCCTGCGGGCCACTGTGTGAGGTGCTGGCGGAGGTCAGACCGGCACCCGGCCTGGGCTCGATGATGACCCGCTCCCAGCCCGCACTCCCCGGGGCTTGGCGCAGTCCGGCGGTGTAGCGGTGCAGGAAGGAGACTACGGCGCCCTTGCTGTAATGGTTCAGCGAACCTTGCGCGCTGCCGTCGGGGCCGAGGCCGTTCCAGTCTTCCCAGATGGTGGTGGCGCCGCGGTCCACCATCACCAGCCAGGACGGGGCGGAGTCCTGCATGAGCAGGTCGTACGCCAGGTCCAGCTGTCCGTTGTCGGCGAGCGCCGGAAGCAGGTACGGCGTGGCAAGGAAGCCGGTCCCCAGGTGGGTGCCCGCCGCCCTGACCAGGCTGGCGAGCTGCTCCGTGACGGCGGCGCGGGCAGCGTCCGGCACCAGGTCGAAGGCTAGCGCCCGCACGCAGTTGGCCTGAGTACCTCCGCGCACTGTTCCGTCGGCCAGCAGGTATTCGTGCTGCCAAGCCCGGCGGACATTCTCGGACAGGTCCCGGAGTTCGCGGGCTTCTGCGTCCTTGCCCAGGACGGCAGCAGCCCTGGCCATGATGGCAGAGGAGTGCCGGTAGTAGGCGGTGGCCACGATGCCGTTGTCCATGGACCGGGAGGCGAAGAGGTCCGGCGCCGGGCCACCTGGTTCCATCCATTCCCCGAAATGGAAACCGGTGTCCCAGAGGTACTGCTCGTGTGGCGCCGGTGTGGCCTGTGCGGCCGCCTTGACCGGGTGCCGGTTTCCCTCCGCGGTGCGGCGGATGAAGCCGAGCCACCGGTTCATCGCGTCCCAGTTCTCTTCCAGGAGCACTGTGTCACCGGTGGCGAGGTGGATCTCCCAGGGCACCATGACGATCGCGTCCCCCCACCCTGCGGACCCGTTCGTGAAGGCCATGAACTCGGCACCCGTCACCGCCGGCCCGGGGGACGGCGAGATATTGACGATGACCCCGTTGTCCCACTGGTCGGCGCGGACATCGTTGAGCCATTTCCGCGAAAAACCTGCCACGTCGTAGAGGTAGGCCGCGGCGGGAACAAACAGCTGCCAGTCACCGGTCCAGCCGGCCTTTTCGCGCTGGGGGCAGTCCGTGGGGACCTCGCAGGCGTTGCCGCGGAAGCTCCAGTCCACGATCTCGTGCAGCTTGTTGAGCCGGCGGTCGCTGCAGTTGAAGGTGCCCAGGGGTTCCAGGTCGGTCTGGACCATGCAGCCCGCGATGTCCTCCGGCTGCAGCGTTTCGGCCAGGCCGCGGACGGAGACGAACTGGAAGCCGTGGATGGTGTGTCGCGGTTCGAACACTTCGCCGGGCACGCCCGCGGAGACCACCGAATCCACCTGCCCGGCGTCGAGGAACTGGCCGGGGTTCTTGAAGTCGATGGGGCGGAGGTGGTCCCGGGTGACCTCGCCGTCGGCGTCGAGTGTTTCCCCGTACACCAGCGTCACCTCCGTGCCGGCTGCGCCCAGCCGGTTGAGCCGGACCCAGCCGTTGATGTTCTGCCCCAGGTCCACGATCTGGCTGCCGCGTGCCAGGCGGGTGATGGACACCGGGGCCAGCTCGTCCACGATCCGGGTGGGCGGCGCCACCGGCCCGGTCAGGGTCTCGAAGGCCAGCGCCTCGAAGCGGCCGTCGCGAAGGACCGCGTGCCCGGCTTTTTGGCCATCAGCCGCGTCGCGGCTTCGGCGGAGGTCCACGTGCTGGCCTGCCATCAGGTCCGCGGAAACGATCTCCGTCGCGGAAACCAGCCACGACTCATCGGTGCCGATAACCGTCCGGGCGCCCGCGGACTCAATTTCCAGCTGCGCCAGGAACGCCGTCTGCGTTCCGTACATGTCGGCGTCGCGCGTGAACCCGAAGGAGCCGCGGAACCATCCGTCCGTGAGGACGGCGCGCACGGTGTTGGGGCCTGGCCGGAGCAGGTCGGCGATATCGAAGGCCTGGACCTGCAGCGTGCTGTGGTAGCTCGTGGAGCCGGGGGTGAGCTGCTGGTCCCCCACCCGCTGCCCGTTGATAAACAGTTCATAGATCCCGTGCGCCGTGGCATAGACCCGGGCGGCATCCGGCACGGTATCCAAGCAGAAGTCGCGGTGCAGGGAATAGCCCGGGCGTTGCCCAGGTTCCGGGATCACCGGCTCGTCGGGGCCGATCCACCGGGCGCTCCAGTCGGAGGGGTGCAGCAGGCCCAGCTCCACGGCCATGGGCTCGGCCCAGCCGGACAGCGCCTCGGTGCCGTCCGGTGCCACGTTCCAGGTCCGGACTTTCCACTCGAAGCGGTCGCGGGAACTAAGGTCCGGGCCGGCGTACGGCACCGAGCTGCGCTCTCCGCTGTCCACGCGCCCGGTGTCCCAGCCATTGCTCGTGGTGAGCTGGTAGGCGGCCTGCCGGACGGTGCCTTGCGGCGGCGTCCAGCTGAACCGCGGGGCCGTCTTGGTGATGCCGAAGGCCTGGCGCAGGTTCTCGGTCCGGAGGCGCGTGGGGCATGGGGCTGCACCGCGTTCAGTCAACGTGGGCTCCCTCAGGCGTAATGGCAGGCGACGTCGGATGCGCCCACCTTGCGCAGCGCGGGCCGTTCGGTTGTGCACAGTTCCGTTGCCAGCGGGCAGCGCTGGCTGAAGGGGCAGCCGCCCGGTGATACGGCCGCGGCGGCGGCAGTGCGCACACCCAGGGCTTCGCGTGCCGCGCGCCGTTGGGCCTGCTCCGCCGGCCTCGGCACGGGTGAGGCAGCCACAAGGGCCTGGGTGAACGGGTGTTTGGGTGCCTCCGTCACTGCAGCGGCCGGCCCGCTTTCCATCACCTGGCCGCGGTACAGGACCACCACCCGCTGGGCGAGGAACTGGACCACTGAGATGTCGTGGGCGATGAACAGGTAGCTCAGCCCGCGTTCGTCCCGAAGGTCGGCCAGCAGGTTCAGCACCTGGGCCTGGGTGGAAAGGTCCAGGGCGCTGACGGCTTCGTCGCACACCACCAGTTGGGGGTCGCAGATCAGGGCGCGCGCCACCGCGATGCGCTGGCGCTGGCCGCCGGAGAACTGGCTGGGATAGCGGTCCACGGCTTCGCGCGGCAGGCCCACGCGTTCCAGCATGGCTTCGGCCTTCTCCCGTGCCTCCGCGGCAGTAACGCCGCGGAGGCGGAGCGGTTCCGCCAGCGAAGCACCAACGGTCTGCCGCGGATTCAGCGAGGAGTTGGGGTCCTGGAAAACGGCCCGCAGTTCACCGCCGAGGGCTCGGCGCTTTGCAGCACCGGCGTGGGTGATGTCCTCACCCTGGTAGGTGATGGTGCCGCCGGCACTCTTCTGGAGGCCGAGGATCGCCTTGCCGATGGTGGATTTTCCTGACCCGGACTCCCCTACCAGGCCCACCGTCTCGCCGGGGAGGATGCTGAAACTCACCCCGTCCACTGCTGCCGGGACCGCCGCAGCCTTTCGCCCGCGGCCGTAGCGAACCACCAGGTCCTTGACTTCCAGCATGGGCTGCTCCGGCGCAACTGCCGCCGTGTCCTGCCGTTCCGCCGTCTCGATGCTCATGCCAGGTCCTTTTCAACGATCTTCAGTACTCGGTGCGTGGGCACTTCGGTGGCAAGCCATTCCAGGCCTTCCACGGCCAGTTCGTCGGCTTTGACGCAGCGGACCAGTCCCTCCTCGGAACCGGAGGCCAGCAACGGCACCGGGGTGGCGCAAGCCGATCCGGCGAACTGGCAGCGGGCCGCAAAGCGGCAGCCGGTTGGCCAGTCCTTGGGCTGCGGGACCTGGCCGCTGATGGTGGCCAGCCGTTCAGGCATGTCAGCCGCAGAGTTGGCGTGCGGGTCCGCGGCAAGGAGGGCCAGCGTGTAGGGGTGTCGGGGGTTGTCCAGGATGTTGGCGGTCCGGCCGCTTTCCACCACCTGGCCGGCGTACATGACGGCCACGTTGTCGCAGATATCCGCCACCACGCCGAGGTCGTGCGTCACTATCACCACCGACATGCCGGTGTCCTTCACCAGGGAGCGGAGCAGGGACAGGATTTCAGCCTGGACCGTGACATCCAGCGCGGTGGTGGGCTCATCGGCTACCAGCAGCCGGGGACGGCCGGAGAGGGCCAGGGCGATGGCCACACGCTGGGCCATGCCGCCGCTGATCTGGTGCGGATAGGTCTTGAGGATGCGTTCGGCATCCACAATGCCCACCTTTTCAAGCAGGCTGAGGGCTTCTTTCCGGGCCTCTGCCTTACCCATCTTCCGGAGCCGCCGGATGGCGGCGGTGAGCTGGTAGCCCACGGTGAACATGGGGTCCAGGGCGCGCATGGGTTCCTGGGAGATCAGCGCGATTTCGCGGCCGCGAATGCCTTCCATGTCCCGTTCCGTGGCGGTGGCAAGGTTCTTGCCGTTCCACAGGATCCGGCCCCCCGTTACCGAGACCCCGGAGGGCAGCAGTCCCAGCAGGGAAAGCGCCGTCATGGTCTTGCCGCAGCCGGACTCACCGACGAGCCCCAGCACGGTTCCCTGCTCGACGTCGAACGAGACGTCCGTGACCAGCGGAGTTCCGCCGTCGACCCCTACGGAGAGTCCGCGGACGCTGAGCTGGCCATTCACAGGTGCGGCGTCTGTGCCTTCGGCAGGAGCCACGGCTCCGACGGCGGCTCCGGCTGCAGCCACAACACTGGCATGCCGGCGGCGGGCCGCCGCTGACGGCAGGTGGGAGGCGGTGGCGTCGGGGGTCTTGCCCAGGGCATTGCCGATGGCGTTTGCCGCCAGGACAGTCAGGGCGAGGACGGCGCCGGTGGGGACCATCAGCCACGGGGCGTCATAGACGTGCTGGGACGCACTCTGGATCATGCCGCCCCAGCTGGGCTGCGGGATGGGCGGGCCGAAGCCGATGAAGGCGAGGCCGGCCTGGATGAGCATGCCGACGGCGAAGATGAGGGCGGACTGCACCACGATGGTGTTCGTCAGGCCGGGCAGGACGTGCCGGAGGCTGATGCTCAGCGTGCTGACGCCGTCAACTTTGGCGGCGTCCACGTAGAGCTGGGACTGGAGGGACTTCGCCTGGCCGAGCATCACGCGGTAGATTCCGGCGGAGATGAGGACGCCCAGGATCGCCATGATCAGCGGAATATTGGTCCCTACTGCGCCGATGACGGCCAGGATGATCACCGTGCCGGGCAGCGACATCATGATTTCGGTGACCCGGCTGATGACAGCCTCAACGCGTTCGCCGGCGGCGGCCGCCAGCATCGCCAGGACCGTTCCAAGCCCGACGCCGACAATCACCGTGATCAGTGAGGTTCCGAGGGTGCCTGCGGCGGCGGCGAAGATGCGGCTGAGGAGATCCCGGCCGAGTTCGTCGGTACCGAGCCAGTGGGCCGGGGTGGGCCCGGACAGGACGGCGGTGAAGTCCTGGTCTTCGGTCTTGTACGGCAGCCACCATGGGGCGGTCAGCGATGCGGCCACCAGGGCGGCCAGCCAGATGACGCCCGCCACGCCGCCCGGAGAGGCGAACAGGCGGTGGGCGGAGAACCGGGCGAGCGCGTTCTTGCGCTGGAGCGGGGCGGGAGCGATGGAGGGCATCATGAGGCACGCAACTTCGGGTCGAGGAACTTGGTGGCGAGTTCCAGCACCAGGTTCACAGCCACCACCACAACGGTGGCGATGACCACCACACCCTGCACGGACGGGGCATCGTGGGTGCTGACGGAGTTTTGGACTGCCTGGCCCAGGCCCGGCATGGCGAACAGCTGCTCCGCGATGACCGAGCCGCCGAACAATCCGATGAACTGCAGGGCGATGCCGGCCACGATGGGAAGGCTGGCGTAGCGGAGGGCGTGGACGTAGAGGATCTTCCAGGTGGGAGTGGCCGTGGCCCGGAGGGTTCGAATATGTTCCTGCTGCAGCGCCTCAAGCATGGAAGCCCGGGTCTGGCGGGCAATGAACGCCGCTCCGCCCACGGCCAGGGTGATCACCGGCAGTGCCAGGGACATGGCCCAGTCCTGCGGCGAGACGTCGAAGGGAACGTAGCCGGTGGCCGGAAAGACCGAGGACTGGACGGCGAAGAGGTACACAAAGATGATGCCGATCCAGAAGGCGGGCAGTGCCACGGCCAGGCCGCAGATTCCCCCGACGATGCGGTCCGCGAGGCCGCCGCGCACGGCTGCGGTCACGCCCAGGGCAATGCCCAGGACGGCGCTCAGCACCGTCGCGCCGGCCGCGAGCGACGCGGTCACCGGGAGCCGGTTGGCCAGGTCAGCGGACACGGAGCGGCCGTCGATGAGGGAGACCCCGAGATCGCCCTGGACCGCGCCACCCAGCCAGCGGAAGAACTGGACCAGAAGGGGATCGGACCAGCCAAGCCGCTGGTTTACGTCGTCGATGGCTTCCTGGGACGCGCCGGCTCCGAGCGAAACAGCTCCGGGGCTGCCGGGCATTGCGTGCACCAGCAGGAATGCCAACACTGCAACCACCAGCACGGTGGCGAGCGCCATCAACAGGCGCTTGGAAATGAATAGTGCCATGGTGACCTCCATCGGTCAGGACCTGCCGGGGCTGCCCTCCGTTGCGCGGAGGGCAGCCCCGGCAGAGCCGGTGAGTAGCTGGCCGGGTATTAGCTGGCCGGCTTGTAGGACGAGAGCAGCGGGTAGGCGTTGGTACCGGCGAACTCCACCTGCTTGATCTTCTTGGTGTTGTAGCCCTGGTTGGTGAGTGACTCGTAGAGCGGGATCATCCAGCCGGATTCCACCAGGCGGGTGTTGAGCTTGGTGAGGGCGGTCTTCCTGGCGGCGTCGTCCTTCGCGGCGGCGGCCTCGCCGGTAGCGGCCGTCAGCTGCTCGTCGGTGGCTTTCTGCACATTGGTGAAACCGTTCAGGACCACGCCGTACATCAGGCCTACCGGATTGTCCCAGCCGAGGGCGGCGTAGCCGAGGGGTGTGGTGGCGACTGCTGCGAAGGCTTCATCCGTTGAGGCGGCCATCTTGATGTTCATTTTGATCCCGACGGCGGCAAGATCCTTCTGGACGGCCTGCAGGTCCGTCTGTGTTTCCGCGCTGCCGACGATGGTGAACTCGAAGCCGTCAGCGTAGCCGGCCTCAGCCAGGAGGCTCTTGGCCTTCGCCGGGTCATAGGCGAACTTGGTTGTCAGCTCTTCGGTGAAGCCTGCGGAATCCTTGGGAAGTGCATTCCATGCCGGGATATCTCCCTTGTGTAGTGCGTCCACCAGTGACTGGCGGTTGATGGCGTACTGAAACGCCTGGCGGACTTTCTCGCTGGCGAAGGCGGGGGCGGTCTTTCCGGTCTTGTCGAAGGAAACCATGGTGTGCAGGGTTCCGCCGATCTGGGACACGCCGAGGCCCTTGGACTTTGCGAAGTCCACCGTGGGGGAGGTGAGCATGGCGACGTCGGCCTGGCCGGAGACGAGGGCGTTGGCACGGGCCTGGGGATCCTGGATGACGCTGAAGGTGACCTTGCTGAAGGCGTATTTTGAAGCGTCCGGGTTCTTGTCGTTCTTGACCAGCACGTACTTGTTGCCCTTCACCGTGGAGGGATCCAGGGTGTACGGTCCGGAGCCGTCCGGGGTTGCAGCCAGGCTGGCGGTATCCGCGACGCCGGTCTTGCCGACAATCATGCCCATGGTGGCAGTGAGGTTCTTTTCAAAGCCCGGCTGGGGCTTCGCAAACGTGAGGGATACCTGGGTGGGACTGACGACGTCAACCGAGGTGATCTCCTGGGCGCCGCCCTTGGCGACCGCCGAGTAGGCACTTAGCGCCGGATCCGTGCGGCGGTCAAAGTTGGCCTTGACCAGAGCGGCGTCCAGGGTGGAACCGTCCGTGAAGGTGACTCCCTCTTTGAGGGTCAGCGTCAGGACGGTGTTGTCCGCGTTGTAGCTGAACTCCTTCGCCAGGCCTGGACCGGCGGAGCCGTCCGGCTGGAGGGTCATGAGGTTTTCGTAAAGGCCTTCGAAGAACTGCCGCTGGGCGTCGGCAACACGCAGCGGATCAAACCCGAACGACGCTGAGTCGCTATCGATGGCGAGGGTCAGGTTGCTGGTGTCCGCCTTGGCAGTCGCCTGGCTGGAGCCGCCGCAGGCGGTCAACGATCCCAGGAGGAGCGCTCCGGCCAGTACGGCGGAGCTCGCACGAGCCGTGGAGTTCAGAAGTTTCATGTAGTGCGCCTTTGCATTCTGATGTGACAACGGAGGGAAACAGTTATGGGGGCCAGGCGTGTGGCCGGCTCCCCTCAAGCATCAGTGGCGGCTGTTTGCCGGAGACACGAGGATTTCATTGGTTGAAATACTTATGTGGTGGCCGTCACGGCGGAGGCGCCTCGTGGACCAAACGCTCCGGCGATGAGTTTGTCACCCAATGAAAACCGCCATCCCCGCCGGGCCTTGAGCGCGGACGATGGACAGTCAGCCCATGCACAGCCGCCTGGGCGCATGGAAAGGAACCACATGACTACCTCCTCCCCCTTCCCCCCGGATTTCCTCTGGGGCGTCGCAAGCGCCGGCCATCAAGTCGAGGGGAACAATGTCAACAGCGACACCTGGTTCCTGGAGCACCTCCCCGGCACGATTTTTGCTGAACCGTCCGGCGATGCCGTGGACCACTACCACCGCTACCGCGAGGACATCGCCCTGATCGCTGAACTCGGCTTCACCACCTACCGCTTCTCGGTGGAGTGGGCGCGCATCGAGCCCGTGGAAGGCCGGTTCTCGATCGCGGAACTCAACCATTACCGGCGAATGCTGGAAGCCTGCCACGAGCACGGACTCACCCCGGTAGTCACCTACCATCACTTCACGTCGCCCAGGTGGCTCCTCGAGGTGGGCGGCTGGGAGGACCCGGAGACGCCGGCGCGGTTCGCCCGGTATTGCGACCGGGTGACAGAGCACCTCGGCGATCTCATCGGCGTGGCCTGCACGTTGAACGAACCGAACCTGCCGTGGCTGCTGCGGGAGCTCGGCATCGGCGGTGAACCCGCGGAATCCAGGTCGGAAGTGCCCCTGTGGGCCGCAGCGGCGGAGCGCCTCGGCGTCGAAGCCCGGCGCATAGCTCCGTTCCAGTTCACAGCCTCGGAGGCCGGCTTCGATGTGATGCTTGCGGCCCATCGGGCAGGCCGCGCGGCCATCAAGGCCCGGCGCCCCGAGCTGATGGTGGGGTGGACGCTCGCCAACACCGACATTCAGGCGGCGGAAGGCGGCCAGGAGCGTGCCGACCGCGTGCGCCGCACCGTCAATGAGCGCTTCCTTGAGGCATCCCGCGGAGACGACTTCGTGGGGATCCAGACGTACGGCCGGACTGTGTTCGGGCCAGACGGCCTCGCCTCCGCCCCGGAAGGCGTGCCGACAAACCAAATGGGCGAGGAAATCTACCCCCAGGCCCTCGAAGCCACCATTAGGGAGGCCGCCCGCGTCGCCAGGATTCCCGTCATCGTGACGGAAAACGGGCTGGCGACGGACGACGACTCGCAGCGCGTGGCCTACCTCCGGGTGGCCGTTGCCGGCGTGGCGTCCTGCCTGGCCGACGGCATCGACGTCCGGGGATACATCGCCTGGACGGCCTTCGACAACTTCGAGTGGGTCTTTGGCTACGGTCCGAAGTTCGGCCTGATCGCGGTGGACCGGAACACCCAGGAACGGACCCCCAAGGAGAGCGCATGGTGGCTGGGCCGGCAGGCGCACGCGGCGCAGCGTGAGGTGACGCTGGCAAGCGAGGCAGCGCAGCCGGCCTGACCTGAGCCACCTTCGGCGGCCCTTGGTCCGACGCTATTTCGGGTGACGGCCAGGGGTCCGCTCCGCGGTTTTCCCTTTCGAGAAGATGCGCTCAGGCCGCAGGCGGGGCCGTAGAGTCACGGACAATCACCTGCGTGGCCAATTCGACGCGGCGGGAGTCGAGAACCTCCCCGCGGGCCTGGCGGAGCAATGCCCGCAATGCAGCCCGCCCCATTTCCTCCAGCGGCTGGGCCACGGAGGTTAGTGCCGGGACGGACTCCTCACCTTGGGTTGTCCCGTCGAAGCCAATGAGGCTCATGTCTTCCGGAATCCTGATGCCCTGACGGGCTGCTTCACTCAAAACACCCAGTGCGATGCTGTCGCTTGCGGCAAAGATGGCTGTGGGCCGTTCATCAAGTTCAAGCAGTGCCTTCAGCCCGGCCGTTCCGCTGTCACGCCGGAACCTGCCGCCGGAAATGACGTACCGGGGATCGACCGGCACGCCGTGAGCCGTCAGCGCGGCCATGTAGCCGTGCAGCCTCGCCTGGTTGCACTCGGCCCGCTCTATGCCGCCAATGTAGGCGATCCGCCGGTGCCCCAACTCCAACAGGTGCTCCGTTGCCGCCTTGCCGCCCGCCCAGTTCGTCGCTCCTACGCTGACCACGTCCGCCGGGGGCGGATTGAGCGGGTCGATCACGACGACGGGAACCTGGCGGCGCCGGAACGCGTGCAGTTGAGCCTCGCTGAAGGCTGATGTCACCACAATCATTCCCGCCCTGCCCTCGTCTATGATTCGCTGGGCGCGGCGCTCCGGGTTGTTCTCCCTTGAGGTTGCCGGACCGGTGGCGCTCACCAGGATTTCAACATCGGCTCCAGCGGCGAACTGCAGTATCCCGTTCAGGACCTCCACCGTGTAGGCCGCGGTGAGCACGTCGACAACCACCTCAACCACCGTGGCGGTCTTAGTGGCGGAGCGGCGCTGAAGGGGCGACTGGTACCCCGCCTGCTCCAGGGCGGCAAGAACGCGGGCACGCGTTTCCGGCGCCACGTCCTCACGGCCGTTTACCACCTTGGAGACCGTGGGGGTTGAGACCCCGACCTGCAAGGCGACAGCTGCCAGGGTCGTCTTTTCCGCGCGTGCGTTCATGGCCAAGGGATAATCCCGTCTTTTCGAAACATTTCGCTTGCTCTTATCTTGGCTTCCGATCCGCGCATCGTCAACCATGCCGGTGGATGAGTCACAAACCGAGCAAGAAATTCCTTGACTGTGATCCGCACCACCGTTAGATTTACTTCACCGGTCGCAAGGTTTCGAAATGTTTCGACGATTGCCAGTGCGGCCACGGACCAATTGATCAGGGCACTCCACCTCGAAGCAGAGAACGGCTGGCCCTCGTCACACGTTACCGGGACCCAGCGTTGAGCCCGGACGATGAACGGAAACGAAATGAAAATTCGAAAGTTGCGCTCGGTAGCCTTGGCAGTTTCCGCCGCCGGAGTGGCACTAAGCCTCGCCGCTTGCGGTTCTTCTGGTCCTGCCGAGTCAAACGTCAGCAGTGGCTCGGCCAGCATGTGGGGCCTGACCGGCGGTAACCAGCCGGTACTGCAGAAGTCGGTGGACGACTGGAACCAGGCGAATCCGGACAAGTCGATCAAACTGGACTTCTTCGCCAACGATGCTTACAAAACCAAGGTCCGAACCGCCGTCGGCGCCGGCGAAGGCCCCACGTTCATCTATGGCTGGGGCGGCGGAGTGTTGAAGTCCTATGTGGATGCCGGCCAGGTGGAGGACCTGTCCAACTTCGTCAAGGACAACCCGGAGGTCAGGGACCGCTACCTTCCGTCCGTGCTCAAGAACGGCGAAGTGGATGGCAAGACCTACGCCCTGCCGAACAACAACGTCCAGCCGGTAGTCCTTTACTTCAACAAAGAAGTATTCGACAAGGTCGGTGCGCAGCCGCCCAAGACCTGGGACGAACTGATGGCCCTCGTGCCGAAGTTCAAGGAAGCCGGCGTCGCGCCGTTTTCGCTCGGCGGACAGTCGAAGTGGCCGGATCTGATGTGGCTTGAGTACCTCGTTGAGCGCATCGGCGGCCCCGACGTCTTCGCAAACATCGCAGCCGACAAGCCCGGAGCCTGGTCCGATCCTGCCGTGAAAGAGGCGCTGACCAAAATCCAGGAACTGGTGGACGCCGGCGGGTTCATTAACGGCTTCTCGTCCGTTGCCGCTGACAGCAACGCCGACCAGGCACTGATGTACACCGGCAAGGCAGCCATGATCCTCCAGGGCGGCTGGATCTACCAGGGCATGAAGAAGGACGCCGCCGACTTCGTCAAGAGCGGCAAGCTCGGCTACACCACCTTCCCCACCGTTTCCGGCGGCAAGGGGGACCCGGCCAACGTCGTAGGCAACCCGTCCAACTTCTGGTCCATCTCCGCTAAAGCCACTGATGCGCAGAAGAAGGCCGCCCTGGACTACGTCAAGGACGGCATGTTCACTGACGCCAATACCGATGCTCTGATCAACTCGGGAGCCGTGCCGGTGGTCACAGGTATCGAAAGCAAACTCGAAGCTTCCCCGGACAAAGACTTCCTGACCTTCGTCTACGGCATGGCCAAGAACGCGCCCAACTTCACGCTCTCCTGGGACCAGGCGCTCAGCCCGGCACAGGGCGATGCGATGCTGTCAAACCTGGACCAGATCTTCCTGAAGAAGATCAGCCCGGACCAGTTCATCACCACCATGAACGCCACGATCGGGAAGTAAGAGACCGTGACATCTCTTGGTTCTGCTCACCGGGGGGTCCGCGACGCGGGCCCCTCGGGGTGGCTCGCGGCCCCCGCACTGTTCTTCTTCCTCGCATTTGCGGTCGTCCCGCTGATCGGCGTCGTCTTCCTCAGCTTCACGAGCTGGAACGGGCTGGGCGAGATCAAGCCGGAAGGCCTGTCCAGCTGGACCACGGTCCTGACGGATCCGGTAACGGGCAACGCCTTGGTGGTGACCGCCAAGGTCATGTTCTTCTCATTTATTGTCCAGGCACCGGTCAGCCTGCTGCTGGGCGTCTTCACCGCGGGCGGCCAGAAATACCGTGCCGCCTTGGCCGTGCTCTACTTCCTGCCGCTGCTGCTGTCCTCTGCCGCGGTTGCGATTGCCTTCAAAGCACTGCTCGACCCCAACTTCGGCCTGGGCCCCGGATTCAACATGCCTATCCTTGCCCAGGACTGGCTCGGGAATTCCGATCTGGTGCTCTTCGTGGTGGTCTTCGTGATCGCGTGGCAGTTTGTCCCTTTCCACACACTGATCTACCAAGGCGGCGTCCGCCAGATTCCCACGTCGCTGTACGAGGCAGCGGAAATTGATGGTGCAGGGCGCTTCCGCCAGTTCTGGAACATCACCCTGCCCCAGCTGAAGTACACCGTCATCACTTCCTCCACCTTGATGGTGGTCGGAAGTCTGGCATACTTCGACCTCATCTTCGTGCTCACCGGTGGCGGACCGGGCTACAGCACCCGGCTCCTCCCGCTGCATATGTACCTGACGGGCTTCAAAGCCAACGACATGGGAGCCGCCAGCGCACTGGGTGTCATGCTCATCGTCATCGGTCTGGGACTTGCGCTTCTGTTGCAGCGCCTCGGCGGCAAGAACCGCAACGCTAGCCAACTGGAAGGTGCCTGATGGCGTCCACGACTCAACTCCCGATTCCTCCTTCCTCGGCCACGAGCAGTGTCGCTGAAAAACCTGTCCCCCGCACCAAGGGCCCGGGACGGCTGCGGCCAAACCTTTTGGGCGGCCTGGGCGGCTGGCTCTGGCTGGCGATCATCATCATCCCGATCTACTACGTGGTGATTACCAGCTTCAAGAACCAGGCCGGATTCTTTACCTCCAATCCGATGCTCCCGGCCACGGAGCCAACCCTGGACAATTACAAGCTGGTGCTGGACAACAACTTCGTCACGTACTTCACCAACAGCCTCATCGTCACCCTCGGTACGGTGCTCCCAGCCCTGCTGGTGTCCTTCATGGCTGCGTACGCCATCGTCCGGGGCAGGAGCCGGTTCCTGAGCCTGACGAACAACTTGTTCCTCCTTGGGCTCGCTATCCCGCTCCACGCCACCATCATCCCGATCTACTGGATGATCACCAGGGCCCACCTGTATGACACACTGCTGGCGCTGATCCTGCCGTCCGTGGCTTTTGCCATCCCGGTCAGCGTCCTCATCCTGTCCAATTTCATGCGGGATGTGCCAAACGAACTGTTCGAGTCGATGCGGCTGGACGGCTGCTCAGACTGGGCCATGATGTGGCGGCTTGCCCTTCCCATGACCAAGCCGGCTGTCATCACCGTCGGCATCTACAACGCCCTGCACGTCTGGAACGGCTTCCTGTTCCCGCTGATCCTGACACAAAGCCCCGCGACCAGGGTCCTGCCGCTGTCGCTCTGGACGTTCCAGGGAGAGTTCAGCGTGAACATCCCGGCCATTCTGGCGTCCGTCGTGCTGGCGACCCTCCCCCTCCTGGTGATTTACGTCGTCGCCCGCCGCCAGCTGCTCAGCGGCCTCACCGCCGGCTTCAGCAAGTAGAAAGGAACTCCGGTGACCAATCACAAACCCCTGCGGGTGGGCATGGTGGGCTACGCGTTCATGGGTGCAGCCCACTCCCACGCCTGGCGCACGGCGCCCCGGTTCTTCGACCTCCCGCTGCAGCCCCGGCTCACCGCCGTTGCCGGCCGGAACGCCGACGGCGTGCGGGCCGCAGCAGGCAAGCTTGGCTGGGAATCGGTTGAGACGGACTGGCGGCGCCTGATCGAGCGCGGCGACATAGACCTGATCGACATCTGCACGCCCGGCGACACGCATGCCGAGATTGCGATCGCCGCCCTTGAGGCCGGAAAGCATGTGCTGTGCGAGAAGCCGCTTGCGAATTCCGTTGAGGAAGCAGAAAGGATGACTCTCGCGGCGGAGACTGCTGCCAAGCAGGGCATCCTCTCGATGTGCGGCTTCAGCTACCGCCGGACTCCCGCCCTGGCATTGGCGAAACGGTTCGTCGAACAAGGCAGGCTCGGCGACCTCCGGCACATCCGTGCCCAGTATCTGCAGGACTGGCTCTCCGACGAGAACGCCCCCATGACCTGGCGGCTGGACAAGGCCAAGTCCGGATCCGGCTCCCTGGGAGACATCGGGGCGCACAGCATCGACGCTGCCCAGTGGGTCACCGGACAGAACATCACCGGCGTCTCGGCACTGCTGGAAACATTCGTCCCGGAACGCCCCCTTGCCGGGGACCTTGTCGGCCTGGGCGGGCACGGCGACCTCAGCAGCGACGCGCCCCGCGGGAACGTGACGGTCGACGACGCGGCCATCTTCAGCGCCCGGTTCGACGGCGGAGCTACTTCCACCGGCGCGGTCGGTGTCTTCGAGGCCACCCGTTACGCGCTGGGAAGGAAGAACGCCATGCGTCTGGAACTCAACGGAACCCGGGGCTCACTTGCCTTCGACTTCGAGGAGATGAACGTCCTGTCGTTTTACGACGCAGCCGAATCCCCCGACGCCGGATTCCGTCGGATCTTTGTCACTGAGCCGGAGCACCCGTACGTCGGGAACTGGTGGCCCACCGGCCACGGACTGGGCTACGAGCACGGCTTCACGCACCAAGTAGTGGACCTCGTCACCGCGATCGGCGAAGACCGCCAGCCGGAACCCTCATTCGCGGACGCGTTGCAGGTCCAGCGGGTCCTGGCAGCCGTGGAGTCCAGTGCGGCCAACTCCAGCCAATGGCAGAAAGTCTGAGCGGGCCTGCCCCGGCCCGTTAGCTGAACAAAGGAAACCCCGACATGACAGAACGCAAAAATGCCCTGGTGGTCCGCGGCGGCTGGGACGGACACCAGCCCTATGAGGCCACCGAGCTCTTCATCCCGTACCTCAAAGACCACGGTTATGACGTCCGTGTGGAGGAATCGCCAAAGGTCTACGCCGACGCCGGGTACATGGCAGGCGTGGACCTGATCATGCAATGCATGACCATGACCACCATCGAAAAGGACGAGTTCGCCGGGCTGCGCACCGCCATCGAAAACGGCACGGGCCTGGCCGGCTGGCACGGCGGGATCGCCGATTCCTACCGGAACAACTCCGACTACCTCCACCTGATCGGCGGCCAGTTCGCCTGCCACCCCGGCAAGCACCCTGACGAGTGCATCGGCGAGCAGTCGGACAACTACGTGCCCTACACGGTCAACATGCTTCCAGCAGCCGCCGAGCACTCCATCACCCGGGGCATTAAGGACTTCGACCTTGTCACCGAACAATACTGGGTGCTCTCGGACGACTACATCGACGTGCTCGCCACAACCACCCAGAAAGTCCGCGAGTGGGACCCGTGGAACCGCGAAGTCACCTCTCCGGCCATTTGGACGCGGCAGTGGGGCAAGGGCCGCATCTTCGTCGCCACCCCGGGCCACCGTGTCGAAATCCTCCAGGACGACAACGTCCGTACCATCATCGAAAGGGGCCTGCTGTGGGCAAGCCGTTGAAAGTAGGAATCGTCGGCTGCGGCGCCATCATCGCGCAGTACCTCACTAATTTCCGCAAGCTCAAGGACATTGAGCTGGTGGCCGTTTCGGACCTGGATCCGGCGCGCGCCCAAGCGGTAGCAGAGCAGTATGAGGGTGTTCGTGCCGTATCCGTTGACGAGCTCCTCGCGGCGGACGACGTCGAACTTGTCCTGAACCTGACCATCCCGGCCGCGCACTCCCAAGTGGCGCTGAAGGCCATCGCAGCGGGCAAAAGCGTGTACGGCGAGAAGCCGCTTGCCGCCACGATTGCGGAGGCACGCCAGGTGCTGGACGCAGCGCGCGAGGCAGGCGTGGCGGTCGGATGCGCGCCCGACACCGTCCTCGGCACCGGCATCCAGACCGCCCGCAAAGCGATCGATGACGGACTGATCGGCGCACCCATCTCGGCCTCCGCCACCATGGTGACACCCGGCCACGAGCGGTGGCACCCGAACCCGGACTTCTACTACCAGCCCGGCGGCGGTCCGCTCCTCGACATGGGCCCCTACTACGTGACCGCCCTCGTAACCCTGCTGGGCCCTGTCGTCTCAGTGGTGGGCGCCGCGAGCCACACGCGCAATGAACGCACCATCGGCTCCGGGGCCCGCCAGGGCGAAACTGTCCCCGTAGACATCGACTCCCACGTCACCGGCGTCCTGGTCCATGCCTCAGGCGCGCTGTCCACACTGTTCATGAGCTTCGATGCCGTAAAGTCCAAGTCGCCGAACATCGAGATCCATGGGGAACGCGGGTCGCTGGCTGTGCCGGACCCCAACCACTTTGACGGCGAGGTCCAGCTGTTTTCCCTGGGCGCCGACACCTGGGTACCCCTCCCGGTGTCGGCCGGGTACGTCGATGCCGGGCGTGGTTTTGGCATCGCGGACCTCGCTTCCACCCCTGACGGAGCCGAACCCCGGGCGGGCGGGACCCTGGCCTACCACGTCCTTGAAGTCATGGAATCGGTGCTCGAATCAGCCCACAGCGGCTCGGCGGTACGCATCAACAGCACGGTGGATCGGCCGGGCAGCGTCGAGTTGACCGTCCTGGCCGACGAAATGGACAGCCTCCAGGCGCAGGAGGCCGCTTCCTAGCAGATTGCCTTTCAAACGCCGGGCACGTCTCGCGGAGAACGCTACGTGCCCGGCATCGTGCTGCCTGAGCGCGCCCGGATGTGCAAGATGAACCTGTATCCACGGGCACAAAAAACAGCCAGGTTGTTCATGAGCCAGCCTGGAGCACCAGCTAGGAGTTTCATTGGGTGGAACACTAGGGTGGTGGACGTCACTGGCGACGAAGAAGGAACGGTGTGAAATGACAGCAGCCCCGGAAAGGCATCCGGACAGCGCCGGACCCGGCACGCCCGCGGCGATCCGCGGCAAGAGGCCGAAGCAGGGCGAACCGGTCATCGACCGTGCACTCAGCCTCCTCGCGGTCTTCACCGACCGCCGTCGGGCCCTGACGCTTTCCGAGATGGCCAGGTACGCGGACATACCGGCTCCAACTGCGCTCCGGCTCATCGCCCGGTTGGTGGCCTGGGGGGCGCTGGAAAGGCTCGACGACGGCCGGTACGTGGTGGGCGTGCGGCTCTGGGAAGTCGCGTCCCTGTCGCCCCGCGGCCACGGCGTGCGGGAAATCGCCCTGCCCTACCTCGAGGACCTCTTCGAAGTGACGCGCCACCACGTGCTGCTGGCAGTGCGCGACGGGAACGAGGCCGTCCTGATCGAGCGGCTGTCCTCCAAGGAGGCTACGGAAGTGGCCTACCGGGTGGGCGGCCGCGCGCCACTGCGGTCCACCGCCGTCGGGCTCGTCCTTCTGGCCGGCGCGGACACGGCCTTCCAAGACGCCGTCATCCGTCAGCCCGCTGACGTCGAGGCCGGCGTGGACGCCATGCCGGAGGGTCAGCTCAGGCGCACCCTCTCCGACGTTCGCCGCACGGGCGTGGCCATGATCAGAAGGTCAGCGCCTTCCCGGACAGTGTCCGTGGCCTCGCCCATTTTCGACGCCCAGGGCGCCGTCGCCGCCGCCCTTTCCATTGTGGTTCCCGACGGCGCCACTCCCCCGAACGTGCTGGCGCCCGCGGTCCAGGCCACCGCAAGGGCGGTATCCCGAAACCTCGGATTCAAGGCCGAGGTCAGTGCCGGAGTGCGGCACCTGGCACAGGCGTGACCCTGCCATGAGCCTCGCAACCACTCCTGACGGCATAGTCCGCGGCACGGCCCTTGCTGCAGCCGGCGCGGCGGACGGCACTGCGGACGGCCGAACCCTGCACCGCTTCCTGGGGATCCCCTACGCGGAATCACCCGCCCGGCTGCGCCGCTTCCTGCCGCCCGTGCCCGCGCGTCCCTGGGACGGGACCCGGGACTGCACGGTGCCGGGCGCCATGGCGCCGCAGAACCCGGACCCGTTCCTGCCGCCGTCGGACGGCTGCGCGGAACGGTGGGACGAGGACAGCTGCCTCAACCTCAACGTCTGGACCCGCGGCACGGGCGGCGCCCGGCCGGTGATGCTGTGGGTCCACGGCGGCGCGTACCTCACCGGGTCCAACAACGGCGGACTGCACGACGGCGGCAGGCTGGCTGCCGCGCTGGAGGTGGTGGTGGTCGCCGTCAACTACCGGCTGGGAGCGCTGGGCTTCCTGCACCTGCCGGAACTCCTCGGTCCGGAGTACGCGGACTCGTCCAGCTCTGCCCTGCTGGACATACTCGAGGCGCTGCGCTGGGTGCGCCGCAACATCGCGGCCTTCGGCGGCGATCCCGGCAACGTGACTCTTTTCGGCGAATCCGCAGGCGCGGCGGCCGTGGGCACGCTGTTGGGCATGCCGGCCTCGGAAGGACTGTTCCGGCGCGCCATCATGCAAAGCGGTACCGCCGAGCGGGTCCGGACCACCGAAGAATCGCGAAAAATCACCGGGGAATTCCTGCGGCACTGCGGCCTGGACCCGACGCGTGCCGCGGAACTGCTGACCCTGCCCGTGGCCCGGTTACTGGCAGCGCAGGAGGCGTTGGGCAAGGCGTCTGCCGGCAGCACCTTTGGCGTTGCCCTTCCTTTCCAGCCCGCCACCGCCACGCCGGCAATTCCTGAGCCGCCGCTGGCCGCAATCCGTCAGGGGCTCAACGCGGGGGTGGACCTTTTGGCCGGCACCAACCTGAATGAGGGTTCCTTTGCCGTGGAACTCAGGCCCGCGTCGCCGTCGGATCCGCCCGACCTCGCTGACCGGGTGGAGCTGATGATGGCCGAACACAGCGGAGATCCGGCCGCGGACCGGGCCCGCTACGCGGAAGCACTCGCTGAAACCGTGGGCACCGCGCCCACCGGGAAGCAACTCCTGGAGGCCTACCTGTCAGATGCCCAGTACCGGCAACCGACCACCAGGCTCCTCGACGCCCGCAGCGGTTCGACGGGGAGGAACTTCAGCTACTTGTTCACGTGGAAGAGCCCGGCCATGGGCGGCAAGCTCGGCTCATGCCATGCGCTGGAGATTCCGTTCGTGTTCCGGCAACTGGACTCGGCGGAAGCGGCGTACCTGACCTGCGGGAAGGCGCCGGCGGACCTGGCCGAGTGGATGAGCGCGGCGTGGTCGGCCTTTGCCGGGTCCGGCGCACCCGTGGCGGCCGGGCTGCCGCCCTGGCCCGAATACCGGGATCACACCGGGGTCCGGGCTCGCCGCGGGGTCCGGGCGACGATGGTCCTCGACGCCGGGCCGCGGGTGGAGTTCGATCCCCGGGGCCCGCTCCGCGAGTTCTGGGCCAGTCACGGGACGGTCCTTCCGGCCAGCCAAAAATGGGCCTTCCAACCATTGACAAGCCCGGTTCGGCAGCGGAAACCAACGACGTAGCGTAGGGACTTCCCGCCCAGCAAGGACGGGCAGTGAACACTTTGCTACGGACGGAGCCCTGGTGGTTGACAGTGCAGTCGGGCTGGCGCGGCCGGCCACATCCTCAGCCGCCACCACACCCGTCATCCCGGGCTTCTACCCGGACCCCACTATCTGCCGCGTGGGCGGGGACTACTTCCTGGCGACATCTAGCTTCGAATACTTTCCCGGAGCGCCCGTCTTCCACAGCCGGGACCTTGTCACCTGGGAGCAGATCGGGAACATCCTCACCCGGCGGAGCCAGTTCGCCGCAGGCGACCGCCGCCCGTCAGGAGGCATCTTCGGATCCACCCTCCGGCACCACAACAACAGGTTCTGGTTCGTCACCACGAACATGAGCGATTTCGGCGGCGGCCATTTGCTCATGCACGCCGCCAACGCGGCGGGGCCATGGAGTGATCCGGTCCAGATACCCGGGACGTTGGGCATCGACCCGGACATTGCGTGGGACGACGACGGCGGCTGCTACCTCACTTGGGTGGGCTTCGGCCCCGGCGGGAACGAGTCGGGAATCGTCCAGGCGCGGCTGGATCCCCTGGCCGGTCAGTTGCTGGAACCGCCCCGGAAGGTGTGGCAGGGAACGGGCCTCGCCTTCCCTGAGGGCCCGCATCTTTACCAGCACGGCGGCTGGTGGTACCTGGTCCTGGCCGAGGGCGGCACGGAACGGGGCCATGCCGTGTCCGTCAGCCGGAGCAAGACGCCGGCCGGCCCCTTCGAGCCGCACCCGGACAACCCCGTCTTCAGCCACCGCAGCACCGCTGCCACGGTACAGAACGTGGGGCACGCCGACCTTGTCGAAACGGCCGACGGCGACTGGGCGGCGGCCTATCTGGGCGTCCGTCCCCGCGGCGTGGTTCCCGGATATCACGTCCTGGGGCGCGAAACCTTTGTTGCCGGCATCACCTGGGACCAGGGCTGGCCGCACTTCGACGAGGACCGTTACCAGGTACCTGCCGGCGCCACGTCCTTCTCCGACGACTTTGCCTCGGACCGGTTGCACGTCCGCTGGATCTCCCCCGGCAACGACCCCGCGTCCTTCACGGCCCCGGCTGCCGGCGGCCTCCTCATCAGCGGAGGAGAACCCGGAAAGGCTCCCGTCCTCGCCACCAGGGTGAGGGACCTTGCGTGGAGCGCCCGTGCAACGTTCCGCCTTTCGGAGGGCGCGTCCGTCCGGCTCGTCCTCAGAATCGACGACTCCCACTGGTACGCGGTCGAAGCGTCCGAACAAGAGGTCCGGGCCGTTGCACAGATCGGGCCGCTGCACCAGGTCCTTGGAACGGCGCCTCGGGCGGTGTCCGGTGCGGCGTCAGCGGGCAACGTCCAGTTGGAGATCGCGTGCGCGGACGCGCCCCTTGCGGGGCAGCCGGGCAAGAATACCGGCCCGGACGAGGTGTCCCTCCGCTTGCTGCAGGACGGCCGCGCGATAACGCTCGCCCGGCTGGACGGGCGGTACCTGTCCACCGAAGTGGCCGGCGGTTTCACCGGACGCGTCGTCGGAGTCTCCGTCCCCAAGGGGAGCGCCGTCGTCGAGCGGTTCAACTACGCCGCCGCCCCCTAAGTCGGGCGGTGTCCGCCGTCTCCACGGGCCGGACGAGTCCTACCGGGCTGGCCACACAGACGTCGATGACCTCCCGGGTTAGAAAAACGGCTGGAGAAATAGGGCACATAAAGTTTTCTTAATTCCGGCAATCACCGGTATTGTTTCGTGGTTAGGCCAGCCTAAGTACGGATTTGAGGACCACCATGATTCCTGCCCCGCCCCTCGCATGCCCTGACACAGGGCATGACCTCGGCCCGGCAACCTTCGCTGGCAGTCTCGCCCGGCACGGCGATCGTCCTGCCGTTTTGACGGGGTCGGCGTCCCTCTCCTACCGGGAACTGGCCGACCTGGTCGATGCGGCGGCGGACCGTCTGGGTCCCGTGCGGCGCCTCGTGTTGCTGGCCGCTCAGAACGACCTGGATTCGCTGGTTGCCTACCTGGCAGCCCTTTCCTCCGGCCACCCGCTCATCCTGGTTCCCGCGGACAAACCGGGCTCCGTTGACTCCATCGCAGCTGCCTACAGACCCGACGTCATTCTCCGGTCCGGAGACGGCGCCGGCCGCCCGGCCGTCGAAGAAGTGCGGCCCGGCACATCGCACGTACTCCATCCCGACCTCGCCCTGCTCCTGAGCACCTCGGGATCCACCGGGTCGCCAAAACTCGTGCGCCTCTCGTACGCCAATCTGCAATCGAACGCGGAGTCCATCGCCGAATACCTGGGCATCCGTTCGGAGGACCGTGCGGCCACGACCCTGCCGATGTCCTACTGCTACGGGCTTTCCGTCATCAACAGCCACCTGGCACGCGGTGCCGCGCTGGTGCTCACGGATCTGTCCGTCGTCGACCCGTGCTTCTGGGACCTTTTTGCCGCCCGTGGTGCGACATCCTTTGCAGCAGTCCCCTACACCTTTGAGCTTTTGGACCGCGTCGGGTTCACCGGGATGGATTTGCCGCACCTGCGCTACGTGACGCAGGCCGGCGGGAGGCTTGCCCCTGAGCAAGTGCGCGAGTTCTCACGGCTGGGCCGGCGGCGGGGCTGGGATCTGTTTGTGATGTACGGGGCCACTGAAGCAACGGCCCGGATGGCCTACCTGCCCCCTGAACTGGCGGAAACCGCGCCGGAAACCATCGGCATCCCCGTACCGGGCGGCTCCTTCCGGATAGACCCGGTTCCGGGATTGGACGACGGCGAGCTCGTGTATTCCGGCCCGAACGTGATGCTCGGCTATGCCGAGAGCCCGGACGACCTCTCGGCGGGCCGAACCCTTACCGAACTTCGTACCGGCGACCTGGCCAGGCAGCATCCCGCCGGCATCTACGAGATCGTGGGACGGCGGAGCCGGTTCGTCAAGGTGGTCGGGTTGCGCGTGGATCTCGGGCAGGTGGAGCAGGTCCTCTCCGGGCTGGGCGTCGCCGGGGCCTGCACGGGATCCGACGACGGCTTGGTCGTCGCCGTGGAAGGCGACCACGATGAACGGCTGCTGGGCAAGGTCCTCGCGCAGAGCCTGGGCCTGCCGCGCCCGTCCGTCGACGTGCACGGCGTCGAGCACCTTCCGCGGCTGGGGAGCGGGAAGGTGGACTACCCGGCCATCCTGGAGCTCGCCGCCACGAGGGCGGCCCCCGCACCCACATTCGATGCGCCCGCCTCCGCCCCTGACGAGGGACCGGCGGACGTCCGGAAGATCTTCGCGGAACAGTTGGAGCACGACGACGTCACGGACGACAGCACGTTCGTCACCCTCGGCGGAGACTCGCTGTCCTACGTGGCCGTCTCCGTCCGGCTGGAAAAAGCCCTCGGCAACCTCCCGCCCGACTGGCATGTGCGCACGGTCCGCGAACTCATGAACCCCGAACTCACGAACCCCGGAAAGCCCCCGCAACAACGGCGCAGGCGGTTCTTTGCCCCGCTGGAGACGGGGATTGTGCTGAGGGCCCTCGCGATCGTGTTCATCGTCAGCACCCACGTTGGGCTTTTCAGCTGGCAGGGCACCGCGCACGTTCTGATGGCCGTCGCCGGGTTCAACTTTGCCCGCTTCCAGCTCACCGGCGAACGGCTGCCCCGCCTTCGCCGCCAGCTGCGCAGCCTCGGCAGGGTCGTTGTTCCCAGCGTCCTCTTCATCGGCGCGGCCTACCTGCTCACTGACCGGTACAGCCTCGCCAACGTCCTGCTCCTCAACGCCATCATCGGCCCGGAAGAGGTGACCACACAGTGGCACTTCTGGTTTGTGGAGGTGCTGGTGTACATCCTTGCTGCGGCAGCCGCCTTGCTGGCCGTTCCCTGGGCGGACCGCGCGGAGCGGCGCTTCCCTTGGGCTTTCCCCCTGGTGCTGACAGGGGTGGGGCTGCTGGAACGCTTTGAACTGGTGGACCCCGAGGTGCCCAACACCGGACCGGTACTGTGGCTGTTCGCACTCGGCTGGGCGGTGGCGCGTTCGCAAGGCCTGGCCCGGCGGCTCGCTGTCACGGCCATCACTGTGCTCACCGTTCCGGGCTTCTTCGACAACCCGAACCGTGAGGCGACGCTCGTTGTCGGTGTCCTCCTGCTCATCTGGCTCCCCAGCATCCCGGTGCCCGCCCGCCTGCACCGCTTCGTTGGCCTGCTGGCTGCGTCCTCGCTCTACGCCTACCTCACCCATTGGCTGGTTTATCCGATGCTGGTCGACATCAGCCCTGCACTGGCGGTGGCCGCTTCGCTTGCCGCCGGAGTGGTGTACTGGGCGCTGTCCATGCGTGTGATGGCGGCGTTGCGTCGCTGGAAGAGGACCCTGCCCGGGGAAAGGCGCCAGGATGATTGTCCTAGGCAGGCGCCTGGCCGGGATCGAGGTTCCTGGTGGCCGGGCCTTGGATTACCGTCCCGTCGGTGGTGAATCTGGAGCCGTGGCACGGGCAGTCCCAGGTCACGTCGGCAGCGTTGAACTCCACGGTGCAGCCCAGGTGCGTGCAGACGGCCGAGACCGCGCTGACCTCTCCTGAGGTGCTGGTGTAAACGGCGGTCTTCGCGCCGCCCACGTCAACCACCCTGCCCTGGCCCGGCTGCGGTGACGCTGGAGCGGGTGCCTCCGGCCGAACCGCATCCTGCCCGTGCATTGCCGGCGCCCGCGCCGCCGGCGCCCCACCGGTGAAGCGGACCGACCTGGTGCTGTCGAACAGTGCCGCCCAGGGGTTGCGTCGGCCCAGGAAGGTGTCCCGGAGGATCAGGGCAGCGGCCGTTCCGTTGGTCAGCCCCCATTTGCGCAGTCCGGTGATCACGTGGACATGCCGGAAGTCCGGCGACAGGCGCCCGACGTAGGGCACCCCGTCGGCGGGCATGGCGTCCTGGGTGGACCAGCGGAAGGCGATCTCCCCGGCGCCCAGGCGGTCCCCGGCAAAGGCGGTGAGCCTCCGGTAGCGTTCGGCGGAGTCGGCGGGCTCCGAGGCGGGATGTCCCTCACCACCGGCCAGAACATAGCTGACGCCGTCGACGTCTGTTGTCAGGATGGAGCGCATCGGCTCGTCAACACTGACAAACGTGGCATCCTGCGGGGGCATTCCGGAACGGGCGGCAACGATATACGAGCGGTGCAGGTAACACCGTTCGTCGAAGGTTCCGTTGTCCCCGAACGGCACGTTCGTCGCCACAATGACCTCGCGAGCGCGGACTGTGGCCCGCTCCGTGTCTACCACCGCCGGAACGCCGTCGCGGAACCCCGTGGCGGGCGACTCCTCGAAGACAAAGCTGCCGTCCCCGTCCACGGCGCGGGCCAGTCCCTGTACGTATTGGAGCGCATGGATCTGCGCCTGGTTGTCGAAGCGGACCGCCCCCTTGACCGCGAACGGCAGCGGCACGTCGGTGGTGAAGGACGCAGGAAGTCCAAGTTTGGCTGCGAGAGCCGCTTCCTCCCGGACCAGGGCGAGCGTGCGGTCTGATTCGGCGTAGGTGTAGTTGGCGACCCGCCGGAAGCCGCAGTCGATCCCTTCGTCCGCCACTGTGGCGGCCACATGCTCAATCGCTGCCTCGTTGGCGTGCCCGTAGAGGCGGGCTGCCTCTGTGCCGTGATGTGCAGCAAGGTCGGTGTAGGCCAGCCGGTGCAGGGACGTGACTTTCCCGGTGGTGTTCCCGGTGACTCCGGTGCCCACCCGGGCCGCTTCCAGCACGGCCACGGTCTGTCCGGCCCGTTTGAGCGCCAGCGCAGTGGTCAGACCCGCAATGCCGCCGCCGATCACGGCCACATCGACGTCGATGGCCTCCCCGAGCGCGGGGTAGCTGGTCGGCCCGCTGGTGGCCGCCCAGAGGGAAACGGGCCTGCCTGCAGGCTGCTCACTCACGGTCCCGCCTTTCACGCCGTCCCCGATGGCCGGGCGGTCAGTTCCCGGCGGGTTTCGCGGCCTTGGCAGCGGCCTTGGCGGCCTGCTTGCTGGCGCGCACCTTGACCAGGGACTCCGGATCCACAATGTCGGCCACGGACAGGAAAGCGTCCTCCTGGCCGTAGTGGCCGGCGGCTTCGCGCCATCCTTCGGCTTTGAGGCCGCACTGCTTCCCGAGCAGCGCCAGGAAGATCTTCGCCTTTTGCTCGCCGAAGCCCGGCAGGGCCTTCAGCCGGCGGAGCACTTCCTTGCCGTCGGGGTCGCCCTTGGTCCAGATGGCCGTGGCGTCCCCGTTCCAGTCCTGGTGCACGGTCTCCGCGAGCGCCTGGACGCGTCCGGCCATGGATCCCGGGAAGCGGTGGACGGCCGGGCGCTCCTTGAACATCTCGACGAAGTCCTGGGGGTCATACCCGGCGATCGCTGCCGGGTCCATGGAACCGATGCGGGTCCTGATCTTTTCGGGACCGGCAAACGCCGACTCCATGGTCACCTGCTGGTCAAGCAGCATGCCGGTGAGCAGTGCAAACGCGTCGTCGCTGAGTAGTTTGTCGGCAGCCGGGTCCCCGGTGATGTGCAGTTCCATGCGTCCTATCCTGCCACCCGCCCGGGCCCGCGTCATGGGTTGTATCAAGGACCCGTCTCCGCCACGCTAAACGGCCTGCGCGCGGCCCTTCCACCGCTCCCGCCACACCGCGACACCCCAGGCAGCCAGCAGCATGGCCACCAGCAGCAGTCCGGCCTCGCCCAGGTCCACACCGCCCAGCCAGGTGGTGAGGGGATCGTGCCATCCGAACGCCGCGTTGAAGAATCCGCCCAGGGTGATGGCCGAAATGAACAGGGCGGACACGGCCGAGATCCCGGTGACCAGCGCATTGAAGCCGAGTTTCCGCTGCGGATGGTGGATGGCACGGCGGTACATGCGCATCATGGCCACACCGTTGGCCGTGTCGCACAGGGTAATGGCGGCCGTGAACGCCAAGGGCAGCGCCAGGAGTATGAACGGGGAGACTCCGGCAAGGGATGCCGCCGTCGCCATGACCAGGAGCCCGATGGTGGTGGCGGTATCAAAACCCAGGCCGAACAGGAAACCGATCACGTAAATGTTCCGCGGCCGCTGGACCCTGGACAGGGGCCCGGCCAGCAGGCGTGCCACGAAGCCCTTCGCCTCGAGGTCTTCGTCCCGAACTTGCCCGCCGCCCTGCACCTTCCGGTATGCCTGCGCTGCCCGGATGAACGCCGAGCCGTTGAACAGGCCCATGGCCAGCAGGAACAACCCGGAAACGCCGCTGCCGATGAGGCCCAGCACCAGGTTTCCGGTGGTGCCGTCCTCCATGAACCGGCCCACCATTGCCGCGCCGCCCACCACCAGGATTCCGGCCAGGATCACCACCGAACTGTGGCCCAGGCTGAAGGCGAACCCCACGCTCACCGGGTCCTTGTGCTGCGCCACGAACTTCCGCGTCGAGTTGTCGATCGCGGCGAGGTGGTCCCAGTCGTAGCTGTGCTTGATGCCCGCCAGGTACGCAGTGAGCACCAGCCCCAGCGCCAGCGGCTGCGCCCCTTCCATAGTCCCGGCCCCAAAGCTTCCGGCCAGCAGAAGTACGACGGCGGCCAGATGCAATGCGGCCACCGCGCCGAAGGCGAAGAGCAAGCGGGTCCGGAGCGGCAGCTGCTCCCGTTCCCGGTACATCGCGGCGAACCCGGTGGGAGCGGTCATCAGTACTTCCTCAGGTTCAGGGGCGCCTGCCCGTGCCAGCGGTTCCGCAGCAGGGCGGTGCACGCCCCCAGCAGCCGGTTGAGTTCCCCCGTGGAGTTGGACAATGACCGCAGCACCAGGCCGGCGGTTCCTCCGATTGATGCCGTCAGGGACACTCCGGTGTAGGCGTCATGGCCTGAAGTGAGCGCATGGAACTCGTCGGCGAGCGCCTGGTCCACGCGTGCGTCCACCACCACCAGCGAGCCCAGGTGGCTGAAGCCCTCCATGAACCCCATGCCGGTGACGTCGTTGAGCGGCGGCCGGATCAGCAGGTTATCCAGGGCCAGCAGTTCGGTGACCCCGGGGGACTCCACATGGATCTCGTTGCGGAGCCGCAGCTCCTCATACCGGAACGACGCCCCGTCGGGGGACCACCCCGGCGTGACCACTTCAGCCATGACCAGGCTCGACGACGGCCGCACCGTAATGTGCGTGTTCTGCCGGTAGCTGGCCTCCCGGTAGGCGATCAGCTGGTCCGGGGCCAGCTCCAGCTGCGCCCCCTCCCCCAGCCGCAGGGTCATCCGCTGCTCGGCAAACGACCCTGGAGTCCGGTAGATCTTCGTGGCGGACTGGGTGGTCAGCAGCAGCCTCGCCCCGTCGCCCACCTCCACGTCGATGACATAGAGATCGGCCCCAAGATACGCCCCGCCAGGATTCACCATGACATAACAAACCTGCCCGGACTCATCCAGGTAGTGCGGCCGCAGAACACGGAGGGCGCCTTGATGGAACTGCCTCGAGGCAATGGATTTCCCACAGCGTTCCGTAATGAGAAGTTTAAGGCGACCCATCTCGGGCCGATCAGCGGACGCGGGTGATAGGGGCCGCGGCGTGGCGGGCACCGCGAAGCGGGCACGGCCCCTATCACCCGCGGCAGCAGGCCCTGGTGAGACGGCAGCGGAACTGTTCTGCCTCATTGCGTCAGGTCGAGCATCAGGACGTCGCGCCGCACCCATTCGATGACGGCGTCGAGGCCTTCGTCGGTTTTCAGGTTGGTGAAGCAGAACGGCTTCTCGCCCCGGAATTCCTTCGAGTCCCGTTCCATGACGGACAGGTCGGCGCCGACGTGGGGCGCGAGATCGGTCTTGTTGATGATGAAGAGATCGGACTTGATCATGCCCTGGCCGGCCTTGCGCGGGATCTTCTCGCCCTGCGCCACGTCGATGATGTAAATGGAGAAGTCCACCAGCTCGGGGCTGAACGTGGCCGAGAGGTTGTCGCCGCCGGATTCCACGAAAATCACCTGCAGGTCCGGGTGGCGCTTCTTGAGCTCTTCGATCGCCGCCGTGTTCATGGACGTGTCCTCGCGGATGGCGGTGTGCGGGCAGCCGCCGGTTTCGACGCCGATGATCCGGTCCTCGGGCAGGATGCCGTTGGCGGCCAGGATCTTGGCGTCCTCGATGGTGTAGATGTCGTTGGTGATGGCGGCCATGGAGATTTCGCGGCTCATATGCCGGGTGAGACGCTCCACGAGCTGGGTCTTGCCGGCACCGACCGGTCCGCCGATGCCGATTTTGATGGGTTCAGACATGGTGTCCTCCTGCTAGCTCATGAACATGCGGGCACGTTGGCGTTCGTGCCGCATCTGGGAAATTTCCAGTCCGGGGCTGACGGCCCCGAAGTCGTCCGGCGCCAGGCGGCCGATCCGCCCGACGGCGGCAGCGACGTCGTCGGCCGCTTTCCGCAGCAGCCGCTGGCCGGCGTTCTGCCCCAGCGGAATGGCGCGGACGGCGTTCTGGGTCAGTGAGGTGACGGCGGCGAAAAGGTAGGCGGCCAGGGCTTCGGTGAGCGGCACCCCCAGGGAACGGGCGACGACGGCGAACGCCAGCGGCTGGTGGCCGGCGGCGCGGCCGGCGGTCACCAGCTCCCGGTACTCCGCCAGCTCCGGGGAAGGGAAAACCTCGGAGCCGATCTCCAGCAGCCGGGTGCCCATCTTGGTGCTCGCCTCCCGCAGCTGCCGAGGGAGGAGCTGTGCTGTCAGCAGCGCATCCAGTTCCGCAACGGGAACGCCCTCGTAGAGGAAGCGGATGGCCAGGCCGTCGGAATAGGTGAGCTGCTGCCCCACGAACGCCGAAAGCCACACCCCGAAGGACGCCTCGTCGTGGACCAGGCCGCGCTCGATGTAGGTCTCAAAGCCCAGCGAGTGCGCGAAGGCCCCCGTGGGCAGGGCGGAGTCGGTCAGCTGCTGGAGCGCCAGCTGGTGGCTAGTGGCTGTGTTCGGCATGGCGGAAGGGGACGGGCATGACGCGTTCCTGGCGGTCGTAGGGCAAGCCGACGTGTTTGAGGTAGTCCTCCACGGTGTGGTCGTAGGCGCACACCATCACCTCGGCCGCGTACTCGGAGGACGAATCGAAGAACTGGGCCTGCAGGTGACGGTTGCCCAGGGAGTGCGCCACCACACCCATCTCGTGGATGGTTCGGGGCGCCACCACCAGGACGTCGGTGGGCAGCACGGACACCACGATCATGTTCGCGTCGGCCACGTGCAGGATGTCGCCGTCGCGCAGGTCCCCGGAACCGGACGGCAGCCGGATTCCGATCTCCTTGCCGTGGTCCGTGGTGACGCGCTGGATCCGTTTGACCAGCTGGGCGCTGGGCAGCACCACTTTTTCCTGGTGCAGCCCAGCGAAGGCCGCGGTCTCAGCGGCGGGGAGGTCGTGCAGGTTGCCGAGGATCTTTTCGATAATCACGGGGTGCTCCGGTGCTCGGGAGGTTAGAAAAGGAAGTAGCGCTGCGCCATGGGCAGCACGTCCGCCGGTTCGCAGGTCATGTCCTCGCCGTCCACCGTCACCTGGTACGTTTCCGGGTCCACCTGGATGTCCGGCGTGGCGTCGTTGAACTTGAGGTCGGCCTTGGACAGCGTGCGGATCCCGGATACGGGCCGGATGACCTTCTGCAGGCCCAGCTCTTCCGGCACCCCGGCGTCGATCGCGGCCTGCGACAGGAACGTGATGGAGGACTGCTGCACCGCCTTGCCGAACGCTGCGAACATGGGACGCATGGTGCGCGGCTGCGGGGTGGGGATGGAGGCGTTGGCGTCGCCCATCAGGGCGTAGGCAATCTGGCCGCCCTTGAGTACCAGCTCCGGCTTCACCCCGAAGAACGCGGGGTCCCAGAGCACCAGGTCCGCGAACTTGCCTTCCTCCACCGAGCCGATGGAGTCGGCCATGCCCTGCGCGATCGCGGCGTTGATGGTGTACTTCGCCACGTAGCGCTTGATCCGGAAGTTGTCGCTGTCCTCGGAACCATGGGCACCGGCCGCGCTCTCCCCCCGGGGGTCCTTCAGCACCCCGCGCTGCTTCTTCATCTTGTCCGCCACCTGCCAGGTGCGGGTAATCACCTCGCCCACCCGGCCCATGGCTTGGGAGTCGGAGGACGTGATGGCGAAGATCCCCAGGTCCTGCAGCACGTCCTCGGCGGCGATGGTCTCCGCCCGGATGCGGGAATCGGCGAACGCCACGTCTTCCGGGATGTCCGGGTTGAGGTGGTGGCACACCATCAGCATGTCCAGGTGCTCTTCGATGGTGTTGCGGGTGTACGGCAGGGTGGGGTTGGTGGAGGCCGGCAGCACGTTCGGGAGCCCGGCGATCTTGATGATGTCCGGGGCGTGGCCGCCGCCGGCGCCTTCAGTGTGGAACGTGTGGATCACCCGGCCGCCGATGGCCCGAATGGTGTCCTCCACGAAGCCGCACTCGTTGAGGGTGTCCGTGTGGATGGCCACCTGGACGTCGTATTCGTCCGCCACCTTCAGGGAGTTGTCGATCGACGAGGTGGTGGAGCCCCAGTCTTCGTGGACCTTGAGCCCGATCGCGCCGGCCCGGATCTGCTCAGCGAGGGGTTCAACGGCGGACGCGTGGCCCTTGCCGAACAGGCCGATGTTGATGGGCATCCCCTCGGTGGCCTGCAGCATCCGCTGGATGTGCCATTTGCCGGGAGTGACGGTGGTGGCCTTGGTGCCTTCCGCCGGCCCGGTGCCGCCGCCCACCATGGTGGTCACGCCGCTGGTGAGGGCGGTGGGCACCTGGTCCGGGGAGATGAAGTGGATGTGGGTGTCCACGCCGCCCGCGGTGAGGATCTTCCGCTCCCCGGCGATGATTTCGGTGCTGGCGCCGATCACGATGTCCACGCCGTCGGCGATCTGCGGGTTGCCGGCCTTGCCGATCTTGAGGATGTGGCCGTCCCTGATCGCCACGTCCGCCTTGTAGATGCCGGTGTAGTCCAGGATGACGGCGTTGGTGATGACGGTATCCGGCACTCCGCCGCCGGAACCAATACTGCCCTGGACGTTCCCGTCCCGCGTCACCTGGCCGTTCTGGCCCATGCCGTCGCGGATCACCTTGCCGCCGCCGAACACCACTTCCTCGCCGTATACGGTGAGGTCCTTTTCGATTTCCAGGAACAGTTCGGTGTCCGCGAGACGGATGGAGTCACCCGTCGTCGGGCCGTACAGGTCCGCGTACTGCTTGCGCGTCAGTTCGAAGCTCACGAGGCGTCCCCCATTCCTGCCTTGGGATCGGCCGTGGCCAGCGCGCCGTTGACCGCGTTGCTGAGGCCGTACACCTCGCGACTGCCGGCCAGTTCGATCAGCCGGACAGTCCTGCTGTCCCCCGGCTCAAACCGGGCTGCGGTGCCGGCCGGTATGTCCAGCCGGCGGCCGTAGGCGGCCCTGCGGTCAAACTCAAGGGCGGCGTTCGCTTCCGCGAAGTGGTAGTGCGAGCCCACCTGCACGGGCCGGTCACCGGTGTTAGTTACGACGACGTCGGCCGCCTCGCGTCCGGCGTTGATCACCACGGGCGCTGAACGGAGAACGTACTCACCTGGAATCATCGCCTGCCCCTATCGGATCGGATCGTGGACAGTGACGAGCTTGGTGCCGTCCGGGAACGTGGCCTCGATCTGGACGTCGTGGATCATCTCGGGCACGCCCTCCATCACGTCGTCGCGGGTCAGCAGCGTGGTGCCGTAGCTCATGAGGTCAGCGACGGTGCGGCCGTCCCTGGCACCCTCGATCAGTTCATAGCTGATGATGGCCACGGACTCAGGGAAGTTCAGCTTCAGGCCGCGGGCCTGGCGGCGCCGGGCAAGGTCTGCGGCGACCACGATCATGAGCTTTTCCTGCTCACGGGGCATCAGATGCATCGGAAATCCCTTCAACGTACTGCTTTGTGACCACAGTAGGCCGGTCACGTTTCCGTGAGGTTTCCGGGGCCCGTCTCCCGGGCTCAGGGATGGCAGGAGACGGCGTGGCGGCCCTTAGCCTTCGCAATCAACGCAATAGGCGTGGCCGTTCTTTTCGCGGGCGATCTGGGAGCGGTGACGGACCAGGAAACAGGAATAGCAGGTGAATTCGTCCTGCGCCTGCGGGATGACCTGGACCACCAGTTCCTCGGCGACGAACTCCCCGCCGGGGACCATGCCGTCGTCCAGTGCGTCGGTCTCATCCAGCTCCCGGACGACGCTTCGCGCATCGGGGGCATTGGCGGACTGAAGCGCCTCCAGGGAGTTCTCCTGGGATTCCTTGACGTCGGATCGTACTTCGTCGTAATCGGTTGCCACTTTGGGGGTTTCTCTTTTCTGATGTTCTTGTCTGACGGGAATGCAACCTACACCATCGCACCCTTATTCCCGCACTACCACCTTGAACTAAGTCGCCGTGGTGTAATGTGCGGCACGCTGCGGGAAGAAATCACCCGGCGGGCGCTGCTGTGGAGTCCCTGACCACCAGCTGGGTAGCCAATTCTACGCGTGTTTATTCCCGGATCGTGCGGCTAGCGCCTGCACGGCCTCAGCGGCTGGCGTCCCCGGCCAGATGCCGTCGTATCCGCCAGGTGGCCAGGACAGCCACCGCCACTGCGGCAACAACGATGGCCGCGGCGCTACCGGCAGTGCGCGCCACCTCGTCATACAGGTTGCCGGCCAGGTATCCGAGGGTCACGAAGAGGCTCCCCCACAGCACGCCGCCGGTGATGTTCCAGAGTGCGAAGCGCCGGTAGGGCATGCCGCTGAGGCCGGCCAGCGCCGGCATCACGGCGCGGAAGAAGGCGGTGAACCGGCCCAGGAAGATGGCAGGGCCTCCCCGCCGCCTGAGGAACTCCTGTGCTTTCTCCAGCTGGGGCCGCTTCCGGTCAAAGATCTTTCGTGAGATCAGCCGCGGTCCCAGGTGCCTGCCGATTTCGTAGCCCACCGTGTCGCCCAGGATTGCGGCGGAAACCACTACCGCAATCATCACTGGCAGCGGGACGCCGCCTTTTCCGGCGATCACTCCGCCCACTACGGCGGCCGTTTCGCCGGGGATGACGAAGCCGATGAAGAGTGCGTCTTCGGCGAAAACCAGGGCGAACACGACGCAGGCCACCAGCAGCGGGCTGGCGTTAAGGAGTCCGTCGAAGAATGCCTGCATCAGGAACAGTGTGGCAGTTCAAACGGGCGGGCGGCAGGTTTTCCGAAGCGCCGGAGGCCTATGGCCCCAAAGGGCACGCCTCCTATGCTGGGGCCATGGACGCCTCACAGCAGCAGGGCAGTAAGCCGATCCTCACCCTCACGGTGAATCCTGCGTTGGACATCAGCACCTCGACGGAGCGGGTCAGCAGCGGCCACAAGCTGAGGTGCGGTGCGAGCCGCTTGGATCCGGGCGGCGGGGGCGTCAACGTGGCGAGGGTCATCCAGCGGCTCGGTGGACAGACACTGGCGGTGTACACCGCGGGCGGCCCCACCGGGGAGGCCTACCGCAGGCTCATCGAAGCCGAGCGCATCCCGTCCCTTGCGGTTCGGATCCAGGGGAGCACACGCCAGGATTTCACCGTGGATGAAACGTCCACGGGGAAGCAATTCCGGTTCGTGCTCCAGGGCCCGGAGCTCAGCGAACCGGAGTGGCAGGCCTGCCTGGACCTTGTTAAGGAATCCATGCCGGCGGGAGGCTACGTGGTGGCCAGCGGCAGCCTTCCACCGGGAGTTCCGGAGGATTTCTACGCGAGGATCGCCCGCCTGGCGCGCCAGGCCGGCGCACACTGCGTGGTTGATGCCTCCGGACCGGCCCTCACCGAGGCGCTGGCCGAAGGCGTGTTCCTGGTCAAACCGAGCCTTCGCGAGCTGGGGATTCATTTCGGGGCCGCCCTCGAAGGGGAACAGAGCCAGGTGGACGCGGCATCTGCCCTCGTGGCTGACGGCGCAGCGGAACATGTTGCCCTCACGCTCGGCCAGGCCGGAGCCTTGCTCGCTTCGAAGTCCGGCCTGGTCCGGTTGACAGTTCCGGACGTGCCGGTGGTCAGCACCGTCGGGGCCGGCGACAGTTTCCTGGGCGCTTTTGTGCTCCGGCTCGCGCAGGGCCGCCCGCTTGATGCTGCTTTCCGGGCCGCCGTGGCAGCCGGAAGTGCCACCGTCATGACGCCTGCCACTGAACTTTGCCACCGCACCGACGTCGAACGCCTGGAGGCTGAACTCTCCAACGCAGTGCCCTGACCGGCCGGGCCCATCTGTTCAGCGGAATGGTGTCTTACAGCCCGGCTTCGAGGACGGATTTCAGCTTTGCCAGGTCCTTGCGCATGGCGCGTCGCATCATCGGCGTCATCACCAGGCCGGCGACGGCGGAGAAACCCGCCGGCGTTCCGGTGTTGCGCAGGGTCATCCGGGTGGAACCTCCGCCGGCGTCCGCCCACGTGTAGGTGGTCTGCATAGGGAACGGGCCCTGGGCCGTGCGCATGACCAGCTTTCTGCCGTGGTCCAGCTCGGTAAATTCGTAGACGTATTCCAGTGTCCTTCCGAGGAACTCCGCCCTGAACGCCACCTTGGAGCCCACGGCCAGCGGCGGGTCAGTTTCCCAGCTGACGGCCTGGATGTTGCTATACCAGGCGGGCGCGTTATCCGGGTTGGCCGCGTAAGCGTAGACAGCTTCGGGCGGACGGCGGATCTCGATTTCCGTCACCACATCAACCATTTCCGGCACCTTTCCCCCGGGACTCGCGGCTTCATCGCCCGGCAACCTGCCGGCCGGTGAAGGCAACCAGGCGTTCCAGGCTTGCCGCCGATTCATCAACAATGGTTTCCTCGGCGAAGCTCTTGCCGCGCATCTGGGGGCTGATGGTGTTCCGGGCGAGACCCAGCACGTAGTCGGAAAGGACCGGCGTAACGCTGAGCTCCTGGCCGGTTGCCCTGGCGAAGTCCCAGGCGTGGACCAGCAGTTCCAGGTTCAGGATGTTGGCAACGACGGTTGCCGGCAGTTCGGCGAAGCCCATGTCCAGGGTTCCCTCCGTGCCCCGGACGCGGAAAGCCTCCAGGGTGGCCTGCGCAGCATCGGCAATCCGGACCTCCGGCGTCGCAGACTGCTGATCAGGCACCGTCACGCCGAGCGCCGTGCCGATTGAAGCGATCGAGCCGAACAGATGGTCAAGGAGGCCGGCGACGGTGAAGTCCCCGCAGGGGGTCGCTGAACCCAGGTCCGATTCCCCCACCTCGCGGAGGACCCGCTGGGCCACCGCCAGGGCCGCCTCGGCGCTGGAGAGTTCGTCAATGGGGTCCGGGGCAGCAGCCCACTCGTCCGGGCCGGCATCTCCGCTGGCGGCAAGCAGGACGAGGCGCTCGAGGAAATGGTTCCAGCCTTCGGCGTGGCCCGCCTCCTGCTGTTCCGACAATCCCTCGTGAATGAGCTGGACAGTGGTTCCACCCTCGACAGCTTCCAGGTTCACCGTCACCGTCGACGCTCCCGGCGGCAGCCCGGCGTCGCCTTCCCATCCCCAGGTGAAGACGATCCGCTTCCCGGGCTGAACTTCGGTGAAACTGCCCGTCGCGGAGTGCCCCGGGGTGATGGTCCAGCGGTAGTCGCCGCCCACGCGAAGATCCACCCGCGCCGCAACAGCCTGCCAGCGCCGCAGCCGCTCCGGCTGTGTGATGAGCGCGAAGGCCGCGTCCGGGTCAACAGGAATGAATACTGTCTTATTGAATGTCATCAGAATTCCCTTGCGGTGGTTGCTGGCCCGGCCGGCCGGCGTCGGCCACCAGCAGGTCCAGTTCGGTTGTCCAGAAAGCCTCGAATTGTTCACGCAGCCGGACCATCCCGGCGCCGTCCAGTCGGTAGTACCTGTTCCGCCCGTCTTTCCGGGCGGTCACCAGCCCCACTTCCGAGAGAAGCAGCAGGTGCTGGGAAATTGCCGACCTGCTGACCGGAAAATGGCCGGACAGTTCGGTGACAGTCCTCTCCCCCTCTGCCAGTAGCCTAAGCAGCGCCCGCCTGTTGGGCTCCGTTGCAACTTCCAGAAGATCAGGCACAGAAAATACGTTAGTTGTCACTAACGCATTAAGCAAGGGCCGGGCATGCAAAAGGGCGGCGGCAACCCCTCCGGATTGCCGCCGCCCTTTCCACGGTTACACCACGGCTGCGGGCTCCTTGACCTTCAGGGGCTCAATCTTGCCCATGACAAAGAGGTAGTTGGCGGCGCCCACGAGGGAGACGGCTCCGATGACCGCCAGCGGGGCCACGAAGGAACCGGTCTGGTCCACCAGCACGCCGATCAGGATCGGGGTGAAGATGCCGGCCAGGTTGGAGGCGAAGTTCTGCAGGCCGCCGATGGATCCGACGTGCCTGGAGCTCGGGGCAACATCCGCGGGCAGCGACCAGATGCCGGTTGCCGCGACGGTGAGGCTTGAGTAGGCGACCGAGAGCAGCGCCAGTGCCATCCAGGCTTCCGGAACGAGGGCGGCGAACATGATCACGGAGCCGCCGATCAGGCCGCCGGCGATGGTGGCCTTGCGGACCTTGGTGACGGGGACGCCGCTGCGTACGGCGCGGTCGGCCAGGTATCCGCCCAGCCAGCCGCACAGCACCGCGCAGATGCCGGGGATGGCACCGAAGAAGCCCAGCTTGAGCAGGTCGAAGCCGCGTTCCTTGACGAGGTAGCTCGGGAAGAAGGTGATGAAGAAGTAGATGGCGCTGTTCAGGCAGAAGAAGCCGAACATCATGCTGAGGATGGTGCGGTACTTGAAGAGTGAGCGCCAGGGCAGCTTGGCGGCGTTGGCGTCGTCGCTGCCTTCACCGCGGGCGCCGCCCTCCTCGATGTAGGCCACCTCGGCGGCATTGGCGCCGGGGTGCTCCTGGGGGCTGCGGTACACCTTCCACCAGACCGCGGCCCAGATAATGCCGGCAACGCCGATGATGATGAACACCGCATGCCATGAGGTCAGCGCCACGATCAGGGTGACGATGGGCAGCGCGATCACGGCCCCCACGCGGGAACCCGAGTCCCAGATGCTGGTGGCGAACGCCCGTTCACGGACCGGGAACCAGGTGGCCACCACCTTGGCTGCGGTGCTGGGCGCAGGACTTTCGCCGACGCCCAGGAGGAAGCGGGCCGCGAACAGGGACCAGAAGTTCGTCGCCGCGGCGGTCACCATCGTGAAGATGGACCACCAGACAGCCGCCAGCGAGAACGACCTGCGCGGCCCCACTTTGTCCACGTACCAGCCGGCCGCCAGCTGGCAGAAGTCGTAGGCCCAGAAGAAGGCGGCAAAGATGAGGCCCTGCTGGGTGGCGGTCAATTCGAAGTCCTTGCCCATGAAGGGCAGGGCAACGCTAAGGCTGGACCGGTCCAGGTAGTTGATGCTCAACCCGATGAAGGCCAGCCAGATAATGACCCAGCGCTTCCGGGTCATGGTGCGGGGATTTTTGAGGGATGACGTACTGGCAACTTTACTTCCGAGCGCAGTCATGTGGTCTCCTTCGACGTAAACATGGCTTCGGGCGCCTGTGGCACCGGGGGAAGACACCGAAGATATCGGTGCCAAATCATATAGGAATCTGGTTAATCATATAGAAAACGTGATGCAGATCAAGCCCCCTCAGAAAATCGCCTGCAGCAGCGCCTGCCGGGGCGGCGGAAGGTCCGGTGGAATATGATTCCCCCAGCGACTCCAACCCGGACAACACACCCAACCAGCACTAAGAGGTCAGCGCGTGCCCCCACGTCAGTCTTCCGATATCTCCCGAGGCAAAGCCGCCGTCAGCGATGTGTATTCGTCGATGCGCGCCTCCATCCTCGAAGGCGAAATCGCGCCCGGCACCCGGATCAACATCGACGCCGTTTCGCGGAGCCTGGGCGTTTCGCAGACGCCGGTGCGCGAGGTGCTGCAACGACTGGAGGGCGACAACCTGGTGGTCTACAACCCCGGCAAGGGCTACAGCACAACACCCCTGTTGGATCTGGCCGAACTGCGTTCCCTCTTTGAATTTCGGCTGCTGGTGGAGCCCTGGGCCGCCCGCTCGGCAGCCATTGACCGGCTGGCCAACCCCGCGGCCGCCCTCGAGAAGGAAATTGCGGCGTTCCGCGGCGCCATGAAGTCCGACGGCGACCTGCGGCAGGACCTGGTGGCCCACGACACCCGGTTCCACGACACGATCCTCGCCGCCGCCGGCAACACCGTGGTCCGCCACGCGTTCGCGCAGACCCACTGCCACCTGCACACCTTCCGCCTCTACCCGGCCGACGTCGACGGAGCCATCACCGTCGCGGAGCATTCGGCGGTCCGCGAGGCCATCAAGGCCTGCCAGCCGGAACAGGCCGAAGCGGCCATGGCGGAGCACATCCGTAACTCGTTTGCCCGCTTTGCCCAGGCCTTCGAAGGCCACGCCGACCTCGCGCCGCTGCAGGACAGCGGCCCGCCCAGGCGGCACATCGTCGATTAGAACAAAGCCCCGGCCGCTGAGCAGTTCACCCAGCGGCCGGGGCTCTTTTTTGCCCCCGGCACTTGATCTGGATCACAGTTCCTATATGATTATTGAAATTCATATAGGAAATCATGCACACCCTCCAGTTCAATCCGAGAGAAGAGATCCATGCCTTCCATCACTTCCATCACCACCCAGGACGTCCGCTTTCCCACGTCCCTGGAACTCGATGGGTCCGACGCGGTCAACGTTGACCCCGACTACTCCGCCGCTTACGTCGTCATCCGCACCGATGCGGGCGATGAAGGCCACGGCTTTGTGTTCAGCTGCGGCCGCGGCAGCGAAATCCTCACGGCGGCCATCAACTCCTACGCGGAGCTCCTGCGGGGCCGGGACATCGACGAACTGATCTACGACCTGGGCAACGCCTCAAAACGACTCATCCACGACTCGCAACTCCGCTGGCTCGGCCCGGAAAAGGGCGTCACCCAGATGGCGGCCGGCGCGTTGGTCAGCGCCCTCTGGGACATCCGGGCCCGCCGCGAAAACAAGCCTCTCTGGCTGCTCCTGAGCGAAATGTCCCCGGAAGAGATTGTTGACGTCGTCGACTTCACCCATATCCGTGACGCCCTGAATCCGCAGCAGGCCCTGGACATCCTGCGGGCAGGCCAGGACGGCAAGGCGGCCCGCATCGCAAGCCTCAGGGCGGACGGCTACCCCGCCTACACCACCTCGCCCGGGTGGCTGGGCTACAGCGACGAGAAGCTGGTCCGGCTCAGCAAGGAAGCGGCAGCCGCCGGGTTCTCCATGATCAAGCTCAAGGTGGGCGGCGACATCGCGGACGACCGCCGCCGCATGTCCCTCGCCCGGGAGGCCGTGGGCAGCCTCCCCATCGCCATCGACGCCAACCAGCGCTGGGAAGTGTCCGAGGCCATTGAATGGGTCAACCAGCTGGCCGAGTTCAGCCCCTACTGGATCGAGGAGCCCACCAGCACCGACGACATCCTGGGGCATGCGGAGATCCGGAAGGGTGTCGCTCCGGTCCGCGTCGCCACCGGTGAGGCCGTGGCCAGCCGCATTGTGTTCAAGCAGCTGCTCCAAGCCGGAGCCATCGACGTCTTGCAGCTCGATTCCACCAGAGTGGGCGGCGTCAACGAGAACATCGCCAACCTGCTGCTCGCCGCCAAGTTCGGCGTCCCCGTTTGCCCCCACGCCGGCGGTGTGGGCCTGTGCGAGCTTGTCCAGCACTTCTCCTTCTTCGACTACGCGGCCATCACCGGAAGCCAGGACGGCCGCATGATCGAATATGTGGACCACCTCCACGAACACTTCGCCGAACCGGTCCGGATCGTGGGCGGACGCTATGCTGCCCCGGAACTCCCGGGCACGGGGGCCGAAATGCTCAGCGCCTCCCGGACGCGCTGGGAATTCCCTTCCGGCGCAGGGTGGCATGAAGTGGGAAACCGAGCCGCCGTCACCGGCGCCCGCCTCGCACCCGCAGGAACCGGCCGATGAACACTACGGCAGAAGAGCTGAACGCATCCGTCGAGGCCGCCCACGCAGCCTTCGAAAAAGCCCGTCTGGCAGGTCCCGGAACACGGGCAGCCTGGCTCGAAGCGGTGGCCTCCGGCCTGGAAGGAGACGCCGCGGCCCTCGTTGGGATCGCGGCCGGGGAAACGCACCTCGCTGAAGCGCGACTCCAGGGCGAGCTGAAGCGCACCGTCTTCCAGCTCCGCCTTTTCGCCGAGGAGATCCGCCGCGGCGAGCACTTCGACGCCACCATCGACCATGACGATGCCGCCTGGGGCATGGGGCCGCGGCCGGACCTTCGCCGCTACAACGTCCCGCTCGGCGTCGTCGGAGTCTTCGGGGCGTCCAACTTCCCCTTCGCCTTCAGCGTGATGGGCGGCGATTCGGCGTCGGCCCTGGCGGCCGGCTGCGCCGTCGTCCACAAGGCGCACGACGGCCACCGGGAACTTGCGGTCCGCACCGCCGAAACGGTGACCGCCGCGCTCGAAGCCGCCGGGGCGCCGTCGGGCCTCTTCTCCCTGGTCACCGGACGCCAGGCTGCGGAAGCCCTGGTTGACCACCCACTGGTGAAGGCCATCGGGTTCACGGGTTCGACGGCGGGCGGCCGGGCACTGTTCGACCGCGCGGCCGCGCGGCCGGAGCCGATCCCCTTCTTCGGAGAGCTGGGCGGCATCAATGCCGTTTTCGTCACCGGCAGCGCCTGGTCCGCGCGCCGCGAGGAGATCCTGGCCGGCTACGCCGGCTCCTTCACCTTGGGCATGGGACAGTTCTGCACCAAGCCGGGCGTGCTGTTCGTCCCCGCCGGGCACACTGACGAGGTCCGGGACAGCCTCCGGAAGGCCCTCGAGGACTTCACCCCGGCGCAGCTCCTCAGCGAGCGGCTGCACGAAGGGTTCCGGCACGCAGTTGCCGGGCTGCGGGACACGGCGGGCGTCCAGGTACTGCTCGACGGCGATTTCGCCGAGACTCCGGCACCCACCGTCCTGCTGACGACCTCCGACGCGGTCCGCCGGAATCCCGGGATCCTCCGCCAGGAGATGTTCGGGCCCGCCAGCCTGGTGGTGCAGTACGGCGATGACTCCGAACTCGCTGCCCTGGCCGGGCTCCTGGAGGGCCAGCTGACCACCACCCTGCAGGCGGAAGCCGAGGACGACGTCGCCGAGCTCGCCGGCAGGCTCGCGGACATCAGCGGACGGCTGCTCTGGAACGGCTGGCCCACCGGCGTCACGGTCAGTTACGCCCAGCACCACGGCGGGCCGTACCCGGCCACGACGTCGGGCACCACCTCCGTGGGAACAGCCGCCATCCGGCGGTTCCTGCGGCCGGTGGCCTTCCAGTCCTTCCCTCAGCCGCGGCTGCCCGAACCGCTGCAGGATGCGAACCCGTGGAACGTCCCGCAACGGGTCGACGGCGTCTGGCAGCGACCTGCCGGCCGGCAGGAGGGGCAGCTGTGACGGCGCTGTCGGCGTCGGTCGCTGCCGTTCTTCCGGAGGACGCGGAGGACGCCCTGCTCGTCGGCCGTCTTTGGGATGTGGAAACCTCGGGCCCTCGGGTAGTGGCGGTGCGGGGCGAGGATGTGTTCGACCTGCAGCACCTCGCCGGCACGGTGTCGGAGCTGCTGGAACGTCCGGAACCGGCGGCGGAGGTGCGTTCGGCCATGACCGCGGCGCGCTGGAAGACGGCGGACGTCGTCGGCGCATCCCTGACACAGGACACGGCGCGTCCGCACCTGCTGGCGCCCGTGGACCTTCAGGTCATCAAGGCCTGCGGGGTGACCTTCGTGGACAGCATGATCGAGCGCGTCATCGAGGAGCGCTGCGGCGGAGACGCCGGCAGGGCCGCCGAAATGCGGGAACGTGTGGGCAGTGCGCTCGGCGGCAGCATCGGCGCGATACGGCCGGGCTCCCCCGAGGCCGGCGAGGCCAAGAAGGTGCTGATCGCCGAAGGGCTGTGGTCGCAGTACCTCGAGGTGGGCATCGGCCCCGACCCCGAGGTCTTCACCAAGGCACCGGTGCTGTCCTCGGTGGGGCTGGGCGCCGGGATCGGGATTCCGTCGTTCTCCTCCTGGAACAACCCGGAGCCGGAGCTGGTGCTGATCGCCACGTCAACGGGCAAGGTTGTGGGCGCGACGCTCGGCAACGACGTGAACCTCCGCGACATTGAAGGGCGAAGTGCCTTGCTCCTGGGAAAGGCCAAGGACAACAATGCCTCCAGCGCGCTGGGGCCGCTGATCCGGCTGTTCGACGGCGGATTCACCCTCGAGACCCTGCGGCAGGAGGAGATCCTGCTCCGCGTGGAGGGCACGGACGGCTACCAGCTGGAAGGCCGGAACACCGTGGCCCGGATCAGCCGCCCGTTCCAGGAGCTGGTGGCAGCCACCTTCGGCCGGCACCACCAGTACCCTGACGGGTTCGCACTCTTTACGGGCACGCTCTTCGCACCCACGCAGGACCGGGACGAACCGGGCCAGGGTTTCACCCACAAGATGGGGGACGTGGTAACCATCCGCAGCCGCCACCTCGGCGCCCTGGTCAACACCGTGGGTGCCGCCGAAGAACTTCCGCCATGGAACTTCGGGCTGCGACAGCTGTTCGGTTACCTTGCAGCGCAGGAGCACTTAGGGAGCCGAGTCCCGCACTTTTAGCTCGAAGCCGGCCTCGACATGGAGCCCCTCGGCGGCTGTCTCCGCGCCTTCGATCCGGTCGATGAGCAGCTGGATGGACCGCTCGGCGATTTCTTCCATGCCGGGCGACACCGTAGTCAGGGCCGGCGAGGCGAAGCGTGCCTCGTCGATGTCGTCAAAGCCCGCCACTGCCACGTCGTCCGGCAGTTTGAGGCCCCGGATCAGGAGCTCATGCATGGCGCCCAGGGCCACGGTGTCGTTCAGGCCAAAAACCGCATCGAACCGGATTCCGCTGTCCAGCAGGCCGGCCACCGCGGAGGCTCCGGCATCACGGCGCCAGTCGCACTGCACCACCAGGGCGGGATCAAACTCCACTCCCGCGGCTTCCAGCGCCGCCCGGTAGCCGGTCAGCCGCAGGCCGGGACTGTCCGCCGTGTCTCCGGCCGCCGCACCCAGGACGGCGATGCGGCGGCGGCCGCCCGCCAGGAGATGGGCGGTGATTGCCGCAGCCGCTTCGGCATTCTTCATGGTCACCAGGTCGAACCGCGGATCCGCGATGTGCTCCCCCAGCATCACCACCGGCTTGGTGCCCCGGTGCGCGGCGATGGTTCCGGCGTCGAGGGCCAGCGGGGTGAACAGCAGGCCGTCCGTCAACTGGCGGAAGGGTCCCTGGAGCGCACTCAACTCATGCGCGGCCGTGGCTCCGGACTGTTCCACCAAGACGCGGTAGCCGCGGCCGCCGGCTACTGTCATCAACCGGGATGCGAGCTCGGCGTAGTAGGGGATGGAGAGATCGGACAGCACCAGCCCCAGCATCCGGGTCTTCCCGGAGCGCAGGCTGCGTGCCGTCAGGTTGGCTTCGTAACCGAGTTCCGCAATCGCATCCAGCACCTTCTGCTTGGTGGCGGGCCTGATGAACTCGTAGTCGTTGAGCACATTCGACACCGTCTTCAACGAGACGCCGGCGGCGCGCGCAACGTCGTTCATGGTCACAGCCACAGGTGATTCCCTTCCCCGTCAACACTTTCAGCTACATCGTTGCAGACCCGCCCGGCTTTTGCCCTGTCCGCGCGATATGCAACGTTATAGAATGGCTGCGGCTGCCGCCCCCGAGCCGGCATAAGGCCTGGACACGCGAAGGAACTGCAATGCCATCTGCCCCGTCACCCCTCTTCCGCTGCCCGGTCTTCGACGGTGCTGCCGATCCTACGGTTATTCACCGCCGCGGCACTGCCGAGTGGTGGATGTTCTACACCGCCCGCCGCGCCACCCTCACCACCGGCGGCGTGGACTGGATCACCGGCACCCGGATCGGAATTGCCGTCTCCTCCGACGCCGGCGCAACCTGGCAGTACCGCGGCGTGGTGGAGGGGCTTGATCCGGAAGACGCTCCCGGGCTGAACACCCACTGGGCCCCGGAGGTGGTCTGGCATAACGGCAGATATCACATGTTCCTGACCTGGGGCGCGGGCGCTCCCGGCACCTGGGCGGAGCAGACCCGGCGCCGGCTGGTGCACTTCACCAGCCCCGATCTGGAGCAATGGACCTTCAAAAACCGGGTGGACGTGGGCTCGGAGAACGTCATCGATGCGGCCTTCGCCATCGTGGCGGACGGGCGTCCGCGGCTCTGGTTCAAGGATGAGGTGGACGGCTCCACCACCTGGTCGGCGGTCCGGGAGGAACCGGCGGCCCGGAAAGAACCGTCCGACGGCGGCCGCTGGCGTGCAGAAGGGCAGGTCATCGGGCTGCCCGCCCACGAAGGGCCCAACGTGTTCCGCCTGGGCGGCTGGTACTGGATGGTGGTGGACGAATGGCGCGGCCAGGCCGTGTACCGCTCGGCCGACGGCCTCGACTGGACCCGGCAGATGGCCAACAACGGCCTCATTTTGGACTCTCCCGGCACCGGGGCGGACGACGCCACTTACGGGAGGCATGCGGATGTGGTGACACAGGGCGGCCATGCCTATATCTTCTATTTCACGCATCCCGAGTGGCAGGACACCGAAATGGTGAGCGGCCTGGAGGATCCGGCCCGGGCGGTCCGTGAACAGCGGACCAGCATCCACGCGGCGCGTCTGCACGTGGAAGGGGACGTCCTGGTCTGCACACGCAACCTGGACGCCCCCGTTCACCTCGATCCGGCGCTGCTGGAGACCTAGTTCCGCCGCGTCCTCGGCCTAGCCTGCAGCGCCGTCGACGGCCAGGCGGATCATGCTCCAGGACACCGCGGGGAGCTCGGCGCTGAGCCGGCCGCCGTCGAGCTTTACGCTGACGTTTTCGCCGGGCAGCACCGAGGTGGAATCGTCCGCCGTCGCCTGCCAGTACGGGTCCTTGTTGGCGTAGGTGACCGCCTCAACAACCTTCATGCTTCCCAGCCCGGCGACGGCGGCATCCAGCGTCAGCGGGTCGGTCGCCGAGCGGTTCACGGCAAACACCACAGCCTCGCCGGAGTCGGCGTCGAAGGTGGCAACGGCGGACAGCGCGGCGAAGTCCGCCGTCTTTCCGCCGCTGAGCAGCGGGGATTCCACGGCGAGCTGCAGCACCGTGCCCCTGGCGTGCTCCGACGTCAGGGCGAACGGGTGGAAGGTGGTCTGCTTCCAGGCGCGGCCGCCGGGCTCGGTCATGATGGGGGCAATGACGTTGACCAGCTGCGCGAGGCTGGCGGAGTGCACACGGTCGGTGTTGCGGAGCAGCGTAATCAGCAGGTCGCCCACCACCACGGCGTCCGCCACGGTGTAGCGGTCCTCCAGCAGCACGGGCGCAACGGGCCAGTCCTTGCCCGTGGGGGCCTTGGATTCGTCGCGGCTCATGTGCCAGACGTTCCACTCATCGAAGGAGATGTTCACCTGTTTGGCGGACTTCTTGACGGACTTCACGTGATCAATGTGCGCCACGATGTCCTTGATGAATGCCTCCATCCGGTGACCGGACGAGAGGTGTTCCTGCAGGTCGCCGAAGTCCTCGAAGTACTGGTGTGCCGAGATCAGGTCCACGAGGTCGTAGGTCTCGGTGAGGACCACGCGCTCCCACTCGCCGAAAGTGTCCATGGTGGGGGCGGAACTGCCGCAGGCCACCAGCTCCAGGTCCGGCTCCACCATCCGCATCGCCCGGGCGGTGTCGGCGGCGAGCCGGCCGTATTCCGTGGCGTTCTTGTGGCCGATCTGCCAGAAGCCGTCCATCTCGTTGCCCAGGCACCACATTTTGATGCCGTAGCCGGTTTCCGCCCCGTTTTCCCGGCGCTGGTCGGAGAAGGCCGTCCCGCCGTCGATGTTGCAGTACTCCAGCAGGTCCAGTGCTTCCTGGGTCCCGCGGGTGCCCAGGTTCACGGCCATCATCGGCTCGACGCCGGCCTTGACGGACCATTTGGCGAATTCGTCCACGCCCACATGGTTGGGGTCGGTGGAGTGCCAGGCCAGGTCAAGGCGCGCCGGGCGCTGCTCCACCGGCCCCACGCCGTCCTCCCAGCGGTAGCCGGAGACGAAGTTGCCGCCCGGGTAGCGCACCGTGGACACGCCGAGTTCGCGGGTGAGGTCCAGGACATCGGTCCGGAAGCCGTCCTCGTCAGCCTTGGGGTGGCCCGGCTCGAAGATGCCGGTGTAGACGCAGCGGCCAAGGTGCTCCACGAACGCGCCGAAGGTGCGGCGGCGGACGGGTCCCACGGTGAAGGCCGGGTCCAGGGTGATCTTGGCGGTTGTCTTGCCTGCGGCAGATTCGGTAGTGCTCACGTAAACATCCTCGTTTTCTTGTTCTCTACAACGTTATAGAAATCTATTGTTGAGGGTGAAGGCGCTGGCGTCAAGGGTCGGCCGCGGACATGCCGGACCCGTCGATACTGCGACGAACGAAAGGCAGTCTGATGAGCAGCTTGAACAGGGAAAGGTCAGGTCGCGCGCGGCTGGCTCTGGGCATGGCAGTGGTATTCGGCATGACGTCCGCCTGCACGGCAAGCCCGCCGCCGGGCGCGCGTCCCACTTCCGCGACGATGAGCACCCCGGCCCAAACCGCGCAGCAGGGCGCCCAGTCGGGCACTCAACCCGGCACACCACTGACTGCCGCGGACATTCCGTCCATCGTGGCGAACGTCCAGCCGTCCGTTGTCACGGTCCTGACCGATGGAGGCGTGGGCAGCGGCGTGGTCTTCGCCGCCGAGGGTCTGATCCTCACCAACGAGCACGTGGTGCGGGGCAACACCGATGTGGAGGTCGCGTTCGCCGACGGCCAGCGCGTCGCCGGCACCGTCAGGGCAACGGACCCCATTTCGGACCTGGCCCTCGTGGAGACCAAGCGCACCGGGCTTCCTGCGGCGAAGTTCCAGTCCGACCTCCCCCGAGTGGGAGAACTGGCGGTCGTGATCGGCTCGCCGCTGGGCTTTGAAAACACCGCAACAGCGGGCATCATCTCCGGGCTGCACCGCGAGATCCCGGGCTCGGCAGCCAGCAGCCAGTCGCTCGTGGACCTGATCCAGACCGATGCCGCCATCAGCCCCGGGAACTCAGGCGGCGCCGTCGTCAATTCCCGGGGCGAGGTGATCGGCATCAGCGAGGCGTACATCCCGCCGCAGTCCGGCGCCGTGGCGCTGGGCTTCGCTATTCCGGCTGCAACGGCCGTGCGGGTGGCGGAACAGCTGCGCGAGGACGGCACGGCGGACCACGCCTTCATCGGCCTCCGCCCGGGCGGGATCACGTCCCAGATCGCCGAACAGCTCGGACTCCCGGACACCCGCGGCGCCCTGGTGCTCACGGTGGTCGACGGCGGACCCGCCGATCGCGCCGGCATCCGGCCCGGGGACGTGCTGACCGCGCTGGACGGCAAGGAGATCGCCTCGCCGGAGGACCTCCTGGCCGAGCTCCGCGGCAAGAGTCCGGACCAGGCGGTAAACGTCGCCTACCGCAGGGGAACGGAATCGAAGGAAGCCAAAGTCACGCTCGCTGCCCGCCCCGCCGCGGAGGGCTGACCGGGCAGCGCGGGCTGCTCCTACAGCCCGCCAGCCAGCTTGTAATAGGCCGCGTTCCAGTTCAGTTCCTTCTTGAACTGTTTGATCGTGGTGCCTTCGTCGATGGTGAGGAGTTCGGTCTTCGCAATTTCGGCGAAGTCCTCAAACACGTCAATGCCCACGGCGGTGGACAGCACGGTGTGGTGGGCTGCCCCGGCGGTGAGCCAGGCTGCGGCGGAAGTGGCGAAGTCCGGCTTGGGAGACCATAGCGCCCGGGCCACCGGCAGGTTGGGCAGCGGTTCGTCCAGGTCCACCACGTCCACGGCGTTCGCCACGAGGCGGAAGCGGTCGCGCATGTCGGAGAGCGCCACCACCACGCCCGGACCGGCGTCGGTGTCGAACACCATCCGGACCGGGTCTTCCTTGCCGCCGATGCCCAGCGGGTGGATCTCGACGCGCGGTTTCGTGGCCGTCAGCGATGGGCAGACTTCCAGCATGTGCGCCCCCAGGATTTTCTCCTGCCCGGGAGCCAGGTGGTAGGTGTAGTCCTCCATGAGCGAGGCGCCGCCGGGCAGGCCTGAGCCCATCACCTTGGCGGCGCGGACCAGGATGGCGGTCTTCCAGTCCCCCTCGGCGCCGAAGCCGTAGCCGTCGGCCATCAGCCGCTGCACGGCCATGCCGGGCAGCTGGCGCAGCTCGCCCAGGTCCTCAAACGAGGTGGTGAACGCGGCAGACCCGTTGGCCTCGAGGAAACTGCGCAGGCCGAGTTCGATCCGGGCGCTGTAGCGCAGCGATTCGTGCCGCGCTCCCCCGGCCTTCAACTCGGGCACCACGTCGTAAAGGCGCTCGTACTCCGCCACGAGGGCGTCGAGGTCGGACTCCGCGGCGCCGTGCACGGCGTCGGCGAGCTCGTTCACGGACCAGGTGTTCACCGAGACGCCGAAGCGCAGCTCGGCCTCGGTCTTGTCGCCCTCGGTGACGGCCACGTTGCGCATGTTGTCGCCGAAACGGGTGAGCTTGAGCGTGCGCACGGCGGCCCACCCGGCCGACGCGCGCTGCCACACGCCGACCTGCCGGGAAACTTCCGGGTTGGAGACGTGCCCCACCACGGTTTTGCGGGGAATGCCCAGGCGGGACTGGATGTAGCCGAATTCGCGGTCGCCGTGCGCGGCCTGGTTGAGGTTCATGAAGTCGAAGTCGATGTCTGCCCACGGCAGCTCCACATTGGCCTGGGTGTGCAGGTGCAGCAGCGGTTTCCGGAGCAGGTCCAGGCCCTGGATCCACATCTTGGCCGGGCTGAAGGTGTGCATCCAGGCCGTCACGCCGATCACGGCATCGTCGGAGTTGGCTTCCAGCGCGGTGCGGCGGATGGCGTCCGAGTCCGTGAGGACGGGCTTCCAGACCACCTTGACCGGGACATCGGCGGACGCGTTGAGGGCCGCGGCAATTTCCTGCGACTGCGCGGCGACCTGCTTGAGAACGTCCTCGCCATACAGGTGCTGGCTACCGGTAAGGAACCAGACTTCGTAGTGGCCGAGCGAAGTTCTGTTGGCGGACGTGTTGTTGGCGTTGCTCATAGGGTTTCTCCTGAAGAAAGCGGGCGGGCTGCGGCGCTACTGGCCGTAGACGTTCTGGTAGCGGGCGTAGAGGGATTCGATGCTGGCCTGGTCGATGGGCAGCGGTTCGCCCAGCTGGCGGGAGATGTGGACGGTGCGTGCCACTTCCTCGCACATCACGGCGGCCTTCACCGCGGAGCGGGCGTCCTTACCGATGGTGAACGGTCCGTGGTTCTGCATCAGGACCGCCGGTGACGTGGAATTCCGGAGCGTTTCCACGATTCCCTGGCCGATCGAATCGTCGCCGATCAGTGCGAACGGGCCGACCGGAATGCTCCCGCCGAATTCGTCGCTCATCATGGTCAGCACGCACGGGATCGCCTCGCCGCGGGCCGCCCACGCGGTGGCGTAGGTGGAGTGGGTGTGCACCACCCCGCCCACTTCCGGCATATGCCGGTAGACGTATGCATGCGCTGCGGTGTCCGACGACGGCGAGAACGGCGGGTTGCCCCACTCCCCGTCCGCGGGGACGCCGTGGAGATCGGTGACCACCATGCTCTCGGGCGTAAGGTCCGCGTAGGAGACTCCGGACGGCTTGATGACCATCAGGTCATGGCCGGGAACGCGGGCCGATACATTGCCGGCCGTCCACACCACCAGCTCATAACGGGTGAGTTCGGCGTGCAGCTGGCAGACCTCGCGGCGGACCTGGGCGATGGTTTCAAGGAGGTTGCTCATGCGGACACTTCCTCTGCGGCTGGTTCAGCGGTAGCCGGCTCAGCCACGGCCGCAAACGACGGCTTTGCCGCGCGCTGAATGGCCTTGAGCCGGTGCATCACACTGTTGGTGCCGCGGCCGAAGTAGTCGTGCAGTGTCCGGTACTCCCGGAAGAGCTTTTCGTAGGCCGCAACATTTTCCGGAATTGGAATATAGATCCCGCCGGGCTCCGATCCCATGGCGGCCGCAGCGGCACGGATGTCCGTGTACGCCCCTGCGGCGACGGCAGCATGGATGGCCGAGCCAAGCGCGGGCCCCTGGGCGGAGCCGATGGTGGACAGCTGCAGCCCGGTGACATCCGCGTAGATCTGCATGAGCAGCTTGTTCTTCAGCAGGCCGCCCGCCACGATGAACTCCTTGACGGGCACTCCCGAGTCGCGGAAGGCGTCCACGATGGTGCGCGTGCCGAAGGCCGTGGCTTCCAGCAGCGCGCGGTACGTGTCTTCGGGCCGGGTGGCGAGGGTCTGTCCCACCACAACGCCGGAGAGCTCATGGTCCACCAGGACGGAGCGGTTGCCGGAGTGCCAGTCCAGGGCAATGAGCCCGTGTTCGCCGATGGCCTGGCGGAAGGCCAGTTCCGTAAGGTATTCGTGGATGCCCAGGCCCTGTTCCGCGGCAGCCTGGTGGTATTCGGGCGGGACCCCGTTGGTGGTGAACCAGCCGAAGATGTCGCCCACTCCGCTCTGGCCTGCTTCGTAACCCCACAGCCCGTCGACGATTCCGCCGTCAACGACGCCGCACATTCCCGGCACCTCACGCAGGTCGGCACCGTTCATGACGTGGCAGGTGGAGGTGCCCATGATGGCCACCAGCTGTCCCGGCTCCACGGCCTTCGCCGCCGGCGCCGTGACGTGCGCGTCCACGTTGCCCACTGCGACGGCGATACCTTCCGGCAGCCCCGTCCAGGCTGCCGCCTCGGCCGTCAGGTAGCCGGCTGCATCGCCGAGCCGACCGATGGTGTGCGCCAGCTTGGCGCTGACAAAATCCTTGAAGTCCGGGTTCAGGGCGTACAGGAATTCCTCGGACGGGTATCGGCCGTCCTGGTAGATCCCTTTGTATCCCGCAGTGCAGGCGTTGCGGACGTAGTTGCCGCACAGCTGCCAGACGATCCAGTCAGCCGCTTCCACCCAGTGGTCCATGGCGGCGTAGGCCTCGGGGTCCTCCTCCAGCAGCTGCAGCCCCTTGGCGAACTCCCATTCAGAAGAGATCAGCCCGCCGTAGCGCGGCAGCCAGCTTTCGCCGCGGTCCGCGGCCAGGGCGTTGATCCGGTCCGCCTGCGGCTGGGCGGCATGGTGGCGCCAGAGCTTCACGTAGGCATGCGGGTGGTTGGCGAAACCGGAAACCTCGTTCAACGGCGTGCCGTCGGCCTTGACCGGGACCATGGTGCAGGCAGTGAAGTCGGTGGCGATACCCACCACGGCGGCGGGGTCGATCCCCGCGTCCGTGATCGCCGCCGGCACGGCGTAACGAAGCACGTCGCGATAATCGTTGGGCACCTGCAGCGCCCATTCCCCGGGAAGCCGCGGGGCTGTTCCGTCTGGTAGGCCGGCCAAGCCTTCCGGCAGGAAGTCCGTGACCACGGCGTGCGGGTACTCAAACACGCCGCTGCCCAGCTCCTTGCCGTCCCGGACGCGGACCACCACGGCCCGCCCGGACAGCGTGCCGTAGTCCACGCCAATAACGTAGTTTTCTTTGCCGTCTGCTGTGACGTCCATGAAGTCCTCCAGTAACCTGACCGCAACGGTGCGGACTGAACCAATTGTGAGCGCTAACAAGTTTGACGTCAAGCGGACCGCGGGGCCTGCGTGCGGCAATGGCGGGCATGGATGCACTCCACCCGCGGTAATCACATTGTGATTTGCTTCACAGGAAATTGAGGCCTAATCTTAGGTAAGTTGTTAGCGCTAACAGAGCTGTTGGCGTGATCATTGGTCACAAAGAAGTCGGCCTGCGCCCTGCGCTTGGGCGAGGGGACTGAGGTGGCCGACATAATGGCGAGGAGCATTTCGCTTTCCGCTTCAGAAACCAGTTCGCGGCGCATCCGCGCCGTGGAAGGAGAAACCGTGAGAATCAAGAAACTCCTGGGCGTCGTTGCAGTCGCCCTCGCCCTGACCGTCGGGGCAACCGGCTGCGGCTCCCGGCCGGGCAGCGCGACTGCCACCGGAAGCGCGGATGCAGCGGGCTCATTGGTGGGAATCTCCATGCCCACGCAGACGTCCGAACGGTGGATTGCCGACGGCGGGAACGTTGAGAAGTCCCTGAAGGATCTCGGCTACAAGACGGACCTGCAGTTCGCCAATGACGACATCCCCACCCAGGTGTCCCAGATCGAAAACATGCTCACCAAGGGCGCCAAGGCCCTGATCATCGCCGCCATTGACGGCACCACGCTCACGGACGTCTTGGCAAAAGCCAAGGAGCAGAACGTCAAGGTCATCGCCTACGACCGGCTCATCAACGGCACCCCGAATGTGGACTACTACACGACGTTCGACAACTACACCGTGGGCGTCCAGCAGGCCACCTCGCTGCTGACCGGGCTGGGCCTGCTCGACGCAGCCGGCAAGAAGGTGGAGGGCAAGGGCCCGTTCAACGTCGAGCTGTTCGCGGGCAGCCCGGACGACAACAACGCCAACTTCTTCTGGACCGGGGCAATGGACACCCTGAAGCCGTTCCTGGATGCCGGCACCCTGAAGGTGCCCAGCGGTCAGACCAAGTTCGAGCAGGCAGCAATCCTTCGCTGGCAGGCACCGGTTGCCCAAAAGCGGATGGAAGACATCCTCACCGCCGCTTACAGCTCCGGCACCAAGCTCGACGGCGTCCTGTCGCCTTACGACGGACTCTCCATCGGCATCATCTCGGCACTGACCAGCACCGGCGGCTACTCCAAGGGAACCCTACCGATCGTCACCGGACAGGACGCCGAAAAGGGTTCGGTCAAGTCGATCATTGCCGGCGAGCAGTACTCCACCATTTTCAAGGACACCCGCAAGCTCGGCGCGCAGGCCGTCAAGATGGTCGACGCGGTCCTCAAGGGCCAGGAGCCGGAAACGAACGACACCAAGACGTACGACAACAAGGTGAAGGTGGTTCCGGCCTACCTCCTGGAGTCCGTCATCATCACGAAAGACAACTACAAGCAGGAGCTGGTCGACTCCGGCTACTACACCGAGGCCGACGTCAAATAGGCACCGTGGGGGTGCGGCCGGGCCCGCCGCCCGGCCGCACCCCTCCAGGGGCCTGCATCCGCAGCGCCCGGCTCCAACCAGTCAGCGGGAAATGACATGAATGCACCCATCCTCCAAATGCGGGGAATCACCAAGACCTTCCCCGGCGTCAAAGCCCTCCAGGACGTCACCCTTGATGTCAATCGCGGCGAAGTCCACGCCATCTGCGGTGAAAACGGCGCCGGCAAATCGACCCTGATGAAAGTGCTGTCCGGCGTGTACCCGCACAACACGTTCGACGGCGACATCCTCTTCGAGAACGAACCCTGCGACTTCTCAACCATCAGTGACAGCGAGAAGCGCGGAATCGTCATCATCCACCAGGAACTGGCCCTCAGCCCCTACCTGTCCATCGCCGAGAACATCTTCCTCGGAAACGAACTGGCCACGCGCGGCTGGGTGGACTGGCGCAAGACCAACCTGGAGGCGGCCAAGCTGCTCGCCAGGGTGGGCCTCAGCGAAAACCCGGTAACACCGATCCAGCACATCAGCGTCGGAAAACAGCAGCTGGTGGAAATCGCCAAGGCACTGTCGAAGGAAGTCAAGCTGCTCATCCTCGATGAGCCGACGGCGGCCCTTAACGATGAAGACTCCGACCACCTGCTCGACCTCATCCTGCACCTGAAAAACCAGGGCGTCACCAGCATCATCATCAGCCATAAGCTCAACGAAATCCGCAAGGTCGCCGACGCCGTGACCATCATCCGGGACGGCAAATCCATCGAGACCCTGCGGCTGAAAGAGGGCCAGATCACCCAGGAACGGATCATCCGCGGCATGGTGGGCCGGGACCTCGAAAGCCTCTACCCGGACCGCTCCCCCGTCATTGGCGAGGAGGTCCTCCGCATTGAGGACTGGTCCGTGCGGCACCCGCAGGACCACTCCCGCATGGTTGTCCGCAACGCCAGCCTGAACGTCCGGAAGGGCGAGGTGGTGGGACTTGCCGGGCTCATGGGCGCCGGACGCACAGAACTGGCCATGAGCGTGTTCGGCAGAACCTACGGCCGCGCAGTCTCGGGCAAAGTGTTCAAGTACGGCGAGGAAATAGACACCTCCACCGTCCCCAACGCCATCCGCCACGGGATTGCCTACGCCACCGAGGACCGCAAGCACTACGGCCTCAACCTGATCGAGGACATCAAGCGCAACATCTCCATGGCGGCCCTCGGCAAGCTCGCCAAACGCGGCTGGGTGGACGGCAACGAGGAAACGAAGGTGGCCAACCGCTACCGGAAGAGCATGAACATCAAAGCTCCTTCTGTCGCAGCCATCACAGGGAAGCTCTCCGGCGGCAACCAGCAGAAGGTGGTCCTGAGCAAGTGGATGTTCTCCGACCCCGATGTACTGATCCTCGACGAGCCGACCAGGGGCATCGACGTCGGCGCCAAGTTCGAGATCTATACGATCATCGCCGCGCTGGCAGCCGAGGGAAAAGCAGTGATTGTGATCTCCTCCGAACTGCCTGAGCTCCTGGGCATCTGCGACAGGATCTACACACTTTCAGCCGGGCACATCACCGGTGAACTGCCCATAGCCGAGGCATCCCAGGAAACCCTGATGCACTACATGACCCAAGAGAAGGAATAACGACCCATGTCTGCCCTACGAGAATCCCTCGGCTTCCTGGCAAGCCGCCTCCGCCAGGTCGGCATCTTCGTCGCCCTGATCCTGATCGTCATCCTGTTCCAGGTCCTGACCGACGGCATCCTCCTGCAGCCGCAGAACGTCACCAACCTGGTGGTCCAGAACAGCTACATCCTGATTCTGGCCATCGGCATGGTCATGGTGATCATCGCCGGCCACATTGACCTGTCCGTCGGTTCAATCGCCGGCTTCATCGGCGCCGTGTCCGGCGTCATGATTGTCCATTGGGGCTGGGCGTGGTGGATCGCCATCCCGGCGTGCCTCCTCGTCGGTGCCCTGGTTGGCGCCTGGCAGGGGTATTGGATCGCCTACGTCGGCATCCCGGCGTTCATCGTGACCCTCGCCGGCATGCTGATCTTCCGCGGCCTGACACTCATCACCCTCAAGAACCAGCAGATCACGCCGTTCCCCAACGAAATGCGCGCCCTCGGCGGCGGTTTCCTGCCGGACATTTCGGGCGGAACCTCCGTGCTGGAATGGCTGACGGTTATCCTCGGCGTCGGCGGAACGGCCGCGATCCTCTTCCAGGCCCTCAAGGAACGCCGTGTCCGCCGTAAGTTTGACCTCGAAAACGAACCCATGGCCTGGTTTGCCACGAAGACCGCTTTTATCGCGGTGCTGATGCTGGCCATTACTTTCCTGCTGGCGAGCTACCGGGGAACCCCGATCGTCCTGATCGTGCTTGCGGTCCTGGTGATTGTCTACTCAGCCCTCATGAACAACAGCATCTTCGGCCGGCACACCTACGCCATCGGCGGAAACCTGCACGCGGCGGAACTGTCCGGCCTCAAGACCAAGGCCGTGACGTTCCGGCTGTTCGTGAACATGGGTGTCCTCGCTGCGTTGGCCGGCCTGGTGTTCACGGCGCGCCTGAACTCGGCCCAGCCGGCCGGCGGCACCGGCTTCGAACTCGATTCCATCGCCGCTGCGTTCATCGGCGGCGCAGCGGTGCAGGGCGGCATCGGAACCGTGGCCGGGGCCATGATCGGCGGCCTCATCATGGGCGTCCTTAACAACGGCATGTCCATCCTCGGCCTCGGCACGGACTACCAGCAGCTGATCAAGGGCCTGGTGCTGCTGCTTGCCGTCGGCTTCGACATCTTCAATAAGAACCGCAGCGCCAGCGGGTCGGGTTCGGCCACCGGCAAGCGGTTCAAGTGGAAGGGGACTCCGCCGGCGGCTGCAGAGCCTGCCAAGGCCCCGGTTCAGCCGGAAACGGCGCCGGCCAGCTCCGCAAGGTAGCCGCGCGCCGTCGTCATTCCGGTACCGCCTCCGCCCCTACGCAGGGACGCTGGCGTCAGATGGTGGTGCGGTACTCTTCCGCACCACCATCTGCGGTTCCACCACAGTAGTGCCCGCCGCGGCGCCGTCCTCGAGCAGCCGCAGCATCAAGTCCACGCAACTGCGGCCAAGCTCCTCGAAGTCCTGACGGACCGTGGTGAGCGGCGGCGTGAAATAGCCGGCTTCCGGCTGGTCATCGAATCCCACCACCGAGACGTCCTGCGGCACCCGCACGCCCGCTTCGCCGAACGCCCGCAGCAGCCCCAGCGCCATCTGGTCGTTGCCCACGAAGACCGCCGTCGCGGCCCGTTCGACGGCGAGCTTCTGCCCGATGCTGTAGCCGCTGCCTGCGCTCCAGTCGCCCTCGACAAAAAGGTCATCAGCCAATCCGGCCTCCGCCAGCGCCGCCCGCCAGGCGTCGGCCCGCGCCGCGCCGTCGATCCAGTCCTGCGGACCCGAGATGTGGCCGATGCGCTGGTGGCCCTGTTCGATCAAATGCCCGACGGCGAGCCGCGCGCCCATCGTCTGGTCCACCATGGCCCCGCTGAACCGGCCTTCGCCGCTGGAACCCACCACCACTACGGGAACGTTCAGGTTCAGCTCTTCCAGGGCCTGCAGCGTTCCCGTGTGCGGGACCAGTGCCACGATCCCGTCGACGCCCTGGTCCATAAAGTGGCGCGCGGCATCGGATATCGCTTCCGCACCGACCTCGCGGATGGCCGCGATGCTCACGAAATATCCGGCATCGCGGGCGGCCTGCTCCACCCCGAGCAGCGTGTTGGCGGGCCCGTACTGGGACAGCTCGCTGGCCAGGACGCCGATGGTGTGCGAACGGCGTGTCACCAGGCTCCGTGCCGCGGTGTTCCGCCGGTAGCCGAGTTCGGCGATGGCCGCCTCGACGCGCGCCCGGGTCGACTTGCTCACGTTGGGGTGGTTGTTGATGACGCGGGACACCGTCTGGTGCGAGACGCCGGCGCGTTCCGCTACATCTTCAAGTCGCGGAAGGCGCCGCTCGCTGCTGTTGGCCATGAAGCTATTGTGCGCGAGCCTGCAGCGCATCCACGAACACGCTCGGGATGTCCTCCGGATTCCTCGCAACATAGCTCGAGCCTCCGGTGGCTTCGGAGATCGTCCGAAGGGTTTCGGCGTCTGCATCCTCCGTGATGCCGATGCTGACGATCACCACAGGTTTGGCCGGGTCGCGTTCGCGTTCGAGGGCCTCGAGCAGTTCCTCGAGGCTGAGGGAATCCGGATCCTCGTTTGCTCCGTCAGTGAACAGGATCACGCTGTTGACGGCGCGGGCATCGTAGTTCGCCTTGACGGTGCGGTACGCGGCGAGGGTCGTATCGTACAGCCCCGTGGCGCCGCCGGTGCGTTTGTCCAGCCCGGAGATATCCGCCACCAGGCGGTCCCGTTGCGTGACACCGCCTACCACCTGGTCCATCTTCCGGATGGGATCAAGCTCCACGTAGTCCTGGCTGCCGCCGCCCAGGCCAATGGAGAACGCCCACATCCCAAGGGCCGCGGTGTTGGGAAAAAGCTTGCTGCCGGCAATGGCTGCCTGCTGCGTAAGCTGCATCCGGGTCTGATCGCCCGCCTCGAAGTTCATGGAGCCGGAGACGTCCATCACCACCAGCGACCTGAAGGGTATGGCCTGGACCGACCAGCCTTTCAAGGTCCGTTGCACGGCCTCCGGTGAAGCTGGCTGGAGTGCCGCAACACTGCCCACGCCCTTCCGGTCCGGAGTGCGGCTGCCGTCCACGGGCCGAAGGCCGCCGTCCGCGAGCGCCTTTGTTCCGTCCTCGCCGGCCAGGGCAGCAGCCAGCGCCCTGGCGGCGTCAGCGGCGGCATCTCCACGCGCCCTGCCTGCGGCGGTAACCGCCATAGGGTAGTCCAGCGACACGGACCCGGTGTGCGGCATCGACGCGGCAAGTTTGGCACCGGCAGGTGTCTGCCCGAAGGACAGCCAGGCCTGCTCGGTGACGATGGCGAAGCCCCCTCCGGAGGCCACCGCCTCGAGCTGCTTGGCGTCAGTCAGCTTCTCTCCCGTGCGCAGGCTCTCACTCTGCGCCAGCTGGGCCGTCGCGGCCTGCAACGTTTTCGCTTCCCCGCGGCCGGCCTCCACTTCGGAGAGCGCGCCCAGCAGCGCCACTTCCCCGCTTCCGGTCACCAGCGGGTCACTGAACCGGACACCGGGCGTCTGGAGCGCGCTGATCCAGGTGGCAAATCCGGGAACTTCCCCCTGGCGTCCAACGATCACTCCAGGCGTCGACGCGAGGGATGGGACTGTGATCTCAGGAGCCGCGGTCCCGGACGCCGTGGCAGCCGCGACGCGCTGGACCCGGACGGCTGAGTCGGCCACCCACAGGTCAGGGGCGTCCTTGCCTGCAGTGACCATTGCGGCGAGCTCAGGCTGCGTCCGGGTTTCCACCGTGTACGTCACACAGACCTCTGCGGGCACCTTCGCGGTCACGCTTTCCAGCGCCGGGGCGATGGTCGCGTCAGCGCCGACGCGAATTTCGGCGGGGACGTCACACGGCTTCGCCAGGGGCGACCGGCTCCCCGTGATCCAGAGGACAGCGGCTGCGGCAACGCCAATGGCCACCACCACGCCAACGATCATCAGGATCCGGGGCCAGAAGAACGGTGACTTGCGGGGGAATCGGCCGTGACGCTGGGGGCTTGCTGCTCGGCGACCTGACATGGGCGCGGTACCTAACTGCTGGGGATCCTGATGGGCGGGAGGGTTTGCCGGCCACACTCCCTCGCTAGCGGGAAGCCCCATGTCTGGCTGCAAAACCGTTCCAGTATACGTAAACGAGTGTCCGGCATCACATCGCTGTGCGCGCCGGGGCGGCCCGCCGTACCTCATACGGAAAATGATGGTTGAAGTTTCAACTAAATGCTCTTAGAATAGAAGCATGACGCAGACACTCGACCGCCCGCCCGTACTCTTCCTCAGCCACGGTGCCCCTCCCTTGGCCGACGACGCCCGCTGGACCAGCGAGCTCAGCGCATGGTCGGGTTCCTTCGGCAAACCCAAGGACATCCTGATGGTGTCCGCCCACTGGGAAAACGCCCCGGTGACCCTCAGTGCCACGGTGAACAAGCCGGGGCTGGTGTACGACTTCTGGGGCTTTCCGCAGAAGTACTACGACGTCACCTACGACGCGCCCCAGGCCGGGGAATTGGCCACCGAGGTGGAGAAGCTCGTTTCCACCCACGGCCACCACGTGGAACGCGACGAGGAGCGCGGCCTGGACCACGGCGCCTACGTGCCCCTTGTGGAAATGTTCCCGGAAGCCGACATCCCGGTGCTCCAGATGTCCATGCCCACCCTGGATCCGCAGGGCCTGTTCAACCTGGGCAAGACGCTGGCGCCGCTGCGGGACCGCGGCACGCTCATCGTGGGCTCGGGCTTCACCACGCACAACCTCCGCTGGTTCAATCCGGCGGGCGGACCGGACACCACGCCGCCCTCCGTGTCGAGCGAGTTCGACCACTGGGCAGAGGAAACCATGGCAGCCGGCGACGTCGACTCCATCCTGGACTTCCTGCACAAGGCACCGGCTGCGCGTGAGGCGCATCCCCGCAGCGAGCACTGGGCGCCGCTCTACGTCGCCCTTGGTGCCGCTTACGAATCCGGCGACCTGAACGCGAAAACAGCCATCGACGGTTTCTGGTTCGGCCTGTCCAAGCGGTCGTGGACCCTCACCGGCAAGTAACTGCTTCCCGCGGCACTAGGCAGGCTGGGAACTGAGGGCGGTCAGGGCTGACAGCTTTGCTTCACCCACGGGTTCTTCGGGCAGCAGCGGAATGACGAACAACCGGTCCGTAAGGGTGTGCACCTTCGCGATCTGGTCGATCTCGTTCGCCGCCCGCGCCCGCAGGAACGGCGTCTGCGGCCGGGCTGCCGCGATCGAGTTGTTGACCACCCAGGCCCACGGGTGGATCCCGGCCCTTTCCAGGTCTTCCTGCAGCTCCCCGGCTTCCAGTACCGGTGTCGTTTCCGCCAGCGTTACGAGGACAACCTTCGTCTGGGCCGGGTCCTGAAGCCGCATGAGCGGCGTCACGAAACCCATGGTGTCGCCCACCTGGCGGGAGATCTCCCGGTGGTACGAACCGGTCGCGTCCAGGAGCAGCAGCGTGTGGCCGGTCGGCGCCGTGTCCATCACCACGAAGTTCCGGCGGGATTCCTGGACCACCCTGGAGAACTGCCGGAACACAGCCACCTCGTCGGTGCACGGGGACATGAGGTCCTCGGCCAGGGCCGCGCGTCCTTCGTCGTCCAGGCTGCGGCCCTTCGTATCCATCACATGGCTGCGATATTCCTGGATGGCTGCTTCGGGGTCGATGCGGGAGACCTTGAGTCCCGGGACGGAACCATGGAGTGTTTCGGTGAGGTGCGCCGCCGGGTCAGTGGTGGTGAGGTGGACGGCATGACCCCGCCTGGCCAGGGCAACTGCTATGGCGGCCGCCACGGTGGTCTTCCCGACGCCGCCCTTGCCCATGCACATGACGAGGCCGTGGCCGTCCAACTCCACTTCGTTCACCAGCGCGGCCAGCGGCGCGTCCACCATCTCGGGGAGCGGCGCTGCGTCTTTCGTGATATCGGCGTCGGAAGTGCCGGCGAACAGGGACTCAAGTGCCGGAATGCCCACCATGTTGCCCGGCTTGAGGTCCAGGACATCACGGGGAAGGCCGGCGACGGAGTCGGGAATTCCCGCGAGGGCCGCAGCTTCGCGGGCGCGCAGGGCGTGTGCCAGCTCCTCCCCATCTGCGGCTTCCGGCAGTACGCCGTTAATGACGACGTAGCCGCCCCCGATGCCGATCTGATTGAGTTCAAGATAAGTCCGCTCGATCTCGCCGAGTGAGGATGGCTGGGCACGGCTGACCAGGACAAGCCGTGTACGGGCCGGGTCGGTCAGCGCCTGGACTGCCTTCGCATACACCTGCTTGTGCTTCTCGAGCCCCGCCAGGGGGCCCAGGCAGGAGGGGTCCCCCTTGCCGGCCGCCAGGAAATCGGTCCACGAACCGGGCAGCTGCAGGAGGCGGATCGTGTGACCCGTCGGCGCAGTGTCGAAGACGATGTGGTCATACTCCCCGTAGGTGCTGTCACCGGCGAGCAAATTGGTGAACTCATCGAAGGAGGCAATCTCCGTGGTGCAGGAACCTGAGAGGCTCTCGGCGATGCCAGCGAGTTCCGACTCGGGAAGGAGCCCGCGGACGGGCGCCATGATCCGCTCCCGGTATGCCTCGACAGCCTGCTCGGGGTCAATTTCCAGCGCCGCGAGACCCGGCACGTCCGGGATGGGAGTGACCGTGTTCCCGATGGTCACGCCGAAAACCTGCCCCACATTGGACGCGGGATCCGTGCTGACCAGGAGGACCTTTTTGCCGGCTCGCGCAAGGGTGAGCGCTGATGCACACGCCACGGACGTCTTACCCACACCGCCCTTGCCGGTGAAGAACAGGAACCGCGGAGTGTTCTCGAGAAACTGCACCCGCCCAGCATATCGACCACGGTCGATGCCCATAAGAGCTTCCGGACAACAAAAAACCTCCGGCCTCCTGTTGCCAGGAAGCCGGAGGTTGTCCACTCTTCGCTAAAAGAGTGGGCCCTGTGGGGATCGAACCCACGACCCACGGATTAAAAGTCCGATGCTCTACCAACTGAGCTAAAGGCCCCAGCTGACGCCCGCGGCTGCGCTGCAATCGAACGCAATCGGACCATCAGCCCAGTCCATTTCTGGACGTTAAATACTGTACCCCACGCCAGGGGCAGCTTTGGCACAACGACGCGGGGCGCCGTCGTGCTTTGAGCACGCCGGCCAACTGTAACGCTGGCACCCGGGGCATGCTCATTACTCCTAAAGCCGTCCGACGGCAAGCTCGATAACAGAACAGCACAGGAGTAGCGTGGGGGCATGAGCGAGCAAGCAGGATCCAAGGCCTACGGCGGCGCAAACCGGCATCACAAGCCCAAGCCTTTTGCGCCCATCGACTTTGAGCCGTTCGCCGGCGGGGCAGACCCTGCCCGGGTATCCGAGGCAGCGCACCTGGCGGCCCAGGCGCTGGTGCGCCACGGCCGTGACAGCGACGATCCCAAGGTGACCAAGCGACTCGTCAAGCTTGCGGATGAGCAAGGCCTGGAAGCCATCGCGGAAATGTGGGCCGAAAGCCCGGCGCGGTCCCTGCCCGGCGCTCTCTGGCGGCTGTACGCCCTGCGTGCCGCAACCATCCAGGACCCCGAACGCATCTCCGTGTACTTCAAGGCCGGCAAGGACACGGCGCAGGTTTCCAACGTGGTGGCCGGCGCTGCCGAGCCGCCGGGAGCGGATGAAATGAAGTCGATGGCGGATGCCATCCTCTCCGGAGCGTTCGACGGCGAGTTCGACGTTGCGCTGGAACGTTCCGCCGCGTTCTGCCGGGTGGTGGCCCTGGGCCAGGCCACCCTGGCCGACGGCGCCGAACATAGCAACGAAAGCCACGCCAGCAAGCTGACGCGCAATTCCCACCTTCTGGTTAAAACCGCAGAGGACCTCGAGCACGCGGCAAACGCCTGGCGGCTCGGCGAGCTGGACTGACGCGCTGCGCAAGTCTTCCACTGTTACGCACGGAGGGGCCCGGCTGTCAATGTTGACTTGGTTCAGCCAAAGTAGAAAACTGAAACCGGTGCCGAACCGCGAAACCCCCGGGCTTCAACATTTAGCCGCCTAGAGCGGCCTACCGCCGAGAGGCGTATCCGGTTCGGCACCACTTTTATGCCCGCGTGCATCTGCCGGTAAAGTAATCCCCATGTGCGGGTCAACGTCAAGTCACATGGCCCTGCGGCCACATTCCCTGCCGGCCCCTACCCTTCCCGGAATCAGAAGGTGAAGCTCCGCCTCTTCCCCCAGGAGCCCGCGGGACTGCACCTGCTCTCGCAGATGGCCCGCCAGATCGTCCTAGCCACCGCTACCCTCGCCGAAATCCTCGGCGTACCGGCTGCGGAACACAACCGCCTGGTTGAAGACATGCACGACCATGAGGCCAAATCTGCCGAGCTGCAGTTCGCGCTGCTGACCCACATGCGCACCAGCTTTGTGAATCCCCTGCCGCGAGAGGACATGTACGCACTCTCCCGGTACCTCAACGAGGCCATGGAGAAGCTGGACGCCGCCGCCGAGCTCGTGGCCCTCTACAAGCTCGAACGCCTCCCCAAGCGCGCCGCGGACCAGCTGGAGATCATCAGCCGGCAGGCCGAGCTGACTGTGGAGGCCATGCGGCAGCTGAACAACCTGGACGACCTGGAGGACTACTGGATCGAGATCCTCCGCCTGGCCAAGCGCGCGGAACGGACCCACCGGGTCTGGGTTGCGGACATGATCAAAGACATGAAATGGGCCCAGTACGCCCGGAACCGGGACATCGCCAACCAGTTGGTGGAAGTCACCAAGGACATGCGGCGCATCGCCACCCAGGTAGGCAGCATCATCGTCAAGGAATCCTGACGTGACCGTGTTCTTCTTCGCCGTGGTGGTGCTGTTCGCCGCCGCGTTTGCCTTCCTGAACGGCTTCAGGGATGCCTCCACGTCCGTGGCCCTGGCCGTGCGGACCCGGGCGCTTACGCCCACGGTGGCTGTCCTGCTGGCCGCCCTCTTCAACTTCGTCGGGGCCGGACTGAGCGGGCTCCTGGCGCTCGAGGTGAGCAGGACCTGGATCTCGCTTCCCCGGGGTGAAAACGGCCTGACCATCCTGGCGGCCGGGCTGCTCAGCGCCGTTGTCTGGGGCATCTACACCTGGTGGCGCGGCATTCCGTCGTCGTCCACCCACGCCCTGGTGGGCGGGCTGGCCGGCGCGGGCCTGGCCAGCGTGCTGGTGGGCGGCAACGCCGTTGGCGGCGTGAACAACTCCCTCTTGTTCCAAGTAGTGCTGCCCCTGCTGGTGTCCCCCGTCATCGCGTTCGCGGGCGCGTACCTGCTGGTGTGGCCGGCAACCTGGGCGGCACGCTATACGCCGCCCAGCGTGGTGAACAGCCGCTCGCGCCGGACGCAGTCCATCGCCGCCGGGGCGGTGGCCTTCGGCCACGGCCTGCAGGACGGACAGCGGACCGGCGCGGTGCTGCTGTTGGCGCTCCTCGCCTCGGGGCTGTCCGACGGCGGTGCCATGCCCGGATGGGTGCCGCTGCTCACCGCGACGATGCTGACCGCCGGAACGCTGGCCGGCGGCTGGCGCATTTCGTACACCATCGGCTACAAGCTCACCCGCATCGATCCGTTGCGGGGCTTCGTGGCCCAGCTGTACAGCTCTGTCATCCTGCTGCTCGGCGCGATCGGGCTGCATTGGCCGGTTTCCACCACGCACACGGTGACGGCGGCCGTGTTGGGTGCCGGCAGCAACCAGGGCTTCCCGGTCACCAACCGGAGGCTTGTGCTCAGGATCCTGGCGTTCTGGGTCCTGACCCCCGTGGTGACGGCGGCGGCGGCCTTCGTGCTGGAGCTCTCACTCTCGCCCCTCGCGGACCTTTAAAGCACCATCGGTTGCTCCGCAGGTGCCGTTTCGAGCTGCCAAAACGGTGGTTACGGAGCAACCGATGAAGGAAAGCAGCGCTTATCCGAAGCGGCCGGAGACGTAGTCTTCCGTGGCCTTCTGGGTGGGGTTGCTGAAGATGGTGTGGGTGTCGCCCACCTCGATCAGCTTGCCCGGTTTGCCTGTACCGGCGATGTTGAAGAACGCGGTGCGGTCCGAGACGCGTGCCGCCTGCTGCATGTTGTGCGTGACGATGACCACCGTGTACTGGTCCTTGAGCTCGTTGATGAGGTCCTCAATGGCCAGCGTGGAGATGGGGTCCAGCGCCGAGCAGGGCTCGTCCATCAGGATCACCTGCGGTTCCACGGCGATTGCACGGGCAATGCACAGGCGCTGCTGCTGTCCGCCGGAAAGTCCGGATCCCGGCTTGGCCAGGCGGTCCTTTACTTCGTTCCACAGGTTGGCGCCCTGCAGGGAACGCTCCACGAGGGCATCGGCCTCACCCTTGGACATCTTCTGGTTGTTCAGCTTCACGCCGGCCAGCACATTGTCCCGGATGGACATGGTGGGGAACGGGTTGGGCCGCTGGAACACCATGCCGATCTGCGAACGCACGGTCACGGGGTCCACTCCGGGGCCGTAGAGGTTATCCCCGTCCAGCAGCACTTCGCCTTCAACCCGGGCGCCCGGAATCACTTCGTGCATGCGGTTCAGCGTCCGCAGGAACGTGGACTTGCCACAGCCGGACGGGCCGATGAATGCCGTGACGGACTTGGCCTCGATGTTGATGTTGACGTCTTCAACGGCCAGGAACTTGCCGTAGTAGACGTTCAAATCCTTGACGTCGATGCGCTTAGACATGGTATTCCTTCACTTGCTGGATACGAATTGAATATTACCGGCGACCTAGCGGCCGGTCTTGGGTGCGAAGGTCCTGGCGATCAGGCGTGCGCCGAGATTCAGCAGCATGACCAGGATGATGAGCACCAGCGCGGCACCCCAGGCCCGCTGCGAGGAGGGGTCCGGGTTTGACGGCGAGGTGGGGTTCAGGATCTGGGTGTAGATGAACGTGGGCAGCGAGGCCATCCAGCCGCTGAAGACGTTGTTGTTGATGCTCGTGGCGAAGCCCGCGGTGACCAGGATCGGAGCGGTTTCGCCGATCACGCGTGCGATCGCCAGGGTGACGCCGGAGGCGATGCCGGAGATCGCCGTCGGGATAACCACCTTGAGGATGGTCCGCCATTTGCGGACGCCCAGGGCGTACGCTGCCTCGCGGAGCTCGTTGGGCACGATCTTGAGCATTTCCTCACTGGAGCGCACCACCACCGGGATCATCAGGACGGAAAGCGCGACGGCGGCCACGGCCCCCGTTTTGGTGCCGGGGCCCACCACGGCGAAGAAGAACGCGGCGGCGAAGAGGCCGGCGACGATCGAGGGGATGCCTGTCATGACGTCCACGAAGAACGTAATGGCCCGGGCCAGCGGGCGGTCCTCGCCGTATTCCACCAGGTATACCGCAGTCAGCAGGCCCACCGGAACGGAGATGACGGTGGCCAGCAGGGTGATCTGGATGGTGCCGAGAAGGGCGTGGTAGATGCCGCCCAGGACAGGCGCGCCCTCCTCAGCGCTCTTGTTGTCGAAGGCGCCGGTGACACCGTTCATGGAGGTGCTGAGGAAGCCGGGGTCCAGGAGGCCGGGCAGCCCGTTTACCAGCACGGTCCAGATCACCGAGATCAGCGGCAGCAAGGCAATCAGGAACGAGCCCATCACCAGGCACGTCGCGAGTTTGTCCTTGGCCTTGCGCCCGCCTTCGACGGCGGCGCTCCAGCCCACAAGGCCGGCCGTGAACAGAATGGCCGAGACGATGCCCCAACCGAACGCATTGAAGCCGATTACGGCCATGATGGCGGCGCCGACCACCAGCGCCAGGGCAAGGACCACGTACGGCGCGAACTTGGGCAACTGCCCCTTGGTGAGGGCGGAACGCTTGCGGACCGGGGTGAGGGTGGAGGTCATTTAGTTGGCTCCCGAGAATTCTTTGTGCCGGCTGATGATCCAGCGGGCAATCATGTTGACGCCCAGCGTGATGACGAACAGGACCAGGCCCGCCGCGATCAGCGTGTTCACCTTCAGGCCGCCGGCCTCAGGGAAGTTCAGGGCGATTTCCGCGGCGATGGTCTGGTTGCCGGACTGGATCAGGCTGGCGGTGAGGGCGCCGGAGGACAGCACCAGGGCCACGGCCATGGTCTCGCCGAGGGCGCGGCCCAGGCCCAGCATGACGGCGCTGACGATGCCCGGACGGCCGAACGGAAGGACAGCCATCTTGATCATTTCCCAGCGGGTGGCACCGAGCGCCAGCGCGGCTTCCTCATGCAGCTTGGGGGTCTGCAGGAAGATTTCGCGGCTCAGGGACGTGATGATGGGAAGGACCATCACGGCCAGCACGATGCCGGCGGTGAGGATGGTTTTGCCGGTGGCCGACGCGGGGCCCTGGAAGATCGGCAGCCAGCCCATGTTCTTGGCCAGCCAGTCGTAGGCCGGTGAGATTTCCTTGGCCAGGAAGGCAGCACCCCAGGCGCCGTAGACCACAGACGGAATGGCGGCCAGCAGGTCAATCACGTAGCCCAGGCCGGAGGCGAGGCCGCGCGGTGCGAAGTGCGAGATGAAGAGCGCAACACCGATGGATATGGGGGTGGCGATGACGAGGGCGATGAGGGCTGCGATCAAGGTGCCGATGACGATCGGCCAGATGTAGGCGAAGAAGCCTTCGCCGCCCTGGATCTTGTCCGGCGAAGCCACCAGGGCAGGGATGGCCTGGACTACCAGGAACAGGGCAACGCCGAAGAGCACGGCAAGGATCAGGCATCCTGCGGCCAGGGCGGCTCCGGAAAAGACCTTGTCTCCGGCGCGCCCTGCGCCCCGGGACTGTGTCAGGGAGGTGGTGGTCACAAACGATCCTCTGGGTTCGGATAGAACCGACTGCCTCGACCGGATCTTTTCCGGCAAGCAGCGGTGAAACTGGCTTTACTTCGGACAAACACCTAGGTTCCCTGCCCCGGACGCGACGGTCTGTGACCGCCCTGCCCGGGACAGGGAACCTGGTTCAGGCTCGTGTTTCCACTATGCCTTGCTGTGCAGCGAATTCCCTAGGACTTGACCTTGATGGCCTCGATGGCCTTGGCGGCCTTCTCCTGGAGTTCCTTGGAGAGGGGAGCCGACTTGGCAGCGTCTGCTGCGGCCTGCTGGCCGGCGTCGGACACTACGTAGGTCTCGAAGGCCTTCACCAGGTCAACGGTTTCCTGGGTGGCGTAGGTGGAGCAGACAACGTGGAAGGACACCAGGACAACCGGGTAGGCACCTTCGATGGCAGTCTTGCGGTCCAGCTTGATGGAGAGGTCGCTGGCGCCGCGGCCTTCAACGGGCTTGCCGGCATCCACTGCCTTGGCGGCAGCTTCGGCGGAGATCTTGGTGAAGGTCTCGCCGACCTTGATCTGGGCGATGCCCAGCTTGCCGCTGACAGCCGAGTCATCGGCGTATGTGACGGCGCCCGGGGTGTCGGTGACAGTCTTGACCACGCCGGAGGTGCCCTTGGCGTTCTCGCCCTTCAGCGATGCAGGCCAGACGCCTGAGGACTTGTCGGTCCAGACCTCGGGAGCGGCGGCGGCCAGGTAATCCGTGAAGTTGGTGGTGGTGCCGGAGTCATCGGAGCGGTTCACCGGGGTGACCTTGAGGTCCGGCAGCGTCACATCGGGGTTCATGGCCGCGATGGCGGGATCGTTCCAGTTGGCGACTTCGCCACGGAAGATCTTGGCCACGGTGGCGGCGTCCAGCTTCAGTTCCTTGACGTCCGGAATGTTGAAGGCAATGGCGATCGGGGAGATGTAGACCGGGATGTTGAGGGCACCTTCGGGGCCACAGACTTCCTTGGACGATGCGTACTCTTCGTCTTTCAGGAAAGCATCGGAGCCGCCGAACTGGGCGGAGCCGTCCAGCAGGGCCTTGCGGCCTGCGCCGGAACCGTCGGGCGAGTACTGGACGTTGGCGCCCTGGTTCGCGGAGGCGAAGTTGGTCTTCCAGACGTCCATGGCTGCGCCCTGCGCGGAGGAACCAATGCCGGTCAGCGTGCCGGTGACGTTGGCTCCCGTGGCGGACGGGGCACCGGACTGGGCCGTGTTGGTGGCGTTGTCGGAACCACAGGCGGTGAGCGCGAGTGCGCCGGCTGCGATGACAGCGATAGCCGCGTGGCGGCCGAAGCGGAGTGCCTTCACTAGATGTACCCCTTCCAGGGATTTTCTGATGCGTTCCGGACCGGAGACGTCCGAACAAAAGAAGTTAGGTACTTTTTGTACCTTCATCGAAGTTAGGGGCCTTAGGTAACGGGATATGTGGACCAAAGTGAACGGAAGGTTAACGACGGCGGGACATCGGCTTACATGTGCGGCGTCAGCATTGCGCACATCACATCTTCGGTCGTAGTGCAACGTCCGGTGAATAGACTGGATCGCATGGCCCCAGCTACTGGAATTTCCGCAAGCAGAAGATTCCTGCGAGCCAGGATCCGCACCGGGCTGGTCCGGAGCCGGAATTCCCTGGTGCCGGCCATCCAAATGACAGTCTGCGCCGTGAGTGCGTACGCGTTCGCCGAATACGTCCTGGGGCATTCCGGACCGCTGTTCGCCGCGACGTCGTCGCTGATTGCGCTGGGCTTCTCCAGGGAGCCCCGTCTGCGGCGGGTGGTTGAGGTGGGCCTGGGCTGCACCATTGGCATCGCCGTGGGCGACCTCCTGCGTCACTGGCTGGGCGGCGACATCTGGGTCGCCGCCGTCGTACTCCTGATCTCCATCCTGCTGGCGCGCTTCCTGGACAGTGGCAACATCTTCACCACCCAGCTGGGCCTGCAGTCCCTGCTGGTGGTGCTGTTGGATGCCCCGGCCGGGGGTCCGTTCACCCGGAGTATCGACGCAATAGTGGGCGGCATGTTCGCGCTGCTGGTCACGGTCCTCGTGCCCAAGGATCCCCGGCGGGAGCCGCGGAAGGATGTGCAGAAGCTGCTGCACGAACTCGCAGAAGTGCTGCGTGACTGTGCGTCGGCACTAACGAACAGCGATTCCACTGAGGCCTGGCACGCCCTGGTGCGCGGCCGCAACTGTCAGCCCCTGGTGGACGCGATGCGCCAGTCGCTGCGTGCCTCCGGCGAGGTGGCCACCCTGGCCCCGGCGTACCGGCGCCACCGCGACGAAATCGACAGGCTGGAGCAGTCGCTCGATTACATCGACCTGGCGCTCCGCAACAGCCGGGTATTCGCCCGCCGCCTGACCAGCGCCATCAACCACGCCGCCCTCTCGGACGAGGCCACGGAAAACATCGCGGAGGTGCTGCAGGAAACCGCGGCGGCCATTGAGGAACTCTCGCTGGGACTCGCCGAAATGCACGAAGGCGCCCGGCATGCGCACCTCCGAACGTCCCGGCTGGAGCTGACCGAAATCGCCGGACGGCTGCACCCGAGGCTGCTGGACGTGCAGCGGCTGGAGGGCGAAACCGTAGTCATGCTGTTCCGCCCGCTGATGGTGGACCTGCTCGAAGCCACCGGCATGGATTCGAAGGAGGCCCGGGACATCCTCCCGCCGCTGTAGCCGGTGGTTGGGCGTTCGACAAGCTCGATCACCAGCACTGTCAGTGTCCCCGGATAGGGTGGAACCCATGGCAACAAAGACTTCCCGGGCGTCCAAAGCCCCGGCCTACAAATGCGCCGAATGCGGCTGGACCACCGTCAAGTGGGTGGGGCGCTGCGGCGAGTGCCAGGCCTGGGGCACGGTTGAGGAAACCGGCACCGCCGTTGCCCGTACGACGGCGGCCACCACAGTCCTGGAGCCCGCCCGCCGGATTGCCGACGTCGACGCCACCACCGCTGCTTTCCTGCCCACCGGAGTGGACGAACTGGACCGCGTGCTGGGCGGCGGACTGGTCCCGGGCGCGGTCATCCTGCTGGCCGGTGAACCCGGAGTGGGCAAGTCCACGCTCCTCCTGGATGTTGCGGCCAAATTCGCCCGCACTGCCCAGGACGTCCTCTACATCACGGGTGAGGAATCCGCTGCCCAGGTCAAGCTGCGGGCGGACCGGATCGATGCGGTAGCGGAGTCCCTTTACCTCTCGGCCGAAACGGACCTCGGCCAGGCGCTCGGGCAGGTGGAGAAGCTGGAGCCGCGGCTGCTTGTGGTGGACTCCGTCCAGACGCTCAGCAGTGCCGACGTCGAAGGCAGCGCCGGCGGCGTCTCGCAGGTGCGCGAGGTGGCCGCCTCCCTCATCGCCGCGGCCAAGCGCCGCAACATGACCACCCTGCTGGTGGGACACGTGACCAAAGACGGCTCCATCGCCGGCCCGCGCCTCCTGGAGCACCTGGTGGACGTGGTCTGCCAGTTCGAAGGCGAGCGCCACTCCCGGCTGCGGTTGCTGCGGGCCGTCAAAAACCGCTACGGGCCCACGGACGACGTCGGCTGCTTTGACCTCAACGAGGACGGCATCGTCGGCCTCGCCGATCCCAGCGGGCTGTTTGTCTCCCGGACCAAGGAGCCCGTGTCCGGGACGTGCATCACCGTGACCCTGGAAGGCCGCCGGCCGCTGCTGGCCGAAGTGCAGTCGCTCCTGGCCGAGAGCGCCAGCTCGCAGCCGCGCCGCGCCACCAGCGGCCTGGACAGCTCCCGGGTGGCCATGCTGCTGGCCGTGCTCCAGCAGCGCGCCGGCTGCCTGCTGCACAAGGACGATTCCTATGTGGCAACCGTCGGCGGGGTGAAGCTCAGCGAGCCGGCAACCGACCTTGCCGTGGCTCTGGCCGTGGCGTCGGCCAAGGCGAAAAAGCCGCTACCCATCCGGCTGATCGCGTTCGGCGAGGTGGGCCTTGCCGGCGAAGTCCGTCCCGTTCCAGGCATCAACCAGCGCATCCAGGAAGCCCACCGGCTGGGCTTCACCCACGCCGTGGTCCCGGCAAGCCCCAACGGCCCGGGACCCGTTCCTGCCGGTTTCTCCGTCCGGGAAGTCGGGCACCTGGCCGAGGCCCTCAGCCTGCTCATCAGCTGAGCGTCACCCCGGCGGGGAGCGGCTGTGGTTACAGATTCTTCCCCGAAGACGTGCCTCCACAAGCGACTTAGGACCCTAGTGCGGTTCAGGAAGCGGGCGCACTGTTGGGGTAGGAAGCACATGCCACGAAGGGAGCAGCCATGATGTGGGGTTACGGTCTGGACATGGGCTGGATGTGGCTGTGGGGAGTGCTGATGCTGCTGGGCATAGCCCTGCTGGTGCTGGTTGCCGTGCGGGTGTTCTCCGGCGGCCGCGCAGGGTATCAGGGCGGCTTCCCTCCTCCCGGTCAGCCGGGACCCGGGGGCCACTGGCCGGGCCGTAGCCGGGCCCGGCAGATCCTCGACGAACGGTTCGCCAAAGGGGAACTGACCCCCGACCAGTACCGCGAGCAGGTCAGGGTACTCGGCGAGGAACCCTAGTGCCTCCGGCAAATCCCCCATCAAGCCCGCCGTCGGGCCCGCAGCCTTTCAGCCAGCCCGGCCCGCCACCAAGCCCGCGTCCCAAGGTCCGCCGGCCGATCAGTAGGCGCAGCGCGCTGCTCCTGGGCGGCCTTGGCGCGGCCGGCACGGCAGTGGGCGGAGCAGGCCTGTGGTGGACCCTGGCTTCCCGGCCAACGTCGCGGACAGCCCCGGAGACCGGTGCGGAATTGTCGCAGCCATCCGAGCTGCGGAGCGCCGGCGGCCGGCTGGAGGTCCGGCTCGACGCCGGCCCGGGCCAATTCCAGCTCGCCGGGCGGCAGGCCCGGGCTCTGGGCTACAACGGCGGAATTCCGGGTCCCACTCTCCGCCTGCGGCCGGGCGATGTGCTGAGCGTCCGGCTGGCCAACGGTCTTGACCAGCCAACCAACCTGCATGTCCACGGACTGCACGTCTCCCCGGAGGGCTCCGGGGACAACGTGTTCGTCATGGTAAATCCGGGCGCCGCCCATGACTACGAGTACCGCCTTCCCGCGGACCACCCTCCCGGAGTTTTCTGGTACCATCCCCACCACCACGGCATGGTTGCCGACCAGATTTTCGCTGGCCTCTTTGGCGCGATCATCGTGGAAGACGCGGAACCCGTGCCGGTCAGCACGGAACGCGTTCTAGTCGTTTCCGACACCACGCTGGATGGCGGCGGGAACGTCGTCCGCGTTTCGCAAATGGAGCGGATGCTGGGCAGGGAAGGCGAACTCGTCCTGGTCAACGGACAAAGCAATCCGGAATTCACAGCAGTGCCGGGCACGCGCGAGAGGTGGCGCATCATCAACGCCTGCGTGGCCCGCTATCTCTCGCTGCGGCTCGACGGCCAGCAGCTTCAGCTGCTGGGAATGGACTCGGGCCGGTACCGTACGCCGTCGGACGTGGAGGAACTGTTCCTGACCCCCGGCAACCGGGCAGACGTACTGGTCACCACAGCCGCCGGGGACTCCATCCTGCGTGCCGCGTACTACGACCGGGGCAGCATGGCCGGCATGATGGGCCAGGGACGCGGCCCCGGGCAGACGGGCCGGCCGGACACGGCGGGCCCGGCGTTGGCCACGCTGCGGGTTGCCGGAAGCACCGAACCCTCCCCCTCCCCTTCGGCTTCCCCGCTGCCGCCGTTGCAGCTTCCGCTGCCTGGTGTCCCGGAACCGGAGGACCTCAGGACAGCGGCCGTGGCGGCGCGCCGGCAGCTCACGCTCTCCTCCGGCATGGGCATGGGCATGGGCGGCGGCATGATGGGGTTCACCATCAACGGCCGCGAGTTCAACGCGGCGCGAACGGACACCACCGTCACGGCGGGCACGGTGGAGGAATGGACGCTGACCAACCCGAGCCCCATGGACCACCCGTTCCACCTGCACGTCTGGCCGATGCAGGTGATTGAGGAGGGCGGCCAGGCACTGCCGCGCCCGGAGTGGCGCGATGTGGTCAATATTCCCGCCCAGGGGCGGGTGAAGGTCCGGGTCGCTTTCCGGGACTTCGCAGGGCGGTCCGTCTACCACTGCCACATCCTGGACCACGAAGACCTCGGAATGATGGGCGTCATCGAAGTCCGTTAGGCGGGTCACTTACCGGGGCGGGGCAGTCCCCGCACAAAGGGTGCTTTTCCCAAAGCGGTCCGTTCAACGCGTTCAACAACGTGTACATCCACTTGCGTGTCCACGACACCGGCTTCGGTGAGCGCGGCGGACATCGCAGCCCGAACTCCTTCAGCGGAAGCTCCGGGAGCGAGACCTGCGAGCAGCACGCGAAGCCCCGAGCGCTCCTGGATAACTTGCCATCCCGAACTCCCGGCCTCATCGAGAAGGTGGTGGAACACGATCGGATGGACATTCACACTTCCTGCTTTTCCTGGCAGCTGCAGAATGTCTTCGATCCGCCCTTCGATGTCCTCCAGAAGGGTGAAGGAGCGTCCGCAGGGGCAGCCCCGACCGCCCAGCCTCACTGTGTCGGACATTTCGTAGCGGATCAGCGGCAAAGTCCGGGAGAACAGGACTGTGACCAGGAGCTTTGACCCGGCTGTCCCGGCGGGCACGGGCTTCCCGGCCTGGTCCACGGGTTCGATGATCAGCAGATCCTCGTAGACATGGCGGTTCCGGTAGGTGCAGGGGGAGGCGATCCCGGCCGTTTCCGTGGCGGCGTAAACGTCGAAGGGCGCGCTCCCCCACGCGGCCTCCAGTTCGGAGGCGGTCTGCGGGCTGAGGACTTCAGAGGCGGACATCACGCCCTGCGGGGAGATGTGCAGCCGCCCCGAGCGTTGCTCTGCCGCGAGAGGTTTGAGTGCTGAGGCGTAGCCGACCAGGATCCGGGGCTGGAACCGGTTCAACGCGGCGACCGTCTCATCCATGGGCGCGGTGACGTCCAGACGGAGCGCGGGAACGAGTCCGGAGCGCAGGGATGCACCGACGACGGCGGACTGGTGGGTGGGGACGCGGGAGCTGACCAGGGCCATTTTCAGCGGCCGGGTCAGCCCGGCGGAGATCCCGGCCCAGTCGTTCGCACGGGCGTAGGAAGCCAGGACGGTCCCCCATTCGGAACGGTTCCAGGCGAACGTTCCGCGCCGGCCTGTTGTTCCGGACGTTGCCGCAGCCCACCACCGGCCGTTCCACGGCGCCCCGGGGTCTCCCCCGCGCTCCGTCAGGGACCGCAGGTGGTTCTCCAGGTCCGCCAGCCTCAAGTCCGGGGTGGTGACGGCCTCGTCGAAGTGGTCCATCAGGTCCGCTTTCGTCACGGACGGCAGCTGGTCCAGGGGTGCGTCGTGCAGGCCGGCGTGATGGCGCCGGTAGAACCCGGAGCCGGCGTAGGCTGCCCGTCGCAGTTCCTGCAGGGCGTGTTCCTGGTGGGCGGCGATCCGGGCGGCGTCCCAGTGGTCCCTTCTCCGCCACGCGGCCCGCAGGAACAGCACCCGGCAGATGAGGCGGAGGTCCATGGCGGGGTGGGTCTAGCGGGTCCCGGCAGGGGCTAGCGGCCGGGAAGCACGCGCGGGGGTGGCCTCGGGTGTTTCCGGTCGGGGAAGCCGGAGCCTCTTGAGCAGGAGGGCGTTGACGGCGACCAGGAAGCTGGACCCGGACATCGACAGCGCTGCGATTTCCGGGCTGAGGACGATCCCGGCGAAGGCGAAGACTCCTGCCGCGATGGGCAGTGCTATGGCGTTGTACCCCACGGCCCAGCCGAGGTTCTGGCGCATCTTCCGCAGGGTGCCTTTCCCGATCCGCAGGGCGATGGGCACATCCAGCGGGTCCGAGCGCATGAGCACGAGGTCGGCTGTTTCGATGGCCACGTCGGTTCCGGCGCCGATCGCGATGCCGAGGTCGGCCTGGGCCAGGGCCGGGGCGTCGTTGACGCCGTCGCCGACCATGGCGACCTTCTTTCCCGCCTGTTGAAGCTCGGCGATCTTCGCTGATTTGTCTCCGGGAAGCACTTCGGCGATGACGGTGTCGATGCCCAGCTGGGCGGCGATCCTCCGGGCGGTCGCTTCGTTGTCTCCGGTGAGCATAACGACTTCGATCCCGGCCTCGTGCAGGGCTGCGACGGCGGCGGCTGCCGTTTCCCTCGCGGCGTCCGCCAACGCGATAACCGCCGCGGCCCGGCCGTCCACGGCGACGAGCACGGCGGTCCGTCCGGTGTCGGCAAGTTCATCGCGCACTGCGGCCAGCGGGCCCAGGTCTATTCCTTCGTCGGCCATGAGCTTGCGGTTGCCCACCAGAACCCGTCGCCCGTCCACGGTAGCGCCGGCCCCGTGACCGGGAACGTTCAGGAAATCCGAGGCGGCCAGAACGGATGCACCGTGTTCACGGGCGTGCCGGACCACGGCCGCAGCGAGGGGATGTTCGGATTCCTGCTCCACGGCGGCGGCCAGGGCCAGGAGTTCGTTTTGGCCAATTCCCTCGACGACGACGTCGGTCACTTCCGGTTCACCCTTGGTCAGGGTGCCGGTCTTGTCCATCACAACGGTGTCGATCCGGGCAGAGACTTCCAAGGCGGTGGCGTTCTTGAACAGGACGCCCCGCTTGGCGCCGAGCCCGGTGCCCACCATGATTGCCGTCGGCGTGGCAAGCCCCAACGCGTCGGGGCAGGTGATCACGACGACGGTGATGGCGAACAGCAGGGCGGCCTGGACACCGGCGCCGAGGGCGAGCCACGCGGCGAACGTCACGGTCCCCCCGATCAAGGCAACCAGGACCAGCCAGAACGCGGCCTTGTCGGCCAGGCGCTGGCCCGGGGCCTTGGAGTTCTGGGCTTCCTGGACGAGGGCCACGATCTGGGCCAGGGCGGTGTCGGCTCCGACTTTGGTGGCCCGGACGCGCATCGTGCCTGTGGTGTTGATGGACGCACCAATCACTTCCGAGCCGATGGTCTTGGTCACCGGAAGGCTCTCGCCCGTGACCATGGACTCATCGACCTCGGACTGGCCGTCCTCGACTTCCCCGTCAACGGGGATTTTGGATCCCGGCCGTATCAGAAGCAGATCTCCGGTCTGGACTTCGGAGGTGGGGATCTCGACCGTGTCGCCGTCGCGGATGACCACCGCGACCGGCGGGGCGAGCTCGAGCAGCGTGCGGATGGCCTCGTTCGCTCCGCCGCGTGCGCGCATCTCGAACCAGTGGCCCAGCAGCACGAAGGCGGTAAGGACGGTCGCTGCTTCGTAGAACACCTCACCGCCGCCGGTGAGGGTGACCCAGACGCTGTAGAGCCACCCGGTGCCCACGGCGATTGCGACCAGGACCATCATGTCCAGGGTGCGGGCCTTCAGCGCCCTGTAGGCGCCGTCGAAGAAAATCCAGGCTGAGTAGAAAATGACCGGCAGGGACAGGATCAGGGCCATGACGTCGTCACGGAGCCCGAACGGCGTCGGAGCGGTGAAGCCGAACATGTCCCGCCCCATCGGGGACCACAGCGTCACGCCCACTGACAGAATCGCGGCGACCAGGAACCGGTTGCGCATGTCCTTGACCATGTCATCCATAGACATGCCGGCGTGGTGTCCGCCGTGGCCCATCATGTCCTGCGGGGTCCGGGTCATCTCGCCATGCTGGTCCACGCCATGGCCGGCATGGCCGACTGCCGGCGGGTGGACATGCCCGGCGGCCGTTTCCGCCGTTTCCGGTGCATGGCCTGCGTGCATCGTCCGGTGATCACCCTCCACCCGATGCACTGTCTCGTCCATCGGGTAGCAGACGTGGTCGGGGACTGATTCGCCCCTGCAGTGGTATCCACAGTCCCGGATCCACCCGGAGATCTGCTCCACCGAGGTCACGGACTGGTCGAAGCTGACGGTCGCGGTCTGGGCGACCGGATTCGCGTCGACGGCGGCGACTCCGGGCCGCTGCATCAGAACGTGTTCCACCACTGCTTTGGATGTGGCCCAGTGGAGGCCGCGCACTTGAACGACAGTGCTCTTTAGCGGCGCGGTTACGGCTCCTCCGGCGGCCGGTTTCGAGTCAGTCATGGTGCGTCCTTTCGCAGAGGTATCCGGGGAAGACAGCGGGCGGTTCAGCTGCTGTCGGACCTTCACTGCGTAGAGGGCACCGCCCGCGACGTCGTTTTCCGGTTAAGCTGAACATATACCCCCCAGGGGTATGCGTCAAGGTCCCGCCCAGGACCCGCAAGTGCCCCTGCGGTTCACTATCGTCTCGTCCGGCCCGTGGCGTCAGAGTCTTTGGTCCCCGCGCCCGCCCCAGGCGGCCACCTCTTGCTCAAGATACCCCTAGGGGGTATGCTTTGGATGTTGCCAGTGACGTGGTTTGTCCAGGCCCGGGCCGTTACAGCCGTTCAACCGCAACAGCTCTTCCTTATCCCTCGCTTCGAAGGAAAACTGACATGTGCGGAACACCCGAAACACGAACCCAGCTCCCCTTGGCCTCAACCGCGCAGCAGGGCTGCAGCTGCTGCTCGCCCGCCACTGAAACGCAGGCCGCTGCTCCGGCCGCCGGAAAGCCGGAGCTTCCGGCTTACTCAGCGCAGTACGCCCTTGAAGGGCTGACCTGCGGACACTGTGTCCAGACCGTTGAAAAGGCCGTGTCCGGCGTGTCCGGGGTGGAGTCGGCAACAGTGGAGCTGGTTCCTGGCGGCACGTCGCGGCTGAGCGTGAGCGGCACCGCAGACCGGGATGCGCTGGCTGAGGCCGTGCGCTCCTCCGGCTATGTCCTGGCCGGCGCGAAGTAGGCAGACGCGCTGAGCCGAGGAAGCACACTGATGCCGGAGACCAGCCAGGGAAACTCCTCCTACGGTCAATACTTTGCGCGCGTGGGTCCGCGCATGGATGCCCGCGGGGCGGCAGCCCACCGCAGGCGCCTCGTAGAGGCTGCGTACGGGGCCGTCGTCGAAATCGGGGCGGGCTACGGCGCCACCTTTGCCTACTACCCTTCGGCCGTGACCAGCGTCCTGGCGCTTGAACCGGACCCGACGCTCCGGGCGCTGGCGCTGGCCGAGGCAGCCGAGGCACCGGTTCCGGTCGCGGTTCACGACGGCGTGGCCGAGTCACTGCCGGCGGCGGACGAAACGGTGGACGTGGTGGTCTCCAGCCTGGTCCTCTGCAGCGTCGCGGACCAATCCGCTGTCCTGGCGGAGGTGCTGCGGGTCCTCCGGCCTGGCGGCATGCTGCTGTTTTATGAACACGTCCGTTCGGAACACCGCGTGCTTGCTGCCGTCGAGGACCTGCTCACGCCCCTGTGGAGCCGGGTGGGCGGAGGCTGCCACCTAAACCGCGACACCGCCGCCGGGATCGCAGAAGCAGGGCTCACACTGCAGAACGTGGAGCGTTTCGGATTCTCGGCACTCCCCGGCAATCCGCGGCTGGCCCACATTCTTGGTGCGGCGGCAAAACCCCGGGAATGACTCGGCTGAGAGGAGTATGAAAAAAGGGACGCCTGCCGTGTTGGCAGGCGTCCCTTTTGTCGACTATTCGAGCCCGTTGTGGACCCGGCCCTAGGCTTTCTTGGGCGGCAGCGCCAGCTTGAAGACCTTGGCCCAGGTGGAGCCGACCTGCTTCCACATCGGACCGGTGGTGTACGGCAGGCCGTACCGCCTGCAGATCTCCTGCACCTTCGGCGCCACCTCGGCATAGCGGTTGGACGGAATGTCCGGGAAGAGGTGGTGCTCGATCTGGTGCGAGAGGTTGCCGGTCATGAGGTGCATGAACTTGGAACCGGAGATGTTGGCTGAGCCGATCATCTGCCGCACGTACCAGTCACCGCGGGTCTCGCCTTCCACCATTTCCTCGGTGAAGGTGTCCGTTCCCTCGGGGAAGTGGCCGCAGAAGATCACTGCGTGGGCCCAGACGTTGCGGATCGCATTCGCGGTCAGGGTGCCGTAGAGCGCCTGCTTGCCGGAGCCGGTCAGCATTGCGACGGCGGGGGTCGCAGCGTAATCCTTGGTGAACTGCTTGAGGGCCTTGACCCCGAGGGCCTTGAGGTCCTTGACCAGGGCTTCCTTGGACTTGTTGCCCTCTTTGAAGTCCTGCAGCTCGAGGTCGTAGATCGCGATGCCCCACTCGAAGACCGGCGCCAGGATGGCGTTGTACAGCGGGTTGCCCAGGTTGAACGGCTTCCACTCCTGCTGGGGATCCATGCGCAGGAGGTTGTATCCGACGTCGTTGTCCTTGCCCACCACGTTGGTCCAGCGGTGGTGCAGGTCGTTGTGGGTGTGCTGCCAGGCGCGGGCCGGCGTGACGAAGTCCCATTCCCAGGTGGTGGAGTGGATGTCCGGGTCCCGCATCCAGTCCCACTGGCCGTGCAGCACGTTGTGCCCGATCTCCATGTTTTCCAGGATCTTGGCCAGGCTGAGCAGGGTGGTGCCGGCAACCCAGGCACCCTTGTTGCGGCTCACCAGGAGCGTGGCGCGGCCGGAGATCTCCAGTCCGCGCTGGATCTTGATCAGGCGGCGGATATACGCGGCGTCGGAGGCTCCGCGCTTGGCCAGGATGTCGTCCTTGATGGCATCAAGTTCGCGGCCCAGCTCGGCCACCTGCTCGTCGGAGAGGTGCGCCGCGGCCGGCGGACGGACCAGGGGGCTGCCTGAGGTGGCCAGCGCCCCGCGCCGCGTCTTCGCAGCGGGCACAACGGTGTCTTCCGTGGACTCGGCTTCGTGGTTGGTAACTATTGCCATGCTGTGGTGCTCCTCAAATGTCGAGGTTAACGGGTCCGGCGGCTGCCGAAACACACGTCTGGATTAGTTGGCCCGGCTCACCGTGGACTTCGCCGGTGCGCAGGTCGCGGACATGCCCGGCCCGCAGGGGGATGAGGCAGCTGTGGCAGATGCCCATCCGGCAGCCACTTGGCATCAGTACGCCGGCATCTTCGCCGACGTCCAGTAGCGTAGTGCCGCCGTCCGCCTCCACCTCGCGGTCGGAGGCCTCAAAGGTGACCAGGCCGCCGTCGTGCCCGGCCCCGGCGGCCAGGCTGGTGGTGAAGCGTTCGATGATGAGGTTGATCGGATCGGCCGCAAACGGCCCTTCCGGCTGGTGGGATTCGCCGCCAGCGGCGGAACCTTCAGCGGCGGAACCCTCGGCCGCCGCGGCGGCTTCCGCGGACCACAGCGCTTCGGCGTCGTCCAGGAAGCCTTCCGGCCCGCACGCATAGGCTGCGCGGTGGCGCCAGTCCGGGCAGAGCTCGTCAAGCAGCGCTGCGGAGGAAAAGTCCACCCGTCCGCGTTCGCCGGTAAACCAGTGCGTGACCTTAAAGTTGGGGAACTGGTCGGCGAGCTCCGACAGCTCTTCCCGGAAGATACTGTCTGCCGGTGTCCGGGCTGAATGGATCAGCACGACGTCGGCATCCGGGCGGTGCGGCACCAGCGTGCGCACCATGGACATGACGGGCGTAATGCCGCTTCCCGCAGTGAGCATGAGCAGCGGGCGGGGGTGCTCGGGGAGGACGAAGTCGCCCTGCGGCGGGGCCAGGAACAGCACGTCACCGGGACGGGTGTTGCGGACCAGGACACCGGAAACGGCGCCGACGTCAGTCACCGTGATGGCGGGATCCTGGCCGGCGGGAGCGCTCAGGGAATAGGAACGCCAGTGCCGCACGCCGTCGAGTTCGACGCCGATGCGGGCCCACTGGCCTGCCTGGTGCGCCTTCCAGCCACGGCCTGGGCGGAAGAAAATGGTGGCGGAATCGGCCGTCTCGGCGACCACCCTGGTGACCACGCCGCGCAACTGGCGGGCGGAGAACACAGGATTGAAGAGCGACAGAATGTCTTCTGGAGCTAGCGGGGTGGTCAGTACAGATGCGGCGCGCGCCAGCTTACGGAGCCGGATCATGTTATTAACCTTATGTTGGATCGAGGCATATTTCTTCTCCCAAGGCATACGATCGAACGTTCTAAACTGTTCCCCCGAAACAACTTATGGAAGTCTCTCATGAACCCTCCGGCCTCGAAGAGTCCCGCAGCCCCCGCGTACGAGCCGCCGTGGCTCGCCCTGCCCCGGGAGGTGAGCGACCTGCTGCGCCCCAGGATGCCCGGCATAGTGGAGGCCATCATCGACGCCGTCCCCCAACTGGTTCCTGCGTACGCCAGGCCCATCGAAGGCCGGTTCGGGCGGGGGCTGCGGCGCGGAGTGGCTGCGGCACTGGAGAGGTTCCTCCAGCTGCCCGGCACCAGGCTGCCCGCCCTGTCCGAGGAAAGCCGGGAGCTCGTGGCGGGCCTCGGCAGCGGCGAGTTCCGCCAGGGCAGGAGCATGGACGCGCTCCTGAGCGCGTACCGCATGGGTGCCCGGGTGACGTTCCGGGAGATGTCGCGGATCTCGATGGAGAAGGACCTGGGCCAGAGCGTTGTGGTGGACCTGGGCGAATCGATCCTGGCCTACATCGACGAACTGTCCGCCGTGAGCGCCGAGGCCTACGCCTTTGAACAATCCGAGCGCGCCGGGGCGGTGGACCGGCGCCGGACCGAACTGCTCGAGCTGCTGCTGATGGGCCAGGCGGACGAGGCCGCGCTGCGGCAGGCGGCCTCCATGGCCGACTGGTCGCTGCCGGCACGGCTCGTGGTGGTCACGCTCCCGCTGGACCGGTCGGCCGGGCTCCGGCTGCAGCTGGGGCCGGGGACGCTGGTGGTGGAACGCGAGACGGATGCCGTGGCGCTTGTTCCCGCCAGGAAGTCCGACTCTGCCCGGAGCGCGCTGGAGAAGGCACTGAAGGGCCGGTCCGCTGCCGTGGGGCCGGCCGGCAGCTGGGAAAAGGTGCCCGACTCGCTGCGGCTGGCCGTACTGGCCGCCTCGGTGCTGCCGCCGAGGGAGGACCCCGAGGATCCGCCCATCTGGGCCGATGACCACTTGGCGCAGATTATCCTCGGCTCCGAACCATCGGCCGTCGCGGAGCTGGCGGAGCGCAGGCTTGCGCCCCTGGAAGGATTGCGACCGGCCCAGCGGGAAAGGCTGGCCGAGACCCTCCTCTCCTGGCTGCGGCACTGGGGCCAGCGGGCCCCGGTGGCCGCGGAGCTCGGCATCCATCCGCAGACCGTGGGGTACCGGGCGGCGCAGCTGCGTGAGCTCTTCGGCGACGCGCTGGAAGACCCGCGGGCGCGGTTCGAGCTGGAACTGGCCCTGCATGCGGGGCGGCGCTAGGAGCCCGGTCATCGGCCGGCTGCCATTGCGCTCCGGCTTTGCAGCCGCAGCTCGAGGTCGTTCATCACGACCGCGGCCAGGTCCTCCAGCGCCCGGACGTCCTCCGCAGTGAACTCCCGCGGCTCCCGGTCCAGGATGCAGAAGGTCCCGAGGTTGTAGCCGTCGGGCGTGCGCAGCGGCACCCCGGCGTAGAACTGCAGGCCGAACTCACCTGCCACCAAAGGATTAGCCAGCGTGCGCGGGTCCGTGACAGCATCCGGAACCACCCACGCATCGTCCTGCAGGATGGCCGAGGCACAGAGCCCGGGGTCCCGCCCGATCTCGCCAACCTCCGTGCCGTGATGGGCCTTGAACCAGATCCGGTCATGGTCCACCACGCTCACGATGGCCACGGGCACGGAGAACATCCGTGCCGCCAGGCCGACGATCCGGTCGAAGGTACCGTCCGGGGGTGTGTCCAGGATCCGGTAACGCTCGACGGCGCGCATCCGCGCCTCTTCATTCGCGGCCTCCTTCGCGGCAGCAATGTCCGACGGCGTTGCTGCCGCCAGCGCTTCGGCGGAACTTCCGGACGCTGGCGTTCCGGAGGCTGGTGTTCCTGACGCTGCCGGAGTTCCGACGCTCCGGCGGCGGCCGGCAGCGCTGATCACCTCCTGCCGGAGGGCAAGGGAAACTTCCCGGGCACCCGGCCGGGCCGTCGGCTCCCGGGACAGCATGGAAGTAAGCAGGTCAGCCCATTTGGGCGCCACGCCCTCGGGAATGTGCGGGTCCCGCAGGAGCCGCGCCATGGCCGAGGCGATCGGCGCGCCGGGGTACGCTGGCTTGCCGGTCAGCCCCTCGAGAAGGACCAGTCCCAGGGAGTAAACATCGCTCGCCGGCCCCACCGGTTCGCTCGCGGCCTGTTCGGGGCTGAGGTACTGCGGTGTTCCGGAGCTTTCAGCGGGGCCGCTCTGCCGGCCGTCGCCGAGGATCATGGCCACGCCGAAGTCGCTCAGTTTGGCGCGTGGCCGGCGGTCGTCGTTGTTGTAGTCCACCAGGAGGATGTTGGCGGGCTTGACGTCGCGGTGGACGATGCCGTGGTGGTGGATGTAGGCGAGTCCATCCGCGAGGTCGTGGCCGATCAGCGCCAGGTGCGCGGCGGAGAGGGGGCCCTGGGCCGTGCGTTCGCGGAGGTCGGGGCCGCGGACCAGTTCCATGACGAGATATGTGCGGCGTTGCCGGGGATCGCTGAGGTCCGCGCCCGCGTCCAGCAGCGTTACCAGCGCGTGGTGGCTCATTCCGGCCAGGATGCGCACTTCCTCGCCCTGGCGGCGCGTGTGGTCCACATTGCATGGGTCATCGCGGAACAGCTTCACCGCAACGTGGCGCTGCAGAAGTTCGTCGAAGGCCCGGTATACGCCGGACTGGCTCCCCCGGCCAATCAGGGCCTCTATCCGGTACCGTCCGCTCAGGAGGTAACCGGGTTCCATGCTCGCAGCCATCAGGCCTCTCGGCTATAGATTTAATAAGTAGGCTTATGATATCCCGCCAGCGGCCGCCCATCGACCGAAGGCCTATTTCGCGGGGTTGTGGGTTCCGATCGGCACCAGGGTGAGGTCCGGGTGGTTCTTTTCGATCCGGCGCAGTGCCCAGACGTCATTGAACAGGGCCAGGTATTCGCCGTCGGAGCGCAGCAGCACCTCGGCACCGGGCACGTTCGCCAGCGCGGGCATAGCGTCCGCCGTCGAAATCCTTGCCATCGAGTACGGGAGCCGCTCCAGGCGCATGGGGGCGCTGAAGTCGTGCGCCATGCGGTCCTCCACCACTTCGAACTGCATGGGGCCGACGGCGGCAAGCACCGGCGCTTGGTCTCCGCGGATGTCGGAGCGGAGCACCTGGATGACGCCCTCGTGCTCGAGCTGCTCGATGCCGCGGCGGAACTGCTTGAAGCGGCTGGGGTCCTTGGAGCGTGCCACCTGGAAGTGTTCGGGCGCGAATAGCGGGATCGCCGGGAACTCCACGGGTTCGTCCAGGAACAGGCTGTCGCCCACCCGGAGCGATGACGCGTTGACCAGTCCAACGACGTCGCCGGGGAACGCTTCGTCGATGACTTCGCGCTCACGGCCGAACACCTGCTGCGCGTACTTGGTGGCGAACGACTTCCCGGTGCGTGTCTGGGTGACCACCATGCCCCGCTCGAAGACGCCGGAGCACACGCGGATGAACGCAACGTGGTCGCGGTGGGCCTTGTTCATGCCCGCCTGGACCTTGAAGACGAAGCCCGCGAAGGGTGCGTCCACCGGGCGGGGGTCGCCCTCGACGTCGGGACGGGGGGCCGCCGGCGGGGCGAAGTCCACCAGGGCGTCCAGGATTTCCTTGACGCCGAAGTTGAGGGCGGCGGAGCTGAAAAGGATGGGGGTTGCCTTGCCCGCGTGGAAGGCGTCGACGTCGAATTCGAGGTTGGATTCGATGACCAGCCCGGCCTCATCCACGGCGTTGGACCAGTCGTCACCCTGGTTGGCGGCAGCCTCTTCAGGTGTGAAGTACTCGGTGAGCGCGATGTTGGCACCGGCATTGTTGCGCTGGAACCGGGCAAAGCGGTCGTTGCGGAGGTCCCACACGCCGCGGAAGTCGCCGGAGATGCCCACGGCCCAGGTCAGCGGCATGGGCTGGAGCCCGGTGCGTTCGGTGATTTCGTCCATGAGCGCCAGGGCATCCAGGCCCGGGCGGTCCCACTTGTTGATCACGGTGATGATGGGCAGGTTGCGCTGCTTGCAGACCTCGAACAGCTTCATGGTCTGCGTCTCGAGGCCTTTGGCGGCATCAACCAGCATCACGGCGCAGTCAACGGCGGCCAGGACGCGGTAGGTGTCTTCGGAGAAGTCGGCGTGGCCGGGGGTGTCCAGGAGGTTGATCACGGTGTCCCGGTAGGCGAACTGCAGGGCGGCGGAGCTGATGGAGATGCCGCGGTCCTTTTCCATCTGCATCCAGTCCGAGACCGTTTCCTTGCGGTTGGCCTTGCCGCTTGAGGCGCCGGCAGTGCCGATCACCTTGGCGTGCAGGGCCAGGGCTTCAGTAAGCGTCGATTTGCCGGCGTCGGGGTGGGAAATGACCGCGAAGGTCCGACGCCGGGCCGCCTGCTTGTGAATCTCCTGGACTCGGGCGGGGCTGAGGACTTCTTGGGACACGGTGCTACTTTCGCTGCGGCATGGGGCTGGGATGGGATGTGAACGCTAAGTTCAACAGGATCTGCATATGGGCCGGCACGCGTGAACTGTGCAGCCAAGGTTTCCAGTTTATCGCAGGGCGGCAGGCGCCGCCGGTGGGACGCCCAAGTGCCGCTTCCCGCCGTCGTCGTACGAAGCCTTTCCGGACCACCATCACCGGCAGGCCAAACGGGCCACTTTGAGGCTTGTCCGTGCGGTTATTGCGCTTTTTGCCCCTAGTATGGAGCCAGTGGGAAATTGAGTACTTTTGATCCTGCCGGCGGCATCGTAAAACCGGCATACTCGCAGGCAACGGCCTGCACCTTTGAAGGGACAACCTATGGCTCGGAGCCCTGAAGATTCGCTTAAGGCGACTCTGGGCAGAGTGGCTCCAGGCACCGCTCTGCGCGACGGCCTGGAACGCATCCTCCGCGGACGCACCGGCGCGCTGATCGTCCTCGGCTCGGACCGCACCATTGAGTCCATCTGTTCCGGCGGATTCGATATCGGGATCGACTTCTCCCCCACCCGCCTCCGCGAGCTGGCCAAAATGGACGGCGCCATCATCTGCGACAAGGACGCCGGCAACATCCTCCGGGCCGCCGTGCAGCTGGTTCCGGACTCGAGCATCGAAACCCAGGAATCCGGCACCAGGCACCGCACGGCAGAGCGCGTGGCCATCCAGACCGGCGTTCCGGTGATTTCGGTCAGCCAGTCCATGCAGATCATCGCCCTTTACGTGAACGGGCTGCGGCACGTCCTGGAAGGTTCGGAAAAGGTCCTGGCCCGCGCCAACCAGGCCCTGGCCACCCTGGAACGGTACCGGTCCCGCCTGGACCAGGTCACCAGCTCGCTCTCCGCCCTGGAAATCGAAGCCATGGTCACCGTCCGCGACGTCGCCGTGACGCTTCAGCGCCAGGAGATGGTGCGCCGGATCTCCGAGGAGATCTCCCAGTACGTGCTTGAACTGGGCGAGGACGGACGCCTGCTTTCGCTGCAGCTGGACGAGCTCACGGTGGGCCGGGGCCCCGGCAGCGATGTGATCATCCGTGATTACGCCGGCCCGAACGCTTCTCCGGAGGACATCGACGGCGCCGTCAACGCCCTGCTCAGCCTCGGCCCCACCGAGCTGATCGACCTCAGCAGGATCGCCGGAATCATCGGCTTCGCGGGCGGCGTGGACACGCTCGACGCCGTGGTGCAGCCGCGCGGATACCGTCTTCTGTCCGGCCTGAAGGCCGTGCCCAAGGCCGTGGCGGACAGGCTCGTTGACCACTTCGGCGGCCTCCAGTACCTGATGGCGGCCACCATCGATGACCTCATGACCGTCGACGGCATCGGCGACCAGCGGGCCCGCACGGTCCGGGAGGGGCTGAGCCGCATGGCCGAGGCGAGCCTGCTGGACCGGTTCCTCTAAGGCCCGCCGCCGTCCGTCGGCCCCAGGGACGCGTTAGAGCAGCTGGAAGACGGCCTTGGTGCTGGACTTCGTTCCGAGCCTGGCCACGAACATGTAGTACGCCCCGCCGGCACCGGGCTTCGCGGACACCGCGCCGCAGCCGGGCACGCTGCGGTTGCGCTGCCACGGGAAGTTGGCGGTCTCGCTCTGGCCCGGAGCGATGGTCTTGACCAGGTCACTGCTCTCCGCCTGGCAGTCAACCGAGGAGAAGATCCGGTCGGAGCCGCTGGTCACCGTGTACTCCATTTGGGACGTGCCCAGGTTCACCTCGCATGCCACTTTTCCGCCGTTGGTGACTTTCAGGCTGAGCAGCGGCGTCTCGCCCGCGGCGTAGGCAGCCTTATCGGTGGACGCGGAGACTGTGACCAGGCCCTGGTCGCACGTTGGCGACGCCGGTGTGCTGGGCGTGGCAGATGCCGACGGCGTGGCATCCGGATTCGCCCCTTGCGCGTCCGAACCCTTCCGCTCCGTGGAGGAGGCCTGCTCGGAGGAACGCATGGCCCCGGACACGGCAGCAAAGCCTCCCAGCGCCACAGAGGCAACCAGAAGCAGCACCAGGCCAACAAACAGCCTGCGACGGCGGTAGACCGCCTTCAGCGGAGGCCGCCCCGCCTGCCGGCCGGGGGTGCCCTTCGGTTTCGAACCGCTCTTTCCTGAAGTGCCTTGCCTGACCATCCTTCTAGGCTAGAGAACGCCGGGCACATTGGCGCACCACCACGCCGGGAAGGCGGACCCCTGGCCAGTATCCACTACAGTATTTGCATCGAAGCCTTAGCCGTACCCACTGCCATGTCCCCGGCGAGTCGCCCCCCGCTGCCGCCGCTGGCCGCCCTCCACGAAGCCCTTGACACCTGGTTCGGGACCAGCGCCCGCGAGCTGCCGTGGCGCGACCCCGGATGCTCCCCGTGGGGTGTCCTGGTCAGCGAAATCATGCTGCAGCAGACGCCCGTGGTCCGGGTCCTGCCCGTGTGGGAAGACTGGCTCCTCCGGTGGCCCACGCCTGCCCACCTCGCAGCCGAAGCGTCCGGTGAGGCCGTGCGGCACTGGGGCCGGCTCGGCTACCCGCGGCGGGCACTGCGCCTGCACGGGGCAGCCGCCGCCATCGTCGAGAAGCACGACGGCGAGGTGCCGGGAACGTACGACGCCCTCTTGGAACTTCCAGGGGTGGGCAGCTACACGGCGGCGGCCGTAGCGGCGTTCGCCTTCGGCCGCCGCGAAACCGTTGTGGACACCAACATCCGCCGCGTCCACGCGCGGCTCTTTTCGGGCACGGCCCTGCCGGCACAATCGCTGACAGCGGCGGAAATGCGGCTGGCCGCTGAACTGCTTCCGGCCGACGCCGGACTCTCGGTCCGCTGGAACGCCGCGGTCATGGAGCTGGGAGCTTTGATATGCACGGCCAGGGCGCCCAAGTGCGGTGATTGCCCGGTGCGCGGCGCGTGCGCGTGGCTGGCGGCGGGCGAGCCGCCGCCGTCGTACACCCCCAAAGGACAGTCCTGGCACGGCACCGACCGGCAGGTCCGGGGTGCCGTGATGGCCGTCCTCCGCCTTGCGGAGGCGCCGGTTGCACCGGAGATGTTCCATCAGCCCGCCGCGGACCTTGGCTTCGAAGCAAGCGGCATCGGCGTCCCGCTTGCGGCGCTGCACCGGCTGAATTCCGCGCCGGAACAGCTGGAGCGCGCTTTGGCCGGGCTGGTCAGCGACGGCCTTGCCGAACTCCGCCCTGGCGGCCTGACGCTGCCCGCCTGAGGCAACCGGCCTGAGTGCCTGCCCCGAGTGCGCGCAGGAATCGGCCGGAATGCCGGCGCGCTCTGGCGCGCCAGTCCGGACAGATCTACGCTGAAGCATGCGCAGCTTGGGCGTGCTTCTGGCAGCGGTCACGACGTCGTTGCTCCCGTCCGCATGCCTGCCAGAAGCAGTGCCGTGCCCGGCCATCGCGCAGGCACCCGTGGTGGCGCTGACTGTGGCGGCCAGCTACGCGCCAAGCGTCAAGGCCATCCATTTGAAGGCCTGCCAGGACGGCACGTGCCGGGAAGCCGACCTTGAACTGATGCCGGGCAGCACCGCCGTGGATCTGGGCTGCGAGCCCTCGGCCGGCCCCGACGGCGTATGTTCCGCAACCTCCTCGCCTGACGGCACCCTCACGGGCATGCTGATGATGGACGTCCTGACCGAATCGCGCATCGACGCCACAGCCACCGGCACCTCCACGGCCGGGGCGCCGCTGCCTGAACGCACGCTGAGTTTCCTGCCAAGGGCGGAGTACCCGTTCGGGGAGCAGTGCGGAAAGTTCGTTACGGCCGGCGTGCTGCTGGATGCAGACGGCCTCAGGCAGGCGCCGTAAGTTAAGGCTCCCCGAACCCCGCCTCCACCAGGCCGCCGACGTACTTCACAGCCTTGGCAGCGTCCGGCCCCCACGCCTCGATGTGGAGGACCGATCCCCTGCCCGCGCCGAGGGTCATCAGGCCGGTCATGGACGCGCCGTCCACGCCGTTGACCGTCACCTCCGCGTCCATGCCTGCGAGCCCCCCGGCGATCTTCGCGGCGGGGCGGGCGTGCATGCCCGCCTGGTTAACCAGCTCAAAATCACCCGCGGCTTCGGGCGGCCCTGACAGCTCCTCTTCCGCCGGCGCCTCCGGGGCCTCGGGAGCCGGAGCGCGGCGGACCGCTTCCGCCGCCTGCCTAACTCCCGTGGCGTCCGCCCCCGCCTGCGCCGCAACAGCTGCTGCCACCAGCCCCTCGACCAGGGGAGCATCGGCCAACAGGACCGAGTCCGGATCCGGCAGGAATTCCACAGCCGATTCGGCCGTCATCACGGCGGAACCGAGGTCCGTCAGAACCACAACGCCGTCGCCGCCGGCTGCTTGTTCCAGGGCCGCCATGACCTTTTCGAGGCTGGTGCCGATCCGGCCGTCGTCGGTACCGCCGGCCGGAAGGATGACGACGTCGGGTGCCATTTGGGCGGCCAGCTCCGCGGCGCCGTCGGCGATCTTTTCGCTGTGGGACACCACGACGAGGCGTACCGTCACTCGGCTGCCCCGGCCGCAGCGCGCAGGATGAGGGCGGTGGAGACCGCGCCGGGATCGCGGTGGCCGGCGCTGCGCTCCCCCAGGTAGCTGGCGCGCCCCTTGCGGGCGATGAGCGGATCAGTGGCAACGGCACCCGCCTCAGCAGCCTCCGCAGCTGCGAGGAGGACTTTGACGACGTTCCCGTCGCCTTCAGCGGCTTGCGCTGCTGCCGCATCGACGGCGGGCGTCCAGGCGTCCACCATGGTTTTGTCGCCGGATTCGGCCTTCCCCCGGGCCACAACGCCGTCGCGGGCGGCCTGGATAGCGGCGGCCATCGCTGCGGGATCGATGTCCGTTGTGTCGCCCAGTGAGGTGGAGGCACGCAGGAAGGCCGTGCCGTAGAGAGGACCGGCGGCACCGCCCACCTTGGACATCAAAGCCATGGCCGTGAGCTTCAGGGCCGCGCCCGGCGTGGCGGGGGGTGCCTCGGCAAGCTTCTCCATCACGGCCTTGAAGCCGCGGTCCATGTTTTCGCCGTGGTCGGAATCCCCGATGGCCCGGTCCAGTTCAATCAGTTCCACCCGGTGGTCCGCCATGGCCTGAGCGGAGAGGGTAAGCCACCGCACGGCCCAGTCAACGTCCAGCCCCATGGTCAGATGCCCCATCGCAGCGCGGCAGTGTGGACCGGCGCATCCCAGAGGCTGGTGAGTTCATCGTCGAGCCGCAGCACGGTGATGGAGCAGCCCTGCATCTCCAGCGAGGTGATGTAATTGCCCACCAGGGAACGCTCCACCGTGACACCCTTCTCCGCGAGCACCTGGGCTGCGCGGCGGTATACGATGTAGAGCTCGCTTTGCGGGGTTCCGCCCATGCCGTTCACGAACAGGAGCACCTTGTCGCCGGAGGCGACGCCAAGGTCGGACAGGATAGGCTCCAGCAGGCGGTCGGTTATGCCGTCGGCGTTTTCCATGGGGATCCGGTGCCGCCCCGGCTCACCGTGGATGCCGATGCCGATTTCGATTTCGTTCTCTTCCAGGTCAAAACTGGGCGTCCCTGCGTGCGGGACGGTGCAGGCAGTCAGTGCGACGCCCATGCTGCGGACGTTCTGATTGACGCGGTCTCCGATGGCGGCCACCGCGTCCAGGTCGTCCCCGCGTTCCGCGGCCGCACCTGCGATCTTCTCCACCAGGACCGTTCCGCCCACGCCGCGGCGGCCGGCGGTGTAGAGCGAGTCCTCCACGGCGACGTCGTCGTTGACCAGGACAGTGCGGATCTGGACGCCCTCGGCTTCCGCCATTTCGGCGGCCGTTTCGAAATTCAGGACGTCACCGGTGTAGTTCTTGACGATGTGGACGACGCCCTTACCGGAGTTCACTGCCAGGGTGGCCGGAATGATCTGGTCCGGCGTGGGCGAAGTGAAGACGGCGCCGGGCACGGCGGCGTCGAGCATTCCCAGTCCGACGAATCCTCCGTGGAGCGGTTCGTGGCCGCTCCCGCCGCCGCTGACAAGGCCCACTTTCCCCGCCACCGGGGCATCTTTGCGGGTAATGAATTTGGGCTCGGCACTGACGGTCACGAGGTCCGCGTGGGCAAGGCCGAAGCCTTCCACGGACTCGTCCACCACAGCGCGGGGATCGTTGATCAGCTTCTTCATTGGAGTGCTCCCTGGAGTGTCCTGGCGGCTTTGTCTTGACCCTACTACCGCGGCCCGGGCAGCGGTAGCGCCCTGTCGAATCGTCTGGCTAGGTGGGCAAACGAAAAGGGACAGCCCCCAATTGACTGTCCCTTCGCTTCCAAGCTTGTGTCCCCGGGCAGGCTCAGCGTTTCCCCCAGGTGGCCGGGAGGAAATCCGGCCACGCCGCGGCCCCTATGTGGAATGCCGACGCCTCAGAAGGCCGGCTGAGCGGATCGCTGCGGGTCAGAACCGCAGTCAGATTCATCTGAAACGCCGAAAAATCCGGAAAAATGGCGAGTTCGCGCATTTCTGTCCTTCGAGGTGGTTTCGGGATTCGTGCTTACCAAGCAGGCTCTATCAATTTTATACATCGATTCGATATAAGGGAAGACTTAGAAATATGACATTAGTGGCGGGCGCCGGGACCCAGCGCCGAACTGGCTACAGGGCTTTGATCATGCGCGTGTTGCCCAGGGTGTTGGGCTTGACCCGCGCGAGGTCCAGGAATTCCGCCACACCTTCGTCATGCGAGCGCAGCAACTCGGAATAGACCACAGGGTCCACGGCTGTCTGGTCGGCCATGACGTCAAAGCCGTGCTTCTTGAAGAAGTCCACCTCGAATGTCAGGCAGAACACGCGCGAGACTCCCAGCGCTTTGGCCTCCTCGAGGAGGCTCTCCACCAGCACGTGGCCCACGCCCTTACCGCGCCACGCGTCCGAGGCCGCGAGCGTGCGCACTTCCGCCAGGTCCTCCCACATGACGTGCAGGGCGCCGCAGCCGATCACCTCGCCGTCGGCCGACTCCGCGATCCTGAACTCCTGCAGGCTTTCGTAATAGGCCACCGTCTCCTTGGCCATCAGAATCCTTTTATCCGCCAGCGGCGCCACCAGTCGCTTGATGGCAGCTACGTCGCTGGTGCGGGCAGGGCGGATACGGAAGGTCTCAGTCACAGCCCCCATCTTACGACCGCCCCGCCCCCGGTCTCACAAGCCCAGGTCAGCGGGCAAAGGCACGTCCCGGTCCAGCACGTTTTTCGCGAGGAAGTGCTCGACGACGCCGTACCAGACCTTGGCATGCTGCGGCTGCAGGATCCAGTGGTTCTCGTCCGGGTAGTAGAGGAAGCGGTGGGGCGTCCGGCCGTCGCCGTCGGCTGCCTGCTGCGATTTGGACAGCAGTTCGTACCAGAGCCGAAGTCCCTCACCGATGGGCACCCGGTAGTCCTTGTCGCCGTGGATGACCAGCATGGGTGTGCTGATCTTCTCTACGTGCAGGTGCGGCGAGTTCGCCAGGGCCATGTCGGCCGTCATTTCTTTCAGCCAGTACTGCGACGCGTCCGTAGTGGGGCCGAACTGGTCCAGTGCCCACAGGCTGGCGTGAGTGACGATTGCGTCGAAGCGGTCCGTCTGGCCCGCGACCCAGTTCGCCATGTAACCGCCGAAGGAGCCGCCCATGGCAGCTGTCCGGGACGCGTCAATATCCGGGCGCCGCACCGCGGCATCCATGATTTCCATGAGGTCGGTATACGGCGCCTTGCCCCACTCTCCCCAGCCGCGCTGAATGTAGGCCTGGCCGTAGCCGGTGGACAGGGCCGGATCCGGAAGGAGCACCGCATAGCCCTTAGCCGCCAGCAGCCACGGGTTCCAGCGCCACGTCCACGCGTTCCATGAGCCCAGGGGTCCGCCGTGGATCCAGAGGAGCAACGGCGCCGGGTTCTGCGCGGAGGCGCCATCCGGCAGGGCCAGGTAGGCGGAAATCCGGGTGCCATCGGCGGCCGTCACCTCGATGCGCTCCAAAGAGCCCTGGATGCGCGGGCGCTCAGCAGGGGCCGGAAGCCGGGTGACGTCACCGCTCGCCAGATCGATCCGGACCGCCTCCGGCGGAAATTCGTACGAGCTGCGCAGCGCGTACGCACTCCGCCCGTCCGGTGAAACCACGACGTCGGTGTAGGCGGCCGCGTCGCGGGTCACCCGGGCGACGCTCACCTCAGCGGCAGACTCCGGAACGGTGATCCGGAAGACCGGGGAGGCGCCGTCGTCGTCGGCTGTCACCAGAAGGGCGGAGCCGTCCGGCAGCCAGGCCGCCTTGATGGCCCAGCGGTCCCAGTCGTGGGCCAGCGGCCGGAGGTTCGCTTCGGGCTCCCCCGGCGCACTGACATCCAGAAGGTGGAGCTTGACCTGCGGAGCCTGGTGGGGAGTGGTGTCCGATTCGCTCATCACCACGAGGGTGCGGTTGTCCGGGCTCACCGGACCCGCGAAGTAACTCATGCCTTCGCGGTCCAGCAGAACCCGCTGCGTTGCAGTAGCCACGTCTATGGCCACCAGGACGGAACGTGAGTCCGCCTTGGCGAGTGGTTTGTCGAGACTGGTATAAATCGTTTTGCCATCGGGACTGGCCACCGCATCCGCGTTGCGGAGCATGCCTGCCACGCCCGGCGTCAGGTTCCGGAGCTTCAGCGGTGCGGCGGCATCCACCGTCGCCGGCCTGCCGCGTTCCTTGTCCTCCCCCGGCTCAACGGCGAAAATTCTCGGCTGATCCGGGCCCAGGTCGGCATCCCAGTAGCGCACCGGATAGCCGCTATGGAGGATGGCGGACACCTTGTTGTCCTTGCGGCTCTTACGCCGTGCCTCGTCCGCTTCCTCGTCCGGGGAACCTGCCAGCACGGAGGCCGTGACGAAGGTGGCGCCGGCGTCCCGGGCAGACATCACGTGGCTGACCCCGCCGGCGCGCGAAAGCACCACGCGGGCTTCGCCGCCGTCCGCCGGCAGCTGCCAGAGGGCGCTAACAGGGTCCTCATCAGGGTTCTCGGGATCGGGGCGTGCCGACGTGAAGTAGAGATCCCCCGTGGAGGCAAATGCCGCGCCCGCCTCGCCTTTGGCGCTGCGGGTGATCCGGCGGGCATGCTTCTCCCCCGCCGGGTCCAGTTCCCAGAGGGCTGTCACGTACTCGGTGCCCTTGGAGTTCAGCGTGGCGACGGTGGTCACCAGCCGTTTTCCGTCCGGACTCAAAGTCAGCCCGCCCACCCGGGGAATGGCCAGGTAGTGGTCAATATCGTGGAAAGGGGTCGCGGGTTGTTCACTCAGGATCGCTGAGTCCTCAGAAGCCATGAAGAGATTCAACACCCACTGTGGGCCGGATCACAGCACGTTCACTACTAGTGAAACAGTGCTCTCACAACCCGCCCGCTCCTCCTCAAGGCGGGCGGCGACCGTCGGGGCGCTTCGGCACCGGCGCCATTTGCCGCTTGCTGCTCCTTCGTCGCTTTGACGCAAGCTACACAAATGCCACCGCCGCCTTCGCTCCGCTCGGGGGGTGCGGACGGCGAGGCAAAGACGTTAGGCGCTGCCGGTCAGGCATTTGTGTAGGCGCCGTCTAAGGGAGGAACGACCGAGGCGCCGGCAAATGTCTCGGCCGTCAGCTCCGGACCCAGCCTCGGGTGCCAGGCCAACGCAAAGGCCCCGCCCGCTCATTGCAGAGGGGGCGGGGCCTTAGCGGTGATGCTTAGACGCTCGGAGCGATTTCCGGGATGCGCGGCTTGGCGTTTCCTTCGAAGGTGAACTTGGCGTCGTCGCCTTCGCCGTCCACATCCACCACTACGATGTCGCCCGCGTGGATCTCTCCGAAGAGGATCTTCTCGGACAACTGGTCCTCGATCTCGCGCTGGATGGTGCGGCGCAGCGGCCGCGCACCCATGGCGGGATCGTAGCCGCGGGTGGCCAGGAGCACCTTGGCAGCCTTGGTGAGTTCGATGCCCATGTCCTTGTCCTTGAGGCGCTTCTCCAGGCGGCCCACGAACAGGTCCACGATCTCGATGATTTCGTCCTGGGTCAGCTGCGGGAACACCACAACGTCGTCAACACGGTTCAGGAACTCGGGGCGGAAGTGCTGCTTGAGTTCTTCGGTGACCCGGGCGCGCATCCGGTTGTAGCCGGTCTGCGTGTCCGTGCCGGACTGGAAGCCGGTGGCAACGCTCTTGGAGATGTCACGCGTACCGAGGTTGGTGGTCATGATGATCACGGTGTTCTTGAAGTCCACCACGCGACCCTGGGAGTCGGTCAGGCGGCCGTCTTCCAGAATCTGCAGCAGCGAGTTGAAGAGGTCCGCGTGGGCCTTCTCCACTTCGTCGAACAGGACCACGGAGAACGGACGGCGGCGGACCTTTTCGGTCAGCTGCCCGCCTTCTTCGTAGCCGACATAGCCCGGAGGCGCACCGAAGAGGCGCGACACCGTGTGCTTCTCGGAGTACTCGGACATGTCCAGGGTGATGAGGGCATCCTCTTCACCGAACAGGAACTCCGCGAGGGCCTTCGCGAGCTCGGTCTTGCCGACGCCGGTGGGGCCGGCGAAGATGAAGGACCCGCCCGGACGCTTGGGGTCCTTCAGGCCTGCACGGGTGCGGCGGATGGCCTGGGACAGGGCCTTGATGGCCTCGTTCTGGCCGACGACGCGCTTGTGCAGTTCGTCTTCCATCTTCAGCAGGCGCGAGGACTCTTCCTCGGTCAGCTTGAAGACCGGAATGCCGGTGGAGTTCGCCAGCACCTCGGCGATGAGATCCTCATCCACCTCGGAGATGTCGTCCATGCCGCCGGTCTTCCAGTGGCGTTCCTTCTCGGCACGCTCGGCAATGAGCTTCTGCTCCTTGTCGCGCAGCGAGGCAGCACCTTCGAAGTCCTGCGCGTCAATCGCGGACTCCTTCTCCATCTTGAGTTCGGCGATGCGCTCGTCCATGGCCTTCAGCTCCGGCGGAGCCGTCATCCGGCGGATGCGCAGGCGTGCACCGGCTTCGTCGATAAGGTCAATCGCTTTGTCCGGCAGGAAGCGGTCCGAGATGTAGCGTTCGGACAGGTTCGCGGCCGAGGCGAGTGCGCCGTCGGTGATGGTCACGCGGTGGTGGGCCTCGTAGCGGTCGCGCAGGCCCTTGAGGATCTCGATCGCGTGCGCGACCGACGGCTCCTTGACCTGGATCGGCTGGAAGCGGCGCTCGAGCGCTGCGTCCTTTTCGATGTGCTTGCGGTATTCGTCCAGCGTGGTGGCACCGATGGTCTGCAGCTCGCCGCGGGCCAGCATGGGCTTCAGGATGGACGCGGCATCGATGGCGCCTTCGGCGGCACCCGCACCCACCAGGGTGTGGATTTCGTCGATGAACAGGATGATGTCGCCGCGGGTGCGGATCTCCTTGAGGACCTTCTTCAGGCGCTCTTCGAAGTCACCGCGGTAGCGGGAGCCTGCCACCAGGGACCCAAGGTCCAGCGTGTAGAGCTGCTTGTCCTTGATGGTCTCCGGGACGTCCCCGCGGACGATCGCCTGGGCGAGTCCTTCAACGACGGCGGTCTTGCCGACGCCGGGCTCACCGATCAGGACGGGGTTGTTCTTGGTGCGCCGGGAAAGGACCTGCATGACGCGTTCCATTTCCTGTTCGCGTCCGATAACCGGGTCCAGCTTGTTCTCCCGCGCGGCCTGGGTGAGGTTGCGGCCGAACTGGTCCAGGACCACGGAACCGGCGGGGGTGCCCTCCGGCTGGCCGGCACCGACGCCAGCGCCGGTGGTCTCCTTGCCCTGGTAGCCCGAGAGCAGCTGGATCACCTGCTGGCGGACGCGGTTCAGGTCAGCTCCGAGCTTGACGAGCACCTGGGCAGCCACACCTTCACCCTCGCGGATGAGCCCCAGCAGGATGTGCTCCGTGCCGATGTAGTTGTGGCCCAGCTGCAGCGCTTCACGGAGCGAAAGCTCCAGCACCTTCTTGGCGCGCGGGGTGAAGGGGATGTGGCCCGACGGGGCCTGCTGGCCCTGGCCGATGATCTCCTGCACCTGCTCGCGTACGCCGTCGAGCGAAATGCTCAAGGACTCCAGAGCTTTGGCGGCAACGCCCTCACCTTCATGGATCAGACCCAAGAGGATGTGTTCGGTACCGATGTAATTGTGGTTCAGCATGCGTGCCTCTTCTTGGGCAAGCACAACTACGCGACGGGCACGGTCCGTAAATCGCTCAAACATTTCGCCACACTCCTAGCTACGACGTACTTTGATGCTACGTGGCGGACCCCGACTTGTGGAGCGTGTTCGCCACAGGGGAAACCCGGGACCGGCGTACGGGGTTGACGGCGCCTGCCCGCGGGGGTGCCGGACCATCCGGACCGGGCGCTTATTGGCTTTGATAACGGCCGGGAATCCCGCTTACTGCGGGGCTTAAATTGCACCGTAGTTGCCTGCACCCTGACTAGTTCCGCAACTAGTTCCCGGCAGGTTCCCGCTGCAATAACCCCTAAACAGCCGCCCCCTCTTAACCGCGGCAGGGTCCGACGCAGGCGGGCATTCAAATGGCAATGCCCCCGCCGCTAGGCAGGGGCATTGCTTTTCAACGCAAAACTGCGGCAGTGCTAGGAATTAGCCTTCTGGTAGGCTTCCTGAATTTCAGCCTGGATACGGCCGCGGCTGTTAACCGCATAGCCATTCTCCCTGGCCCACTGACGAATCTGTGCAGAGTCCTGGTTACGGCCGCCTGAGACCTTGGTGCGGGTGGCACGGCCGGTGGACGTCTTGCGCGCGCTTGAAACAAACCGCTCCAGCGAGGAGCGGAGTTCTGCAGCATTGGCACCGGACAGGTCAATTTCGTAACTGACGCCATCAAGGCCAAATCGGACAGTTTCGTCCGCGGTTCCCCCATCCAGATCATCAACAAGGATGATTTTTACTTTCTGTGCCATATAAATTCTCTCTTTTGGAAAGGACGGGTATGCAGAAAAGCAGGATGTATCTGTAAAAAGTATCCCCCGGTTTATGGCAACGCGTCAAAGTGGCAAAAGGTTCCTGTGAATGGTGCGCAGGAATACACAGGAAGTATTAGTTTGTGCCGTTCCCGTTGCCGGCATTGGTGCCGGTATTCGGTTCGTCATTCTGTCCGTGATTGGATCCGGCCGCGCGGGCGTCCGCCTCGGCCTGCGCCCGCGCTTCGGCCTGGCGTTCCGACTTGTCGGCATTGAAAATCGACTTCATGGCGAACCAGAAGAGCAAACCGACCACAAGCGAAGGCAGGAGGACTGCAACGTACTCCACGGTCAGTGTCCTTCGGGCTTCAGCAGCGGGAACAGGATTGTCTCGCGGATGCCGGCACCGGTGAACAGCATCACGAGGCGGTCGATGCCCAGCCCGATGCCGCCCATGGGCGGAGCGCCGTACTCCAGCGCGCGCAGGAAGTCTTCGTCCAACTGCATGGCCTCGACATCTCCGGCGGCTGCATGCCTGGACTGCTCGGTCAGGCGTTCCCGCTGGATGACGGGGTCGATGAGCTCGGAGAATGCCGTCCCGCGCTCCATGCCGCCGATGATCAGGTCCCAGGCTTCGATCAGGCGGTCGTCTTCGCGGTGCGGGCGGGCGAGCGGCTGAGCGGAGGGCGGGTAGTTGTACACGAACGTGGGGTTCAGCAGGGTGGGCTCCACGATTTCGCCGAACAATTCGACGGCCAGCTTCTCCGCATCCCATTTAGGGTCCACCTTGACGTCATGCTTGGCCGCCACGGCCCGCAGTTCCTCCACGGTGGTGTCCGGAGTGATTTCCTGGCCCACGGCGTCGGAAAGTCCCGGGTAGACGGCCAGCCACTTCCATTCGTCGTCGAGGTTGATCTCCCCGGCTTCGGTCTGGATGGTGCGGCCCACGCCGGCGGCGTCGGCGGCGTCGAGGATGATCTCCTTGATGCGGTCCGCCATGACGAACTGGTCGGCCCAGGCTTCGTAGCATTCGAGCGTGGTGAATTCGGGGCTGTGCGTGGAGTCCACGCCTTCGTTGCGGAAGACCCGGCCCATGTCGTAGACGCGGTCGATGCCGCCCACCACGGCGCGCTTGAGGTACAGCTCGGTGGCGATGCGCAGGGTCATCTTCTGGTCGAAGGCGTTCATGTGGGTCTCGAACGGCCGGGCGAGGGCGCCGCCGTGGACCAGCTGGAGCATCGGGGTTTCCACCTCGACGTAGTTGCGCCGGTGCAGGCTTTCGCGGATGGAGCGGGTGATCGCGGCGCGGGTGTACACCATCTCGCGGGCTTCGTCGCGGACCATCAGGTCCACGTAGCGCTGGCGGACGCGGGTTTCTTCGTTCAGGCCGGCGTGCAGCACGGGCAGCGGGCGCAGTGCCTTGGAGGCCATGGACCAGGAGTCGGCCATCACGGACAGCTCGCCGCGGCGGGAAGAAATGACCTCACCCTTGATAAAGACGTGGTCGCCGAGGTCGACCAGGGCTTTCCATTCAGCCAGGGAGTCTTCGCCCACGTTCGCCAGGCTGAGCATGGCCTGCAGCCGGGTTCCCTTGCCGTCCGTGCCGCCCTCTTGGAGCGTGGCGAAGCACAGCTTGCCGGTGTTCCGGATGAACACGATGCGGCCGGTAACGCCCACAATGTCTCCGGTGGTCTCGTCGGCCTCGAGGTGTGCGTACTTCTCCCGGATCTCACTGAGGGAATGCGTGCGTTCAACACCCACCGGGTAGGCCTCGCCGCGTTCAATCAGCTTGGCGCGCTTCTCCATGCGGATGCGCATCTGCTCGCTGGCGTCCGCCGGTTCGGCAGCATTGGTCGGGGTGGGGGTGTTTTGGGAAGTCACAATCCCTAAGTTTACCGGGAGTTCTCCGGCATGTTTTTCCGGCCGCCCACGATCCCCCTCACCCGGGAGTTTTTGTCCGGATAGTGGCTCCAACGGGCCGCTTATCCCCCGTTATCCGGACAAAAACTCGTGGCTGAGTTTGCTGAGGGGTGGGGCATAGACTCGGAGCTGTGGAATCTCGGACGATCAGGACGGACGACGGCGACGGTCACCTTCAGGTGCACTCCTTCAGGCCGCCTCACCGTCCGGGAGTGCCCGCAGCGACGGGCGGCCCGCAGGACGCGCTGACCGCCGGCCCTGACGGCGGCCCGGACGAAACAGCGCAACCCGGCGTCGTCGTCGTACACGGAACCCTGGTGACCGACGCGCTGTACCGGCCGTTCGCGATGAAGATCGCACGCCTGCTGGGACGGCCCGTTCACACCTACAACCGCCGCGGCCGCGGCGGCTCGTCGGGCCAGCGAGAAGACTATTCAGCGGCGACGGAGGTCAGCGACCTTCGTGCCGTCCTGCAGGCCACAGGCTCCTCGGACGTCGTGGCCCACAGCTACGGCGGGTTCGTGGCCCTGCAGGCGGCCAGGACCGAGCCCATCCGGCGGCTCGTGACCTATGACGCTGCGGTTTCCCTGTCCGGCAGCCTCAGCCGCCGGTGGCGGCCGGAACTTGAGCATTCCATGGCGGCGGGACAGCTCGACCACGCGTGGGCGCACTTGGTCCAGGGGCTGGAAACGGCCGGGCCGGTCTCCAAACTCCCGCTCGGAGCCCTGCGCATGCTGAGCATCCTGTCCGCCCGGACCCGCCTCGGCGCGGAAATGCGGCAGCTGCTGCCCACGGCCGTTGCCGAAATGCGGGCGGTGCTCCAGGCCGACGCGGAACTGGAGGACTTCGCCGGCGTCACCACGCCCACCTTAATGCTCAGCGGCGGCTGGAGCCCGGCGTATTTCGCTGAGACCGGACGCCAGCTCGCGGCGGCCGTCCCGGCGATCGAGTTCGCCCTGGTCCCCGGGCAGCTGCACGAGGGTCCGCTCCGTCCCGGGCACGGCCTGGCCCTCACCACCGCGCGGTTCCTCGCCAACGACGCCGACCTGCGGCTCCAGCGCATCCGCGCCGCCCGGCTCCCGCAGGGCAGCCGTTTTAGGATGGCTCCGTGAAGGAAACCGCCGAACGCGAGCAAACAGTGAAGCAGCAGGTCATCGAAACGCACGACGGCGGCCGGCTGGCTTTGTACAGCTACGGAACCGCGGATGCCCCCGGCGAGCGCCGGGTGGTGGTGATTGGCGGAGCGTTCCTCACGGCACTGATCTACCGGCCTTTTTCCGAGGCGCTGTCCAAGGGCCTGGGCGAGGGCTGGGCGGTGGACGTCTATGACCGGCGCGGCCGCGGCGACTCAACCCCGCAGCCGGCGGACTACTCCATGGCCACCGAGATTGCCGATGTCCGGACCATCATGGACGCCACCGGCGCACGCAACCTCTTCGGCCACAGCCTGGGCGGTTCCGTGGCGCTGAACGCGGTCCAGGAGTTCACCGGCACCTCCTATATGCCGGACAAGCTGGCCGTATACGACGCCGCCGTTAACATCGACGGCAGCATTGACACCGCCTGGCTGGACGGGTTTGAACAGGCCGTCAACAGCGGCAAGGTGGGCCACGCCCTGGCACACATGAAGAAAGCCACAAAGCCCGGAACAGCGATGGCCCGGATCCCCGAACCCATCCTTGCCGGTTTGATGGCGCTCGTGTCCCGCACCAGGCTCAACAGAATGTTCAGCGGGGTAATGCCCAGCGCAGTGGGAGAGCTACGGGCTGCCTACAACGAAGCCGACCACGCCCGGGACTTTAGCGTCCTCCCGGCCGCCACCCATTTCATGGCGGGCGGCAAAAGTCCCAGCTACTACAAGGTCACGGCCCAGCGCCTCCACGCCGCCGTGCCGGGGAGCACCTATGAGCTGTCCCCCAAAGGTTTCCATGGCTCCATCCCGGCCGCTGTGAAGGAACTCGTCTCCGACATTTCCGAATACTTCAAAGGCTGACCGGCCCCCGGTCGTTTCCTGCCGCTTCCCTGTGTATCCCGCCCCGCTACTGCGCGGTTCCTGCCGCCCCGGGTAGGCTCGGAACATGACGCGCGAGAACATCAAAACACCCGACGGCGGAACGCTGGAGCTCTACACCACCGGAGCCGAACTGGCCTCGGCGGGCTCGGGCGTCGTCGTCGTCCAGGCTTCAATGGTCACCGCGGCGGACTACACGCGCTTTGCCCAGAAACTGAGTGCCTCGCTGGGCCGGCCGGTGCACACGTTCAACCGGCGCGGACGGGGAGCATCATCACCGCAGCCTGCGGACTACACGCTGGACGTGGACATCCGCGACCTCGACACCGTGATGAGGCACACGGCCAGCACGGACGTCTTCGGGCACAGCTTCGGCGGCGCCGTGGCGCTGCACGCAGCACGCACGCTGCCCGTGGAAAGACTGGCGGTCTACGACCCCGCCGTCTCCGTCAACCACAGCGTTAAGGCCGACTGGATCCCCGAATACGAACGCGCCACCGCGGCCGGCGACGACGACCGCGCCCTTGCCGTCCTGCTTAGAGGCCTCGAAACCGGCGGCGCCCTGTCCTCACGGATGCCGCTCTCGATGCTGACGCTGGCCAACAAGCTCACCGCCGGAACACCCCTCGGAAAGCAGCAGCGCGATCTGATGAAGGCCGGGGTTCGCGAGATCAAGGCGATCATCGCGGCGGACATGCCGGCTGAGCCGTTCCTGGCGCTGCCGCTGGAAACCCTCATTATCGTGGGCGAAAAGAGCCCGGCCTACTTCGGCATCGCGTGCGGCCAGATCCACGACGTCCTGTCCGGCTCGAGCTACACCATCCTGCCCGGAGCCGGCCACGACGGCGTGAACCGCGCGCCGGACAAGCTGATCACGGAACTGAGCGAGTTCTTCGCCGGCTGACCCGGCTTCACTGCCTACACAGCGCGAACGGACACTTGAGGCCCCGCTTTTTGGGGCC
>NZ_JBBLYW010000004.1:0-98521 GCF_037911235.1 Arthrobacter oryzae
ACCGGGCGCCGCAGAGCCCCACGCACTGCCTGCGGTTTCGGTCACGGCCCTCGCCGGCACCAGTGAATGGTGCGACGCCGAGGTCCTGCGGAAGCTCCGCCGCCGGTCGCTGGCGGCGCTGCGGGCCGAAGTGGAGCCGGTGGATGGGGCCGCCTACGGACGGTTCCTCCCGGCCTGGCAGAATGTCCGGCTGCCCGGACGCGGCCGGGGCCAGTCCGCCCTGCGCGGGCTGGACGGCATCATCACGGCCGTCGACCAGCTCTCCGGCGTGCCTGTTCCCGCGTCAGCGTGGGAGCCCCTCGTCCTCGCCAGCCGCGTCAGCGACTACCAGCCCGCCATGCTGGATGAGCTGATGGCTGCCGGCGAGGTTCTCTGGTCCGGCGCCGGCGCCCTCCCGGGCAATGACGGCTGGGTGAGCCTGCATCTCGCGGACTCGGCCGACCTCACGCTGAACCCTGCAGCGGACTACCAGCCGGGGGACGCGCAGCAACGGCTCCTGGAGCACCTGCAGAACAACGGCGGCGGCTACTTCTTCCGCCAGTTGACGGACATTGCGGGCGGCATGGACTCCGTCCTGAGCGACCAGGATGTGGTGTCGGCGCTCTGGGACCTGGCGTGGGCGGGCCGCATCACCGGAGATACTTTCGCTCCGGTCCGGGCCATGATCGCCGGCGGACACACAGCGCACCGGCAAGTTGCCCGGGCGCCGCGGGCACGCGCACCCCGCATGAGCAGACTGGGACGCGCCCACGGAACAGGCCTGCTGGGATCTGCCGGGCTGACCGGCGGACGCTACGGCTCGGCCACCGGCGCTGCTCCCACCCCGCCGCTGGCGGCCGGCCGGTGGTCTGCACTGCCGTCGCCGGAACTGGACCCGACCATCCACGCCCGCGCCACGGCAGAGCTGCTGCTGGACCGGTACGGGGTGGTCACCCGCGGCTCGGTCATGGCGGAGAACATCCTGGGCGGCTTCGGCCTGATGTACAAGGTCCTGGCCAGGCTGGAAGAGGCCGGGCGCTGCCGCCGGGGTTACTTCATTGAACATCTCGGTGCCGCCCAGTTTGCCGTTCCGGCCACGGTGGACCGGCTGCGGTCCTATTCGGAGGACTCCCAGCTGGCGAAGCCTGAGCCCTTGGCCCTGGCGCTTGCCGCCACCGACCCCGCCAACCCTTACGGCGCCGCGCTGCCCTGGCCCGCGCTCAGCGTCGAAGCCGGCAGCGGCCACCGGCCCGGCAGGAAGGCCGGAGCCCTGGTGGTGATGGTCGACGGCGCCTTGACCCTCTACGTCGAACGCGGCGGCAAGACACTGCTCGCCTTTGACGACGACCCGGAGGTGCTGGCCGCCGCCGCAGCAGCCCTGGTGGGGGTGGTCAAACGCGGCGCCGTGGACAAGCTCATCATGGAGAAGGTCAACGGCCACGGCATCCTGGACACTCCCGCAGCCGCCGCCCTGACCCACGCCGGCGCATACTCGACTCCGAAAGGACTGAGAATCCGTGCCTGAAGGCGATTCCGTCTGGCGGGCGGCCGCGCAACTGCACGCCGCCCTGGCCGGGCACCAGCTCACCGCCTCCGACTTCCGGGTGCCCCGGTTCGCCACCCTCAAGCTGGAGGGCTGGACCGTGGACGAAGTGGTCCCGCGCGGCAAGCACCTCCTCATGCGGCTCCGAGGCCCGGCGGACGAACAGCTGACCATCCACTCCCACCTGAAGATGGAAGGGACCTGGCAGGTCTACCCGCCCGGCGGCCGCTGGCGGAAACCGGGTTTCACTGCCCGGTGCGTCCTGCGCACGGCCACGGCCGACGCCGTCGGGTTCTCCCTCGGCATCCTCGAAGTGGTCCGCACCGCTAACGAGGATTCCATCGTCGGCCGTCTGGGGCCGGATCTCCTGGGGCCGGACTGGGACATGGCGGAGGCGGAGCGGCGGCTGCGTGCGGCGCCGGACGTCCCCATCGGCGTGGCCCTGCTGGACCAGCGCAACCTCGCCGGCATCGGCAACATCTACCGCTGCGAGGCCTGTTTCCTGTCCGGCATCCATCCCGCGGCGCCCGTCTCCGCCGTGACAGACCTGCCCGCCATGTTGGCCACTGCCAAGCAGTTGCTGGAGGCCAACCTGGGGCCGGGCCGGCGGACCACCGTGCTCAACCCCCGCGGAATGCCCGTCGGCCGGATGGCCGGCAGGCCTGGATACTGGGTATACAGGCGCGAGCACCAGCCATGCCTCAAATGCGGTACGCCCATCCGCCGGGGCGTCCTGGCCAAAGGCGCCCGGACAGGGACCGGCACAGAGGAACGGGACATCTACTTCTGCCCCACCTGCCAGCCACTGCCGGCCGGAACCGCCTGATCCGCCCCTGATGCGGGTGTCGGCGGGCGGCCGGACTCCGGCACGGTGAACCACGGCAACAGCAGCTGCACCAGCGGTCCGATGGCCAGGGCATAGACCACGGTGCCCACGCCCACCGATCCACCGAGCAGCCAGCCCGCGGCCAGGACCACGATCTCGATTCCGGTCCGGGACGTCCGCACCGACCACCCGGTCCGGCGAGCCAGCCCGGTCATCAGTCCGTCGCGGGCGCCAGGGCCGAACCTCGCGCCGATGTAGCAGGCCGACGCAATCCCGTTCAGCAGCACCGCCCCGGCCAGCATGCCGATCTGGCCCCCCAGATGGGAGAACTCCGGGATTAGCGCCAGCCCGACGTCGGCGAAAACACCTACCAGAACGGCGTTGCACAAGGTGCCGAACCCGGGCCACTGCCGCAGCGGAATCCACAGGAGCAGGACAAGGAAGCTAACGATGACGACCACTGCTCCGATGGAGAGTCCGGTCTTCCCCGCCACGCCCTGGTGGAAGACGTCCCAGGGGTCAAGGCCGAGGCCGGCACGGATGAACATGGCCAGCGAGATGCCGTACATGGCGAGGCCGGTGAACAGTTGAAGGAGTCTGCGGGTCATCATGGGAACCATCCTCCGTGACAACTGGCCTTGTAATCCATATCCAGTTTGAGATACTGGCTACATGTCCGGCTCCCTGAATCCCACTGCACTGGCACGCCTCCTCGGCGGGTGGAACGTCGGTGCGGCGCCTGCGTACCGCGAGCTGGCCGACGTCGTACGCCTCCTGGTCCTGGACGGGCGCGTCCCGCTGGACACGGCCCTGCCCAGCGAGCGGGCCCTGGCTGCCACGCTTGGCGTCAGCCGGACCACGGTGACGGCTGCCTATGCCGAGCTTCGGGAGCAGGGGTTCCTCAGCAGCCGCCAGGGCAGCCGCGGCCGGACCTGCATTCCCCGACGCATGCCCGCGGGCGCTGCCGGGCCGGGAGCCACCGAGCTGATCAGTCCGAACTCCCTGGCCGGCGCCCCGGGGCTAGCGGCGCCGCCGGGCCTGCTTGATCTGGCCTACGCGTCCCTGCCGGCCAGCGGCGAGGTGGTGCACCGCGCGTTCGCCGCAGCACTGACCGAGCTCCCGGCGCTGCTTCCGGGCTTTGGTTACGACGCCATCGGCATTGCGCCCCTCCGCGAGGCAATCGCTGCGCGGTACACGGCCGCCGGCGCCCCCACCACGGCGGACCAGATCCTGGTGACATCCGGCGCGCAGCACGCCCTGAACATCGTGCTCCGCACCCTGGCCGGCCGGCAGGACAAGGTGCTCGTGGACCACCCCACCTACCCGCACGCCCTGGACGCCATCCGGGCCAGCGGGTGCAGGCCCGTGCCTGTTGCACTCCCGCACGGACCAGGCTGGGACGTGCCCGGCATGGAAGCCGCCATGATCCAGCAGCGCCCCAAGATGGCTTACGTCGTGCCCGACTTCCACAACCCCACGGGCCGGCTGATGTCCGACCCCCAGCGCCGCCGGCTGGTCCAGGCCGCATCCGCCGCGGGGACGGTACTGGTGGTGGACGAAACCCTGCGCGAGTTGAACCTCGACGAATCGGAAACTGCCCCGCTGGCCGCCTTCAGTCCTGCGGTGGTCACCATCGGCTCACTGAGCAAGTCGCACTGGGCAGGCCTGCGCACGGGGTGGATCCGGGCAGGCAGCGCACTGATTCAGCGCTTCTCCGCAGCCCGCACCACCATGGACCTCGGCGGGGCCGTGGTGGAACAGCTGGCGGCGGCACACCTGGTCCGGTCGCTCGACGAGCCGCTTCCCGCCCGGCTGGCGGCCCTTCGCGAAAACCGGGCTGCGCTGCTTGACCTGATCGGCGGCGTCCTCCCGGGCTGGCAGCCGGAGCGGCCCGACGGCGGCCTGAGCGTGTGGTGCCGGCTCCCCGCACCGATCAGCACCGCACTGACGGTTATCGGACCCGACTTCGGAGTGAGGCTGGCGGCCGGCCCCCGGTTCGGCGTGGGCGGGGCCTTCGAACACTACCTGCGCATTCCCTTCACGCTTCCGCCCGGGCAACTGGAGACAGCGGTGCTCGCCCTTCGCTCGGCCCAGGAAAAGCTCGACGCCGCGCCCCAGCTCCGGCGCAGCCTCCGGCACACGCCCGCCGTCGCCATCGCCTGAACCGGCCCCTGACACGCGGGGACCTCCCATGACGCGCAAATTACCTGGCGCCCCTGGTATTCCAGGTGCGCCAGGTAATTTGCGCGTCGCCAGCCGCTTTGCGCGTCGCCGGGTCCTACGCGTAGACCTTCCCGAGGTACTCGCCCCAGGCCCTGGCCGTGGCTTCGGAATCCCCGTTGCCGCTGAAGTCGTGGACGGTCATGCCCACCGGGGCGCCAAAGACGTTGCGCCCGAAGAAGCGGTACATGGCGTCGGCGGTCCGCAGGCCCAGGAAGTTCTCGTTGGAGAAGTCCACCTGCCCGCTCAGCCGCCCCACGCCGTCGAGCTCCACATCAAAGGTGTCCCCCTGCGACGCGGCGTCCACGCCGAGTGCCTTCTTCAGCCGCACGAAGCCATCGGGCACCTGCGAAGCCGCGGGACCCTGGATGTCCGTAAACACCACGGGCCGGCCGTCGAAGTACTGCAGGTACTGGCCCAGGGTGTGGAGGTAGAACTCCGTGTGCTTGCTGGCGCCGTCATACTGCTCGTCCCAGTTGTCGGCGAAGATGCCGCTGTGCACGTAGTGCAGCCTGGCACGCCCGCCCTCGAGCGGCTCCAGGACATGCTCCAACTGGTTGAACCAGCCGTCCGGCCCCTCCATCAGCGACACGAGGTGCTGCGGGTACTCCTCGACGGTTTTCACATCCGGCCACTGGTCCGTGGGGAACATCCAGCCGGGCGTGCCCTTGGTGACGGCCTCCCAGACCCGCTCCGGAGTACCGGGCAGCTCGGTGTCGTAAACAATCTCGAATTTCCGGTTGTCAGTCATTGTCCTGTTCCTGTTCCTTGTCCCCGCGCGGGGTGGTTTCGTGTGGTTCCTTGAGTGCCGGGTGAAGCGCGACGACGAGCCGGTGCTTCCGCCCGGCCGTCCCGCCGCCGTCGTGGTACTTGTCCACGAGCCGGGTGACCGCAACGCCGAGCTCTTCGGCGAAGGCAGCGCGGTCCGCGGCCGTGCGGAAGGTGATTTCGCCGTCGATCGCGAAGGTGGCGAGTTTCTGCCGCGCGGCGGCCGCCCCGGCGATGAGCTTCCCCACTTCCTGGACCATGCGTCCGGCGAGCGCGAGCAGCCAGAAAGCCGAGAACCGGTCGGCAAACCGGTGCGGATCGGGTGCCACGGACGCCAGGGCAACGGGCGAAATGAGGTAGGACGCCGCGGTGGCCTGCAGCACGCGCTCCGTGACGTTTCCTTTGCGGCGCTCCTCGACTAGCTCCACCAGGCCGTGCCGCTCCAGCGCCTTGAGGTGGTAGTTCACCTTCTGCCGCGGCAGCCCCACTTTCGCGGCGAGCTGCGTGGCCGAGCCCGGCTCCGCCAGCTCCCGGAGGATGCGGGTCCGAATGGGATCCAGGGAAGCTTCCGCCGCCGCCGGGTCCTCGATCACTTCGATGTCCAACATGGTTTAAGTATCGCCACCGACAATTTTATTTGTCAAGAACTTTTTTACCGTCGGCTCGTAGTCCCGGCAAAGTAGAATGGACCGGTGATGCAATCCCCCCTCCCCGTGCGCGACGGCGTGAACGCGACCCGCCTGCGTCTCCCGGACGAGGGTCCGTGGGACACCGCCATGGACTACATGATGCACCGCTGGGGCCACATCGACCCGCAGGGCATCGAGGACCGGTTCGACGCCGGCGAGATCGTGGGCGAGGGCGGCGTCCCCCTGGACCGGCGCACCAGGCTCGAGGACCACACGTTCATCTGGTATTACCGCACGCTCCCGCCGGAGACGCGGCTGCCCGTTGAGCTCAGCATCCTGCACCAGGACCACCACATCCTGGTGGTGGACAAGCCCCACTTCCTCCCCACCACCCCGGGCGGCACCTACATCCAGGAGTCGGCCCTGGTCCGGCTCCGGAACCAGCTGAACCTCCCGGACCTGATCCCCATGCACCGGCTGGACCGGATGACGGCCGGCATCCTCCTGCTCTCCACCAATCCGGAGACCCGGGGGAAGTACCAGGTGCTGTTTGAGAAGCGCCAGGTCCAGAAGGAGTACGAGTGCGTGTCCGCCGCGGAACCGGCAGCGGGACATCCCGCCGTCGACTTCCCCGTGGTGGTCCGGAACCGGATGACCAAGTCCCGCAGCTACCTGCTGGCGGAGGTCGTCGACGGCGAACCCAATGCGGAAACCCGCATCGAACGGCTGAAAACGTTCGACGTCGGCACTTCAGCGGGTGCCCAGGAACGGCGCGCGCTGTACCGGCTTGAGCCGCACTCGGGAAAGACCCACCAGCTAAGGGTGCACATGGCGTCGCTGGGGCTGGGGATTGTGAACGATGCCTTCTACCCCGACCTGCTGGACAAGGCGCCGGACGATTACACCAGGCCGCTCCAGCTCCTGGCCCGCGGGATCCGATTTGTGGACCCCATCACCAAACAGCCGGTGGAGTACCGCAGCCGGCTCCAGCTCAGCGAGGCCCCGGCCTAGCCCTGCCTCACGGCCGGCAATCCGCGGGCACGAAAATGCGGTACCTTGTGCCCATGGACCTCGCCAATGCCGACACCTGGGGCGCCGCGATCTATTTCTGGATCATCCCCATCGTCCTTGGCGACGCCATTTTCCCGCCCGTCCCGTCCGAAATGGTGGTGATCACGGGCGGAGCACTCTCCGCGGAAGGCCGCGCGAACTACCTGCTGGTGGGGCTCCTGGCCGCGTTGGCTTCGTGGATCGGCGACGTTGTGGTGTTCCAGCTCTTCAAGCGCCGGCTTAGCCACGTCCTGGACCGCTGGAGGTGGGGCCGCAAATTCCACAGCGGCATCCATGCGGCTATCGCCAAGGCGGGCCGCTCCACCACCTACGGAGCCATCATCGGCGTGCGGTTTATCCCAGGCGGACGGCTGGCGACGTCGGCAGCCGCCGGCATCGCCGACGTCACCACCCGGGCGTTCAGCTTCTGCGCCGCACTCGGCGCCGTTCTCTGGGCCACCTATCTCACGGGGCTCGGCTATTTCACCGGTTCCGCGACCAAGCTGCCGTTCTGGGCCAGCTCGCTGATCGGTGTCGCCGTCGGGCTGGTGATCGGCGGGGTGATAGGCATGGTTGTCACCCGCCGCCGCGGCAGCCGGTCGCCCGTGGACGAGCCCGGCGACCCAGCCTAGACGGGAGCCCAGCGGCCGCGGCTGCGACGGAGCACCAAAAGTGCGCCGGTCACCGCAACGCGTTCGACGGCGTCGCGCATCATCGCGGCCGACTCCCGCGCCTGGCTGTTCTCCCCCGTGTACTCCGTTGGCTCCACCAGGAAACGGAGGTTCAGCTCGGGCACGCCGCCTGCAATCTGCAGCTGGTTCGATTCCACGTGGTGCCTTGTTCCGAGGGCTTCGACTGCAGCGGCCATCACGGCTTCGGGAGCATTGCCAGGCTTCAGCCCGGTGATCTTGAGTCTGGTCTGGAACGAGGGCATGGGATCAACCCTAACGTCCGCGCGAACAGTCAGCCCCAGCCCGAACCCGACGCTCTCTCACCTTTCGTCGGTTTTTCCCTGACGCTCTCTCACAGGTGAGAGAGCGTTAGGGATTTTCCCGCAGGAAGTGAGAGAGCGTTGGGCTTATCCGGTGTTGCGCAGGCCCGCCGCTACGCCGTTGACGGTGATGAGCATGGCCCGCTGGAGTCGCTCGTCAATCTCCGCCCCGGAGATGCCCTCACCCTCGGAACCCTCGGCCCGGATGCGGCGCATCAGTTCCACCTGCAGGTAGCTGATGGGGTCCAGGTACTGGTCGCGGATCTCCAGGGAGCGCTTGAGGGTGGGCTGCGCGTCGAGGAGCACGTGCTCGCCCGTGAGGTTCTGGACTTCCGTAACGGTGAGCTCGTATTCCTCCCGGATGGCCCGGAACAGGTGGTGCAGCTCTTCCGGGACCAGAGTGGAGACGTAGTAACCGGCAATATCCATGTCTGTCTTGGCCAGCGTCATTTCCACGTTGGATAGCACCGAGCGGAAGAAGTGCCACCGGTCCATCATTTCCGTGAGCTGTTCCGTGTTGCCGGCTTCGCGGGCCGCCTTGAGCCCGGAGCCGACGCCGAACCAGCCCGGCACGATCTGCCGCGACTGGGTCCAGCCGAACACCCACGGGATGGCGCGCAGCCCGCCCAGCCCGGCGCCGGAGTCCGGGCGCTTGGACGGACGCGAGCCGATGTTGAGGGAGCCGAGCTGTTCCACCGGGGTGGAGGCCATGAAGTACGCCGGCAGGTCCGGATCGTCAATGAGCGAGCGGTACCGTGCGAAGGCGGCATCGGAGATGGTCTCCATGACGTGGCCGTAGCGCTCGCGCTGGTCCTCGGACGTGCGGGGGGTGCGGTGCAGGGCGGAACCCTGCATCACGGCGGCGAGGGAAAGCTCCAGGTTCTCGCGTGCCAGTTCCGGCAGCGAGTACTTGTCCGAGATGACTTCACCCTGCTCGGTGAACTTGATTTCACCTTCGAGGACGCCGTTCGGCTGGGCCATGATCGCGTCATAGGTGGGTCCGCCGCCGCGGCCCACGGATCCGCCGCGGCCGTGGAAGAGGCGCACCCGGACGCCGTGCTTGGCCGCGACGTCGCGCAGCTTCCGCTGGGTCTTGTGAATTTCCCACTGGCTGGTCATTACGCCGGATTCCTTGTTCGAGTCCGAGTAGCCAAGCATGATTTCCTGCACGTCGCCGCGCAGCCGGACCAGTTCCCGGTAGGACGGATCGGACAGCAGCTGGTCCACGATCTCCGCCGAGGCCCGCAGCTCCTCCACCGTTTCCAGCAGGGGCGCAAAGCCGATCTTGGCGTACGGCGCATCGCCGAAGAGGCTGACGAGCCCTGCCTCGCGGGCCAGCACGGCCGCAGCCAGGACGTCGTCGGCGCCGCGCGTCATCGAAATGATGTACGTCTCGATGACGTCCGGGCCGTACGTCTTCAGGGCACGGCGGATCTCACGGAAGACGTCGTACGTTCCGTCAGCCACGCCGTCGAGCTTAATCGGATGGCCGGACAACGGGCGGCGGGACCCGAGTTCCGCCCCCAGCACTTCCAGGCGCTCGGCCCGGCTGAGTTCGGAGTACCGCAAGCCGGGGCCGCCCAGTCGGTCCATAAGCTGCCCGACGGCGTCATGGTGGTGGTCGGCGTGCTCACGGATGTCCAGCGTGGCGAGGTGCAGCCCGAAGGAGGCGATGGCGCGGCGTACCCGCGCGAGCGCACCGTCTGCGGCCAGGCCGGCGTGGTGGTGCCGCAGCGATTTCTCCAGCAGCCCGAGCTCGGCGAGGACATCTGCGGTGGATGTGTAGTCCCGGCCGGGCTCGTGGGAGGAGCCGGACGCCACGCGCTTGGCCGTGTTGAGGAGCTTCGCCTTGATGCAGGTGAGCTTGAGCCGGTAGGGCTCCTGGGCATTGAGTTCCAGGACCCGGCGGTCGAGTCCCGGCAGGTTCTTGAGGTCCGTGTCGATCGAGTCCAGCAGCTCCTGGTCCGCCCCGGCCAGCGCCGTGGAGTTGGACAGGATGGCGATGAGCTCATCGATCATGGCGATGCTGATGCGGACGGCGTGCTGGTTCTGGATCTGCAGGATTTCGCGGGTGACGGCGGCGGTGACGTTCGGGTTGCCGTCGCGGTCGCCGCCGATCCAGGAGCCGAAGCGGATGGGGGCCTTCTGTGACGGCAGCGTGACCTGGTGCTCCTCCAGCAGCTCGGACAGGTCCGAGAGCATTTCCGGCATGGCATCGGTGAGGATGCTGTTCAGGTAGTAGATGGCATTGCGGGCCTCATCCACCGGGGTGGGGCGGACCTGGCGGAGTTCGTCCGTCTGCCACATCTGGTCGATCACTTCGGCGAGCTGGCGGTCTTGGCGGCGGCGGGCGGAGGTGCCTTCCTCCGTGGAAACAGCGAGGACGTCCGAAAGCCGGCGGATCTTATCCAGGACGGAGCGGCGGGAGGCCTCCGTGGGGTGGGCCGTGAAGATGGGGCGGACATCCAGCTCGTTGACCACTTCCTGCAGCACGGAGGGACCCGCCTGGCTGGAAATCTCCGCCACGGCTTTGGCCAGCCAGCCGTCCTTTTCCTGGCGCGTCCGCAGTCCGCGGACCCGGTGGACCTGCTCGGCGGCGTTGGCCAGGTGGAAGTAGAACGCAAAGGCACGGACCAGGTCGGTGGCCTGGTCAATGGGCAGGGAACCGAGCAGTTCGCGGACCTGGGCAACGACGTCGTGCGAGCTCCAGGGGCCGGTGGCGTCGGCGCCGCCGCGGGCGGCTTCCTTGGATTCCTTGGTCAGGAGGCGGACCTGTTCCACGAGATCGAGGAGTTCGGGGCCGTGCTGGCGGACCAGCGATTCGCCCAGCAGCGTGGAGACGCGCCGGACATCCGCCCGGAGTTCGGATGCCAGATCGGCGCTGGCAAGGTCAGTGCCTGCGAGATGGGAGCCTGGATTTACAGCAGTGTCAGCCATGGAAACTATCTTTCGAGGGTTCGGACTTGGCTCGTACACTGCGCTGGATACTGTGAGCCGGGTTACGTGTTCCTATGGGATGTTACCCGGCCCGGTTCCGGCGTGGGAATTTGTCTCAGATAGTGTTCGGGCCCTTGACGTCCGCAGCGGCGCCTGTTTCAGTGTGCCCCGCCGGCGGGTGCGCAGCCCGGATAACGATCTTCCCGGCGTAGGCATCAGTGTGGTCCGCCCCTTTCCCGGACTGGGTCGATTCGTGCCGCTGTTGCTTCAGTTCTTCCCGGGCGGCGGCAGCTTCCTGCTTCGTGGGTGCACCGGTGGCGGGGTCGATCATGCTCAGCACACTGCCCAGCGTGCCGGTCGCTCCTTTCGGGTTGCCGCCCCGTTTCAGTGCCGCCATCCCCGCCAGGGTGAACCCGGTGATAATCGCCAGGCAGGCCAGCACCGTCAGCACTAACTCCACATCCGTCGCCCCTGCTTAGCGTGCAATCTTGAAGTTGAAGTTTGCCGTCCCCAGCGCGCCCCAGAGCCGGATCCAGACGGGAAGGAGCATCTCTGCGCCGCGTGCCGTGGTGATATCCCCCAGGTCAATCACGTCCTGGTGCCCAAGGCTCTTGAGCAACGTGGCCACCTCGCGCTTGGCCTCGGAATCGTTGCCCGAGACGAACACGGAGTGGTCGCCTCCGGCCGCACGTCCGGGGTCAACCATGAGGCTTGCGTTCATCGTATTAAGGGTCTTGACCACCTTGGCTTCGGGGAACGTCCGCTGGATCTGCTCACCCAGGCTGTCCGTGTTCACCGGGTTGAGAGTGGGCGGCATGCCGTGCGAGAAGTCCAGCGGATTCGCGATATCCACCAGGATCTTGCCCGCGAGATTTTCCGTACCGGCAGCGGAGAGCGCAGCGACGGAACCTGCACCCTCGGTGGCGTTGATTACCAACTCGGCGTCGGCCGCGACATCGGCATACGCAGCCAGATGGACATGCGGGTGGTCCTTGAGCCACTGACCGAAGGGAGGAGCTCCCATGGCATCCGGTTCCGTCCGGGCCAGCGTGGATTGTGGATCGCGGGTGCCGATGACGATTTCATGGCCGAGGCCTGCCAGCGCCCCGGCCATGGTCCGGCCAACGGTGCCGGTTCCCAGTACAGCAATTTTCATGGCGTCCTCGTTCTCAATGGCTTTGGTTAAGATCGCGGGGTAGACAGGTTCGTCTACTGGTGGGCTTGACGCTATCAGGCACCTCTGGCTACCGCAAGCAGTTCCTGGGAAAAAAGCATTACCGGTTGACCCGCACAAGCCGAAGCGGGCGGGACGCAGACAGACTTGTCTGTGTACCATGGACTCATGACGACGCCAGCCGCCTCCGCCGAGCGGGCTGTCCGAACTCCCGCCGGGCCCGCCAAGGAAAAGATCCTGGCGACGGCCTTCAGGCTGTTCTATGCGCAGGGACTCCGTGCCGCAGGCATTGACACCATCATCGCCGAATCCGGGATCTCCAAGGCCACGTTCTACAAGTACTTTCCTGCCAAGGACGAATTGATCCTCGCCTATTTGGACAGGGTCGACGCCATCTGGACCGGCCAGCTCCATGCTGCCGCGGAGGCGGCGGGTCCGGACCCCGCGGCGCAGCTCGTAGGGCTGTTCGATGCCCTCGCTTCCGCCTGCCGCCGTGACGGCTACCGGGGCTGCGCATTCATCAATGCGGCGGCAGAATCGGCATCGGGAACCCGGGTGCATGGGCGCACTGTTGCCCACAAGCGGGCAGTGCGCGCGTGGATGCAAGGGTTGGCTACCGAGGCCGGCGCCGCGCATCCGGACCGGCTCGCCCGTAGCCTCTCGCTGATCCTCGACGGCGGCCTGGCCAGCGGCGTGCTGGACGGTGACCCGGAAGCCGCAAAGACCGCCCGCGACGCTGCAGCCCAGCTTATTGCTGCAAGCGTAGGGACTCCGGAGTAGGGTTGCCGCGACGCCAGCTACTGCTTTGGAGGACCCCGTGAACACTGCCCCTGATGCCCAGCTGGAACGCTGGAACCGTTTCCGCGCCAACCGCAACAAGGCGCTGGCAGGCGAATACGGCTGGTTGACGCTCACGTCGTTCCAGTGGCTGGAAAGCCGGCCCGCCGCCGTCGACCTCATCCCTGGCCTTTGGTCCACGGACGGCACGACGGCGTTCCTCACCGCGTCGGCATCCGATGGACTGACGCTGGTGGAAACGGGCGAGGCCGTGGACGGCACCGTATCGGCCGTGCTGGCCGACGAGGAATCGCTGATGTGGGTGCAGTTTGGGGGCGACGACGGAAAGCAGGTGGTGGTGGAACTCGCCATGCGGGCGGACAGGTACGCCATCCGCACCCGCGATTCCCGGTCGCCGGTGTTTACGGAGTTCGACGGCGTGCCCACCTTTGACTACCGCCCGGACCTGGTGGTCGATGCCGAGTTCCGTCCCTATCCGGAGCCGGTGGACGTTCCGATCGGCACGGCCAACCCGCTGGTGGACGGCGTGCACCGGACCGTGGGCGAGCTGGTGTTCCGCCTGCCCGGCAAAGACCACGAGTTCCACCTGCAGGCCGAAGAGGAGAAGCTCGGCGCCCTGACTGTCACGTTCCACGACGAAACCAACGGCGACTCCACCGATGACTGGCGCAAGGTGTCAACAGCCCGGCCCAGGCCGGACGGCTCAGTTGTCCTGGACTTCAACCGCGCCATCAACTACCCGAGCGCGTTCACCCCGTACGGAACCTGCCCCATGCCGGTGAAGAACAACAGCCTGGATTACCGGATCGAGGCTGGCGAGAAGGACCCGATGATCGCCGATTGAGCGCGAACGGACAGTTAAGCCCCGCCACCATGCGCGAACGGACAGTTAAGCCCCGCGACCATGCGCGAACGGACAGTTAAGCCCCGCTGGCAGGGGCCGCAAGTGTCCGTTCGCGCCCGAGGGTCCTACACGATCGCGGATACCCCGGTGACGGCGCGGCCCACGATCAGCGTGTTGATCTCGAATGAACCCTCGTAGGTGTAAATGGCCTCCGCATCAGCGAAGATCTTGGCCATGCGGAAGTCGGACACGATCCCGTTCCCGCCCAGGATGGACCGCCCCATGGCCACGGTTTCGCGCATCCGGGCGCTGGTGTAAGACTTTGCCAGCGCCACCTGCGCCATGTCCGCACTGCCTTCCTGCTGCAGCTGGGCGATCCGGACCATCATGCCCATGCTGGCCACGGCGTTGCCCAGCATTGTGACCAGCTGCTGCTGGATGAGCTGGAATTTGGCCAGCGGACGGCCGAACTGCTGGCGTTCGACGGCGTGCTGCCGGGCGACGTCGAACGCCGCCAGCTGCTGGCCCACCGCCTGCCACGCCACCATGATCCGCGATCCCCGCAGCAGTTCGTTGGTGTCCTCGAAGCTTTCGATGCCGGCGAAGCGGTCCGCCTCCGCCACCCGCACGTCCCGGAAAACGATGTCCGCATTCTGCACCGTGCGCAGGGCGATCTTGTGTTCGATCCGGCTCCGGCTGACGCCCTGGAGGTTCGCGTCCACGATGAATCCCCGGATGGCACCGTCGGCCTCGTCCCGGGCCCACACGAGCATGTAGTCGCAGAACGTTCCGTTGCCGATCCAGCGTTTGGCTCCGTTAAGGATCCAGTAGTCGCCGCCGTCGTCCGCTCCCGCGGAAACGCGGCGCGCCCGCGTTTCCATGCCACCGGCCACGTCGGAGCCGTGCTCCGGTTCGGTCAGCGCGAAGGCGCCGGTGGTGCGGAGGCTGGCGGCGTCGTCGAGCAGGCGGCCCTTCTGCTCCTCGGAACCGAATCCGTAAAGGGACTCCACAAAGAGATCGTGGTGCACCAGGAAGAACGTCGCGATGGATGTGTCCACCCTGGTGATCTCGGCGATCACGAGGCCCGCGAACAGGTGGCTGTAGCCCCTCTGGGCAGGGGCGCTGAGTTCCAGGGCAGCCAGCTTGGGCAGAATGTGGGCCGGGAACTCGGCGTTGTTCCACCACTCGGTGGCGAACGGCGCAACCTCGGCCGCCAGGAATTCCCGCAACTCCGCCAGCTTCCGCTGTTCCCGTTCGCTGAGCAGCGCCTCAAACCCGAAGAAGTCGGCCGTGGGCAGGGAATCCACCGCGTTTGCGGCAGGGGCCCGCTCCGGGGTCGCCGCCGGCATCACTTCGGTCCCATTCGGATGGCGCCGTCGAGGCGGATGGTCTCACCGTTGAGCATGGCGTTGTCCACGATGTGCGCGGCCAGGCTGGCGTATTCGGCAGGCCTGCCCAGCCGGGAAGGATGCGGGACCTGCTTCCCCAGCGAATCCTGGGCGTCCTGCGGCAGTCCGGCCATCATGGGGGTTTCGAAGATGCCCGGCGCGATGGTGACCACGCGGATCAGGGATCGGGCCAGTTCACGCGCGATCGGCAAGGTCATAGCCGCCACCGCACCCTTGGATGCGGCGTAGGCGGGCTGGCCGATCTGGCCATCGAACGCGGCGACGGACGCGGTGTTGATGATGACGCCGCGCTCGGGCCCGCCGAGTTCGGTCACGGCGGGTTCGGTGGCGGCCATGGCGGCGGCGGCGAGGCGGATCACGTTGAAGGTGCCCACGAGATTGATCTGGATGACCCGGTTGAAGGTGTCCAACGGCAGCACGCCCTCGCGGCCCAGGACCTTCCCCGGGGTGGCGATGCCGGCGCAGTTCACCACAATACGCAGCGGCCCCAGGGCGACGGCGGCGTCGACGGCGGCCTGCACCTGGTCTTCGCTGGTCACGTCGGCAGGGACAAAAACGGCCGTTCGGCCGGCCCCGGCCCTTCCGCCGGACGCGCCGGCCTCGGCGGGGGCCCCCGGAGAACCGCCGGCCACCGCGCCCGCGGCCCCGGAGCCCGCATTCAGCTCCGCGGCGAAGGCCTCGCCCCGGGACGACGGCAGGTCCACCAGCACCACTGAACCCCCGGCGTCGAACAGGCGCCGTGCCGTGGCGGCGCCAAGCCCGGAGGCTCCGCCCGTAATGAGCGCGACAGTACCTTTGATGTCCATGCATCCTCCTTGATGTGGAACCGAACCCGGCATAACGCTAGTTAATGAATGTTAACTGGAATGGGCGCAAACCGCACACCGGGCAGACCCCTCGGGCGCAACCACAGGACAGCCCGCTAGGCTGGCAGCATGACCTCCCCCGACGCCGTCGCGCCCGCGGACTGGTCCGCCCGCGCCGACGAGGCCGCCCGCTCCGTGACCAGGATGTTCGGGCAGCGGCTGTTCTTCCTCCCCCGAACGCACATCGCGGCGATCGAACGCCCGTCCAGCCGGCTGAAAAACCTGATGCGCCCCTGGCACTACTGGTGGCAGGCCCACTACGTGGACTGCCTGGTGGACGCCGGACGACGGGAACTGGCGCGGGCTTCAAGGTTCGACGGCGGGGGCCGCCCCAGCGCCGGACGGCTGGCCTCGCAGCTGGTCACCGGCATCCGGCTGCGCAACTTCCTGACGGTGGTCAACAACTATTACGACGACATGGCCTGGCTCGCCCTGTCCACGCTCCGGCTGGAGAAACTGGCCGAACAGACGCGAAAACCGGGTGCCCGCCGCAACGCCAGGATCCGGCAAAGCCTGACACTGCAGTTCGATTCCGCCTCCACGGACGACCTGGGCGGCGGCACGTTCTGGAGCAAGAAGCGAGACTTCAAGAACACGCCCGCCACTGCGCCCGTAGCGCTCTACTATGCCCGCACCGGAAACACCGCCAGGGCACAGGCGCTGGTGGACTGGCTCCATGCCAAGCTGTTCGACCCCGTCCAGGGCATGTACCAGGACGGCCTGCGGATCGGCGCCGACGGCGAGGTGGTGCTGGAAGCCGCCATCTACACCTACAACCAGGGCCCGGTCCTCGGCGCGTTGCTGGAGCTGGGCGGCCCGGCCAACCTTGACCGGGCCGCCGCGCTGGTGGATGCCGTGGCCCGCAACCTGACGCGCCCCGCCACCCTGGCGTCGGGCAGGACCGCGGCCGTGCTCCGCTGCGATGGAACGGGCGACGGCGGCCTGTTCACCGGGATATTGGCGCGCTACCTGGCGCTGGCGGCCGTGGACCAACGCCTCCCGGACCGGACCAGGGCCACTGCGGCTGCCTTGGTGACGGAGACCGCGCAGGCACTCTGGGACGGCCGCCGCGCCGTGGATCAGGAGGAGCCGCTGGCACGGCACGGCGCGCACCTGGTGTTCCCGGTGTTCGCCGAGACACCGGCGAGCCGGTCGTATCCGGCGGGCGCCGCCGTCGAACTTTCCACCCAGCTTCAGGCCTGGATGGTGCTGGAGGCAGCCGCCGCGATCCGGCTGGCCGCCAATTAAGTCACGTAAAAGTTCCGTAATTGATGTGATCCTTATCACTTAAGCCTGCTTCGGCTTGGTTCCTTAGGTTTGGCTAACCTACAGTTTTTGGCAGTGAGCATGCCCTAACTTCCCCCTCACGCGGACTCCGGTCCACCAAGACTTTTTTCCAGAAAGAAGCCCCAATGAAGATCCGAACCAACGCGCTGGCAGGAATCGCACTCGCCGCCACCGCAGCTCTCGGCCTGACCGCCTGCGGCTCCGGAAGCTCCGCCCCCGCCACCAGCAGCGCCGCAGCGGGCGGCAGCAATGCCGGCGAAATCACCGTTTACAACGCACAGCACGAAAGCCTCACCAAGGAATGGATCGACGCTTTCACCGCGGAAACCGGCGTGAAGGTCACCTTGCGCCAGGGCTCGGACACCGAAATGTCGAACCAGATCATCCAGGAAGGCGCAGCCTCCCCGGCCGACGTGTTCCTGACGGAAAACTCCCCCGCAATGGCGCAGGTTGAGAACGCCGGCCTGTTCGCGGACGTGGACAAGGCCACCATCGACCAGGTGCCCGCAGAGTACCGTCCCTCCACGGGCAAGTGGACCGGCATCGCTGCCCGCTCCACCGTGCTGGTGTACGACAAGGCCAAGCTGAGCGAAGACCAGCTGCCCAAGTCCATGCTGGACCTGGCCAAGCCGGAGTGGAAGGGCAAGTGGGCCGCTTCACCGTCCGGTGCCGATTTCCAGGCGATCGTTTCCGCGCTCCTTGAGCTCAAGGGCGAAGCCGCAGCCGAGGAATGGCTCAAGGGCATGAAGGAAAACTTCAAGGCGTACAAGGGCAACAGCACGGCCATGAAGGCCGTCAACGCCGGCGAAGTGGACGCCGCCCTGATCTACCACTACTACTACTACGGCGACCAGGCCAAGACCGGCGAGAACTCCAAGAACGTCACCCCGTACTACTTCAAGAACCAGGACCCGGGCGCGTTCGTCTCCGTCTCCGGCGGCGGCGTGCTGAAGTCCTCCAAGAACGCGGCGGCAGCCCAGTCCTTCCTGAAGTTCATCACCGGCAAGAAGGGCCAGGAAGTCCTCCAGAAGGGCAACTCCTTCGAGTACGCAATTGCCTCCGACGTCCCGGCCAACGACAAGCTGGTTCCGCTGACGGAACTCCAGGCGCCTACCGTTGACCCGGCCAAGCTCAACTCCGAAAAGGTCACCGAGCTGATGACCAAGGCAGGACTGCTGTAACCCGTGCCAACCAAGCAACTCAGCGTCAAATGGAAATACTGTGCCAATTGACCTAGCGGCGCCGGAAACTTCCGGAAGCACGACGACGGCGGGTAGGGGCAAGCGCCCCCGCCCGCCTTTCGGCGTTTCCGCAGTATCCGTCATCGCCGTCCTGATTGCCCTGTTTTCGCTGATTCCGCTGGGGTACGTCATCGTGATGACGGCCGCCACGGGGTGGGACACCGCTGTCGGGCTGATCTTTCGCGAGCGCGTCGGCGAGCTACTGCTCAACACGCTGCTGCTGATGGCCATCACGGTGCCGCTCTGCGTGGCCCTGGGCGTGGGCGGAGCCTGGCTGGTGGAACGGACCACGCTCCGGGGGCACAAATGGTGGGCCGTGCTGCTGGCTGCGCCGCTGGCCATCCCCGCGTTCGTCAACAGCTACGCCTGGGTTTCGGCCATTCCGTCCCTTGGCGGGCTGTGGTCCGGCGTCCTGATCGCCACCCTGTCCTACTTCCCGCTGGTCTACATCCCGGCCGCCGCCACGCTCAGCCGGCTTGACCCGGCCATCGAGCAGTCCGCCGCATCGCTGGGTTTGGGCGCGTGGCGCACCTTCTTCCGCGTGGTGCTCCCCCAGCTCCGCATAGCCATGACCGGCGGGGCGCTCCTGGTCTCCCTGCACCTGCTGGCCGAATACGGCGCGTTCGCGATGATCCGCTTCGACACGTTCACCACCGCGATCATGGTGCAGTACCAGTCCACGTTCAACGGCACGGCCGGGAACATGCTGGCCAGCGTGCTGGTGTTTTTCTGCCTCATCCTGCTCCTGGTGGAAGTGCGAAGCCGCGGAACCGCGCGCTATGCCCGGGTGGGTTCGGGCGCGCAGGCCAGGGCGCTGCGGCTTCCGCTGCACGCGTACCAGGTCCCTTCCCAGCTCTTCCTGATGTGCCTCACGGCCCTGGCCTTCGGCCTGCCGCTGGTGTTCGTGCTGCGCTGGATTTTCGCCGGCGGAGCGCAGATCTGGGTGGCCGACGAGTTCCTTCCCGCACTGCTGCAGACCATGGGCTACGGCCTGGCCGGCGCATTGGCCACCACCGTAGTGGCCTTTCCGATGGCCTACCTGGCCGTACGGCACCCCGGCTGGTTCAGCAAGGCGCTGGAACTGTCCAACTACGTCACCAGCTCCATGCCGGGCATTGTGGTGGGCCTGGCTTTTGTGACCGTGAGCATCCGGGTTGCGCCGGGCTTCTACCAGACCACCGCGCTGCTCATCGCGGCCTATGTGCTGCTGTTTTTGCCGCGCGCGCTGGTGAACATCCGTGCCGGGCTGGCCCAGGCCCCCAAGGAACTCGACGAAGCCGCCCAGGCGCTGGGCAAGCCGCCGCTGGTGTCCTTCATCCGCGTCACCCTGCGGCTCACGGCGCCGGCCGCGGCAGGCGGGGCGGCCCTCGTGTTCCTGGCCATCGTCAACGAACTCACGGCCACCCTGCTGCTCTCCCCCAACGGCACGCGGACCCTTGCCACGGAATTCTGGAGCAAGAGCAGCGAGATCGACTACGCCGGCGCGGCACCGTACGCCCTCTTGATGATCCTCATCTCCGCTCCCATGACCTACCTTCTCTTCCAGCAGTCCAAGAAAGTGGCCGGACAGTGACCGACTTTTACACTTCGCGTGATGCCCCCTCCAGGCTTCCGGAGCCGCGGATCGCCCCGTCCGTGGCGCCGAGCACCAACAACCACCTGGAGATTGAGGCCGTCACCAAGAACTTCGGTTCACAGGCGGTCCTCAAGGGCGTCAACTTGTCCGTGGCAAAGGGCGGCACCACCGCGATCGTGGGCCCCTCGGGTTCCGGCAAGACCACGCTGCTGCGCCTCATCGCGGGCTTCGAGCATCCCGATACCGGCAGCATTTCCCTCAACGGCGCGAAGGTGGCCGGTGAGGGAAACTGGGTGCCGGCGCACAAACGCCATGTAGGCTACGTGGCCCAGGACGGAGCCCTGTTCCCGCACCTCACCGTGGGCCAGAACATCTCCTTCGGCCTCAGTGCCAGCCGACTTTCAGGCGGGCGGCGCGAGGTGGCGGCCCGCGTGGGCGAGCTCCTGGAAATGGTGTCCCTCGATGCCTCGATGGCCAAGCGCCGGCCGCACCAGCTCTCCGGCGGTCAGCAGCAGCGCGTGGCACTTGCCCGTGCCCTGGCCCGCGAACCGGAACTGATGCTGCTGGACGAGCCTTTCTCCGCACTGGACGCCGGCCTTCGCGTGGCCACGCGACGCGCCGTGGCCAAGGTGCTCAACGAAGCCGGGGTGACCACCATCCTGGTTACCCATGACCAAGCCGAGGCACTGTCCTTCGCGGACCAGGTGGCGGTGATGCGGGGCGGCAAGCTGGCGCAGATCGGCAATCCCTTTGTGGTCTACACCCGCCCCGCGGACCGCGCCACCGCCGAATTCCTGGGCGACGCCGTCATCCTGGACGCCTGGATGGAAGGCTCGCTGGCCACCTGTTCGCTCGGTGGCATTCCGGTGCGCAGGCCCCCCGCGCAGGGACGCGTGCAGCTCATGCTGCGGCCCGAGCAGATCCGCATTGCAGAGGACGGACCCATCCGCGGCGTTGTGGTTGACACAGACTACTTCGGGCCGGAAACCACGGTGCGCCTGAAGCTGGCCGTCCCGCCGGAACTGGCAGCCGGGGCTACCCCGGACTACCGCTTCCCGGGCGGCGGCGAAGTGATCACCATCCGGCACTGGAACGCCTCCATCGCGCGGCCGGGCATGGAGCTTTGCCTGCGCGTTGTGGGCGAAGCCGTGGCCTTCCCCGTGGACGAGGAAGCCAGCGCCTGACGCCTGCTGCCGCGGTTCACCGCTGCTGCCGCGCCTGACGCCTGCTACTCCGCCGGGCGCTTCTTCTGCGGGTAGGGCGTTTCGCCGCGCGCGAGCATCTCCACGAATCCTTGGATCTTCCGTTCCCGGGTGGCGGCCTGCTTGACCGCGTTGGTGCGGTAAATCAGGGCGTAGCGGTTGACCGACGTCAGCACATCGAACATGGCCTGCGCCCGCGGCTCAGCCGCGATGGCGGCGGCCAGGTCCGCCGGCACTTCCGCGGACGCCTGCCCGGAATACGCCGTTTCCCAGCGTCCGTCCGCTTTCGCTGCCTCGACGGCGGCCCGGCCGGCTTCGGTCATCCTGCCGGTTGCTTCGAGCTTTTCGATGCGGTCCACGTTCCGCGCCGACCACACGCTCTTTGGACCGCGGCGCGTCATCCGCTGGTAGGAGCTGTCGTCGTCGCGCCTTTTGCCCTGGCCGTCGATCCAGCCGAAGCACAGCGCTTCCTGCAGGGCCGCTTCGTAGTCCAGCTCCGTGGTGTTGCCGCCTTTTTTGTGCAGCACCAGCCAGACGCCCGGGCTGGTGGCGTGGTGCTGCTCCAGCCAGGCGCGCCATTCGGCGGCGTCCTTCACCAGCAGTTCCTCAAGTTCGATAGCCATGGCACCATTCTGCTACCGGGGATTCCTTAATCAAGGCGTGGCATTATGGCCTTGTCGCCGTCGTTGTCACCGCCCAATCAGCCCAGGAGATCCAATGTTGCGTGTCCGCCCCGTCCACTTCACGTCCCGCCTGGACCAGTGGGAGCAGCTCCTGACGGAGCTGGGAATGGTGAAGACGGTCGATGACGGCCCGTGGAAAGAGTACGACGCCGGGTCGGGCCGCCTGGCGCTGCACGCCGCCGAGGCCGGTTCCGCCGAAGACGGCACGACGTCGTTCGGCGTCGAAGTGGGCGACCTCGCCGAATTCGCCCGGCGCACCAACCTGGCCTCCGTCGAGGACGGGACCACCCCGGCCGAGCTGGTGGATGCCGACCACGGCGCCTCCTGCCGGATCACGGGAGAGGACGGCTTCAGCTTCTTCGCGGATAAAGCCGCCCACGGCGCCCAGTGCGCGGACGCCGATCCGGGACTCGCCGTCGTCGAAGTCTGGTTCACGCCGGACGCCGCTGCCGCGGCACAGACCCTGCGGAACATGGGCGCGCGGCTCCGGCCGGTGCCGGATGACGACGAAACCGCGGATTTCACCGCCAAGAACGGCGGTGTCCTGATGGTGCGCCCCGCCGGCGGTGATCCGCGGACCGGGCTGGGATTTGAGTACACGGGCGAGCTGTCCGCCCTGCGGGACAGGCTGGCCGCAGCGGGCATCACGGTGACTATGACAGAAGAAGCCTTCGGCCGGACCCTGCACGTGGCCAGCCCGGACGCGGCAGGCGGGGACGCCCCGGCGCTCTGGGTCGCTTCGCGCCACTGACGGGCGCCGGTCTTCGAGCCGTGTGACGGTCCGGCGCGGGGTTCGGGCAGGGATGGGGTAGAACTTAAGCATGAACGTGCGCACTCCTGACCCGAATCCCGGCTGGCTGTCCGACGAGGACCTCTTCGAAGCCCGGGGCCGGCTTCCCATGGTTTACGTGGAAGCCGTACCCGTCCGCCTTGATCCGCTGGGGTTCGTGAACGAAGTGGGCACGCTGCTCCAGGCCGACGAGGACGGCACCATGATCCGCTCCCTCGTGTCCGGCCGCGTCCTTTACCGCGAGACCATCCGCGCGGCTCTGCTCCGCCACATGGAGAAAGACCTCGGCCCGTTGGCGTTTCCGCAGCTGCCCATCAGCCCGGTGCCCTTCACCGTGGCCGAATATTTCCCGGCGCCGTCCCACACTGGGTTCACCGACGACCGCCAGCATGCTGTTTCGCTGGCCTACATCATCCCGGTCACGGGCGAATGCGAACCCCGCCAGGACGCCCTCGAGCTCACGTGGATGACCCCCGAAGAGGTCCTGAGCCCGGACGTGCAGCTGGAGTTCAGCGGCGGCCGCGGGGCACTCGTCCGGCAGGCGCTCGCGTTCGCGGGAGTAGGCAGCTAGGACGCGGCGGACGCTGCGGGGGACGCTCGAAGGAACCCGGGCGTCCCCGATTTCTGGCAGGGTCCTTTGTAGACTGTAGGGCGGACCGCAAGAGAACTTAAGGACTCCCGATGACCCACCGCCCAGCCGCCCAGCACTACAGCGAGCTCCAGGCTGGCTCTCTGCAGACCGGCCACCTGCTGCTTCTTCCCGACGGCGAACGGTCCGCCGAAATCCAGAGCGTCCTTGTTGAGGATGACGATTTCGGCACCCCCGCGGTGGTCCTCGCAACGCTCACGGGCGGCGGGATCCTGCGCATCGCGGCCGGTTCCAAGGTCTTAGTTGCCGGCCCCGGTACGGGCGTGGAGGCGGAAGCCGCCACTGGTACAGGGTCAGCAGATTCCGGAGCGCACGACGCCGCCACCCCGCTTCAGCTGGCGGAGCCCCCCGCCGCCCGGGCAGACGCCGCCGGTGAAGACGCCGCCGCGGCGGCTCCCGCCGTCGTCGTTCCTCCGCTACCGGCCACCACGCCGGCCGCAGCGGCTGCCGCAACCGGTCCGAGCGAGGATGAGCTGGCGCTGATCCCGGAGCCCTCGGGAACGCCCGAGTCGGTGGTGGAGGCGGTCGCCGCAGCCCATCCGGACGCGGTGGGAGTCATGCTCCTGAGCGACCGGCTGGCCAAAGGCATCAACACCAAATCCGGGAGCTGCCTCAAGGACCTCAGCGACCTCGCCCACGAATTGTTCGTCATCCTCAAGGATGCCGAGGGCGCCCTTGCGGTGGCGGACCTGCTCAACGTGCTGCCCTTCGACGGGAACCCGGGGCGATGGACATCCGTGGAGGCGGCCCTTGCCCTGTCGAGCTACATCTGCCGGCAGAACGGGCAGGAGGACCGCGCCGAAGTGTACGAAAAGCTCCTCCGCGCCCCCGACGCCATGGAAACGGATCCGTTCAAGGCGCGGATCAACGCCAAGGTCCGGCAGCGCTCGCTGAACGAACCCAACCTGTATGACAAGGAAATCTTCCGGGCCATCGACAACTCGAACCCGGACGCCGAACGCGAATGGCGGCTGCTGCGCCTTGAAGCCCTGATGTTCCTGCGGGCGCACGGCGGCTCGGAAACCATTGGCCTGAAGGAACTGGAGCGCCGCATCGGCAACGAGCTGGAATCCGTTCGCGCCTGAGCGGTAGGCCGTACCCGTTTGGCCCTACCCGGCGGGCGCCCGGAGTTGTAGATTCAGCCCATGACGAACAATCTGAGCGTTGTGATCAATTCCGATGCGCAGCAAGTTTGGACAATGCTGCGTGAACCGGCACGAGTTGCCCAGTGGCACGGCTGGGAGGCCGACGACCTTGCCGCCGAAATCAACGAGATCTATTTCAAGGACACCGTGGTCGAAGGCACGGACCACACCAGCCTGACCGTGGACGGCGGGGACGAGTTCTCCCTGAAACCCGTTCCGACCGGCACTGAAGTGAGCGTGACGCGGGCGGCCCTAGACCACAATTCCGAGTGGGCCGCCTGGGATGAGGACATCACCCAGAGCTGGTTGACGTTCCTCCAGCAGCTCCGCTTCGCACTGGAACACCACCCGCACGGCAAACGCCGCACAGCCTTCTTCTCCGTGCCGGGCGGCGACGGCTCGGCGATCGACAAGCTCGGCCTCCGGGACATCCCCAAGCCGGGCGAACCGTACTCGCTGACCCTCCCCACCGGCGAGGAGATCTCCGGCAAGGTCTGGTACCGCACCAACCACCAGGTGGGACTCACCGTGCACAGCTACGCCGAGCACGGCGACGGCCTCCTGGTCGTGGCCGACCAGCCGCCCATTGCCGAAGTAAGGCCCGACGGCGGATCCATGGTGATCATCTCCACCTACGACCTCGGCGCGCACCGGCTCGAGGAAATCCGCGCCAGCTGGGACAGCTGGCGGGCTGAGAACTATCCCACATCGGACCCCGTGCACTGAGCCCCGGCTAAGTTTCCCCGGGCCGAGCTGGCACACTTGAACCGTGCCAGCCAATACCGAACGCCCACGCCCGCCTCTCGAGCCGGGTGCCGCAGGCCTGCAGTCCGAGTTTTCATTCACCGTGGGCAAGCGGCTGAGCGAGACGTGCTCGCCGACGCCGGAGCAGGTGGCCGCCAACGGCGGGGAATTCCTGGGCCGGACCGGCACCATCAGCACCCCGCACGGGGAGATCCAGACGCCGGCGTTCATTGCCGTGGGCACCAAGGCCACCGTGAAGTCAGTACTGCCCGAATCAGTTGCCGAGCTCGGTGCGCAGGCCGTGCTGGCCAACGCCTACCACCTGTACCTCCAGCCGGGGGCGGACATCCTGGACGAAGCCGGCGGGCTGGGCGCCTTCATGAACTGGCGCGGGCCCACGTTCACGGACTCCGGCGGCTTCCAGATCATGAGCCTGGGCTCCGGTTTCAAGAAGGTCATCGACATGAAAACTGTGTCTGCCGCGGATGCGGCAGTCCCCGACGACGCCGTTGCCCCCGGCAAAGAGCGGCTGGCCCACGTGGACGAGGACGGCGTGTGGTTCAAGAGCCACCTCAACGGTGACCGGCACCGCTTCAGCCCCGAGATCTCCATGAACGTCCAGCACCAGATCGGCGCCGACATCATGTTCGCCTTCGACGAGCTCACCACGCTGCAGAACTCGCGCGGTTACCAGGAGGAGTCGCTCGAACGCACCCGACGCTGGGCCGAACGCTGCATTACCGAGCACTTCCGGCTGACGTCCGAGCGGGCGGGCAAGCCGTACCAGGCACTGTTCGGCGTGATCCAGGGCGCCCAGTACGAGGACCTGCGCCGCAAAGCCTGCCGCGACCTCGGCGCCATGAACTTCGACGGCTTCGGCATCGGCGGTGCACTGGAGAAGGAGAACCTGGGCACCATCGTGCGCTGGTGCAACGAGGAACTGCCGGAGAACAAGCCGCGGCACCTCCTGGGCATTTCCGAGCCGGACGACATTTTCACCGCGATCGAGAACGGCGCGGACACCTTCGACTGCGTCTCCCCCACCCGTGTGGCCCGCAATTCGGCGTTCTACCACCCTGACGGCCGGTTCAACCTCTCCGGGGCCAAATACAAGCGCGACTTCGGCCCGCTGCAGGAAGGCTGCGACTGCTACGCCTGCCTGAACTACTCCCGGGCCTACATCCACCACCTGTTCAAGGCCAAGGAAATGGTCTCGGCCACGCTGATCTCCATCCACAACGAGCGCTTCGTGGTGAAGATGGTGGACGACGCCCGGCTGGCCATCGAGGCCGGCAACTTCTTCGACTTCAAGGCCGAGACCCTGGGCCGCTACTACTCCTAGGCCGGGCGCACAGGCGGGGCACCCCCAAGGCCTCTCCCGCCGTCGTCCTCCGATATCCTGACCGGATGCTCACCGAGATCCCGGCCGCAGAAGGCGTCGCCGAAGCCATCGTCGCCCGCCCGTCCAACGGCGAGGGCCCGTTTCCTGGAGTCATCCTCTATATGGACGCCTTCGGCCTGCGTCCCCGCATCCAGGAGATGGCGCAGCGCATCGCGGACTGGGGCTACGTAGTCCTGGCCCCGAACGTCTTCTACCGCGAAGGGACAGCCGCGGAACTCGCTCCGGGCACGGACATGACCACCCCCGAGGGCCGGGCGGCCGCCGGCAAGGCAGCGTTCCCGCGGGTCGGGCGCCTCACTACGGACAAGGCGCAGCCGGATATTGACGCGTGGGTTGCTGCGCTGCGGACGCTCGACGGCGTCGCACCCGGCCCGATCGGAACGTTTGGCTACTGCATGGGCGCCCGGCTCGCGGTGCGCACGGCCACCGCCCACCCTGAAACGGTGGCAGCCTGCGGCGGCTTCCACGGCGGCGGCCTTGCCACTGACGCCCCGGACAGCCCCCATCTGGGGCTCGGCCACGCCTCGGCCCGCTTCGTGTTCGGCCACGCCGACCATGACCGGAGCATGGATCCCGACACCGTCGCGCGTCTGGGCGAGGCGCTCGACGCCGCGGGCCTCGAGGCCACGAATGAGATCTACGCCGGTGCGCCCCACGGCTATTCGATGGCCGACACCTCCGCCTTTCACGCCGAGGCCACGGACCGGCACTTCCGCGAACTCCGGGCCCTCCTCGACGGGACACTCAAGGGCTGAGCCCGGCTCTCGACGTCGAGCCGGCCCTACCAGGCCCTACGCGCCGTAGCTGGGTTCGCGCCTCTTCACCCAGCCGATGGCAAGCGAGGTCAGCGGCACAAACGCGAACTCCACCAGGGTCTTGTACAGGAAGCCCACCAGCACGTAGTTCACGAACATCCCCACGTCCGTGATGCCGATGACGGACGCCGCAATGCTGCAGAAGATGAGCGTGTCCACGAATTCGCCGGCCACCGACGAGCTCATGATCCGCGCCCACAGGGATTTCTCGCCCGTGCGGGCCTTCATTTTCACCAGGATCCAGGAGTTGATGGTCTGGCCGGCCAGGAACGCCAGCAGCGAAGCCAGCACAATCTGCGGAACGGGCCCCAGCGCGCCTTCGAGTGCGGCCTGCTTCGAGGCACCGAATTCGTCGTCAAAGCCAGGCAGCGCGATGATCACCCAGTAGCAGACGGAGGCGAACACCGAGAGCGCAAACGTGGTGATGATGGCTTTCCGCGCCACCTTGAATCCGTAGACTTCGCTGATGACGTCGCCCAGGATGTAGGCCAGCGGGAACAGGAAGAAGCCGCCGTCCGTGATGATCGGACCGATCGCCACGCCCTTGGATGCCCCGATATTGGACAGGATCAGCACCACTGCCATGAAGGCCAGCATGATGCCGAAGTAGGGGGAACCGATTGACGCGAATTTCGGCGCCGCGGGGGCAGGGAAGGTCTTGGCGGAAGTCATGGGTGATCCATTCGGAGTGGTTCGCTCGGCCGCACGGTAAGTCGCGGGGATGATCCGCTGCTGGCGGCCGGCTGTATTAGCACTGTGGGGTGTTCCCGCGGAGTCCGCCGGAACCGTGTTCCATTCTCGCACCATTACGACCCGGCGGGCCGAACAACGACGGCGGGCGGCCTGGTCCCGGCCTTAAGTACGCGTTCATATTGGTCATACGCACAATGCGGCCGCTGTGGCCCCGGTGGCAGTATGGGTGGATGACTTCCGCTGCTGTTGACACGTTCCCTGCCGTCGCCCTGACCATTGCCGGCTCCGAAGCGACCGGCGGTGCCGGCGCGCAGGCCGACCTGAAGACCTTCCAGGAACTGGGCGTGTTCGGCATTGCCAACCTGACCTGCATCGTCTCCTTCAATCCGAACGACAACTGGAACCACCGCTTTGTCCCGGTGGACCAGCAGGTCATTGCTGACCAGTTGGAGGCGACGACGGCGGCCTACGGCGCCGCGTCCGGCGCACCGTCTGTACTGGACACCGTGAAGCTCGGCATGCTGGGCAGCCCGGCCACCATTTCGACGGTTGCCTCCGCACTGACGGCCGGCGGGTTCGCCAACGTGGTCCTGGACCCGGTGCTGATCTGCAAGGGCCAGGAGCCCGGCCGCGCGCTGGACACGGACCAGGCACTCAAGTCGCAGATCCTGCCGCTGGCCACGTTCGTCACGCCCAACCATTTTGAGGCGGAGTCGCTTTCCGGGCTGGCGATCACCGACGTCGAGTCCCTCAAGGCCGCAGCCGTCCGCATCCACGAGCTCAGCGGAGCGGCCGTGCTGGCCAAGGGCGGCGTACGCCTGGCGGGGCCCGACGCCGTCGACGTCTATTACGACGGCGACACGCTGGAAGTCCTCTCCGCGCCGAAAGTGGGCGAAGTGGCCGTCTCCGGCGCCGGCTGTTCCCTGGCCGCCGCCGTGACGGCCGAGCTGGCCAAGGGCGCGACCCCGCTCGAGGCTGCCCACACCGCGAAGGAGTTTGTGACCGCCGGGATCCGCAACCGCGTGGCATCCGGCGCGCCGTTCGACGCCCTCTGGCAGGGCGGCCCGCGCTAACCCCGGCCCCGCTAACCCTTCCCACCCTTAGGACGCTCTCTCACTTTTCGCGCCAAAAATCACGGCGCTCTCTCACTTTCCTCAAAAAGTGAGAGAGCGTTCCGTTCTAAGCCGGCAGGATCTGAGAGAGCGTCCGGGTTTTCGCGGCAGGATCTGAGAGAGCGTCCGATCAGGAACGGGGGTCGGACACTACTCCCATGAAGAGCGGCAGGCCTGTTTCGACGTGCACGATCTGGTAGTGGAACGGACGGTCGAAGACAATGGTCCGCTCGGGCTGCGGCGGAGCACTGGTGACGGCCCCGTTGATCTGGGTAACGGCAGCGGCCACGGTACCCTTTTCCGCGACCGTGATGTTCGCAGCCTGGGCGGCCTGGGTGATGGCCATTTTGCGCTGGATATTGTTGAAGTCCTCCGTGGTGTTGAGGGTCTTCTCGAGTCCCAGTGATTCGAAGACCTTGCGCAGGTCGAAGCTGCACTTGTGGTCCCAGCGGGGCAGCTGGATCTGAACTGTCTCAAGCGCTGCCGTGTCGAAGGTGTCCGCGACTTCGGTGAGCTTTTCCGCGCTGAAAGCCGGGGCGCCCGTCCGGGTCGCGGCGTCGGCTCCCGCCTCCGGAAGGACCAGCCGCATGACAAACCCGTCCGCATAGGGAAGGTCCACGCCCTTCCAGCCAGGTCCTTCCGCGTACTTCATCTCCACCTCGTTGTGCATTGCGGCGGCTTGGACGCGTTCGCCTGCGGCCGTGGTGAAGGGCAGGTCCGAGGTGTCATTCGGGTCAAACGGGGCGCGCCAGGCGGAGGCGAAGTACAGGGCATTGAGCAGGCTGAACGTGTTGTCCCGATCGTACTTTGCGGGGGCTTCCTTGATCCGGCCGCCCGTGTTTTTGTTCACCCAGGCATCGATGGCCGGCTTCGTTGCACCCTCGTTGCTGAAGTCCACGGGAAACACACCGGTCCCATAATGCCGGGCCAACGTGTCCAGGAACTGCTCTCCGGTGGGCACGTCCTTGTCCACGAACAGGCCGTTGGCCGCATGCATGACCGGTTTCCGCGGCGGGTTGTCCTCATCCACGGAGCCGGGGTCGCCGTCGAACTTCTCCAGGGAGGCGAGCAGCGCGTTCATGGCTTCGTCGCGATTCTCCGCCGGGAGTCCCAGGACGCTGTCCATCTCCGCCGCCGTCTCGCCGGAAGCCCCGGCGCGAAGCATGGCAAGGGCGATGAGCAGGCCCCCGGGCGAGGACACCACGTTCCCGTCGGAGGCGTCGCCGCCGTCGGCCAGGAGGGCCTCGCCGAGCCCGAAAGCGGAAGCCCGGTAGGAGCGCAGTTCAGCGGCATACGCCGCGCCGTCCACCGAAACCCGCTCCACGCCGTCGGCCTTCAGGAGACCAGGCGACGACGCCGAACATGCGGTGAGCGCCACCAGGGCACCGGCCGTCGCGATCCTGGCCACGCGGAACGTTTTCATTTTTCCCCCTGGGACCTGCTCTTGGAACCTGCTCTTGGATCCTGCCGTGTGGCACTGGGCGCGACTCTGCCTGTCTCCTCAGTCAACCAGCCTGCCCGCTGCAGAACGATGCCCGTAGGGTCACGGTTTGCCGTCGTTTTGGTCTCGCCCTCCAACGCTCTCTCACTTTTCGCAACGATTTCGGCAACGCTCTCTCACTTTTCGCGCGGACTTAGCCTCGAGACAGGTCGGATCCGTGACTTGCCGGACCCGTGCCGTACGAGCTCATCCAAAAGACCGCGGCACTGCTCGCGGCGGAGCGCGGTTAGCCTACCGCCGCCGTTAGCAGACGACGGCGGGGCGGTGGCGTCGTCGTCCTCGGGCACCTACCGCCGCGGGATGTTGCGCAGATTGCTCCGGGCCATGCTCACGGCCTCGCCGGCGCCGCGGTTCAGGACCACCTTCGACATGGCTGTCGCGAAGCCCAGCACCTGCGAACCCGTGATTTTCGGCGGAATGGAGAGCGCCTTCGGATCCGTGATGAGCTCCACGAGCGACGGCCCGGGGTGCGCGAACGCCTCCCGGTAGGCGTCCTCAATCCGGGCAGGGTCGGTGACGCGGACAGCGTGGAAGCCGAGTGCGCGGGCAACCGCCGCGTAGTCGGCGTCGGGAACATCCACGCCGAAGTCAGGGAGACCGTCCACCAGCATCTCCAGCTTGACCATGCCCAGGGTGGAGTTGTTGAAGACCACCACGTTCACGGGCAGACGATGGGCAGCAACGGTGACGAGCTCCCCGAGCAGCATGGACAGCCCGCCGTCGCCCGAGACCGAGATGACCTGGCGGCCGGGGTAGGCCAGCTGGGCGCCGATTGCGTGCGGCAGGGCATTGGCCATGGAGCCGTGCAGGTAGGAGCCTATGAGCCGGCGGGTGCCCAGCGGGTTGATGTAGCGGGCCGTCCAGACGTTGCACATGCCGGTGTCCGCGGTGAAAACGGCGTCTCGTGCCGCCACCTGGTCCAGCAGGGATGCCGCGTACTCAGGGTGGATCGGCTGCTTCTTTTCCACCTTGCGCGTGTAGGCGCCCACGGCCTTGTTCATGAGCCGGTCGTGCTTCTTGAGCATCTGGTTGAGGAAGCGCCGGCTCTTCTTCGGGGTGAGCAGGGGCTTCAGCGCGGCGAGCGTGGGCAGCACGTCGCCGTGGACGGCGATGTCGACGTCGGTCCGCCTCCCCAGTTTGTGCGCCGCGCGGTCCACCTGGGCGGTGCGGGTGCCGGGGAGGAACTGGTCGTAGGGAAAATCGGTGCCAAGCAGGATCAGCAGGTCCGCATCCTCGATCCCCTCGGCTGCGGCGCCGTAGCCCAGCAGCCCGGTCATGCCGATGTCGTACGGATTGTCGTATTGCATAAAGTCCTTGCCCCGCAGCGAGTGGCCGATCGGGGCGCCGATGACTTCCGCGAGGGCTACCACTTCGTCATGGGCGCCCTGCGTTCCCGCGCCGGCGAAAATGGCGACTTTGTCCGCTGCGTTGATGGCGTCAGCGAGCTCCCTGACGCTCGCGGCGTCGGGAATCAGGCTGGCGCGCCGGAACGTCGCGGGCAATGGCGTCTCGCCGGTAGCCTCCAGTCCCGCGATATCGCCGGGAAGCGTGACGACGGCGACTCCCCCGAGCCCGACGGCGTGCTGGATGGCGCTGTGCATGACCCGAGGGGCCTGCTCTGCCGTGCTGACAAGCTCCGAGTACACCGAGCATTCGTTGAAGATTCGGTCCGGGTGAGTTTCCTGGAAGAAGCCGCTGCCGATCTGCTTGCTCGGAATGTGCGAGGCGATAGCCAGAACGGGCGCGCCCGAGCGGTTGGCGTCGTACAGGCCGTTGATCAGGTGCAGGTTTCCGGGGCCGCAGGAGCCAGCGCAGACGGCTAGGTTGCCGGTCAACTGTGCTTCGGCCGCTGCGGCGAAGGCGGCGGCCTCTTCATGCCGGACGTGGATCCAGTCGATGCCGCCCTGCTGGGAGCCGCCGGTCTTGCGGACGGCGTCGACTATCGGGTTAAGGCTGTCGCCCACGATCCCGTAAATCCGCTGCACGCCGGCAGCCTGGAGTTGTTCAATGAGCTGGGTGGCGAGTTCCTTGGCCATGAGTGCACACTCCCGCGATCAGGTTAATGGGCTGTCAGGGCCCAATATAGTCCGCCCGCCTCCGGGCGGCTCCCAGGGTGTCAGTCGCCACGTTCGGACGACGACGGCGGCCCGCCGCCCCGGGCGCTCTCCCGGCTGAACGCTCACTCACTTAATGCAAGAAAACCCGGAACGCTCTCTCACTTTCCAGAAGAAAGTGAGAGAGCGTCCCGGGATATGCCGCAGGATCTGAGAGAGCGTCCGGGGCGGGAACCGCTTGTGCCGGGCACCCGCCGTCGTACTTTCACTTCCCCGTACACACCACGGGGGGATCAGACGTTCTTACGGGGGGGGATCAGACGTTGAGGAGTTCCTTGTCCTTGTCGTCATCTTTGTGGGCCTGGGACCAGGCGTGGCCCTGTTCGCGGTCCAGGTGTGTGGCCTTCTTGTTCCTCAGTGCGAAGACGTAGACCACCAGCGAGATGGCGATGGCCACGGTGACGTAGGTGAAGAACAGGTCCACCCGCTCTGCCTTCTGGAACGCGGCGCCGATCAGGGGGACGGTGCCGCCGAAGAGCGAGTTGGCGATCGCGTAGCCCAGCCCGACTCCGAGCGCGCGGATGGACGCGGGGAACAGCTCCGCCTTCACCAGCGCGTTGATGGACGTGTATCCGCCGACGATGAGGAGGCCGCCCATCATCAGCAGGAACGCCGTGAACGGGTCCTTGGTGTTGGACAGCGTTGACAGCAGCGGCCAGGTGAAGAGGACACCGGTGATGCCGAACCACAGGAGCAGCGGCTTGCGGCCCACCTTGTCCGAGATCAGGCCGTAGACGGGCTGGAGCAGCATGAAGATGAACAGTGCCCAGAAGTTGATCACCGAGGTGTCGGTCTTGGCGATGCCGGACGTATCGTTCATGAACTTCAGGATGAAGTTGGTGTACGTGTAGAACGCCACCGTGCCGCCGAGGGTGACGCCGATGCAGACCAGCAACGGCTTCCAGTACTGCGTGAAGAGCAGCTTCATGGTGCCCGGCTGTGCCACGCCCGCAACGGCCGGGATCTTGGCGGCCTCGACCTGCTCCGCCGAGACGGTTTCTTCCATCGAGCGCCGCAGCCACAGGACCACCAGTGCAGCTACGCCGCCGATGGCAAACGGAATACGCCAGCCCCACTCGGTCAGGTCGCCCTTCGGCATGACGTTCTGCAGGATGACCAGGACCAGCAGGGCCATCATCTGGCCGCCGATCAGGGTGACGTACTGGAAGCTGGAGAAGAAGCCGCGGCGCTTGGACGTGGCGGCCTCGGACATGTACGTGGCGCTGGTGCCGTACTCGCCGCCCACGGAGAACCCCTGGACCAGGCGGATGAGGATCAGCAGCACCAGGGCCCAGACACCGACCTGCTGTGTGGTGGGCAGGAGTGCGATGGCGAAGGAACCCGCGGACATCAGCGTCACGCTGAGCGTCAGCGCAGCCTTGCGGCCCTTGCGGTCCGCGTAGCGGCCGAAGAACCAGGCCCCGATGGGGCGCATCAGGAACGAGGTCGAGAAGACGGCCATCGCCTCCAGGCCCGCCTGCAGCTCGTCCTTGGAATTGAAGAAGTGGGACTGGAAATAGGCGGCAAAGACTGTGTAGACGTAAAGGTCGTACCACTCCACCAGGTTGCCGGCCGAGCCCTTGAGGATGTTGCTTACGGCGCGGCGGGTCTGGGCTGACTCACTCTGGATTTCGGCTTGCTGGGTGCTCATCGCTGAACCTTCCTGGCCGGGGTCGCCACGGGGCCCTGGCGTACTTCTGTGCTGTCCATGGCAACATTGCTCATGGTTCCTCCTCGACATTGACGGTCCTCCGAAAGCCGAGGACCCATCCACGCTATGGGTGATCCACCGCACAGCCAACGTGGAAGGGCAATTCCTAACACTTCCTTAGGTTTCGCCCGTACAAGGGATAATCTCCAAAGCGGGCAGATCGAGGACGCCCCGTCAACGAACAGGACCAGCCAATGGATGTGCTCATCGTCGAGGACGACGACGCCATGGCGTCCGCCCTCGACGCAGCAGTGGTCTCCGCCGGACACACGGCCTCCCGGGTAGCCCGCGGGGCTGACGCGCTCCTTGAGCACCGCCGGTTCGAAGTCATCCTGCTGGACCTGGGACTCCCGGACATGGACGGCCTCGACGTGCTGCGAAAGCTCCGCCAGGTCACGCCGGTCCCGATCCTGATCCTCACCGCCCGTGACGACGAGCGCAGCGTGGTCCTTGGCCTCCGGTCGGGAGCCGACGATTACCTCGTCAAGCCGGTGAAACTGGTGGAACTGCTGGCCCGCATCGAAGCCGTGACAAGGCGTGCAGGCCGCGCGAAGGACAGCAGGCAGCGGATCATCGTGCTGGGGGAACTCGAGGTGGACCTCGAACGGCGTGTGGCCGCCGTCGGCCCCAAAGTCCTGCCCTTGACCGCCACCGAGTTCGACCTGCTGGCGCTCCTGGCAAGCCACGCGGGTTCGGTGGTCACCCGGGAGCAGATCCTGGATGCGCTGTGGGGCGACGCCTTCGTGGCGTCGTCACGGTCCCTTGACGTGCACCTGACGGGCCTGCGGGCGAAACTCCAGATGCCGGGCTTCATCATCAACGTCCGCGGCGTGGGCTACCGGGTCGAGGCGGATCCTGCGTGAAGCTGCGTGTCCTTGGAATCCTGAGTGTGCTGTCCGTCCTCATCGTCATCCTCGCCTCCACCGCCATCCTCACCTCGGCCAGCCGGGAGCTTACCCAGGAACTCCAGATCAACCGGGCGGCTTCCCTCAACAGGCTCGCGCAGGTGGCGTTCGACGCCGCAACCGACGGAGAATCCACCCAGCTGCAGTCAGAGATGGACAGGTACTCGGAACTGTACGGTGAGGGGGTGCTGATCAGCCTCCAGCAGGGCACCCTTCGCTCAGGCGGCCTGAGCGAGGACAGGGCGGATGTAAGGGATGCTGTGGCGCGGGCAAAGCTGAACCTCAGCGACACCACCCTCAGTCCGCTTCAGCCGTTCGGGACCGGTTCCGAGGTGATCTCACGCTCCTTCGGCAGCGCAAGTCAGGTTCTGGGCGAAGCGGTCCTGGAGGTCAATCCGGATGCGGCTCGGCAGAAACTGCGGGAACGCTGGCTCCTCGTCGGGGTGGCGGCGGCCGCTCTCGCCGCAGTGCTCCTCCTCGGCGCGGCCCGGGTGACACGCTGGGTACTGCGTCCTGTGCACCGCCTGAATTCAGCGGTAACGGAGCTTGAGGCAACAGGCCGGAGCAGCCGGCTTCCGGAGGACGGGCCACCGGAACTGCGGGAACTGAGCCGTTCATTCACCAGGATGGCCCGGACGGTCAGTGAAAGCATCGACTCGCAGCGCCAGCTCATTGCCGACACGTCCCATCAGTTGCGCAATCCGGTCGGTGCCCTGCGTCTGAGGATCGACCTGCTGCAGCTTGAACTCCAGACAGCACGGGAGCACAATGCCGCGGCCGGGGTCCTGGCGGAACTGGAACGCGTGGAAGAAATCCTGGACGGGGTGCTGCGGCTGGCGACGGCCGAGCACCGGGCCTTCGCAGACTCTGCCGGAGGCCCGGAGGGGACCGCTTCCCACGGGATGCCGGCCCTCATTGACCCCTACCCCGTCCTGCAGGAAGAAGCCGAACGGGCAGGACCCGCGGCACGGCGCAGCGGCACTTCCATCGTGCTGGAGGATCCGCCGAAGCCAGCGGTGTCTATCGCCTGCCAGGCCACCGAACTGGCCCAGATGGTGGGCGAACTGATCAACAACGCGATCAAATACGCTTCGGGTGGCCGGATAACCGTGGCGGTCCGCGTACGCACGGACGCGATCGCCGTCGAAGTCTCCGACGACGGCCCGGGGCTGTCCGCTGAGGAGCGGGCTGCTGCCACCAGCCGGTTTTGGCGCTCGCCGCAGCACCGGGATATCCGGGGCAACGGCCTGGGCATGACCATTGTGGACAAGCTGGCGGGGGCCAACGGGGGCCGCCTGCTATTGGCCGAAGCCTCACCGCACGGCCTGATCGCGCGCCTCGAGTTTCCGCGCGCCGCAGACTCCCACGGGCCGGAGGCCCTTTCATGACCGGCATGACCGGCGCCCTTCCGCCGCGGAGGGCTGCCCTCAAGGCCGGCCTGGCCGCCGGGGTGGCCGGCCTGTTGCTCCCGGCTCTCAACGCCTGCACGGCTGAGGACAATCCCGGCACCGTGACTGTTGCCGGGGGTGAGCCGGGGGGCTTCTATCTTGAATTCGCCACGCTGCTGGCGGAGTCCATCCGGCGCCATGGCGTGGCCGGCAACGCCACAGCGCTGACAACCGGTGGCAGCCTGGATAACTTGGAGCAGCTTTTGACCGGACGGGCCACGTTCGCCGTCGCGCTGGCAGATGCCGCGGCCCAAACCATCGACGCGCACAGTGCATCGAACGTTGGCATCACGGCCCTCGGAAGGGTCTACGAAAACTACGTCCACTGTGTCGTCCGGCAGGCCGGCGGCATCCGCGGCCTCACGGAACTGGCCGGCAGGACGGTGGCTGTCGGTGAGCCCGGTTCCGGGACGTCACTGACTACTCCGCGCCTGCTGGAGGCCGCCGGGCTGGCTTCCGTTCCGGCGGGCGCGGCCCCCGCCGCAGGCGTCGACAACACGGTTACTGTACTGAACCTCGGACTCAACGCGGGGCTTGCTGCGCTGCAGAACGGGTCCGTGGATGCGCTGTTCTGGTCCGGCGGCGTCCCGACAGCCGCCATTGCCGCCACCCACCATGAAGTGGGGCTCGGATTCCTGGACCTCTCCCCCCTGCTTCCGGAACTGCGGAGCAAGTACGGCGCGTTCTACGACCGCGTGCTCATCCCGGAAGGAGGCTATGAGGGCATTCCGGCTGTCTGGACGGTGGGTGTGGCGAATCTGCTGCTGTGCCGCAGTGACCTGGACGAGCGGACAGTCAAGCGGACGGTCGAACTGCTGGTGGACCATGCCCAGGAACTGATCCCCCGTTCAAGCCTGGGAGTCCAGTTCCTGAGCCCGGAATCACTGATCAACACGGCCGGCCTGCCGTTGCACCCCGCAGCCGCTGCCGCCTACCGGGAACTGCACGGGTAACCCAAACGCTCTCTCACTTTTCGCACCGAAAACCGTAACGCTCTCTCACTATCGCCACGAAAGGGAGAGAGCGTTACGGAAAAGCCCGCAGGAAGTGAGAGAGCGTCTAGCTCCCCGAGTGTGCCTGCAGGAAGGAATAGACCTCGGTCTCGTCCACGCCGGGGAAGGCTCCCGGAGGCATGGCGGCAAGCAGGTGCGAGTGCGCACGCGCCGAGGGCCAGGCGTTGCCCGCCCACTCGGAGGTCAGCGAGGCCGGTGGGCGGCGGCAGCAGTTCTCGTCCGGGCACGTGGACTTGGACCGCTCCGTGGTTTCCCGGCCGCGGAACCACTTCACCTGCGCGTACGGAACGCCGACGGACAGCGAAAACTCGCCGGTGGCGGAGCGTTCCGTCCTGGCCGTGCACCAGTAAGTCCCGGACGGGGTGTCCGTGTACTGGCTGTAGGCACTGAACTTGTCCGGGACGTCGAACACCACCCGCGACGTCCAGTTCTTGCACGACGGCTGGCCCTCAATGGCGCCGGTGTGATCCTGCGGGAACGTCACGCCGTCGTTCTCGTAGGCCTTGTAGATGATGCCGCTCTTGTGGGTCTTCTGGAAGTGCGTGCGGATGTCCAGGTGCTGGGTGGCCAGGTTTGTGAACCGGTGCGCCGCTGTCTCGTAGGACACGGCGAAGGCGTCCCGGATGTCCTCCACGGCGATTTCCTTGGCCTGCTTGGCCTTCTGCAGGAACTCGACGGTGGCCTGCTCCGGCAGCATTAGTGCCGCCGCGAAGTAATTCGTGGCCACGCGCTGCATGAGGAAGTCCCCGTAGTTCGACGGCGTCTGGTGGCCCAAAACGTAGTGTCCCAGTGCCTGCAGCAGCACCGAACGGGGGTCGTGATCGGTGCGCTGGTTCTGCGTGAGATAAATTCGGCGGTTCTTAAGATCCGTCACGGAACGGGTCGAATGCGGCAGATCGCCCACGTGGTGGAGGCTGAAACCGAGGTGCCCGGCGATGTCCGCGATGACGTGGTGGGAGAGCGGGCCGCTGGCGTGACCCACCGAAGCCAGGACCTTCTGCGCCTCCGCCTCGTACTCCGGGAAATAGTTGTTCCGCTCGCGCATCATGGCACGCAGCGCACCGTTGGCGCGGCGGGCCTCTTCCGGCGTGGCCGCCTGCTCATTGAGCCGGCGCTCCAGCTCGTGTTGCAGGCCCACCATGGACTCCAGCACATCCATCGGAAGCCGCGAGCTGATGCGGATTTTCGGCAGGTTCAGGGACCCGTAGAGGGGGCTGCGCTGGTACCGTTCCAGCTCGATCTCCAGCGCCGCCCGCCGGTTGGGCGGCTCTGCCCCGAGCAACTGGTCGATGCTGACACCTAGGGCGGCCGCCAACTGCTGCAGCAGCCCCAGTTTGGGCTCGCGCTTGCCGTTCTCGATCAGGCTCAGCTGGCTCGGCGCGGTCCCGACGGCGGCACTCAGGTCATCGAGGGTCATGGCTGCCGCTTTGCGCAGGTGGCGGACGCGGCGGCCCAGGCTGATGACGTCCAGTTCTGCGGCGGCAGGGGACGTCGGCGGGGTGGCGGCTTTGCGGTTCCAGCTCGTAGGGGACATTTATTGAGCATACGCGAAGAAACGCATTTCTTTCCATGGTTTTCATCTAGTAACCCTCTTGAAAGTGCAGAAAAGTAGATCTCACGGAAAGAAACACCGCACCGGTCCAGCCGGCCCCCCACTGCAAAGGCGCAGGACGGGGGCCGGCCCGGACACCCGGAGCACAAACAAGGAGACAAAGATGACTGCAGCATTTGAGCCCACCCAGGAGCCGTCCGGCCAGGACACAGCAGAGCAGGCCGCCGCACTGGAGCTCGAGTGGGCCGCCAACCCGCGCTGGGAAGGTGTGACCCGGGACTACAAGGCTTCCGACGTCATCCGCCTCCGCGGCCGCGTCTCCGAAGAACACACCCTGGCCCGCCGCGGCTCCGAGAAACTGTGGAAGCAGCTGACCGAAGAGCACAAGACCGGCGGCTACACCAACGCCCTCGGTGCCCTCACCGGCAACCAGGCCGTGCAGCAGGTCAAGGCCGGCCTCCGAGCCATCTACCTCTCCGGCTGGCAGGTTGCCGCCGACGCCAACAACTCCGGCCACACCTACCCCGACCAGTCGCTCTACCCGGCCAACTCGGTCCCGACGGTGGTCCGCCGCATCAACAACGCCCTCCTCCGCGCCGACCAGATCGAATTCTCCGAGGGTATCCAGACCGTCGAGGACTGGATGGTGCCGATCGTCGCCGACGCCGAGGCCGGTTTCGGCGGCCCGCTCAATGCCTACGAGCTGATGAAGTCCATGATCCAGGCCGGCGCCTCAGGCGTTCACTGGGAGGACCAGCTCGCTTCGGAGAAGAAGTGCGGCCACCTCGGCGGCAAGGTCCTGATCCCCACCCAGCAGCACGTCCGCACCCTGAACGCGGCCCGCCTGGCCGCCGACGTCGCCGGCACCCCGTCGGTGGTCATCGCCCGCACCGACGCCGAGGCAGCAACCCTGATCACCTCCGACGTCGACGAGCGCGACCAGGAATTCATCCTCCGCGAAGGCGGACAGCCGGTCCGCACCGCGGAAGGCTTCTACAAGGTCCGCAACGGCATCGAACCCTGCATCGCCCGCGCCAAGGCCTACGCCCCGTACTCCGACCTCATCTGGATGGAGACGGGCACCCCGGACCTCGAGCTTGCCAAGAAGTTCGCCGAGGCCGTCAAGGCCGAGTTCCCGGACCAGATGCTCTCCTACAACTGCTCGCCGTCGTTCAACTGGCGCAAGCACCTGGACGACGCCACCATCGCCAAGTTCCAGCGTGAACTCGGTGCCATGGGCTTCACGTTCCAGTTCATCACCCTGGCCGGCTTCCACGCCCTGAACTACTCGATGTTCGACCTCGCCCACGGCTACGCCCGTGAAGGCATGAGCGCCTACGTCGAGCTCCAGGAAAAGGAATTCGCCTCCGAGTCCCGCGGCTACACCGCGACCAAGCACCAGCGCGAAGTCGGCACCGGCTACTTTGACGACATCGCAACTGCGCTCAACCCGAACGCATCCACCCTCGCATTGGTCGGATCGACCGAAGAGGGCCAGTTCCACTAACCTTCGCCGCCCAAGGTGAGCTGATCTTCACGCTCACCGGAAGGCACGACGGCGGGCGGCACCAATGGTGCCTATGCCATCGGGGGTCGGAAAAGGTGATCCGGAAGCGTGCGTAAAAGGGGCCCTGTCCCCGCCCGGCCGAGCTCTGCGAGGCCAAGGCGGGGACAGGGAATAGCACGCGGAGGATTGCCTTTTTCGGCCCCAACCCGCACCCCGCCGTCGAACTCCCTTTTCGTCTTTAAGGAGACAGAAATGAACAGCTTCACTGACAACTTCACCATCAACGGGATCACGTTGACCGCGCAGCCGATTTGCCGGCAGGGCGAGGTTCTTACTCCGGATGCTTTGGCATTTGTGGCCAAGCTGCACCGTGCCACGTCGGCTCGTCGGCAGGAGCTGCTGCAGGCCCGGCGGACGCGGCGGGCGGACATCGCCAAGGGCCAGGACCCTCGGTTCCTCCGCGAGACCGAGTCCGTCCGCAACGATCCCAACTGGCGCGTCGCTCCCCCGGCGCCCGGCCTGGAGGACCGCCGCGTCGAAATCACCGGCCCGGTGGACAAGAAGATGACCATCAACGCCCTGAACTCCGGCGCGAAGGTGTGGCTGGCCGACATGGAGGACTCCTCCACACCGTCGTGGCGCAACGTGATCCAGGGTCAACTCAACCTGACGGACGCGCTGGAACGCCGGATCGACTTCACCTCCCCCGAGGGCAAGGACTACAAGCTGCGCCCGGCCGGCGAACTGCCCACCATCGTGGTCCGTCCCCGCGGCTGGCACCTGCCGGAAAAGCACATGCTCATCGACGGCGAACCCATCGCCGGCGGCATCGTGGACTTCGGCCTGTACTTCTTCCACAACGCCCGCCGCCTGCTGGCCCAGGGCAAGGGCCCGTACTTCTACCTGCCGAAGATCGAGAACCACCTCGAAGCACGCCTGTGGAACGACATCTTCATCCTGGCCCAGGACCTGCTGGGCATCCCGCAGGGCACCATCCGCGCCACCGTGCTGATCGAGACCATCACGGCCTCCTTCGAGATGGAAGAGATCCTCTACGAGCTCCGCGACCACGCGGCGGGCCTGAACGCCGGTCGCTGGGACTACATCTTCTCCATGATCAAGAACTTCCGCACCCGCGGGCCCCGCTTCGTCCTCCCGGACCGTGTCCAGGTGACCATGACGGCCCCCTTCATGCGCGCCTACACGGAGCAGCTGGTCAGGGCCTGCCACAAGCGCGGCGCCATGGCTATCGGCGGAATGGCCGCCGCTGTCCCCAACCGCAAGGACGAGGCAGCCAACGCCATCGCTTTCGAGAAGGTCCGCGCGGACAAGACCCGGGAGGCCGGCGACGGCTTTGACGGTTCCTGGGTGGCCCACCCGGACCTGGTGCCGGTGTGCCGCGAAGTGTTCGACGGCGTCCTCGGCGACCGCCCGAACCAGCTGGAGCGCCTCCGCGAGGATGTCACCCCGGACGACCGCGCGCTGCTGGACATTGCTTCCACCACGGGCACCATCACCGAGCAGGGCATCCGGAACAACATCGAGGTAGGCATCCGCTACATCGAGTCCTGGCTGCGCGGCAACGGAGCAGTGGCCATCCACAACCTCATGGAGGACGCCGCCACCGCGGAGATCTCCCGCTCGCAGCTGTGGCAGTGGATCTACTCCCACGCCATCACCGACCACGGCGAAATCATCACGCGCGAGTGGGTGGAGGACCTGCTGGACGAGGAATTCTCACGGCTGGAACGCTTCGAGGGCGACCGCTTCGCCGACGCACGGGACATCTTCGAAGAAGTCACCCTGGCCGACGCATTCCCCACGTTCCTCACGCTGCCGGCCTACGCCCGCTTCCTGCACGAGGCCCGGGACCGTTCCGAAGAACCGGTCGAGGACGCGGAACTCGTCGCCGCCTGACCCGCGGCAATCGAGCCGATCGAGATTTCCGTTTGCCGGGCTGCCACGCCCTTCGCAACAGGCACCCCGAAATCCGGGGCGGTGGCCCGGCAACGGAAGAACCACTAAGCGCGAACGGACAGTTGAGGCCCTTGAGTAAGGGCCTCAACTGTCCGTTCGCGCTTTTGGCATGGGATTCAAGTGTCCGTTCGCGCTTCGGCGTGGGGTGGGGATTACGACGACGGCGGGACTCGTCAGCGGGTCTTCGGCACCTTCCGTACGGAGAGCGTCGTGCCAAGTAAGAATGCCGCCACCGAAGCAAGGATCAGCAGCAGCGGGTTGGTCCAGGATCCGGACAGGCCGTGGACGTAGCCCAGGAGCGTGGGGGCCGCAGCGCCCACCGAGTAGCCCACGCCTTGGACCACGGCCGACATCCTGCCGGCGGACACCTGGTCTCGGGCCAGTTTGATGATGGCAATGAAGATGACCGTGATGCCGCCGCCCTGCGCCGCACCGCCCACGGAGGACCAGAGCCACCACAGTTCCGGTGCCAGCAGCAGGCCAAGGGGAACGGTCAGCCACATCAGGCCCAAGGTGACCGCCACCGTCGTCGTACTGGCAAACCTGGCCACCATCGGCACGCCGAGGCCGCCCACAATGGCGAGGATCTGGAAGAGCGAGGACCCGGCGCCGGCGGCGGAGGGCGCCATGCCCAATTCGTCGGTGAGGAAAGTGGGCAGCCAGGCAGTGACGCCGTAATAGGAGAACGCCTGTCCCGCGAAGCCCGCCGTCAGGCCCACCGTGATCCAGCGGGACGCCGGTTTGCCGCCGGCAGGACGCGGATCGGAATCCTCGGCAGCGGCCGGAACGAAGGCCTGCCGGCCTGCCGCCATCACCCAGAACACGATGGCCGCCAGGGCGAAGAGCCCGCTTGCTGCCAGCGACAGACGCCACCCGGCCAGCTCGGCCAGCGGCGCGGTGACCACGGAGGTGAGGAAGGATCCGATGTTCAGGGCCGCGGTGTAGATGCCCATGGCCGTGCCCTGGCGCTGAGGCGAAAAGTCACGCCGGATGATCAGCGGCACGGCGATGTTGCCGATAGTGATGGCCACGCCGATGATCGCGGTTCCGAACAGCACCAGGCCGCCGTTGCCGGCGGAGCGGACTAAGACGCCGGCCAGCACGCCCAGGAGCGTGAGCATGATGGCGAATTCCGCCCCGAATTTCCGGCCCGCAAACGAGGCAAGCGGTGCTGCCAGCGAAAAGCACAGCACCGGGATGCCGGTCAGCAGCCCCAGTTCCACCGGGGAAAATCCGAGGTCCTGCTGCATCGGGCCGACCACCGGCGCGACAGCCACGAACGGGCCGCGCATGTTTAGCGCAATGAGTCCGATGCTCGCCAGCAGGATCCAGCCCCGCGGAATCCTGGCAAGGATGTTCGCCGTCATGAGGCGGGCTGCGGCGTCGTGCGGGAGCTGGAAATCGGTTTCATCGTTTCATTGCTATCATGCCCGCCGCCATATGACGGGCGTTAGCCCGTTGCCTGCAGGGTGGCCTCGATCACTGCCGGCGACAACACATGTTGGGTGACCATCTGGCTGGCGCCAAGGATCGCGGCCTGGTCGCCGGCCATCGAGAGCGCAATCCGCAGGTGTGATGTGGCCAGCGGCAGGGACCGCCGGTAAACCACCTCGCGCACCCCGGCCATCAGGTGGTCGCCCGCCTGGCCGAGGCTGCCGCCGATCACAATCACCGACGGATTCAGCAGGTTGACCACCATGGCCAGCACATCCCCCACATCCCGGCCGGCCTGGCGGAGCGCCTGGATCGCCTGGAGGTTGCCCTCGCCGACGAGACGCAGGACATCGCCGCCTTTCTCGGCCGGAAGGCCTTGCCGTGCCAGTTCCCGAGCAACGGCCGGGCCCGATGCCAACGCTTCGAGGCAGCCGTAGTTGCCGCAGCGGCACAGGACCTCGTCGCCGCGCGGAACCCGCACATGGCCCAGGTCTCCTGCGGTTCCGTTGGCGCCGCGCTGGAGTTCCCCGCTGCTGATGATGCCGGCACCGATGCCGGTGGCCACTTTGATGAAGAGGAAGTTCTCGTGTTCGGGCCAGTACGCGGTGCGTTCGCCGAGGGCCATGATGTTGACGTCGTTGTCCACCAGCACGGGGACCGGGAGTGAGCGCTGGACGTAGCGGACCACGTCGAACCCGTCCCAGCCGGGCATGATGGGCGGCTTCACCGGCATGCCGGTGGCGTGCTCCACCGGGCCCGGCAGCCCGATCCCGATGCCGGCGAGGTCCGCAACGGTCCTGCCGGCTTCGCTGAGGAGTGTTTTGCCTTCCTCCACCACACGGCCCAGCACCGCTTCGGGCCCGTCGGCAACGTCCTGGGCCAGGCGCCGCTCGGACAGGACGTTCCCGCCGAGGTCGGTGACGGCAACGATCACGTGCGTGGCGCCGACGTCGACCGCCAGGACTGAGCGGGCGGCGGGGTTGAAGGCAAAGCGCGACGGCGGCCTGCCGCCGCTGGAGCTTGCCTCACCGGCAGGCCCCACGAGCCCTGAGGAAATCAGGGCATCGATGCGGGCCGCCACAGTGGACCGCGCCAGGCCTGTGGTCAGGGCCAGTTCGGCCCGGGTGCGGGCCTTGCCGTCGCGGAGCAGCTGGAAGAGATCGCCGGCCCGGGAAAGGCTCCCGGCACCCTCGGGGGCGGTATCGGTTCCGGCGTCTGTGCCGGTTTCTTTTCCAGACGTTGGACTCATGAGTCAGTGATAGCACGAAGCGCTTATGCATGTCACTCCACCGAAAGATTGGCGATAGCTTTTCATCTTTTGCTTGACGATCGACAAAAGTAGCTCTAGCTTGATGTGTGAGCGGTGTCACTGATCCAGACTTTGATCCGGACCGGCCCCGCCGAAAAGCTCCAGCTATTACAAAAACGCTCCAGCTATTACAAAGAGGTAAGCAACTTGTCGAGCCAAGCACAGGCATCACCGGCCCTCCTGGGGGTCGGCATTCTCGGCGCAGGGCCCGTTACCCAGGCAATCCACCTGCCCTCCCTGGCCCGGCTGGGCAACATCCTCGAAGTCCGGCACATCATGGACGTGGACCCCGCCGTGGCGGAGGCCGTGGCCGGCCGGGTCGGAGCGAACTTCAGCACCAGCATGGAAGAGCTCCTCGCGGACCCGGCAGTGGACATCGTGGCCATCTGCAGCCCGCACCAGTTCCACGCAGCCCAGGTCATCGCCAGCTGCCGGGCCGGCAAGAAAGCCGTGCTGTGCGAAAAGCCGTTCGCCATGAGCGGTGAAGAGGCCGCCGGGATTTCCGCCGTGTCAGCCGAAACGGGTGTCCCGATCATCGTAGGCGCCATGCACACCTTCGATCCGGGCTGGCTTGCGGCGGAAGACGCGTGGGGCGACCTGCCGGAGCAGGTGCACACCGTCCGATCGTCCATCGTCCTTCCGCCGAACCCCCGTTTCGAGGACTTCGCCACCGAGATCGTGGGCCGCGTCCCCGGGCCGTCCAGTGACTCAACGGACCCGGAGGTCATCAAGGCCATGCTCACCGGCGGCGTAATGGGCCTGGCCATCCACGACCTTCCCCTGGTCCGCCGCTTCACCCCTGACTTTGAGGCGGTGGAGGTCCTCCACGCTGAAATCGTGCGCCCCTTCGGCTACGTCATCTCCCTGCGGGCAGGAAGCGTCACCATCGAGCTCCGCGCCGCGATGAATGCCACCTGGGAACCGTCCTGGGAGTTTGAGGCAATCGGCGACAACGCCGCCCTGAGAATCGACTTCACCCCGTCCTACGTCCACGCCGGCTCGGCAACCGCCCGGATCCTCACGGAAGGTCGCACCACTGTCCTTGGACCCTTCGGCCACAACGGCTACGAGGGCGAGTGGCGCAAATTGGCCGAACTGGCCGGCGGCACCGGCGAACCGCCGTCGGCCGAAACGCTGATCCATGACCTTGAGTTCGCACTGGCGATCGCCGATGCGGCCGCAGGCCGCATCGGCGATCGCATCGACACAGGCCGGTTTGGAACAGCGGCCGATGCAAACCCGGTTGATGCTGGCAGCGCCGCCAGCTCCCCCGCAGACCAGGAGGTCAACGCATGACCACGCAGCTGTCCGTGTACGCGGATCCGCAGGCTGAAGCAGCAGGTGCGGTGTCCGCCGTCGTCGCTTCCCTTCCCCTGTCCTTTGGTCCGGCTCCTGATGGGCCGGCTGTGTCCGCGCCGGATGTCACCGCCGTCGCCGGCCATGCGGGCTGGACCGGCCGCTCGGCCGACGCCATCCGCAATGGAGCCAAAGGGGTGGTGGTGTCCGGGCCGGTGGCGGAAGATCCCGCCGAACTCATCGCCGTGGCCGATGCGGCCGGCTCGGTGGTGGTGCTGGACCAGCAATGGGCAGGCAACACCGCGCTGGCCCCGACCGCCGACAACGTGCAGGGCGTCATCGCCACGGCGCTCAAGGACGCCGTCCTGCTCGACTCTGTTGCCGTCGCCGTGCCCGGCACGGATCCGGTGCACCTGCTAACGGATCAGCTCGCCGTCCTGGTGCAGTGCGGGATCAAAGTCCTGAACGTGCGGATGGTCCAGCGCAACGGGAACGGCTACACCGTGGCAGGCATCCTTGCCGGCGGGGTGCCCGTGGCGCTGCAGGGCATCCTCACCTCCGCGCTGCCGGCCACGGCAAGCCTCACGATCCTGACCTCTGCCGGCCGCGCCGACGTCGTTCTGCCGGACCCCTCAGCGGCGTGGCCGGCCGAAGTCCGCGCAGTAACCACAGAAGGAGCGACGACGCTTCCCACACTGTACGAATCGTCCCACCGGACCAGCTGGTCGAGGGTTCACGCACATATTTCTTCCGGGATCCCGGCCAACGACCTGACGCAGTTCACCACCGTTATGTCACTCCTTAGCCAACTCACCAGCTAGACAGCCCTACCGATCCACCAGCAGTTCCAGTTCCTCAAGTCACTATCCACTCATTGTCGAGAAGGGCCCGGGCATTCAGTCACTCCGGGCCTTGAAAGGAAACCATCGTGTCTACCAAACCTTCCATCGCTTCCTCCGCCTTCTCCCGGCGGGGGTTCCTGGGCTTCGCTGCCGCCGCGGCCTCCGCGCCCCTCCTGGCCGCGTGCGGCGGCGGCTCCGCTTCGCAGGGCGGTGGCAGCGCGGGTGGAACGATCAAGTTCTGGGACATGCCGTGGGCGACTCCCGCCTACAACGACGCTGCCAAGAAGATCGCGGAAGGCTTCTCCGGAGCCAACAGCAAGGCCAGCTACCAGATCATCCAGTGGAACAACTTCTACCAGACCTTCTCCTCCGCCATCGCGTCCAAGACCGGGCCGGCAGTGTCCACCGGCGGCGGCTTCCAGGCCTTCCAGTTCGAGCAGCAGGGCCAGATCGCGTACGCCGACAAGGTCATTGACAAGCTGAAGGAGAACGGCCAGTTCGACGACTTCCTGCCGGGCGTCCTGGACCCGTTCAAGTCGGACAAGGGCTACGTGGCGGTTCCGTGGCAGCTGGACATGCGCGTGTTCTGGTACCGGAAGTCGCTGTTCGAGAAGGCCAACGTGGCACTTCCCACCGACTGGCCGTCCCTCCTGGAAGCCGGAAAAGCACTCAAGAAGGTCGGTGCATTTGGCTTCACCACCGGCGCAGGCTCAGGCAACAACTACGGCAACCACTCCATGATCATGATGATGGTCAACAACGGCGGCGGCGTCTTCAATAAGGACGGCGAGCTGGACCTGATGAACGACCGCAACGTGGAAGCGATGGAATTTGTCCTTGAACTCGTCTCCAACGGAATTGTCGATCCTGCGGCCGTCAGCTACACCACAGACAACATGTCCGCACAATGGAAGGACGGCAAGGCCGGATACGGCCTGTTCCAGGTCAACGTTCCCCAGCGCGTCGGCGACACGTCCGGAGACCTGCTGGTGGCTGACCCCATCACCGGCCCGCACGGGGACAAGGCCACCATCGTGTTCCCGAACAACATCATGATGTACACGAACACCCCCTCGCAGGAAGCATCCGAGGCGTTCCTGGTGTACTACCTGGGCCAGCTCAAGGAACTGTGGAAGCAGAAGCTGATGTCCGCCCTGCCGGTCTTCAAGTCGATCACCGAACTTCCCGAATTCGCCGACGATCCCAACAACGTCAAGATCGTCAAGGACTGGCAGCCCATCGCCAAGACCTTCGCCTCCCAGGGCAACACCCTCAACGCCAACCTCGCGGCGCTGGACGGCGGCCAGGCATTGAACCAGTTCAGCCAGACCATCCTGACCGGCAAAGCCGACGCCAAGACCGCGCTGCAGACCTTCCAGTCCGGCCTGGAATCGGTCCTGAAGAAGTAGAACGGTACCTGCCATGTCATCCACCACAGCACCGTCCGGCCTTGCCCGGGCCCGCCGCGGGCTTGCCCCCGGCGGGCCCGGGGCCGGGTCCCCGAACCCCGGACACGTGAACCGCAAGAGCAAACTCTCGGCCCAGGCCACCAGGACGTTCTTCTGGCTCCTGCTCCCCTCCGTGGTCCTGCTGGTCCTGATCCACGGCTACCCGCTGATCCACGCCGGCGTGCAGGCCACCCACGACGGCGACCTGCTCCAGACCGGAAACTTCGTCGGCGGCGAGAACTTCGCCACCGTCCTGTCCTCGCCGGCCTTCTGGAAAGCGGCACAGTTCACCCTGATGTTCACCATCGTGGGCGTGTTCGGATCGTGGCTTGTTGGCCTGGGCCTGGCCCTGCTGCTCCGCACGAAGATCCCGGCGGGCGGCACCTTCAAGGTCCTGCTGCTCCTGCCGTGGGTGGTGCCGATCGTGGTGTCCTCCACCGCGTGGAACTGGCTGGTCGCCACCCCGGACAGCCTGATCCCGTCCCTGTTCCGGAACCTCGGCATGGGCACGCCGCTGTTCCTGGCCGATCCCAACCTCGCCGCCATCACCGTGATGGTCTTCAAGGTCTGGGTCAGCTTCCCGTTCATGATGATGATGATTTCAGCCGCCCTGGCCTCCGTGGACACCACCGTCTACGAAGCCGCCAGCATGGACGGTGCCACCCGGTTCCAGCAGTTCACCCAGATCACGTTGCCGCTGATTGCCCGCTCCACTTACATCTCGTGGATCCTCATGACCATCTTCTGCGTCAATGACTTTCCCACCATCTACCTGCTCACCGGCGGCGGCCCGGTCAGTGCCACAACCTCCCTGGTGGTCCTGGCCTACCGCACCGTCTTCCAGGACTTCGCCACGGGCCCCGGCGTGGCCATTGCCTTCCTCATGACCATGACCCTGGTGGTCATTTCCGTTCTCCTGTACCGCCAGATCCGAAAGTCGAGCGTCGAATAATGAGCGCAGCAGTCCACGCCCATCCCGAGTCCGGCCCCGTCCTCGGCGTCGCCGGCCCCGCCAAAGCCCGCCGCACACTCTCCGAAGCCGGCGACCGCGGCCAGTGGTGGCGGTTCGTTGCCATCCTGGTCATCACCGCCATCGTCCTCGTCCCGATCATGGTCACCGTAGTCCTGGCCTTCACGCCGGGTCCGACCAGCACCACCACCGGCCTGACCTTCGAGAACCTCGCCAGTGTCTTCTCCGGAACGTTCGCCGCCACCTGGCTGCAGAACAGCCTGATCACCACGCTCTCCACGGTGGTGGTCTCCGTAGCCGTCGCCGCGCCTGCCGGCTACGTCCTCTCCCGCGGACGCAGCAAGGCCGTCTCCGGCTACTCCCTGCTGCTGTTCGTCATGCAGTCCCTGCCCATCATCACCTCGGTGGTCCCGCTGTTCATCCTCTTCGCCGGCATGGGACTGGTGGACAACCTGCTGGGCATCACCATCATCTATGTGGGCTCCACGATGACCGTTGCCACCTGGATGATGGCCGCCTACTTCGACTCCATCCCGATCAGCCTCGAAGAAGCCTCCTGGATCGACGGCTGCTCCGTGTTCGGATCGTTCACCAAAGTGGTCCTCCGGAACAGCCTGCCCGGCATCCTCTCCACCGCGATCTTCGCCTTCCTGCTGGCCTGGAACGACTACCTCGTGGCCATCGTCTTCCTCCGCTCCAACGAGATCTTCACCCTCCCCATGGGTGTCCAGTCCTTCTTCCAGCAGAACGCCACCGACTGGACCTCCGTCATGGCCCTCGCCGTGGTCATGATGCTCCCGCCGGTCATCGTCTTCGCCACCCTGAACAAGTACTTCAGCGTCGGCGGCATCGGCGGATCCCTCGCCGGCCGCTAGCCCTGAACCATATATTCGAAACAAATCTCCCCGCAAAGGAACGCGACATGTCTTACTCACTTCAGCTGTACACACTGCGCAACGCCATCCAAGAGGACCTGCCCGGCACCATCAGGAAGGTGGCCGCGATCGGCTTCACCCAGGTTGAGCCCTACAACTTCGTGGCCACGGCGGCCGAACTCGGTGCCGCCCTGAAGGAGAACGGCCTCACCGCCCCGTCCGGCCACGCTCCCCTGCTGAGCCAGGACCAGGACGAAATCTTCGCCGCCGCCAAGGAACTGGGAATCAGCACCGTCATCGACCCGTACCTGCCGGCCGAGCACTGGCAGAAGGCCGAGGACATCCAGGCCACCGCCGCCAAGCTCAACGCTGCAGCGAAGAAGGGCGCCGAGTACGGCATCCGCGTCGGGTACCACAACCACGCCTGGGAGCTGGAGTCCACCATCGAGGGCCGAACGGCACTGGAATACTTCACCGACCTGCTGGACCCTGAACTGGTCCTCGAAGTGGACACGTACTGGGTTGCCGTCGGGGGCCAGGACCCTGTGAACATCCTGACCAAACTTGGCGACCGGGTGAAGTTCATCCACATCAAGGACGGCCCCCTTAACACCGACACCAAGGCGCAGCAGCCGGCCGGCCAGGGCAAGATCGCCGTGTGGGACGTCATCGGCGCCGCCAAGGCCCTCGAAGTGGGCGTCGTGGAGTTTGACGACTACTCCGGCGACATCTTCGACGGCATCGCCCAGAGCCTGGCGTTCCTGAACGCCGAGGCCAGCGAAGGAGCCCGGGCATGAGCACCGCAGCTACCCGCCGGGGGCCGGTGGGCGTCGCCGTCATCGGCGCCGGCAACATCAGCAAGCAGTACCTGGACAACCTGACCGTCTTCCCGGACCTCAAGGTCCATGTCATCGCCGACCTGTTCGAAGATTCCGCGGCCGCACGGGCGAAGGAATACGGCATCGCCGAATCCGGCGGGGTGGACGCCGCACTGAACCATCCCGACGTCGAAATCATCGTCAACCTCACTATCCCGGCGGCACACGTGGAGGTGGCAACGGCCGCCGTCAACGCCGGCAAGCACGTCTGGACGGAAAAGCCGTTTTCGCTGGACCGGGAATCCGGGCTGGGGCTGCTGAAGGCCGCCGACGCCGCGGGGCTGCGGCTCGGCTGCGCGCCGGATACTTTCCTCGGCGCCGGGCTTCAGACGGCCCGGCGGCTGATCGAGCGCGGCGACATCGGCACGCCGCTGACGGCCATGACCACGTTCCAGACCCCGGGGCCGGAATCCTGGCACCCGAATCCGGCGTTCCTCTTCCAGTACGGAGCCGGTCCCCTGTTCGACATGGGCCCGTACTACCTCACCGCGCTGGTCCAGACGTTCGGGTCCGTGCGCAAGGTGGCGGCCATCGGTTCCAAAGCGAAGGAAGTCCGGGTCATCGGCTCCGGGCCCAAGCTGGGCGAGGAGTTCACTGTCGAGGTGCCCACCCACGTCAGTGCCATGGCCCAGTTCGAGGGAGGCCAGTCCTCGCACAGCGTCTTCTCCTTCGAGTCGCCGCGGCTGCGGATGGGCTTCGTGGAGATCACCGGCACCGAAGCCACGCTCTCGCTGCCGGACCCGAACTACTTCGACGGCGACATCAGGCTTTGGCGTGCGGGCGACGAAGACTGGACCGTCATCCCCGCCACCGGCGCCTCCAACGGCCGCGGCATGGGTGTGCTGGACATGGCCCGCTCCATCCGGGCGGGGGTTCCGCACCGCGCGACGGGCAACCTCGCCTACCACGTGCTGGACACCATGGTCTCGATTTCCGAGTCCGTTGAATCCGGCACCTTTGTCAACGTCGAAAGCTCCGCCCCCGCGTCCCCGGCCCTCCCCGAGGACTGGGACCCCACCGCTTCCACCCTCTAGGAACCAGGCAATGAAATCCCCCGAAAGCACGGACGGCACCAACCCGGACAACCCACCGCTGGGTGTGGCGATGATCGGTTACGCGTTCATGGGCAAGGCCCACTCGAACGCCTGGCGGAACGTTGCGTCCCACTTCGACGTCCCGGCCTTCGAGCAGAAAGTGCTCGTGGGCCGGGACGCCGGGCGGGTGGCGGCGGCCGCCGAGAGGTACGGCTGGGCGGAAACCGCGACGGACTGGCGTTCGGTCCTGGACCGGGACGACATTCACATCGTGGACATCTGCGCCCCGGGGTGGATGCACGCCGAGATCGCCATCGCGGCGCTCGAGGCCGGCAAGCACGTCCTGGTCGAAAAGCCGCTGGCCAACACCCTGGCCGAAGCCGAAGCCATGGCGGACGCTGCCCGCTCCGCCCGGGAACGCGGCGTGCAGTCCATGATCGGTTTCAACTACCGCCGCGTCCCGGCGTTGGCACTTGCCAGGGAGCTCATCGCTGAGGGCCGGCTGGGAACGGTCCGGCACGTCCGCGCCGCGTACCTGCAGGACTGGCTGGTGGATGCCGACTCCCCCATGACCTGGCGACTGAACAAGGAAACTGCCGGGTCCGGCGCGCTGGGCGACATCGCGTCCCACGCGATCGACCAGGTCATGTTCCTGCTCGGCGGCACGGTCACCGAGGTCTCCGGGCGGCTGCACACCTTCGTGTCCAGCCGCCCCGGGGCAAGTGGTCCCGCAGGCGGACTGGAAGAGGTAACGGTCGACGACGCCGCTTGGGCCACGCTGACCCTGGACTCCGGGACCATCGCCTCGGTGGAGGTCTCACGCATGGCCACCGGACAGAAGAACTCCCTCAAACTCGAGATCTACGGCGACAAGGGCTCCCTGCTGTTCGACCTGGAGGCCATCAACGAACTCGGCTTCCTGGACGCCACCGTTCCCGTCCGGGAACAGGGCTTCCGGCGCGTCCTGGTCAACGAGCCCGAGCACCCGTACATGGCTGCCTGGTGGCCGCAGGGCCACGTGATCGGCTGGGAACACACCTTCACCCACGAAATCCGGGACTTCCTTGCCGCGATCGGCGGCGGCACCGCGCCGTCGCCGTCGTTCGAGGAGGGCCTGGCCGTGCAGCGGGTGCTGGCCGCCATCGAAGAATCCGCGAACGCCAAGTCCTCCATCATCCAGCTCACCACCTCCCCCGTCCCTGTTACCGAAGGAGCCTGACATGCCCCGCCCGTACACCCTGTTCACCGGCCAGTGGGCCGACCTCCCCTTCGAGGAAGTCGCCAAGCTCGCCTCCGGCTGGGGCTACGACGGCCTAGAAATCGCCGTCTCCGGGGACCACCTGGACGCCTGGCGCTGGGACGAACCCGGCTACGTCGAGTCCAAGCTCGCGGTCCTGAAGAAGTACAACCTCAAGGTCTGGGCCATCTCCAACCATCTCAAGGGCCAGGCCGTGTGCGATGACCCCATCGACTTCCGCCACGAGGCCATCGTCGGGTCCAAGGTCTGGGGCGACGGCGACCCCGAAGGCGTCCGCCAGCGCGCCGCCGAGGAAATGAAACACACCGCCCGGCTCGCCAAGGCCCTCGGCGTGGACACCGTGGTCGGGTTCACGGGTTCCTCCATCTGGCAGTACGTCGCCATGTTCCCGCCGGTCCCGGAGAAGGTCATCGAGGCCGGCTACCAGGACTTCGCGGACCGCTGGAACCCCATCCTGGACGTCTTCGACGAATGCGGGGTCCGCTTCGCCCACGAAGTGCACCCGTCCGAGATCGCCTACGACTACTGGACCACTGTCCGCACCCTCGAAGCGATCGGGCACCGTCCGGCGTTCGGCCTGAACTGGGACCCGTCCCACTTCATGTGGCAGGGCATCGACCCCGTCTCGTTCATCTGGGACTTCAAGGACCGGATCTACCACGTGGACTGCAAGGACACCAAGCTCCGCCCCACCGGCCGGAACACCGTCATGGGCTCCCACCTGCCCTGGGGCGACCCCCGCCGCGGCTGGGACTTCGTCTCCGCAGGCCGAGGCGACGTACCCTGGGAATCGTCCTTCCGCGCACTCACCGCGATCGGCTACAACGGCCCGATCTCCGTCGAGTGGGAAGACGCCGGCATGGACCGCCTCCACGGCGCCCCCGAAGCCCTCGCCGCACTCAAGAAGTTCGACTTCCCCGCCTCCCAGACCAGCTTCGACGCCGCCTTCAGCAGCAAGGACTAGCCGGAGCCGCGCAATTCGCCCCCCGCCCCAGGAGTTGCACAAGTGAGGAGAAGCTCTAGCCATGCAGCGCACCCTTCAGCCCGGCCAGCGCTGCGAAGTCTGGATTGCGGGCGTCACCGGCGAGAGCGAACTGGTATTCACGTCCGACGAGCTCCTCCTCGAAGCGCCCAACTGGACCCTCGATGGATCCGCCCTCATCCTCAACGGGGACGGAAAGCTCTGGAATTTTGATGTTGCCGGCCGCACTCTCAGCCAGGTGCCCCTCGCCGGCATCCCCGATCTCAACAACGACCACGTCCTCGCCCCCGACGGGAAGCAGATCTTCCTCTCGGCGAACGACGGCCACATCTACCGCGCGCCGCTTGGCGGCGGCGCGGCAGAAAGAGTCACGGCCGTCGACGGTTCCTTCCATTTCCTCCACGGTGTGAGTCCCGACGGCGGCGAACTCGCCTACGTGGGGATCGACGCCGGCGACTTCAGCCAGCCGGGGCGTCTCCTGACGATTCCGGCCGGCGGCGGCCACTCCACCCTCGTCGACGTCGGCGCCGGCCACTGCGACGGGCCCGAATATTCGCCCGACGGAAAGTGGCTCTACCTCAACACGGAATCCTTCACCTCACTGCCCGGCCATGCGCAGCTCGCCCGTCTGCGGGTTGACGGGACCGGGTTCGAACGGCTCCTCGACTCCGAAACAGTCGACTGGTTCCCCCATCTCTCCCCCGACGGGGACCTGGCCAGCTACATCCGCTTCCCGCACGGAACAGAAGGCCACCCCGCCGACCTGCTGGTCGACGTCGTGCTTGTCTCCACCGGCGACTGGGCCGCGCCCCTGCACACCTGGCCCCTCTTCGGAGGCCAGGGAACGCTGAACGTCAACAGCTGGTCACCGGACTCCGCCCGCTTCGCGTTCGTCGCCTACCCGCTGGCCAACACCGACTCATCAAAGGACCACGTTCGTGACTAATCAACCCACCGGCACCTCCGACGGAACAATCCGCTGGGGCATCCTCGGCACCGGCTTCATCGCCGGGCTGCAAGCGCAGGACCTGAACGAGAACGGCTTCACGGTGCAGGCCGTCGGGTCACGCTCGCTGGACTCGAGCAAGGCGTTTGCTGAGCAGTACGGCGTGGCAACCGCGCACGGCAGCTATGAGGACTTGGTGGCAGACCCCTTGGTTGACGTGGTCTACATCGCCACGCCGCACCCGTTCCACCACGCCAATGCCTTGTTGGCGTTGAATGTCGGCAAGCATGTGCTGGTGGAGAAGTCGTTCACCATGAACGCGCTCGAAGCCCAGGACATTGTTGACCTCGCGGAATCCAAGGGGCTCGTGGCGCTGGAAGCAATGTGGACCCGGTTCCTTCCGCACATGATCCGCCTCCGCGCAATCATCCAGGAAGGCACGATCGGCGAGGTCAGGAAGGTGGTCGCCAGCCACAACCAGAGCCTGCCCAAGGACCCTGCCCACAGACTGAACGATCCTGCACTGGGCGGCGGAGCGCTGCTGGACCTCGGCATCTACCCGATCTCCTTTGCGTTCGACATCCTGGGCACCCCGGAGACCATTCGCGCCAGCGCCTCCATGACGGCCACGGGCGTTGACCGCCAGACGGCGGCGATTTTTGAGTATGCCGACGGCCAGCAGGCCATTGTGGACTGCGAACTGGACGCCGCCAGCGCCAACCGGGCCATGGTCATCGGGACCGACGGCTGGATCGACATCGAACCCACCTGGTACAACCCGACCCCGTTTACCGTCCATGCGGTTGACGGGACCATTGTGGAGCGGTTTGATCAGCCGGTCACCAGCCGCGGTATGCAGTACCAGGCCGCCGAACTGGAACGCCTGATCACGGAAGGCACCACCGCCGGCACCATCCTGACGCCGGGCGAGAGCGTGGCGGTGATGGCCGCCATGGACGAGATCCGCCGCCAGATCGGCCTCAGTTACGCCGCCGACAGCCAGCCTGAACGGACGGTTCCGAATGTGACTGCGGACTAGGGGGTTGTGACCGCGGCGCCGCTCCGCAAACTAGAGTTTTGACCATGACGCACACCATCCGGAAAGCAACCGCGGACGACGCCGGCAGGCTGGCCGGGCTGGCGGCCGTCACCTTTCCGCTCGCCTGCCCGCCGCAGTCCTCCCCCGCCGATATCGCGGCGCACCTTGCCAACACGCTCAGCGAAAAAAACTTCCGCAGTTATCTGGCGGACCCGTCAATCACCGTCCTGGTGATCGATTCCGACGGCGACCTCCGCGGCTACAGCATGCTCGTGGACCGTCCGGCCGCTGACCCGGACGTTGCTGCCGCCCTGACGATCCTTCCTGCCACGGAGCTCAGCAAGTGCTACGTGCACCCGGACCACCATGGCCTGGGCGCAGCCGCCGAGCTGATCCACGCCAGCCTGGGCGAGGCCGCGGCCTCCGGAGCCGCCGGAATCTGGCTGGGCGTCAACAGCCAGAACGCCAGGGCCGTACGTTTTTACGAGAAATCCGGCTTCCGGAAGGTGGGTACCAAGTCGTTCACCCTGGGAACCACCATGGAGCACGACTTCGTGATGGAGCGCGCCCTGCCCCACCCTGAAGCGCGAAGGGACACTTAAGCCCCCAGCGCGAAGGGACACTTAAGCCCCCAGCAGTGAGCAATGCGACATGCCGCCGGGGAATGGATGCGCCAGGGCCAGGGTTGTTGCCAGCATGAAGATTGAGATCTGGTCCGACGTCGCCTGCCCCTGGTGCTACATCGGCAAGCGCCGTTTCGAAGCAGCACTGGCCGAATTCCCGCACCGCGATTCCGTGGAGGTGCAGTGGCGCAGCTACCAGCTCGACCCCGGCCTGCCTGAGCACTACGACGGCACCGAACTGGAGTACCTCAGCACCCGCAAGGGTCTGGCCCCGGCCCAGGTCTCGCAGATGTTCGAACATGTGGCTGAGCAGGCCAAAGGTGAGGGCCTCAACTACCGCTTTGACGACGTCGTGGTTGCCAACAGCTTCACCGCACACCGGCTGATCCATTTGGCGGCCGCGCACGGCCGGCAGGACGCCGCCAAAGAGCGCCTGCTCAGCGATCACTTTGAGCACGGCAAGGACATCGGCAGCCGGGAGTACCTCACCTCGCTGGGCCAGGATCTGGGGATCGACGCCGGGGAGCTGGATGAGCTGTTCACCACGGACAAGTACGCCGAGGACGTCCGGCTCGACTTCGAAGAAGGACGGGCCCTGGGCATCAGCGGCGTGCCGTTCTTCGTGATCGACCGCAAGTACGGCCTGTCCGGCGCGCAGCCCCCAGCGATGTTCAGCCAGGCGCTCACTCAGGCGTGGCACGAGAAGCAGCCCCTCGTCATGGCCGGCGCGGGCACCGGCGCCCCCGGCAGCAAAAGCAGCGACGGCGGCGCAGAAGCGTGCGGTCCCGACGGCTGCACTGTCTGACGCACCCCCGCACATGAGTTTTTGTCCAGATAACGGGGCCAAAACGACGCGCATGTCGCGTTATCTGGACAAAAACTCGAATAGGTTTGCTGACAGATCGCTGTAAAGTGTCTGTATGCCTAGGATTTCGGCCGCCACGAATGCTGCCCAACGAGCCGAGACCCAACGCCGCATCCTGACCGGCTTCGGCGAACTCCTCTTCACCCACGGCCTGCCCGGCCTCACCATGACGGACGTGGCCCGCCATGCCGGCATCGGGCGCACCGCCGTGTACAACTACTACGCGGACATCGAAGAACTGCTGATCGCCTACGCCCTGGATGAAACCGAGCGCTTCCTCGACGGCCTCCGGGAATCCCTGCAGTCCCTGGAGAACCCGGTGGAACGCCTGGCGCTGTACGTCCGCACCCAGGTGGAGGACCTGAGCCGCCGCCACCTGCCGCCCGGCCCGGCCATGGCGGCAGTGCTCTCGCCGGCGTCCTTCTCCAAGCTCGCGGACCACGTGGGCGAACTCAGCCTGCTCCTCCAGGACATCCTGCGCGACGCGATGGCGCAGGGCTACCTCCCCGAAGCGGACATCACGCAACTAGCCCAGCTCATCCACGGCACCCTGTCCTCCAGCGCCGCACGGGGCGACGGCACCCCTGAAGCGGTGCTGCGTACCGTTCGGTTCATCCAGCTCGGAGCGGGGGCACGGTTCGACGACGACGGGCGTCCAGTCGCGCTTCCCCGGCCCTAGCCAGTTCCAGCTACAGCCGTTCCGGCCGCAGCCAGCCTCAGCCCCCGCCGGGTCAGCCGGCTTTGGGGATTACCGGCCACTTGGCGTTGTCGACGATCCGGCGGCTGTCGCGCGGGCAGCTGAGCTGGCCGGGCGTCTGGTCCACGAGTTCAGGCGCGTTCAGTTCCTTGAAGTCACCGGTGAGAATCACGTCCACGCTGCCGTCCGACCGGCCGTCCTGGAAGTAATCCGAGGCGGGAAGGTTCCGCTGGACGCTGAAGGCCGCCGACTGACCGGCAGCCCCGGAAACCACCGCGGCCACGCCCCGGTAGCCGGACTGGGTGTTGCCCACCTCCGCCACCGCGAACTTCCTCGCCAGGAACTCGTCCGCCACCAAACGCGCCAGCCCTGGCCGGTTGGTGGCGTTGAAGACGTTGAGCGTGACTTTGTCGTTCGGGGTGTAGTCAAAAGCCGTTGCGGGACACGCCGAGACGGCAGCCCCGGTTCGCTCCGACGTCGGGATCTTGATCTGGCCGTTCATGATGGCAAGCGCAACGATGATCGCGGAGATGATCAGACCGACCAGCAGGACCAGCACCACACCGTGCAGGATCCGGCGGCGCAGCCGGACGGGGTTTTCCGCCGTGTCGTCCTGCTCAACAAACGTGGCCCGGAGTTCCTGCCCGGAAACTACGCGGTGCCCGTGCAGGACGGTGGGGTCTTTGGGTTTCCTAGCCATCTATCACCAGCACACGGGCGTGGATGGCGGTGCGCTGGTGCAGTGCGGTCCGGACGGCACGGTGCAGCCCGTCCTCGAGGTAGAGAGTTCCCCGATACTGCACAACGTGGGGAAAGAGGTCACCGAAGAAGGTGGAGTCTTCGGCCAGGAGGGCCTCGAGGTCGAGGGTGCGCTTGGTGGTCACCAGCTCATCGAGCCGGACGGGCCGCGGCGGAAGGGCAGCCCATTCCTTGGGGGTGTTGTAACCATGGTCGGGGTAAGGGCGGCCCTCGCCCACAGCTTTGAATATCACCCTGCAAGCCTATGGAAGTTGCCCGGCCAAGGGAACGAATGACCCCGCACAGTTCCAAGGTTGTAGCCAAACAGTGACCATTGGCTGCGACGCAGCAAGGCAACATTCTGCGCCGGGCAGGCCCCCCCTGAGAGAATGGAGGCATGACTGCACCCGAGAACAAGGCCGCCGCACCGGCGTCGGCTCCTCCCCTTGCCCTGCTGCTCGACGTCGATGGCCCGGTGGCCAGCCCGGTCACCCGCGATGTCAAGCCGGAGATTATTGCGGACATGGTGGCCCTGGCCACCGCGGGCATTCCGGTCATCTTCAACACGGGCCGCTCGGATGCGTTCATCCGCACGCAGGTCATGGAGCCCATGATCGCGGCCGGCATGCCCACCGGAACGGTCATCCACGCCATCTGCGAAAAAGGTGCCGTCTGGTTCAGCTACACGGCTGCCGGGCCCGGCCCCATGCACGTGGACCACGAACTTGCCGTCCCCCGGGCCTACGGCGATGACGTCCGCCGTCTGGTCGCCGAGGACTACACGAACCATATGTTCTTCGACGAAACCAAGCGTGCCATGGTGTCCGTGGAGCAGCACATCGAAGTTCCCAGCCAGGACTACCTCGAGGAACAGAAACTGTTCGACGCCGACGCCATGGAACTGATGGCCCGTCACGGCCTGGGCGTGGTCCGGCTGGACCACCATGCTCCCGATTCGGACGACCAGGTGGACTACCGCGTGGACCCCACCATCATTTCCACCGACATCGAGTCCGTGCGCCTCGGGAAGGACCTGGGTGCCAGCCGAGCGGTGGAACTGCTTGCGGCGCAGGGAATCCGGCCGCTGGCCTGGCGGACGGTGGGCGATTCGCGCACCGACTACGCCATGGCCGACTGGCTGCACCACAACGACCACGACGTGAAGCACGTGGATGTCCGCCCCGCCGACGGTGTTCCCGTCAAGCCATATGCGGTCCTGACGGCGGCCGATTTGGGGCTCGCTGAAAACGTGATCCACGACGACGCCGGTGCGGCGTTCCTGCGCAGCTGGCGGGACGCCCTGGCCGGCTGAGTCCGGGGATTAGTCCGGTTTTTTGGTGCGGGTTATTATGCAGGTAGGACCTCTATAGACAAAAGCTCGGAGAAACACCATTACAGACGCACTCGTTCAGGATGAGATCTACTACGGCGGTCAGGCCTCCGACGACGGCAGGAGCCACGCCGAGGTAACGTCGCCGGCTGCTGTCGCGCGGCTGAAAAACCGCCCCGATGTGGTCCGCCACCGGGGGCGTTATGCGCTGATCAACGACACCCGGACGCCTTATCAGGCCATGGTGGAGGACCTGCTGTTCATCCGCAACGTCCTCGCGAACGCGGGCTTGGACTACCTGCTGGTCCGCGGCAACAACCACCGGCCGGTCATCGCGCTGGACTGGGAGAACCGGAAGAAGCTCCGGACCGCGTTGGTGGAAGCGTGCCGTAACGAGCCCGTTTACTCCATGACGGTGGATGCGAAGAAAAAGTCTTCTGTCCTGGTGGCCGACGGCGAGCTCTCCCCCAACCGCCAGGCCCGGATCTTCCGGCTCTACCGTCCGCGGGTGGAGCCCAACGGAGGCTTCGACTTCGGCTCCTCCGCCGGCGTGCAGATCGAGCTGTGGAGCTTCGAAGGTAACCAGCTGATCCTGCCGATTGAAAACTCCCTCACCCGCCGGACCATGCTCACCACCGACGCAGTGCGCGGCACCGTGGAGCGTTACGGCCACACCTGGCCCACCATCGAGAACATGTTCGCGGACCACGCCAGCGACATCAGCTTCGACATCGACATGGTGTTTTCCTGGGTGGACGGCAGCTCGCCGGAGTACATCGCCGCGAGGCGCGCCAGGATGGCAGGCGTCGTCGTGGGCGAAGGCGACGACCACGAGGCCCGTTACCGCCAGATCGACGAACTGAAGTACGCCCTGCGCTCGGTCTACATGTTCGCTCCGTGGGTGCGCCGCATCTTTATCGCCACGGACTCGCCGGCACCCGCCTGGCTGGCCGATCACCCTTCGGTGACCATTGTGCGCAGTGAGGAGTTCTTCGCGGACCCGTCCGTGCTGCCCACGCACAATTCACAAGCCGTCGAATGCCAGCTGCACCACATCGAAGGGCTCTCGGAGCACTTCCTGTACTCCAACGACGACATGTTCTTCGGCCGTGCGGTGGGACCGGACATGTTCTTCACCCCGGGCGGCGTCACCAAGTTCATTGAGGCGGAAACCCGCATCGGGCTGGGCGACAACGACGCGGAACGCAGCGGTTTCGAGAACGCTGCCAGGGTGAACCGGAAACTCCTGTGGGACCGGTTCGGCCGGATCACCACCCGCCACCTGGAGCACACCGCGGCCCCGCTGCGGCGGAGCGTGGTAGCCACCATGGAGCAGGAGTTCCCCCAGGAATTCGCCAAGACCGCAGCCAGCAGGTTCCGTGCCGCAGACAATATCTCCGTGACGAATTCCTTTTACCACTACTACGCGCTGCTGACCGGGCGGGCGGTCACCCAGACCGCAGCGAAAGTCAGGTACGTGGACACCACAGTCCGGGCCGGGCTTAATTACCTGCCCAAGCTGCTGTCGAAGCGCAACATGGACTTCTTCTGCCTGAACGACGGCAGCTTCCCCGAAGTGGAAGCGGATGAACGCGCCGAGCTGGTGACGGACTTCCTGGAGAAGTACTACCCCATCAAGGCGCCCTGGGAAAAGTAGAAACTCAGCGTCCGGAGCCCAGGCTAATCATGGGGATGCTCTGGGTGGGCGGGTGTCCCTGCGTCTTTGCCTGACGGGGAATGCGGACCCCCGCGGCCGCCAGTCGCCGCTGTGTTTCGGCCGCACTCACAACCTCGCCCACCGCTGCTGCGCTGCCGACAGGCACCACGGAATGCACAATCGTGTGTTCATACACGTGCACCAGGTTGAAGGCCTGGCCGCCGTCGTGCGGGCGCGTGCCGCCCACGGCTACGTTCAGGTCCTGCGTGTAACAGGTGGCGGAGGCCACCGACACCGGGATGCCTGCGAACGTGGCGGTGGTGGAGTAATGCAGGTGGCCGGCCAGGATCGTGCGGACATCCGAGTTGCGCAGGACCGCTGCCAGGGCCGGCTGGCCGCGGAGCTCCACCAGCACTGCCAAGTCCAGGATGGAAGGAACCGGCGGATGGTGCAGCGCCAGAATGGTGCCGTCCGGCGCAGGAGTGGCGAGTTCCGCGGCGAGCCATTCCAACTGCGACTCGCTGAGTTCACCATGGTGGAACCCCGGCACCGAGGTGTCCAGGGTGATCACCCGCAGTCCGTTGACGAAATAACTGTGATCCAACGGCGAATCGTTCCCGGGCTGGTCGAGCAGGCCGGCGCGGAAGTTCCCGCGGTCATCGTGGTTTCCCATGGCCCAGATGACCTGCGCGTTCATCGCCTTGCAGGCGGGTTCAACGATGGCCCTCAACTTTACATACGCCTCGGGTTCGCCCTGGTCAGCCAGGTCGCCAGTGAAAATAACGGCTTCCGGACGGGCCCCAGAGGCTTTGACTTCCTCAAACAGTTGTTTCAGGCGGGCTTCGCTGTCCACTGCGCCATACAGATGATCCGGACCCCCCAATAGGTGGGGGTCGCTCAGGTGGAGTAGAAAATGACGCGGCCGGGGGTGTTCGGCCTCGATGAGCTCCATTACTGCCTTCGTGGTTGGTTGGAAGCGGCGCCTCCAGTGTCCCTCTCAGTAATGTCTATCCAATCAGACATTCGGCCAACAATGTGCAAACTCCAGTAGGCATGTTTGAAAATATGGAAATAACGAGTAGTTCGGCGGACACACACCCCACTCGGTGTGTGTCCGCCGGCACGTGGTTACTCAGTACTTGGCGGCTTAGCTCAGGTAGCCGTTCGGGTTGAGGACGTACTTCGTGGCGGCGCCGGCGTCGAACTCGGCGTAGCCCTGGGGCGCCTCCTCAAGCGTGATGGCCTTGGCGTTCACGTTCTTGGCGATGTTCACCTTGTCGTTCAGGATTGCCATCATCAGCTGCCGGTTGTACTTCATCACGGGACACTGGCCCGTGGTGAAGCTCAGCGACTTGGCCCAGCCGGTACCCAGGCTCAGGCTCAGGGCACCCTTCTTGGCTGCCTCGTCAATGCCGCCCGGATCGCCCGTCACGTACAGCCCCGGAATGCCCAGCGCACCGCCGGCGGCGGTGATGTCCATCAGCGAGTTCAGCACCGTGGCCGGCGCCTCTTCGGCGTCCTTGCCATGTCCGTGGCCGCGCGCCTCGAAGCCGACTGCGTCCACGCCGCAGTCCACTTCCGGGAGGCCAAGGATCTGCTCGATCTGCTCCGCCGGGCCGCCCTTGGTGAGGTCCACCGTTTCGCAGCCGAAGCTGCGCGCCCGCGCCAGCCTGTCCTCGTTCAGGTCGCCGACGATCACGACGGCGGCGCCCAGCAGGTGGGCGCTTGTTGCCGCAGCCAGGCCGACCGGACCCGCACCGGCAATGTAGACGGTGGAGCCGACACCGACTCCGGCACTGACAGCGCCATGGAATCCCGTGGGGAAGATGTCCGAAAGCATGGCCAGGTCGAGGATCTTCTCCATGGCCCGGTCCTTGTCCGGGAACTTCAGCAGGTTCCAGTCCGCGTAGGGCACCAGGACGTAGTTGGCCTGGCCCCCTACCCAGCCGCCCATGTCGACGTACCCGTAGGCGCTTCCCGGCCGGTCCGGATTGACGTTGAGGCAGATGCCGGTCTTGCGCTCCTTGCAGTTGCGGCAGCGGCCGCAGGCGATGTTGAACGGAACGGAACAGATGTCCCCAACCTTGATGAACTCGACGTCGGGCCCTACTTCCACCACTTCCCCGGTGATTTCGTGGCCCAGGACGAGGTCCGGCGGCGCAGTGGTGCGGCCACGGACCATGTGCTGGTCGGAGCCGCAGATGTTGGTGGCGACAGTCTTGAGGATCACGCCATGGCGCACGGAACGGCCCACATTGGCGGGGTTGACGCCCGGCCCGTCCTTGAGTTCGAAGCTGGGGTAGTCAATGTCGATCAGTTCGACTTTGCCCGGTCCCTTGTAGGCAACGGCTTTGTTCCCTGTCATCTCTTTCCTCCTGGTTTCACGGGCACCCGCCAGGATGTCCCGTGTGATTCACGAAGTTCTGATGCGCCCTCCGAGGCAGGCATGGGCCGGCCGCGCCGTCCCGCGGTGCTGCAGCCGGCGAAGCCGCAGCCGTGCTGAACAGACGGGAGGGTCCGGCCAGTCTAGGCCGGTAAGCATACTTAGGGATATGGGCCGTTGGGCCCTAGTGACCGCCATGGAGGTGCCGTCCCGCGCGCCGTCAGGCGAGGGCGTCCTCGACGGCGGCGAGGACCTCTGGCGCGTCCGGCTCCACCGTGGGAGCAAAGCGGGCCACCACGACGCCGTCGCGGCTGACCAGGAACTTTTCGAAGTTCCACTTCACAATTCCGGGGAGGAGCCCGTTCTTGAACTTGGTGAGCTCGGCGTAGAGCGGGTGCTGGTTCCTGCCGCGCACATCAGCCTTGGCGGCCAGCGGGAATGTCACGCCGAAATTACGCTCGCAGAATTCGGCGATTTCGTCGTCGCTACCCGGCTCCTGTCCGGCGAACTGGTTGCACGGGACGCCCAGGACCTCGAACCCCCGGTCCTGGAACTTGCCGTAAAGCAGTTCAAGGCCGGCGTACTGCGGCGTGAAGCCACATTGGGAGGCCACGTTGACCACCATCACCACGTTTCCCTTGAAACGGCCAAAATCGGTTTCCGTGCCGTCATTGAGGGTCAGCGGAATGGAGTGGATCGACTTCACGGAGGGCTTTCTTAGGAAACTGGTCATGGCTGCTATTCGTTGACAGCGGCCAAGTGTATGGGTCGGTGCCGGTGCGGGTTCCGGCGCGGTCCTCCGCATCATCCTCCGTGAAGGAGGACCGCGATGCTGAACAGGATGCCGTTATGGCGCTGGGATGGCGGTTGGCACCGGCTCAGCTGACTCTGTTGATTCGGGCTCCGCCGCCGCCTTCAGCGTCGGCTCGGCGGCAGGTTCCGCCGTGGGTTCGGCCGCCGCCGTAAGCGTCGGCTCGGCGGCAGGTTCCGCCGTGGGTTCGGCCGTCGCCGTGAGCGTCGATTCGGCCACGGGTTCAGTCGCCGGCTCCGCCGTCGCCGTAAGCGTCGGCTCGGCCACGGGTTCAGTCGCCGGCTCCGCCGTCGCCGTAAGCGTCGGCTCGGCCACGGGTTCAGTCGCCGGCTCCGCCGTCGCCGTGACCGTCGGCTCGGCGGCAGGTTCAGTCGCCGGCTCCGCTGTCGCCGTGACCGTCGGCTCGGCGGCAGGTTCAGTCGCAGGCTCCGCTGTCGGCTCCGCGGTGACGCTCTCTGTTGGCGACGCCGCCTCAGTGGACTGCCCGGTCTCCGTTGGCGCCGGCGTCGGAGTCTGGGTCGGCGGAGGGGTCGGCGTGGCCGTTGCGGTGCCGGTCGGCGGCGGGGTTGCGGTGCCGGTCGGCGGCGGGGTTGCGGTGCCGGCGGGCGGTGGGGTTGCAGTCGCCGTCGAGCTTTCCGTCGCGGACGGCGTCGCAGAAGCCGACGGCGTGCCGGTCGCCGTAGCGGAAGGCGTTTCCGGCCTGGGGACTTCCGCCTCGCCGCCCGCCACCACGTGCGAGTTGTCCGCGGAGACGGGGATGGCCCAGGTGGGATCGCCCGCGGGGGCGTCGCCGCCCGGGAGGTAGCTGATCATGTCAATGTTCCCCAGCTCATCCAGCTGTCTGGTGGGCAGGAACTTGAAGTCCAGGGGGTTGGCATGCACGCCGTTGAGGATTGTTTCAAAATGCAGGTGGCACCCCGTGGACGAACCCGTGGTGCCAACTTTCGCAATGACCTCGCCCACCTGGACGGAGTCCCCCTTCTTGACGGCGATCCCTTCCAAGTGGTTGTAGGTGGTGATCAGCCCGTTGCCGTGGTCGATCTCCACACGGTTGCCGCCGCCCCAAGGGTGCCAGCCCACGGCCCTCACCACACCGGCGTCGGCCGCATACACCCGGGTGCCGCACGCAGCCGCGAAGTCCTGGCCCCAGTGGAACTCCCCCGCAACCCCGCTCAAGGGGCTGACCCGGAGGCCGAAGCCGGAGGTTTCCGTCAGCATTTCGAGGGGCGCCATGAGCGAACCGGCAGGCGGGCGCCTCAGTTCCTCTGAGGCAGCGTTCAGTTCGCGCTTGCCGCTTTTGGAGATGGTCCGGATATCGCTGCGGCTGTAGGAGATCAGGGCGTTGGTATTGGCCGAAACGGTGTCGGGGGCAATGCCCAGCGGTTTCGTGAAGGCGTCCGGCCACCACGGCGCAATGCCCGGACCGCCCATCGGTGCCTGTTTCGAGCTGGTAGCGACCACAGCCGATGGCATGGGCGCGGGTCCGTAGAGGCTAAGCCCGATCACGCCAAACGTTGAAACGGCGCATACTCCCAGAATCCGTGCTGCGACGAGGCAGGGCCTGGCTGTTTGCTCGTCGTGTCCATATCCCCAGTGATTTCCCACGTGTTGACTCCTGCGATAGGCCCGCCAGACCCCAATCTCGACGGACTTACGACTCCTATGGGACCACAGCCCCTCGGCTCTGTGAACCCCCCAACATCGGGCCGTCCACGCACTCCCGCGGAATTCCGCGCCTTCGGGCCGGAATTCCCAGCTGGCTCACAGCTATTGGCCAACCCTAAGACGTCTCCGGCCCGAACTTTTAGCCGTATCGTTCCTTCAGCGCGATCCAACCGGATGCGCAAGAATGGACCATGCGCAATGTCCTCAGGGAGTGGCAGGCCGAGCTCAGGCAGACCTTCACCGGCACGCGGGGTGCAGTGCCGCCTTGGGTCCCCCTGCTCGAGGATGGTGACGACGCCGGTTATCACTTGCCGGGGTCCGCGGTCTGGGCGGTCCACGGTTCAATGACCACCATTGTGGCGGGCATCCGTGCGCTCCTGATGCAGGCCCTCCATCCAGGCGCCCTCGCCGGCGTACACGACCATTCACGCTTCCGCGAAGATCCCCTGGGACGGCTGGCCGGAACCATCCGCTGGATCTTCACCGTGTCCTATGGCTCCACGTCCGCGGCGCATGAAGCATCCGGTTGGGTGCTGCGGCTGCATGAATCGGTCCGGGGTCACTACGTGGACGCCCACGGAATCACCAGAAGCTACGCGGCCAACGACCCCGAGCTGCTTCGGTGGGTCCATATCGCATTCACTGACGCATTCCTCTCCGCCCACAAGATCTGGGGGCGGCCCATCCCCGGCGGGCCGGATGCCTACGTCCGGGAGTGGGCGCACGCTGGAACGCTGATGGGCGTTGATTCGCCCCCGCTGAGCGAGGCGGAAATGAGGCAGCAGCTGGACAGCTGGTACGACGACGGCGACCTCCGCTCCGACGAGCGGGTGACCGAGATGGTGGCCTTCATCCGCAACCCGCCGCTGCATCCTTCGCTGCGCCCTGGATACCGGATGCTGTTTGCCGCCGCTGTTGCCAGCCTCGACCCGAGGTACCGCAAAATGCTGGGGCTCCGGACGGCACGGCTGGGTCCCCTGCCGCTGCCGGTGACGCTCGGCACCAAAGTGACTCTCGCCGTCGTCCAACTGGCCCTTGGCGGGGCAAAACGCGGAGGCAGGATCGGGCCGAGCGAGCAGGCAGCACGACGGCGACTGCGCCGCCTGGGATTTGCCCCTTAGCGCCGGAATGCAAAAAGGCCCCGGTCCGAGGACCGGGGCCAAACCGCGGAGAATGGGGGATTTGAACCCCCGAGGGCGTTAACCCAACACGCGTTCCAGGCGTGCGCCATAGGCCGCTAGGCGAATTCTCCAGTAGCTTCTGAATCAAAAGCAGATACTAGACTACCTGAACTTTCCGGCATCACCCAATTGGGCGCACGGGACGTTACGACGGGCGCGCTGCGGGCTCCTACGCGGGCCCTGCGGAATGGCCCCTTAACGTCAAAATGGACGCCCCCAATGCGCCCACTCCGCCGGAACACCGTTGAGCTGCCGGGTCCGGCCCTCGCGCCAGGCCCTGCAGCTCACAACCTTGAGCTCAACTTGAGATTGCCCCAATCGGTGTACATATCCATCGTCCGCTTTGCAGCAATGATAAGCAAGGGTTCGTCCCCTAATATCGGCTGACCGTTACCGACTTGTGCCGCTAACGGCTGCTGCCGGTTCGCGTGCGAGTTGCTGAGAAGATGGGCGCATGACGCAACTGCACACCCTGGTCACCTACGTACCCGCAGACCACGCGGAGGCTGTCCTCGCGGCGGTGGGCGATGCGGGCGCCGGCCGGATCGGCAATTATTCACACTGCGCATTCACCACCCCCGGCACCGGACGGTTCACACCACTCGACGGATCCCAGCCGTTTATCGGTACACAGGGCCGGAACGAACAGGTGCAGGAGGTGCGGATCGAGTGCGTCGTAACGGAAGACGTGCTCGACGCCGTCGTAGCCGCCCTTCGTGCCGCCCACCCCTACGAGGAGCCCGCACTTATGAGCTGGGCCGTCAACGGACACCGCCCGGCAACGGCGCAGGTGGGCCGCGGAACCTAGCCGAGGCACCCTGGAACGAGCCACGTTCCGCCGATTCGGGGCACACGAAATCATCGGGTAAACTCATTGACGGCCCCTCATGTGGCGTCATCCTGTTGAACTCCCCCAGGACCGGAAGGTAGCAAGGGTAGACGGGCTCTGGCGGGTGCATGGGGGGTCTTTACTATTCCCGAACAGGGCGGCCGCCCGTGAGGGATCTGATTGTCGGCCCGGATTGGTAGGGTTTTCTCTGTGAGTGTTACAACCGCCCTTTACCGCAGATACCGTCCAGACTCCTTTGCTGACGTTATCGGGCAGGAACACGTCACCGATCCGCTGATGATGGCGTTGCGAAAGAACCGCGTCAATCACGCCTACCTTTTTTCCGGTCCGCGCGGCTGCGGAAAGACCACGTCCGCCCGCATCCTGGCCCGCTGCCTCAACTGCGCCGAGGGTCCCACCGATACTCCGTGCGGGAAGTGCCCCAGCTGCGTTGAGTTGGCACGCGGAGGCTCCGGTTCACTCGACGTGATCGAGATCGACGCCGCGAGCCACGGCGGCGTTGACGATGCCCGCGACCTCCGCGAACGCGCCACCTACGCTCCCGTCCGGGACCGGTACAAGATCTTCATCATCGACGAAGCCCACATGGTCACTTCCGCCGGCTTCAACGCCCTGCTCAAGATCGTGGAAGAGCCGCCGGAACACATCAAGTTCATCTTTGCCACCACGGAGCCGGACAAGGTGATCGGCACCATCCGTTCGCGGACCCACCACTACCCGTTCCGGCTGGTACCGCCCGAGCCCCTCATGGCCTACCTTGAGTTGCTCTGCAACCAGGAAAACGTTCCCGTGGCGCCCGGAGTGCTGTCCCTGGTCATCCGGGCCGGCGGCGGTTCGGTCCGGGACTCGCTCTCAGTCCTGGACCAGCTGATGGCAGGCGCCGGACCCACCGGGTTGGACTACGAGCTCGCCGTCGCACTCCTGGGCTACACGCACGCGTCCCTTCTGGACGACGTCGTTGAAGCCGTGGCCGCCGCGGACGCGGCCACAGTGTTCCGGGCAGTGGACCGCGTGATCCAGACCGGCCACGATCCGCGACGCTTCGTGGAGGACCTCCTGGAGCGCTTCCGCGACCTCATCATTGTCCAGGCCATGCCGGAGAGCGCCCAGTCGATCCTCCGCGGCATGCCGGCCGACCAGATAGCCCGGCTCCAGAACCAGGCCCACAACCTTGGCGCCGCAGAGCTGTCCCGGGCTGCAGACGTGACCAACACCGCCCTCACTGAGATGACAGGGGCAACGTCGCCACGGCTGCACCTTGAGCTGCTGTGTGCCCGCATCCTGCTCCCCACTTCCGAACAGACCGAGCGCGGCATCGCTGCCCGGATCGACCGCGTGGAGCGCCGCCTGAACTACGGCGGGAACGACGTCGGAGCTCCCGCCGCCGCTTCAGCGGCCCCTTCCGCGCCGGCAGCGGCGCCCGCGGCAACGCCGGAGTCCGCTCCCCCGGCCGCTTCAGCGACACCTTCCGCACCGGTTCAGGCCGTACCGGTTCAGGCACAGTCACCGGAACCGGCTTCCATTCCCGCGCTTTCGGCTGAACCGGCCGCAGCACGCAGTGCAGCGCCCGCACGCGAATCCCTGACTCCGCCGCGCGTTTCCACCGCCGATTGGCCCATCGATGAGCAACCAGCGGCGAATCGGGGCCCGTCCGGACAGGCTGCTTCCCGTCCTGCCGCTCCGCCGGCCCCTGCCGCCGCTGCGGCGCCGGCACCGGCCGCGCCCGCCGCGGCTGAACCCGTGGCTGCCGAGCGGACACCGATGGAGTCCGAAGCCAGGCAACCCGCGGCGGAAAGCCACGTTCCTGCCCACGGTCCCGGGGGCGACGTGGAGGTCCTGCGGCGCGCCTGGGCTGACATTCTGCAGACCCTGAGCAAGATCAAGCGCAGCACCTGGGCGCTTGTCGAACCGAACGCCCAGGTGGGCCAGTTCGACGGCCAAGTGCTCACACTGGTCTTCACCACCTCCGGACTGGCCGGCGCCTTCGGCCGGGCAGACCACTCCGAAAACCTCCGCCAGGCAATCCACAAGACTGTTGGCATCGACTGCCAGATCAATGCGGTGTCCGGTGGCGTCCATGCAGTGCCCAGCAGCGCCGGCAGCTCAGCGAGCTCTGAGCCAAACCCAAAAGCACCCGCTAAGCAGGAAGCTCCGGCGACGTCCGCCGACGTTGCCTGGGGTCTTGCGCCTGCCCCGGCTGCGCCGGCCACAGAACCCGAAGCCAGCCCTGCAGCTGCCGGCCCGGCCAGCGCGCCAGCCAGCCTCCCGGCGACCAACCCAGCTCCTGCCCGTGCCGCCGGCTCTGCCAGCGCGGACGTGCAGCGCGGGCCCGCAGCGCCAGCTGCCCCGGCGCCGCAGCCGCAAGAGGCGGATTCCGGTTCGTACAGCTACCCCGACGACGACTGGGGCCCGCCCCTGGACGAAGATGCTCCCCCGCTGGACGAAGAGCCGCCGATGGACTGGGCGCCGTCCGCTCCGGCGCAGGAACGTCAGGTACAGGAACGTCCTGCACAGTCACGACCGGCTCCGGAAAACCAGGGCACAGGCGGGCAGCCGGGCAAACCACTCACTCCGGCCGGCTCTTCACGCGCGGCGGGCGACACATCCAGCGACGATCCATGGTCCCGCGCCAAGGAAGAGGCCCCGGGCGTCTGGACGGTCAGTTCCGAGTCGAACGTTGGCAAGTCCGTGGAAGACCCGGACCGCGCCGCCCTGCCTGTTGTTCCGGAGCCTCCGGCGCGCCACTACGAGCCGGCGGCAGCCCAGCTCCCGCGGCCTGTCGAGGCCCCGGAAGAAACGTCCACCCTTGGATCCGGTGAATCCCCGCGCCCGGCAGAAGTCCGGCAGCCCGTGGGCGCACTGGTCGGTGCGGGCAGCTCCTCCGGCGCCGGCTGGACTGCCTCCGCGCAGTATGGTCCTGCCACGGCAGCCGACCCGTCACCGGCCATGCCGGGCCCGGACGTCAGGAGCATCGCGTCGGCATCGGCACCAGCGGCTTACGCATCCGCCCCGGCCCAGTCCGCCCCGGCCCCGGCAGCGACTCCAGGCGCAGCCGTAAAGCAAAGCCTGTACCAGCGTCTGTCCAACAGCCCCGAGGCTGAAGCCGGCCGGGCCAAGGCTCCTGCGCGGCAGGCGGAGTCCGTCAAGACCTATGTCCAGGACACACCCAGCCCGGACGACGAAACGATCGAAGAATCAGGCGTGTTTGGACGCGCCGCCGTCGAGCGTATTCTGGGCGGAAAGCTGGTGGAAGAGCGGTCCCTGGACGGCAGCCCGATCCCACCGCGCTTCTAGTCCGCCCCGCGGGATGTTAAGGGCATCCTTCAAACAAACGAGTCAAACGAACGAGGACATTGTGTACGAAGGTGCAGTTCAAGAGCTGATCGACGAACTGGGCCGCCTTCCCGGGGTGGGGCCCAAGTCCGCCCAGCGGTTGGCTTTCCATATCCTCGAAGCGGACCCGCAGGACATGAAGCGGCTCGTCGAAGCCATCACCACGGTGAAGGAACGGGTGAAATTCTGCACGGTGTGCGGCAACGTCACGGAGCAGGAGCTGTGCAACATCTGCCGCGACACGCGCCGGGATCCCTCGGTCATTTGCGTTGTGGAGGAGTCCAAGGACGTCCTGGCTGTTGAGCGCACCCGTTCCTTCCGGGGCCGGTACCACGTCTTGGGCGGCGCGATAAACCCCATCGCCGGAGTCGGTCCGGATCAGCTGCGCATCAGGGAACTCCTCACCCGGCTGAACGACGGCGCCATCCAGGAAATCATCATCGCCACCGACCCCAACCTTGAGGGTGAGGCCACGGCCACGTACCTGGCTCGGATGCTGAAATCGATCGGCATCACCGTCACCAGGCTCGCTTCCGGCCTGCCAGTGGGCGGAGATTTGGAGTACGCGGATGAAGTCACCCTGGGGCGCGCGTTCGAGGGCCGCCGCAACGCCCTGAGTTGATCCTGACAGCGACGGCACGCCATGGAACCGTTTCCCTCCATCGTCACTGAACGCCTGGAATTGCGCCTCGTGGCGCAAGCCGACGCCACCGCGCTCCGAGGATTCCGGGGCCATCCCGACGCGGTCCGCTATTTGTCGCACCAACCCCTGACGGCGAGGCAAACGGACCGGCTACTCGCTCAACTGCTGGTCCGCGCTGAACGCTCCACGGCCGATTGGTTCCACTACGCCTGGGCGGTAGTGCTCCGCTCCACCGGCACCGTGATCGGCGACGCCCGCACATGGAACTCGGCCGAGCCGCCGCTGCCGGGCGGGATTCCGGCGGACTTCGCCAGCCTCGGCTACCTCCTCCACCCGGACCACCACGGCAGGGGGTACGGCAGCGAAGCCGCCGGGGCACTGGTCCGCTGGCTCTTCACTGAGCGCGGGACGAACGCCATCTACGCTGGCGTCTACGAACCGAACACCGCTTCGCGGCGCCTCCTGGAAGGTCTCGGCTTCGTCCAGGATCACTACTTCACCGCCGCCCAGGACACCCATGGCAAGGGGCTGGCCTCGTGGCGCTACCGTCTGGACCGCGCGGCGTGGCCCCTCGTCGAAGATGACTAGCGGGAGGCCACCATGCGGTCACAATTCAGCGCCGCGCCGTTCCCGGCGATAAACTTGGCACATCAGTTACGCCGTCGCGCCTTTTTGGTTGCTTGGCCCCGGAACCCCGATTTGATGCAGTGAGGGTGCGCGCATGAGTATGCCCACTACCGAAGTGAAAACCGAGAACCAGTCGCATGTGCTGCCCGCGGCCGCTGCCCGGACCAAGCAGCTCATTGTGCAGAAGTTCGGCGGCTCCTCGGTTTCCGACGCGGACGGCATCAAACGGGTGGCAAAGCGCGTCGTGGACGCCCAACGGGCCGGCAACGAAGTAGTTGTAGTGGTGTCCGCGATGGGTGACACCACCGACGAACTGCTGGACCTTGCCGCGCAGGTCACCGATTCGGCCCCCGCGCGTGAAATGGACATGCTCCTCTCCGCCGGTGAGCGAATCTCCATGGCCCTGGTAGCCATGGCCATCAACAAGCTGGGTGCCTCGGCCCAGTCCTTCACGGGCTCGCAGGCCGGCATGATCACCGACGGCATCCACGGCAAGGCGCGCATCATCGACGTCGATCCCCACCGGATCCGCACCGCCTTGGACAAGGGACACATCGCCATCGTGGCCGGATTCCAAGGCATGAGCCGCACCACCAACGAGATCACCACCCTGGGACGCGGCGGATCCGACACCACCGCCGTGGCCCTGGCCGCAGCGCTGGACGCCGACGTCTGCGAAATCTACACGGATGTGGACGGCATTTACACGGCGGATCCCCGCGTGGTGCCCTCCGCCCAGAAGATCGACCGCATCTCCAGCGAAGAAATGCTGGAACTGGCCGCCTCCGGCGCCAAGATCCTGCACCTGCGCTGCGTGGAATACGCGCGGCGCTTCGGCGTGCCGCTGCATGTGCGCTCGTCATTCAGTCAGAACGAAGGTACCTGGGTCATGCCAGGAACCGACGACAAGATCAAGACTCAAGAGGGAGTTGCCTTGGAGCAGCCAATCATCTCCGGCGTTGCACACGACCGTTCCGAAGCCAAGGTCACCGTGGTGGGAGTCCCCGACATCCCTGGCAAGGCCGCCGCGATCTTCCAGGTCATCGCCGACGCGCACTCCAACATCGACATGATCGTCCAGAACGTCTCCACGCACGGGACGGGCCGGACGGATATTTCCTTCACCCTCCCCATCGTGGAAGGCGCCGACGCCCTCGCTGCCCTGCGTGCGGCGCAGCCGGAAATCGGCTTCGAGAGCATCGAATACAACGAACAGATCGGCAAGCTTTCGCTGATCGGCGCCGGCATGCGTTCCCACCCTGGTGTCTCGGCCACCTTCTTCAAGGCCCTGTCCGACGCCGGTATCAACATCAACATGATCTCGACGTCGGAAATCCGCATCTCTGTGGTGACGCACGCCGACCTGCTCGACGATGCAGTCCGGGCCATCCACAAGGCGTTCGACCTGGATAGCGAAGACGAAGCAACGGTCTACGGCGGTACCGGCCGCTAAGGCGGGCCCCGCCCAGCCACTACAGACAGCAAAAGGAACGGCACAGCGGCAAAACCGCTGTGCCGTTCCTTTTGTGCGTCTCACGAGAGTGGGCTACGTGATGTCTTCCTTGCGGACCGCGTAGTGATGCCCCTCGGAGTCTGTCTCTACTTCGAAGTGGGCCAAGTCCTCTTCGGAAGCCGACTCAAAGTCGTCATGCGTGTGAACAACGGGCAGGGTCGGATCACCCCGCGTGGCGGGTCCGAAGAAGAACCGCAACTTGTCAGTCTGGCTCATGAAGCGCTGTATCGCCTTTGCCACAATTCCCACCCCCTTTCCCTCAGTCGGGTCAAGCAGTGCTGCATTGGCCGGTTGGTACCTGTGCCCATATTTTACGCCCGGGGACACGAAAAGGCCCCGGGCTGCCCGCCGGTAAGCGAGCTAGCGAAGGGACTTATCCTCCGGGTTCCTGGGCACCACGTAGGTGCTGCCGTCCGGCCTGCGAACCGTTTCCCACTGCTGGGTCTCCGCTTCGCGGCGGATAAGGAGGGCCTTGTTCTCGTCGGTCATCTCGTGGCTCAAGGCACTGCGGTTGGCCGGCCCGAAGATGGCCCGGAGCTTGCCGGTGGCACGCATGAACTTTTGGGCGGCGTTTTCCTTGCTGGCCATTGCGGATTCCCTTTCAGAACGATCACGTCCAATCCAGTGTACGCTAATCATTAGCCCACTAACGATCAAGGAGCGAGCAGTGACGAATCAGCGCCCGGCCTATGCCCTCGAAGCGTCTGACGAAGACCTCCTGCTGGAACACCAGCTTTGCTTTGCCCTAACCGTAGCGTCGCGGAGCGTCGTCGGTGCCTACAAACCGGTGCTGGACAGGCTGGGGCTGACCCACCCGCAGTACCTCGTGATGCTGTGTCTGTGGGAGTCCAGCCCGCGCTCGGTCCGGGACATAAGTGACGCACTGGCCCAGGAGCCGGCAACCATCTCGCCGCTGCTGCGCCGTCTCGAATCAGCCGGCTACATCACCCGCGGCCGTGCTGCCGGCAACGAGCGCGCCCTGGCCGTTGGCCTAACCCCCAGCGGCGCAGCCCTCAGGCAGCAGGCCACGGCAGTCCCGGGAACCATGATGGAGCGCTTGGGCCTGACCCGAGATCAGGTGGCCACCCTCCACCAGGCCATGACCGAACTAATCTCCGCCACCAAAGCCGCCGCCGTAGGTGACGCCGCTGCGGGCGCTCATTGAGCTGTCACGGCGACGTTCAGCTGCGTTGAGGGCCCCGTTCCGAAAGTCATCAGGCCCGTCCAGTTTCCTGCCTCAAGTCCGGTCCAGCTGGCAGTGAGCTCGCCGCTGGCGCCGTTTTCAATGGTGAGGGGGTTGGGGCTGAGGGTCAGGTTTCCGGCGTCACCGGCAAGGATCATCACGTCAACCGACGCCGCGGTTGCCGCGTTGCCGGGGCTGGCAAACAGGTTGGCGGTCACCTTCCAGTCGCCTGCCACCGGATCCTTGATGGAGACTGCCTCGTTCGCCGCAGGCGTAGCCCCCGGGTACAGCAGACCGGCCGGCGAAACCACGTACAGGTCGAAGTCCGCTGCCGGGTTGGCGGAGTTGACCGCAAACCTCGCAAGGGAAGAACCGGCTGGGACATTCACCACCTGAACGTCGTTCGCGGCGTCCTTGATCCCGGTGTAGGGCCCCGGAACCAGGCTGATCGCCGTCGAGTTCGCTTTGGCAAGCCCCTTCACGGTCACGTCGATTGGCTCGGGACTCCCGGACGTTACCGGAATGACGACGCTGCCGCTGCCGCCCGCCGAGGAGGCGTTGACCACGGCCGGCGCAACCGCGGTCACGGAACGGATCGCCACCGGCGAGCGGACAGCCGTCTCATCCGAACTCCACGTCAGCGACCCGCCAACAAAGGCATCCAAGGTGGCGCCGGAGTTCGTGAACTGCACCGTGAACGTGGCCTTCTCACCTTCTTTCAGGGTCAGCACATCCGGGGTCACCTCCGCCGTGATCCCCGGAATATCGACGTCGGCGCTGTAGCTTCCGGCTGTCAAGGCAGTCACTGTGCGGGTCACGGTCTGCGTCCCTGTGAGGCCGCCGATGGCGATGGACGGCAGGTTCACGTCCTTGGCGGCCACCGGGGCAACGCCCAGCTGATGGCCCTGGCCCTGCAGGAAACCGAGCCAGTCGCTGGGGCCGGCGTCGTACACCAGCCCGGGCGTCGCGATCCGGGCCGGGTCGATTTGTCCGGCGCCCTGGGCAAAGACGTCGTGGACAGGGTTTCCTTCAGCGTCCACCAGGTCGTAGGCGGTGGTCATCATCGCTGACTTCACGGCGGCCGGGGACCAGAGGGCGTTCTTGCCCAGCAGCAGCGCCCCAAACCCTGCAATGTGCGGGGCTGCCATCGACGTTCCCGAGAGAAACCCGAAGTTCTGGCCGTTGGATCCGACCGGTGAGACAGCTGCCAGGACACCCACGCCGGGAGCCGCAATGTCAGGTTTCAAGAGGTCGCTGTTGGCTGCCAGGGTTGGCCCGCGCGAGGAGAACCCCGCAATTTGGGGAACCGGCGGCGGATCCTGCCCGGTAGTGTCAGTGGATACCAGGCTCGCCGTCAACCCCGCCTCGGCCGCAACCGCCTCTTTGATGGCAGGGTCCTCGACGTGGACCGTAGGAATGCTGTGCAGATCCACATCCAGCGAGTTGGGTGTCAGGTTGACCAGAACCATGCCGACGCCGCCTGCCTGGGACACGGTCAGGCTCTTGGCGGTTCGGTCCACTACCCCCCTGTCACAGACCACGATCCGGCCTGCGGTCTTGGCCGGGTCCAGGGTGCCGGGCGCACACAGCGCAGCGTTGGCCTCGAGGGCCTCTGCTGTTTTCAACGTCGCGGCGAGCGCGATGGGCGCATCCGCAACTTCAGTGGCCATGATGCTCGCACCCGCAAACTTCTCGCCGCTGGACAGCTCCACCGTGCCCCGAAGGCTGCTGCTGTGGGTGGAGGCTGCCACGCTGGTCATCCACGGAGCGGCATGGTTGACGGTGCTGGCCGCCGGACCGGAGTTGCCGGCTGACGCGGCCACGAAGATGCCGGCCGCGGCCGCATTCAGGAAGGCGATGGACACCGGATCCACGGTGGAGTTGTTGGTGCCCGAGATGGAGTAGCTCAGGACGTCGACGCCGTCCCTGATGGCGTCCTCGATGGCCTCCACGCCGCTGGAGGCGAAGCAGCCGGTGGTTGCCGGGCTGGCGCCCTCCCAGCAGACCTTGTAGATGGCGAGCTTCGCGGCGGGGGCCACCCCGGAGCCCTTGCCGAAGTCGCGGCCGCCCACAGCCTGGCTGACATCGCTGTTGCCCGCGGCTGTGCTGGCGGTATGCGAGCCGTGGTTGTTGATGTCCAGTGGAGAGAACGTTTCCTTGGACGAGCGCAGGGTCGGCGGCACGATTGCCTTGAATGCTTCGTCGTAGTACCGGGCGCCGATGACCTTGCCGTTGCACTCAGTGCCGGCGAATTGGTCTCCGGCCTCACAGACGCCCGCGAAGGTGCTTCCGTCCGCTTTCAGCATGGTGATCTGGTTTGCCGGCGACAGGTAGGGCTCGCCCACAACGGGTGCTCCGGACAGCGGCTTCACCTGTTGGCCCGCTAAGAAGGGATTGCCGGGTGTGTAGCCCGTATCCAGCACACCCACTACCGTTCCCTTGCCGGCATTGGCTTCACCGCCGAAGTGTTCCGCCCAGACGCCCCCGGAACCGGGCAGGCCCAGAAATTCGGTGCTTGAGTAGTCGATTTTGTGCAGGCTGTCTTTAACGACAGCAAGGACGCTTCCGTCCTTGGCTAACGAGTTTGCCTGTTCCGCGGACAGTTCCGCGCTGAAGCCGTTCACCGCCAGGGTGTAACTGTCCCTGATGGCCACGCCTTCCGCCGCCGCAAGTCTGGTCTGCTGTGATTCCAGATGTGCCGAGTAGCGTTGGGATTCAGCACTGCCGGCGTCGAGCTTTCCATTGGCGACCGCGGTCCCCGGAATGCCCTCGACGCCGCCCGTGTAGGCGGCGACGGGTCTGTCCTTCAGCATCACAATGTAGCGGCCTGCATCCAGTGAAGGCGCGTCTTCCGCCGGGGGGTCGGCGGCTGCCCACGCCGGTGCTGCCAGCCCCTGGCCGATCAACAGGGAAGTTGCCAGAGCAACTGCGGCGGCGAGGCGTGACGCCGGGCTTCTGCCCCGAACGCCTCTGCCGTGGACACTTGTGTCCTGGACTCTGGAGCCCTCTTGCGGATAGGTCATGACGCTGCCTCCTAGGTTGCCGGACCGGTGGCGTAGCCGGTCCCACCCCTTGGACGCATCCGTCCACGTCGGCGCAACGTGGGCGTGAGGCCATACATCCAGTGATGGGAGAAACATACCGGAGTGGGGCCGCGGAATCGAGATGTTCCGGACAGATTTAAACGCCGGGCCCTGGATGCCGCAGCTGCGCGCGTTCCGGAGGCCGGGCCGAACGGCAGGGTTCATCGTGGGGCGGCGGCGATAGAATGGATCAAAATGAGGAGGACCGGTAATGCGTAAGGCATGGATTCACGCACTCGTTCTGGTATCCGTTGCCGGCCTCGCAGCCTGCTCGCCGGGCGGTGGCAGCCCAACGCCTTCTCCCTCGGCCACCTCCGCCAGCGCCAGCCCCACGGCGACGCCGTCGCCGGACACCGAAACGACCGTACCGGCTCCCGCTCCGCCGCCGTCCTCCGCGCCCGCCACATCCAGCCCGGGCAAGGGAAACGCCGAGCTCGCCATCATGATCAAGCCGTCGGAATCGGAACCAGCCCTGAACTACACCCTGGTGTGCAAGGACGGAGTTCCGGCGAAGGAAAGCAGCCACCCCTCGGCCGCCGCGGCGTGCACCGCACTGAAGGACAACCCTGCCGTGCTGAGCCCGGCTCCCCGCAGAACGGACCAGGCCTGCACCCAGCAGTACGGCGGCCCGCAAGAGGCCACTGTCACCGGGATCGTGGATGATTCACCGGTGGATACGTCATTCGCGCGCAGGGATGGCTGCGAAATCGGACTGTGGAATGCGGCCAAGGACATCCTCGGTTCCGCGGGCGGAGTGTCCTAGGCTGATGCAGATCCTGAAGCACGGCCCGCATACGGTGCTGCCGGCGGACGCCTGGAAGAATCTGGAAGCGGCCCACCAGGCCCGGGTCAGGCGCTACGCCGACCCCTACCTTTCCCGCCGCTCCGCCGGCAGGAAACACCCGGTGGAGGATTTCCTCTTCACGTACTACACCCAGAAGCCCGGCCAGCTCCTGCGCTGGCACCCTGGCGCCGGCGTCATCCTTACCGGGCCCGAGGCGGCCGCCCGCTCGGGCTGGAAGTACTACCGAATGCTCGACGACGGCGACCTCGCCGCCGCCGGGCTGCCGCCTGGGACCACCGCCGCAGCGGTTGACCGCAACGCTTTCCTGGCCGAACGCACGGAGGCACTGCAGTTCGCGGGGATCATTCTGCGCGGCACCGCGCTGCGGCCCGCGCAGTTCGGCTGTTTCGGGCTCCACGAGTGGGCCATGGTGTACCGCCAGGACAAGTTTGAGCTGCGCCACGAATACCTGCAGCTGCGCCTCGGGGCGGCGGGCACCGACCAGGTGGTGGAGGACAACAGGATCCGGTGCTCGCACTTTGACGCTTTCCGCTTCTACACCCCGGATGCCTTACCCCTGAACGAACTCACTCCGAGCAGGGACAACCAGCGGTCCATGGAACAGCCAGGGTGCCTGCACGCCAACATGGACCTCTACAAGTGGGCCTACAAGCTGGCACCCGCCCTGCCCAGTGACCTCGTTATGGACTGCTTCGAACTGTCCTGGCGGGTCCGCGCCATGGATATGCAGGCGTCCCCGTACGACCTCGAGGAGTGGGGCTACCCGCCCATCCCGATCGAAACTGCCGCCGGCAAAGCAACGTATGTCGAATATCAGCGCGCCTTCTCCGCCGAGGCGCAGGTGCTGCGGGGGCGGCTCCTTGAAGCCTTGACACCCCTGGTGGACGAGGTTCGGAACAGCGGATGAGCGGCGAAGTGGACGTAGACCTGACCGTCCGGCTGACCGAGGCGCCGGGCGCGCCGGAGCACGAGTTCCGCCTCGTGGTGCGCCACGGAATAGCGCCACAGCCTGCCGCCCTGAAGGGATCAACACTGCCGGATCCGGCGGCGGCGCTCGCCGCCGTCGAACGCTTCGGCGATGAAGTCTTCTTCGCGCCCCGGCGGGCGGACATGATGTGCACCCAGCAGTACGGCGGACCCCAGGTGGCCGTGGTCACCGGGACGTTCCACGGCCGTCCCGTCCACAGCCGTTTCAGTCTGACCGACGGCTGCGAAATTGCGCGGTGGCGTTCCCTGGCCCCGCTGTTGGGCGGCACGGCCGGCTCCACCGGCCAGACCTGAAGGGCCGCACCTGAGCTGCACACCCTGTACGGCGCGGGCGCCGCACGCAGGAACGTCCCGGGAGCCTCGCGGCTGCCGGGACGTTCCTTGTTTCGGTATTTGTTTATCGGTATCTGTTTAGTGAGGGCGTTCCCTGAGTGGAGGCGCCCCTACCTTAGGTTCCCGGGACTGCGTCCACGGACGTGACCGCCGGAGCACCGGCCGGGGCGGGTGCCGTTTCGGTACCCACCTTGACGTTGATCCACGTCCTGATCCCGTTGTCGCCCAGGCTCAGGCGGCCCAGGTAGGAGCCCGCCGCGAGGCCGGTCCAGTCGGCCGTAGCCGTGGTGGCCGTGCCGTTGGGGGCAACGATCGGATTCGGGTTGACGGTCAGGTTCCCGGAATTGCCCTGGAATGAAGCGGCCTGGATCCGTGCGGACGCGGGTCCGTTGTCCGGCGTGGAGTAAAGGTTCGCCACGATGTAGTACGTCCCTGCCCGGGGCGATTCCACGTTGAGGAATTCACTTGCCGCTGCCGTTGCCACCTGGGTGGCCACCAGGCCCCCGCTTCCGTTGGGTGCGTAGACCACCATGTCCCAGTCGACGTCCTCCGTTTCGGCCTGGATGCCCAGCCGGGCAAACGTCGCGCCGGCGGGCACGTCGACTTTGACGACTGCGTTGTGCTCGTCATTCTTTGCCGCGTAGGCGCCGGGTGTCTTGGTGATGGCCGTCTCGGACAGGGGCGCAAGCCCTTCCACACCCACCGCGATGGGTGAGTCCGAGCCGGAGACCAGGTCCAGGATTCCGCTGCCGGTGCCGGTGGCCGAACTGAAGGCAAACGACGGTGCAATCTGGGCGTCCACCGGACGGATGGCAATAGGCGAGCTGACCGTGCGCGGCCCCTTCCACGTCAGGGTGCCCGTGGTGAACTTGCCCACCGGCGCACTGACGTTCTTGATGGTGAGGGTGACCTCGCGGGTCTGCCCTGCCTTGGCGAAGTTCAGCATCTGCGGCTCCACGTGGACGCTGACGCCGGGCATGTCCACCACGGGCCGGTAAGTTCCCGGGACCAGCGCTGTGATCTGGCGCTTGACCTGGATCTCGCCCACGAGGCTGCCCAGTGCAATGGAGGGCAGGTTGAGGTCGCGCGCCGCAATGGTGCCGGCCTGGGGTGCACCGGTCGCCACGCCCTGGCCGTTCAGGAAGGCCAGCCACTGCGCAATGTCCGAGTTGTACACGAGTCCCGGGTCCAGCACGCGGGTGGCGTCAATATGCCCGGCACCGCCTTCGAACGGGTTCCGATTGGGGGTGCCGTCGGCGGTGACCAGCGGGTACGCGGTGGTCATCATCGCGGACTTGACCATGGCTGGGGACCATTTGGGCTGCTTGCTGAGCACCAAGGCTCCAAAGCCGGCGATGTGCGGGGCAGCCATGGAGGTGCCGGACATAAAGCCGAACTGAGCGCCGTTGTTGCCGATGGTGGAAACGCCGGCCAGGACGTTCACGCCGGGCGCCGAAATGTCCGGCTTCAGGAGGTCGCCGCCGGAGGCCAGGCTGGGGCCCCGGGAGGAGAACCCTGCCACCTGGGGGGCCGGGGATAGCGGCTGGCCGGTGAGGTCACCTTTGAGGAGGCTCACCGTGACCGCCGGGTTGGCAGCAAGCTTGGATTTGAGTTCCAGGCTCTTGGGGGCATTGACGTGGACGGTGGGCAGCACGTGGTTGTCTGCATCTTCGGAGCTGGAGGACAGGTTGACCAGGATCATGCCCACGCCGCCCTTTGCCTGGATCTCGAGGCTCTTGGCCGTGCGGTCCACGACGCCGCGGTCACAGACGACGACCTTGCCGCTGACCTTCGCGGCGTCCAGCGTTCCAGGGCCGCACAGGTTCGCGGCCGTTGGCGCATCCGGGGCCGCAGCGTCGGCGGCAACCACCACGCCGGCGTCCTTGACTTCAGACTTCATGATGGAGGCGCCACGGAACATGCTGCCATCGGATACCTTGACCGTGCCCAGCAGGTCGCTGGGGAAGGTGGAGGCTGCGACGGTGGTCAGCCACGGCGACGCGTGGTTCACGGTGGAAACGGTGGGGCCGGAGTTGCCGGCCGAGGCCGAAACGAACACGCCGGCGGCGGCTGCATTCAGGAAGGCCAGTGCAACAGGATCCGAAGTGCTGTTGGTGTTGCCGGAGATGGAGTAGTTGAGGACATCCACCCCGTCCTTGATGGCCGCGTCAACAGCTTCCACCGAGGCGGACGAGTAGCAGCCGCCGGTGTTGGGGTTGTCGTCCTCCCAGCAGACCTTGTACACGGCGACCTTGGCGGCAGGGGCAACGCCGGAGCTCTTGCCGAAGCTGGCGCCGTCGATGACCTGTTCCACGTTGGCGTTGCCGGCGGCGGTGGTGGCCGTGTGCGTGCCGTGGCTGCCGACGTCCACCGGGGAGATCAGTTCCTCCGGGGCGCGGTGTTCGGGCGTCACGTACTGGCGGAAGGAGTCAGCAAAGTGGCGGGCGCTGACCACCTTGGAATTGCAGAGGGTTCCATCGAAGGACGCCCCCGATTCGATGCCCTTCTGGCATTCGCCCTCAAAGGTAGTGCCGTCCGCCTTCAGCATGGCGATCCTGCCGGCCTCCGTGAGATACGGGACGCCAACCTCAGCTTTGCCCTTGAGCGGCTGGACCGCATCCCCCTGCAGGAAAGGATTGTCCGGGGCGTAGCCGGAGTCGATCACGCCGACCACCACGCCCTTGCCGGCACCGGCTTCGCCGCCGAACTGCTTTGCCCAGGCGCCCTCGCTGCCCGTGAGTTTCAGGAAGTCGGTGGTGGTGTAGTCCGGGGCGTTCTCAACGTCCGGTGCCACCAGGAGCACGTTGCTGTCCTTAGCCAGCTCGGTTGCCTGCAGAGCGGTGAGCTCGGCAACGAAGCCGTTGAGCGCGCCGGTGAACTGCTTCGACGGGGTGACGCCCTGCTTGGACGCGACGTCACGCTGGGCTTTGCGGAGGTGCGCGTCATACGCTTTGTAGTTCTGGCTCCCGGCGTCGAGCTTGCGGCCCTGCTGTGGTTTGGTTGCCCCTATGCCGGCCGTCCCGCCTTCGTACGCCGCGGCGGCCTTTTCAGCGAGGACCACGATATAGCGGCCGTCTTTGTAGTCTGTCGGGTTGACGTTTGTGGCCTGCTCCACGCCACTGGGCTCAGCAGGCGCCGCGGTAGCGGGACCCACTGCAACGGAGGAGAGTAGCAGCGGCAGGCCAACAGCCAGCGCTGCTGCCTTCCGGAGTCCCCCGACCCGGGGAAGGCTTGTTCCTTTTGATTTCACGAGCGACTGAAACCTTTCATGAGGTACGGGTCCGGCGGTGTGGCCGGTCTCGGTCAGCTGGCGCGGGCAGCCGGACTGACAGTTCCTGTCACTCGGCGAGACCAGCCGTGTCAAACAGTACAGAGTGAGAGCCGAATATGACATAGGGCACAGTGGTTTACTTTTGTCACTCGAGGCGCGGGTGGGGAACAGCAAAAGGCGGCTTCCGCAGGGGAAGCCGCCTTCTGTTCAAGTCACGTATTCGGGCGCCCTGCCGGCGCCGGTTGTTCGTGGAGCGTTACTGGTCCTCGTGGAGCGTTACTGGCGCGGAGTGCGTACTACCTCGCTGATCCAGGCGCGCGTCTTGTCGTCAATGGGACCGGCCACGTTGGTTTCCTTGGCTGCGCGATCGGCTTTGATCTTCTGCAGCACCATTCGGCCCAGGCCCGCAAAAACCGCGACAGCCATAACCGGAAGAAGTACGGATTTGGGTTTCTGAGCCATGCCGCAATCCTACTGAGCCCGGCAGCGCACCACCAGTGCCGGCGTCGTGCTTTCCCTTGTTCCTTACCTCGCGGGGAGTGCCCCATTTCACAGTGCACCCGCGAATGCGGGTTGAGGCACTGGGCCCGGTAGAATGGGCAAGCAAGCTCGCGGAGCGCTCGTTCCCGCTGTCTTATGTTTGGAGTCCGCCGTGGCTGTGAATACAGCAGCAGACCAGCGTGAGACGGCATCACTCCGCTGCGCCCTTACCCAACGCTCACGCACAGGAGTTACCGGATGCCCCGGATCGTTGTCGACGTCATGCCCAAGCCCGAGATTCTGGACCCGCAGGGGAAGGCCATCGTGGGTGCACTCCCCCGGCTGGGCTTCACTGCCTTTAGCTCTGTCCGCCAGGGCAAGCGCTTTGAACTCACTGTCGACGGCGAGGTGACCGAGGAAATCCTGGCCCAGGCCCGGAACGCCGCAGAAACCCTGCTGTCCAACCCCGTCATCGAGGATGTCGTCAACGTCGAGGTCGTCGAGGCCTGAGATGACTGAACTTCCTTTGATCGGCGAGGCAATCGCCGTCGCCGCAGAGCCGCGCCTGGCCGGCGCCCGGATCGGCGTTGTCACCTTTCCCGGCACCCTGGACGACCGCGACGCCGCCCGTGCAGTCCGGCTGGCCGGCGGCACCGCAGTGCCGCTCTGGCACGCGGACACCGCCCTGGGTGACGTGGACGCCGTCGTGATTCCCGGCGGGTTCTCCTACGGTGACTACCTCCGCGCCGGCGCCATCGCGCGCTTCGCGCCGCTGATGTCCAAGCTCATCGACGCAGCCAACTCCGACGCCAAGCTTCCCGTGCTGGGCATCTGCAACGGTTTCCAGATCCTGACCGAGTCGCACCTGCTGCCCGGCTCCATGATCAAGAACGACCACCTGAAGTTCATGTGCCGCGACCAGGTCCTGCGGGTGGAAAACAGCAACACCGCCTGGACCCTGGACTACGAGGCCGGCCAGGAAATCACCGTTCCGCTGAAGAACCAGGACGGCCAGTACATCGCTGACGAGAAGGTCCTGGACGCCCTCGAGGCCGAAGGCCGCGTGGTGTTCCGTTACGTGGGCTTCAACCCGAACGGCTCACGCCGCGACATCGCCGGCATCTCCAACGCTGCCGGCAACGTGGTGGGCCTCATGCCGCACCCCGAGCACGCCGTTGAGGCAGGCTTCGGCCCGGCATCCCTGGACGGAGTCGGCGGATCCGACACCGACGGCCTGGGTTTCTTCACCTCCGTATTGAACAAGATTGTGGGAGGCGCAAAGTGAGTACCTCAGCTGAAACCGTCAACAAGAAGTTCAACATCGACACTGTTGAGAACGCGGCCAAGACGCCGGACACCGAACTCCCCTGGGCCGAACTGGGCCTGAAGCAGAACGAGTTCGACGAGGTAGTCAAGGTCCTGGGCCGCCGCCCCACCGGCGCCGAGCTCGCCATGTACTCCGTGATGTGGAGTGAGCACTGCTCCTACAAGTCCTCCAAGAACCACCTGCGCCAGTTCGGCGAAAAGGTGACGGATGAGATGAAGAAGGACATGCTGGTGGGCATCGGCGAGAACGCCGGCGTCACCAACCTGGGTGACGGCTGGGCCGTGACGTTCAAGATCGAGTCGCACAACTCGCCGTCGTTCGTGGAGCCCTACCAGGGTGCCGCAACCGGCATCGGCGGCATTGTCCGCGACATCATCTCCATGGGCGCCCGCCCGGTGGCCGTGATGGATCCGCTGCGCTTCGGCGCCATCGACCACCCGGACACGGCACGCGTCATGCACGGCGCTGTTGCAGGTATCGGCGGCTACGGAAACTCCCTGGGCCTGCCGAACATCGGCGGCGAAATGGTGTTCGACTCCGTGTACCAGGGCAACCCGCTGGTCAACGCGCTGGCAGTCGGCGTCATGCGCCACGAGGACATCCGCCTCGCCAACGCCTCCGGCAAGGGCAACAAGGTGGTGCTGTTCGGTGCCCGCACCGGCGGCGACGGCATCGGCGGAGCCTCGGTGCTGGCCTCCGAGTCCTTCGACGACACGAAGCCCTCCAAGCGTCCCGCTGTGCAGGTGGGAGACCCCTTCGCCGAGAAGGTCCTCATCGAGTGCTGCCTGGAATTGTTCAAGGGTTCCCTCGTTGAAGGCATCCAGGACCTGGGCGCCGCAGGCATTTCCTGCGCCACCTCGGAGCTGGCCTCCAACGGCGACGGCGGCATGGAAGTTGAACTGACCTCCGTCTTGCTGCGTGACCCCACCCTGACCCCGGGCGAAATCCTGATGTCGGAGTCGCAGGAACGCATGATGGCCGTGGTCACGCCCGAGAACATCGCCGCCTTCGAAGCCGTGATGGACAAGTGGGCCGTGGAGTACTCCTGGCTGGGCGAGGTGACGGACACCGGCCGCCTGATCATCACGTGGGACGGCGAGGTCATCGTCGACGTCGACCCGCGCACCGTGGCCCACGACGGTCCGGTTTACGACCGCCCGTATGCCCGCCCTGAATGGCAGGACGCCCTCCAGGCCGACACCTTCACAGGATCCGTGCAGGACGCCGGCCGCCCGTCAGCCCCCGCTGAACTGGCCGCCGCCGTCACCGAGCTCGTGGCCTCACCGAACATGTGCAGCAAGGACTGGATCACCAACCAGTACGACCGGTACGTCGGCGGCAACACCGCCATGGCGTTCCCGGACGACGCCGGAGTGGTCCGGGTTGACGAGGAAACCGGCCTGGGCGTGGCCCTGGCCACGGACGCCAACGGCCGCTACACCTTCCTCGACCCGTACCACGGCGCGCAGCTGGCCCTGGCCGAGGCGTACCGCAATGTGGCCACCTCCGGCGCCGTGCCGATGGCCGTCAGCGACTGCCTGAACTTCGGTTCCCCCGAGGACCCTGACGTGATGTGGCAGCTCGCCGAAGCCATCCGCGGCCTGTCGGACGCCTGCATGGTGCTGGGCATCCCGGTCACCGGCGGCAACGTCTCGCTGTACAACCAGACCGGGACCACCCCCATCCACCCCTCCCCCGTGGTGGCAGTGCTGGGCAAGCTCGACGACGTCGCCCGCCGCACGCCGTCGGGCTGGCGCGAGGACGGCCAGGCCATCTACCTGCTGGGTACGACGGCGGCAGAACTGGACGGCTCCGAATGGGCCAACATGCGCGGCCACCTCGGCGGACAGCCGCCCAAGGTTGACCTCGCCGCGGAACGCGCGCTGGGCGAAATCCTGATCAACGCCTCCCGTGACGGCATGGTTGACTCCGCGCACGACCTCTCCGAGGGCGGCCTCGCGGCAGCGCTCGTCGAGTCATCCCTGCGTTACGGCGTAGGCGCCCGGATCGCCCTGCAGGATGTCATGGACCGCGACGGCGTGGACCTGTTCACGGCGCTGTTCTCCGAGACCCAGGGCCGTGCAGTTGTCGGCGTGCCGCGCTCCGAGGAAGTCCGCTTCACGGACATGTGCACCGCCCGTGGCTTCGCCCACACCCGCATCGGTGTGGTGGACGCAGCGAGCGGCCAGCTGGAGATCAACGGAGTGGACACGTTGTCCCTCGACGCGCTCCGCGAAGCCCACGAGGCCACCCTGCCGAAGTACTTCGGCTAGGCCCTCGCCCTTCTTAGCGCGAGTTTAGCGCGAACGGACACTTGAGGCCCCCGTCCTGGGGGCCGCAAGTGTCCGTTCGCGCTTAAGGTGTGGTCAATCGTCGCTGCGGAGCTCGCGCTGGCGGGCGCTGAGGAGCTCGAGTTCGGGTCGGAAAGCCACAAAGCGTTCGACGGCGGTGAGCACCTCCACGAGGTGCGCCCGGTCGGCTGCCACCAGGCCTACGCCAAGCTGCGTCCGCCGGTATTGGTCGTGGTCCCCGACTTCGGCCACGGAGACCTCAAAGCGCCGCTTCAACTCCGCGAGCAGCGGCCGCACCACGGAACGCTTCTCTTTGAGGCTGTGTACGTCGCCCAGAAGGATGTCGAATTCAATCCATCCGATCCACATGGATTAATCGTAGTGACCGTTCCCGCGCGGCAGGAGCTAGACGGTGAGCTCGCCCATCCGATCCCAGCCGTCGCCGTCGAGCTGGCGGCTGATGATGCGGGGCGTCTCGGCGAGGGCCTGCGGCATGTCCGCCATGGCCTTCTGGAAGTGCGCGCTGTTGACGTGGTCGCCCGCGGCGTCATCCTTGAAGGCTTCCACCAGGACGAACTCGTTGGGGTCATCCACGCTGCGGGACCAGTCGAACCACAGGTTGCCGGGCTCCTGGCGCGTCGCCCGGGTGAAGTCCTCCACCAGGCCCAGCCATTTATCCGACCAGTCCGGCTTGACCTTGAACTTGACGACAATGAAGATCACGGGGGTTATGCCTTTCGTTGTGTTTCTGCGGACAGCCCGGCGGCGAGGGAGTGCTCGCACTCCTCGATCGCCTCCCGGGCCCATTGCTGCTGCTGGGGCGTACCGACGCGTTCCGCCCACTGCTCGGCCAGCTGGAACTCCACCAATGCTTCGGTGAAGCGCCCTGCCTGGTGCAGCGCCCAGCCCAGGTTGTTGTGCAACGAGACCATCCAGCGCTTCGTCAGGGGGTCGTGCACCGTGGAAGCATACTCGAGGGCGCTGCGGGTCCAGGACTCGGCGTGCGCGGGATCGGCGATGGCCAGCATGTGCAGCGCATCGACGGCGAGGTACTCCTCGCTGAGGTGGTCGGCCAGTTCGGCGGCCTGCTCAAACAGCGGCACGGCCATCGCGGCATGGCCGCTGGAGTTCAGCAGCCGCCCGCGTTCCAGCAGCACCCGGACGGCAACGGTGGGCTCGTCGGCGTCGATCGCGTCCAGGAACGCGTCGGCTGCCTCGTAGCGGCCCTGCAGCCCGATGGCCCGCCCCGCCTGGGTGGCGAGCTCCGCCTGTTCGTCGGCGTCGTACTTTTCGTCTGCAGCCGCCGCGCGGAAGCGGGCTTCCGAGCCCGCGGCGTCGTCGAAGTTCCACAGTTGGTCAAGGGTTTTCTGTTCCAGCATCCACCTGCTCCTGATCAGCTTTCACCTGCGGCCAGTTCGTGTGCACTCCCAATGTATCGGTTCGTGACATGTCTCTGCGCACGGCCCGCGACGGCACTGCCGGCAGCGTAAAACCAGTTGGACGGCCGGCTGAACGCAGTGATCTTCAGGAACACCCGGCCTTCGCCATCCAGTTCCACTTCGAAGGCTTCCTCGCCCCGCACGGGGTGGCCGGGAAGGGTTCCGTAACCAAAACCTGCACTTTGCGGACCGTCGCCGGGCACCGGCCGGCGGACCCACACCACCTCGCAGGGCGCATTGATCCGGAAAGGCCCGACGCCGAATCCGCTCACCACGCGCGCGCCGGGCACCACGACGTCGGAGTCGGTGCGGACCCGCAGCCCGGACCGCTTCTGCAACTGCCAGGCCAGGATTCCGTGGGCGACCCTCCGGTAGAGCGCCGGGCCGTCGCCGAGATAGGCCTGGGTCACCACCCAAGGGATGCCATCCGGCGCCCGTCCGTGTTCGGTGGAACCGATGCCCGGGTAGTCCAGGCGGCCCCGGGCCAGACGGCGGTTACGCGTCATGCTCCATCACCCCTGGCGAGCCCGGCCCAGCCCAGCTGCTCACGCTGCTTGCGGCTCAGCGTGGCCACCACCAGGTCGTAGGAGTCCTCCACCATGTCCCGGATCATGTCGTCCGGCAGCGATCCGTCCAGCCGGACCCCGTTCCAGTGCGTCTTGTTCATGTGCCAGGCGCCGGAGATTTCCGGGTGGACCGACCGCAACTGCTCCGCCAGGGCGGGCTCGCACTTGAGGCTCACGGACCAGTCCGCCGGGTCCGTGGCGGACGCCGCGAACATCTTCGCTTCGTGCCGCGAACCGCCCGCCACGGCCGCGCGCACTTTGAAGACGGAGGTTTCCGGCCCGAACGGAAAGTCCTCGTAGGTGCCGGGGAAGCTCAGGCAGATCTCGCGGAGGGTGTCAGCGTCCATGAAGCGAGCCTATCCGGCGCCCGGTATTTCCGGCAGGGCGCTAGATGCCCACGCGCCACCCTTCGCGGGCAGGGCACTCGTTAACCACCACGTCCAGTCCCGCCGCCTTGGCACGCTCCACTGCGGCGTCGTCGAACACCCCGAGCTGCAGCCACACCGCCTTGGCGCCCACTGCAATGGCCTGGTCGATGACCGCCCCCACCTTGTGCGAATTAACAAAGCAGTCCACGACGTCGATCGGGTGCTTTTCCGCGGGAATGTCCGCCAGGGAGCGGTATCCCTTCTCGCCGTGCACGTCGTGGCCCGGGAGGTTGACCGGGATGATTTCCATGCCCATCCGGTCTCGGATGTACAGGGAGACGTCATACGCCGAGCGCCATTCGTTGGTGGTCAGCCCCACCACGGCCCATGTGCCTTTGGTTCGCATGAGTCGCTCAATGACTGCCGGATCGTTAACGTGGGCCATGCATCAACCTTACTCCTGCGGCCATTCCGCACTATCCCCGAATATATGAATGAACCTGCGGCAAAACTTCCCGCCGTGAACGAATATTACAGCGCGGAACACGCGGATTTTGTGAAATCGTGCATCTCGGTTCTAGTAGGTAGTGACCATCCCGAGCGGCCGAGAGACCTGGATCGATGAAGCCGCAGCAACCCCGGTGACGTGAGACGACCATTCCCACGGAACTGTTCCTCCTCTTTCGAGGAAACCAAAGGAACTAAAGGGTGCTACTGCCAGGACCGATGGAGTGCTGTAATGACCCCTGAGATTTCTTCTGCCCTGCCCACCCTTGCCCGGATTCCGTCCGAGGCAACCCCACAAACCACTTCGGACGCGACGGCGAACGAAGCAGGGCTGCGTGACGCGCCCGGCTCCTCTCGCGGCTCTTCGGGATGGTCCCTGACCGAGCCCACGGACGACGCAGTGCACGGCGTCCCCACTGACGGACCGGCGCGTCACCGCAGTACCACCAACGTAGCCTTCTGGGAAGAACAGGCCCTCCGCCTCGACTGGGCGGAGCCCACCGACGGAGCCCTCAGCGGAAACCACAACGGCAAGCCCTGGCACACCGCGCACCGGAGCGTTCCGGCAGACCTGGAAACGGGCACCGGACCGGAGATCACCTGGTTTGAGGGCGGCAAGCTCAACGTCGCCTACAACTGCGTGGACCGTCACGTTGCCGCCGGGCGCGGCGATAAAGTGGCGCTCCACTTCGAGGGCGAGCCCGGTGACCGGCGCGCCATCACGTACGCCGAACTCCAGCGCGAAGTGTCCAGGGCCGCCAACGCGCTCCTCGATCTGGGCATCACCAAGGGCGACCGCGTGGTCATCTACCTCCCGGTCATCCCCGAAACAGTCATCATCACGCTCGCCGTGGCGCGCATCGGCGCCATCCACTCCCTGGTCTTCGGCGGCTTCTCCGCCGAAGCCCTGAAGTTCCGTGTGGAGGACACGGGGGCCAAGCTCCTGGTCACCACGGACGGCCAGTTCCGCCGGGGCGTGGCAGTGCCGGTCAAGGACAACGCGGACGCCGCCGTCGCCGGTGAGAACTCCATCGAGCACGTGCTGGTGGTCAACCGCACCACCCCCGCGGACCAGCTGGCGACGGTCCCCATGACCGCCGGCCGCGACGTCTGGTGGCATGACGCCGTCGGAAGCGCTGCCGAGGTGCACGAAGCGGAAGCGTTCGACGCCGAGACCCCCCTCTTCATCATGTACACCTCCGGGACCACCGGTAAGCCCAAGGGGCTGGTGCACACCTCGGGCGGCTACCTGACGCAGGCATCCTGGAGCTTCGAGCACCTGTTCAGCAACCCGGACCCGGCGCTCCGGGACCAGGACGTGCACTGGTGCACCGCTGACCTGGCGTGGGTCACGGCCCACACGTACGAGATCTACGGTCCGCTGTCCAACGGCGTCACCCAGGTGATTTTCGAAGGGACGCCCAACACGCCGCACCCGGGCCGGCACTTCGAGATCATCGAACGCTACGGCGTGACGCAGTACTACACCGCGCCCACCCTGGTCCGTTCGCTCATGGGCTGGTTCCCGGATGGCGTTCCGGACACCTACGACCTCTCCTCCATCCGGATGCTCGGCACCGTGGGCGAAGCCGTGAATCCCGAGGCCTGGCGCTGGCTCCGCCGGAACGTCGGCGCCGGCACGGCACCCGTGGTGGACACCTGGTGGCAATCCGAAACCGGCGCCACCATCCTCTCCCCCGCGCCCACGGACACCGAGTTCAAGCCGGGCTGCGCGGCCCGTCCGCTTCCCGGCGTCAGCACGCGGATCGTGGACGACGCCGGCAACACCGTGCCGCCGGGCGTCCAGGGATTCATTGTGGTGGACTCGCCCGGACCCGCCATCGCCCGCACCGTCTGGGGCAACCCGCAGCGATACTTCGATTCGTACTGGCGCAAGTACGCCAAGCAGGGCTGGTTCCTGGCCGGCGACGGCGCCAAGTACGACGACGACGGCGACATCTGGATCCTGGGCCGCGTGGATGACACCCTCAACGTCTCCGGCCACCTCCTGTCCACTATCGAAATCGAGTCGGCCCTCGTCTCCCACCCTTCCGTGGTGGAGGCGGGCGTCTGCCCGGTGGCTGACCCCAAGACCGGCCATGCCGTCGTCGCGTTTGTCGTCCTGAAAGGCGGCGCCTCGACGGAGGTTGCCACCGAACTCCGCAACCACGTCGCGAAGGAGATCGGACCGATCGCCAAGCCGCGCGACGTCGTCGTGGTTCCCGACGTGCCCAAGACCCGCAGCGGCAAGATCATGCGCCGGCTGCTCACCCAGCTTTTCGAGGGCACCGCCCTCGGCGACACCACATCCCTCCAGAACGAACCGGCGATCGCCGGTATCCAGCATGCCCTGGACGGCTACGCTGCTTCCCTTAATGGACAGAAGCCGTCTTCCCTCAACGGACAGAAGTAAAGGAACAATCATGAACGACATCAGCAGCGTTGCCCGTCTTTCCGAGCCGCTCAAGTTCGCCTACTGGGTGCCGAACGTTTCCGGCGGCCTGGTGGTCTCCACGATCGAACAGCGCACCGGCTGGGACTTCGACTACAACAAGAAGCTTGCACGGATCGCCGAGAACTCCGGCTTCGAGTACGCCCTGACGCAGACCCGCTACGCCGCCTCCTACGGTGCTGACAAGCAGCACGAGGCCACGTCCTTCAGCCTGGCGCTGCTGGCGGCCACCGAGCGGCTGAAGGTCATTTCGGCGGTCCACCCGGGCATGTGGCACCCCGGCGTGCTGGCCAAATACATCATCACCGCGGACCACATCTCCAACGGCCGCGCCGCCGTCAACATCGTCTCCGGCTGGCTCAAGAACGAGTTCACCAACTTTGGCCTCGAGTGGCTGGAACACGACGAGCGCTACGTCCGCACCGAGGAGTTCATCAAGGTCCTCCGCGGGCTCTGGACCGAGCAGGAGTACAGCCAGTCCGGCAAGTACTACAACATCACCGACTTCACCCTGAACCCGGCCCCGGTGGACGTTCCGGGCCGCGCACACCCGGAGATCTTCTTCGGCGGCAACTCCACTGCTGCGCAGGCCACGGCCGGCCGGGTGGCGGACTGGTACTTCTCCAACGGCAAGGACCTGGAAGGCTTCAAGGAGAACATCGCCGGTGTGGTGGCTGCGGCCGGCGAGACGAAGCGCGGCGCTGACGGCGCCTTGGCCTTCCCGAAATTCGGCCTGAACGGCTTCGTCATCGCCCGCGAGTCCGAGAAGGAAGCCCGCGACACCCTCCGCGAAATCGTCGAGAAGGCGCACAAGCCTGCAGTCCAGGGCTTCCGCGACGCCGTGCAGGAAGCCGGCGCCTCCACGAAGGACGGCAAGGGCATGTGGGCCGACTCGAGCTTCGAGGACCTGGTCCAGTACAACGACGGCTTCAAGACCCAGCTGATCGGCACCCCGGAACAGATCGCGGAGCGGATCGTGGAGTACAAGAAGATCGGCGTGAACCTGTTCCTGACCGGCTACCTGCACTTCCAGGAAGAAGTCGCCGCGTTCGGCCAGGACATCCTGCCGATCGTCCGCGAACTCGAGGCGGACCTCGCCCGCAAGAACGGTACGGAGCTGGACCTGTCCGGCACGCCGGCAGTTTCGGCAGGCTCCGCCGGGCTGGTGACCGTCTAATGGCCGACCGCAAGTTCGGTTTCCGCACCCGCGCGCTGCACGCCGGCGGAACGCCCGACGCGGAGCACGGCGCCCGGGCAGTCCCGATCTACCAGACCACGTCCTTCGTGTTCAAGGACACCCAGGACGCCGCCAACCTCTTCGCCCTGCAGAAGTACGGCAACATCTACTCGCGCATCGGCAACCCCACGGTGGCGGCGTTCGAGGAGCGCATCGCCTCCCTGGAAGGCGGCATCGGCGCTGTTGCGACGTCGTCGGGCATGGCTGCGGAGTTCATCACGTTCGCTGCCCTGACCCAGGCCGGAGACCATATCGTGGCTGCTTCCCAGCTGTACGGCGGCACCGTGACCCAGCTTGATGTCACCCTGCGCCGCTTCGGCGTGGACACCACGTTCGTTCCCGGCACGGATCCGGCGGACTACGCCGCTGCGGTCCGGGAGAACACCAAGGCCATCTTCGTTGAGGTGGTGGCCAACCCGTCGTCGGAGGTCCAGGACCTTGACGGGCTGGCAAAGGTGGCGCACGACGCCGGCATCCCCCTCGTGGTTGACGCCACCTTGAGCACGCCGTACCTCGTGCGGCCAATCGAACACGGGGCGGACATCGTGATTCACTCCGCCACCAAGTTCCTGGGCGGACACGGCACCACCCTGGGCGGGGTGATCGTGGAAAGCGGCCGCTTCAACTGGGGCAACGGCAAGTTCCCCACCATGACCGAGCCCGTTGCCTCCTACGGCAACGTCTCCTGGTGGGGAAACTTCGGCGAGTACGGTTTCCTGACCAAGCTCCGCTGCGAGCAGTTGCGGGACATCGGCCCCGCCCTCTCCCCGCAGTCCGCGTTCCAGCTGCTGCAGGGCGTGGAAACCCTCCCCCAGCGCTTGGACGAACACCTGAAGAACGCCCAGGCCGTGGCGGAATGGCTCGAGGCGGACGAACGCGTGGCCTACGTAAACTTCTCCGGGCTGCCGTCGCACCCGCACTTTGAGCGGGCGCGGAAGTACCTGCCCCTGGGTCCGGGTTCCGTGTTCTCCTTCGGTGTGAAGGGGGGCCGCGCCGCCGGCCAGAAGTTCATCGAGGCACTCCAGCTGGCCTCGCACCTGGCCAACGTGGGTGATTCACGGACGCTCGTGATCCACCCCGGCTCCACCACCCACCAGCAGCTGAGCCCGGCCCAGCTCGAGTCCGCCGGAGTTCCGGAAGACCTGGTCCGCATCTCCGTGGGCCTGGAGGACATCGACGACATTCTCTGGGACCTGGACCAAGCCCTGGACGCTGTCTCAGCCCCGGAGGCCGGACTTGTCGAAACCGACGTTTCAGACGCCTGCACGATCGGAGCACGGGCATGAGCGCCGCAGACCGCACATGGGACGGCCCCTCAGCACCGGAACGGCTGAACCTGCTCCGGCAGGCGAAGTCGATTGCCATTGTGGGCGCCTCGGACAAACCGTCGCGGGCCAGCTACTTCGTGGCCACGTACCTGCAGTCCTCCACCCGGTACAAGGTCTATTTCGTGAACCCCGTCGTTAAGGAGATCCTTGGCCAGCCTACCTACGCCTCCCTTGCCGACCTTCCCGAGAGCCCGGACATCGTGGATGTGTTCCGCAAGCACGACGACCTCCCGGGCGTCCTGGACGAGGCCATCGCAGCCGGCGCCAAGACCCTCTGGCTGCAGCTGGGCTCGTGGCATGAGGACGTGGCCAAAGAAGCCGAAGCCGCCGGGCTCGACGTCGTGATGGACCGCTGCGTCAAGATCGAGCACGCGCGCTTCCACGGCGGACTGCACCTTGCCGGCTTCGACACCGGAGTGATCTCCTCAAAGCGGCAGGTCCTGGCCTAACCCAAGCCCGGTCTTAGCGCGAACGGACACTTGAAGCCCCGCCAAGCGGGGCCTCAAGTGTCTGTGAGGGTTGTGGTGGCTGGTCTG
>NZ_JBBLYW010000005.1:0-85770 GCF_037911235.1 Arthrobacter oryzae
ACGTCTCTTCCACAGCCACAAAGGCCGGGTCCCCGGGCACATGGGCGCATTACGCCGCGTCCAAGGGAGCCGTAGATGTACTGACCGTTGGTCTGGCCTCGGAAGTCGCGTCACAGGGAATCCGCGTCAACTGCGTCGCGCCCGGCAGCACCAAAACCGGGCTGCACGCCGCGGCGGGAATGCCGGACCGGGTGGAACGCCTGAATCCGACCATCCCCATGGGCCGGGGTGCCGAACCCGACGAGGTGGCGGCTGCAGTGCTGTGGCTGTTGTCCGGCGACGCCGGCTACATTACCGGCGCAGTGCTGCCGGTAGCGGGCGGCCGCTGACAGCGTCCGATTTCCGGGCTTGGTGCCGGTGGTGGCTTCGGCTTCCCCTCCGCTGCCACCACCGGAGTCTAGAGCGGGCTCTTCTCGGGGCTCGTGCCCTTGGCAGCCTTCGCTTCGACTTCCGCTTCATGCCGAAGGATCGCGATGGCTGCTTCGAAATCCTCCAGGGATTCAAAGGCCTGGTACACACTCGCGAAGCGGAGATAGGCGACTTCGTCGAGCTTCTGGAGCGGGCTGAGGATAGCCAGCCCCACCTCGTGGGCGTCGATTTCCGCAGCGCCGGATGCCCGGATTGTCTCCTCGACTTCCTGCGCGAGCAGGGCGAGGTCGTCTTCGGTCACGGGCCTGCCCTGGCAGGCTTTCCGCACGCCGTTGATCACCTTGCTGCGGCTGAAGGGCTCGCCGACGCCGGAGCGCTTGATCACCGTGAGGCTGGTTGTTTCCACGGTGGTGAAGCGGCGCCCGCATTCGGGACACTGCCGACGCCGGCGGATGGCTGAGCCGTCGTCGGCCATCCGGCTGTCCACCACGCGGGAATCAGGGTTGCGACAAAACGGACAATACACGTTGCTTCCTTCCCTGGCGGGGTGGCAGGTCGGCTGAAATGCAGGCCGCTCGCGTGCAGGGCCGGACTACATTCTTCCAAGCTCAGTTTACGACTACATGTAGCTGAATAACAAGCCTGTAATTACTACATGTAGTGGTTAGCCGTTGCCGGCGAACCGCGCCGTCACGGCCTCGCCGTGGGCCGGCAGGTCCTCCGCTCCGGCGAGGCTGACGATGTGGCCGCTGACCTTTTCAAGGGCCGGCTTGCTGTAGTTGACCACCTGGATGGCACGAAGGAAGGTGGTGACGTTAAGGCCTGATGAGAAAGCTGCGGTACCGCTCGTAGGCAGCACGTGATTGGACCCCGCGCAATAATCTCCCAGGCTGACGGGGCTGTAATCGCCAACAAAAATTGCTCCCGCGTTGCGGATGCGGGCGGCGACGCCGGGGGCATCCGCCGTCATGATCTCCAGGTGCTCCGCGGCATAGGCATCACAGGCTGCGATCCCCTGTTCCAGGTTATCTACCAGCACCACTCCGGACTGCGGCCCGGACAGGGCTTCCCGCACGCGCTCAGCGTGCTTGGTTGAACCCGCCTGCACGCCAAGTTCGGCCCGGACCGCCTCGGCGAGGTCCTCTGAATCGGTGATGAGGACGGACGCCGCCTTGGGGTCGTGCTCGGCCTGGCTGATGAGGTCGGCCGCCACCAGTGACGGACGGGCGCTGCTGTCCGCGAGGATGGCGATCTCAGTGGTGCCGGCCTCGGAGTCGATGCCCACAACGCCCTTGACTAGCCGCTTGGCTGTAGCGACAAAGATGTTGCCCGGCCCGGTCACCACGTCCACGGGATCCAGTGCTGCGTCCGGATCCTCCGCGGGAACACCATAGGCGAAGGCTGCGATGGCCTGGGCACCTCCAATGGCGTACACCTCGTCAATGCCCAACAGGGCCGCGGCAGCCAGGATGGTCGGGTGCGGGAGTCCCCCGAAGTCTTTCTGCGGAGGCGACGCCAGTGCAATGGATGCAACGCCGGCGGCCAGCGCCGGGACGACGTTCATGATCACCGAGGACGGGTAGACCGCCAGCCCTCCGGGGACATAAAGGCCCACGCGGCCGACTGGCACCCAGTTCTGGCTCACCACGGCGCCTTCGCCCAACTCGACGTCGATGTTCGCCGGCCTCTGGCTGTCAGCAAACCTGCGCGCGCGGCTGATGGATTCCTCGAGGGCGGCCCTCACCGCCGGGTCCAGGTTCTCCAGTGCTGCGCGCAACGCAGCAGCCGGGACCCTCGGGTGTTCCTGCTCCACGCCGTCGAACGTCCTGGCGAACTCTCCCAGCGCGGCGAAGCCCCGTGAGCGGACCGCCGTGATGATGTCCGCAACCTTTTGCTCGGCGTCGGCCATGGTCTGGTGCCGGGCTCGGGGAACCGCCGCCCGGAGCCCGGCCAAGGAGAGCCGCTGGCCGCGTAGGTCAACAGTGCGGTAGCTGATGGCCGGGGTGGTGGTCTGGGCGGGGCTGTCCGGTGAAATGGTCACCCGCCCATTTTACGTGCCGGCCGGAGCGCTTCGTTCCGTGTTAAGCGGGGTGGATTAAGCGGGGTCGATTAAGCAGGGCCGACCAAGCCCAGCGCGACGACAGCGCCTAGCTGTCCTGCACCGGCGGCGTGCCCAGGAGACTGATCAGGTTCGCCACAAAGACCGCAATGGCCACGGCTGCCGGCCAGATGGCCAGAACAGCGAAGGCCCGAAGCGAGAACGCGATGCTGGCGTTCGCGGCAGTGTCTTCGTCCGGTCCCCACCATTGCCCCGCCAGCACCCCGGTCTGCCAGGCGATCAGGGCGCCCATCGCCCCGCCGATCACAGCGAAGAGCACTGTCCCGGGCATCGGGGCCGCGGCGCGTTTTCCATCGAGGAGGAATCCGGTCACGCAGCCCGCCAGAAGGAACAGGCCCGCCAGCACGAGGTCCCGGGGAAGCCAGCCTTCGGCATTCGTTCCGCTGGCCAGGGAGGGGTTGCCGGAGAGAAGGTTCAAGCCGCCGGGCGCCAGCAGCCACCACAACAGTCCCACCGGAATCCCGGCGGCGGCTATGGCCGCCGGCAGGCGCCACGAAGCGCTGCCACCGCGGTAAAGTACACCATAGGCAGGCGGGTTGCCGTCACCCACGGGGTGCTGCGGATTCGGCGGGACCGGGCCGGTGCCGGATGGCTGTGTCATGAAACAAACATTAACAAATGTTCACCGTCGTCAAACACGGGACGCGGCAGGTAACCAAGTCACGGACGCCACCGTTGGGCCCCTACGCTGGCATGCAGGATTCAACCGGAATTAGTTTCAGCAGGGAGTTAGAACACAGTGTCCTCAGACAACGCAGCCTTCGAAGGCACGTTCAAGGAGATGTTCCGCCGGCATGCGGCCGGCGTGGCGATTATCACCGTGAACTACAACGGCACCCCGTATGGATTCACGGCCACCTCCGTGGCATCGCTGTCTGCCCAGCCGCCGCGCTTTACCTTCAACATGGCGCGCACCTCCAGTTCTTGGCCGGCCATCGCCAACACCACGCACATTGGCGTCCACATGCTCGGGCTGGAAAACCAGGAACTCGCCGACCGCTTCGCGCGGACCAAGAACCGTTTCGAGGGTGACCACTGGGAGCTCGGACCGCACGACGTTCCCGTCCTTAAAGACGTAGCGGGCTGGCTGATCGGCAAGATCCAGATGCGCCTCTCCTTTGAGAACAACGCGGTGGTTGTGGTGGAGGTTGTGGAAGGACAGGTGGGCGAGGACGGCTCGCCGCTGCTGTACCACTCTGGCGCCTACAGCCAGCCCGTGCCGCTCGACTACGAGATTTAGGGCATTACCAGGGCAGGGGCGCGGACGATCCCAGTTCGAAATAGCGCGGGCTGGTCCCCCGGCTCCCGGTGAGCTCCCGCAGCAGCTCCCTGGCCGCCGTTGCGGGCTCCTTCGTCGCACCGGCCCTTCCCATTCCGGTGTTGAGTGCGCCGGGATGTACGGACCAGGCGTCCAGTTGGGCGCCGAACTCCTCATGCAGGCTCAGCGTCAGCATGTTGAGCGCCGCTTTGCTCAGCCGATAGCCGTAACTCGTCCCGAAACCCGCGAATTCGCCGCCCGCCTGAAGCGCTGCCGAGCCCAGCCTGGACGACACGTTCACCACCAGGGGCCTGCGGCCGGTCTGCCCCGCCCGGAGCAGACCGGGCAGGCATGCCTGGGTCACCCGGACGGCACCCCCGATGTTGTTGTCAAGAAGCTGCATAAGAAAACCGGGGTCAACTGCCCCCAGTGTCTTCTGTTTGCTGCCCACCGCGGCATTATTGACGACGACGTCGATGCCCGCCCCGGCGCGTACCGGAGATCACTGCCGTGCCCGGTGCCGTCGTCACTGACTGACCGGGCAACTAGCTGTCCAGGCAGGTCGGTCCGAGGAGCACCTTCAGGTCGCCGAAGAGCGACGGGCTCGGGTTGACCCTCAAGTGGACCGGGAGCGCCATCACTTCCACCCGGGTGTCGCCCTGCAGGTGCAGCCTGACTTCCGAGTTGCCCCGGTGTGTCCTCAGCACGTCACCAAGTTCAGTCACCACGGCCTCCGTGGCCTTGTGCGTCTGCATGGTGATGACCAGCGGCCCGTTCAAGCCCTCGCTGAGGTCCGGGACGGACAGCTCCATGCAGTTCAAGGTGACAGCGCCGTCGTCGCGCCGCTGCAGCCTGCCCTTGACCACCACGATCAGGTCTTCGGCGAGCACGGACGCAATGGGACCGTAGACCTGGCCGAAGAACATGACCTCCATGGAACCGCCCAGGTCCTCGATCTCGGCACGGGCATAGGCATTGCCGCTGGCTTTCGCGATCCGCCGGCTCAGCGAAGTGATCATGCCCGCAATGGTCACGATGGCGCCGTCGTGCGGGCCGTCTTCCGCGATGATCGAGGTGATGGACTGGTCGGCATGCTGGCTCAGCAGCCCCTCGAGGCCCTGCAACGGGTGGTCCGAGACGTAGAGGCCCAGCATGTCGCGCTCGAAGGAGAGCTTGTCCTTTTTCTCCCATTCGGGAAGGTCCGGGATCTCGATGCTGAGGGACGCCTCGGATTCTGCCTCGTCAAAACCGGCGAAAAGATCGAACTGACCGATCGCCTCGTTGCGCTTAAGGGTGATCACGGAGTCGATCGCTTCTTCATGGATCATGGCCAGGGCACGCCGGTGGTGCTTCAGGGAGTCAAACGCACCTGCCTTGATCAGGGATTCAATCGTGCGCTTGTTGCAGACCACTGCCGGGACCTTCATAAGGTAATCCTTGAAGGACGTATAGGCGCCCTCCTTTTCGCGTGCCGCCACCATGGCCTCGACGGCGTTAACGCCGACGTTGCGGATAGCGCCCATGCCGAAGCGGATGTCGTTGCCCACTGGAGTGAAGTTGAGGGCCGACTCATTGACGTCCGGGGGAAGCACCGTGATGCCCATGCGCCGGCATTCGTTCAGGTAGATGGCCGACTTGTCCTTGTCGTCTCCCACCGACGTCAGCAGGGCGGCCATATACTCCGGCGCGTAGTGTGCCTTGAGGTACGCGGTCCAGTAGGAGATCACGCCGTAGGCGGCCGAATGTGCCTTGTTGAAGGCGTAATCGGAGAACGGGAGCAGGATATCCCAAAGGGTCTTGACCGCAGCCATGGAATAGCCGTTGTCCTGCATGCCTTGGGAGAAGCCGGCGAACTGCTTGTCCAGCTCGGACTTCTTCTTCTTGCCCATGGCGCGGCGCAGGATGTCGGCCTGGCCGAGGCTATAGCCGGCGAGCTTCTGCGCCACGGCCATAACCTGCTCCTGGTACACGATCAGCCCGTATGTGCCGCCGAGGATTTCAGACAGCGGTTCCTCGAGCTCCGGGTGGATCGGAATGACTTCCTGGATCTTGTTCTTGCGCAACGCGTAGTCGGTGTGCGCGTTGGCGCCCATCGGACCAGGACGGTAGAGGGCCAGCACCGCGGAAATGTCCTCGAAGTTGTCGGGCTTCATGAGCTTGAGGAGGGACCGCATGGGGCCGCCGTCGAGCTGGAACACACCCAGGGTGTCGCCCCGGGCCAGCAGCTCATAGGATGCAGTGTCGTCCAGGGCCAGGGTTTCGAGATCGAGGTCGATGCCGCGGTTCATCTTGATGTTTTCCAGGGCATCGGAAATGATCGTCAGGTTTCGCAGGCCGAGGAAGTCCATTTTGATCAGGCCGAGGCCTTCGGACGTCGGATAGTCGAACTGCGTGATGACCTGGCCGTCCTGGAAACGGCGCATGATGGGAATCACGTCGATGATCGGGTCCGAAGACATGATGACGCCGGCGGCGTGGACGCCCCATTGCCGCTTCAGGCCCTCGATGCCAAGTGCCGTCTCGAAAACCTTGGCGGCTTCGGGGTCGGTGCTGATCAGCTGCCGGAAGTCACCGGCTTCGCTGTAACGCTTGGATTCCTTGTTCTGGATATCGGCCAGCGGAATGTCCTTGGCCATCACGGCCGGCGGCAGCGCCTTGGTCAGCGTCTCGCCCATGCTGAACGGGTAGCCCAGCACACGCGATGAGTCCTTGAGGGCCTGCTTGGTCTTGATGGTGCCGTACGTGACGATCATCGCGACGCGTTCGTCGCCGTATTTGCGCGTGACGTAGTCGATCACTTCGGAGCGGCGCCGGTCATCGAAGTCGACGTCGAAGTCAGGCATGGAGACGCGGTCCGGGTTGAGGAAGCGTTCGAAGATCAGGCCGTGGTGGAGCGGATCAAGGTCGGTGATGCGCATGGCGTACGCCACCATGGAGCCTGCACCGGAGCCACGGCCCGGGCCCACCCGGATGCCGTTGTTCTTGGCCCAGTTGATGAAGTCGGCCACCACGAGGAAGTAGCCCGGGAAGCCCATGGAGGTGATGACGTCGAGTTCATAGTCGGCCTGCTTGCGGACCTTGTCCGGGATGCCCTGGGGATAGCGGTAGTGGAGGCCCTTGTCGACTTCCTTGACCAGCCAGGAGGTTTCGTCTTCCCCCTCCGGGCAGGGGAACCGCGGCATGTAGTTGGCTCCGGTGTTGAACGACACTTCGCAGCGCTCGGCGATCAGGAGCGTGTTGTCGCAGGCCTCCGGGTGGTCGCGGAACAGCTCACGCATTTCCTGCGGGGACTTCAGGTAGTAGCCGCTGCCGGAGAAGGCGAAGCGCGAACCGCCGTTGTCGTAGGTCGGCTCCAATAGGGTGGAACCCGATTGGATGGCCAGCAGGGCCTCGTGCGCCTTGGCATCGTGCTCGTGCGTGTAGTGCAGGTCGTTGGTGGCCACCAGCGGCAGGTTCAGGTCCTTGGCCAGGCGCAGCAGGTCGCCCGTGACGCGCCGCTCGATATCCAGGCCGTGGTCCATCAGCTCGCAGAAGTAGTTCTCCGCACCGAAAATGTCGCGGAACTCTGCTGCAGCCTCCAGTGCTTCACGGTACTGGCCGAGCCGCAGCCGGGTCTGGACCTCCCCGGACGGGCATCCGGTGGTGGCGATCAGCCCTTCCGAATAAGTGTTCAGCAGCTCACGGTCCAGTCGGGGCCATTTGCCGAAGACCGAGTCCAGCGAGGCGATCGACGAGGCCCGGAACAGGTTCCGCATGCCTGCGTTGTTGTAGCTCAGCAGGGTCATATGGGTATAGGAACCACCGCCGGAGACGTCGTCCTTGCGCTGGCTTTCCTCGCCCCAGCGGACCCGGCTCTTGTCACCGCGGGCTGTCCCGGGTGTCACATAGGCTTCGACGCCGATGATCGGCTTGATGCCCTTGTCCGTGGCCTTGCGCCAGAAATCGAAGGCACCGAACAGGTAGCCGTGGTCGGTCGTGGCCAGGGCAGGCATCCCCAGGCGTTCGGTTTCGTCGAACAACTCCCCCAGGCGGGCCGCCCCATCCAGCATGGAGTATTCGGTATGGGTGTGCAGGTGGACGAACGAGTCATTGCTGGAAGTCACCGGACCATTCTAGTGCCGAGCGGCGACAGTTCGGGCTCAGGCGTCCCCGGAGGCCAGGACTTCGAGTGCGTACGCGAGATCCTGCGGGTAGTCGCTGGTGACCGTCACGCGCTCCCCCGTCCGGGGATTGTCGAACCCCAGCTGCCGGGCGTGGAGCCACTGCCGGGTCAGGCCCAGGGTTGCGGCCAGTCGCGGATCGGCCCCATAGGTCAGGTCGCCGGCGCACGGGTGGCGCAGGGCCGAGAAGTGTACGCGGATCTGGTGCGTCCGGCCGGTTTCCAGATGCACCTCAACCAGCGACGCCTTGCCGAAGGCCTCCAGCACCTCGTAGTGGGTCACGGACTCACGGCCGTCTTCGAGGACGGCGAAGCGCCAGTCGTGGCCGGGGTGACGGCCGATGGGCGCATCGATCGTGCCCGCGAGCGGATCCGGCAAGCCCTGGACCACCGCATGGTATACCTTGTCCACCGTCCGCTCCTTGAAGGCCCGCTTGAGGGCCGTGTAAGCCCGCTCCGACTTTGCCACCACCATGGCCCCGGACGTTCCGACGTCGAGTCGGTGCACGATGCCCGCCCGTTCAGGGGCACCCGACGTCGAAATGCGGTAACCCAGCCCGGCGAGTCCCCCCACCACGGTGGGCCCCACCCAGCCGGGTGACGGGTGCGCGGCCACACCCACTGGTTTGTCGATGACCACGAAGTCCTCGTCGTCCAGCAGTACTTTCAGGCCTTCCACAACTTCCTCCACGACTTCCAGGGGGTCCCGCCGTACGGGGACAACAACCTCCAGCACGGTGCCGGAGGCCAATTTCAGGGACTTGCCCACGGCCTTTCCTCCGGAACTGACATTGCCTTCGGCGATCAGCGTGGCCGCCTGCGAGCGGGATATGCCCATCAGCCTGGCGAGTCCAGCGTCGACACGGGTCCCGGCGAGCTCTTCGGGAACGGTGAGTCTCTCAGGCATCCTTGCCCTCCGTGGCCTTCTGGAGCCGTGAACCGTCAAGGGAAATCCCCCGGAGCGTCAGCAGGCAGATGATCACGACGGCGGAGACGACGGCGGAATCGGCAATGTTGAAAATGGCGAAATTGGGGAGTTGGATGAAGTCCACCACATGGCCCATGGCGAACGACGGTTCGCGGAACAGCCGGTCCGTGAGGTTGCCCAGGGCACCCCCCAGGAGCAGGCCGAGGGCCAATGCCCACCAGGCCGAACCAAGTTTGCGCAGCTGGAAAAGGATGGCGATCGAGACGGCCGCCATGATGATGGTGAAGACCCAGGTGACGTTCTCGCCGATGGAGAACGCAGCCCCGGAGTTGCGGATGTAGTACCAGTGCAGCAGCGGGGGAAGCACCGGGATGCGCTCCCCCTCCACCATGGTGTTGGTGACCCACAGCTTGGTGAGCTGGTCAAAGACGTAGGCGAAAACAGCGAATCCGGCGAAGAGCGACAGCAGGACCGCCTTCCGGGGCCGTGCGTGCGTCGTTTCTGGCTGCGCTGCGGCAGGTGCTGTTTCGTCAGTCATAAAGCTTTCATTCAGGAGCCAGTCCCGTGGACTGGAAGGAGGGTGCTCGTGCCTGCCGCTAGCCGCGCAGGTGGCAGTTAATGGCAAAAGCCGGCGGCCGAGGAGTCCTCAGCCACCGGCTTTCAGAATACGTGCTAAACGGCGGGGCTGCCGTCGCTGATCTCTGGCGCTGCGACGGAACCGCGGGCGTCCAGGTCACGGAGCTGGCCTTCGATGTAGGCCTTCAGGCGTGAACGGTAGTCGCGCTCGAAGCCGCGCAGCTGCTCAACCTTGCGTTCCAGGACGGAGCGCTGCTGCTCCAGGGCGCCGAGGATCTTGCGGGACTTCTCCTGCGCGTCGTTGACCAGGCTGCTGGCTTCGATCTGCGCTTCGGCGATGATCTTGTCCTTCTGCTGCTGGCCGTCGGCGACGTGCTTGTCGTGCATCTGCTGAGCCATGGCCAGGAGGCCGGCAGCGGACTCCGCCGTGGCGTTGGCCGCGGCAGGGGCAGCCGGGGCCGGAACTGCTGCAACAGCAGTTGCCGGTTCTGCGGCCTTCTTCTTGGCTTCAGCGGCGGCCTTAGCCTCTGCTTCCGCCTTGGCCCGGGAGTCGTCCTTTTCAGCCTTGACCGGAGCGGGGACCTTTTCCACCACCGGCGCCGCTGCTGCGGAGCTGGCGGGCGTGCCTGAGCCGCTCTCGGCAAGCTTCTTGCGAAGCTCGTCGTTCTCTTGGTTCAGGCGGCGCAGTTCGACGACGATTTCGTCCAGGAAGTCGTCAACTTCGTCCTGGTCGTAGCCTTCGCGGAACTTGGTCGGCTGAAAGCGCTTGTTGACTACGTCTTCTGGCGTCAAAGCCATCTGGTCACCTCGTTGGTCTAGTTAGTCAGTAGGCCTTCCGGCCGTCAAAACTACGGTACCTAAATATGGTCTGGTTCCTCTAATTCAACACTGGGTGTCAAACCGGAGTTTCTTGGCGATGCCGTGGATGGCGGTTTCCCGCCTGCTTCTGCGCCGCAAGCTGTAATGAAAATTACGCGAAAGACCTCACGATTGCCATAGCCACGCTGATAGCGATGAACAACAGCAAAAAACCGAGATCAAGCGAAATCCCGCCCAGGCGCAAGGGCGGAATGAGGCGCCGCAGCACCTTCAAGGGCGGATCTGTGACGGAGTAGACAGTGTGGGCCGTCACCAGGGCGGCGCCCTTGGGCCTCCACTCCCGAGCAAACATCTGCACCCAGTCGAAGACCAAACGGATGATCAATGCCACAAATACGAATAATAAAGCGATATAGACAAGTCCGAAAACAATTCCCATGAGTTAACTCATATCTCCATGTTCATTCCGGATACCGCAGTGTCCTGTTGCCGTTCTTATCTATTTCAGCACGGATGCCAGACAGGTGTCCTGTCTGGCATCCGTTCGGGTCTGGTGCTAGCTCTGGTTGAAGAAGCTGGCCTGCGTCTCGCTGACCTTCTTGTCGTCGCCGATGACCTCAACGTACGACGGCGAGAGCAGGAACACCTTGTTGGTGACCCGCTCGATGCTGCCCCGGAGGCCAAACACCAGGCCCGCCGAGAAATCTACGAGGCGCTTGGCGTCAGCTTCGCCCATGTCCGTGACGTTCATGATGACGGGAATGCCGTCGCGGAAGCTTTCGCCGATCAGCTTGGCGTCATTGTAGGACCGCGGGTGGATCGTGGTGATCTGGCGGAGTCCGGTGGTCTCTTCGCGGCTCGAGGCCGCGCGCTTGATAGGTGTCACAGGTGCGCGATATTCCTCTTCGGCGGCGTGTGGAGTCGGAGTTTCCCGGGCGACCTCGCGGACGGGCGCCGGCGCCCGGCGTTCCTCGCGGTCATGCTCCATTGAATCGTCCTCGTCCTTGTGCGGTGTGTTGTGCTCGGACTCGTAGTGTTCATCGCCATCGGCGAGCCCAAGATAGATCATTGTCTTGCGCAGAGCGCCAGCCATGGTCGACTCCTAATCGTGTCCGTAAGCGGGCCGCTGAGTTGACTTGACAGTATTGGAATCCCCGCCATTCTCTTCCAATACTTCGACGCTACCGCAACGCAGGACGCGAACCCAATATATCGGAGCCTATTCTCAGGTGTGTCGCACCCGCCCTGACAGCGGATTCAAGGTCCTGGCTCATGCCTGCCGAGATCCCCGAAGCTGAGGGGTGGTCCCTGAGCAGCTGCGCCGAAATTTCCGCCAGCTTGCCGAAGGCCGCATCAGGATCCGAACCCAGCGGAGCCACCGCCATGAGGCCGGCGAGCACGAGCCCCGACGACCCGGCCACCTGGTCCGCCAGCGCGGGAACTTCCAGACGGGCCGCCCCGCCCCGGTGGCTTCCGGCGTCCTCGTCCAGGCTTACCTGGATAAAGCACTCCAGTGGTCCCCTTCCGGTCCGTTCCTGCTCCGCGGCCACCGCCTTGGCAAGGGCTGCTGCCAGTTGCGGCCGGTCTACGGAATGGACAGCATGGGCATATCGCACCACGGATTTTGCCTTGTTGCTCTGCAACTGCCCCACAAAATGCCACCGTAGCCGCAGTTCACTGAGGGTGGCAGCTTTTTCGGATGCTTCCTGGTCCCGATTCTCCGCCACATCGGTGACACCTAAAGCTGCCAGCCTTCGAACGTCGTCGGCGGGGTGGAACTTGGTGACCACGATCAGCTCCGGCGGATTGTCCTGGCGGCCCGCGGCTTCGATGGCGGCCGCAATCCTCCGCCGGACCACGGCCAGGCGCTCCCGGATTTCGAGCAGGCGGGGGTCATCTGCGTCCGTCATGTCCCGGAGTTCACTCACCGGTCCACACCAGCCCGGCGAACCGCCCCGTGTCCGGGTCGCCGCGGTAGGAGAAGAGACCGTCAGTTTCGAGAGTGCAGGGTCCGGAATACTCCACAGTAACCCCGTCGCCTTCAAGCTGGCTGCGCGCACCGGCTGGAAGATCCAGGCCGGGAGTGCCCCACGATGTTGTGCACCAGGTTGCCGGTACGGCGGCGGCCACATCTGTCCGCATACCCTCGGGCACCTCGTAGCAGGACCCGCAGATCGACGGGCCGATCCAGGCCCGGATGTTCCCCGCTCCCTCGGCGCGCATGCGCGCCACTGTTGCGGGGATGACGCCGCCGGCCACGCCCGGGCGGCCCGCGTGGGCGACAGCCAGGACCGGCCGTCCCGCTGCCGTCTCTCCGGCAAGGACGACGGGCACGCAGTCCGCCACCATAACGGCAAGCGGACGCCCGGACGACACCATCGCATCAGCGGTTGGGCCCCCCGGGCCAACGCTGCCCGCCGTGGCGACCGGCGCGTCACCGATGTAGGCCACGGCACTACCGTGGACCTGGTTCATGTACTGGAATCCGTCTGCCAGGCCCGCTTCGGCCGCCAGGAGTTCGCGCCGGCGAACCACGTCAGCCGGGTCATCCCCTACGTGCAGGGCAAGGTTCCCGGCCCCGGCGTCAGTGAATGCAACCCATACGCCGGGCCGGACTTCGGTTCGCCACCAAAACAATCAAAACACCGCTAACTGACGAGCTGATAAAACGTCCTGCCGGGCCCTACTTCAGGAAGTCGGGAACGTCCAGGTCGTCCGAGCGGCTGCCGGACAGGTCCGGCTCCACAACGGAGGGAAGGTCGACGTCGAAGCCCGAGTCTGCAGGGACGGCAGAGGGACGCTGCTGTCCCCAGTTGCTCAAGCCCGATGCGCCAATACCGGCGTGGACCGGCTGGACGTGCTGGGCCGGCGCCTGAGCGGGGGCCGGAGCCGAGGCAGGCACTGCCGGACGCTGGGGCGCCGCCTGGGGCTGCGACTGGTCCATGGAAGGCGACGTGGCTTTGACGTCGTCGAAACCTGCCGCGATGACTGTCACCCGGGCCTCGTCACCGAGGGCGTCGTCGATGACAGCACCGAAGATGATGTTGGCCTCCGGGTGGGCCACTTCCTGGACCAGGCGGGCAGCCTCGTTGATCTCGAAGAGGCCGAGGTCAGAGCCGCCCTGGATGGACAGCAGGACGCCGTGGGCGCCGTCGATCGATGCTTCCAGGAGGGGTGAGGCAATGGCGAGCTCGGCCGCCTTGACGGCTCGGTCCTCGCCACGTGCCGAACCGATGCCCATCAGCGCCGAACCCGCACCCTGCATGACCGACTTGACGTCTGCGAAGTCGAGGTTGATCAGGCCCGGAGTGGTGATCAGGTCGGTGATGCCCTGGACACCGGACAGCAGGACCTGGTCGGCGGAGCGGAATGCATCCAGCACAGAGACGTTTCGGTCGCTGATGGAGAGCAGCCGGTCGTTGGGGATGACGATGAGCGTATCGACTTCGTCGCGGAGGGCGTCGATGCCCGCCTCGGCAGAACCTGCGCGGCGGCGGCCCTCGAAGGTGAACGGGCGGGTGACAACACCGATGGTCAGCGCACCGAGCGAACGTGCGATGCGAGCCACCACGGGGGCGCCACCGGTTCCGGTGCCGCCGCCTTCGCCGGCAGTCACGAAGACCATGTCGGCACCGCGCAGGACCTCCTCGATTTCGTCGGCGTGGTCCTCGGCTGCCTGCTTGCCGACCTCAGGATTTGCACCGGCCCCGAGGCCGCGCGTCAGCTCGCGGCCGACGTCAAGTTTGACGTCGGCGTCGCTCATGAGCAGAGCCTGGGCATCGGTGTTGATTGCGATGAATTCGACACCGCGGAGACCGACTTCGATCATGCGGTTGACTGCGTTCACGCCACCGCCGCCGATGCCGACGACCTTGATGACGGCCAAGTAATTCTGCGGAGCTGCCACGTTACGTGTCCCTTGTTCGTGTCCTATTGCGAAAACTGATGGAGTCTTGCTTGAAGCGTCTAACCTTAACCTTCGACTTGAAGGTTATAGTTATGTCAAGTAACTCATGTTGTGACGCTATTTCCTATGCCTGAGACATTCAATGACCTGCTCCGCGTGTCGTGGGAATACCCGCTAAATAGAGCAGGAACCGCCCCTGACCACGCCAGCCGGACCGCCACTGTGGCAGCGCCCGTGAATGCCTGTCCCGCCTGCGTGCCGCGGAACCCGTCCACTATCGTGTCACGGGATGCCGCGGCACGCTGACATCGTAGACCTGGACCGGGTTTTTGGGATCGGCGGGCGCTTTGAGCAGAGCCGCGAGCACCCTGGCCTTGAGCTCCTTCTCGCCCGCGTTACCCCAGATGATGGTCTGCCCGTCGACCAGTTTGAGTTCGACGGCGTCCACGGACTTCGCGGAGGCATCGGACAGCCTGGCGAGAACGTCGGCAGGCAGCGCGGCCAGCACCGCGGTGATGGCCTTGAACAGATCCTTGCCGATCACCCCCGCCCCGCCGTCGATCACGGGCAGCTGGATGCTGCCGGGGTCCTGGGTGCTGCCAAGCTGCACCCCGTCAACGTCGACCAGTTGGAAGACGTCCCCCTGTTTCACCAGGGCGACCGGGGTACGTTCATGGATGTGTACCACCAGCACTGACGGCGGCCTGGCCTCCGTGGTCACTTCCTTGACCTGGACGAGCGGCTGCAGCAACTGCTTCACCTCGTCGTCGTTCACCTGCGGCAGGGGCTTGCCGTGCAGCGGCTCCAGCGCATCCTTGACCTGCTGGGGCGTCAGCATTTTGGTGCCGTCCACGGTGACCGTTTGGACGGCGAACACCGGCGAGTAGACGACAACCGCCAGCAGGCCGGCCACCAGCGCCGCAATGATGCTCGCGGCCAGGATGATGTTCCGCCGGATCCGCTTGCGTTTGGGCTCCGGAAAGGACAGCACGGTGGCGGCGGGGCGATCGGACGGGGATGGGCGTTCGGGCGGAGACGCATGGTCGGCTGCAGGCGCGTCCTTCGAAGCGGAAATCACGTCCGCTTGCCCGTTGCGCGGTTGGGCCTTCCCTTTGGCGGGCCTGCCGGCCTTGTAAGTCGGCCGGCGCGTGCTAGCCACCTGGCGCCTCCGCCAGCAGTGCCTGGACGATCAGCGGGCCGTAGGCCGTAACGTCGCCCGCGCCGGCCGTAAGCACGATGTCCCCGGGTGCCGCGTTGGCCACGATAGCCCGGACTGCGTCCTCGGCAGCGACGAGCCGGCCGCCAGTGGAAAGGCGGTCCGCAATCAGTTCACTGCTTACTCCTGGAATCGGGTCTTCCCGGGCCGGATAGATGTCCAGCACCAGCGCGCTGTCAGCAGCGTTGAGTGCTTCGGCGAACTCGGCCGCGAACTCCCGTGTCCGGGAAAACAGGTGCGGCTGGAAAAGCACGTGCACCTTGTGGTTCCCCGCCACGGAACGAGCCCCCGCCAGCGCCGCCCGGACCTCCGTGGGGTGGTGGGCGTAGTCGTCGTAGACCCGCACGCCCCGCCCCTCCCCCTTGAATTCAAAGCGGCGCGATGCTCCGGAGAAATGCGCCAGGGCGCCGGACGCCGCATCGGGCGCAACGCCAAGTTCGAGTGCCACGGCAAATGCCGCGGCAGCGTTGAGGGCATTGTGGCGGCCGGGAACCTGAAGTTCCAGCGCGAACCTTCCCGCAGGGGTGGACACCCACACGTCTCCCGGTCCGCCGTCGTGCAGCCGCAGCTTTGAATCTTCAGCGGTGCCGTAGGTAACCACTCTGGTGTTGCCCCGCTCGCTGGTCCGCTCCGCAAGGGCGCGGGCGCCGGCATCATCGGCACACGCCACCAGGACGCCGTCGGCCGGGAGCAGTGCGGTGAAGCGGTCAAACGACTCGTAAACGGCTTCCGCGGTCCCGTAGTAGTCAAGGTGGTCAGGTTCAACATTGGTGACAACGGCAATGTCGGGCCGGTAATTCAGGAACGATCCGTCGGATTCGTCGGCCTCCGCGACAAAGATGTCAGACGTGCCGCTGGCAGCGTTAACTCCCAGGGCCGGCACGTTGGCACCGATTGCGAAGGTCGGATCCAGGCCGGCACGCTGGAGCAGCACCGCGATCATGGACGTGGTGGTTGACTTCCCGTGCGTTCCGGCCACCGTGACCACACGATCGCCGGCCATGGCCGCCGCCAGCGCCTCCGAACGGTGCAGCACGGGCAGCCCGGCGTCACGGGCGGCCTGGAGTTCCGGATTGTCCGCGCGGATGGCGGAACCCGCCACCACAGTCTGGGCTTTCCCCAGGTTGCCGACGGCGTAGCCCACATGGATGCCTGCGCCCGCAGCGGCCAGGTCTGCCATCACCGGGAGGTCCTTGGCGTCTGAGCCTGTCACCGGGACTCCACGGGCCACCATGATGCGGGCCACGGCAGACATGCCCACGCCGCCGATGCCGATGAAGTGCACGCGGCCCAGGGATTCCAGGCTCCGGCCGGTGCCTGCTGTTGACGTGGTCATTTGCTTACCGCTTCCAGGACAAGATCGGCCATGCGGCGATCTGCGTTTCGGATACCCAGCGCTTCGGAGCTGGCCGCCATCTTCGCCAGCCGGGCAGGATCTGACAGCAGCGGGATAATTTCCCGGCTCACCCATTCGGGCGTGAATGATTCATCGTCCACCACCAGCGCCCCTCCCGCCGCTACGGGCCCGGCGGCGTTCAGTGCCTGTTCGCCGTTGCCGATAGGGAGCGGAACGAACACGGCCGGAACGCCGACGGCCGCGGTCTCGCAGACCGTGGCTGCCCCTGCACGCCCCAGCAGCAGGTCGGCGGCAGCGTAGATGTTCTCCATGCCGTCGACATACTCCACTTGGCGGTAGCCGTCTGCGGTGAGCGGTTTGCCCTCGTCATCAACGACGACCTTGCCTCTTCCGGTGATGTGGAGGGTTTGGATTCCGGCCTTGCCCAATGCTTCCGCGGACGCCGCGATGGTGCGGTTGATGCTCTGCGCCCCGGACGATCCGCCGGTAACAATCAGGGCAGGCTTATGCTGGTCCAGCCCCAACAGCCCGCGTGCCGCCTCCCGGGCGGCAGCGCGGTCCAGCCCGGAGACTTCCTTGCGCATCGGCATGCCGACGTGACGGGCGCCGCGGAGTTTGGTGCCGGCGAAAGCAACGCCGACATGGCGGCTGAACCGGGCGCCCACCTTGTTGGCCAGGCCGGCCCGCGTGTTGGCTTCGTGGATGACGATGGGGATCTTGCGGCGCCGGGCGGCGAGGTATAGCGGCGTGCAGACGTAGCCGCCCACACCGACCAGCACGTCTGCGTGTGCGTCGTCGAGGATTTTTCCGGCCTGCTTGACAGCGCCGGCAAGCCGTCCGGGAAGCCGCAGCAGGTCCAGCGAAGGCCGGCGGGGAAACGGCACCCGGCTGATGGTGGCCAGCTCAAGGCCCGCGGCCGGGACCAGCCTGGTCTCCATCCCGCTGGGCGTTCCCACTGCCAGGAGGCGCACATCGGGACGCACGTCCCGCACTGCGGCCGCTATGGCCAGCAGCGGACTGATGTGCCCCGCCGTTCCGCCGCCGGCAAGGACTACTGACAAAGACTCGGCATTCATTAAGTGCTATTTACGCTTTCGTGTGGGGTGTGGGCGCCCGCCCTTGGTGCGGAACTTGAGCAGCCGCTTGGGCTGGACGCTTGGCGCCATCTGTTCCCGCGCCAACGACAACACTACGCCGACCGCACACAGCGACATCAGCAGCGCGGAACCGCCGTAGGAAATGAACGGCAGCGGAACTCCGATGACTGGCACGAGACCGGTGACCACGGACATGTTGACGGTTGCCTGGCCCAGGAGCCACACCATGATGGTCCCCGCAAGGACACGGTGGAACAGGTCTTCCTGCGCCACCACCACGCGGTAGATCGCGGCACCGAGGATGGCAAAAAGGATGAGTACGACGACGGTGCCCACCAGGCCGAGTTCCTCGCCAATGATGGCAAAGATGAAGTCGTTGTGGGCTTCCGGGATCCAGCTGTACTTCTGCCGGCTTTGGCCAAGGCCCACACCGAACCAGCCGCCGGACGCCAGGCCGTACAGCCCGTTGGTGGCCTGGTAGTTGGCGTCGATGCCGTTGGCGCATGACTCGCCGGTCCACCAGGACGTGATGCGGCACATGCGGTTTGAACTCGTCACGGCCATGACGGCTGCTCCGGCGGCACCGAGCAGGCCGGCAATGCCAAAGAAGTAGAGCGGGACACCGGCGAAGAACAGGGCCGCAGCCACCATCATCATGATGATCATGGCGGTGCCGAGGTCGTTGCCCACCAGGACCAGCCCGATGATGATCATGGCCATTGGGACGGCCGGGATAGCAACGTGCTGCCAGCGGCTGAGCAGCCTTCCCTTCATGGCCAGCACGGTAGCCATCCAGAGAGCGAGGGCAAGTTTTGAAGCCTCCGACGGCTGGAAGGTGATGCCGCCGAGGTCGATCCAGTTCTTGTTGCCGTTGACCTCGTCGCCCACCACTTGCACGAGGACAAGCAGAACCAGCGCCGCCCCGATCGCCGGCCAGGCCAATCGCTTGAGCCACACCACGTTGATCCTGGACAGCACGAACATGGTGAAGATGCCGATGGCGGCGAACATGCCCTGCTTCAGCGCCGCCGTGTACGGCGACTCCCCCGCGGCAATGGCCTCGACGCTGGACGCGGAGAGCACCATCATGATGCCGATGGCCGTGAGCGCGAGGGTGGAGCCGAGGATCAGGTAGTACGTGGAACCGTTGCGTGACTTTCCGTTTCCCTCCAGCTTCGCCCAGAAGCTCCGGTGCAGGCTGCGAAGCCTGGCCAGAGGAGGCACGTGCCCGGTCCTCGAAGCGGACGGGAGCCGGTTTGCACCCTGTGGCTTGGCAGCCGGGGCACGGGTGGGCGTGCTGACCATTGTTACTCCTCGCCGGTCTGAGCCTGCCCTTCCACGAGCCCGCGGACGGCTTCAATGAAGGCGTCGCCACGGTGAGCGTAGGAAGAGAACTGATCCATGGAAGCAGCCGCCGGGGCCATCAGCACAGTGTCCCCCGGAGAGGCCAGCTGCGCCGCTGCGGCAACGGCCTGGGCCATCACAGTTTCCCCGTAGATTGGCGAGGGCACTGTGCCGGCATCATCCGTTTCGGCAGACTGCACATTTTCAGTGTCGCCCTTGGTGCGTCCGATCACGGGGACATCGGGTGCGTGTCGCCGGAGGGCGTCCGTGAGCGGCGTTGTGTCCGCTCCGATCAGGACGACGGCCTTCAGCCGGGGTGCCTGCTCCTGGACGAGTTCGTCGTAGCTCACGCCTTTGGAGAGTCCGCCGGCGATCCAGATGACGTTGCTGAACGCCGACAGGGATGCTGCCGCGGCGTGCGGGTTCGTGGCTTTGGAGTCGTTGATCCAGAGCACATCGTTGTGCCGGGCAACAAGCTGGATGCGGTGCTCTCCCGGGATGTAGTTCTTCAGTCCCTGCCGTACAAATTGCGGTTCCACACCGTAGGCCCGGACGAGTGCCGCCGCCGCCAGGGCATTGGCGACCATGTGGCGCGGTGCCACCGGGCCGAGGTCCGCCATGGCGGCAAGCTCGGCGGCACTGTCCTTGCGCTCGGGGATGAACGCGCGGTCCACCAGGAGGCCCTCGACCACACCGAGCATGCTGATGGCGGGCGTTACGGTGGTGAAGCCCACGGCCCGGCAGCCTTCCACGACGTCCGCGTCCTCCACCATGCGTTCGGTTTCGATCTGCTCGGCGTTGTAGATGCAGGCTTTTTGGGTCCGTTCGTAGACCTTCGCTTTGTCGGCCAGGTAGGAAGCATAGGAGCCGTGCCAGTCCACGTGGTCCTCAGCGACGTTGAGGCAGACACTGGCGACCGGTGAAACGGAGTGGCTCCAGTGCAACTGGAAGCTCGAAAGCTCTACGGCAAGGACGTCGTACTCCACCGGGTCACGCAGGGCGTCCAGGATGGGCGTTCCCACGTTGCCGACGGCAATGGCTTTGAGCCCGGAGGCCTGCAGCATCGATTCGGTCAGCCCCACGGTTGTGGTTTTCCCGTTCGTGCCCGTAATGGTCAGCCAGTCCGCGGTCTTGCGGCCCTCCCGCTCACGCACGCGCCAGGCGAGTTCCACGTCGCCCCAGACGGGTATATGGGTCCGTGCAGCCAGCGCGAGCAGTGCCTGGTCCGGGCGCCAACCCGGGGAGGTCACAATGAGGTCCGGTTTCTGCCCGTCGATCTTCGGCATCGCGTGCACGGCGTCTTCACCCAGGAGGACGTCCACGGCACCGACGATTTTCAGAGTGTCCGCCTGAGCCCGGGCTCTCGCGCTGGTGGCTGCATCCACCACCACCACACGGGCGCCGAGTTCGATCAGGGTGTCTGCGGCGGCGAACCCGGAGACGCCGATTCCCGTAACAACGACCCGGAGTCCGGCCCAGTCGGAGTCCCAGGTCACGAGGTTCTCGAGGCGGGGCGACGTTGCCAGGGGCGACGGTATAGGACTGCTCACAGCAGGACCACCCATTCTGCGTAGAAGATACCAAGGCCCGCGGCGACGAAAAGGCCGCCGAGGATCCAGAACCGGACCACCACGGTGACTTCCGCCCAGCCCTTGAGTTCGAAGTGATGTTGAAGCGGGGCCATCTTGAAGAAGCGCTTGCCCTTGGTGATCTTGAAGTAGCCCACCTGGATGATGACCGACAGCGTGATCAGGACGAAGAGGCCGCCGATGAACGCGAGCAGCAGTTCGGTCCGGGACAGGATGGCGAAACCGGCGACTGCACCGCCGATGGCCAGCGAACCGGTGTCGCCCATGAAAATCTTCGCCGGAGACGTGTTCCACCACAGGAAGCCGACCAGGGCCGCGCTCAGGATGGCGGCAAGCAACGCCAGGTCCAGCGGGTCCCGGACGGAATAGCAGCCGCCGCCGGCCTGCCGCGGGGAGCCGCAGGCCTGGTTGCTCTGCCAGATGCCCATCAGCGTGTAGGCGCCGAACACCATGACCGATGCCCCGGCCGCGAGCCCGTCCAGGCCATCGGTGAGGTTCACACCGTTGGTGGCCGCCGTGACGATCAGGTTGGACCACAGCACAAACAGGATGGCGCCGAGGACGGAGCCGCCGAACGCAAGGTTCAGCCAGGGAATGTCCCGCACCAGCGAGATCTGGGTGGACGCCGGAGTCACGCCGTCGGCATTGGGAAAGTTCAATGCCAGGATGGCGAAAATGATGCCGACAGCACCCTGCAGTATCAGCTTGGCTTTGGCGTTCAGGCCCAGGCTGCGTTGCTTGGAAATCTTGATGAAGTCGTCCAGGAATCCCACCAGGCCCATCCCCACCATGAGGAACAGCAGCAGGAGCGCGGAGGCGGACGGGCCGGCTGACCGCGGGTTCACCATCCACATGATGAGGTGGGTCAGCGCGTAGCTGAGGAGGACCGCAAAGACCACCACGGTGCCGCCCATGGTCGGGGTGCCGCGCTTCGTGTGGTGCGATGTGGGACCGTCGTCGCGGATGAACTGGCCGTAGCTCTTCCGCACCAGCAGACGGATGAACAGCGGGGTTCCCACCAATGCAAACAGCAGGGCCAGGCCAGCGCCGATCAGCAGTGCAATCACAGCGACTCGCTCCCTTCATTGGCGGTTGCTCGGACGTGTGGGGGTAATGCTATCCGATCGCCCAGATGCCTCAGTCCCACGCTGTTGGAGGACTTGAAGAGGACCAGGTCGCCCGGTTCAAGTTCCCGCTGGAGGAGATCGTAGGCTTCGTCCACCGACTCCGCGAAGACGCATTCGTCGCCCCAGGAGCCCTCGTTGACGGCGGAGACATAGAGCGAACGTGCCTCGCGGCCAACCACCACCAGGCGGGCAATGTTGAGCCGCACCACCTGCGTGCCGACTGCCATGTGCTCCCGGATGGACTCGTCGCCCAGTTCCAGCATGGCGCCGAGGACGGCCCAGGTGCGGCGGCCGCGGCCAAGATCCGCCAGAGTCCGCAGGGCGGCACGCATCGATTCAGGGTTGGCGTTGTAGGCATCGTTGATGATGGTCACACCGTCAGGCCGCTCGGTGCGTTCCATCCGCCAGCGGCTGGCAGCGGTCTGTGAGCTAAGGGAAGCCGCGATCCGTTCCGCCGGGACGCCGGCGGCATAGGCCGCGCCGGCTGCTGCCAGGAGGTTGGTCACATGGTGGGCGCCGATCAGCCGGCTGCGGACCTGGTGCCCGGCGGCTTCGCCGGGGAAACGAAGTTCGAACTCGGGATTTCCGGCTGCATTCGTCTCGACGTGGACGGCGCGCAGTCCGGCGGCCGGGACCTCGTCTGCGGCCTGCGCGGAGAATCCCAGGACGTTTGCCTTTGTCCTGCTTGTCATGGCGGCAACGCGGCCGTCGTCGAGGTTGATCACGGCCGTGCCGCCCTCGGGGAGGGCTTCTACGAGTTCGCCCTTGGCAACGGCGATGTTGTCCACGCCGCCGAACTCCCCGGCATGGGCGGTGCCAATGCCCAGGACCACCCCGATGGCGGGCCGGACCATGTCTGCGAGATATCGGATGTGGCCCACCCCGGTGGCGCCCATTTCGATCACGAGGTAGCGGGTGTCGAACCCGGCCTTGAAAACGGTCAGCGGAACGCCCACTTCGCCGTTGTAGGACCCCTGGGGCGAGACCGTGTTGCCTTCGGCAGCAAGGATTCCGGCAAGGAGGTCCTTGGTGGTGGTTTTCCCGGCGGAACCGGTGATGCCGATGACGGTGAAACCCGACCCCTCAGCCTCGCGGCGGGCACGGATCCGGCGCACGGATTCGGCGGCCAGGGCGCCCATGGCGATGACCGCGTCCTCCACCACGATGGACGGATACGGCTTGCCGGAGTCATCCGCCACGTCCTTTTCCACCAGCGCCAGGACCGCGCCGCGTTCGAAGGCAGCGACGATGAAGTCATGGCCGTCGGCTGTCTCGCCGGGCTTGGCTACGTAGAGGGACCCCGCCGTTGCCTCCCGGGAATCCGTCACCACCGCCGAGGGCGTAATGGTCGGATCGGCGGCAAGGCGGCCGTCAGTAATATCGGCAATTTCCGCCGCAGTAAATGCAATCATCTCGGTCTAGGACTCTATCCGCTCGTCGTTCAGAACGGTGAATCCCCGGGCTGTCAAGGCCTCGCGGAGCTCCACCCTGTCGTCGAGCGCCAGGTTGACACCTTTGACTTCCTGCCAGACCTCGTGGCCGCGCCCGGCCACGAGGACCGTGTCGTGCGGATGTGCCATGTCCACAGCCTGACGGATCGCCGCGTCGCGCGGGTAAGACTCCAGGATCGTGCAGCCCAGGCCGCCGGCTTTCTTGGCCTCCAGTGCGCCCGCCAGGACGTCTGCGCGGATGGCAGCCGCGTCCTCATCGTGGGGGTCGTCATCGCTGACGATAACGACGTCCGCCAGGCGCGCGGCGATGGCCCCCATGGCCGGCCGCTTGCCCTGGTCGCGCTGACCCGTGGCACCAAAGACCACGATCACCCTTGAGCCGGGCTGAGGTGAGCGGACTGCTTCCAGCACCCGCTGCAGGGCGTCCGGGTTGTGGGCGAAGTCGACGACGGCGGCCGGCGCCATAGAGACGAGCTGCATGCGTCCGGGGACGGCTACCGTGAAGGGATCGGCCGAGTCGAGGGCTGACTGCAGTGTTGCCGGGTCCACTCCGCTGGCCAGGACCATGACGGTTGCGAGGGCGGCATTGGAGACGTTGAAGCTTCCCGGGAGCCCTGTATGGACCCGCAGTTCCGTGCCGTCGCGGTGCCGCAGCAGGAACTCCGTGCCGAGGCCCCGGGGCGCGGTGGCAGTGACGGCCCAGTCAGCGGACGCTTCCGGCTCGTTGCCTTGGGCCGTCGCCAGCGTGGTGACCGGAATGCCGGCACCGGCAGCGAGCCGGCGGCCCCATTCGTCGTCCACGGTAACCACCGCTGACTTGGCGTGCGGGGGCGTGAAGAGCTCCGCCTTGGTCTGGAAATATTCGTCCATGGTGCCGTGCAGGTCCAGGTGGTCCTGCGTCAGGTTGGTGAAGCCGGCGACGTCGAACTGCACCCCGTCCACCCGGTGGAACGACACGGCGTGCGAGGAAACCTCCATGGAGGCAGCGTCCAGGCCGCGCTCCCGCATCAGGGCCAGCAGCGCGTGGATGTCGGTGGACTCAGGCGTCGTCAGCAGGCTGGGAATCGGCTCACCGCCGGCCAGGATCTCGATGGTGCCTATCAGCCCGGTCCTACGGCCCAGCGCCTGCAGGAGCGCGTTGATGAAGTAGGTGGTGGTGGTCTTGCCGTTGGTGCCGGTGACGCCGAACAGCGACGGAGCAGCACCGCCTTCCGGCCGGCTTTGGTAGATCAGCGCCGCGAGGCCGCCCACGGCGCCTCGGGGCTTGTCAACCACCAGGACCGGCACGGGAGTGTCAGCGGACAACGCCAGGAGCCTGGCGCCGTCGTCGTCTGTCAACACCGCAACGGCGCCTGCGTCGACGGCCTGCGACACAAAGTCCGCTCCGTGCCTGGTGGCGCCGGGCAGGGCGACATAGAGGTCGCCGGGCGCCACAGTACGCGAATTGAGGGAAATCCCGGTGACGGGTACGGAGCTTGAAGCCCCCGGAACGACGACGCCGACCGACTCGCCGATGGTGCCGAGCGGCACCGCTGCAACGGCGGTGGGCCGGAACCCGGAACCGGGAACCGTGCCGCTCGTTGCGTCGGTACTGCCTTGGGCATGGTGCTCTGACAAGTGGATCTCCGTTGGTGCTAGTGGATCACACCGGGCGTAGGGGAAGTTCCCCGGGTACGTACGATGTTGTGGACGTGCTACTTGACGTACTGGGGCAGCCTGACCGGCTCGCCCGTTGATGGCGGAACGTTGTACGTCCGCAGGGCCTGGCTCATCACGGAGCGGAACACCGGACCATTGGTAATTCCGTAGATGCTGCCTTTGGGTCGCTGCAGGACAACTTCAACAATAAACCGCGGATCGTCCATCGGCGCCATCCCCACCATGGAGGCCGTGTAGCCGCAGTACCCGGACTTGCCGTCATCGCACGGCGACTCGGAGGTTCCGGTCTTGGCGCCGACACGGTAGCCGTCAATGGCCGCATCCTTGATCTGGCCCTCGGTCACTGCGCTCTCCAGGATGTCCCGCACCTGTTGCGCGGTTTCCTTTGACACCACCTGCCGGCTCTCCTTCGCCGGAACCTTCTCTTCGGTTCCGTCGGGGCCGATGTAGCTGTCGATCAGGCGCGGCTGGAGCATCACGCCGTCGTTGGCAATCGACTGATAGGCCCGGACGGTCTGCAGCGTTGATTGCGACACGCCCTGGCCGAACAGAACGGTGTATTCCTGCCTGCCGTCCCACTGGTCAGCCGGGGTGAGGATGCCGCGGGCTTCGGCGGGAAGTCCGATCTCGGGGGCCTCGCCGATGCCGAACTTCTGCAGCCAGTCGTGGCGTTGCTCCTTGGTGAGCCGCTGCCCGGCCATGACGGTTCCGGTGTTCATCGACCAGCCCAGGATGCCGGCCAGCGTCCGTTCCTCGGTCCCGTGATCGAACGAGTCCGTGAACACCTGGCCGTCGACCACGTACGACGACGGGATGGTGAACTTGTCCAGCGGGCTGGATTTGCCTTCCTCGATGACGGCGGCGGCGGTAATCATCTTCTCGACGGAACCCGGTTCGTAGGCAGCCGTCACGGAGCGTACGCCGCGGTCCTTGGCGTCCACTTTGCCGGGATCGTTGGGATCCGGAGAGTTGGTGTCTGCCATGGCAATGATGTTGCCGGTCTTGATGTCCTGGACAATGATGACGCCCCATTCGGCGCTCAGCTTGTCCGACTGGTTCTGGATGGCCTGCTGGGCAAAGTACTGGAGGTCGGAATTGAGGGTGAGCCGGATGTCCTTGCCGTCAACGGCAGGGGTCAGTTCGTCCACGCCAACCGGGATGCGGAGGCCGTCGGCGCCGATTTCGAAGAGCCGCTTGCCGGGGGTTCCCTTGAGGACTTCATCCTGGGTCTGCTCCAGGCCCGCCTGGCCGGTGGTTCCGTCTTGCAGGAAGCCGACGATCCCGCCGGCAACCGACCCGTTCGGGTAGACACGCTTGCTGGTGCCGACGGTGACTATTCCCGGAATCTGGAGTTTGGAGATACGGTCCTCCATGTCCGGTTTGAGGTCCTTGGCAACGATGTAATAGGGCTTCTCCCCCGTCAGCGCGTCCTTGATGTCCTCGGAGTCCTGGCCCAGCAAGACGGCCAGCTCCTTGATGCCCTGATCCCTGGAAACGGTGACGAGCTCTTCTTTGTCACCGACTGTGTCCAGGCGCTTGAACGACTCCGTCTTGGTGTTGACGCGCTGGTCCACCACGACGTTATAGCGGATGACACTGTTGGCGAGGACGGTTCCGTCGGCGTCCAGGATGCTGCCGCGCTCTGCAGGAAGCTCGATCGGAGTGAGGCGGTTGTTCAGCGCGGCCTCGGCCATCCCGCCGATGTCCAGGCCCTGGACCATGAACAGCTTGCCGCCGACTACCAGCAGCAACGCAAGCATCATGCCCAGGCCGAGGCGGAGCCTTCTGGTGGCGTTGGGCACTTTTGCGGTATTTTTCTTGCCGGTGCTCTGTGCCACGGTGAGTCCTTGCTGCTTGCTTGCTGGTGGTCAGTCCCGTCAGTTACTGTCCCGGCGTCTTTTGCCGCGGCGCGGGAACGGATCCGCCGTGGAGGTCAACCGCGGGCTTCGGGGCAGCCGCGGCGGGTGCTGCTGGTGCTGCCTCCTTGGCGTCCGCTGCCGCTGCGGCTGCCGCCGGAGCGGCGGCTTCCGCCGGCTTGCGGACGGCCAACGGCTCCTTGGTGCTGGCCGGAGGAACCACGGTCAACTGACCGGCGACTGCCGGCGCAGCAATGATCGCTCCGGGCTTGTCACCCTTGACGGCCGGTTTGGGCGTGCCGCTTACCGTCAGCGTGGACAGGTCGATCTGTCCCTTGCCGGTGGAAGCAACCATGCCTAACTCTGTGGCCTTGGCCGCAAGATTCTGCGGAGCATCGAAGTTCTGGACCTGCTGTGTCAGGTCCTGGTTCTGCTTCGTCAGGGTGGACTGTTCGCTGCGGAGCTGCACCAGCTGGTACTGCGCCGTAGACACGGAAATGTTCAGGACAAGGACCGCCATGAGCGCGACGGCCAGGAGGGCAAAGCAGAGCACAACGAAAGGGGCCCGGCGCTTGCGCGGCGCTGAACGGACCACGGACAGCGGGGTCCGCAGCTTCCGTTCGGATCCTCCGGAGGGCTTGAGCCCCGTGAGGGCACGGGCCGCCGTGCCGGACACGACTGGGAAGTTTTTGGCAGCGGCGGTGCTCATGCGGCCCTCCTGGCTCTGATTCGTTCAACTGCACGCAAGCGGGCGGACGCTGCGCGTGGGTTTTCGGCGATTTCGTCGGCGGTGGGCACCTCGGTGCCCTTAGTCAGGGTCTTGAGTTCGGGCTTGTGCTCTTCCAGTTCCACGGGGAAACCCAGCGGCGCGGACGACTTGGAGCCGGTCTGGAAGACTTTCTTGACGATCTTGTCCTCCAGCGAGTGGTAGGACATGACCACAACACGGCCTCCCATGGCCAGCGCGTCCACGGCGGCGGGCACGGCACGTTCCAGGACGTCTAGTTCTTCGTTGACTTCGATCCGCAGGGCCTGGAACGTGCGTTTGGCCGGGTGTCCGCCGGTTTTCGCCGCTCCGGCCGGAACGACGGCACGGATAGTGTCAACCAGTTCACCCGTGGTGGTGAACGGCTTTGCCTCACGCGCGGCTACGATGCGGTTGGCGATCCTGCCGGCGAACTTCTCCTCACCCCATTTGCGGATGATGCGGACCAGGTCCTCTTCGCTGTAGTTGTTCACAACGTCCGCGGCCGTCTGCCCGCGGCTGGTGTCCATCCGCATGTCCAGGGGCGCATCAAAGGAGTAGGCGAAGCCGCGTTCGCGTTCATCCAGCTGCAGGGACGAAACTCCCAGGTCCATCAGCACGCCGTGAACCTCATCGATGCCAAGGTCCCGGAGAACGTCGGGTATTTCGTCGTAAACAGCGTGGACCAGGTCAGTGCGGTCCTCAAAGGGCTTCAGACGCTCACCGGCAAGAGCCAGTGCTTCTTCGTCGCGGTCGATCCCGACCAGATGGAGATCCGGATACCGCTGGAGCAGGGCTTCAGAGTGACCGCCCATTCCCAGGGTCGCGTCGATGACCACCGGCGTCTCGCCGCGGTGGCGGGCTGCTTCAATACCAGGGGCCAACAAATTGATGCACCGGTCCCTGAGGACCGGTACATGGCGTTCGGACGTGGGTTTGGGCTGGTTGGGATCGCTCATACCTTCGTCCTTTCGTGCCTGGTTGCGCCTCGGTGGTCTTCGATGCGCTTCTTAAGCCAGATCCCCATCCGCGCCTATCCCAGCGTCCGCCTGGCTCCGGGGAAGTGAGCCAGGAAAACGATCGGATGGGCGGCTGGAGATCTCGTTCAAGAAACGCTTCCGTCGTCGCCTCCGGGCCTCAAAAGATTCCCGGGATGGCGTCGTCGGTTTCAGAGAAGGAGGTTTCCTTCTCTGCCAGGTACTCGTTCCAGGCCTGGGCGTCCCAGATCTCCGCACGGGAGCCGGCGCCGATAACGGCGAGCTCCCTGCCAAGACCTGCGTATGCCCGGAGTGCGGGAGGAATAGTCACGCGCCCCTGCTTGTCAGGTACCTCGTCCGAGGCTCCAGAGAGAAAAACCCGGATGTAGTCACGAGTCTGCTTGGAGGAGATGGGCGCCTCCCGCATTTGCTCGTGAATCCGTCCGAATTCCCGCTCACTGAAGACGTAGATGCAGCGTTCCTGGCCCCTTGTGAGTACCAGTCCGCTGGCAAGTTCCTCACGGAACTTCGCTGGGAGGATGATCCGCCCCTTTTCGTCCAAACGCGGCGAGTGAGTGCCAAGAAACATGGCCACCCGCCTGTCTGTCGTCAGGAGCTGCACGTCCCCTGTGCTGCCACTACCCTCTTACCTGCTCCACTTTACTCCACATCGCTCCACAGTCAACGCGACACGGAAGATTCGTCCGGAGATTGGAGGAATCTTGGCCCCGAAATAACGGGGTTTTCGGCCGGTGGCAGAAAGTGGAGGGGTTGAGTCGCCCTGTGGAACGCCTGGGGTGCTTTAAATGCAAAAGACCCGCCTGGACGGGTCTTTCTGCGATCCTGCCAATGGCAGGTGGTGCGAAGTGGAGTGGTTTAGCTGACTGCCGTCACGGCTCGCCGCGGCGGCGCTCGTCCCAGCGTTCTTCGAGGCCGCTCATGAAGGAACTGCGCCCCTTGCCGGTTTTCTTGCCACCGGTTGACTTCGCCTTGCCGGCAGCGGAGCTGCGCATCGTTGCGAAATAGACTCCGGCTCCCATCACAATGAATCCGAGGACACCAACAAAGATGCTCTGAAGTGAAACGCCCACCAGCAGGAGGAGGACACCGGCCAGGGTGGCCAGCACGCCAATCACGATGTGGCGCGTGGACCAGTTACGGCCCGGATCCGATCCCATTGAATTGGCAAACTTCGGATCGTCCTCGTGCAGCTGCTTCTCCAACTGCTCGAGCAACTTCTGTTCGTGCTCCGAGAGCGGCATCACGACCTCCTTAAGTCGGCCAGCGTCCGGACGTACCGTGGCCTCTGTGTTGTCAATCCGATAACGACCGGCATGCGCAGGAGGTTCCCGCCCCGCATGTCGGAGGACCGGATTCCACGCATTAGGACGAAAGGGCTGGTCCAGAAGACCTTTGGGAATGTCCAGACGTTCGAAATCTATGTATATCTAAGGATAGTTTGTTGCGCCCTGTTCTGAAAGACACCGCTCAGCTAGTCAGCGGCCTTATGAGGGTCCAGCAGCCGGGCAGGGAGCACTGACTTCGAGCCGAACTTCTCCGCCACCCTGTCCAAGGCTTGTTCCGCGGCCCGCCAGTTGTCATCGCGGCGGTCAAAGCTCAGCTGGAGCGAGGTCTGGGCTGCATCCTCAAGGTGCTCGGCCCTGACACCGACCAGGCGGACTGTCATGGCCCGCGGACCAAGGGATTCAAGGAGCTGCACCGCCACGGCATAGATCAGCTGCGCACTGTCCACCGGGGCGTGCACTGTTCTGCTGCGCGTGATGGTGGAGAAATCGGTGTAGCGGAGCTTGAGGGAGATGCTCCTGGCAACCATCCCCGTGCTTCGGAGCCGCTCGGCTGTGCGGTGCGACAGGCGCAGCAGCTCACGATGCAGGAGGACGTCGTCGGCAGTGTCCACGGCAAACGTTTCCTCGGCACCAATGCTCTTCTCCAGGCGGACCGGAGTCACGGGCCGGGGATCGATCCCCCATGACAGCCGGTACACGTGCTCCCCCGATGCCCCGAGCAGTTTTTTCAGTGCGGACGGCGGGGTTGCGGCAACATCGGCCACTGTGCGGATTCCCATCCGGGCCAGCACCTCGCCCGTTTTCGCCCCCACACCCCACAGCGCGTTAACGGGAAGACTGTGCAAGTAGGCAACGGTCTCATCCGGGCCGATCAGCAGGAGCCCGTCCGGCTTGCAGCGGGTGGACGCTATTTTGGCCACGAACTTGCTGGCCGCGATTCCCACGGAGGCCGTGATGCCGAGCTCCTCATGCACGCGCCGGCGGATGATCCCGCCGATCTCGCGAGGGCTCCCGAGCCGCCGGATCGCTCCGCCGACGTCAAGGAAGGCCTCGTCCACGCTCAGGGGCTCCACCAGGTCCGTGATCGAGCCGAAGATTGCCATGAGCTGGGCGGAAACCTCGTAGTAAAGCTTGTGCCGTGGCTCGATAATGACTGCCGAGGGACACATACGCGCCGCTACCGCCATGGGCATCGCGGATTTGACTCCGAATTTCCGGGCCTCATAAGAGGCGGACAGCACTACCGAGCGGTCCGCCGGGTAACCAACAATCACCGGTTTTCCGCGCAGCCCGGGCCGGGACCGAAGTTCCACCGAGACGAAAAATGCGTCCATGTCCACATGCATGATGCTGCTCCGACGGAGCTCCCGGAGGGTCGCTTCGAGCTGCTGTTTATCCTGTTCCGACCCCACGCCTTCAATCCTATGCCGTGGTACTGACTAAACTGGAGGCTGCATCCGGCGTCAACACCAGGAGGACTGTCCCTGTGAAGGTAATTGGAAAGCTCAAGCCTGCGGGCTGCGCCGTTGTGGTGGCTGGCGCGATGCTGGCCCTGGCGGCGTGCACCCCGGCCGGTCCCGGAGCCAAGGCAACCGGGACCGCCAGCGCTTCAGCTTCCGCCACGGGGCAGGTAACCACCACGGCTCCGGCCAGCCCGTCGGCGTCGCCCGGGACCACCGCGGCCGTCGGAGCGCTCGTCGCCGGGTTCCCGGAAAAGCTGCTCCCCGTGATGCCGGGGGCGCGGGTGGTCTCGAGCAGTTTCGACAAGACGTCCGCTCCGGCCACGGCAGCATTGGTGGGTAACATCGGCTCGCCGGCCGCCGACGTCGTGACCTTTTACACGAAGGCGCTGGAGGCCCAGGGGTTCAAAGCCGTACCTGGCGAAAACGTAGGCGCCGTCGCGTCAAAGGATTTCCTTCGCGGTGACAACGAGACGGTGAACATCGCAGTGGTGGAAACCGGCGGGGTCTCGACGTTCACCATCGGCGCCAACGTCGCAGCTGAGTCCGCGAAGTGACGGTCGCAGAGCAGCTGCGCTTGGAGCAGACGGCCTTCGTGGCCGCCGTCGCCGGCAAGCTCAATGACTTCCTGGCCACCCGCCAGTCAGTGATGTCCGCCATTTCCCAGGACATCGATCCGCTGATGGGCTCCATCTCCAACCTGGTCACCGGCGGCAAGCGCCTGCGTGCCCTGATGTGCTACTGGGGCTGGCGCGGCGCCGGCGGCGAGGCTGCCGCCACGGAGGTGGTGACTGCCGGATCCGCACTGGAACTTTTCCAGGCGGCGGCACTGATCCACGATGACATCATCGACCGTTCGGACACCCGGCGCGGAGGCCCCAGTGTGCACCGCCGCTTCAGCCAACTGCATGAAACGCAGGGGTGGGCCCTGGACAGCGAGCGGTTCGGCCACGCCGCAGCCATCCTGACCGGCGACCTCTGCCTCTCCTTCAGCGAAGAGACATTCACCGAAATAGGCGAGGCGGCAGCATCGGGCAGCCGGGCCCGGCTGATCTTTAACCTAATGCGGGCCGAAGTGATGGCGGGTCAGTACCTTGACATCCTGGAAGAAGTGGCCGGCCCCATGCGCGACCGCGCCGGAGCTGTCAGCCGGGCCCAATCAATCATCCGGTTCAAGTCGGCGAAGTACTCGACTGAGCACCCGCTGGCCCTGGGAGGCGCCCTGGCAGGAGCGTCGGATGAACTGCTCCGCGGCTATTCCGCATTCGCCTTGCCGCTCGGCGAGGCCTTCCAGCTCCGCGACGATGTACTCGGCGTCTTCGGTGATCCGGTTACCACCGGGAAGCCGGCCGGCGATGACCTGAGGGAAGGCAAGCGAACGGTCCTGGTTGCCTTCGCCCTCGACCAGGCGTCCCCCGCGGAATCCAGCTTCCTCGATGCAAAACTCGGAAGCCCCGACCTGTCCGACAGCGATGTGGAGGAAATCCGGCGCATCATTGTGGACTGCGGTGCGCTCCAGGCCACAGAAGTCCTGATTGAGGAATTCGGCCGCGCAGCCTTCGCCGAACTGGACCTGCTGCCGTTGGACGACCTGCCCAAGACGGCCCTGCGGAAACTGGCCGAGGCAACTGTCAGCCGCGCCGCCTGAGATCGGCGGCGCGGCCCCCGCGCCTGAACTCGTCCAGGCCGGGGTCGCCCCGGCTACTACCAGGCGAGGGACTGTGCCCGGCGGCGGATCTCCGTCTTTCGGCCTTCGCGCAGCGCGTCAATCGGGCGGCCGCGCAGTGATTCATCCGGCGTAAAAAGCCAGGTGATGAGTTCCTCATCGGAGTAGCCCGCATCGGACAGGACCACGATGGTCCCCTTCAGGCTTTCAACCGGATGGCCATCCTGCATAAAGTCGGCGGGAACCGACCTGATTCGACGTTCGCCGACCCTGAGGGCAACCAGCGCCTTTTCGTCCAATAATCCGTGGACCTTCGTGATGGAAACGTTCATCATTTCTGCAACGTCGGGCAGCGGCAGCCATTCGCCTACAAGGCTTTCTACAGTACTCACGGATCAAGATTGCCACGGCGGGCGCTATTGCGCCTAGTCAGCGCGATTCGGCGGCGTGACCCGTGAATCGACACTCCGAAAATAGGCATATATCCAATGCCAAACATTTCTTGTGCTAATCGACAATTCGTGAGAGATTCACATAGATCACATTTGCATCAACACTAACTTTAGTAACACTAGTATCATTCGTAACACCGGCCTGACCGACAGCATTCGCCGCTGAGAAGAGGATCATCCCTATGACCACGCCCCGATCGCCAAAGCAGCACCCCAGGCCGAGCCTGCCTCTGATTGCGGCGACCACGGCCGCGCTTCCCGCAGTAGTGCTCTCTTCGCTGGCTATCGCGCAGCCGGCAGCGGCGGAATCCCGCCCGCGGACCGTACCCGCGACCCTGGCTGCTGCCATGCAGGCCCAGGAAGCCGCGCTGAAGTCAGGCGTCATTCCGGCAGGATCCGTTTCCACGTCCCTGCCCGCCTCCCTCCGCCCGGCCCGGCCCTCCGCCCCGGCCGAATACACCATTGCGCGCGGTGACACCGTCAGCGGCATTGCAGGTCGCTACGGCCTCGACGCCTACGCCATCCTGAAGCTGAACAACCTGCAGCCGAACACCGTTATTTACCCGGGGCAGAAGATCAAGCTGACCGGTTCGGCATCAGCGCCGGCCCCCTCCGCTCCCGCGGCCAAGCCGGCGGCCCCTTCCCTTGCCAGCACCGGGGGGAGCGTCTACACCGTCAAGGCCGGTGACACCCTCGGGGCCATCTCCGCACGGCACGGCGTCAAGTTGTCTGAGGTGTTGGGCTGGAACGGCCTCAACATGAACTCCGTGATCTACCCGGGCCAGAAGATCAAGATCGGCAGCGGCCAGGCTACCGCACCGGCTGCGGCCCCTGCGGCCAAGCCCGCTCCTGCGGCGGCTCCGGCTCCTGCCGCCAGCTCGGGCTCCTACACGGTGAAGTCCGGCGATACGTTGTCCGCCATCGCCGCCAAGCACGGGGTCAAGCTGTCAGAGATCCTGTCCGCTAATAAGCTGACCATGAGCAGCGTGATCTACCCCGGCAACAAGCTGGTCATCCCGGGCGCTTCGATCCAGCCGGCCGCCAGCGTCACTCCCCTGGTGCCCAGCTCATTCCTCGGCTTCACCTACCCGGCGGCCGTGGTCTCGTCCGCCAACCAGAACAAGGCCCTGCTCAACGCTTCGCCCGTACCCTCCAGGGAACAGATGAAGTCGATCGTCGCGGACACGGCACGCCGCATGGGCGTGGATCCCTCCCTGGCCCTGGCCTTCGCCTACCAGGAGTCCGGCTTCGACCAGCGCGCAGTCTCGCCGGCCAACGCGATCGGCACCATGCAGGTCATTCCGACATCGGGCGAATGGGCTTCGGACCTCGTGGGCCGCAAGCTGAACCTGCTCGACCCCTATGACAACGCCACCGCCGGCGTAGCCATCATCCGCCAGCTGACCCGTACCAGCAAGGACCTGGACCACGCCATCGCCGGCTACTACCAGGGACAGTACTCGGTCAGCAAGTACGGCATGTACGACGACACCAAGACCTACGTTGCAGCGATCAAGGCGCACAAAAAGAACTTCAGCTAATTTGGCGCCGGAGCTCGTGCAGCGAGTGCCGGGAGGGTAACGATACGGGTCCGGATTGCATGTCGATTCGGGCCCGTTTCCTCGTAGCACTTAGGATCGTAAGGTGCAGGAAAAAGTGTCGGACTCCCTCGTTGGAACGCTGGTGGACAACCGTTACCGGGTTCAGTCCAGGCTGGCGCGCGGCGGCATGTCCACCGTTTACCTTGCAACGGACCAGCGGCTGGAGCGCGACGTCGCGCTCAAGGTCCTGCATCCGCACCTCGTCAATGACGGTAATTTCCTGGACAGGCTGGGCAGGGAGGCAAAGGCAGCGGCCAAGCTCTCCCATGCCCATGTGGTGGGCGTCCTTGACCAGGGCAGCGACGGGCACACCGCCTACCTGGTGATGGAGTACATCAAGGGCCACACGCTCCGGGACGTCATCAAGGAGAAGGGGGCTTTGTCGCCGCGGCTTGCCCTGGCACTGATCGACCCCGTGGTTGAAGGGCTGGGAGCAGCACACGCGGCGGGACTGATCCACCGGGACATCAAACCCGAAAACGTGCTGATCGCCGACGACGGCCGCATCAAGGTCGGCGACTTCGGACTGGCCCGCGCGGTCACCACCTCGACGAGCACGGGGGCCCTGATCGGGACGGTGGCCTACCTGTCACCGGAGCTCGTGCTCGGCAGGCAGGCGGATGCCCGCAGTGATATCTACTCAGTGGGCATCATGCTCTATGAAATGCTCACCGGCAAGCAGCCGTTCGACGGTGAAGTCCCCATCCAGGTGGCCTATCAGCACGTGAATTCCTCAGTGGAGGCACCCTCTGCGGTGGTCCCGGGGCTGGCTGCCGAAGTGGACGAGCTGGTGCAGTGGTGCACGGCAAGGGACCCCGAACAGCGCCCGGTGGACGGCAATGCGCTCCTCTCAGAGCTCAGGCACATCCGTACCAACCTGACCGACGCGGAACTTGATCTCCAGCCCCCTGCGGCAATCGCCGCCGTCGCCCATTCTCCGGCGGGCCTCCGCCCGCCTGCGCACCCGCCCGCCAATCCGCCTCTCGTCAGCGCGCCGTCCGGCAAAGCAGACACCGGGCCAGGGTCCCCCGGCCGCCAGGACCAAACGGAAATCCTGTCCGCCGGACAGCATCCAACGGAAATCATCGCCCGCGAAAGCAATCCCACAACGGTGCTTTCCGCGTCGGGACGGCGGCCCGGCCAGTTCGGGGCGCTGGCGGCCCCGTCGGATCAGGAAGCCGCCTTCGGGGACGCAGATGATGACGGGCCCGACACCGCCGCTCCCTTGAGCAAACGGGCGCTCCGCAAACAGGACCGCGACGCAGCAAAGGCACAGTCGAAGGCAGCATCAACCCCGGTCCGGTCTCTCCGCGAAGGCAACCCCCGTCGTCGGGGCATCCTCTGGATCATCATCCTGGTGATCGCCGCGTTGCTGGCAACGGGCGCCGGCTGGTTCTTCGGCATGGGCCCCGGCTCCCCCGGGACCGTTCCCCGGGTGGCCAATAAGACCGTAGCCGAGGCCCAGCAGCTGCTGGGCACCGCGGGGTTCCAGTCCACCACAAAGGACGTTTTCGACGACGACATCCAGTCGGGTCTCGTCGTGGGCACGGAACCTGAAGCGGGGCGGGAAATCCGCAAGTTCCAGATGGTGTCGCTGTTCGTCTCCAAGGGGCCCCAGCTCTTTCCCTTGCCCGGCCTGGCCGGCAAGTCGCTGGAAGAGGCAAAGAACGATCTCAACGGCGCGGAGATGGCCCTGGGCAAGGTCACGGAAACCTACAACGAAACCGAGCCCGAAGGGACCGTCCTCGCCCAGGACCCGGCGGCGGGCACCCCCGCCCGTCGTGGTACGCCCGTCAGCCTGACCGTCTCGAAGGGGCCCGAGCCCATTGCCGTTCCCGACGTGCGCGGGCAGGAACAGGGTGCAGCGGTCAAGGCGCTTGAGGCCGCGGGACTGGCTGCTGTCATTTCGCCCGAAACAGTCAACGACAAGAAGGTCCCCAAGGGCGCCGTCGTGGCCCAGGACCCGTCGTCCGGTACCCTCACCCGGGGCAAGCCCGTCACTCTCACGGTGTCCAAGGGGCCTAAACTCGTGGAAGTCCCCAGCTACATCGGCAAGCAGGCCGATGATGCCCGCAAGGCACTGGAGAAACTCGGCTTTGAAGTCCGGGTGAACAACATCCTGGGCGGCTTCTTCGGAACAGTCCGGGACCAGGACCCGGTAAACACCCAGGTGCCCGAGGGCTCCGTCATCACCCTTACCGTCGTCTGACGACAAGGCCGCGCCTGACGAACTCCCCAAACCGCTGCTACGAAAAAGCTCCGCCCGGCTGGTGCAGCCGGGCGGAGCTTTTTAGTCTGTCAGCGGTTCTCTTGGCTGAAGGGCAGCGGGTCAGCGCTTGGACAGGGCCCCTGCAACGAGGAAGGCCATTTCCAGTGACTGCATGTGGTTCAGGCGCGGATCGCAGACCGATTCGTAGCGGTCCAGGAAGGCTTCCTGGTCGATGGGGTCGGCGCCGCCGAGGCACTCCGCCACGTCGTCGCCGGTCATCTCGACATGCAGGCCGCCCGGAACGGTTCCCAGCGAGTGGTGGACCTCGAAGAAGCCGCGCACTTCGTCGATGACGTCGTCGAAGTTGCGTGTCTTGTAGCCGTTGGGCGATGTGACCGTGTTCCCGTGCATCGGGTCGGTGACCCAGAGGACCTGCGCGCCGGAGGCGGTGACCTTCTCAACGATGGCGGGGAGCTTCTCGCGGATGTTGCCTGCGCCCATGCGGGTGATGAAGGTCAGCCGGCCGGGTTCGCGGTCCGGGTCCAGTTTGTCGATGAGCCGCAGGGCGTCGTCCCCGGAGGTTGAGGGTCCCAGCTTGACGCCGATGGGGTTGCGGACGCGGGACAGGAAGTCGACGTGGGCATGATCCAGTTCGCGGGTGCGTTCGCCGATCCAGAGGAAGTGCGCCGAGGTGTCGTACGGAAGTCCCGTGCGGGAATCAATGCGGGTCAGGGCGCGCTCGTAGTCGAGCAGCAGCGCCTCGTGGCTCGCGAAGAACTCAACGCGCTTCAGTGCCTCGAAGTCAGCGCCGCAGGAAGCCATGAACTTGATGGCCCGGTCAATGTCACGCGCCAAGGACTCGTAGCGGGCGTGTGCCGGGTTCTCGGTGAAGCCCTTGTTCCAGTGGTGGACCAGGCGCAGGTCAGCGAAGCCGCCCTGCGTAAAGGCCCGGATGAGGTTCAGTGTCGAAGCCGACGTGTGATACGCCTTCAGCATCCGGCCTGCGTCATGGGCGCGGGATTCCGGGGTGAAATCGTAGCCATTGACGATGTCGCCCCGGTACGCCGGGAGGGTCACGCCGTCGCGGGTTTCGTCATTGGAGGATCGCGGCTTGGCGAACTGTCCGGCCATGCGGCCCATTTTGATGACTGGCATCGCCGCGCCATACGTCAGGACGACGGCCATCTGCAGGATGGTCCTCACCCGCGCGCTGATCTTGTCCGCCGTTGCGGCCTCGAACGTTTCGGCGCAATCCCCGCCCTGGAGCAGGAACGCCTTGCCCTGCGCAGCAGCGGCGAGCCTTTCACGGAGGATGTCCACTTCACCGGCGAAGACGAGCGGCGGAAGGACGGATAGTTCCTTCACGGAGGCGTCAAAAACCTCTTTGTTTTGCCAGCTGGGCTGCTGGGAAACCGGCAGTTCCCGCCAGTGGTCCAGTCCCGGATAGTTGGCGGCACCGCTCTGGGCGGTACTGGTCAGCAGGGAGGCAGGTTTTGCAGATAGCTCAGTCACACTACAAGACTAGTTCCCGCATCGGGGTTTCGGCACCGCACCCGTCATTCGGCCCGAAGTTCCGTCACAGAACCCCGTCACGCATTTCCGGAATCCGAGGAACCGGTGCCGCCGTCTGAGCCGGTGGAGTCACCCGGGCTGCCTGAGCCATCGGTGGGTTTGCCCGCCAGCCGCAGTTTGACCACCGCCGCGTACTCGTCCACATACTCCTGCCCTGACAGGCGCATGAGTTCGTACATGATTTCGTCGGTCACGGACCGCTGGATCAGGCGATCTTCCTCCAACCCGTAGTAGCGGCTGAAGTCCAGCGGTTCGCCGAAGATCATGCCGATGCGCCTGATGTTCGGCATCCGTTTTCCGATGGGTTGGACCTTGTCCGTCCCGATCATCGCAACGGGAATGACCGGAACCCTGGCCTGCAGGGCCAGCTTGGCTACACCGACCTTTCCCCGGTAAAGCCTCGAATCGGGGCTGCGGGTTCCCTCCGGATAAATGCCCAGCAGCGAACCGTGCGAGAGAACGTCCATTCCGGCGTTGAGCGAAGCTGCGGAGGCCGCTCCCCCGGACCGGTCCATGGGGAGCTGGTTTGTCAGCCGGAAGAACAGCGCCGTCAGCCGGCCCTTAAGGCCAGTGCCGGTGAAATACTCAGACTTGGCCAGAAAGATCACGGGACGCGGAACCATCAGGGGCATGAAGATGGAGTCGGAGAACGACAGGTGGTTGGAAGCCAGAATGGCGGCGCCGTCGGCCGGGACGTTGTCCAGTCCCTTGACCCAGGGCCGGAAAAGGAGCTTGAGCACCGGCCCCAGAACGAACGTCTTCATGAACCAATAAAACACGTGGTGTACCTCTCCGGAAGGCGTCTGGCCGGCCCTCCGTCGGGTCCGGCCAGGACTTCAATGCAACCCTACTCTAGTGAGATTTGTGCCGAATGATGACACGATGGGCATATGAGAGAAAGCAGCAAACCGACGGTGCCTGCCGCTTTCAGCTACCCCGGCCATGGCCCCAACGCCCGGATCGGCGTTGCCGTTTGCCACGGTTTCACCGGGAGTCCACTCAGCGTCATGCCATGGGCCCTGCACCTCGCGGAACAGGGGTTCGCAGTCTCAGTCCCCCTCCTGCCCGGGCACGGGACTGACTGGCGCGAGCTGGCCCGTTCCGGCTGGCGCGACTGGGCCGGCGCATTTGAGGATGCCTATCTCGAGCTCGCGGACCGGACTGACGCCTGCTACGTCGCCGGGCTCTCCATGGGCGGCGCTGTTGCCCTGCACACGGCGTCCCGCCACCCTGTTGCCGGTGTGGCCGTGGTCAATCCCGGGCTCAGCTTCTACGATCGCAGGGTTCGGATCATCGGCGTCCTGAAGTACTTCCAGCGGACCACCCTGCCGATTGTTGAGGCCAACCCCACCGCAGCCGCCACTGACGACGGCGACTATTCACAGACCCCGCTCGCCGCTGTCCACCAGCTGAAGAAGCTGTTTGCCGCCGCCCGCCGTGGATTGCCCCGTGTCACCGCCCCGGTCCTGGTCTTCAAGTCGGACACGGACGATGTTGTGCCGCCGACCTCGCTTGAAATGATCAGGCGCCGGCTGGGATCGGCCGAGCTTCGCGTGGTGCCGCTGCCCAACAGCGGCCACGTGGCCACGCTGGATAACGACGCCCCCGCGATCTTCGAGCATTCCACCCGCTTCTTCCATGAGCACGCGCCGCACGACGTACCCTCGGAGACATCATGAGCATCGCCGCCGACCACAGCCCCTTCAGCAGCCCCTTTACCGGCGACGGCCCCCCGATCGGAGTGGCCGTTTCCCACGGCTTCACCGGGAGCCCGCACGGTGTGCGGGCCTGGGCCCGGTCGCTGGCCGACGCCGGCTTTGCCGTGCGGATGCCGCTGCTGCCGGGGCACGGCACCAGCTGGCAGGAACTGTCACGGACCCGCTGGCAGGAGTGGTATGCCGCTTACGACAAGGCTTACCTGGAGCTCGAAGCCGAATGCGACCATGTGTTTACCGCCGGCCTGTCCATGGGAGGGGCCCTGGCCTTGAGGGTGGCCGCACTGCGCCCGGTGGCGGGCACGATTGTGGTCAACCCCGGCCTGGTCATTGACGATCCCCGGGCGCCGCTGGCCGGCATCCTGAAGCTGGTCCTGAAAAGCACTCCGGCCATCGCGAACGACATCCTCAAGCCGGACACGGACGAGGGCGCCTACCCGCGGACTCCGGTGGCGGCGGCCCACGAGCTCAACAAGATGTTCAGGGACACCCGTCGGCTGCTCCCGCGGATCACCGCACCCGTGCGGGTGTTCCGCTCCACAGTGGACCATGTGGTGTCCGACTCGAGCATCGTGGCCCTGCGCCGCGGCCTCACCAATGCCCCGCTGGAGCTGAGCGCGCTGGAAAACAGCTACCACGTGGCCACCCTGGACCATGATGCCGACCGGATCTTCAGCGGGACCACGGACTTCATCCGCGCAGTCGTGTCCGGAAACGTCAAGGCGTCCCCCGCCAGCCCTGAAGGAAACAGCCGATGAACAGATCCGACTCCAACTCCTCGGACCAAAGCGCGAACCAGGACGACGCCGTATGGCTCGACCTGGTTGCCCGGCTCGAGGGCACCGACGCTCCGGCCACCGATACGCCGGCACCGGCCAGGGAAGAGGGCGGACCCCACAAGCGGCCTTTCCGCGATTTCGATCCGCTGGGCCTCGCGGGCGCCGCACCGGCCGAGCCCTCGGCGTCCGAACGCCAGGCCGCTGCGCGGGCACCGTTTCCCGGAGCGGATGACGCTGGAACGGACAGTGCAGCAGCGGACAGTTCAGCGGCAGTCATCGGGCCCCGCGACTATGAGGCCGACGACGACGAGCCGTTCGTTCCGGAGGAACCGCCGAGCCTGGCCGGCACTGATCCCCTCACCATGCTGGCCTGGCTGGGAGCGGTGGGCGGACCCGTCGCCCTGGTGCTCTCCGCCATGTTCTGGCGCTCGGCGCCACTGATGGCAATTCTGGGAATCGTCGCAGCATTCGTGCTGTCGGTGGTCTACCTGATCATGCAGCTGCCCCAGGAAAAAGACGAGCACGACGACGGCGCCCGGGTTTAGCCGGCCGGCTTCCGCCTGTTGACTTCCCGGTTAGCCGTGCATCCGGCTGCTGACCCGGGACAGGTCCGCGGCGCCGATCAGCCCGGCGTTGGGGCCGAGCGCTGCCAGTGCGATTTCGGCCGCCGGACGGAACCCGCGGCCGGTCAGATTGCGGGCAAAAGCCTTCCGGGCCGGCGCCACCAGCAGTTCACCGGCATCGCACAGGCCCCCGCCGATTACGAACTTTCCGGGATCCAGCGCAGCGGCCAGGTTGGCGAGCCCCAGCCCCAGCCATTCCCCGACGTCCTCCAGCAGTTCCCGGGAGGTGGGATCCCCAGCTTTGGCCAGTTCCGTCACGATGACGCCGGTGATCCGGTCCACCTGCCCGTCCACGGCTTTGAGGAGTTCCTGTGCCACCGGCGAATTGGCAGCAGCCAACTCGCGGGCTTCGCGGCCGAGGGCGTTGCCTGACGCGTATTGTTCCCAGCAGCCGCGGTTTCCGCATTCGCAGCGGTGGCCGCCGGGCATGATGATCTGGTGGCCGAATTCGCCCGCCACGCCAAAACGTCCGCGTTCCACCCGGCCGTCCATCACCATGGCACCGCCGATCCCGGTGCCAAGGGTGATGCAAACGAGCCTGTTCTGTCCCTGCCCGGCGCCAAAGCGCCATTCGGCCCACGCGGCGGCATCGGCGTCGTTGGTCAGCAGCACCGGCCGGCGCAGCAGGCGCTGGAGGTTCTCCCGCAGGGGTTCGTTGCGCCAGGCGAGGTGCGGGCTGAACAGCACCGTCCCGCCGTCGAGGTCCATCCAGCCGGCCGCGCCGATTCCCACTGACCAGATGCGGTGGCCGCGGCTCAGCTCCTCCACAAGTTCCACAATCACCTGTTCCACGGCCCGGGGGTCGTTCCCCGGCGTGGAGCGCCTGGCCTGGCTCAGTATCCTGCCGTCGGCATCCACTACGCCGGCGGCAACCTTGGTGCCCCCGATATCCACACCGATGGCCAGGCCCTTGCGCCCCAGGCGGAGGTGCTCGCGGAAGGTCTGGCTCGCGGCCAGCACTTCCTGCCCGGCAGGCTTCCTGCGCCGCCAGGCAGCCGTCCGTCGAAAGGGTCTGGGCGAGGCGCCGGGCGAAGGAGTATGCATGGTTCCCCATTCTATTGCCCGCCCCTTATTTCCGGGGCGGCGCACCTGCGGGACACGCCTCCCGGAAGGCCGGGGGTGGCGGGTTTCACGTGCTTAACCGTAAAGTTACTCGCCAGTAGGTGAAACAGAACACACCTCCACAGCGGGCGTACTAGTGTTAGCAGTACCCCCTGCGGGTCTATGGATAACAAAGGAGCTATCGTGCGCGAATTCAGTGTTCCGCCCTTGGTGAATGTACCCCCGGAAACCAACATCACCGACCTGGTGCTGCGGCAGGCCGCCAAGGCCTCGAACCCTTCCCTGTATTCGCGGCTCGACGCCGCCGGACAGTGGCAGGACATTTCCGCCACCGATTTCCTCGCCGACGTCCGCGTGCTCGCCAAGGGCCTCATGGCCAGCGGCGTGGCGGCCGGCGACCGCGTGGGCATCATGTCCCGCACACGGTATGAGTGGGCACTGGTGGACTTTGCCATCTGGTTCGCTGGCGGCGTCTCCGTCCCCATCTACGAAACATCCTCGCCCAGCCAGGTTGCCTGGAACCTCGGCGATTCAGGTGCCGTGGCAGCGTTTGGCGAGTCGGCCCACCACGAGGACGTCATCCGGCAGGCCGCCACGTCCGAAGGGCTCTCCTCCCTCGCCCACGTCTGGCAGCTGGAAGGCGCAGGGCTGGACGAACTCCGCGCCGCCGGAACCGCTGTCAGCGACGACGCACTCGAAGCCCGCAGGAGCCAGGCTTCGCTCACCGACGTGGCGACGATCATCTACACCTCCGGCACCACCGGCAGGCCCAAGGGCTGCGAACTGACCCACGGAAACTTCGTGGAGCTATCCGAGAACGCGCTGGCCACATCGCTGTCCGGCATCGTCCACGAACAGGCGCGGACCATCATGTTCCTGCCGCTCGCCCACGTGTTCGCCCGGTTCATCTCGGTCCTCGCCGTGGCGGCCGGCGTTACGGTGGCACACACTCCGGACATTAAGCACCTCTTGCCGGACCTGCAGAGCTACAAGCCCACGTTCATCCTCGCAGTGCCGCGCGTTTTTGAAAAGGTCTACAACTCGGCGATGACGAAGGCGGAGGACGGCGGCAAGGGCGCCATCTTCCACAAGGCGGCCGACACTGCAATCGCCTACTCGCGGGCCCGCCAGGCCGGGTCGATCGGCTTCGGCCTCAAGCTACGCCATGCGCTGTTCGACAAGCTGGTTTACAGCAAGCTGCGTGCAGCCATGGGCGGCCAGGTGGCCCACGCCGTGTCCGGTGGCGGCCCGCTGGGCGAGCGCCTGGGGCACTTCTTCCAAGGCATCGGCATGCAGATCCTCGAAGGCTACGGCCTGACCGAGACCACCGCGCCCATTACGGTCAACACCCCCTCGCTCATCAGGATCGGGACGGTCGGCGCTCCCCTGCCGGGAAATGCGGTGAAGATAGCCGACGACGGCGAGATCCTCGCCAAGGGCGTCTGCGTGATGCGCGGCTACTACAAGCGCGAAGACCTGGCGGCGGACACGTTCGTGGACGGCTGGTTCCGCACCGGCGACATCGGTCAGATGGACGATGACGGCTTCCTGACCATCACGGGCCGCAAGAAGGAGATCATCGTGACGGCCAGCGGCAAGAACGTTGTGCCCGCCCTGCTCGAAGACCAGATCCGGGCCGACGCCCTGGTTTCGCAGGTGCTCGTTGTGGGAGACAACATGCCGTTCATCGGCGCCTTGGTGACCCTGGATGAGGAAGCCCTGCCGGGGTGGCTGCAGCGACACGGGCTGCCGGCCTCCACCACCGTCGCTGAAGCGGCGGACCATCCGGTGGTCAAGGCCGCCGTCCAGGATCTCATCACCCGCGCAAACCACTCAGTGTCCCAGGCCGAAGCCATCAAGTCGTTCCGGATCGTGCCGTCCGACTTCACGGAGGCTTCCGGCCACCTGACCCCGTCCATGAAGGTCAAGCGGGCCCAGGTGATGAAGGACTTCGAAGCGGTCATCGGGGAGATGTACGCGGCACCGCGCCCTGCCCGTACCGAGCCGTCCGGACAGCACTAAGAGTCGGCCAGCACAACAAGGGAGGGCCTCCCGGTTCATGTTGAACCGGGAGGCCCTCCCTTTGTGCCTGTTCGACGTTGTCTTTGCGACGTTGCCTGTTTGTCTGGCTACTCGACGACCAGCAGCAGGTCCCCGCCCTGGACCTGTTCCACGGCGCCGACGGCGAGGCGCGAAACGGTGCCGGCCACCGGCGTCGTGATGGAGGCCTCCATCTTCATGGCCTCGATGGTGGCAACGGTGTCTCCGGCATTCACGGCGTCGCCCACCTTGACCGTCAGTGTCACGGCTCCGGCGAACGGCGCTGCGACGTGGCCCGGCTGGCTGGCATCCGCTTTTTCAGCTGCCTTGACGTTGCTGACCACGGAACGGTCGCGGACCACCACCGGCCTGGACTGTCCGTTGAGCGTGCACATCACGGTGCGCATGCCCTTCTCGTCCGGCTCAGACACAGCTTCGAGGGAGGCGATCAGGCGGACGCCCTTCTCCAGTTCGATCTCGTGCTCGGCCCCGCGCTGGAGGCCGAAGAGGTAGTCGCGGGTATCCAGGACGGAGAGGTTGCCGTAGGTCTCCACGCTCTTCTGGTAGTCCTTCGTGGGACCCTCGAAGAGCAGGCGGTTGAGGGTCTGCTGGCGGGTCTTGGAGTCGCCCTTCAGCGCGGCGCTGTCTTCGGCGCTGAGCTCGGCGTCCCGCACCTTGATGCTGCGTCCCTGGAGGGCCTTGGTACGGAACGGCTCCGGCCAGCCTCCGGGAGGATCACCAAGCTCACCGGACAGGAACCCGATGACTGAATCGGGGATGTCGTAGCTCTGCGGGTTTTCGTTGAAGTCCGCGGGGTCGGCGTTAAGGCCCACGAGGTGCAGGGCGAGGTCGCCTACCACCTTGGAAGACGGAGTGACCTTCACGAGGCGGCCCAGGATGCGGTCGGCTGCCGTGTACATGTCCTCGATGGCCTCGAAGCGTTCCCCGAGGCCAAGGGCCATGGCCTGCTGCCGCAGGTTGGAGAGCTGGCCGCCGGGGATCTCGTGCTGGTAGACACGGCCGGTGGGGCCCGGCAAGCCGGATTCAAAGGGTGCGTAGACGCGCCGCACGGCCTCCCAGTAGGGTTCCAGCGAGCTGACCTTGGCCAGGCCCAGGCCTGTGTCGCGCGGAGTGTGGGCCAGGGCGGCAACCAGTGCGGATGCCGAGGGCTGGCTGGTGGTGCCGGCCAGGGAAGCCGAAGCGACGTCCACCGCGTCCACTCCCGCATCCACTGCCGCCAGCAGCGTGGCCAGCTGGCCGCCTGCGGTGTCATGCGTGTGCAGGTGGACCGGAAGGTCGAAGCGTTCCCGCAAGGCCGCCACAAGCTTCGCTGCGGCCGCGGGACGCAACAGCCCGGCCATGTCCTTGATGGCGAGGATGTGGGCACCGGCGTCGACGATCTTCTGCGCCAGCTCCAGGTAGTAGTCCAACGTGTACAGCTTTTCGTCGGGATCAAGCATGTCCCCGGTGTAGCAGAGGGCGACTTCAGCGACGGCGGTACCGGTGGCCCGGACGGCGCGGATGGCCGGGGCCATCTGGTTGACGTCGTTGAGGGCGTCGAAGATCCGGAAGATGTCGATGCCGGTGGCGGCAGCCTCGTTGACGAATGCCTCGGTGACTTCCTCGGGGTACGGCGTGTAGCCCACGGTATTGCGGCCGCGGAGCAGCATCTGCAGGCAGATGTTGGGCAGTGCCGTGCGAAGCGCGGCAAGCCGGTCCCAGGGATCCTCGCCGAGGAACCGCAGGGCGACGTCGTACGTGGCACCGCCCCACGCCTCCACGGACAGCAGTTCGGGGAGCAGTGCGGACACGGCGGGGCCGGCCGCCACGAGGTCGCGGGTACGGACCCGGGTGGCCAGCAGCGACTGGTGGGCGTCACGGAACGTGGTGTCGGTGACGGCGACGGCCTCCTGGGCGCGCAGGGCCTTGGCGAAGCCTTCCGGACCCAGCTCGAGCAGCCTCTGGCGCGAGCCCTTGGGTGCGGGGGTGTCCCCCACCGCGGGCAGCTTGGCCGCGGGGTCCGAGTGGACCGTGAGCTCGCCGTTGGGCTTGTTGACGGTGACCTCTGCCAGCCAGGTCAGCAGCTTGGTGCCGCGGTCCGCGGAGACACGGGCCTTGAGCAGCTCGGGGCGCTGGTCGATGAAGTTGGTGGCGACATCGCCGGCGATGAAGTCCTTGTCGTCCAGGACGGCCTGGAGGAAGGAAATGTTGGTGGATACGCCGCGGATGCGGAATTCAGCCAGGGCGCGGCGCGCCCTGGCGACGGCTGCGGGGTAGTCGCGGCCGCGGCAGGTCAGCTTGACCAGCATGGAGTCGAAGTGCGGGCTGATTTCGGCACCCGAGTAGACGGTGCCGCCGTCGAGCCGTACACCGGCGCCGCCGGCGGACCGGTAGCCGGTGATCTTCCCGACGTCCGGCCGGAAGCCGTTGGCCGGATCCTCCGTGGTGATGCGGCACTGCAGTGCTGCACCCTTGAGCTGGACGGTCTCCTGTGAGAGGCCAAGGTCAGCGAGTGTCTCACCGGAAGCGATGCGCAGCTGCGCCTGCACCAGGTCCACGTCGGTGACTTCCTCGGTGACCGTGTGCTCCACCTGGATGCGGGGGTTCATCTCGATGAACACATGCTGGCCCGCGCGTTCCCCGACGGTGTCCACGAGGAACTCCACGGTACCGGCGTTGACGTAGTTGAGCGCCTTGGCGAACTTCACGGCATCGCGGTAAAGCGCCTGACGGATGCCTTCATCCAGGTTCGGTGCCGGCGCAATCTCGATCACCTTCTGGTGGCGGCGCTGGATGGAGCAGTCGCGTTCGAAGAGGTGCATGACGTTGCCCTCGGCGTCCGCCAGGATCTGGACCTCGATGTGCCGGGGGCGAAGCACGGCCTGTTCCAGGAACATGGTGGGGTCACCGAACGCGGCATCGGCTTCGCGCATGGCAGCCTGGAGCGCTTCGGGAAGCGCGTCACGGGTGTCCACCCGCCGCATGCCGCGCCCGCCGCCGCCGGCCACGGCCTTGGCGAAAATGGGGAAGCCGATCTCGTCCGCGGCGGCGATCAGAACGTCCAGGTCCTTGGAGGGCTGGCTCGACTTAAGGACGGGAACACCGGCCGCGCGTGCCGCTTCGAGGGCGGCAACCTTGTTTCCTGCCAGCTCAAGGACCTCAGCCGGAGGTCCGACAAAGGTGATGCCGGCCTCTTTCGCGGCCCGGGCCAGGCGGGGATTCTCCGAGAGGAATCCGTAACCGGGGTAGATGGCGTCGGCACCGGATTCCTTGGCCACCCGGACCACCTCATCCACGTCGAGGTACGCGCGGACGGGATGGCCCTCTTCGCCGATCAGGTACGCTTCATCAGCCTTCTGGCGGTGGATGGAGTTACGGTCCTCGTTCGGGAACACGGCAACAGTCTTGGCGCCCAGCTCGTAGCCGGCACGGAAGGCGCGGATCGCGATTTCGCCGCGGTTAGCCACCAGAATCTTGGAAAACATACTTCTCCTGCATCATTGCGGGTGTATCGGTAAGTGGTCACAGTGTGTAAGACGGGCGCGTGGAAACACAAATCATTGTGTCGACCATCACAGAATTATCCGTCATGGAGGCCGGATTAGGCAGACCCAACCGATACCGGCCGCCGGCGTCTGCGTGGTATGCGCCGCACACACGCCCGATGAAGCGGGATTCATCACCGGGGCAACATATGATGAGTCGGGGGCGCTTACGCGCGCCCTCCGCTCCGGGGAGCCGGAGCCGGCACTACCCCAAAACGGCAACCGGCGTTAGGTATTGGTTTTTCACGTGCAAGTAGTCAGCATCAGCAGCCTCAAAGGCGGGGTCGGCAAAACTTCCGTCACCACCGGATTGGCATCTGCGGCCCTGGCCGCCGGCATCCCCACCCTTGTGGTGGACCTTGATCCGCACGCGGATGCCAGCACGGCGCTTGGTGTCCAGCCGGATGACCAGCTCGACATCGGCAGGATGCTGAAGAGCCCCCGCCGCGCCCGGCTTACGGAGAACGTCGTCACCAGCGGCTGGGTGGCCCGGGAAAACTATAACGGAGCCCGGCCCGCCGTCCTGGACGTCGCGGTGGGTTCCGCTTACACGGGCATTTACGACCGGCCTGACCTTGGCCGCAGGGACCTGCGCAGGTTGTCGGCGGTTCTGGCCGGCACGGACAAGTACCAGCTAATCCTGGTGGACTGCCCGCCGTCGCTGAACGGTCTGACCCGGATGGCGTGGTCCGCCAGCGACAAGGTGGCCCTGGTTGCCGAACCTGGCCTGTTTTCCGTGGCGGGTACGGAGCGCACTATGCGCGCCATCCAGCTGTTCCGCCAGGAGTTCGCCCCGAACCTCTCCCCCGCCGGCATTATTGCGAACCGCGTCCGCTCGGGTTCGTCCGAGCACGCCTTCCGCCTCGCGGAGATGCAGTCGATGTTCGGTGAACTGCTGCTGACTCCCCACATTCCGGAGCAGGCAAACTGGCAGCAGATCCAGGGTGCGGCGCATTCCGTGCACCACTGGCCGGGCGATTCGGCGAAAAATGCCGCCAGTTTGTTCAACACTCTTCTTGACAACCTCCTGGCCTCCAACGGCTCTGATTCCGCCGGGGCCCTCCGGGAACGGAGCCTCCGGTAGCTGACCACGGAGACAAATGCCCTCCTCGTAACCGGCACGCACACTGAACGCAGAAAGGCCGCCTTCACTTCGGAAGGCGGCCTTTCTGCTGAGGGTGGAACCGTTAGCCTGTGGTGCCGGTCTTGCGGGCGGCGCGGCGCTTGCTGAGTTCATCGTCCGGAAAGGACTGCTCGACGGCGTGCTCGCTGGGAAGCGCAGCGAGGCTGCCTTCCACTTCGCGCCACACCCGGCCGACGGCGATTCCGAAGACGCCCTGGCCGCCCTGGACCAGATCAATGACCTCGTCCGCGGACGTGCACTCATAGACGCTCGCGCCGTCGCTCATGAGTGTGATCTGTGCGAGGTCCTCAACGCCGCGTTCCCGCAAGTGCTCCACAGCGGAACGGATCTGCTGCAGCGAGACGCCCGTGTCCAGCAGCCGCTTGACCACTTTCAGCACCAGGATGTCGCGGAAGCCGTAGAGCCGCTGCGAGCCGGAACCGGCGGCGCCTCGAACTGCGGGCTCAACAAGGCCCGTGCGTGCCCAGTAGTCGAGCTGGCGGTAAGTGATGCCTGCGGCCTTGCAGGCAGTCGGTCCGCGGTAGCCCGCGTCCTCGTCCAGGACAGGAAGGTCTTCCGTGAAGAGGAGGCCCTGAGCACCGCTCGCGGGCAGGGCAACGCCTGCCGTTGAAGCCTGCTTGAGCTCGCCTGCTTCGCCTTTCGGACTCACGTGGACCCTCCTCGTCGTATGCTCCCCTAAGGAAGTTGCGGCACCAGCGATCACAGATCTGAAATTCATCTGTGTAATTTCAGCCGGAGCTGCACATTCCAGTGTGACTTGCGCGGCTGTTGTATGCAATGGGAACTTGATATCTTCGACGTTAGGCCTGCCACGGCCCAAGGTCAAAGACGTTGGCCTACTTTGAGGGGCGTGTCGAAACTTTCAGCCTCAACTTTAACCTTAACGTGACCCTAGCCGTCGAAGTCTTCCGGCTCCACGTCGTCGAGGAACTCGCGGAAGCGCCGCAGTTCACGCTCCTCGTCCACGGTGGGTCCGGGCTCGGTGTCTTCGCCTTCGTCGTGCTCGGTAATCCGGACACCTGCCTCATCCATCACCGAATCCGCGCACCAGATACGGCACTTGGCCCGCAGGGCCAGGGCAAGGGCATCGGAGGCCCTGGAGCTCACGGTGGTGCCGTCTTCAAACTGGAGCTGACCGTAGAAGATGTTGTCTTCGACGGCGACGATGTTCACACTGACGATGGAGTGACCCAACGATTCGACGACGTCGATCAGGAGGTCGTGCGTCATGGGCCGTGGCGGCACCACACCCTGCTGGGCCAACGCAATAGCACTGGCTTCCGGGGTGCCGATCCAGATGGGCACGTGCCGTTCGCCGTGAAGTTCGCGAAGCAGCACCAGCGGCTGGTTCGACGGCAATTCGATCCTCACACCTACGATCTCGACTTCAATCATCAGATATCCATTCGCGATATGCGGTCCTGCACCAAAGCCCGGTGCAGCGTCAGGCAGAGATCACTGATCTCCCGGGCTGCCTCGGCGGCCCGGGCATGGGATGCCGCGTCCTTGCGGGACGTCAGCGGCGCTACGGCACGTTCCACCAGGCCAAACTCCCGCTCCGCGGCGGCCTGGAACGGCCGCAGGTGGCGGGGTTCGAGGCCATGGCTTTCCAGCTGGACGCAGGCACGGGCCACCTGCAGGGCGTGTTCATCGAACTTCCCGTTGACGTGGCCGATCAGCCCGAATTCAAGCAGGGACCGAAGCAGCGGCACACTGGCGCCGGACTCGGCCCGCAACTGGTCTTCGCTGAGTCGGCGCACCTTGTTCTGCAGTTCGGTGGCGAGCTCGTCCGACACGATCCGCGGGGACACGGTAACGCCAGGCGGCAGGTTCTCCGGGCGTTCGCCGCGGTCGATGGCGTCAAGGTAATCCTTGATCACCTTCAGCGGTAGGTATTGGTCGCGCTGGAGAGCCAGTACGAAGCGGAGCCGCTCTACATCCGTGTCCGCGTACTGCCGGTAGCCGGCCGGCGTGCGTTGGGGATTGATCAGGCCTTTTTCTTCAAGGAACCTGATTTTGGACGCCGTCATGCCAGGGAAGTCGTCACTCAGTTGCGCGAGTACTTCCCCGATATTCAGGACCTGGGGTCCGCGCCGTTCCGGTTGTTGTGCCAGAGCCACAGGCAACTACCCCGGGATCAGACGTTGCCTGCTGCGCGGGCAGGGCTGAGGTAGAAAGTGAGCCGGAACTTGCCGATCTGGACTTCATTGCCGGACTTGAGTTCCACGCTGTCCACGCGGTCGTGGTTGACATAGGTTCCATTGAGGCTGCCGGTGTCAACGACCTCAAAGCTTCGTGCCGTCCGACGGAACTCGACGTGGCGGCGGGAGACCGTGACGTCGTCAAGGAAGATGTCCGCGTCCGGGTGGCGGCCCGCAGTGGTGACATCAGAGTCCAGCAGGAAACGAGCACCGGTGTTGGGCCCGCTGTGGGCAACCAGGAGCGCCGAACCGAACGGAAGGGCTTCAACTGCAACCCGCTCCTCCGGAGAGAGCTTGGGCGCAATGATCGGCTCATCACGGATCGGCGTGAGATGGATCGAGGTGGTCTCCGAAGCTTTCACTCCGCCCGTGCCGTAATCACCAACGTTGTGGCTATTCTCGTGACCAACCATGGATTCCTCCTCTTCCGTTGCAGATGTCCCCCTGCAAACAACGCGTGCCCTCCGGAAAAGCCTGGCAGATCCGGTTACGGCGTGCCGTCCGGCTGCTGATCGCTCAGCAGCCGGACGGCCATGCCGGTTATCTTTAGCCTACCTGTTGTTCGTACTCCGATGCACTGAGCAGGGACTCCACTGCGTCGGCCTCTGCGAGCTTGACCTCGATAAGCCAGCCGTCGCCGTAAGGATCGCTGTTAATCAGTGCCGAATCGGTGTCCAGGGCTTCGTTCCTTGCGACGATTTCGCCGCTCACGGGAGCGTAGATGTCGCTCACGCTCTTGGTGGACTCAACCTCGCCCACGACCTCGTTCGCGGCGACCTTGGTGCCGACTTCGGGCATCTGCGCGTAAACGACGTCACCCAGTGCGTCCTGGGCGAAATCGGTGATGCCAACCCGCACCACGCCGTCGGCGTTCGGGGCGGAAACCCACTCGTGTTCGGCAGTGTAGGACAGGTCTTCGGGAATGTTGCTCATCAGGGGCCTTTCATCGGGTCAACCACGAATATTGGTCAATCAGCAATGTCATCGGAGGTCTGCAGAACAAGCCGCCGCTGAAAGTATATGCACATCGACAGCCGCGGCAGGGAGCCCCTGTCTGCCCCTTGTGGCACAGTAGTGACATGCCAGAACTTCCCGAAGTGGCCGGGCTGAGCGCTTTCCTGGGCGCCCGGCTTCGTGGAGCTGTACTGACGAAAATCCAGATCGTGTCCTTCGCGGTCCTCAAGACGGCAGACCCGCCGTATACGGCATTGGAAGGCCGCGCCATCTCCGGTGTCCAGCGCCGCGGGAAGTTCATCATCCTGGACGCTGACGGAATCTACGTCGCGTTCCACTTGGCCAAGGCCGGCTGGCTGAGGTACACGGAATCGCCCACCCATGCCGTGCTGCCACGGGGCAAGGGGTACATCGCCGCGCGGCTGGAATTCACCATGAGAAGGCCGGAAACCGACGGCGGCGAAGTGCAGATAGGGATCGACCTCACGGAGGCAGGCACAAAGAAGAGCCTCGCACTTTACGTGGTCCGGGACCCCGAACAGATCCCCGGAGTCGCCACTCTGGGCCCCGACCCGCTAGGCGACTCGTTCAGCCTAGACACTTTTGCTGAAATTCTCTCCGCGAGCACCCAGCAGATTAAGGGACTATTACGGAATCAGGGAGTGATCGCCGGAATCGGGAACGCCTACAGTGACGAAATCCTCCACGCGGCGCGGATCTCCCCTTTCGCCATCGCGAAGTCGCTGGACCCGGCAGCCGTCCGCGTTCTCTACGACTCCGTCCACAGCATCCTGGGCACGGCGGTGGCGGAGGCCGTGGGAAAGGCACCCAACGAATTGAAGGACGCGAAGCGGAACACCATGCGCGTCCACGGCCGGACCGGTGATGAGTGCCCGGTCTGCGGCGACACCATCCGTGAAGTGTCTTTTGCCGACAGGGCCCTCCAGTACTGTCCGACGTGCCAGACAGGCGGCAAGATCCTGGCAGACCGGAGGACGTCCCGTTTCCTGAAGTAGGAAGGCAACCTGTCACGGCACAAAGTACGGCATAAGAACCCGCGCTTAACGAAAAACCGCCCCGTCCCGGGATGATTCCCGGAAACGGAGCGGTTTTTTCTTGCTGGTCGGGCTGACAGGATTTGAACCTGCGACCCCTTGACCCCCAGTCAAGTGCGCTACCAAGCTGCGCTACAGCCCGTTAGTTCCGCCGTTCTCCGCTTCGGTTTTCCTCCTAGTTACCCCGGGATTTTTACCTCAGCAGTCCGGCCGAACCACCTCCAAAAGCTTACACGATTCCGGAGGGTGCAAGTGACACTTTGCGGGTGTCACCGGCGAGGTGTGTCGTAATTAACGCTTCTTGCCGCGCTTTTCACGGACGCGCATGTTGACCTCGATGGGCGTTCCCTCGAAACCGAAGGTTTCGCGGAGGCGCCGGGTAATGAAGCGGCGGTATCCCGGGTCCAGGAACCCGGTAGTGAACAGGACAAATTTCGGCGGGCGGCTGGAAGCCTGGGTGCCGAAGAGGATGCGGGGCTGCTTGCCGCCGCGCACCGGGTGCGGGTGTGCAGCCACGAGTTCGCCGAGGAAGGCGTTCAGGCGTCCGGTGGGGATGCGCTTGTCCCAGCTTTCCAGTGCCGTGTCCAATGCAGGAACCAGACGGTCCTTGTGCCAGCCCGTCAGCGCCGAAATGTTCACGCGCGGCGCCCAGGCCACGTGGGCCAGGTCCTGCTCGATTTCACGTTCCAGGTAGGTGCGGCGTTCGTCGTCCAGCAGGTCCCATTTATTGAAGGCGAGAACCAGTGCGCGCCCGGATTCGATGGCCAGCTGCAGGATGCGGACATCCTGCTCGCTGAGCACTTCGTCCACGGCGAGCAGCACGACGGCGACCTCCGCCTTTTCCAGGGCGCTCTGCGTACGCAGCGAGGCGTAGAAGTCTGCGCCCTGTGCCATGTGCTGGCGGCGGCGGATGCCGGCTGTGTCGACAAAGCGCCAGGTGCGTCCGCCAAGTTCGATGAACTCATCGACGGGGTCGCGGGTGGTGCCGGCGGTGTTGTCCACGACAACACGCTCGGAACCCGCCAGCTTGTTAAGCAGGGAGGACTTGCCCACGTTCGGACGGCCGATCAGCGCGATGCGGCGCGGGCCGCCGGAGCGTTCCAGGCCTTCGATCGTGGAGTACTCGGGCAGGGTGTCCATGACGTGGTCGAGGAGGTCGGCGACGCCCCGGCCGTGCAGTGCCGAAACCGGGTACGGCTCACCGAAGCCAAGGCCCCAGAGCGTTGCCGAATCGGCTTCCTGCGCGAAGTCATCCACCTTGTTGGCCACCATGATGACCGGCTTCTTGGACTTGCGGAGCATCTTTACGACGGCTTCGTCCGTGGCGGTGGCCCCGACTGCGGAGTCGACGACGAACAGCACGGCGTCGGCGAGTTCCACGGCCATCTCGGCCTGTTCGGCGACCCGGGCGTGGATGCCGCGGGCATCGTGCTCCCAGCCGCCGGTGTCCACCACGGTGAAGTTCCGGCCGTTCCAGGTGGCCGAGTACATCACACGGTCGCGCGTGACGCCGGGGGTATCCTCCACCACGGCTTCGCGGCGGCCGAGGATACGGTTCACCAAGGTGGACTTGCCGACGTTCGGGCGGCCGATGATGGCCAGGACCGGATCGAGCTTGACCGGACCGTCGAAGTCCTCGTCGTCGTAGTGGCCGCTCAGGAGGGCGGCGTCATCCTCGTCCAGTTCGTAGTCGTCCAGGCCGGCCCGGAGGGAGGCGGCTCGGAGCTCGGCCTCGTCATCGTCCAGGGCAGCAAGATGCTCCGCCACCTGGTCCGTGCCGGTGGGCGTGTATTCGTCTTCGCCGGCGCCAAATTTGCCGGAGGCTTGAGTCGTATCGCTCATTGCACTTTCCTTAGTGGTGATCTGCCGGCGTCCCGGCTACTTCTTCATGACGTTTTTGCGGGGAATCCGCGCCGGGCAAAGGCTGCCCGCTGAGTTGAATCGTTTGCTGGACATGGCGTGCCAATGCAGCGCGGATCTCATTTCCCGCCCTGTCCATTGAAACACGCCCTGTCTCGCCGGGCCTTCGTCCTACAGCCAGGGCCTTGCCGAAGCTGACATGCAGCCTCCGGCCCGGCCACGGCACGGCGTCGAGGTGTTCGCCGCCGATCCTGGTGCCCAGGATGGCAACGGGAACCACGGTGGCGCCGGAGTTCAGCGCGAGCCAGGCGACCCCGTTGTTAATGGTGGAGGCCTCGCCGCGCCCCCGTGTTCCTTCCGGGAGGATACCGACGCACCTGCCGGCGTCGAGCGCGCATTTGCTGAGCTGCAGCGCGGCCCGGTCGCCGGAACGGTCCACCGGAAGCTGGCCCGAAGCCTTGAGGACGCGCCCGAGGAAACCCTTGAACATTTCCTTTTTAACGAGGATGTGCATGGGGCGCGGCGACGCGCCGAACATCACCGGCCCGTCCAGGAAGCTGATGTGGTTGCCGGCAAAGATCACGGGGCCTTCAACCGGAACGTTGTCCCGTCCGTGGATTGTCGTCCGGTAGACCACATGGTCCAGCAACCAGCCGACCGGCCGGCTCCAAGCCGTGGTCCAGGCACCCGGCAGGACTCCCTCGCCTGCCTGGCGTCGGCCCGGACGGGGGCCTCCCGCGTCAGTCACGGTTGAGGACCTTGTTGACGATGCCCAGGGCCGCGCCAACGGTGCCGTCGAAGTCCAGATCCGACGAATCCAGGGTGACAACACCGTCAGCAGCCGTGGTGAAGTTGACGACCGTCGAGTCCTTGGCGTCGCGCTGGGTGACCTGGGCCGCCAGCTGCTCAGCGCTCTGCGTGCCGCCCAGCTGGACGCCCCGGCGGCGCAGCCTGGCCTCCTCGCTGGCAGTCAGCAGCATGCGGACTTCAGCGTTGGGCGCCACCACGGTGGTGATGTCCCGCCCTTCCACCACGATGCGGCGGTGGTGGACCTCAATCAATTCACGCTGCCGGCGCACCAGTTCCTTCCGCGCACCGAGGGTGGTGGCGATGGCACTGACGGCCGAGGAGATGGCCGGTTCACGGATGGCCTCGGTCACGTCGATTCCGCCTACCCGGACGTATTCCTCATTCGGGGTGGTGCTGACGTCCAGCGGCAGGTCCTCGGACGCCTGCTCAATGGCCCCGGCGTCGCCCAGGTCGATGCCCCGGTCCAGGCAGTACCAGGTCAGGGCACGGTACATGGCGCCCGTGTCCAGGTATGCCAGGCGGAGGCGTCGTGCCACTTCCCTGCTGACGCTGGACTTCCCGGACCCGGAAGGGCCGTCGATGGCAACCACCAGCGGCCGGCCCTGGCGAAGCATGGGCACGGTATCAATGAGTTCCTGTGTCATTACTGCAGTACCCGCCATCCACGGTCGTTGAGTGCTTCGATCAGCAGATCATGTTTGTTGGGCAAAACCGACAGTTCCACCATTCCTACATTCTGCCCGGAGGAGTGGTCCAGCCGCAGGTCTTCGAGGTTGACCCCGATTTCGCCGATCTCCGTCAGGAGGCGGGCGATCTGTCCCGGCCGGTCGTCCACCAGGACGGTCAACCAGGAATAGGCCTGCGGGGGTCCGCCATGCTTGCCCGGAATCCGGGACTGGCCGGCGTTGCCCTCGCTGATCAGCTGGGCCAGGTCAAGGCGGGCACCGGGGGCAGCCGGATCTTCAAGCGTGCCAATCAGGCGGTTGAGGTCCTCACGCACGCCGTGCAGGATCTCGACCACCGGGCCCGCGTTGGCACCCAGAATCTGGACCCACAGCGTGGGATCGCTGGCCGCGATCCGGGTGACGTCGCGCAAACCGTTTCCGGCCAGGGACAAGGCGTGCAGAGGCGTACCCTGCAGCCGGCTGGCCACCAGCGATGACATCACCTGGGGAAGGTGCGACACGAGCGCCACGGCGTGGTCATGTTCCTCGGCGCCGAACTGTGTGACCACGGCACCGAGGTCCGTGGCCAGGGCACGGGCGGCCTGCAGCGCCCCCGGCGACGTTTCCGCCGACGGGCAAACCACCCACGGCATGGAGGTGAACAGCTCACCTCGGGCCGCCACGGGTCCTGACTTTTCCCGTCCGGCCATCGGATGCGTGCCCACGTAGCGGGCAAGGTCCACGCCGCGACCCCGAAGGTCGGCCAGGATTCCGGCCTTGACGCTGGCGATGTCCACCACTGTTGCCGCGGGGTAGTCAGCCAGTGAGCGCTGCACCACGTCCGCTGTTACGTCCGGCGGAGCGGCCACAACAACAAGTTCGGGCTGCTCGTCGCCAAGGCGCGGCAATGGAAGGCCTGCCCCGATATCGACGGCGACCGCCTGGTTGGTGGGTGACGGGTCGGACAGGAATACGGATACGCCGCGGCCCCGGAGTCCCAGGCCGATGCTGGTACCCAGCAGTCCCGTTCCGATAACCACTACCGGGCCGCTCAGGTGCCCGCGGCCGTGGGTACGAAAGGCAGACATGGGCTACAGCCCTACGGATGCCAGCAGGTGGCCGACTTCCTGCTTGCCGAGGTTGCGGATGCTCCCCTGGCGCTGGTCTCCCAGGCCGATGGGACCCACCTTGACGCGCACAAGCCGGAGTACCGGGAAGCCGACGGCATCGAAGAGGCGGCGCACGATGCGGTTCTTGCCGGAGTGCAGCACCACCTCGATCAGCACGTGACCCGGGGTCGAGTCCACCAGCTTGAACGAGTCCACCGACGCGAATCCGTCTTCGAGTTCAACGCCGGCCTTCAGCTGTGCGCCGATTCCCTGCGGGAACGGACCGCGGACCTGGACCAGGTACGTCTTGGGTACCTCGTAGGACGGGTGCGTCAAACGGTTGGCGAGTTCGCCGTCGTTCGTCAGCAGTAGCAGCCCCTCGGTGGCGACATCGAGCCGTCCCACGTGGAAGAGGCGTTCGCCGTGGGTGTTGCGGACGAAGTCGCTGATGCACGGACGGCCGTCCGGGTCCTCCATGGTGGACACAACGCCCTTGGGCTTGTTGAACACCATGTACACCATGTTCTCGTCCAGCTGGATGCGAAGGCCGTCGACGTGGATTACTGCCGTCTTCGGGTCGACGCGGACACCGAGCTCGGTGACAACCTTGCCGTCCACTTCCACGCGGCCTTCGGAGATCATTTCCTCGCACACGCGCCGTGAAGCGACGCCGGCGGAGGCCATGACCTTCTGCAGGCGGATGCCGTCGGCATCATGCAATTCGGACTGCGGAACATCGCCGCGGGGTCCGCGCTTGCGCGAAGGCTTGCGGACGGCGCCGAGGTTCTGGCCGAAACGTTCGCCGCCGAAAGCGCGCGTTCCGAAAGTCTTGGCTGACGCGGACCGCGGCTTGGGCTTGAGGGCGCCGGGGGTGCCGGGCACCTTGCCTGCGCCGGGCTTGCGTGCACCGGGCTTCCGGGCAGCAGGTTTGCCCTGCTTCCAGTCACCGGATGCCGGCCGGTCTGCCGGTGCGCCGGCCGGACCCTGCAGGTCCGGATCGACGAAGGCCTCTTCGCGAGGCTTGGGGCGCTTGAAGGGACGGTCGCCGCCGCCCTTGTAGCCGGCGCCGCTAGCACCGCCGGCGCGACCGCTGCCGCCCTGCGCCGGATTGCGTCCGGCGCCTTGTGCGGCGTTGCCGCGTCCGGCGCTGTTGCGTCCCGAACTGTTACGTGGTGAACCCTGGCGTCCCGCCTGTGTCATGACCCGTCCTTCGTTATGTTGGCCGGCGATGGTTGTCTCCCGACAACACTAGCCAGCCGGGCGGATTAAGTCCGCCCTGGGTGGATACTCGTGCGCAGGCATGGATACTGCCTACATTCTTCCGGCGTCGTAGAACTCTTCGATGCCTTCAAGCCCTGGAAGATGGGGTGAAAGCTGCGGCAACTCAGCCACCGAGCCGATTCCCATACGCTCCAGGAAATACGACGTCGTGCGGTAAAGGACAGCCCCGGATTCGGGATCGGTACCCGAATCTTCGATGAGTCCCCGCTGCATGAGCGTCCGCACGACAGAGTCAACATTAACTCCTCGAATTGCAGACACCCTGGCCCTTGATACGGGCTGGCGGTAGGCGATGACGGCGAGCGTTTCGAGCGCCGCCTGCGTCAGCCTGGCTGTCTGTCCCTCCAGCACGAAACCGCCGACGACGTCGGCGAAATCCGCACGGGAATAGATGCGCCAGCCTCCGGCGATATTCCGCAATTCAAAACCCCGGGGTCTGGATGTGTGGCCAGCTGTGTTGATACGAGCAGTTTTAATACGCGCTGCGCTGGCAACGTCCGTGTCCGGGGCATTAACAGTATAGCCGTTATACTCGCGCTGAAGTTCCGCCAGGATCTGCTCGACGGTCTCGACGGTGAGGTTCAGCCCGGCGGCCAGTTCGACGGCGGTAGCCGGCTGGTCTATGACCATCAGCACGGCCTCGAGGGCGGCATGCGCGCCGCCCGGGAGTTCCGCGACGTTTACTCCGCTGTCCGTGTCCCCGCTGGTGGCCGGATCCGGCGTGGTGGCGTTCAAGCCTGCTCCTCGTATTCCTCGGTGAGATTTTCGTTGTTCCAGTCATCGCACCCGGCCGTCCAGTGCACTGTCAGGTCGCCCAGCGGGAGCAGCTGGTCGAACCCGACCACCTTGTCCCTGAACATTTCCAGGAGCGCCAGGAAGCGGGCCACTACAACCATCGTTGATTCAGCATCGGCGATCAGTGCCCGGAACGACAACGGCCTTCCCGCCTGAAGCTTCAGGCCAAGGATTTCAGCCTGTTCCTTGACGCTCACCGCGCTGCCGTGCAGGTGCGCCAGGCCAACCTCGGTTGGTGCTGCCTCCTTGGGCTTTAGCGCAGCTTCCGCGAGGGCGGCAAACTGCCCGGGGGTGTGACGCCATACGAGTTCCGGAAGCAGTGCCGCGAATCCGGGTTCCAGTGCGACTTGGCGGGGGTAGCTGCGGGCCTCGAGTTCCAGGGTGGAGTTGATGAGGCCGGCCACTTGCTTGAAGGCTTTGTATTGGAGCAGCCGGGCGAAGAGGAGGTCGCGGGCTTCGAGCAGGGCGACGTCTTCGTCGTCTTCCACTTCCCCTGCCGGCAGGAGCCTGGCGGCTTTCAGGTCGAGGAGCGTTGCTGCGATGACCAGGAACTCGCTGGCTTCATCCAGCGCCCATTCCTCCCCCAGTTTCTGGAGGTTCCGGATGTACTTGATGAATTCATCGGTTACCGTGGCCAGGGCCACCTCGGTGATGTCCAGCTGATGCTTGCTGATGAGGCCGAGCAGCAGATCGAAGGGACCGGTGAAGTTGGTGAGCCGCACTTCGAAGCCCGGTTTTTTCGCCGGCCCGGTGCGCGAATCAGCCACCGGATCCGTCGTCTGGTCCGCCAGCAGACCCGCGTCCGGGCCTGCGGTTGCGAGCGACGTGCCTGCCAGTGCCACAGCCTTGGCTAGGGCGCGCCGCCGCGCGAAATCAGCTCCTTGGCCAGGCGGCGGTAGGCGTCGGCACCGATGTGGTTGGCGGCGTAGCTGGTGATTGGCTCCGCGGCCACCGTGGCGTCGGCAAACTTGATGGAGCGCTTGATGACGGTCTCGAAGACCTTGTCTCCGAAGGCTTCCACCAGCCTGCTGATAACTTCGCGGCTGTGCAGGGTGCGGGCGTCGTACATGGTGGCCAGGACCCCGTCCACCTGGAGCCTGGGGTTCAGCCGGTCCTGGACCTTATCGATGGTTTCCACCAGCAGCGCAACGGCCCGCAGTGCGAAGAACTCGCAGATCAGCGGAATGATGACGCCGTGGGCAGCCGTGAGGGCGTTGACCGTCAGCAGGCCAAGCGACGGCTGGCAGTCGATCAGGACGACGTCGTAATCGTCCTCCACTTTTTTCAGGGCACGGTCCAGCACCTGCTCGCGCGCAACTTCGTTGACCAGCTGTACTTCCGCGGCCGAGAGGTCGATGTTCGCCGGAAGCAGGTCGACGTTTTCGACGCCGGTGTGCTGGATGGCGTCACGGATGTCCACTTTGCGGTCCATCAGGACGTTGTAGACCGTCAGGTCCAGTTCATGCGGGTTCGTCCCAAGGCCTGCGGACAGTGCCCCCTGGGGATCAAAGTCCACCAGCAGGACCCGGCGGCCGTATTCGGCGAGCGCAGCAGCCAGGTTAATCGTGGAGGTCGTTTTCCCCACGCCGCCCTTCTGGTTCACCATGGCGATCACGCGGGCGGGGCCATGGGACGACAGTGGCGCAGGCTCGGGGAATTCGCGGTAGGGGCGCCCGGTAGGACCCATGACGGCGTCTTCCAGATCGAGTTCGGTGCCTTCCAGAGTTGCTGAACCCTGTTCGCTGCTCACGTATCTATCCACACTTTCGATGACGTTGGTGTCCTGCCGCTGAATGTCCAGCGCCTATGGTTCCTTCCCACCAAGGTTACAGCGCCGCATGAGTGATTCAACGGAACTTGACACGCGCCCTTGATTGAGCCTTTACCTTCTGGTAAAGGTCGAAGGTTTAAGCCGTCCATGCAAAAAACCGCCCGAACAGGATGATCCTGTACGGGCGGTCTTTTCTTCTTCTACTGCTGCTTTACTACGGTTTCACTACAGGATGGGCCGGGTCAGGCGCGGGCCGGAACCGTTGCTGCCGGTGCTTCCTGTTCGACGTGGTGGTGGGCGATCATGGTCTGCTCGTCGAAGGGCTCTTCGCCGGACAGGACGCGCTCCACCTGGCCGCCGTCGATCTCCTTGACCCAGGTGCCGATCAGGACCGTGGCCACCGCATTGCCGGTGAAGTTGGTCAGGGCGCGGGCCTCGGACATGAACCGGTCGATGCCGACGATCATGCCGACGCCGCCGAGCAGTTCCGGCTTGTGGGCCTGCAGGCCTGCGGCCAGGGTGGCCAGGCCGGCACCGGTGACGCCTGCTGCGCCCTTGGAGGCGATGATCATGAAGACCAGCAGGGAAACCTGGGCGCCCAGATCCAGCGGAGTGCCCATGGCGTTGGCCACGAACAGGGACGCCATGGTCAGGTAGATGGCCGTGCCGTCAAGGTTGAAGGAGTATCCGGTGGGAACCGTGACGCCGACAACCGGCTTGGAGACACCCAGGTGCTCCATCTTGGCGATGAGGCGGGGCAGGGCGGCCTCGGAGGAGGACGTGGAGAAGATCAGCAGGTATTCGCGGGCCAGGTACTTCATGAGGCGGAAGATGTTGACGCCTGCCACGACCTGCAGCAGCCCGCCAAGGATGATCACGATGAACAGTGCGCAGGTGATGTAGAAGGCGGCCATCAGGGTGAACATGCTGACGATGGCCTGGACGCCGGTGGCTCCCACGACGGCGGCGATGGCACCGAAGGCGCCCACCGGGGCAAGCCACATGATCATGATGAGGATGCGGAACACGACAGCCTGGCCGTGGCCGATGGCCTTGAGTACCGGCGCACCCTGCGGGCCCATCTTCTGCAGGGCGAAGCCTACGAGGAGTGCGGCAAAGAGCGTCGGAAGGACCGGAATGTCTCCCGGGATGATCCCGAGGAGGAAGGCGACGGTGCTGTCGACTTCTGCCTTCTTGGAAGGATCGTACGGCGCCAGCTTCAGGCCCTCGCCCGGGTGGATCAGGTTGCCAACCACCAGGCCGATGGCGAGCGCGAAGGTAGACATGAGCACGAAGTACCCCAGCGCCAGGCCACCGACCTTGCCCACCGTGGCCGCCTTCGCGATGGAGCCGATGCCCAGGACGATGGTGCAGAAGATGATGGGCGCAATCATCATCTTGATCAGCTTGATGAACCCGTCGCCCAGCGGCTTGAGGGATTTCCCGACCTCCGGGAACATGAGTCCGATCACTGCGCCGAGGATTACGGCGGCGATGACGGCGATGTAGAGGTAGTGCGACTTGTCGAGTCCCTTGCGCTTTGCCTTGACAGGCGTAGCTGACTCTCCTCTTTGAGAAGCCATGATGTGTCTCCTTATGGATAATCTGGAAGACGTTGCGGCACAGTCTCTGGGCTCCACACGTCCGTCCGGTGTGATATCCATCATTGGGCATGGCGTGACCTGGCTCACCGTTGCGTTCATATTGGTCGTGGAAGGTTGGCATGAGGCACAAATGGAGCATTGCGCGCCGGCTGTTCGTGGCGCATTTGCTGTTTATGCTCGCCCTGACCGCCACGGTGGGAACGGCCACCTTCATCGATGCCCGGGACCACGCCTACGACGAGGCCGGCCGCCGGATGTCCGGGATCGCCACGTCTGTTGCTGACAATCCCCTGGTGCTGCAGGCTGCCGGGCTGCCGGACCCGTCCGCGGTGCTGCAGCCTTATGCCCTGGACGTGATGGCCGACGCCGACGTGGATTTCATCACCATCATGGCTCCGGACCGGACCCGGTGGACCCACCCGCGCAGCGAGGAACTGGGCAGGCCGTACATAGGATCGATTGATGCCGCCCTGAACGGACAGGTGTTTACCGAAATCACTGCCGGGACGCTGGGGCCATCGGTGCGCACCATCGCACCCGTGAAGGACCAGTCGGGAAACGTCAAGGCCCTGGTGGCTGCCGGAGTAACGGTCCGGACCGTTGATGTCGCCGTCTCCGGCCGCCTTCCGGCCCTGCTGGCCATCGCCTTCGCACTCCTGGTGGGCGGTTCAGTGGCGTCCTGGGTCCTTGGCCGTTACCTGCGCAACGTCACGCGGGGCTGGGGACCCGAGCAGCTCGCCCAGCTGTTCGCGTACTACGAGTCCGTCCTTCATTCCGTCCGTGAGGGGGTCATCCTGATCGATTCCAAGGGGCGGGTGGTGATGTACAACGACCAGGCCGCCGAACTCCTTGGGCTCGCGCCACGGCCGTCCGGGAGCGACCCCGCCGATGCGGCCCTGCTCAGCGACCTCCCGCTGGCACCCAGCCTGAAGGACCTGTTCGAATCCGGACGGACTGCGAAGGACGAAATCCATCTGGCCGGACCCCGCGTCCTGGTGATCAACCAGGGGCCCGCGGTGGGTCCGTCATCCTCGGCCGGCCGCCAGCGTCCGGCTGTTTTCGGGACCGTGGCAACCATCCGCGACCGCACGGAGATCGAGTCCCTCGGCAGCGAACTGGAAACCATGCGCACGCTGTCCGACGCGCTCCGGGCCCAGACCCACGAGCACGCCAACCGCCTCCACACCATCGTGTCGCTGATGGAACTGGGGCGGGCGGACGAGGCCCTGGATTTTGCCACCAAGGACCTGGAGCTCAGCCAGCAGCTCACGGATGAGATGGTGGGTGCCATTGAAGAACCCGTACTCGGTGCCCTCCTCATGGGAAAGGCAGCTGAGGCGCACGAGCGCGGCGTCGAACTGGGCCTGCAGGCGAACAGCACCGCGGGGACCGCCGGCGTCGCCGTCCAGGACCTGGTGACCATTCTTGGCAACCTGCTGGACAACGCCATCGACGCGGCGGCCGACGCTCCGGCGCCCAAATGGGTGGAATTGTCGGTGGAGTCCGGCGTCCGGGGCATTGAGATCACCGTGGAGGACTCCGGACGCGGCATTGACCCCGATGCCGTGGAGGACGTGTTCCGGTATGGATTCAGCACCAAGCCCGCCGGCAAGTACGGCCGGGGCCTGGGCCTGGCACTGGTCAGGCAGGCCGTCCACCGGCTGGGCGGCACCATGGCCATCACGAATCCCCGCGGAGCGCATTTCCACATCTTCCTTCCAGCAGCCGGGACCACCAAGGAGACTTCATGAGCGACATCCGGGTCCTCGTCGTCGAGGACGAACCGGTGGCCGCGGCCGCCCACGGCGCCTACCTGGGGAGGCTCCCGGGTTTCTCGCTGGCCGGCACGGCCCCCGACGGCCAATCGGCGCTGCGCCTCCTGGCGGAATTCGCCGCCGCCGGCAACCCCGTGGAACTCGTCCTCCTGGACATGAACCTCCCCGACCTCCACGGCCTGGACATTGCGCGGCGGATGCGGGCCTCGGGGCTGCTTCCGGACATCATCGCCATCACCGCCGTGCGTGAGCTCAACATCGTGCGCAGTGCCGTGTCCATCGGGGTGGTCCAGTACCTCATCAAGCCGTTCACCTACGCGACCTTTGCAGACAAGCTGACCAGCTACCGGCAGTTCCGCGAGCAGCTGGCCGCAAGCCTGGGCGGGACGAAATCCGGGGCATCACAGAGCGACGTCGACCAGGCCTTCGCCAGCCTGCGGGCGCCGAGCGAGCTTCCGCTTCCCAAGGGCCTGTCGACGTCAACCCTGGACGCCGTCCAGGAGTTCATGAAGCAGCAGGCGGATGCCGTCTCGGCCACGGAGGTCATGGATGCCCTGGGGATGTCCCGGGTGACGGCCCGGCGATACCTGGAGTACCTTGCCGACGCCGGAACTGTTTCCCGGACCGCCCGCTACGGCGCCCCCGGCAGGCCCGAAAACGAGTACCGCTGGACCCGGGGCTGACCGCAAAGCACCACCCACCGGTGCCTGCCGGCAGCTCAGCGTGTCATGGCCGGGGACCGGCAGGACGCAGGGTGCTGATCAGCTGGTCGATCACCCCGGCGTCTTCAATCGTGGACGGCACGACATATTCCTCGCCGTCCGCAATCTGCCGCATGGTCTTGCGGAGGATCTTCCCCGACCGGGTCTTGGGCAGCGCATCCACCACTGCCACGTGCTTGAAGTCCGCAACGGCTCCGATATCCCGGCGGACCAGCGCGATCAGGTCCTTGACCAGGATGTCCTCCGGCACCTCCACTCCCGATTTCAGGACCACGTACCCGCTGGGCCGCTGGCCCTTCAACGGATCCGCGAGGCCGATCACTGCGCATTCGGCCACCGCCGGGTGCTGGCCGATCACCTGCTCCATGGCACCAGTGGACAGCCGGTGCCCGGCCACGTTGATGATGTCGTCGGTGCGGCCCATGACGAACACATAGCCGTCCTCGTCCCGGTAACCGGAATCGCCGGTGGCATAGGAGCCCTCGAAGGCCTGGAGGTAGGAGGATACGTAGCGTTCGTCGTCGCCCCAGAGAGTGGCCAGCGTTCCCGGCGGCAGCGGCAGGCCGAGCACGATGTTGCCCTCCGTATTGGCCCCCACGTCCTCCCCCAGGCCGTCCACGATGTTGAGCTTGAACCCCGGCATCGGAACACTCGGCGACCCTGCCTTGATCGGGAGCTTCTCCAGTCCCCTGGGGTTGGCACAGATAGCCCAGCCTGTCTCGGTCTGCCACCAGTGGTCCACCACCGGAACGCCCAGGGCCTGCGTGGCCCAGTGGAAGGTATCGGTATCAAGCCGCTCCCCTGCAGCGAAAAGTGTCCGCAGGCTGGAGATGTCGTACTCCCGAAGCAGCGTCGCCTCCGGATCCGCCTTCCGGATGGCGCGCAGCGCGGTGGGGGCGGTGAACAGGACGTTGACCTTGTGGTCCCGGATCACGCGCCAGAAGGCACCCGCGTCCGGAGTTCCCACCGGTTTGCCCTCATAGAGGACGGTGGTGGCGCCGGCCAGCAGGGGGCCATAAACGATGTAGGAGTGCCCCACCACCCAGCCGACGTCCGAGGCAGTCCACATGACGTCGCCGGGGTTGATGTCATAGATGTTCTCCAGGGTCCAGCTGAGCGCCACGGCATGGCCGCCGTTGTCCCGAACCACTCCCTTGGGGCTGCCCGTGGTTCCCGAGGTGTAGAGGATGTAGAGAGGGTCGGTGGCTTTGACGTCCACCGGCGCCGCCGGTTCCGCAGAGGCCATCTCCGATTCCCAGTCCAGCCAGCCCGCGTAGTCCGATGCTGCGGAGGCGAAGCCGTCACGTGCCGTGACAATCACGGGGAGCTCCGGTACTCCGGCCAGGCGGAGGGCTTCCTCCACGGCGGGAAGGTATTCGATCCGGCGCGACGGCTCCATCCCGCCTGACGCCGTGACCACGACGGCGGGCGCCGCGTCCCGGATGCGGGCAGCGAGCTCCTTGGGGGCAAACCCGCCGAAGACCACCGAATGGACCGCCCCAAGCCGCGCCGTGGCCAGCATCGCGATGGCGGCTTCGGGAATCATCGGCATGTAGATCACGACGCGGTCCCCCTTGCCGACTCCGCGCCGTCGGAGAACTCCGGCGAAGCGGGCCACAAGCTCTGTGAGTTCGGCGTAGCTGTAACGCCGACGGGTGCCGAGCATGGCGGAGTCGTAAATGAGCGCGTCCTGCCCGCCCCGCCCGGCCTCCACATGGCGGTCCAGGGCGTTATAGGACGTATTCAGGACCCCGTCCGGAAACCAGCTGTACAGCGGCGCCCGGCTGGAATCCAGGGCCTGCGTCGGCGGCGCCGACCAGGAAATCTTTCCGGCGGCATCCAGCCAGAAGTCTTCGGGCTTCTCCAGGCTCTGGGTATAGCTGTCCTGATAGCTCTTGGTAACCATGAAATGCATCCCGTCCACGACATTGTGATGAGGGCCATGCTAGTCCGGGCCGGAGGCGCGCACAAGGGTGCGTGTATACAAATCTGCACATTATCCGGCCTTTGTTGGCGACTTACTGGGCAAAGGGTCCGTCTGTGTATACACTGAGGGAACGTCAACCAATGAAGGAGGCAGGGATGCGCGCCAGCGACAGGGCCTATGCGGCATTGCGCGATGACATCATCGAATGGCGCCTCCTGCCCGGGACGGTGCTCGCTGAAGTGGAGCAGTCTGAACGGCTCGGCGTCTCCCGCACCCCCCTCCGGGAGGCCCTGAGCCGGCTTACCGCAGAGGGCCTGACGACGACGGCGGGCGGCCGCGGCGTCGTCGTCACCGATATTTCGCTCGACGACATCGACGAGCTTTTCGAACTGCGCGAAACCCTTGAAGGGCGGGCGGCCGCGCTGGCCGCCGAGCGCGGGGACCACGCAACGTTCGAGCAGCTCCGGCTTGAGCTCCTCCAGGCCCCGGAGCTGATCAACGGCAGCGACCCCGGCCGGCACGCCTACTACGAGCTCGCAGGGCGCCTCGATGCGGCGATCGATGCGGCGATATCCAACTCCTACCTGGCCCAGGCCATGCGAAGTTTGCGCGTGCACCTGGTCCGGGTCCGCCGGCTGGCCGCCGACGACGCCCAGCGGCTCACCGCTGCCGCCGCCGAGCACGCCGCCATTGCTGAGGCGATCGCCGCAGGCAATCCCCGGCTTGCCGAAGCCGCCACCACCCTTCACCTGCACCGAAGCCTTTCCCACGTCAAAGTCACGCATACACCTCACTAGAAGGAGCACCATGGTCAAGGAACACCACGTCCGCGTTTACAAGAGCGAGGAAAACCTCCCCCGCGAGGACCAGCTTGCGTACAAGATCGCGAAGGTTGCCACCGATCCCGTCGCCGTCACCGACGAGGTCACCGACATGGTGATCAACCGAGTGATCGATAACGCCTCGGTGGCCATCGCATCCCTGAACCGCGCCCCGATCGTTGCGGCCCGCGCCCAGGCCCTGACCCACGGACCCACCACCGGCGGCAAGGGATCCAAGGTCTTCGGCATCGACGAGCGCGTATCGCCCGAATGGGCCGCCTGGGCCAACGGCGTCGCGGTCCGTGAACTCGACTACCACGACACGTTCCTGGCCGCGGACTACTCCCACCCGGGCGACAACATCCCGCCGATCCTTGCCGTCGCCCAGCACGTGGGCTCCAGCGGACAGGACCTGGTCCGCGGCATTGCCACCGGCTACGAGATCCAGGTAAACCTGGTCAAGGCCATCTGCCTGCACAAGCACAAGATCGACCATGTGGCCCACCTCGGCCCGTCCGCCGCCGCCGGAATCGGCACCCTGCTGGGCCTCGACGTCGAGACCATCTTCCAGTCCGTGGGACAGGCGCTGCACACCACCACCGCCACCCGCCAGTCCCGCAAGGGCGAAATCTCCACCTGGAAGGCGCACGCCCCGGCCTTCGCCGGAAAGATGGCCGTCGAGGCCGCGGACCGCTCCATGCGCGGCCAGACCTCCCCGGTGCCGATCTACGAAGGTGAAGACGGCGTCATCGCCTGGATGCTCGATGGTCCGGATGCCTCCTACATGGTGCCGCTGCCCACTCCCGGCGAAGCCAAGCGCGCCATCCTGGACACCTACACCAAGGAACACTCCGCCGAGTACCAGGCCCAGGCCTGGATCGACCTCGCCCGGAAGCTGCACGGCGAGCGCCCCGAGGTCACCGACCCGGCCAACGTGAAATCGGTCCTGATCAAGACCAGCCACCACACCCACTACGTGATCGGTTCGGGCGCCAATGACCCGCAGAAGTACAGCCCCACGGCCAGCCGGGAAACGCTGGATCACTCGATCCCGTACATTTTCACCGTCGCCCTGCAGGACGGCGCCTGGCACCACGTCGATTCCTATGCGCCGGAACGGGCCGCCCGCCCCGACACGGTGGAGCTGTGGCACAAGGTGACAACGGTGGAGGACCCGGAATGGACCCGCCGCTACCACTCCCTGGACATCGCGGAGAAGGCCTTCGGCGGCTCCGTCGAGATCACCCTCACCGACGGCACGGTCATCACCGACGAAATCGCCGTCGCTGATGCCCACCCGCTGGGTGCGCGGCCGTTCGCCCGGGAGCAGTACGTCAACAAGTTCCGCACCCTCGCCGCCGGCGTCGTTTCCGAAGAGGAGATCGAACGGTTCCTGGCCGCCGCTGCCAGGCTGCCGGAACTTGCCGCCGGCGAGCTGGACCAGCTCAACATCAAGGCAGCCGACGGCGTGATCGACCTCGCTGCCGCACCGAAGGGACTCTTCTGATGCTGTACTCGAAGGTCACGCCGGAGCAGAAGCGCGTCCGGTTCCGCGAGCTCCTGGCCTCCGGAACCATCCAGCAGTTCCCCGGCGCGTTCAACCCGCTCTCGGCCCGCCTGATCGAGGAGAAGGGCTTCGCCGGGGTCTACATCTCCGGCGCTGTGCTTGCCAACGACCTTGGCCTGCCGGACATCGGCCTGACCACGCTCACGGAGGTGGCAACACGGGCCGGACAGATCGCCCGCATGACCGACCTGCCCAGCATCGTCGACGCCGACACCGGCTTCGGCGAGCCCATGAACGTGGCCCGCAGCGTCCAGGAACTCGAGAACGCCGGCCTGGCCGGCTGCCACATCGAGGACCAGTTCAATCCCAAGCGCTGCGGCCACCTGGACGGCAAGAACGTGGTGGATCTGGACACCGCCACCAAACGCATCCGCGCCGCTGCGGACGCCCGCCGGGACCCCAACTTCCTCATCATGGCCCGGACCGACATCCGCGCCACGGACGGGCTGGAAGCGGCGCAGGAGCGTGCCAAGGCGCTGGTCGAGGCCGGGGCGGACGCCATCTTCCCCGAAGCGATGAAGGACCTTAGCGAGTTCCAGGCCATCCGCGACGCCGTGGACGTGCCCATCCTCGCCAACATGACCGAATTCGGCCAAAGCGAGCTCTTCACCGTGAAGGAACTCCAGGGCGTCGGAGTGAACATGGTCATCTACCCTGTCACCCTGCTCCGTAGTGCCATGGGGGCCGCTGAGCGTACTCTGGAATCGATCAGGTCCGACGGCACCCAGGAGGCACAGGTAGAAAGCATGCTGACCCGTGCGCGGTTGTACGACCTTGTGGACTATGAGGCCTACAACCGCTTCGACACCGGGGTCTTCAATTTCAAGATCCCCGGTACCAACTGACCCCTATCCATCCGGACTTCCGGCTTCGGCCGGCACCACAGCATAAGGAACGAAGGAGTTTCAGCATGGCTGAAAATGAGATCAAAAAGGGCCTCGCCGGCGTCGTGGTGGACTACACCGCGGTCTCCAAGGTCAATTCGGACACCAATTCGCTGCTGTACCGCGGCTACCCGGTCCAGGAGCTCGCCGCCCGGTGCAGCTTTGAGGAAGTTGCCTACCTGCTCTGGAACGGCGAGCTGCCCACGCCGGAACAGCTGGCAGAGTTCACCGCTATGGAACGGGCCGGGCGGCGGTTGGATCCGGTGGTCAAGCAGGTCATCGATGCGCTCCCCACCACCTCCCACCCGATGGATGTCTGCCGGACGGCGGCGTCGGTCCTGGGCGCCCGGCATCCGCTCGCCGAGGATTCATCCCGCGAAGCCAACATGAAGAAGGCCATCGACCTGTTCGCCGCGATGCCGGCCGTCGTGGCCTATGACCAGCGCCGCCGCCATGGCCAGGACCTGGTGGAGCCCCGCGACGACCTGGGCTACGACGCCAACTTCCTCTGGATGACGTTTGGCGAGGAGGCCGTCCCCGAAGTAGTCGACGCGTTCAATGTCTCAATGATTTTGTACGCCGAGCACTCCTTCAACGCCTCCACGTTCACGGCCCGCGTGATCACGTCCACGCTGTCGGATCTGCACTCTGCCGTGACCGGCGCCATCGGCGCCCTCAAGGGCGCGCTCCACGGCGGAGCCAACGAAGCAGTGATGCACACCTTCGACGAGATCGGCATCCGGCCGGAGGAATCCCTGGAGGACGCTGCCGTCCGCGCAAAGGCCTGGATGGAGGACGCCCTGGCCCAGAAGAAGAAAGTCATGGGCTTCGGCCACCGCGTCTACAAGCACGGCGATTCGCGCGTACCCACCATGAAAGCCGCGCTGGACAAGATGATTGCCCACTACGGCCGTCCCGAACTCCTGGGGCTTTATAACGGACTGGAGACCGCCATGGACGAGGCCAAGGGCATCAAGCCCAACCTCGACTATCCCACCGGCCCCACTTACCACCTCATGGGCTTCGACACCGATACCTTCACTCCCCTGTTCGTTGCCAGCCGCATCACCGGCTGGACCGCGCACATCATGGAGCAGCTGGAATCAAATTCGCTGATCCGTCCGTTGAGCGAGTACAACGGCGTGGAGGAACGGCACCTTTCGTAGTTTGACCGTGCGTACGACGGCGGCCCGGTCATCTTTGAGTTCAAAGGTGACCGGGCCGCCGTCGTACTTCCCTGCTACAGGTTCCGCAGGATGCTCACGGAAGAAGCCACCGTCTCGTTGTCAGCGTTGAGCGTGACCACGATGTTCACGATCCCGCCTTCCAAAACAGGCGGCAGCCAGTGGTCCGCGTCCTGCCACATGCGGTCCACCGGCAGCGAGAGCGCATCAAACCACTCGGGCGCGATCTCGTGGCTTTCCGCGGGCTCGCCCTGCCACCGCCAGGTGGTAAACAGGGTGGTGTGCATGTTCCATTCCGGGCGGTGGGGGAAAACGAACTCCACCACACCGGCGGAGCGCAGGTCCCGCTCGAGCACCACGACGCCGGACTCCTCCTGCACTTCCCGGCAGGCGGCCTGGGCGTGGCTCTCCCCCTGCTCCACATGGCCGCCCAGTCCCACGATCTTGCCTCTGCCGAATCCGGTCTTCTTCAAGCCGAGCAGCACGTCGGCTCCGCCGCCAGGTCGATCCCGGAGCAGGAAGCACAGGGTCACGGGGGTTGACGTCATGTGGAACAGCCTAGCCCGGCCGGGATCAGCCGGCAGTGATCTTCAGCGAGGTGATCATGCGCTTGGCGTCAAGGTATCCGGGCGTCTGCATGTAGGCCTGCGCCTCCGCAAGGCTGCTGAACGACTTGACGCCCGATGCACCGCCCGGCGAAGGAGCCGAGTTCACCTGCAGCGAGTCCGCGAACATGTACACAGGCGACTCCTGCGGACCGTTCACCACGTTGTAGAACATGCACGATCTTCCGTCGCTGCCGGCCGTGCTGGAGGTAAGGCCGAAGGAGGCGTTGACACCGGATCCTGTTTCCACGGCACGGAATGTGAACCGGGGGGTCACGTTGCTAGCGCCGGCGTTGTACGGCAGCGGCATCTCGACGGCATCCAGCACCGCATACGGCCGGGGTTCGCTGCTGCAGGCACCGCCAAGGGCGCCTCCGGTATCGCCGTAGACGAGGTCCGCAACTGGGTTACCAGCACTGTCGGTCACCTGGAGCTTCACCACCTTGCCCGCTCCGTCCCCCGAAAGCGGAACAACAGTCCAGCCGTCCGGATAGTCAAAGGCGACTTTTCCGTTTGCGCTGGTAAACGTCTGCCAGCCCGCTACCGGCGGTGACGCCGGTCCAGAGGAAGGCGCTGTTGTCGGTGCTGCCGGCGGCGAGGCCGGCGCTGTTGCCGCATCGGCAGTCCGGATTGCAGACGGGCTGGGCGACGGAGCCGCATCGCTGGCGGTGTTGCTGGCGGCCGGAGCCGGCGCCGGAGAGTTGAGCGTTCCCATGTTGCCGGCCACTACCGCCAGTGTCACCACGGCCGCCGCTGCCAGCCCGGCGACGCCGGTTCGAATGGCGGTGCGGCGCTTTGACTGCCGTGCCCGGTCCAGGGACGCTGTGTTGGTGCCGTCCGTGAAGGTTCCGGAGAAAGCAGGCGCTGCCTGCTCCCCCGGTTCACGGCCGACCGGCCCGGGGTTGCCCGGAATGGCCTGCTGCCGCGGACCGGGAACCTGCGGTTTTGCGTTCTTCATCAGCTGTTCGATCCGATCCATGGCTAGGCCGTCCTTTCGTTCATCAGGTGTTCCGGGACCATGCCGGCGAATGCTTTCCTGGCGCGGTGCAGGCGTACACCGGCGGCAGAGGTGGAGCAGCCCAGGCTTTCAGCGAGTTCAGCGGTGGTCAGCCCGTCCCAGTAGGCGAGCATCAGGACTTCGCGATGCTTGTCGTTCAGCCTCGCGAGGACGTCCGCCACCGCGTCGCTTTCGTTGTCGTTGGTGGCTGCTGCGACCCTCATCCGTTCCTGCAGCCCTTCGCGCAGAAGCTGCCGGCGGCTGCGGCCCTTGTACTCGTTGGCCACAACGTTCCGGGCCGTTGCGATGAGCCAGCCGATCCCCGGGTCCTCCGGGAGGTCCTTCTCCCAGGCAATCCTGAAGACGTCCCCGGCGAGCTCTTCCGCGCGGTCTGCATCGCTGATGCGGTACGCAATGTACCGGTAGATGCGTCCATAGTTCTCCGAGTGCAACGCCGCGAATGAGCGTTCCCGTGCAACCAACATTCCTCCCCCTAAATCCTGTTCCCCGCGTGCTGACTGTTAAGTGTTTGGCGAGGGCACATTTCTTACATCCGGCAGGAAGGTGTTGTGTTTAGCCGCTCTAGCCGAGTGCACGGGGGTGGGCCGCGGCGTAGATCTCCCGCAGCGTATCGGCTGTCACCAGCGTGTAGACCTGCGTGGTGGTGACCGAGGCGTGGCCCAGGAGTTCCTGGACCACCCTGACATCCGCTCCGCCTTCGAGCAGGTGCGTGGCAAAGGAGTGGCGGAGGGTGTGGGGGGACACGTCCTTGGTGATGTTGGCTTTTTCCGCCGCAGCCTTGAGGATGGTCCAGGCGCTCTGCCTGCTGATCCGGCCGCCGCGGGCGTTGAGGAACAGCGCCGGCGTGCCCTTGCCCTTGGCCGCAAGCAGGGGCCGGCCGCGCACCAGGTAGGCGTCGAGCGCACGTGCCCCGTAGGAGCCCAGCGGCACCAGGCGTTCCTTGGACCCCTTGCCGAACAGCCGGACGATTGCAGGGCCGGCCTGTTCCGATTGCAGCGAGATGTCGTCGACATCCAGGCCGACTGCCTCACTGATGCGGGCGCCGGTGGAATAGAGGAACTCCAGCAGGGCCCGGTCCCTCAGCCCTGTTGCCGTGTCAGTGCCGGCCGCTTCCAGGATCCTGGTGACTTCATCGACGCTGATGGCCTTGGGCAGCCGCTTGCCGGGCATCGGCGGGTGGACATCGCTGGCGGGATCCGCCGTCGTAATCCCTTCCAGTGCCCAGAACTTATGCAGGCCGCGGACCGCAACCACCGTTCGTGCAGCGGACCGGACGCCGAGGGCAGTTCCGCCGTCGGAACCGTCGGACAATGCCTGCACAAAACCGGTGACGTGCCGCCGGGTGACGTCCGCCGGGCGGGCCGGACCGCACGCGGCGAGGTAGTTTGCATAGCGGGCCAGGTCACGGCGGTAGGCGGACAGCGTGTTAGCTGCGAGCCCCCGTTCCACGCCCATGTGCTGGAGGTAGTCGCCCACGGCGCGGTCTATGTCGTTGCGGGGCCGTGCCGAACTTTCCGTCCCGGACGCGGCGCGTGTCTCTTCAGCACCGGCACGTTCCGGCGCGGGAGTGACGGTGCTGCCCATCAACGCTGGCTGGGATGTGCGGGCCAGGGTGCGTTGGCCGGACGCAGGTGCTCAAAGCCGTCCGCGCGGGCCGCCGCCGCGGCGAGGACTCCGACGACGGCGGACGGGTTGTGGAGCCTGCCCTCCAGGACGGCCGCTACGGCGTCCTCCAACGGCGTCCAGTGCAGTTCGATCTCCGCTTCCTCATCCGTGCGGACGTGGAGTTCGTGACCGGGCACCTCGCTCAGGTCCCGGGCAAGGTAGATGCGGATCGCTTCGCTCGAGGATCCCGGTGAGTTGAAGAAATCCACCAGCACGTTCCACGTCCCGGCCACCAGGTCCGCTTCCTCGGCGAGCTCCCGTGCGGCGCCCACCACAAAGTCTTCGCCTTCAATGTCCAGCAGCCCTGCCGGGATCTCCCACAGGTCCATGCCCACGGGGTGCCGGTACTGCTTCATCAGCAGCACCTCGCCGGCCTCGTTCATCGGCAGGACTGCCACGGCCCCGGGGTGGTCGATGTAGTCGCGCACCAGTTCGTCGCCGTGTTCGCTGAGCTGAAAGCTGTCGCTGACAACGTCCCAGATGCGACCTTCGTACACTTTCCGGGAGGACAAAAGACGGCGCGGGCTCGGCGCATCCGAAACCTGCCGTGCAGCATTGGGGGTTTCAGGCATACCGGGCATCGCGCCGTCCTTTGATTTAGTTGGTGACTACTTGGCAGAGACCTTGCGGGCGGAGCCGCCGGCCTCAGCAGGTGCTTCCGCGCCGTTGCCGGCGGGAAGGATGTCCGCGCCCTTCTGGTGGTCCAGCGCGGCCTTGACCAGGCCCGCAAACAGCGGGTGCGGCCGGGTGGGGCGTGAGCTCAGCTCGGGGTGCGCCTGGGTGGCCACGTAGTAGGGGTGGACTTCGCGGGGAAGCTCCACGTACTCCACCAGCTTGCCGTCCGGGGACGTTCCGGAGAACACGAGCCCCTTCGCCGCAATCTGGTCGCGGTACTTGTTGTTGACCTCGTAGCGGTGGCGGTGCCGTTCGCTGACCTTGGTGGTGCCGTAGGTCTCCGCGATAACAGAGCCTGCGTCGAGCTTGGCTTCGTAAAGGCCAAGGCGCATGGTGCCGCCGAGGTCGCCCTTACCGTCAACGATGTCCAGCTGCTCCTCCATGGTGGCAATCACCGGGTACTTGGAGTCGGGTTCGAACTCGCTGGACGATGCGCCTTCAAGGCCCACTACGTTCCGGGCGTACTCGATGACCATGCACTGGAGGCCCAGGCACAGGCCCAGCACCGGGAGCTTGGTTTCGCGGGCGTACTTCAGGGCGCCCAGTTTGCCTTCGAGGCCGCGGATGCCGAAGCCACCGGGCACGCAGATGGCGTCCACGCCGTCCAGGGAGTTGACGGCGCCTTCGTGGGTTTCGCATTCGTCCGAGGGGACCCAGCGGATCTTCACCTTGGTGTCGTTGGCGAAACCGCCGGCGCGCAGGGCCTCGGTGACCGAGAGGTAGGCGTCCGGCAGGTCGATGTACTTGCCCACCAGCGCGATTTCCACCTCGTGCTTGGGGTTGTGGACCGCTTCGAGCAGCTTGTCCCAGCTGGTCCAGTCAACATCCTTGAACGGCAGGTCCAGCGCACGGACGATGTAGGAGTCCAAGCCCTGGGAGTGCAGGGTCTTGGGAATGTCGTAGATGCTCGGGGCGTCCGGGCAGCCGATCACGGCGTCGATGTCGACGTCGCACATGCGGCCGATCTTGTCACGCATGGCCTGCGGGACTTCGCGGTCCGAACGGATCACGATCGCCTCGGGCTGAATGCCGATGGAGCGCAGCGCGGCAACGGAGTGCTGCGTCGGCTTGGTCTTCAGTTCCTGGGACGGTCCGATGTACGGGACCAGGGACACGTGCAGGAAGAAGACGTTGCCTCGGCCGATGTCCTGGCGGACCTGGCGGGCGGACTCAAGGAAGGGCTGCGACTCGATGTCGCCGACGGTTCCGCCGATCTCCGTAATGATGACGTCCGGCGCGTTCTTGCCTTCGGCAGGAAGACGCATCCGGCGCTTGATCTCATCAGTGATGTGCGGGATGACCTGGACGGTGTCGCCGAGGTATTCGCCGCGGCGCTCCTTGGCGATGACCGTGGAGTAGACCTGGCCGGTGGTGACGTTGGCCGAACCCTCGAGGTTTTCGTCGAGGAAGCGTTCGTAGTGGCCGACGTCCAGGTCGGTCTCAGCGCCGTCGTCAGTCACGAAGACTTCGCCGTGCTGGAAGGGGTTCATCGTGCCCGGATCCACATTCAGGTAGGGATCGAGCTTCTGCATAGTTACAGACAAACCGCGTGCCCGCAGCAGGTGGCCGAGGCTCGAAGCCGTCAGTCCCTTGCCTAGCGAGGACGCCACACCGCCGGTGACGAAGATGTGTTTGGTCGTCTTGGACGAGCCCGGGAACCGGGAATTTACACGGGAATTTGATCGCTGCACCACGGAATTCGAGCCTATCATCATTTGAGCCTTCCACGGGTCGAAAATCGGATTCCCAAATGTCTCAGTCTCCCCCGCCGTCCCGTTGTGATCAAGGTTTGACGGGGGTTTGGCGTGGAGTTGTGCGTGGACCGCCGGGCGGCAGGCCGGCCGATGTGATGGTTCTCGCAGTACCGCTCAGGCCCGCTGCGGCAACAGCTTGGCGTCGTCCAGCAACTCCTGCGCGTGGGCCTGCGCCGTTTCGGAGTCTTCCTGGCCGGCCAGCATCCGGGCGAGCTCCTTGACCCTCTCGGGGCCGTCGAGCAGCCGCACATCACTGGACGTGAACCCGGTGGCCGTGCCGCCGTCAGCGCCCCTGACCGAGGTCTTGGTGACGGTGATGTGCTGGTCAGCGAACGCGGCGACCTGCGGAAGGTGCGTGACGACCAGGACCTGGACATGGCGGGCCAGCATGGCCAGCCGACGGCCGATCTCGACGGCCGCACGTCCGCCCACACCGGCGTCCACCTCGTCGAACACAAAGGTGGGCACCGGGTCCACTGCGGCGAGCACCACTTCGATGGCCAGCATCACCCGGGACAGTTCACCGCCTGAGGCACCCTTGCCCAGCGGACGGGCAGGGGCACCGGAGTGCGGCTGGAGCAGGAACGAGATCTCATCCGCTCCGTAGGGCATAAGCTGCGCCGCCGGCTCGATGGTGATCACCAGGGTCGCATCGGCCATGGCAAGGGCCTTCAGTTCGGCGCTGACCCGCGCCGAGAGGTCCTTGGCGGCCTTGCCCCGGATTTTACTGATGGCCGCAGCCTGCTTCTTGAGCTCAGTCTCGGTCCGGGCGACTTCCGCATCCAGCGCCTCGATCCTGGTGGAGTCGTCCTGCAGTTCGTCGAACCGGACACGCGCATTCTCCGCCCACACCAGGACCTCATCGATGCTGGGGGCATACTTGCGGACCAGTTTAGCCAGGGCGGCCCGCCGGTCCTCGATTTCCGCCAGCCGCTCCGGACCTTCCGAATCCAGCCCGGCCTGGTAGCTCGCCAGTTCCGTCGCGATGTCGTTCAGCAGGAAACCCACCTCAGCGAGGCGTGCGGCCGCCGAGCCGAGTTCGGCGTCGTGCTCGGCCACATGTTCCAGTGTCCGTTTTGCCGCGTCCACCAAGGTGGTGGCGTCTCCCTCATCACCGTAGTCTTCGGCGATGAGCGCCTGGTGGGCGGTATTTGCCGCAATCCTGAGTTCTTCCACGTTGGCCAGTTTCACGGCCTCGGCCTTGAGCGACTCGTCCTCCCCCGGCTGCGGGTCCACGTCGTCGATCTCAGCAAGGGCGATCTCCAGTGATTCCGCCTCCCGCAACCTGTCCCGGGCAGCGCTGCGCAGCGTGTCCAGCTCGGCCTGAATGGACTTCCAGTGGCTGTACAGAGCCTGGTACGTGCCAAACGGACCCGCCAGTGCGTCCCCGGCAAATTTGTCCAGGGCGCCGCGCTGCGCAAGCGCCCCTTTCAGCCTGATCTGGTCCGACTGGCCATGGACCACCACCAGACTTTCGCCGATCTCCGCGAGGACCCCCACCGGGGCGGCGCGGCCGCCAAGGTAGGCACGGCTGCGTCCGTCCGCACCCAGGCGGCGGGCAAGGATCAGTTCAGCACCGCCGTCGAACTCCTCCACCTCGGCACCGGCCTCCAGCGCACGCGCCACGGCTGCATGCCCGGCGTCCAGTTTGAGGACGGCTTCCGCCGAAGCGCTCTTCGCACCACTCCGCACGGCGCCCGCATCCGAGCGGGCACCCAGCAGGAGTCCGACGGCGGTGACCACCATGGTCTTGCCGGCGCCGGTTTCACCGGTCACGACGCTGAGGCCTGGGCCCAGCGGGAGGGTTGCGTCGGTGATGACGCCGAGGTCACGGATTCTCAGTTCTTCAAGCATGGTTCACTTCGCAGTCGTCGGATCAGTCTCGGACGTCCCGGCGTGCCGGGGACCCGCAGGCGGCGCCATGGGCCGGGGGGTACGAATGATGGGCACGGGCCCGGTATGGACGGATTCGGATTGGGGCATCGGGCCGCGCCAGCCGTGGATGGGTAGCTGGAACTTACGGACCAGCCGCGCCGAAAACGGTGTCTGGTGCGTCCGCGCGAGCCGCACAGGGGTTGCGGAGCGGGTCACCTCCACGCGGGCGCCCGGCGGCAGGTCCACGGAACGGCGTCCGTCACACCACAGCACGCCCTGGGCGTCTGTCCGGTTCAGGACTTCCACGGCCAGCCTGGACCGGGGCGAGACCACCAGGGGCTTGGCAAATAGCGCGTGGGCGCTGATGGGAACTATCACCAGGGCCTCCACTTCGGGCCACACCACCGGACCGCCTGCCGAGAACGCATAGGCCGTTGACCCGGTGGGAGTGGCCATGACCACCCCGTCGCAGCCGAACGATGTCAGCGGACGCTCATCCACTTCGGTGACCACTTCCAGCATCCGTTCCCGGTTGCCTTTTTCGATGGCTGCCTCGTTCAGCGCCCAGGTGTGCCAGATCTTCTGTCCGCGGACCCAGACTTGGACGTCGATGGTCATTCGTTCTTCCACCGTGTAGTCGCGGCTCGCGATCCATTCGACGGTCTGTGCCAGGTCGGCCCGCTCGCTTTCGGCAAGGAAGCCCACGTGGCCCAGGTTGACGCCGAGCAGCGGGACGTTCACTTCCCTGACCAGCTCGGCGGCGCGGAGGATGGTGCCGTCGCCGCCGAGGACCATGACCAGCTCGACATCGGGGAGCTGGATGTGGTCGTGGAGGATTTCCACGGGGTCTTCGAGCCGGCCGAAAAACCCCTCCATGTCTTCAAGTTCGGATTTTTGCATCACCGGAACGATGCCTGAGGCGTGCAGCTGGACGCACGCCTCCCAGGCAGCCTTCAGTGATTCCTCGCGGCCGGTGTGGGCAAGGACCAGTACACGCCTGCTCATCGGGTTCCGCTTTCTAGTGGTTCGGCCAGATTGTTCCGAGCAACGCAGCAACGGCTGCGTCCCGCTCTTCGATCTTAGGCAAGTCCGGGGTCATCCTCCGCTTTATCCACAGGAAGTATTCGACGTTTCCGTCCTGGCCGGGCAACGGGCTTGCCGCCAGGCCGCGCAGGTCGAGCCCTGCGTCCAGCGCTGCATTGGCGACTTTTTCCACCGCCATCCGGCGTTCACGCTCGGAATTCACCACTCCGGTGCGGCCCAGCCGGTCCTTGCCGATCTCGAACTGCGGCTTGACCATCAGGACCAGGTCCCCGCCGGGATGTGTGCATGCCGCCAGCGGCTCAAGGACCAGGGTCAACGAGATGAACGAGAGATCGGCCACCGTCAGCTGCACCGGACCGCCAATGGCGTCCGGCGCCATGTATCGCACGTTAAGGCCCTCGTGCACCGATACGCGGGGGTCGTTCCTGAGCTGCGGCACCAGCTGGCCGTGCCCGACGTCGACCGCCACTACGTGGTCAGCTCCGCGCCTGAGCAGGACCTCAGTGAAGCCGCCAGTAGAGGCGCCGGCGTCCAGGCAGCGCTTTCCATCCGCCGTGACTTCCGGGAACGCGTCGAGCGCTCCGGCGAGTTTGTGGCCGGCCCGGCTCACGTAACTGTCCTGGCCGTCCTCGGCGATATCAAGGGGCGTGAGGTCGTCCACCTGATGGGAAGCTTTGGCCAGAACTGCGCCGTCTGAGCTGACTTTGCCGTCGGCGATCAGGCGCGCCGCATGCGTGCGGGATCGCGCCAGCCCGCGGGTGACGAGCATTTGGTCAAGCCTTGCCATCCTCAGGCGTCACCCGCAGCCGAAGGGTCGTCCTCGTTCAGCGCATCCAGCAGTGCATCGTGAAGAGCCGAGTAGGCCTCCGCGTGCTGTTCGACGGGCAGCCCCTGGAGGTTGCCCAGGCGTTCCAGCACAGCGTCGACTGAAGTGTCTCCGACCGGGCTCACGCCGTGGCCGGCTTCCGGAAAGTTGTTCAGCTCGGTCATGTTCCCAGTCTAGTGAGTCGGCTCAGCGCGTCAGCCACTCGACCGTCGGAGCCAGCGCAGCGTCTGCGTCCGGATGGGCCGCCCACCATGCCGAGCAGGCCGCCCGCCACGAATCCAGGTCATCCGGACCCCCGCTGATGCGGACGGCTTCACCCCGCACTACGGCGGAGGACGCACCGCAACGGAACGCGCCGCCGTCGTGCTCTTCCACAGCGGGGTACGGGCGGTACAGATCACTGAGGTCATTGATCAGGTAGTCCGGCCGCTCGGCCGTGCGGGCGGCGAGGATCGATTCCCGGGTATCGACGCCGGTGAGCACTGCCACCGTGGCGAAACCGGCGTTGTTCCCGCCGAGGATGTCGGTGTCCAGCCGGTCGCCGACGACGAGCGGCCGGTCGGAGGTGAGCCGCTTGGCGGCGGTGCGGAACAGCGGAGCCTCGGGCTTTCCGGCCACCAGCGGCCTTTGCCCGGTGGCCGCCGCGACGGCAGCCACCAGGGTTCCGTTGCCCGGAGCGATGCCGCGGGCCTGCGGGATGGACATGTCAGTGTTGGTGGCAACCCAGAGGGCGCCGCCGGCTATGACGTACGATGCCTCGGCGAGGTCCTTCCAGCCGATCTCGGGATTGAATCCCTGGACCACGGCCACCGGATTGTCCTTGGCGCTGTGGACCGGGGTCAGTCCTACCAGCTCCACCTCATGCGCCAGCGCCGGGCTACCTGTCACCAGGACCCGTGCCCCGGCCGGGAGGAGGCCCGCCAGCAGCTCGCCGGCAGCCTGCGAGGAACTGACCACCTGCTCGTCTTCGGCGGGAGCGCCAAGCTCACGCAGGTGGGCTGCCACCTGCGCGGGGGTCCGGGAGGCGTTGTTGGTGACGTAGCCAAGTCCGACGTCGATTCCTGCCAGTTGCCGCAACGCCTCGACGGCGCCCGGGATGGCGTGGGGACCGGCGTAGACAACTCCGTCAAGGTCCGACAGCAGGGCGTCGAACCTTGAGATCAATGAAGCACCGCTCATGCGCAGTTATTCCCTTTCGCGGTCCGAGTGTCCGGCGTCCGCATCGCCGGCACCGTAGGCGTCCTCGGTTGTAGCGTCTTCGCTGGTGTCTTCTTCGAGTTCGTCTGCCTCGACGGAGTCCTGGTCGGATTCAGCATCGTCGGATTCGAAGTAATCAGCTTCGGAGTCATCGGAGCCTTCGTCCAAGGCAGCTGCTTCTGATGCGGCCGCGTCCGAAGCGGCAGCCTCGACGACGGCTGACTGGGTGTCGTCCCGGACCCCGGGCGCCGGGGCAGGTGCGCTGTCCGCCTGCTGCTGGGCGAGCAGGCGGCGCCGTGCTTCCTCTTCGCGGGCTTCTTCTTCCTCGTCCCAGCCGAGGTCGATAATGTCAGGCTCCTCGTCAGCACCGAGGCCGAGTGCGTTCTCCGCAACAACCGCCTGGCGCTGCCACTTTGCGGATTCCTCGGTGCGGCCTACTGCCGCGAGAGCGTCCGCGTAGGCGCGGAAGAGTCGGGGGCTGTACGAGAAGGCACGGTTGATATCCAACTGGGCGATTTCCAGCTCGGCAACGGCCGCGTCCAGCTGGCCGAGGTCGCTGCGGGCGCCGGCGGCCACGATGGCAAGTTCAACCTTGCCCGGTGCGTCCAGGTCATTGGCCTCCTCGGAGCGCGCGACGTCGAGGGCGCGGTCCGGACGTCCCAGCCCGCGTTCGCAGTCGGCCATGACGGGCAGGTGGACGTTGGAGCCGCTGATCCGTCGGTAGGTGCGGAACTCGCGGAGGGCTTCACCGTAGTGTCCCGCTGCGTAGGCGGTCAGGCCCACGGCCTCGCGGACTGCGGACAGACGGCCGCCGCGGCGGCTGGCAGCCAGGGCATGCTGGAAGGCAAGTTCCGGTTCGTCGTCAATAAGGCGGCCTGCCATCACCAGGTGGCGTGCAACCCACTCCGCGCTCTTAGGTTCGAGGGTCTTGATCTCGTGCTTGGTGGCGCGGTCCAGCTCCTGGCCTGTGACATCTTCGTCGATCTGGGGAGAACGCTCACGGTCCGGGCGGTTGGCGCTGCGGAGGTCGCGGGCGTTGGGTACGCGGGCCGGGCGGTCCTCGGGGCGGTCGCGTCCGAAGTCGCGAGGGCCCGATTCGCCCCGGTCAAAGCTCCGCGGCGCACGTTCCTGGCGGTCACCGAAAGGCTTGCGATTGTCTCCGCCACCGAAGCTGCGACGTTCCCCGTCGCCTTCACGGCGAGGACGATCACCAAACGGCTTACGATCACGGTCGCCACCGCCAAAGGGCTTACGATCACGGTCGCCACCGCCGGCACCTCCGCTGAAACCGCGGCGTTCTCCGCCTTCACGCGCCGGTCGGTCACCGAACGGCTTACGATCACGGTCACCGCCGCCAAAGCTGCGGCGGTCGCCGTCGCTCTCGCGACGCGGTCGGTCGCCAAACGGCTTACGATCGCGATCGCCAGCGCCGGCACCAAAACTGCGGCGTTCCCCGCCGCCCTCACGCGAGGGGCGATCACCAAACGGCTTACGATCCCGATCACCGCTACCGGCACCGAACGGCTTACGATCACGGTCACCGGCGCCGAAGCTACGGCGTTCCCCGCCGCCCTCACGCGACGGACGATCACCAAACGGCTTACGATCCCGATCACCGCCACCGGCACCGAACGGCTTACGATCACGGTCACCGGCGCCGAAGCTACGGCGTTCCCCGCCGCCCTCACGCGACGGACGATCACCAAACGGCTTACGATCCCGATCACCGCCACCGGCACCAAACGGCTTACGATCACGATCGCCCCCACCGAAACTACGGCGCTCACCGCCACCCTCACGCGACGGACGATCACCGCGATCATCTTTGGCGCGGAATCCGCGAGGTTCGCCGCCTGAATTATTTGAGGCCCGGAAAGGTCTCCCGCCTGAAGGACGGCCGCCGCCGTAGCTGCCCCGGTCTTTGCCGCTTCGATTCCCGCCGTTGTGCTCAGCCATGTTGGATTCCTCCTGTTGTGAGCCGACCACTGGCGCAATCGCAGCCGCTCTTATCCGTGTTTCGTTATCCTACGCAACCCGAAATAAAGCGCTTCCAAGTCCGTACATCTCATGCAATTCTAGGCGAGTCACCGCCCACGAACTAACTGCCCCGGCCCTACCGGCCGCTCCCGTGGCAAGCCTCACAGGGACGTTGAACCCAACTCAACATTGGGCCCGGCCACTAGGCAACACAGTAACGGCCAGCCGCCCTCCCCCACCGACGCTCTCTCACTACCTGCGGGAAAATCCCGGACGCCCTCTCATTTCCTGGCGGAAATTTTCGGGGCGCTCTTTCATTTTTGGGTGGGGTTCGACGGCGGTTCCGGGGTTGGGTGCCGGGCCGGCCTTTGCCTGTGGTTGGGAGAGGGTCCGACGGAACAGTGCAGGAACTGAAGGAGGG
>NZ_JBBLYW010000006.1:0-93224 GCF_037911235.1 Arthrobacter oryzae
AGCATCACCACAGCACCTACCTCCTCCTCGGCAGCCACTGCCCGGGCAGTCCTGGACGCTGCCTTCCCGGCCGGCCTCGGCGCCTTCCTGGACGGCAAGACCGTTCCCGGCGGCGGGGAGAGCATCACCCTCACCGCAGCGGCCACCGGCGAACCTTTTGCCACGTACGCGGACCCCGGTGCCGAGGGCGCCAACGCGATCCTGGAAAGCTCGACGGCGGGCGCAGCAGTGTGGGCCGCCATGAACGGCTTCGAACGGGCGGCAATCCTGCGCAACGTCAGCCGCGCCGTGGAAGCCCACGCGGAGGAACTTGCCATCCTCGAGTCGGCCACCACCGGCAAGCCGATCCGGGATGCCCGCGTTGAAGCCGCCAAGGTCGCCGAAATGTTCGGCTACTACGCCGGCTGGGCGGACAAGCTGACCGGCCAGACCATCCCCGTTCCCGGCAACTGGCACACCTACACTGAGCGCGTTCCGTGGGGCGTCGTCGTCGCCATCACGCCCTGGAACGCACCCCTGTTCACGGCCGGCTGGAACTCCGCCGCCCCGCTGGCCGCCGGCAACGCCGTGATCATCAAGCCCAGCGAATTCACCCCGGCCTCCTCGGTCCGGCTCGCCCAGCTGGCCCACGAAGCGGGGCTCCCGGCAGGCGTGTTCAACGTGGCCGCGGGGCTGGGCCAGACCGTGGGCGCCGCCCTGACCACCGACCGGCGCGTGGGCAAAATCAGCTTCATCGGCTCCGTCCCCACCGGGCGGCGCGTGGCTGTCGCGGCTGCGCAGGCCGGGATTCCGGCACTGCTGGAGCTCGGCGGCAAGAGTGCGAACATCGTGTTCGCCGACGCCGACCTGGACCGTGCCGCCGACGGCGCCATCTCGGCGATCTTCTCCGGCGCAGGGCAGTCCTGCGTCGCCGGATCGCGGCTCCTGGTGGAGCGGAGGGTGCACGCACAGTTCATTGAGCTGGTGGCTGCGAAGGCCGCGAGGCTGCGGATCGGTGACCCGCTCAGCGCGGACACCGAGGTGGGACCGATCATCACAGCCCAGCAGTTCGCCACGGTCAACACCCTCATCGAGGCAGGAATGCACGACGGCGGCCGCCGGGTCACCGGGGCGTCGCTTCCAGATGCCCTCGCCGGGTCCGCGCTGTCCGGCGGGCATTGGGTCATGCCCACCCTGCTCGACGGCGTCACCCCCGCCAACCGCCTCGAAACCACGGAGGTTTTCGGTCCCGTGGTGGGCGCCGACGCTTTCGACACCGAGGCGGAAGCCATCGCAAGGGCGAATAACACCAACTTCGGCCTGGCCGGCGCCGTGTGGACCTCCGACATCTCCCGGGCCCACCACATTGCCCGCGAGGTGAAGGCGGGGACATTCTGGATCAACTCCTACAAGACCATCCACGTGGCAGTTCCTTTCGGCGGCTTCGGCGATTCCGGCCACGGGCGTTCCTCGGGCCCGGGCGTCCTGGACGAGTACACCCAGACCAAGGCCATCTGGGTGCCCACGCGGGCGGCAGGGTCCCCTTTCCCGTCCCTCTCCTACTAAAGCGGCTTACTCAAAGCGACTTACTAAAGCGTCCTACGAGAACAGGCAGACACTCATGGAACTGACAGACTCAACCACCGCCCTGGCGACGCTCCGCACGGCCCTTGCGGGCGGCGTCGAAAACTGGAAGCCCCGCGTCCGGGCCATGGCGCGGGAAATCCACTCTGCCAAGGAGGTCTCCTTCGAGGAGGTCCGCTCGGCCGAGGCGGCAGCGGCACTGCTGGCCGAAGGCGGCTTCGAGGTGGAACGCGGAACCGGCGGGCTTCCCACAGCGTTCACCGCGAGCGCGGGGAGCGGCGACCTGACGGTGGCGCTGTGCGTGGAATACGATGCGCTGCCGGACATCGGGCATGCGTGCGGGCACAACTTGATCGCGGGCGCATCCGTGGCCGCCGCGCTGGCCCTGCGACCGTATGTGGACGAGCTGGGCATCACGCTGAAAGCCATCGGAACCCCGGCCGAGGAACATGGCGGCGGCAAGGTGCTCATGCTGGAGCAGGGAGCGTTCGACGGCGTCGGGCTGGCGTTGATGGTTCATCCCGTCCAGGACGGCCTGACCTACAACCCGGCCGGTACCAGCGCGCAGGCGGTGGGCCGGTACAAGGCGACGTTCACCGGCAAGGCCGCGCACGCGGCGGCGGCCCCGCACCTGGGTGTGAACGCTGCGGACGCCGCCGTATTGAGCCAGGTGGCCATCGGACTGCTCCGCCAGCAAATCCCCGCGGACCACCGCATCGCCTGCTTCGTCGCGGAAGCCGGACACGTCACCAACATCATTCCGGAACGGGCGGTGGTCCAGTTTGAATGCCGGGCCTTCACGCTGCCCGAATACGAGGCCTTGCTGGTGCGTGTCCGCCGCTGCTTCGAAGGAGCCGCGCTGGCCACCGGGACAACCCTGGCTATTGAAGAAACCGAACCCCTCTATGAACCCCTGCTTCAGGATGACGCCTTGGCTGCGCACTGGACCGGTGCGATGGACGTGTTCGGCAAGGACACATCCCGCTCGTCAGGCCTTAGCGGTGGCTCAACCGACATGGGCAACATCTCCCAGGTCATCCCGTCCCTGCATCCATGGCTGAGCATCCCGGGGGCCGACGTTCCCATCCACTCGCATGCGTTCGCCGCGCTTGCCGACACCCCGGAGGCCTACGGGGTGATGTTCGAGGCAGCCACCGCGCTGGCCTGGACCATCGCCGCAGCAGCCTCAACCCCCACCCAACGAGAACGCTTCATCAAAGCGGCATACCGCCGTCGTACTTTCACCCAGGAAGGCACATCATGAGCAGCACTACCAAAACCGCGCGGATAGATAAGGCCGGCACCAAGCTGACCATCCCGATTGCCGCCCTGGCCCTGGTGATCGCCGTCGCGGTCCAGTTCATCGGGCAGGCCAAGATCGACGTCGGAATCGGCGCGATCATCATCTTCCCCATGGTGTGGGGCCTCATTGTGGGCCTGCTCGTCTCCATCCAGAAGTTCAAACCGCTCGGCCTTGACCTCCAGCGCGTTGCGGCCGCCCTGGTGGGTGTCGCCGTACTGCTCCTGGTGGCCCGGCTGGCCTTCAACATCGGGCCCAGCCTTCCCAGCCTCATCAAGGCAGGCCCGGCGCTGCTCCTCCAGGAGGTGGGCCACCTGCTGGGCACCATCGTGCTGGCACTCCCCCTGGCTGTCCTGCTCCGGATGGGCAAGGCCACCGTGGGCGCCACGTTCTCCCTGGACCGGGAACCGTCCTTCGCCATGGTCTCCGAAAAATACGGACCGGATTCGGACCAGTACCGCGGCGTGCTGGCCATGTACGTTTTCGGCACGCTGTTCGGCGCCGTGTTCATCACGCTTCTCACTTCCCTGGTGGCCAACTGGAAGATCTTCGATCCCCTGGCCCTGGCCATGGGCGCCGGCGTGGGTTCCGGCTCCATGATGGCGGCCTCCGCGGCCAGCATCGTGGCCGCCTACCCGGCGGACCAGGAAGCCATCCTGGGCATGGCAGCCGTGTCCAACCTGATCACCACCGTCCTCGGCGTTTATGTGGGCATCTACATTGCGCTGCCGCTGGCCGACCGCTTCTACAAGGCGCTCACCCGCAAGCAGACAGCCCGCGAAACTGCCGCCGTCACGGCAGGCGCCACCGCCCAGCGCAGCGCCGCCGACATCGACCGCGAGGCAGCACAGGCGGAGGAAAACCGACTCTTCCGCGAGCGCGTGGCCGAATCCTCGGCGGCCATCAAGCTCCCGCTGTGGCTGTCGCTCTCAGTCCTGACGATCCTCGGCATCGGCACGGCGTCGGTGGCGGCCAAGGGATTCAGCCTGTCCATTGTCGCCGGGTACGGAATCATGCTGGGCCTGGTCCTGGTGAGCATTGCGCTGGCGAAGCTCACCCGGAAGATCTCGGCGATCGTGTACATCACCACTATCGGCGCCTACATCTCCAGCCCCTGGTTCTTCGGCGCCGAGGCACTCACCGGGTTCATCAAGACCGTCGACTTCCTGTCCATCGCCACCGTTATGCTGACGCTCGCGGGCCTGTCCCTCGGCAAGGACATCCCGCTGCTGAAGAACATCGGCTGGAAGATCATTCCCGTAGGCCTGGTGGCCATCACGGCGTCCTTCCTGCTTTCCACCGTGATCGCGGAGTTCGCCCTGGGTCTCTGGCACTAACACGGAGTTTTTGTCCAGATACAGCGACTTACGAGGCCCCCAACTCGTGATATCTGGACAAAAACTCCAACGGCTTTTCGGAACAGAAGGAACGGACGACGGCGGGACCTCCCGCCGTCGTCCGCTTGCGTTCGGGGCCGCTCCCCTCCGGCGGTCAGCTTTTGGGGGTCAGTTTTCAGGCAGTCAGCTTTCGGGCAGGCGCCCGGCGAGTCCCTGGAGCGACGGTTCGCGGCCCAGCTCCACATGCGCATAGGCCAGCGCCGCCGCCAGCTCCGCCTTGCCGTCGTAAATGGCCTTGCACAGGCTCAGGTGCTCGGCGCACTGAACCTGGGGGTCACGGTGCCCGGTCAGGGTGAAGAGCCACTGCATCCTGCCCAGCAGGGGCTTCATGGAGTACTCCAGCAGCGAGTTGCCCCCCATCGCCACGATCTCTGCGTGCAGGGCGGTGTTGATCAGCGGTATCTGCGCGTGATCATGGCGCAGCGTTGCGTCCTCCGCCTGGTCCATGATCTGCTGCAGCCCGGACGACGACTGGCCCCTCGCCGCGGCGTGGGCTGCGAGGCGCGCGGCCAGGACCTCCAGGCTGAGCCGCACATCAAAGAGCTCGTTGACGTCCCGCAGGGTGATTTGTTTAACGGTGGCGCCTCGGCGCGGGGAGGCGTCAATGAAGCCCTCGGCCTCCAGCTGCTGCAGTGCTTCGCGGACGGGCACCCGGGATACAGCCAGGGTCTGGGACAGCTCGCGTTCCCGGAGCCGGGACCCCGGCGCGAAGTCCCCTGAGATGATCAGCTCCCGGATCCGTGCCCGGGCAGTGTCAGCCGACGATGCGGGAGATTCCGCCTGGACTGTCATTCATGCCTCCGTTGTGCTGCCGCGTCTGACGTCCGCGGTCTCTCAGTTATTCAGCGCCACGCGCGTGCCAACCCCCTGTCTGAGCGCAGCGTCGTACAGGAGCCGCCCGATGGCAAGGTCCTGCAGACCGATACCCACCGAGTTGAACAAGGTTACGTCCTCATCGCCACGGCGTCCTGCTCTTGTCCCCGCTGCCACGTCACCAAGCTCGGCTTCCACGTCCTCGAAGCTCATGACACCTTCGGTCACCGGGATGATCAGTCCGCCGGACTTGGCCCGGGCCGTGGCCAGGCTGTCCACAAAAACCCTCGCCCGCACCATTCCTGCGGAATCAATCTCCCGGTGGTCTGCCCGGGGACGGGATCCGACGGCGTTCACATGCAGCCCGGGCTTGAACCACTCGCCCTTGACCAGCGGCTCAACGGCCGGCGTGAGGGTGCACAGCACGTCGGCAGCCTCCACCACTTCCTGGACGCTGGAGACGCGGGTGATGTTCAGGCCGTGGCGGGAAACCTCCCCGCAGAAGGCGGCCACCGTGTCCGCGGAACGAGACCACACCACCACCTTTTCGATCGGAAGGACGGCCAGCATCGCTTCCACATGGGCCACGGCCAGCGCGCCTGCACCGACGAGTCCCAGGGTGGTGCTGCCGGGCCTCGCGAGGAGCTTCGTGGCCACGGCGCTGGCAGCGGCCGTGCGGACCCGGGTGGGGACTTTCCCGTCCAGGATGGCCAGTGTCTCGCCGGTCAACTGGGAGACAAGCATGATGGTGGACCGCTGGGTGGGCAGGCCGGACTCCCGGTTCGCCGGGATGTCCGCCAGCAGCTTCACCGCTGCCAACTCCTCGGCGCCGGACAGCGCTGCCATCGGCAGGAACCGCGCGTCCGAGGACGGCAGGAGAAGGGAATCCGGCGCCGGCTGAACGGCGGTTCCCCGGCTGAGGCCGGCGAAAACGCGTTCGACGGCGGCAATGGTCCCCGGCATGTCGGCCAGGGCCTGGAGCTCGGAGGCTTTAAGAATCAGTGTCATGGTCGCTTTCCCCGTGCAGATCAGAGGTCGTTCCGGACAAGGACTCCCTGCGCCACCACGGCCCGGATTCCCTCCAGGGCGGAGCCGCTGGTCAAGGGATCAGAGTCCACAATGACGGCGTCCGCAAAGGAACCGCGCACCAGGCGCCCTGCATCCTCACTCCAGCCGAGGAGGGCGGCGGCATTTACTGTCGCGGCCCGCAAGGCGTCCAGCGGCGAAAGCCCGGCCTCGACCAGCAGGCGTGCTTCGGTGCCGATCGGGGTCACGTCCGATCCGAAAGAGTCCGTCCCTGCGACGACGGTGACGCCGGCTTCATGGGCGGCTTTCACGGCCGCTTTGATGATGGGGGTGTACTCCTTGCCGCGGGCGGCAAGGATCGGGTTGGAGGAAGCCGCCATGCTGGTGATGGCATCCATGGTGGGAGTGAAGTATGTCCCGCGGCTGGCCATCCGGGAGATGGTCTCCTCGCTGACGAAGACGCCGTGCTCGATGCTGCGCACGCCGGCCCGGACCGCGCCGTCGATCCCTTCCGCGCTGTAGGCATGGCACAGCACGCCTGCTTTGCCTGCGGCCTTGACCACCGCGGACAGTTGCTCGTAGTTGTAGACCAGTTCGCGGGGGTCCTGTTCCGGCAGGCCCGCCCGGGGGTTGGCCCGGGTCTTGATCACGCGGGCGCCGCGTTTCAGGTTGACCTTGGTGAGGTAGGCGAGGTCGGTCGGTTCGGTCACTCCCCCGGACAGGGCTGCGAGCGGTGCCAGGTCCGGGTCCGCGAGGAGGGAGTCCCCCAGCTCGGGTGAGATGAACAGCCCTGCCGGGCTCATCCGGGGCGAGGCGCCGGCGGCCCAGGCGGGCAGGGCAGCGAGGGCGACGTCCTGGTAGAAGCTGCTGGAGCCACTCCTGACACTGGTGGCTCCGCCCTGCAGGATGGCCCGTGCATCCGACAGCGCGTTCGCATGGACATGCACGTCGATGAGGCCGGGAAGGACCCAGCGTCCGGAAGCGTTGACGATGCGGGCCCGGCCGGCAAGGGCGGCTACGGCACGGCGGGTCTCGTCACGGCTGCCCACCGCGGTGACTTTGCCGCCCTCCAGCACAAGGACTCCGTCTGCCACCGCATCGCCGGTCTTGGGGTCCACGATGGTGCCGCCCTCGATGATCATGGGCTGGGGTGAAGCGGGGCGGCCGGGGTAGCCGGGGCTTGCCGTGTTGCCCTCCGCTTTCGCCGCCGGGGCATTTCCCAGCTGGGCCGCAAGGCTCGCCACCGAGATTCCGGCGAGGGCGGCGGCCCCGGCGAGGATGCCGCGGCGCGGAACAGCGGCGGGAGGAAGGGCAGCCGGGGTGTGGTCGTGCAAGCACATAGTTTCTCCAAAGGGAAGGGGCCGCTCCGCAGCAGTGCGGGCGCCGGAGTCAGTGGGTCAAAGTCGTGGTTCCAGCAGGGGCGGATCAGCATCAACCACAGGATGGAGGGAGCCCCCGTACGCATCAACAATACTCGCTTTGGTATACCAAGCCAATAGCAGTAGTTCCCGAGATTACCGATGAAAGTCCTCAACCGACGTGGGCGGGAGACGTGATTTCCGCGTGCGGATAGGTGGGCGGGAACAGCGCGCCGGGCTCCCGGCGCCGGAGGTCCCTCTCCGAGTAGGCCGCCTTCATCTGGTCGAAGAGCCGCTGCCCCTCAGCTCGCAGCGCGTCGAGGTCAATGCCGGGCAGAGCCCCGTCGACAACGACGGGGCGCCCCGCTACGAAGGTGTCGGTCACCTGGCGCGCCGTGCCGTTGAGCACCAGCGTGCGCAGCGGATCCTCGACCACACCGTCGCCGAAGTGGCCCAGGGAAACAACCGTAATGTCGGCCTGCATGCCAGGTGCCAGCTTCCCCAGATCGTCCCGCCCCAGGGCCCTCGCACCACCGAGGGTGGCAGCGTCGAAGTAGTCAGCCAGGGTCCCGGCATCCGGCCGCTCCTCGACCAGCCGGGTCAGGTGCATGCCGACGTCCATGCCGCGCACCAGGTCCGGCGGGAAGGAGTCAGTACCCAGGCACAGGTTGACCCCGGCCTCACGGAAACGGTCAAACGAAACCAGCTGCTTCTGGTAGCGGAACGATGTCAGCGGGCAGTGCACAATGCTGACGCCGTGCCGGGCCAGCAGGTCCAGCGGGCCTCCGGGCGCCAACGCGGAGGGGTCCATGCCGTGGATCACCACGCCATGCGGAATGAGCAGCCGCGTGCCGAACAAGCCTGTGGAATCGAGCAGCTCCAGGACGCTGCGTCCCGCGGAATGTTGCAGCATCCCGTCCTCCAGCGGGGACTGCAGGCAATGGAGCCGGACAATCGCGTCCCGCTCCCGGGCGATCCGCGCCGTCTCCCGCATGAGCTCTTCGGACAACGTCTCGATGCGGCACGGCAGCAGGACGCCGGTGACAAGCGGGTCGGCGAGGCCGGCGGCGTGGTCCAGGAAACGCTCCGCGTCGCGCAGGCCGGCAAGTCCCTGCGCCTCATCGAAGTGGACTTCGCGATCACCCGCGGCAGTGGTGACGTGGACCCCGGACCGGTAGGCGGGACCGAGGTAGCCGCGCAGTCCGATCCGCCGGCTGGTCTCTGCCATGTCCACCAGTTCATCGAGGCCCTCAGCCCAGGCGCTGTGGATCTCTGACGCGATGGGCATGTAGGTGGTAATTCCGTGCAGTGCCAGCTGCGCGAGGGCGAATTCGCGGACCGTGGCGCGCTCCGCCGGAGTGAACACGTCCCGGCGGCGGTTGGCGAAGTAGTGCTCCGACCACAGGTGGCCGGCGGCGACGTCGGGCGTTGGCCACGAGTCCAGGATGAGGTGGTCTATGTCGGCGAGGGCATCCAGGTCAATGAGGCCGGGCATGACCAGGCTCTGGCCAAAGTCGCGCTCCTCATGGACCGGACCGGCGTAGTTGCGTCCGACGAAAACGATGGAATCTCCGTCGAAGACCACCTCGCCGTCCTCGGTGAGCGTGTGCCGGGCCCCGTCGAACCCCAGAACGTAGCGGGCTGAGATTTTCGTGTACATCGTGCCTCCTTGGCGGACTGCCGAAAAATGTGACTTGCCTCTCAATGGGTACGAGTATACAGTCATTTGGTATACCAAAGACCCGGTTCCGCAAAATGCGAGAAGTCTTTGTCCTGATCCCCGATCCCCCTCGAAAGGCCTGCGCCATGCGCAATGAAGCGAAGACCACAGACGGCTCCGTATCCGTCCTTGTGGACGCGGTACCGTCGCGTACGTTCCGTGCCCGGCCCGCCCTGTGGTTCGCGATGATCGCGATCTCCACCGCCGTCTGTGCCGTGGCCATCATGATCGGAACCCACAAGTTCCATCTCGGCCCGGCCGCCATCGTCCTGATGCCCATCCTGTGGACGGTGCTCATCGGCGGATTCCTCGGAGTCCAGAGATGGAAACCCATTGGAGGGCGTGCCCGCGCAGTCTCCACGCACCTGATGGACGTGTCCATCGTTTTCTTCCTGGCAGGCCTCGGCACGCAGATCGGCCCGTCGCTGACGAAGTTCACCAACATCGGTCCCGCGATCCTCCTGCAGGAGATGGGCCACGTCGTGGGCACCGTGATCCTCGCCCTTCCGGTCGCAGTTGCGCTGGGTTTGGGCCGCACGGCGATCGGAGCCACCTGGTCGATCGACCGTGAGTCCTACCTCGCCTTCGCCATCCAGCGCTTCGGCGTCCGCTCCCCCGAGTACCGGGGCGTGTTTGCTGTGTGGGTGCTGGGCAGCGTCTTCGGCGCAGTGTTCATCTCCCTCCTGGCAGGGCTCCTCGGCGGGTTGGACTTCTTTGACCCCCGCGCCCTTGCGCTGGGGCTCGGACTCGGATCCGCCTCCATGATGCTCGGCGGCGTGGGCGCGCTGTCCATCCTGTATCCGGAGATGGCGGGCGAGATCATGGCCCTCGCGGCCCTCTCCAACCTGGTCACCAACATCGTCGGCTTCTACGCCGGGGTCTTTATCGCGCTGCCCATGTGCCAGAAGCTCTACAAGATGTGGTCCCGCCTCTTCGGCCGGGACGACCTCGGCCGCCGTGTACGCCGCGGCGCCCTGGTCGGCGCTGCTGCCGGCACCCAAACGGGAGCCTCGAACTCAGCGCGCGCGGGCAGTGCGGTGATGGATGCGGAGGAGGCGTCCGGCAGCGACACGGTGGACGTCAACGGCATCGAAGCGGACCCCACTGTTGTCCGGACACCGAGGACCTGGCTCATCGCGTTCGCCGCCACCGGAGTGGCGGGCGTCCTGCTGAACGCCCTCGGCACCGGTACCGCCCGGCCGTTGGATGCCGTCGGCGTGCTCATCCTGCTGGCACTGACCGCCGTCGCGCTGGTACTTGCGAAACTCGTCCCGGCGGTTCCGTCCAGCATCTGGGTCCTGGCCCTGGCCACCATAGCCTCGGCAACGTTCCTGCCCATCGGCCCCTTCATCGCATCCACCACGCAGCACATCAACGTCCTCTTCGCAGGTTTGCCCATGATCGCCCTGATCGGCATGTCCCTGGGCCGCGACGTGAAGGCGCTGCGCTCACTGAGCTGGAAGATTGTCATCGTTGCGCTGATGACGTTCACGGCGAGCTTCCTCGCCGCGGCAGTCATCGCGCAGGTTGCCTTCCAGTTCTAGTACGTGCTGCTGTGGGAGGGCACCGGTCCCCGCGGACCGGCGCCCTCCCCGCCGTCGTTAACTTCTCCGTCGAAAGGAATGAACCATGCTCATCACCAATGTCCGCCCCTGGGGCGGGGACGCCGTAGACCTCGAGGTTCGGGAGGGGAGGATTGCCGCCGTTCACCCGGCGGGGACCGCCGTCGAAGTAGCTGACTCCTCCGGCGGGGCGATCGACGGGCGTGGCCGGATCGCCATGCCCGCCTTTACCGACGTACACGTCCACCTCGATTCGACGCGGATCGGGCTGCCGTTCCGGGAGCACACCGCCTCGCCTGGTGTGTGGAACATGATGTGCAATGACCGGGAAAACTGGCGCGACACCCCCATTCCCTACAGGGATGTCGTGGCAGGAACGCTGGAGCGGATGATTGCGCGCGGCACCACGCGGGTCCGTTCGTACGCGCAGATCGACGTGGACTGCAAGCTTGAGCGGTTTGAGGCGGTGCTGGCCGCGAAGGAGCGTTTCGCCCACGCCGCCGACGTGGAGGTGATGGCTTTTCCCCAGGCGGGCCTCCTGCTTGAGGACGGCACAGTTCCGCTCCTTGAGGAGGCCCTGCGTGCGGGCGCGACAACCATCGGCGGCATTGATCCCTGCCAGCTGGACCGTGACCCGGTGCGCCACCTGGACATCGTGTTCGGCCTGGCGGAGAAGTACGGGGTGGACGTCGACATCCACCTGCACGAGCCGGGCCACCTGGGTGTCTTCAGCGCGGAACTTGTCTTCGAACGCACCCGCGCACTGGGTATGGAAGGACGCGTCTCGCTGTCCCACGCCTATGATCTGGCCAATGTCCACCCCGATGTGACCGCCCGGCTCGTGGAGCAGATGGCCGAGTTGGACGTCGCCTGGGCGACCGTTGCCCCGGCTACCGGCGGCACGCAGTTCGACCTGGCCCGCATGACCGGGGCCGGGATCCGTGTCGGTCTGGGCGAGGACGGCCAGCGGGACTACTGGAGTCCGTACGGCAATTGCGACATGCTGGACCGCACCTGGCAACTGGCCTTCACACACCGGCTGCGCAAGGACCTGCTGATCGAGCACTGTGCGGCGATCGCCACCATCGGAGGCGCCTCCATCATGGACCGCACCGTGGAGCGGCTCACCAGTCCGGACCACCGGCCGGGCCTGGCACCCGGGGATCGGGCCGACATAGTCCTGGTCGACGGTGAGACCGTCACCAGCACCGTCATGGACCGCGGCACCGACCGCACCGTCATCCACGACGGCAGGCTCGTCGCGGACGGCCTGGCCGTTCTCCCTAGCCCGGCGGCGTAGTCAGCCGGGCTGCACTTCCGCACGAAAGAGCCGGACGACGGCGGGACCTCCCGCCGTCGTCCGCCTGCTTTCAGGTCGTCCGCTGCGCCTGCCGAACGGCGGTCAGCGCCCCTGCGCGGAACGGGGTGTGGTGATCCGGGCGACCGCCTCCGCCGTCACCGCCCGGTCGTGCTGTTCGGTATCCAAAGCTGCGTGCAGGAAGGAGCCTTCGATCAGTGCGTCCAGCATCCGGCACGTGACGGGGTCGAAGTGGCGGCCCAGGGAGGTGCGGCTCTGCCGCATCCAGGCGTGGGTGATGGCCCGGTAGGCCGGGTCCCGTGCTGCCAGCGTGTACAGCTCCCGGAATAAATCGATACCGCCAACAAAAGGTGAATTTTCGGGCCCGCGCAATTAGCGCCGGCCGCTCGCTACAAATTTATGTACTTTGTTTATTAGGTCGCCAGCGGCAAGTCGAAAAGCTGCTCCGCAAGCCGGATTAGATGGCGGGGTGCGTCTAATTCCTGAACATACCTTCCATGGCCAAGGAAAATTGCCGTTCCGTTGAAGGCTTCCTGGAGATTGATGCCTGCTTCGCGGATGAGCACTTCAGCCCTGATGTTCGAGGGCATGGGGTGTCCCTGCTCATTCAAGTAGACATGCCAGTCTGCGCCCGTGATGGATTCGATGTTTCCCGCAAGCAGTTTCTGCAGTGCGGCCATGTCCGTGTTCACGGGTTCGATGCGCACAGGCTGGGTGATGCGGGCCGGTACGACCAAGGCGTTGTAGGCAGTGTTCATGGACTTGTCCTTGTCACTGAACGGGCTGAACGGTCCCCAGCAGCGGCGGGTGGTGCGGGCGGCCGACGGGGCTAGGAGTTCCGCATTCGACCGCCCGCAAGATGTTAGCGCTGGTTCTTGCGCGGCTTTATGAACTGAATTTCACTAGTTTCATTTTTTGCTTTTTTATCGGCGCGCTTTTCGAGAATAGATTTACCCGCCTTTTTGGCGCCAGCGCTTCTGGGCGATTTTCCTGACATTGGAATCACACCTTTCAAGGGTTTGTGCTTACCCAGTACCATACACACTTATATTTTTTATGCCAGTTTTCCGAAAAAGGGCAGAATTTTGGCGGCACGCGCGTAGTTGATCCGGACGTTGGCAGCCCGGTAAATTTGGGGTGATGATTCATATTAATCCGGATGACCCTGCGCGGGGAGACGTCCGCCAGCTCCTGAGCGAGCACCTGGCAGACATGCTCGCCACCTCGCCGGCGGAAAGTGTGCACGCACTGGACCATTCCGCACTGTCCGCTCCGTCGATCACGTTCTGGACGGCCCGCGAGGACGGCGAGCTCCTGGGGTGTGGCGCGCTCAAGCTCCTCGATTCCCCGCACGGCTCAGCGAAGTACGGCGAAATCAAGTCCATGCGCACCACAGCAACCGCGCGGGGGCGAGGCGTCGCCACCCTGATGCTCAGGCACATCCTTGACGCGGCCCGAACCCGGGACTTCGAGCGCATCTATCTTGAGACAGGAACCGAGGACTATTTCGCGCCCGCACGGCGCTTGTATGTCCGCAACGGGTTCACCGAGTGCCCTCCCTTTGGCAGCTACGTTATGGATCCCAACAGCGTTTTCATGCAACTCCGCCTTTAAGCGCGAGGGTGCGGTGGATGCCCGTATGGTCGAGCGCGCCGTCGCCCTGGGCCACCATCTCGTCGAACAACCCGCGCACGGCGCCGCTCAGCGGGAGTTCAAGCCCCTCCTTGGCAGCCGCCTCCAGTATGAACCCGAGGTCCTTGAGCTGGTTCCGGGCACTGCCGCCGCCGTCGAAATCGTTGCTGATCCAGCGGTGGCCCTTCTGCCGGAGCAGAGCGGAATCGGCCAGCCCGCCCTGCAGCAGCTCGAGCATCACCGACAGGTCCAGGCCTCCCTTGCCGGCAAGCAGCATCGCCTCGGAGACTGCGGTCACGGTGGCGGCGACGACGATCTGGTTGCAGGCCTTGGCGAGCGCCCCGGATCCGCTCGGACCCATGTACCGGACGGTGGTGCCCATGGCCTGGAACACGGACTCCACCGCTTGCGCCGCGTCCCGGTCCCCGCCGACCATGATGCTGAGGGTCCCGTTCTCCGCGCCAACGGTTCCACCGCTGACTGGCGCATCGAGGACCGTCACCCCGTGGTCACGGAGCAAACGTTCCGCAAAGGCCGCGACGGCGATCGGCGAAACCGTTCCGTGGACTACGAGGGCGGGGCGGGCGATGCCTCTCGCCGCCCAGCCGGCAAGCAGTCCGTCCGGTCCCGGGAGCAGTGACTCAACCTGGTCCAGGTCGGGCAAAACCGTAAGAACGACGTCGGACGCGGCATCGGCCGGTGATGTGGCGGCGCGCACCCCAAGGGCAACCAGGGGTTCCGTTTTGGCGGACGTCCGGTTCCAGACGGTGAGGTCGCCGTCGAAAGCCAGGAGCCGGCCGGCCATGGGACCGCCCATGGGGCCCAGTCCCAGAAGGGCGAGGGAGCGTCGCGTGGTTTCGGTCATGTTCACAGTCCTTGAATTTTGGGGGCCGGCTAAGGGAGGGCGGCCGGCTGCGAGGCAGTGCGCGGACGGCCATGGGAAGGCAGTCCGCCGCATCAGTGGAACCGAAGTGGAACCGGTACACTTTTTGTACCACAGCGGCTGGCCGGGTGTAAATCATTGTTCGTCCGCACTCCCGCACCAGCCGCCGGAGTGCGGCGGTAGGAAATCTAGGTGCGCGGCTTTGGCCGCGCCACGCTGGACCGTTCGATGAGCTCGGCGTCGACATGGATCACGGTCGGTTTTCCGGAGGACTTCCCGCTGGCATTGGACAGGGCAAGTTGCACGGAGTGCCGGGCCAGCAGGTCGATGGGCTGCCGGACAATCGTCAGGGGCGGGGTCATCAGCTCGGTCCACGGCGAATCCTCGAACACAATGACCGACAATTCATCCGGAATCGAAACCCCGGCGTGCGCCAGGCGCCGGAGCACCGCCGTCACCTGGGCGGTATTGGCCACCACCAGCGCGGTGGGCGGATCCTCCAGGTTGAGCAACGCCGTCATGGCATCCCCGCCGGCGGCACCCCGGAAGGCCGCGGAGCGGATCAGGTGGTCATCCTGCTCCAGTCCGGCTGCTTCCAAAGCTTCGCGATATCCCGCGATCCGGTCCCGGCCGGTGGTTGATGCCGCAGGACCCGAGATGATCGCGATCCGGCGGTGTCCGTGCGCAGCCAGCAGGGCCGTGGCGGACCTTGCCGACTCGATGTTGTTGATGGTCACGACGTCCACGGCCGGCAGCGACGGGATGGAGCGGTCAACAAAGACCACATCGGTCCCCATGTCCTGGAGCTTTTTCCAGATCTCAAGGTTGTTCCCCGTGGGAGTGGCGATAATCCCGCTGACGCGCCGCTCAATGAGGGTGGAGAGGCGCTCCGACTCCAGCTGGTCGTCCTCCTGCGTGGTCATCAGGAGCACCTGGATTCCGCGGGAGTGCGCCTCCTGCACAACCTGGTCCGCCAGCCGGGCAAAGAAGGGATTGGAGACATCGGCCAGGAGCAGCCCCAGCGTGGTGGGCGGCCCGTGCTTCAGCTCCCTGGCTGCTGTGCGGGGATGGTACCCGAGGGTTTCCATCACGTCGCTGACGCGCCCCCGGGTCGCCGCTGCCACGGGACCGGACCCCGGATTGAGGACGCGGGAGACGACGGCGACGGACACCCCCGCAGCCGCGGCAACATCGCGTATGGTCGGCTGCTTTTGCACGTGTACTCCTCCATCGGCTACTGCGGCTCCCCGGAACCTCCGGCGGGAACTTTTTCAGACTAGGGTATTGACCTCGTCGAGCAGGTATGACATAAAAGTGGAACCGGTTCCATTATGTTTACTTCGGAGCCGATTGTCTACCGCAGCACCGCCCGGGATTGAGGCAGCACACCCCAGCCAGCCACCTGAGCGTCACTTCACCGCAACGCTGCGGCGGACCCGATGCTTTCTGCCGGCCATCCACACGGGATGGAGCCGCACCCATTGAAAGGTAGTTATGAACCTGCACAAACTTCTGACCCAACGCGAGGCCGAAGGCGCCCCGATCCGCGTGGGACTGATCGGCGCCGGACGGTTCGGCACCATGTACCTGGCACAGGCCCGCAACATCCCCGGCATCCATGTGGTGGCCATCGCGGACATCAACGCCGAACGCGCCAAGGGCGCACTGAAGCTGGTGGAGTGGCCCGAGGAAGCCTTCGTAGAAGACATCGAGGCGGCGCTTGCCACCCGGGCCACCACCGTCGTGACCGATGCGTCCGTCCTGTTCGACGCTGACCTGGACGTCATCGTCGAGGCCACCGGCAACCCGATCGTGGGCATCAACCACGCGCTCCGCGCCATCGAGACGGGCAAGCACATCATCATGGTGACCGTCGAGGCGGACGCCCTCGCCGGCCCGGCCCTGGCCAAGCGGGCCAAAGAGGCCGGCGTCGTGTATTCACTGGCATACGGGGACCAGCCCGCGCTGATCTGGGAGCTCGTCGACTGGGCACGGACCTCCGGCTTCGACGTCGTCTGCGCCGGCAAGGGTGCCAAGTACCTGTCCCACTACCACCAGATGAACCCGGACAACGTCTGGGAGAACTGGGAATTCTCCAAGGAACTGACGGACTCCGGCCAGCTCAACCCCTACATGCACACCTCCTTCCGCGACGGCACCAAGGCCGCCATCGAAATGGCGGCTGTGGCCAACGCGGCGGGCCTGCGTCCGTCCGACGAAGGGCTGACGTTCACTCCCGGCGACGTCGAAGAGATCGCCACGATCTGCCGTCCCGCGGCAGACGGCGGCGTGCTCAGCAACGCCGGAAGCGTCGATGTCATGTCCAGCGTGACGCGTGAGGGCGACTGGATCCCCCACAACACCCAGGAGGGCGTCTTCGTCGTGGTGAAGGCCACGAACAAGTACGTCTCCGGCTGCTTCCAGGAGTACCCGTGGCACCCGGACCCCACCGGCCAGTACGCCGCCCTCTACCGCCCGTACCACTACGTCGGCCTGGAGCTCAACGTCTCCATCGCCAACGCGGCACTCCGCGGTGTCGCCACCGGAGCTCCGGAAGGCTTCCACGCCGACGTCGTTGCCTGCGCCAAGAAGGACCTGCGCGCCGGCGAAATCCTCGACGGCGAGGGCGGCTTCACGGTCTGGGGAAAACTGATCTCGGCCGAAAAGTCGGTCCGGGACGGCGCCCTGCCGGTCGCCATGGCCCACCACGTCAAGCTCGTCAACGATGTCCCCGAGGGCGGCATCGTCCGCTGGGACGACGTCGAAATCGATACCTCCCTGGAAGAGGCCCTCGAGCTGCGGCGCGAGACGGAGGCCCTGGCACTCGACGTGGTGCCGGCGACATGATCGACCGTCGCACTTTCCTCGGAGCCGCCGCGGCGAGCATGCTGCTGGCCGGCTGCGGGAGCACTCCGGGAATCGACCCGAACCGCGCCGCGTCGGCAGGGGGCACCCTGAAGTTCGGCAGCTGGCAGTGGCTCGAGCCGGGCCGCGGCGAGGCCATGTGGAAGGCCATTCAGGCCTACCAGAAGGTGAATCCGTCCGCGGTCCTGGCGCAGAGCACCACGCCGTTCCTTTCCTTCGCGGACAAGCTCAACACCGAGCTCGGCGGCAAGGGCGGGCCGGACGTTTTCGTGGTCCAGGACGTCAATTTCTACCCGCTGGCCGACGCCGGCATCCTGGCCCCGCTCAGCTCCGTGATTTCCTCGCACAAGGGCACGCCGTTCAACCACACCAATGAATCCGGCCTGGTGAACGGCGTGCAGTACGGGATCACGTGGGAACGCCTGAACTGGAACTTCTTCTGGAACCGCAAAATCCTGGAGAAGGCCAGCGTGACCCCGCCGACGAACGTCGCAGAACTGATTTCCGCCGCTGGCCAGATCCGCTCCGCCACCGGCCTGGACGGCTTCGGCGTCCGGCATCAGATGACGGAATTCGATTCCTGGTTCATGGACTTCGATGTGTGGACCTACGGGCACGGCGGATCCTGGTCGGACGGCTCACGCCCCACGATCGACTCCGCAGAGAACATCGCCGGCGTTGAGGCGTTCGGCGAGATCTACCGCTCAGGTGCGATGCCCATTGGCGACGACGCGTCAACGATGCGTACCAAGTTCCGCGAAGGCCGCCTGGGCATGATGATCGATGTCTCCTCCACCGTCGCCGGCATCCTGCGGTCCTCCAAGGCCCTGACGTCGGCCGACATCGGCTTTGCCGAACGGATTCCGCTTCCCCGCCCCTCGGCCCACCAGGAGATCGTGCTGGCTGTCAACGGGTACGGCAAGAACAAGAACCTCGCCGTCGACTTCGTCGGCTGGGTCGGTTCCGACGAAGGCCAAGCTGCGCTCCGGGCGGCAATGGGCCCGTCAACACTGGCCACCGACGTGCCGCTGGCTCCCGACTACGCCGCGGCCAATCCGTGGGCCAAGGCGTTCATCGACCTGGCTTCGGAGTCGCGCAGCCCCCTCATCAAGGGCTACGAGGCGCAGACCAAGGCCATCATGCGCGAAGTCATGACGCAGGTGGAACGCTACCTCGTGGACGGCGGCGACGCTGCCAAGGCACTCGCCACCGCACAGACACAAGTAACTCAGCTGCTTGGCTGAGAAGACCTAGGCAAAGGATCCGGGCAATGTCGCTCCGAACTTCGATCTCCCCGCCCGCCGTGGCGCAGCCTCCCATCCAGGATGCCCCTTCCCGGCATCACATGTGGCAGAGGATCTCCCCGTACATCTACATCGGCCCCGCCGTCGTGTACCTGATCATCTTCATGATCATTCCGGTGGTGCAGGGCATCCAGCTCAGCTTCACCAAGACCCCGCTGGTCAGGCCCGACGGCGGAACCGGCGTCGGGCTGGAGAACTACTCCCGCCTGCTCAGCAGCCCGCAGTTCTACAACTCGCTAGGCGCCACCATCCTGTACACGGCCGCGACCGTCATCATCGCCGTCGCCATCGGCGCGGGAGCAGCCCTGCTCCTGAACCAGGCCTTCAAGGGACGCACCATCGTGCGGGCCATCATCACGTTCCCCTGGGCCGTCCCCACGGTGGCCACCGCCCTGATCTTCAGCTGGATCTTCAACCGCTCCGACGGCGTCCTGAACGAAGTGGTCGGAGTGCTCGGCGTCGGCCAGCAGGGCTGGCTGGTCGATCCGAAGTTCGGCATGGCCGCCGTCGTCCTGACGTCCGTCTGGAAGGTCATGCCCCTCGTCATGCTGGTGGTCCTTGCCTCGCTGCAGTCCATCCCGAGCGAACTCTACGAGGCCACCCGCATGGACGGCGCCGGGGCACTGGAAACGTTCAAGGCCGTCACCTGGCCGCACATCGCCCCCACCGTCAGGGTAGTCACGCTCCTGATGACGATCTGGTCCATCCGCCGTTTCGAGATCATCTATCTCCTGACCGGCGGCGGCCCGGTGGACACCACCAACACCCTCGTCGTCAACGTCTACCGTCAGGCCTTCAGCAACCAGGAACTGGGCCGCGCGGCAGCCATCGGCGCCCTGGGCCTGGTGCTGTCCCTGCTGGTCACGGTTGTCTACTTCATGATGGAACGGCGCAACGCCGCCAAGGAGGCCTAGAACAAATGACCACCCAAGAAGCACCTCCAATCACCCGGTCAGCCCCTCACAAGCGGCGGCTGAAGGCACCGGGCAACCGAAATTTCAGCAAGCCCGCCCGCTACGTCATGCTGGCCGCCCTGGTCCTCTTCTCAGGCTTCCCGCTCTACTGGATGCTGAACACGGCCCTCAGTCAGGACTCCGAACTTTACGGCCAGGCCCAGGGCTGGTGGCCCCACTGGGAACGGCTCGCGGACTTCGGCGACCTGATCGGCAGCGTCCCCATCTTCAAGTGGCTCACCAACTCCGTGGTGATCGCCGGGGGCACCACGCTGCTGTCCCTCATCTTCGCGGTGCTGGCCGGCTACGCACTGTCCAGGTTCAAGTTCCACGGCAAGGGCGCCGCGGGGTTCCTGCTGTTCGCCACCCAGATGCTGCCCGAGGCACTGCTGGTCGTCCCGATCTACGCGCTCTTCGCGTCGCTGGGCCTCCTCAACGGCATGGGCGGCCTGATCCTCGCCAACGTGGCCTTCACGATGCCCGTCAGCGTCTGGATCATCAAGGGCGCCATCGATGCGATCCCGTATGAAATCGAAGAGGCCGCCGCCGTCGACGGGTGTCCCCGCGTCACCATCCTGTCCCTGGTTCTCACACCCCTGATTCTTCCCAGCATCGCCGCTGCCGCCGTCATCAACTTCTTCGACGGGTGGAACGAATTCCTGCTGGCCAAGACGTTCATCGCCGAACGCGACCTCTGGCCGGCGTCCGTGGGCCTGGCCTCCTTCATCGGCCAGTACCTGACCTCGCTGAACTCCGTCATGGCTGCGGCCCTGCTGTTCACGCTCCCGGCGTTGATCTTCTTCCTCCTTGTCCAGCGTCGCATCGTATCGGGCCTCACGGCCGGCTCAGTCAAAGGTTGATCATGGCAAAGCTCTCACTACGCAACATCAGCAAGCGCTTCGGGGACACCCAGGTCATCCACGACTTCAGTGCCGAGGTCGACAACGGGGAATTCCTGGTACTGCTCGGCGCGTCGGGATCCGGAAAATCGACCCTGCTCCGCATCATTGCCGGGCTCACCGACGCCAGCGCGGGCGACATCATCTTCGACAACCTGCGCGTGAACCGGCAAAGTCCGCGCGAGCGCGACATCGCCTTCGTGTTCCAGTCCTATGCGTTGTATCCGCACCTGACAGTCCGCGAAAACATTGCCTTCCCGCTGGCTCTGGACAGGTTCAAGGGCTGGCACCACATCCCGGGCATCAGCGCCATCGCACGCCGCGTTTATGGCTCGTCCAAGGAGATCGTCAAGCAGGTGGCCAGTGTCTCGTCGATGCTGGAGCTGGACGAGTACGCGAACCGCAAGCCCGGTGGCCTCTCCGGCGGGCAGCGCCAGCGCGTGGCCCTGGCACGCGCGTTGATCCGCAACCCGTCGATGTTCCTGCTGGACGAGCCTCTGTCCAACCTCGACGCCAAGCTCCGCGCGGAACTCCGCGGCGAAATCGTCCGGCTGCACCGGCTGACCGGGAAGACCTTCGTCTACGTCACCCACGACCAGGTGGAAGCCATGACCATGGCCACCCAGATCGTCATTCTCCACAACGGCGTCGTGCAGCAGCACGCCACCCCGCAGGAAATCTACGCCCGCCCCGCCAACACGTACGTTGCCCGCTTCATCGGCAGCCCGCCCATGAACCTCATGACCGCGGCCGTGAACGACGGGCAGCCGGCACTCGGCGGGCTCCGGCTCCCGGCTCCCGAACAACTCCGGCTCCGGAACGGCTCCGTGACCCTGGGCCTTCGCCCGGAACACCTCACGGTAACGGCCGACGTCGGCGGGCCAGGTCTGGCGGGAACGGTCCGGAGAATCGAGGACCTCGGCGCGGACACCCTGATCGGCGTCCAGCCCGACCCTGCACTTGGACTGAAGATGTGGGAACTCAACCAGGACGATCTCCTCTGGATCCGTCAGACGGGGCAGACCCGCCTGATGGCGGGAGATCCCTGCACGGTCACCCCCGAGGCAAGGATGGCCAGCTACTTCGACGGCGATACTGGAGTGAATCTCGCGCCCGCCGATGAAACGTCCACTGCCCTGCTGCCCGGCTAGGCCAGCCCGCCAAAGGAAGCCCGCTGCGCCGACGGAATCTATCCGTCGGCGCGGCGGGCTTACTTCATTCCGTAGGTTCTTCTTGCCGTCTCGGCAAAGAGGTACCGGCGTTCGTCAGCGGTCATGGCGGCGGTTATCTCGTCGAACGCAGTGTAGAGCGCGGTGAAGGTCGAGTAGAGGCTGTCCACCGGGAAGTTACTTCCGAACATGGTGCGGCGCGGACCAAAGAGGTCGATGGTGTCCAGGACGATCGGTCGGATTGATGCGGCCGTCCAGGAGTGGTCATTGGTTCCTAGTGCCGAAACCTTGGCAACGACGTTTGGTTGTTGTGCCATCTTTTTCATACCGGCCCGCCAGTTGCGGAGGGACACCGGATCGCGGTGGATGGGCATCCCGGCATGGTCAAGGATGATGACGGTGTCCGGATGGGCAGCGGCCAATTCCGCCGCTTGGTCGAGCTGGCCGGGGAAGACCTGGAGGTCGAAGGACAGGCCCAGGGATGACAGATGTGAGAACCCCTCCAGCCAGCCGGGATCGGTGATCAGATCCGGCCGGGAGGTATGGGTGTACCGGGGATCCGGGTGCCAGTTGAGGATGTCGCGCACACCCCGCACCGATGGAATGGCGGCGAGCCGTTCCAGCCGGTGCCGCACTCCCGGCTCGGCGAGGGACGCTTTGGCCACTTGGACGGAGGGCAGGCCGGTGCTGTCGTGGAGGCCCTGGATCCAGTCCGCTTCCCAGAGCGAATCGGCGGCACCGTTTTCGACATGGACGGCCCCGGCCAGTGGGAAATCCCCGGCGTCAGCCAGGTAGTCCTCGATGAGGTAGTTTCGCCGGAGCGGGCGGTCGTCCCCGTGATAGCGGAACGGTTCTGCCGGGCCCTGGAGCCAGGGATATGAGCGGGAGAAATCGCACAAGTGGTGATGGGCGTCGATGATCTCAAAATCCAGCACTGGGAGCTCCATTTGTTTCCGGGCCGACGCGGGCGCCGGAAGCGGCGGCAGCGGTGTCTCCGTTGCCACCGCTCCCGGCGCTGCCTGAGGTAACAGTCGTAAGCCCGGTGAACGCCGAGCATTCGGTCAGGCCGTCGCTTCCTTCTTCGGGGGCGATTTCTTTTTCATCAGCGGCCATCCCTTGCTTCCTTGGTCGAGGGCAACGGCAATGACGACGACGAGCCCGGTGACGATCTGTTCGTAGAAGCTCGGGACGTTGAGCAGCACCAGGCCGTTCGTGAGCGCCCCCAGGATCAGGGCCCCGACCAACGTGCCGGCGATCCTTCCTTCTCCACCCATGAGGTTGGCTCCGCCGATCACGGCCGAGGCGATTGCCGTCAGCAGGTACGGGCTGCCCGCATCGGTCTGGGCCGCGTTAATGCGGGCAACGATGACCAGCCCGCCCACTCCTGCGAGGACGCCGGAGAGGGCGTAGACGGCAATTTTCACCCTGTCGACACGGACGCCGGAGAGCCAGGCCGTTTCTTCGCTGCCGCCGGTGGCGATGACATTCTGCCCGAACACTGTCCGGCGGAGGAGCAGCCAGCAGAGGATGGCGAGAACCGCAACGAGGATGACCGCCACCGGGATGCCGCCGACGTAGCTGTTGAGCATGAAGACGAAGTCCTTGGGGACGTTGTAGACCGGCCGCCCGTTGGTGACCACGTATGCGAAGCCCTGGTAAATACTCATCGTTCCAAGGGTGGCGATGAACGGGGGCAGCTTGAGTTTGGTGATCAGCAGACCGTTGATGGCGCCGCAGACCAGGCCGAGGGCAATGCCTGCGCATAGCGCGAGGAAGGGTGAGGTCCCGGCGTTGACCATGAGCGTGGCGGAGACGATCCCGACGAAGCTCGCGATTGAGCCGACTGCGAGGTCGATGCCGCCGGTGATAATGACGAATGTGATGCCGAGCCCGATGATGGCGTTGACACTGGCCGAGACGGCGATGTCCCTGAGGTTGCCCGAGGTGAGGAAGTTCGGGTTCAGCATTCCGAAGATCAGGAAGATGACAACAGCGGCAATGTAGATGCCGAGTGCCTGCAGGTTCAGTGTCGGCCGCTGGCGTGGCAGCTTGGCGACGGAAGGTTCGGGCCGCCGGTTTACGGGGGTCCTCTGGCTGTCTTGGCCCGGGTCGTTCTTGGGCAGCGTGGGCTGGCTCATGTCGTTGTTCTTTCTGCGATGCCCATGGCGTTGGCCACGAGGCTGTGTTCATTGATGTCGTCGCCGGTGTGCTCGGAAACGAACTGACCCTGCCGCATCACTTTGACCCGGTCGCTGAGGGAGATGATTTCCGGCAGGTCGGAGGAAACCACGATCACTGCGCTTCCGGCCTTGGCCAGGGCGTCGATGAGTTCATAGATTTCGACCTTGCCGCCGACGTCCACGCCCTTGGTGGGCTCGTCGAAGAGGAATACTTTCGTGTTGCGCCACGTCCACTTGGCGATAACGATCTTTTGTTGATTGCCGCCGGAGAACTGGCGGGCGTTGAGGCGGACGTTGGCGGGCCTGAGTGACATACGTGCCGCGGCCTCTTCGGCGGCTGCAATCTGCTTCCGCAGGCTGATGATCGGGCCGAAGCCGTTGAACTGCCGGTCCGCGGTGAGGGAGATGTTGAAGTACGCGGGGACCTGCAGGACCAGCCCCTGGTGCTTGCGTTCTTCCGGGATGAACGCAATGCCGGCGTTTCTGCTGTCCCGCGGCGAGCGGATCCTGCGCTTTTTCCCGTCGATGCTCACCGCGCCGGTGCTGCCTTTGTCGGCCCTGATGATTGCACGCAGGAACTCGGTGCGGCCCGAGCCGACAAGGCCCGCGATGCCCAGGACTTCGCCTGCCCGGACATCCAAGGAGAGCGGTCCCCCACCCGTGGGGTGGCTGACCTCCGAAGCAGAAAACAGGACCGGTGCGTCTTGCCGTACCGGGTGCTGCCGCTTGAACGAGAGCAGCTCACGGCCGACCATGTTCCGGACTATGTCCTGTTCCGACGTCTGCGCGATGGGCTTCGTGTAATTGACGGTCCCGTCGCGCAAAACCACTACCTTGTCGGAAACGCTCATGACCTCGGGCATCTTGTGGGATACGTAGATGATGCCGACCCCGCGGGTGTGCGCAATTTCCCGAACCCGGTTCAGCACGCCCTCGACATTGTGTTCCAGCATGCTTGTTGTGGGTTCGTCGAGGGCCACGATTTTCGCGCCGAACGCCAGTGCCCGGGCAATGGTGAGGGCGTGGCGCTGGGCGGGGCTCAGTCCGCGTACGGAAGCTTTGGCGTTGAGCGGGAAGCCCATCTGGGCGACGTCGGCCAGCGCCTGTTCGATGTCTTTGCCCGCCTCCCGGCGTTGCCGCGACGTGCGCCCCAGCACGAGATTCTGCTCCACGGACAACTGCGGAACGATGGCCGGTTCCTGGTGGGCGATTCTCACCCCGTCAGCCAATGCCTGGCGGGGTGAGAAGTGCTGCCGTTGGACGCCCTCGATAATTACGGCTCCGTGGTCCGGAACGAGGGAGCCGCCGAGAATGGCAAGCAGGGTACTTTTGCCCGCCCCGTTCTCCCCGGCCAATGTGCATATTTCTCCGCGTTCCAACGTGAAGCTGACATCATTCAGAGCGCGGACTCCGGGAAATGACTTCGCGATATTCTGCAGTTCCAGCAGCGGTGCAACCATGATGGATACCGTTTCTGCCTTACGGCATTCCGGTCGGGTATTCCCCGACGTTCTTTGAATCGATGATGAAAGCGGGAACGTCCACCCAGCCCGGAACCTTCTTGCCGGCCAACAGCCAAAGCGCAGCATCCACGCCGCTGGCACCTTCGGTGACGGGCTGCTCGCTGACCGTGGCGGTCATGTTGCCTGCTTCGATTTCCTTCTTCGCCTGGGGAATGCCGTCAGTTCCGACCAGCACAACCTTCCCGGTGAGATTCTTCGCGGCGATCGCAGCCGCGACGCCGAACGCCATGCCGTCATTCTGGGAATAGAACGCCTTGATGTCGGGGTTGGCTGTCAGCATGGCAGTTGCAATTTCCTGAGCCCTGGTCTGATCCCACTTCGCAGTCTGGGAGGCGACCAGTTGCAGGTTGGAGTGCTTGGCCAGGCCCTTTTTGAAGCCCTCCCCCCGGTTCAAGGCGTTGGACGACCCCGGGTCGCCCTCAATCATGGCCACCTTGCCGCCTTCGGGGAGCTTGGCTGCGATGTAGTCAGCAGCCGTCTCGCCGATCGTCAAGGCATCGGGCCCGACGTAAACGCTCCCCGGGACGTTGCCCTTGGCGTCGTTGAGGATGACCACCGGCATCTTCTTGGCCAGGGCATCGGTGAAGACCGTGTCCAGCCCTGTCGCTGAAATAGGTGATGCAAGCAGTGCGCTGCAGCCCTGGTTCGCGGCACTCTTGGCCTTGTCCAGCTGCTCGGTAATGGAGGACTCATCGGTCACATCGAACGTCTGGTACTTGACGCCGAGCTTCTTCGCCTCGGCCTCAAATCCGTCCCGTTCAAAGCCCCAGAACTCGTTGGACAGCGTCCGGGTGATGTAGCAAAGCTTGGTGTCGGCCGACGCTGCAGGTGCGCCCAGGCTGGCCTTCACGTCCTCGATCGGTGTCTTGGCAGAGGCGTCAACCAGGCTCACCAGGTCACCGGACTGGGATGACTGGCCGGTGGGCCCTTCAGGGGTGGCACTGCAAGCGGCGAGCAACGCGACTGCGGCCGTAGCGGCGAAAAGCTGTGTAGCTGCGCGAGGAATTCTTGTCATTGTGATGGTTCCTTTCATCTTTGGAAGGCCCGCAATAGGCGGCACTCTTGCTGAATTCGGTTGCGGTACCGGTTGCTTTTGGGCACCACAACGGTTCTTGCCTTGTACTTGGTTTGACGGGTAGTGGCTGGAGACCTAGCGGCCAGCTGAGGCTCTGGCGAGGGAAACACCCAAGACGTTCTCGATGTGCAGTACGTCAGCCGGCGTGAGGAAGGATTCGGAGCGTCCGCAAACAAGCCGGCCCGCCTCGTTGGCCGCCCTGAGGCATACGGGGAAGGGGTGTTCGTTGGCCATCGCCAGGACCATCGCTCCCAGGAAGCTGTCTCCGGCGCCGACTGAGTTCACCACACGGATCGGTTCGACCGCCGCCTGCACAAGATCGTTCCCGCTCAGCGCCGCCACCCCGCCTTCGCCGAGTGTCAGAACGGGAGTTTTGGCGCCGGCCTCTCGCAGTGCCTTAAGGAGCAGCGGTACGTCGGTGCTTTGCGGGACGTTCAGCACATGACAGGCCTCGCTGAGGTTCATAACTACGACGTCGGCGAGGCCAAGGAGGTCCTTCGCCTCTGCGTGCACCGGCGAGAGGTTCAACACCACGGTTGAACCGAGCTCACGAAATCGGGTGGCCGCACGTCTGACGGCGGGAAGGGGCACCTCCAGGTTCAGGACTACAAACGCAGGCGGTTCATGGTCCTCGAGGTACGCATCGACGTCAGCCGGCGAGAAATTACCGTTGGCTCCCGGGACAACGACAGTATCGTATTCGCCCTCAGGATTGACCCTTACATGCCCCACGCCGGTATGGGCCAGGTCGTCGCGAATGATGCCCTCGGTGGTGATTCCGCGTTCGCGGAGGGCTCCGGTGATGAAGTCTCCAAGGTGGTCAGAGCCGACACGTCCCACGAGTGTCACCGTCGGGTCCAATGAGGCGATGCTCATCGCCGCATTCAGGCTTTTGCCACCCGCAGCCATTTCGAAGTTTTGCCCGGTCACGTAGCTCGCCGCGCTCACTTCGGCGCCGAGGTAGGCGATAAGGTCCACGTTCAGCGAGCCGACGACGCAGATACCGGTTGGCCTCACCTAGACACCCACGGCTTTCGACCACAGGACGGACGAGGAGTGCAGTGCGTCTCCGTTGGGGAGGTCCGGGTAGTCCCGGACAAGTTCGCGGGCCTTGTCGATGATCGTCCCCATCCTCTCGATGTTCATTTCGCATTCGGCGACAGGGTTCTCGCGTACCGGATCGGTGTCGAAATAGTACGTTCCCTGGTATCCCTCGCGGAGCAGGTAGTACACAAGTTCAAGTGTTTCCGCGAAGTGGATCGACGCTACCACGAGGCCGTCGTCTGCCACGCCGTGGGAGTCGTTGAGCTGCAGCCCGAACAGTTTTTGCTCCCGCAAGCACATGGCCGCGGACTGGGACGGATTCTCGCGGGCCATCAGCAGGTGGCCGAAGTCAAGAGTTACGCCGAGGTTCGGGCGGTCACAGTCCTTGATGAGGTTCATGACGGCACCAGTGGTGTTAAGAATGGTGCGTCCGCGCGGCTCGGCCGGCTTGTACTCGATGGAGATGCGAATGTCCTGGTCGACGTCGGCGACGGCCTGCAGGCTTTCGACCATCCAGTTCCAGGACTTCATGTAGTCCATTTGCAGCGGGTATTCGTACCCGTCGTGGGCGGGCCAGAGGAGGACGTGGTCGGAGCCGAATTCCCGGCAGAGGCTGATGGCTTCCTTGACCATTCCGACGGCCGCTTCCCGGAGCGCGGGATCAGGGTTTGTGAATCCTCCATTGGCGAACTGGGGCGCCGGCCACCGGAGCTGGATGCCGCGGACGTCCAGGTCGGCTTTTGCCAGGGCTGCCTTTATTTCCTCGACTGAGTGCTCGCCGAAGTGCTCCGGAAAGTTCAGTTCGAGCGAGGTGAGGCCCCTAACGCTGCCGGCGATGGAGATCAGGTCGATCACCGAATCTTCGCCACTGGGGTATTTCTTACCCTTGCCCAAGGCAAAGGAATTGAGACGGGTGGAGTACTTGATTGCTGTCATTGCAGTTCGCTTTCGATCGTGAAGGCCACTCTGGTCCGCATGGACGGCGATCGAAATTCCTGAAGGAACTTCGGCTCTGAAGTTTGGCTGGTGTTGGAAGTCTATGAGGCGTTTGGTCCCGGGATGTAGGGAATAATGAATCCGACTGCAAGAATCTTCAGTACTGAATATTGATTCAGAGGGGCTTGCGGCTACCGTTTGGGAGGGGCCCGTTCCCGACTCCCCGGAGACGGCACGGGACGCTACCGTCCAGGCTCTCCGGGAGAAGATTCAGGTCTGCATATATATTCAAGACCACGACGAAAGTGACGAAATATGACGCAGCTCACAGGACCGTCGTCGACCTTGTCGGTCAGCACTGAGCAGCTTCGGCTGTTCACCAAGATCGCCGTGCTGTACCACGAGGAAGGCCTGTCGCAGGGGGAAATCTCCCAGCGACTGAACCTCTCCCAGGCAAGGGTTTCGCGCTATCTCAAGAACGCCGTGGAGCTCGGAATCGTGCGGACATCGATCGTCCAGCCGTCGGGGATTTATGTCGGACTTGAGAAGGCTCTCGAGGAGAAGTACCAACTTCGTGAAGTTGTGGTTGTGGACGTCATGGACGGCGCCTCGCTGGGGATGCGCCTGGGATCGTCGGCTGCTACGTACCTCGAAACGACAATTGACGCTGACGACTATGTGGGCATCTCGTCGTGGAGCACCACCCTCCTGCACACCGTCGAAGCCATGCGCTCACGCCCCCGGAAAATCGCCAACGAAGTGATCCAGCTCATTGGGGGCGTCGGCAGCCCCCAGGCCCAGATACAGGCCACCCGCCTGGTGGCCCACCTAGCAGAACTGACGTCGGCCAAGCCCTACTACATGGGGTGCCCCGGTCTCGTAGCCAACCCACAGATCCGCGAAGCGTTCCTTGGGGATCCAGCGGTGGCGGCATCCATGGCCGCCTGGGAGCGCCTGACCACTTTGCTGGTGGGGATCGGGACATTCCCTGCCTCCCCGCTGTGGCAGGCAAGCGGAAACGCCTTGAGCCGTGCAGAAGAAGGGGAACTTTCCCGGGCCGGCGCCGTAGGAGAGATCTGTTTGCGCTTCTTCGACATCAACGGCCAGCCCATGAAACCCGCCATCGAGGAAAGAATGATCTCCATTGAGGCCGAGGCCATGATGCAAGTACCCCGTCGCATCGGCGTCGCAGGTGGAATGCGCAAACTTGACGCCATCCGCGGCGCCGTCGCCGGCGGGTGGATCAATGTCCTGATCACGGATGCAGACGTGGCGAGGCAACTCCTGGAACCGCCGCAGCTCTAGCCCCGAATAACGCGCGGCATGGCGAGGGCGACGTTGTCCGCAAAAGTGGTATCGGTTACACTTTTGTACCACTGCCGCTATTCCCCCGCCAAGCAGAGTCCAGAGAAAGAGCAGGTCACCGATGACCATCATTGTCACCGCAGAATTCACACCCAAAGAGGGTGCCTACGACCAGGTGGTCGCCGCACTCTCACCCGCCATTGCAGAGGTGCACGAAGAACCCGGCTGCCTGCTGTACGCCATCCATGAATCGCCCACCGGCCAGATCATGATGATCGAAAAATGGGAAAGCGTGGACCTGCTCGATGCCCACGGCTCCGGCGACGCCGTCAAGCGCCTCAACGCCTCACTCGACGGGCTGCTGGCAAAGCCGGTGGACGTCACCCGGCTGGTGCCGATCCCCGCCGGAACTTCCCACCAGGGAGCACTCTAAGTAGTAAACGGTCAGTGACACACGGACGACGGCGGGACTTCCCGCCGTCGTCCGTTTGCGTTAAGGGCTGCCCTGTAACACAGGCGAAACGGCATGGATCGGCAGCGGAAACGTGCGGGTCGTAGGCTGGCTCCAACGTCCCGTCAAGGGAAACATTTTTGGCTCGGATCTGGGACGACCATTGAGCCTAAATTGGGGAATGAGCCGTGAAATCACGTTCCGGAAATGTCCAGGAAGCGGCTGCAATACGTTCCGAGGATGCCGATCCCCCTGCTGATTACACGTTTGTAGGACCCTACGACGCACAATGCGATCGGCTTCACTGCTTCTGCCACGCGTCGGAATAGGAGCCGTTCCGCGCCCCGAACGAGGCAACCGCGGCAGGACGACGGCGGCACATCCCGCCGTCGTCCTCTTGCGTTTGATCTGGGGAATGTCCATTTATCCGAGGTCGGCCTCTATTCCGGCAGGCTGCCGACGTCGTTGGAGGGTCCGTTGCGGCGCCGCCGCAGCTGTTCACCAGGCACTGACGGTGGGACTGAAAGCGGGGGGTGGTCCCGCCGTCGTCCGGCCAGCTCGCTAAACCGGTCAACAGACTGCTGGGCCGCCAACTGCAATTCCGGATCCAGGGCAGCGGCCCGGGCATAGGTGCCCACTGCGCTAAGGGCGTCAATGAGCAGCCGGGCAGGAACTTCCCCGGAGGCGCCGCCGCCCTGCAGCAGTATGGCCTCACGATCAGCCGCAAGCGTGTCAGCCATGGTGCCCACCGTGATGCGCTGCCACACGTCGGGGATGCTCTCCACGCTCGCCAGCTTTTCGCGCAGCGGCCATGATGCGATGAATCGGGCAAGCCACGCCCTGTGCAGTTTTTTGTGCCGCCTTTCCTGCCAATGCGGGTAGAAGCTGAAGACGACGGCGAAGGGCGCGATGATTCCCAACACCACAAGCGCCCAGTCCGCTTCCGCCGGATTGGGTCCCTCTGCCGCATCGCTGTAGATGCCAAGCATCACGCCTGCGGCCATGCACGCCAGGATCCACGTGACACCCAAGATATCCCGGGTGCGTCGCTGTGATCTGGTGGCGTACTGGACAGGCGCTGGTTCCGAGACGACGAGGGCTTCGGTCGCAGTGAGCCCGGTGTTCAGGAGTTTGGATGCCGCAGCGCCCTGCAATCCGGAGTGGTGCGGCACTTCCAGGTACACCGGCGGTAAGCCCTGCGTTTCCTGTGCAGGCACAATAGTTCCGTCGTCCACGTCTCCCCCACTTAGGCCGTCCGGATTGGACTCTTGAGTATAAGGTCCGGTGCGGGCCGGACCGTGCAGGACAGTAGAGCGCCGGTCCTACGCCGCGATGAAGAGCGCCCAGTCAGGCAGGGGATCCACCGGTAATGGCGGCCCGGTCTCGTCGAGACCGGCGGCACTGGCAAATACGTTCAGCCAGTCAGGCGGTTCCCGGTCTTGGTCGTCGCCCGCGTTGGCGGGTTGGTCCGGCCAGTGTGGCGGTTCCCAGTCCGGTTGTTCGCTCGGATAGGAGCGTCCCGCCGGTGAGATCCAGCCCGGCGGCTGGTCCCGGGTCGCACCGACCGGCCCCCATGCTGTGGTGTGTTTGAGCCGGTGGTGCCTCCGGCATGGCTGGGCCAGGTTGGTGATGCCGGTGCGCCTCCCTCGGACCAGGCCAGCAGATGATCCGCTTCATTGTCCAAGGAATGGTTGTTGCAGCCGGGGAAAGGGCACCGGCCGTCCCGAAGCCGCAGCCATTGACGCATCGCCCTCGGAACCCGGTAGCTCTCGCGTCCGATCTCCAGCGGCGCTCCGGTCCGCGGATCGGTCAGCACCCGCAGGAACGACTCCGCGCCATCCGCGACAAGCCGGCGGGCCATGCTCGGCGGAACGGGGCCGTACCCGTCCAGCGTGGCCGGTTCCTCGCCTGCACCCAGGAGCGATAACACCGGAACGGTCACCAAGACCTGCGCCCTGGGTGACGGGATACCTTCCACCACCCCCGCCAGCAGCCAGTCAGCAGCGACGTCCGCACGAAGCTGGGTCAGGGTCCGGGATTCCGCCGGCCCCTGCAGGGCACGCGCCGCTTCGGTGGCACGTGACCACACACCCGCTGCCACATCCGCAGCCACGTAGGCCGAGAGCCAGGCCATGCCGTCCCGGTCCGGCACATACTCCAGCCGCCGGTCCTCCACGCCCTTGCGGTGGCGCGCCTCGATGCTTACAGGATGGTGCCGCTCACGCCAGCTGCGCGCCTTGGCACGGAACCTGCCCGGCACCAGCTCCCCCGCCGGGCAGCCACGCGCAGCAAACGGAGCATCGGGTCCAGGAAATGAGCCTCCAAGGCAGCAGCGCCACCCCTGTCCAGGTTGGCGGTCTCATCACACATCACGCGCGCGTGCTGCCACGAAATACTCCCTGACCCCAGCGCAGACAGCGTCAACGGCAGGGACGTGGTCAGCGCGGCCGATTCCGCCAGGAATGCCGCCGCCGATCTCTCACTCACCGTCAGAACGCAGGCGACCTCTGCCGTCACCGCCATTTCCCGGGCGGTGCATTCCTGCGGGGAAACGGCCGGGGCCGCCAAGGCGGCGGCAGCGCGGGCATATCCCGCCGCAAAATGCACCTTCAGCCCGGCCAGCATGGCTTCCATCCGGCCCGCCGCGGCCAGACCGTCCAGGCACGCGTCCGCTTCATCCCGAAGGGGGTCAGCACCAGCCAAAGCACCATCCCCGGCCCCGCGACCAACCACAGCAGCCAGCGCAGCAAAGGAGGCCTCCATGGCCTCCAACGTCTCCGCAACTGCCCTGCCGTCCATACCCACAGCATGTCAACAGGCACCGACAAAAAACGCCGCTTCAGGGTTGCTGGCAAAAGTCAGCTTTCCAGGATCTGCCTGATGCCAAACTCACCCACGGCGAACATCCGCGGGTTGTCGTCCGAGTTGCTCAGCATGGCCGTGGACAGGATGAGGGCCCAGCCCCGGGCCCTCATCCATGTGTCCCCGTCCACTGCGGGGCCAAAGGCGCCCCTGAAGCGCCGGCGCGCGCCGGCGTCGAACATCAGCCACCCCACGGCTAAATCGACAGCCGGGTCCCCTGCCCCGACGTCGCCGAAATCGATGACGCCGGCCAGCGAACCGTCGTCCTGCAGCAGGATATTGCCCGGGTGGAGGTCCCCGTGGAGCATCATCGCCGGACCATCCCAGGCCTTCGCGGCACAGGCCTGCGCCCAGACGGCTCTCAGTGCGACTGCCTGCGGGTAGCGTTCGCGGTCCCCGAGCCGTTCCACCACCGCAGCGTCACGGTCCGTCAGCGGCACACCGCGGAAAGGATTCACCGGGACGCCGGTTTCGGCGGGCACGTGGAGCGCCAGGAGGAAATCGGCCAGGCCTTCAGCGGCCGGACCGCGGCCTGCCGGGCCGACGTCGGCCGCGGCGGCTCCGGGGACCCACCGCACGATGCTCCACGGCCACGGAAAGTCCGACGTCGGCCGGCCGGCATGGACCGGGAATGGAACCGCAACCGGGGAACGGCGGGCTATGTCCGGAAGGTAGCGCCGCTCATGCAGGATCAGCGGAACGGCCTCCGCCCGGCGCGGCAGCCGGACGGCCAGGTCATCGCCGAGCCGGAAGGTCGCGTTGTCCCAGCCATTGGCAACCCGCGCTAAAGGACGGTGGCCGAGGTCGGGCCGTTGGTCCAGGACGAGGCGCTGGACGACGGTATCACTCACTTCCACCGTGGCTGGTGGCATTCCCGCCATTCAGAGATCCGCCCTTCTTGTTCCGCGATTTACTTGTCCTGCCATGCAATCCCTTTTCCCTTGTTAGGGAAGGACGTCACGGTCGGGCTTGTGGCATCATGCAGAGCGGACGACGGCGGGTCGTCCCGCCGTCGTCCGCTTGCGTTTGAATATACGCCCGGACCTACGGCCTGCCAGAACGCTGCGACAAGGGCCCGCCAAATCTCCGGACACGGTGGTGGTGGTCCGTAGCGGCACGGTTACCAACTGCGATAGTAAGCACACTTGCTATCCACTGCGCAAGAGCGGGTTTCTCGTCCGCGTCCACTCCCAGAAAAATTTAGTAAGCATGCTTGCCAAACCATTACTAAGCGTGCTTATCGTAGTGCGGTGCAATGTCCTGAAGAGTGGCGTTGCCATCCCCGTTTTACCGAAATACTCCAAGGAGACACCATGCTCGCCAAGGAACATATCGACGACCTGCTGACCCGCGATGGAAAAGTCCTCTCCACTGAGGGGGACAAGATCGGATCCATCGGCCAGGTTTACACCGACGACGACAGCGGCCAGCCCACGTGGGTTACGGTCAAGACGGGCCTTTTCGGCACGTCCGAATCGTTCGTCCCCCTCGAAGGGGCCCGCGTGGAAGGGGACAACATCGTTGTCCCCTTCGGCAAGGACCAGGTGAAGGACGCCCCCAGGGTGGACACGGACGGGCACCTCGAGCCTTCGGAAGAGGACCGCCTCTACCGCCACTACCGGGTCAACGGAGGAGGGGTCCGCGGCACAGAAGCCGGCCGAACCTCGGACTTCCGCAGTAATGAAGGCCGAGCCGGCACCGGATTCCGTGAAGACGCGGACACCACGGGAACGGTGGGCCGTGACACTTCAGGTCCCACCACGGACGACGCTATGACCCGCTCCGAGGAACGGCTGAACGTCGGCACCGAGCAGCAGGCCACTGGCAGGGCCCGGCTGCGTAAGTACGTGACCACCGAGAACGTCACACAGACCGTTCCGGTGCAGCGTGAAGAGGTGCGGATCGAACGCGAACCGATCACGGATGCTAACGCCGGTGCCGCCATGAGCGGACCCGACATCAGCGAAGAGGAGCACGAGGTGGTGCTCCACGAGGAACGGCCCGTTGTCGAGAAGGAAACCGTTCCGGTGGAGCGGGTAAGGCTGAACAAGGACACAGTGACGGACGAGGTGACCGTTGATGAAGAGGTGCGTAAAGAGCGCATCGAAACTGAGGGCCTGCGCGACGACCGCCGCTAAGAGCCGCTAAGAACTGAGGAAGAGTGCCAGGGCCGCAGACGTAGCCCTGGCGCTCTTCTCTCAGCTTTGGCCTGCAATCTCCGTCCATCCGTCCGTCCATCCGCGAGATTGGAACCTACTGATGCTCACTCAATACCAGGAACCTCCCGCCGCGGGGGTGCGGGGCGAGCTCCATCAGGACCGGTTCCTCGGCGACCTGGACCTGACGCGCTGGACCAGCCCGATCGGAAAATTCCTGGCATCGGCCGTCAGGCGTGTCAGCAAGGTTTTCGGGCACCATACGGCGCTGATATTGATCATGTGCGTCGGGGCCGTGATCGCTGCCGCCCTCACCGCGGTATTTTCCGAAGTATATGAATCGGTCGTGAACGCAGACGGTGTCGCGGGGCTGGACCATCCCGTACTGGGCGCGGCCAAGAGCGTACGCTCGCCTGCCGTGGACCTGATCATCACCGGGTACACGGACATTGGGGGCACAGTGGGCATGCCTATCCTCGCCGTCACAACAGCCGTGCTTCTTTCGCTGAGGCGTCGGTCCTGGACCCCCGCCATCCTCCTCGTAATCGGCGGCGCGGGCTCATTGCTGATGACCATCGCAGGGAAGCACCTGATTGGCCGCATGCGGCCCCTCCTCAGCGACGCCGTTCCCCCCTACGAATACTCGGCGTCGTTTCCCAGCGGGCATTCACTGAATTCGGTCGTCATCGCCGGCATCGTCGCCTACCTGATCATCCTGCGCCTGACGTCCGGACGCGGACGGGTTCTGACCATCACGCTGGCTGCAGCGTTCGCCCTGACGATGGGCCTGAGCCGGGTCTATTTGGGCCACCACTGGCTCACCGATGTCCTCGCCGCATGGTCACTTGGCCTGGCCTGGCTCGCGTTGGTCATAACCGCCCACCGACTGTACCTAACCAGCAGGAAGCGTGCGGCCCATGCCTCCACCACAGCGAAAGCGAGGACATATCAACCCGACGCCCAGCCATAGGGCTCTGCCGATAGGGTTCGCTGCAATCCGTGGGCTTCACAAATCAAGGCTGTTCCCGCAAGCTACCAAGACCAGAGCTCGACCACACCGTACGACCCCGGAGGTTCCAATGCACACGTCAGAAAAAACCGCCCGCATTGCCCAAGCCCGCCACCTTCAGGAAAGCCTGGTCACGCAACTGGCCAAGGGGAGGGAGTGGGCCACCCCCGGAATTGAGGCCGCTTTGCACCGGGCGCTTACCGGGATGGACAGCGGCATCGAGGCCGCGTCCCCCCGGATCCAAGCCAGCCTTCGCGCCATTGCCGACGAACTGGCAGGCGGAGTGGAAGCCGTCGTCCCCCGAGTACACGAGGGGATCACGAGGATCACGCCTAAGGCTGTGGCTTTCAGCAGCGAGCCCGCCCAGGCCGCCAAGCCGGGGGCGCAATCACTTGCCCGGTGGTGGGTGGCAGGAGTGGCGGCGGCTGCGGCGTTTTGCGGGGTGTTGCTATGGCGCCGACGTCAATCGGCTAACACGGCGGCAACCAATACGGCGCCGGGCAATCCACGCACGGATGACCTGAATCCGGCCGAGTCCGCCGAAGCGCCGGCCTAGAGGAGTGGCATAGGGACCGGCCCCGACGGGGACGGTCCCTTTGCTATGCCGGCGGCAGGAACTGTCATGGAGCTGATGGCCGCATGATGCACCACTGCCTGGAGGTACTGTATTGCAGTTTCCTCTGTCAGACCGTATTCGCGAATCAAGGACAACACGTCCAGTTCAATCACGGAAAGTGGGATCTGCGTGATGACGGCCCCGACTTTCAACCCCAGCCTCAGGAGTAACTGGCATATCTTGGTGATACGTCGCGCAGCTTCAACGGCGCGGATTACATCTTCGCTGGTGAAGGCGTGGGCGGATGAACTGTAAAGCGTCAGCGCCGCCCTGACGTCCCACTCCACAATCATGGGCACGCACAGCACCGATCCCACGCCTTGGCCGGCAACGGCAGCGGAGTACCCGGGCCACCGGCCGTCGAGGGCTGTGTCGGGTATGTGGACGAATTCCGAACCCGCCATCGCGGCCCGGGCAGGACCGTCCGCGAACAGGCTTTGCAGCCCGTCGATCTCCCTCGCCTTGGTGGAACCCGATGCCAAGTTCCGGACTTCACCCCGGACTAGAAGTGCGATGGCCCAATGGAAATCACGTGCTACACCACCGGCGTCGTCCATAAGTGCCTTCGCGGCCTCGCTAAGGAACTGCTGCACGTCGGGGGTGTCCAGGATTGCAGAGTGGAAGTCAGCAGGTTCTTCCGGTCCAATGTGCAACGGGGTGGCTTCGGCCATTTTCCACGCTCGAATCAAGACGCTCCGGCTCACTGCAAAACCTGTATGTAAAGCATAAGACCGCGCCGCGTAATCCGCGCGTCCACCGGTCTTGCGTGCAGCGCCCAGTCCGCCTCTCCCGGGTAGGGTTCGCGGCTGCCGTGGAGAGTCTGTCCTACGCCGCGATGAAGAGCGCCCAGTCAGGCAGGGGATCCACCGGTAATGGCGGCGCGGTCTCGTCGAGGCACGCGTCCGCTTCATCCCGAAGGGGGTCAGCACCAGTCGAGGCACCGTTCCCGGCCCCGCGGATGGCACATGCAGCCAACGCAGCAAAGGAAGCCTCCATGGCCTCCACCGTCTCCGCAACTGCCCTGCCCTCCATACCCACAGCATCCCAGCAGGCACCGACAATTAACGCCGCTTCAGGGTTACGGGCAAAAGTCAGCTTCCCAGGATCGTCGGCCGGCCGGCATGGACGGGGTCAGGTACGGCGACCGGGGAGCGGCGGGCGATGTCCGGAAGGTAGCGCCGTTCATGCAGTATCAGCGGAACGGCCTCCGTCCTCCGCGGCAGCCGGACGGCCAGGTCGTCGCCGAGCCGGAAGTTCGCGTTGTCCCAGCCATTGGCAACCCGCGTCAAAGGACGGTCACCAAGGTCGGGCCGCTGGTCCCGGACGAGGCGCTGGACCGCGGCGTCACACACTTCCACCGTGGCCGGTGGCATTCCTGCCATTCAGAGATCCGCCTTCCATTGGTTCTGCGATGAAGTCTATGACTGACACGCTTGCTGGCCAGAACTGCCCGGACCGCAGGGATACGGGCAGCGGACGACGGCGGGACTTCCCGCCGTCGTCCGCTCGCCTTGGAGGACTGGCAGCGTTCTTACGGTGCCGGCCCTGCAAACAGGCGGATCAGCCCGTCGATTTCCCGGGCTGCTTCGGTGGGGTGCCGGAAATGCCGGTGCGGCTCAATGTTGTAGCGGGTGCGGCGTCCCACCCGGGTGCGGTGCACGTAACCTCCGTCTTCGAGGTCCTTGAGGATCTGGAGCGCCGCCCGTGGCGTGATGCCCACCCTGTCGGCAATATCCGCCACGCGGATGTCCGGGTCGGCCGCCACGGACAGCAGCACATGCCCGTGGTTGGTGAGGAAGGTCCAGCCGGCCCGCCCGGAGGCGGGCGGGCCAGGCAGGGGCCCTTCGTCCAGGTTCATGTCCGGATCGGCTTCTTGCCGGGACGCCGCCACAACGGTTCCAGGGCGTCAATCTCCTCTTCCGAGGCGGTTCCGAAGGGCGGGTTCTGCGGTGCCGGGAGTGCGTGGCGTCCCTGCCCGCGGGTGGCCCAGAGGCTTGCCGCCACGGATACGCCGAGGATCGTGGCGATGACGGCTAGGGATACGGGGGTGGGAATGTAGTAGACGTCGATCTTGAGGAGCATCTTGATGCCCACCCAGCTCAGGACCAGGGCGAGTCCGATCTTGAGGTAGATGAACCGGTGGATCAGGTCGGCCAGCAGGAAGTACATGGCACGGAGCCCCAGAATGGCGAAGGCGTTGGCGGTGAAGACCAGGAAGACTTCGTCGGTGACGGCGAAGATCGCCGGAATGGAGTCCACCGCGAAGATGACGTCCGTGACCTCCACCAGGACCAGGACGGCAAGCAGCGGGGTGGCAAGGAGGGCGCCGTTCTTGCGGATCAGGAACCGCTGGCCGTGGAAGTTGTCCGTCATGGGCACCCGCCGGCGGAAGAGCGCCAGGGCCTTCGACTTCTCCGGGTCAAGGTGCTCATTGCGGTGGCGGATCATCTGATAGCCGGTGTAAAGCAGGAAGGCTGCGAACAGGTACAGCACCCACCCGGCGCTGGCGATGATCGCGGAGCCGGCGGCGATGAAGATGCCCCGGAACACCAGGGCGCCGAGCACACCGAAGAACAATACGCGGTGCTGGTACTCCCGGGGCACCGCGAAGTACGTGAAGATGATGGCCCAGATGAACACGTTATCCACGGCGAGGGACTTCTCGATCAGGTATCCGGCGAAGTACTGCTGGCCGAATTCCGCCCCGTAGATCCGCCACACCAGGGCGCCGAAACCAACTCCGAAGGCCACCCAGACGGCTGACCACAGGGCCGCCTCCCGGACCTCGATCACATGCGCCCGGCGATGCGCGAAAAGGTCCACGGCCAGCATGAGGATAATGACGCCAAGAACGGCCAACCAGGCCCATAGGGGAACATTCATCAGTGAAACCCGCTTCCAGTCAGTTCAACCAACTGGAGGTCTTTCCCGGTCCTCGGGGGACCTGTCCCGCCGGGCCGTTCAGGGACGGCCGGACTGACGACGGAACATTCAGGGGATACTCCCCTCCGTGAGAAATAGTGAAACACACTTCACCTGTTGGGACAATGGGTGGGTTTTTCCGGTGCGGGAAGGTGCGGAGCGCGACGGTGAGCGGACGACAGCGAGCGGACGACGGCGGGTGGACGACGGCGGGCGGACGACGGCGGGCGGTCCCGCCTTCGTGGTTTGACGGGAAGGCCCGCGGTTGTTCACAGTAAGTCGGTGCTCTTGAACGTTGAACATAGCTCCCCGGGCACTCCCGCCCCCGGCACACGGCCGCGGCGGCGGCAGATTGCGGCCCTCCTCGGTTTTCTGGCGGCGTCCTGGACTGTTTCGGCGCTGGGCTCGCTGCCGATCAGGATGAACGGCGCCTGGTACGCGGCTGCGGAGAAGGCGCCGTGGACCCCGCCGGGGTGGATGTTCGGCTCTGTGTGGCTGGTGCTGTACGCAGCCATGGCGGTAGCGGCGTGGCTGGTGTGGCGTCAGCAGCATTCCCCGCGCCGGGAAGCGCTCAAAGCCTATGGCGGCCTGCTGCTGCTGAACCTGTCGTGGCCGCTGGTGTTCTTCGGCATGTACCCGATGATGGGTACCGCCGCACTCTGGCTGGCGCTGCTGGTGATCGCGGTCCACTCCGTGATTGCGACCTTCGCCGTACTGCACTTCGGACCGATCAGTACGACGGCGGGGGTGCTGATGCTGCCCTACGTTTCGTGGCTGGTGTTCTCGGCCAGCCTGAACCTGTACGCGGCCCTGAACAACTAGCGGGCCTAGCGGGCTGAACAACTAGCGGGCCTCCTGTATCGGGTATCAGCTCGGGTAGGGTCTGACGGTATGGCGTTGCGACTTGTTCAGGTGAATTTCAAGGCCGGGGATGACTCGGCGCTGGGCCGGTTTTGGGCGGAGGCGCTCGGCTGGGGCTTATCCAGTGAAGGACCCGGAGTGACCAATGTTGAACCTGTGGGCTTCGCCTGGCCGGACCCCGCCGCCGTGTGCGTCGATGTGGTCACCGTCCCGGATCCCGAGACGGTGAAGTACCGCGCGCACCTCGATCTCGCTACCACTTCTGCGGCGCATCAGGCGGAGCTGGTCGCGCGACTCAAGGAGCTCGGTGCAACGCCCGCAGATGTGGGCCAGGGTGATGTGCCGTGGACGGTCCTGGCTGACCCGGAGGGCAATGTGTTCTGTGTGCTGGAGCCTCGGGAGATCTACCGGGACACCGGGCCGATCGCCACGGTGGTGGTCAACTGCGCGGATCCGCGGGCCATGGCACGGTTCTGGAGCGGGGCGATGGACTGGACCCTCCACGAGGTGACCGACGACCATGCGAGGCTGCGTTCGCCCTCGGGTGTGGGGCCGTATCTGGAGCTACTCCGTACGCCCGGCGAGGATACCGTGTGGAACCGTGTCCACCTCGACCTGATGCCTTACCCCGGCGACGATCAAGCGGCAGAGGTGGCCCGGCTGCGGGCCCTGGGCGCCACTGACGCCGACGTCGGGCAAGGCGATGTGCCATGGGTATGCCTCGCCGACCTAGAAGGCAACGAGTTCTGCGTCCTCGCCCCGCGCTGACGCTGGTGGATCCGCCCGCCCCCTCTAGCCACCCATTTGTCGGAAATGTTCCACTGAGCCTATTGCCAAATAGCATGCCGGCGGTTCGGATAGATCTGACCTCGCTGCGCTACGGTTGGCAGCACCAACATTTTTCAAGGGGGACAAATGGAGTTTGCAGAAAAACTTTCGGCTCTGGCAGCAAAGGTACGTCAGCAGCGAGGGGTGATCCAAACTGAGGAGGCTACAAAGAATGCCTTTGTCATGCCCTTCATTTCCACAATTCTTGGTTACGACGTCTTCAATCCCATGGAAGTCGTGCCGGAGTTCATCGCCGACGTAGGTCTGAAAAAGGGCGAGAAGATCGACTATGCCATCGTCAAGGACGGCGTAGTACAGATCCTGATTGAGTGCAAAAAGTCCACGGAGCCAGTGAAGATCGAGCATGCATCTCAGCTTTTCCGTTATTTTGCCGTCACGAATGCCAGGATCGCCATCCTGACCAACGGTGAGGTCTACCAGTTCTTTACGGACCTCGATGCCCCGAACCGCATGGACGAGAAGCCGTTCCTCGTCCTCGATTTGAATGACATCGATGAGTCGCTCATTCCGGAACTGCAGAAACTATCCAAAGACATCTTTGATCTTGATTCGATCATCAGCGCCGCTGGTGAATTGAAATACATCGGCGAACTAAAGAGAACACTCGCGGCACAGTTCAAGGAACCGGAAGACGAATGGGTCAAGTTCCTCACCGGCCGCGTTTACCCGGGCCCTTATACCCAGAAAGTGCGTGAGCAGTTCACGGCTCTGGTAGCCAAAGCGTCCAAGCAGTTCCTGAACGACCAGGTGAATGAGCGCCTGAAGAAAGCCCTTGGCGCTCCGGGCTTTCCGCAAAATGACGACGCGGCGGTGGCTGCCAGCGTCACCAGTGCACCCGTGGCCGAAGCCGATCTGGCCGAGGCGGACGGTCTGGAAACAACGTTGGAAGAAATCGAGGGCTACCAAATCGTCAGGGCCATCGTCTGCAGCGAAGTGAAGCCAGCGCGTGTAGTGCAGCGGGATGCCAAGTCCTATTTCGCGGTGCTGCTCGACGACAACAACCGCAAGCCCATCGCGCGCCTGCACTTCAACCGCACCCAGAAGTACATCGGAATTTTCGACGACAACAAGGAAGAGACCCGGGTACCGATCGGCTCGCTGGAAGAAATCTACGAGCACACCGAAGCACTTCGGGCGAGCGTCAAGAGCTACCTCTAAGCGCACACCTCACCTGATCTGGACTACGACTCCAGAATTGGAAGCTCAAAAGGGAAGGCCGTCGTCCTTCCTTGCGTTCTAGCGGTCGTTGCTACACCCCGAGTTATGGGGGTTGCAACGACCGCTAGATACTGCCGGGATCCCGCCGTCGTCCGCTTGCGTTTGGCGCCGCTCCGTGAACTGGAGGCCGTTAGCGCTGAAGAGCGGAGCTTCGGCGCTGTTCCGTCTCAGCAGTGGGCGCAGTTTCGTCGTGAGTGCTGAAGCTATCCGCGCTTCCGTAGTCAGATCCCAGGCTGCGCGAGCGTGAAAGCAGGCCGAGCACGGAAACGACGGTGATTACCACGTGAACCACGGCCAGGACAATGACGGCCATGATGGAGCCGGTGGCATTGAACAGGAATTGCCCCATCATCGGCGCGGTCCCGGCAAACAGCGTTGAGCTGAGCTGGTAGCTGAGGGAGATACCGGTGTAGCGGATGTTGGGCGGGAAGGACTTGGCCAGGATGCCGGCCAACGCGGCGTAGTACATGGAGTGCGGAATGGTGGCCAATGCCATGCCGACGACGGCCAACATGTAGTCCCCGGTCCCGATCATCATGAACATCATCGGAAGTACCAGAAGTTCGGGAAGCAGCATCAGCAACACTGCTTTTCGCAGCGTGAGCTTGGAGGCGAGCACTGCGCCGAAGGGCTGCACCAGGAACTGCACCACGAGGGAAATCGTCACAATGGACAGGAAGTTCTGACGGGTAAACAGTCCTTCTTCCACGGCCCATGCCAGGGCGAACGTGCCCTTGAAGTAGGTTGCGGAGACGGCGATGACGCACGCACCGATTCCAAGCGCCACGATGCCCTTGGAGTTGCGGAGCACTTCACGCAGGGGCGCCTTGGCAACGGTTTTGGTCTCCATCAGCGCCCGCATGGCCGGGGATTCTTCGATGCTCAACCGGATGAACAGCCCGATGCCTACCAGCACGGCAGAGAGGAGGAAAGGAATGCGCCAGCCCCAGGTCATGAAATCCTCGTCGGGAAGCTGAGCGACGGCCAGCCAGACCAAAGTCGACAGCAGGTTGCCCATGGGCGAGCCCTGCTGGGCGAAAGCGCCGTAGATGATGCCCTTGCCCTTGGGTGCGTGCTCGGCGGCAAGCACCACCGCGCCACCCCATTCGCCACCCATGGCAATGCCCTGGACGAGCCGGAGTAGCACCAGGATCACCGCGGCCCAGCCACCCACCTGGGCGTAGGTGGGCAGGAGCCCGACGGCGGTGGTGCAGACGCCCATCATGAGCAGTGTGGTGACCAGCGCCTTTTTGCGGCCGAGTTTGTCGCCGATATGACCGAAGATGATTCCGCCGAGCGGCCTCGCAAGGAAACCGACCCAGAATGTGGCGAAGGCAGCGAGCGTTCCGACAGCCTGGTCCTCTGCCGGGAAGAAGATTTTGCCGAAGACAAGAGCCGAGGCCGTCCCATAGGCGTAGAAGTCATACCATTCCACGGTGGTGCCAGCAAATGAGGCGATGCCCGCTTTCCGGGCCATCTTCTGGCGGTATTGGGCGCCGCCCACTTCCGTCTTTTGCAATTCGCTCACAACAACTCCATTGTCTGTCCGAGGCACCCTGTGACTCGGCACACGGTGAATTTCCTCCCCTACCCTGACAGCCAAAACTCATAGCGTCCAATAACTAATCGGACCTACAGTTAGTTGAAAATGCTATTAGTCGCCCGGATCGTTAGGCCGCTGATGTAGCCGGCCCGGCCGGTGTTGGCAGCAGTCGCTCGGCGATCTCCAGGACTGCACTCGTGGCAGCGGAAATGTTGTCCTTCCTCCACGCGAGGACCACGGCAAGCCGGGGAACGTCATCCTCCAGTTCCCGGTACACAAGCCCCGGCGTATCGATGTGCTGCACCGATGAAACCGTAAGGGTGACTCCCACGCCAGCGGCGACCAAACCGAGGATGGTGTAGGAATCCGGCGCCTCCTGCATGATCCGCGGAGTGAAGCCGGCTTTCATGGCCGCTTGGATCAGGGCGTCCCGCACCGTGGAGCCCTGGGTGCCCGGGAAGGTCACAAACGGCTCAGTGGCCAGGTCAGCCACACGAATCGTGTCCTTGCTGGCCAGCTGGTGATCGGAAGGCAGCGCAGCAACCAACCGCTCGTACTCATAAACGCGGGTCGCGACACTCTGGTTGGTGACCGGAAGGCGTGAAAAGCCTATGTCCAGCCCGCCGGCCGCTACCTCGGCGATGGCCGCACCGGCATAGGTCTGCCCCTGGAGTATCAGTTCTATGCCGGGCTGCTCTGCGCGGACCGCCCGCGCCAACAAGGGCAGCACATTCCTGCTGCTGGCCCCGGCGAAGCCAACCACCACCCTGCCGACAACCTCTGAACTCCCCAATATCGCCGACCTGCGGGCGATGTCGACGTCGGCCATGACCTGCCTCGCAGGGCCGAGCAGCGCTTTTCCACCCTCGCTCAGGGTCACCGATCGCGTGTTCCGGTGGAACAGCTCGACCCCCAACTCTTTCTCCAGGAGCCGGATCTGCTGGCTCAACGCAGGCTGGGCAATGTGCAGCCGGGCGGCCGCGCGCCCGAAATGCAGTTCCTCCGCCGTAGCGATAAAGCCGGTCAAATGCCTCAGTTCCACTGCGCCCTCTCCAGATCGATAACTATTACTTATTACAGAAGTGTAATTTATGTATTGGACCGTTATATATCCGTACTGCGAGCATGAGGGAACCCGCCGAAATATCCGGAAGGCATTTCCCTTGGCCGAAAAATTGTTCTCCCTCAAAGACGCAATCACAACGTTTGTGTCCGACGGCGATGTGGTGGCCTTGGAAGGATTCACACACCTCATCCCCTTCGCCGCGGGCCACGAAATGATCCGGCAGCGCCTTAAGGGCCTGACACTGGTCCGGATGACTCCGGACATCATCGCCGACCAGATGGTCGCCGCCGGCTGTGTGGACAAGCTGGTCTTTGCGTTCACCGGCAACAGTTCGGTCGGTTCACTTTATGCCATTCGCCGCGCAGTCGAGGCTGGCGGTACCGGCGGACTCGAGCTAGAGGAATACAGCCACTACGGCCTCCTGGCACGGTACCAGGCGGGTGCGGCCGGAATCCCGTTCATACCAATCAGGTCCTATGCCGGCAGCGACCTCGTTGGCATAAATCCCCTGCTGAAGAAGGTGGCGTCACCCTATGAAGAGGATATGGAGACGTACGTGGTGCCCGCCCTGAACCCCGATGTCGCGGTGATCCACGCCCAGCGGGCGGACCGGCACGGCAACATCCAAAGCTGGGGAATTCTGGGGCCCCAGCAGGAGGTCGCCTTCGCGGCCCAGCGCACCATCGTGCTGGTTGAGGAGATCGTCGACGACGACGTCATCCGCTCCGATCCCAACAGGACCCTGATCCCGGGTTTCGTCGTGGACGCCGTCGTGGAGTGCAAATACGGGGCGCACCCATCGTTCGCCCAGGGTCACTACGACCGCGACAACGACTTCTACCGCTCCTGGTCAGCCATCAGCAAAGACCCTGCCCGCCTCCAAGGCTGGATCCAGGAATGGATCCACGATACGGGCGGCCACGACGGCTACTTCAACAAACTTGGCGAAGGGTTCTTCGACCGGCTGACACCGGCCCCTCGCCTGTCCACTCCAGTCAATTACGGAAGCGTCCTATGAGCAGCATCACTGAACTGGCCGCCGCGCCAGCACCCGCACCGGCCCACACGGTGAGCGAGCTCCTGGCAGTGGTCAGCTGCCGTTATCTGCAGGGCAAACGGCGCGTATTCGCAGGAATCGGACTGCCCACTTTGGCTGTAGCGCTTGCACAGAAGTCCACGTCTCCGGAGATTGAGCAGATCTACGAATCGGGTGTCTGCGGCGCACATCCGCCGAAACTTCCGGAGACCATCGCCGACGCCTCGTTGGCCACCGGCGCGGAAACCATCCTGACAATGCCCGTCCTGTTCGGATATGTGCTGCAGGGCGGCTGGATCGACGTGGGATTCCTCGGCGCGGCACAAATCGACAGGTTCGGCAGCCTGAACACCAGCGTCATCGGCCCGTGGGATTCGCCCACAGTCCGCCTTCCGGGATCCGGTGGCGCCGCGGAGGTGATGGCGAACTCCCAGGAGGTCTTCGTTGTGATGCGCCGGCACAACAAAACCTCCTTCGTGGCGGAACTGGATTTCTGCACCAGCCCTTCGCCCGTAGCTGCCCGCCGGGCGGATCCCAAAGTGCCGACGAGGGGAGCCGGCGTCACCACCGTCATCAGCGAACTAGGTGTCTTCACCGCCGACGCGGACGGTGAACTATGCCTTGCCAGCATCCACGAAGGCGTGACCGTGGACCAGGTCCGGCAGCAGACCGGCTGGCCAATCAAGGTGCTGGGCGGGGTCACAGTAACGCCGCCGCCCACCCAAGAGGAACTCAGGCTGTTGCGGGACGACATCGACCCGGGCCGTGTGTACCTCCGGTGAGGAAGGACAGTGAGACGCATGTTTAGCCCCACCACGTTCAGCGGCCGCACCGCGCTGGTCACCGGCGGTACTTCCGGCATCGGACTCGCGATTGCCGAACGCCTGGGATCCCTGGGCGCCCGGACAGCAATCATTGGACGCGATGAACGGAAACTTGAGGCCGCCACCACCGCCCTCAGGGACAAGGGACTGGATGTCAGGGGCTACCGGGCGGACGTCCGCGACGAAGCAGCCGTGCAGCACGCCTTGGCCGCTGTCGAAGGGGACTACGGTCCCGTCGGCCTGCTCGTGAACAACGCCGCAGGGAACTTCCGCGTGAACCCCTTGGACCTTACTCCCAACGGCTGGAACGCCGTCGTCGATATTGTCCTCAAAGGCACCTGGAACCTCACCCAGGCCGTGGGCCGACGGGCCATCGGCTCATCAATGCCGTTGTCGGTGGTGAATATCGGCACCTCCGCGGCTCTGCTCGGGAACCCAGCGACGGTCCATTCAGCGAGCGCGAAGGCCGGAGTGCTGGCCATGACGAAGTCGCTCGCCGCGGCCTGGGCGTCCCATGGCATCCGTCTCAACGTGCTTACCCCCGGGCTGACGACCGGGACCGGCGGCGCCGGGGTCCTATACGGAACCGAAGCGGAGACGGATGCGCACCTGGCGAACATTCCGCTGGGAAGGCTCGCACGGAAAGAGGAGATTGCCGATGCCTGCGCGTTTCTCCTCAGCGACTTCGGCGGCTACATCACCGGGACTGAACTCGTGGTCGACGGCGGCAGGCGCCTAACCGGCCACTGACGCCTTCTCGGCGTACCGGGCGAGGTAGGCGGCTTCAGCGGCAGTGAGTTTCCGGGGGCGGTTCGATTCATTGTCCAGCGGGACTACTACCGTGGTCCCCACAAAGGCGGTGGCGCCCAGCTGGATCCCCGTATGGCGGACGGTGAAGGATCCGTTGCCAACCCTGGAGATGTCGAGCACCAACTCGAGCTCATCTTCGTAGCTGACGGGCGCCTTGTACTCAACGTTCAGGGAAGCCACCACCTTGGGGCAGCGGAACGAGTCCAGCCCATCAGCGGCCGCAGTCCGGTTGAGCCACTGCACGCGGGCCTCCTCCATCAGCGTCACGATGCGGGCGTTGTTGATGTGCCCGTTGATGTCCTGGTCGGACCAGCGGAGCGGCATGACCATTTCGAAGCGCTCAGGCATGCCGGCCGCCCGTGATTTCCAGGACTGTTCCGGTCATATAGCTGGACATCCCGCTGGCGAGGAACAACACCACACTGGCAACTTCCTCGGGCTCGCCGAACCGGGACAGCGGAATCTCTGCGAGCTTCTTTTCGAGCACGTCCGGGCGCAGCGATTCGACCATCTCGGTCCGGATGATGCCCGGCTGAATCGCATTGACCCGGATACCGGCGAACCCGAGTTCTTTGGCGGCAGCCTTGGTAAGGCCGACGATTCCGGCCTTCGCGGCGCTGTAGTTGGTCTGTCCCGGCATACCAACCTTGCCCGAGATGGAAGAGACGTTGATGATCGAGCCGGCCGTCCCCAGCTTGCGCATGACGTCCGCGGCCGCCCGCGTACCCAGCCAGGCGCCCTTCATATGTACTGAGACGACGTCGTCGAATTCTGTTTCGGTCATCTTTCGCATCGTGGCATCGCGTGTAAAGCCGGCGTTGTTGACCATGATGTCCAAGGACCCGAACGCATCTACGGCTGCGTCCGCGACAGCCTCCATGTCCTCGGCAGAGGTCACGTCACAGACGATGGTCACGACCCCTTCCCCGAAGGTCTCAGCTGCCCGTTCCAGCGCGCCGGGATCAAGGTCGGCGAGAACGATGTTGCTGCCCTGTGCCGCGAGGGCACGGGCTGTCGCGAGACCGATGCCCCGCGCTCCCCCGGTGACCACGCTGGTCTTGTCCTGCAATAGCAAAGTGCGCTCCTCAACTCGGTTGAAACTGTTCATGATCCCGTGAAAACGGGGACGCCACGCCGGGCGAAAGCCCGTTGGCCCTCGACGAAGTCGTCGGAAAAGTAGCAGGCTGGCTGGTCGCTGCCTTCGGCGGCGAGCGCATCCTCCCAAGTGGGCAGGCCATCAGCGAAAGCCTTTTTGATGCCCGCGACAGAGCGGGGCGCCAGGGTAGCAAGCTTGCCGGCCTTGGCCGCGGCTTCCGCTGCGAGATGCTCTGCTGGCCAGCAGTAGTCCACCAATCCGAGGCGAAGGCTTTCCTCCGCTCCGAGAGTCCGCCCCTCAAGCAAAATCTGCCTGGCTTTCACGACGCCGACCCGTGCTGCGAGGCTGTGCAATATTCCGCCGTCGGGCAGGAGCGCCAGCTTCGAAAAAGGGAACATAAGCCGCGCGTCGTCCGCCATATAGATGTAGTCGCATGCCAATGCGATGCTGGCCCCCAAACCTGCAGCAGCACCCTCAACGACGGCCATTGTTGGCCGGGTGAAGCCGCTCAGTTGCCGCACCATGATGGCCACCTGGGCCAAGCGCTCCCCAGCTGCGTCCAGGTCCACCGGCGGCATGGCGGTCAGGTCACCTCCGGAGCAGAAGTTGCCGCCGGCCCCGCGTAGCACCAGTGTTCGCACTGAGCCGTCAGTGTCGGCACGCTGGAGGGCCGCGATGAGCTCCCCACGCATGTCATCGCCCATGGCGTTGCGACGGTCCGGGTCATTGAGGAATATCGTCAGGACGCCGTTATCCATGGCGGAGGTGATGAACAACTGGCCTGTTCCTCTCGAGTTGGACGCGTCTGCTCTTCACAACCTTCCCAGCGGGGATTAGAAATCTCCAATATCCATTCGCAATTCGATTGAGTGGGAATTTGCATGAATTGGAAAACCGTTGCGCATCGTCACCGGACAGGCCGTCGCTGGAGAGCAGGAAGGCGAGGCAGCCTCACAAGGTTGCGGCTTCTTCCTCCGCCAGCCTGATCAGGCGAAGTTCGTCCTCCACGGCTCGGGTCGGCCAATAGTCCCTGGACAGCTCACTGGCCCGGGCCAGATCTGCAGCCGGGAAGAGCTTGCCGAGCAGTCCGGCCGCCTGAAGCAGGGCGATCAGCACTGTGGTCCTGACGTCGGGGGCCTTGGCGCCGGGCTTCGCGGCATCAGCAGTTCTGGCGTCCGGCGCCCCCGCAGCGGTCGCAGGCGCATTGGTCGCGGGCGCATCGGTGGCCGCGGAATCAGGCACCTCGAGATCCGCCGGAGCACCGCTCAGTGCCGCCTCGATCTTTTTCAGTAGCGCCGCCTTCGGAGCGTGGTCCTTCTCCGGGTACCGCACGGCCCGGAACCTGCCTAGGTGCTTTTCACCGACATGCTCCACGGTGCCCAGGGACGCCATCCCCTCGTACACACGCTGCACTTCGGCGCGGCTGTCGAGCACGGAGACCCACCACTTGGGAGTGCGGGCCCGGGATTTGCCGCGGATGAGTTCCAGCTCGTCCTGGAAGTCCGTAGCGGGGGCAGTGCCGGTGGCCCTGACATGCTTCCCCTCCAGCTCGACCGCACCGAGCAGGTCCAGCTCGGCCAGTATTGCCCCTGCCACCGTGGTCCTGAGTGCGAACAAGGGCACTTCGGGCTTGCCGTTCTTGTCGTTTGTGGCCAAAAGCAGGAAAGCCTGAGGAAGGCTCGGTTCCACCGCTTGGGCTGATTCAGCATCCATACGATCATGGTGGCCCAGTTCGGCAGCCACCACAATGAGGATTTGCAAGCGTCGACGACCATGGCCCCGCTGCTGACCAGGCTTTCAAAGGGTGCGGTCATGGTGAGCGGACGACGGCGGGACCTTCCGCCGTCGTCCGCTGCACCTTAGGAAGCCACGAGCGTGCCGTCCACGACGGCTTCGAGCTCCTGCAGGCGCGGGAGGGCACGTGTCGTCAGCAGGTGCTCGCGGGTTTCGGCCGAAACAGCCATGCTGTCCTTCCACAGCGAGCGGCCCGCCATCGCTCCGCCCGCGCCGTTGGCCACCGCAGTCTCGACCTGCTTGATGAACGTCTCGTGGTCAACTCCTGCGGACAGGACGGCCCACGGCACGCCGGCGGACGCCTCGGTGACCGCAGCGCTGGCCTCGGCAGATCCCGGGTACTGCAGCTTGAGCACCTTCGCGCCGCACTCGACGGAGAGCCGGGCAGAGTCGGCAACGAGGCCGGGGAACGCCTTGGCATAGGCCTCCTCGCTTTCGCCTTCGAGGCGGTAGACCAGAATCTCGACGATGAGGAGGAGACCCTCGTCGGTGCAGGCCTTGACGAGTTCACGGATTTCGTCCGCCACGCGCGAGCCGGCATCCTGAAGGTCGGGGCGCATGTACCAGAGCATCTTGGCGACGTCACCGCCGAGTTCGCGCACCCTGTGCGGCGACATCCCCGGGACGAACTTTGTGTAGCGCAGGCCGTCCACCGTCGCGAAACCGGAAGCATCCAGGCCGACAACCAATGCGGTGTCGCGTGAGAGGATGCCCTCATCCGCCACGCGGGGCAGGGCAACTTCAGGATCGAGCAGGATCGCCGGCGCGGCGTTTCCCAGGTAGCGGACAAGGTCCGCCTTTGCGTCGGAGAGCTGCTGGGCGGTGATGGAGTTCGGACCGTCGGGCGCGTCGTTCATCACGGCCTTCATTCCGTTGCGCTGGTCGGCGGCCACGATGAGCATCTTGCCGCCGGGGGTCGAGATCGCTGCCATGCCGCGGCGTTCGAGTGTGGTGAGTGTATTCACTGGGTTCTCCTAATGGGGTGGTTTTGGTCTGGTGGGTCTGGAATCAGGCGGCCGGAGGCATCGGAAACCGCCGCGGTGAGGGCACGACGAATCGCGCCCCGTACGGGGTGCTGTCCTGGAAGATGTGGCCCTCGGCGGAAGGTTGGAGTGGAAACTGCTAGCGGCAGCTCAGCGCACGGCCTCCCGCCCTGCGAAGTCCGCCAGGAAAACCTCGATCTGTTCGTGCGGCGTCAGCAGGCCGTCAATGCGGATGTGCGCGACGCCGGGAGGCTGCGTGACTTCGGGCGAGAGGAAACGCTCCGGTTCCTTGATCTTGTCGAGGTCTCGTGCGGCTCCGCGGAGCTGCATGCGCCTCACCACCTCGCCCGGCGGGGTGTCCATCCAGGCGAGGTGCACCCGCGAGTCAGGAATCGCCAAGCGCTCAACAAGCCGTGCCCATGCGGCCGGGAACGTCCGTTCGGAAGTGAACGGGGCAACAACAACCACGCTGTTGCCCAGTGCGAGATTCTCCCGGGTTGTGTCGAAGAGGCAGGTGTAGCGGATATCGTTTACGCTCGCACGTGTTGCGGGTTGTGCTGTGGGGACGTCGACCAAGAACTCGCCGCCCATGTGTTCAAACAACGGGTTCGTGACGGTGTCCAGGTCAAGGATGGTCCAGTGGAGCTGGCGGGCCAGATCCTGGGCAAAGGTGGTCTTACCACTCGCCGGCACGCCGCAGACGATGATCGCCTCGGATGCGCGTTCTTCGGTCATGTTCATGGTCATCCATTTCAGGTGAGGTCAATTCGCGGCGCTGCTGCGCCGGAAACGGCGGTCAGCGGCTGGTGTAACCGCCGTCGATGGGGAGGGAAGCGCCGGTGATCATGGAGGCGGCGTCACTGAGCAGGAAGACGATAGGGCCGGCGACCTCATCGACCGTGGCCCATCGTCCGAGGGGCATTTGCTCAAGGAACGGTCCGCCGATTTCCGGTCGTCCCCAGTAGAAGTTCGACATGTCGGTCATGACCACGGTCGGGTTGACGCTGTTGACGCGGATGTTGTGCTTGCCAAGTTCCAGAGCGGACACCCGGGTGATGTTGTCCAGGGCGGCTTTGGACGATCCGTAGGAGATGTGGCCGTGCAGCGCGACCATGCTGGCTTGGCTGGAGACGTTGACGATCGCGCCGCCGTTGCCCTGGCGGATCATGGAGGGCACCGCATATTTGATGACCAGGAGTGCGCCGCGGGCGTTGATGCTGATGACCTTGTCGAAGACGTCGATGTCGGTTTCCTGCGGCGTCGCGATTTCGCCGCCGAAGCCCCCGCAGTTCACGACGCCCCACAGGGCAAGGCCCTCGACGGCGTCCCTGATGCTTTCTTCGGAGTTCAGGTCGAAGGCCAAGGGCTGCGCCCCTGTTTCGTCACAGAGCGCTGCCAACGATTCGAGAGTGCGGGCACTGGCGATCACTTTTGCACCAGCGGCGGTAAGCTGCCTGACGGTGGCAGCCCCGATGCCGCCGCTAGCTCCCGTTACAAGGATGGCGCGGCCGCTGAAGCCGGCTCCTGCGCGGGCGTCGACGGCTGTTCTGGTCGCGGGTGAGTCAGTCATGAGGTTCTCCTTGTGGATATCGAAGGTTCGGTCAGGTCCTGGACAGCGGCACGCGCCCCAGACCGTTGCAGGGCTTCCCGGGCCTGCCGGTATGCGGCGGCGAAGCGGGCGTTCCGCCCCAGGTCACCGAAGACGGCGGTCAGATTGAGGAAGGACCCAGGTTCTGCGTGATCCGCACGGACAGCGGCGCGGAGTTCGTCAAGGCGTCGGTCGGTGATGTCGATCCTTACGCCTTGTTCGTCAATGCCTTCCAGAAAGCGCGCCCAGGCCGCGATCACCAGCACCGCCCGGTCAATGGGGCCTCCGCGTTCGAGCTGTTCACGGACGACGGGAAGTACGAATTTGGGGATCCGTTCAGAGCCGTCGACCATTTGGCGGGCAAGGGTGTCCCTGACGGCAGGGTTGGAGAACCGGTGGATGAGTTCGTCCCGGTAGGTGTCCAAATCGATGCCGGGCACAGGCCGCAACGTGGGTGTCGCCTCACTCGCCATGAAGCCGACGATGAAATCGGCGAACAGAGGATCCGTACAGACCTCATTGACATACCGGTGACCGGCGAGGTAGCCGAGGTAGCTCATGACTTGGTGGCTCGCGTTCAGGAGCCGGAGCTTCATGAGCTCATAAGGCTCCACGTCGTCCACCAGCTGCACACCGACGTCTTCCAGGGGCGGACGGCCGGCAGGGAACTTGTCCTCAAGGACCCATTGTTCAAAGGGTTCGGCAATAACCGGCCAGGCATCGGAGAATCCGTAGGCTTCGGTCACAGCTGCCCGGTCGATGTCGGTGGTGACAGGAGTGATGCGGTCCACCATGGAGTTGGGAAAAGCTACGGTTTCGCTGATCCAGTCTGCCAACTTTGGGTCCTTGAGCCCGGCGAAGGACACGAGCGCTTTGCGGGCGACGTTGCCGTTTCCCTGAATGTTGTCGCAGGACATGACAGTGAATGGCGCAGCGCCGTGCTCACGCCGCTGCGCCAAGGCTGCGGTGATCAGACCGAATGCTGAGCTTGGAACGGTGTTCGGGTCCAGGTCATGGAGGATGTCCGGCGTCCGGGGATCAAATTCCCCCGTGGTGTCGTTGATGCTGTAGCCGCCCTCGGTGATGGACAGGGAGACAATGCGGGTAGCAGGATCCGCGAGTTTGCGGATGACCGCTGCGGGGTCGTTGGGCGCATAGAGATATTCGGTGATGGATCCGATAACTCTGGCATCCTCGGTGCCTCCGGGGCCCTTCAGCACCAAGGTGTACAAGCCGTCCTGATTTTTAAGGACACCGTGCATATGGCTGTCCGAGGGCAGAACGCCGATCCCGCAGATCCCCCAGTCCTGAGATCCCCCGAGGTTCAGCAGTCGGTCAATGAACATGGCCTGGTGCGACCGGTGAAACCCGCCTACACCGAAGTGAACGATGCCTGTCCGGACGGCGCGCCGATGATACGAGGGAATGGGTAGCCGGTCCTCCAATTCTGGAAGGGCCGCTTCATTCAGGGGATTCATGTCATTCTTCTCTTCGGTCGTGAGTGGTGGGACGGTGCTGTTGCCCGCTGGTGAGCGGGGCGGGCAACAGCACCGGAAACCCGTTAGCAGGAGGACTTGTAGACGTACTTGGCGCCGTCACCGCTGATGTTGTCCGCGGTGATCTGCTTGAACCCGGTCTGGATCTCCTTCTGGGTGGACTCGCCCTTGATGGCCTTCAAGGCCTGATCCACGCCCTGTGTGCCGATGGACGCAGGTTCCTGGGCGATCAGTGCCTGGACGACGCCGTCCTTGAGCTGCTTGACCTGCGCAGGTCCGGCATCGAAGCCGACGATCTTGACCTGGTTCTGTTTGCCGGCCTGGCGGATGCCTGTTGCTGTTCCTTCAGCTGCGAAGGTGTTGGCTGCGAACACGCCGACAATGTCCGGGTCCTTGGCCAAGGCTGCGGACACGAGTTTGGCCGCTTCGGCCGGGTCGTTGTGGCTGTACTGCACACCCAGGTACTCGAACGACGGGTCGGCTTTGGCTCCCTCTTCGAAGCCTGCGACACGCGCGTCGGCAGTCGAGACGCCAGGGTCGGTGGAAATTACCAGGACTTTGCCTCCGCTGGGGCTGAGATTCTTGATTGCCTTGAAGGCCTCCAGGCCGCCGCCTTTGTTGTCCGACGCGATCGCCGACGCGGCGAAAGAGGGGTCCTGCACCGTGGTGTCAACAAGGACCACCTTGATGCCGGCTGCCGCAGCCGCCTTCAACGGCGCCTGCATTGCGGCCACATCGGTCGGCGCGATGAGGATGGCGTCCGGCTGGGATGCTACGACGGAGTCGACGATGGGCTTTTGGAGAGTCGGGTCGAACTTGGCCGGGCCCTGCGTGTTGACCGTTGCCCCGGACGCCTTGGCAGCAGCGTCGATGCCGCATTGCATGCTGACGTAGAACTCGTCGCCGGCGACACCTTGGATGAACGTGAGCTTGGGCTGCGTCCCGGCTGCACTCCCGCCCGAAGCGCTTCCGCCTGCACAGGCCGTGAGGGACGTTGCGGCCAGGACGCCTGCGGCGAGCAGCGTTACTTTAGGGGTTAACTTCATTGTCTAGCTCCTGTTGCTTGAAGGGTTGATGCGGGAGGAAATCAGCTGGATCGTCGGCCAAAGAGCTTCTTCTTGCCATCAGACTTGGCGGAATGCCCTCGGGCTGCTGCAGCCCGGCGGCGCTGATCGACATAGACGGCGACGACGAGGACGGCACCGACTGCCACCTGCTGCCAAAACGGCTGGATTCCGACGATGACGAAGCCGTTCTGCAGCACTGCGGGGATGAAGAGCCCGACGACGGTTCCGAAGATGGTGCCGACGCCGCCGAAGAGTGAGGTTCCGCCGATCACGACGGCGGCGATGACGTTGAGGTTCGTCGCCGACTGACCCGCGATGGCAGTGGTGCCGTACTGGGACAGCGACAGGATGCCTGCCACGCCGGCGAGTCCGCCGGAGAGCGCGTAGATGGAGATCAGCTGGCGGTCCACTTTCACGCCGACGCGTCGGGCGGACTCCTCATTGGAGCCGACGGCGAAGGTGTAGAGGCCGAACCTGGTCCGGTGGAGCACGGTCCCGAAAATCAAGATCAGGACCATGGCGATCAGGGATATCGTCGGCAAGGTGGTTCCGGGGACGTTGCCGTAGCCGATGGTGTCCTGGAGTACCGCCGGGACTTCCCGGATGTCCACGCCGCCCGTGATGACCTGCGCCAGTCCCAAGGCGCCCCCAAGTGTTCCGAGGGTGACGATCAGCGGCGGCACCTTGGCCTTCGCGATGAGAACTCCGTTGAGGAGTCCCCAGCCGAGACCGCATCCGACTGCGACCAAGATACCCACAATGGCCGTGCCCCACCCCGAACCACCCACGGCCTGCATGACCTTCGCCGCAACCACTCCGGAGAAAACAAGGTTGGATCCAATGGAAAGATCGATGCCCGAGGTGACAATAACGAAGGTCATTCCGATGCCCAAGACGCCAAGGATGGAGACATTCTGGATGATCTGGCGGACATTACCCCACGTCGGAAATACTTCCGGCGCCAGGGCTGAGAAGACCAGGAATATGACCAGCAGCACGAGCAGGATCTGGAACGACTGAACCTGGAGTACGTGCCGGAGCGAGTGTACGCGTGAAATTTCGGTTGCGGTCCCGGCTGTGCGCGGTACGGCTTCGGTGGTGGTCATGAGTGTGCTCCATCAAGTGCGCCGGTCATTGCGCCGACTAGTTCTTCCACAGATGTTTTCTTTGCTTCGTAGGTGGCCACCCGGCGTCCCAACCGGAGGACCTGGACTCGGTCGGCTACGTCGATGACGTGCGGCATCGAATGGCTGATGAACACGACGCCCACGCCTTTGTCACGGACCCGGCGGATCGTCTCGAGCACGTTTCTGGTCTGAACCACGCCGAGAGCGGCTGTCGGTTCGTCTAGGAAGATGACTCCCTTGGCCCATGCAACAGCCCGCGCAATGGCGATCGCCTGCTTCTGGCCGCCCGACATGCTGCCCACGGGGTCGGAGAGGCTTCGAACCGTGGCGCCGAGTTCGTCGAAGGCTTCACGTGACTTGGCACGCATCGCCTTGTTGTCCATGAATCCGAGTCGTCCTTGAAAGCCGGGCTTGGGGATTTCGCGGCCGAGGAACATGTTTTGGGCGGCGTTCAGATGCGGCGCCAGGGCCAGGTCCTGATACACAGTTTCGATGCCCAGGCTGCTGGCCTGGCTGGGGGAACCGAGTTCGACCTCACCGCCAGCAAAGAGGATCTTGCCGGAATCCAAGGCAAGGTTTCCCGAGAGCGCCTTTACGAGGGTCGACTTTCCGGCGCCGTTATCGCCGATGAGCGCAACCACTTCGCCTGCGTGGACGTCGAAGTCGACGCCGTCCAAGGCGCGTACGTTGCCGAAGCTGCGGGTCAGGCCGCGGGCTTCCAGAACCGGGATTGTTGTCATGGTGTCACACCTGTCAGCTGGTACGGGACGATTGCAGAGGCTCCGGCCGAACAGCCGGAGACACTTCGTTGTGTTGTCACTTCTGTCTTCCTCTTGGTTCAGGCCTGGGGGAAGGTCTCAGGGCTGTGGGCACATCTCAGGTCGATGATCAGATCGGCCCGTTCCCGGGTGGAGGCAACAACATCGGCATTGCGTTGGTCGCTGCCCAGCGCCCATGCCTCTGCCTCCTCCGGCAACTTGCCGAAAGCTTCGTGCCGCCTCAGCAGCCGGCGCTGCCGCTCGCCGTCGCTGATGTCCAGGAACCAGACCTCGTCGATCTGCTCCCTGCATTCCTGCCAACCGGCGGCGTCCAGCAGGAGATAATTTCCCTCGGTGATGACCAGCGGTACGTCGCGGCCCACAGCTACCGCGCTGCCAATGGATTCCTCCAGGCTGCGATCGAACGTCGGGGCATAGACAACCGCTTCCCCGTTAGTCTTGAGCCGGCGCAGCAGGGTGGCATAGCCCCACGGGTCAAACGTGTCCGGAGCGCCCTTGCGGTCCCGCGAGCCGTGGGCTGCGAGGATCTCGTTGGCCAGGTGGAAAGCGTCCATTCCGACCTGGGTGGCTTGGCCATTCAAGGCATCGGCGATAGCCCGCGCCACGGTGGACTTTCCGGCACCAGGCGCACCAGTAATTCCCAAAATGTGCCGGCTTCCAGCAACAGCAAGGGCGCCGGCCCGCTCCACCAGCTCATCTAGCGAGCACGTCAGCCGTTCAGCTCCTCGGACGGGAGCCGAGGTCCGATCTTCAGCGGTGTTCATCACTATCTCCTCCGTCGGTCATGCCACGGTGAAGAAGCTCTGCTGCTACACCCTTGAAGCGCTGCCTTAAACAAACAGGTAGATCTTGACCGAGGGCCTCGAACCTAAGGCATCGAGGACTCGCTGTGACCTGCCTTACAGAAACGTAGAGGCTTCATGTCATCGATGTCAAGGAAAAGCCGAAAACTCATGTCATCGATGACATAGTTGCTTGAAGTTAGTTGGAACATGGGGCAGGATGAGGTGGACAGCTGGTTGTCACCGATGACATTGTCGGCGTTGGAGGTCTCCTCGCCCTCGGACAGCCTCAGGGCTGTATGGTGTGCCCAGCGAACAATGAAGGAGCCGAACCGTGACTACCATGCAGGATGTGGCCACGCGCGCCGGGGTGAGCGCCAAGACGGTATCCAGAGTTTTTAATGACGACCCGCACGTCACGGAAGACACACGGGAGCGCGTTCAGGCGGCCATGCGCGAGCTCAAATACGTGCCGAACATGCTTGCGCGCACCTTCCGGGAGGGCAAGTCAGCTGTCATCGGCATCGCAGTACCTGACGTTGCCGATCCCTTCTTCGCTGCCGTCACGAAGGGGATCGAGCTGGCGGCACGTGAACACGATATGGCAATAGTCGTCACCAGCCTCGGGGACAACCCGTCCTTGGAACAAAGCATCATTGAAACGACGGTCCGCCGCCAGATCGACGGCCTGATTATCGCTCCGATCGCTGCCGATCAGTCGTATCTCTTGCGCTGGCAGGACAGCTTCCCCATCGTGTTCATCGACCGCATACCTACCAAACTCAATGCGGACTACTTCGTCGAAGACGACTTTGGCGGAGCATTTGAAGCGACACAGCACCTCATCGCTCACGGACACCGCCGCATCGCCATTGTCGGAGACTCAACAGACGTCCCGACCACGAGGCTGCGCTTGGAGGGCTATCGAGCCGCCCTTGACGACGCAGGCTTGAAAAAGGACGAAGAACTGATTGCGCTCGGATCGCGCGACGCGGACGCTGCCGCCCAGATCTGCAAGACCCTATTGGCGTTGCCCGATGCGCCCACCGCCATCTTCTCCTCCAACGCGCGGTTCTCAACCGGCGTTTTCCCAGCCCTTCAGGCCTTGAACCGAACCGACATTGCGTTGATCAGTTTCGGCGACTTCCCCATGGCGGATGTCCTCCAGCCTTCGGTGTCAGTCATCGATCAGAACCCCCGCCAGGTCGGACGTGTTGCCGCAGAACGCATACTTGCCCGTATTGCAGCGCCAACCAAGAGGTTCCGACGGAAAAATGTCATTCCCGTCAAACTGATCGAACGCCAATCCTGCCAGTCGGTCGGAGCACTGTCCGCGTCCTGAGCCGAACCGCGTCGGCACGCTCGCTGTTTATCTGATGGCAAGCGAGATGCTACGCGCCCAAGCGCAGCGTCTTAGGCCCGCAAAGCCGACCGAGTTAAGTGACAAGCGTCGACGACGTCGAAGTGGGCTGCTGCTGGCCAACCCGCAGGCTGGCCTGGCACTCAGCCGCGCGCCCGGCGACGTCTCCGTGAACGGCAGACGTAATTGCCTCAACAACGGCGATTTGGCCGGTGGTGTCGGGGACCCCGGGGAACTGAACCTGCGGGGCCTCTACGGCGGCAACCGGCGACTCGGGCGTGGCGCGCATGCGAAGAATTGCGATGGCGGAAATAAGGCACCAGGCAATGTTCGTGACCACGGAGGGCCACGCCTCGTGAACCGCACCATTGACGATGAAGGCGCAGGCACCGATGAGGTTGGCCACCTGGAATCGCTTGCCGGCCTTCAACCAACCCATGGAGACAGACAGGTATGCCGACAGGATCAGAACTGCCCCCGACCAACCTGCGATTTCCCACAGCAGTTCCATGATGTCCTTTCAGAGGTGGTGCCCGGCTGCCGTCCGCTGGGCGGGGTGTAGATGGCGGGCTATGTGTGTGTTCTGGCTTGGACGTCCGGCTTGGATGTCTCCCGCAGGCCTGTCGTTTCAACAGCAATTATGAGGACGGTCCACCTTTAGAGCAATTGCATTCCACTGAAGACATGGTTTAGAACTACTTAACATGGAGATCGATCCGCGCCGGTTGCGTGTGCTTCTTGCGGTTGCTCGTACGGGCGGGGTGCTGGCCGCGGCTGATGAGCTGGGGCTTACGCCCTCGGCCGTCTCCCAGCAGCTCACCAAATTGGAGGACGAAACGGGGCACGCCTTGGTGGTGCGCACGCCCAAGGGCTCAGTTTTAACACCCGCCGGCCTGGCAGTTGCCGAAGCCGGCGAGGAGATAGAACGCGCACTCAGCGTTGCCCGCGCCCGGATCGAAGGCGGTGCCACGGTCGCAGGAGTCGTGCGCGTGGGCGGATTCACCAGCTTTGTTCGGACGGTGGTGATCCCCCGTCTGCCCGAGTGGCGCGCCGAGTACCCCCAATTGGAGATCAGGATCGTTGAGGACGACTTCCCTGCCTTGATGCGGCTGCTGCGCCAGCGCCAGCTGGACGCCGTCGTGGTCGAGCTGGACTCGACGACGGCCGAGCAACGTTCCCTTTCCGCCGGAATGATCGAAGAGCCCCTCCTCGACGAACCATGGAAGCTGGTAGTTCCCTCGGGCGCCCTGCTCACCACCGAAAATCTTGACCTTGCCGGGCTGCCGTTTCCGTGGCTCGGCGTCGAGCCGTCGGCCGCCAACGCGGCGGTGCTCGGTCGGCTTCGCCAGTCAACGGGTGCCCGGATGGAGACTGTCCACCAGTACCAGGAAACGCTGACCGCCCTGGCACTCGTGGCTGCGGGCGAGGGTGTTGCGATCGTACCCACCCTGGCATTGAGCGGCGTGGTCCAGGACGGCGTCGACATCCTGGACGTCCCCGGGCTCGGAACGCGACGCATTGTCCTGCGACGGTTCGACCGACGGCGGTCCACCAGTATGCCCGCGGACACCGTCGCACGCCTGCTGCGGGAATCGGCCGCAGCGTTCGACACTCGGTCGATATCCTGACCGGATGCGTTCTGTGAGCGGACGACGGCGGGACGTCCCGCCGTCGTCCGCTTCCGTCTGTCAGGCGTCGCTGAAGGCGAGGTTGCTGGAGAGGCCGCGGTGGGCGTCGGCCTGGTCCTGAAGCAGCTTGGCCCGGGCCTCAAACGTGCCTACCGCGTCGGCGCCGGCGGCGAAGCGCAGGGGCGGCTCGTCCAGCCCAGCCAGCTGAATCAGCGCGTCGGCGAGCTTGGCCGGGTCCCCGCCCTGCTGGCCGTCCATGCTTTTCCATGCTTTGACTGTCTCCGCCGTGCGTTCGGCGTAGTCCCCGATGGCGGACTCCGCGTAGCTCGTTGACTCCGGGGTGAGGAGCTCGGTACGGAAGAATCCCGGTTCCACGATCATGGACCGGATGCCGAACGGGGCAACCTCGAGCGCCAGCGATTCGGCCCAGCCCTCCACACCGAACTTGGAAGCGGCGTACGCGGTCAGGAACTCCCCTCCAACGATGCCGGCCGTTGAGGAGATGGTGACCAGCAGGCCGGAGCGCTGGGCGCGCAGCACCGGCAGGGCGGCGCGGGTGACGTTCATGGGCCCGAACATGGTGGTTTCGATCTGGGTCCGGAAGTCCTGCGGGGTGATTTCCTCGAAGAATCCGGCGTAGAAGTTGCCGGCGTTGTTCACCAGCACGTCGATCCGGCCGAACCGGTCCACGGCTGCCCGGACGGCTGCGGCCGCGTCGGCGGGGTCGGTGACGTCGAGTTTCACGGCGAGGAGGTCCTCGTGGCCGCCAACGGCCTGCGTGACCTTCTCCGGATTGCGGGCGGTGGCGACCACCGCGTGCCCGGCCGCCAGGGCGGCCTTGGCGATGTCAGTGCCCAGTCCGCGGCCGGCTCCGGTGATGAACCAGACCTTCTTGCCGGCTGTGTTGGTGGGCTGCTCGGGGCGTGTCTGTTCAGTCATGTGCTTGTTCTGTCTTTCCGGGGTTGTGTATTTCTGCCTGCACGTGGGACCGCGCGGGGACGGTTGATTGGCTGGCGGTTGCTGTGTCTGTTGCTGTGGTGGACGGCGATGACGCCCAGCTGGAGAGGAAGGCCAGCGCGTTTTCGGACGCGGAGCCGGGCTCTGCGGTGAAGGTGAACAGGATCTGTCCTTCGTCGCCGGGGAGGTGCAGTGTCTCGAACTGCAGGGACAGGTCGCCAGCGACGGGATGGTGGAAGCGCTTGGTTCCGGTGGTGTGGATCCGCACGTCGTGCCCGGCCCACAGCGCCGCGAACAAGCCGCTGCGCGTGGTCAGCTCCCCCACCAGCTCGTTTAGTGCCCGGTCGTGCGGATTCCGGCCCGATTCCGAGCGCAGCATGGCAACCGTGGTGGCCGCCACCGCGTTCCAGTCGGGGTACAGGTCTCCGGCCCCAGGGTCGAGGAAGAGGAAGCGCGCCTGGTTCGGCAGCATGCCTGGACGGTCCGGCCCGAACGACACGGTTGAGCTAAATACGGCTGCATAGAGTGCCCGGCCCAGCAGGTTGGCGGCCAGGACGTCCGACCGGCCGTTCTGCACCAGAGCGGCCGCGCCGGTCATCCCGTCCAAGAGGCGCAGGACTCCGGGACGGACGCGCTGCTGCGGCGGCCGCCGGGGCGTCCGCCGTGAGGATGCGTTCGCGGTCCGGGCCAGATCCATCAGGTGGGCGCGCTCGGCGTCGTCCAGCTGAAGGGCGGAGGACACAGCTTGGAGTACCGAGTCTGAGACCCCACGGAGGCTGCCGCGTTCCAGCCGAGTGTAGTAATCGGTGCTCACACCGGCCAGTTGCGCCACTTCCTCACGCCGCAGGCCCGGCACGCGGCGAAGTTCCCCGTAGCTGGGGATACCGGCCTGCTCCGGGCTGATCTTGGCGCGGCGCGAGATCAGGAACTCGCGGATGTCATCTTTTCTGTCCACATCCATCACGCTACGCAGCTTGACCGGCCGGTGGCAGTGTCCGTCAGACACCCCCAACGCGGCCGGGACAAAGTTAGTCAGGGCAAAAGGAAGCGTACGACGGCGGGAGGCACCCGCCGTCGTCCGCTTGCGTTGTTAAGGGAGGCCGTGCCAGAACCCGTTTCAGCAGGGACTCCCCTACGCGCCCGATAGGTCGTTGACTGGAGGAAGTCCGGTCACAAGCGTGCCGGCAGGAACCGTCAACGAAGGAGACATTATGCATACACGGACACTTGGACAGGGCCTGCAGGTTTCGGCTATTGGCCTCGGCTGCATGGGCATGTCGCAGAGCTACGGACCCAACCCCGGGGACCGGCAGGCGATGATCGGCGTGCTCCGCGACGCGGTCGGGATCGGAATTAACTTCTTTGACACAGCCGAGGTTTACGGGCCCTTCGCCAACGAGGAACTCGTCGGCGAAGCACTGGCGCCGGTCCGGGATGAGGTGGTCATCGCGACCAAGTTCGGGTGGCGGATCGAGGACGGAAAATCCGTGGGGCTCGACAGTTCACCGGAGCGGATCAAACGCGTCGCGGACGAGTCACTGCGCCGGCTGCGCGTCGACACCCTCGACCTCTTCTACCAGCACCGGGTGGACCCGAATGTGCCCATCGAAGAGGTGGCCGGCGCCGTCGGCGAGCTCGTTCAGGCCGGAAAGGTCCGCCACTTCGGGCTGTCAGAGGCCTCGGCGTCGACCATCCGCGCCGCCCACGCCGTCTTTCCGGTGACGGCTGTCCAAAGCGAATACTCCTTGTGGACACGGGACCCCGAGCCGGAGGTGCTGCCCACGCTGGCGGAACTGGAGATCGGGTTCGTGCCCTTCAGCCCGCTCGGCAAGGGCTTCCTCACCGGAACCGTCGATACATCCACACAATTCGGAGCGGGTGACGTCCGCGGCACCATCCCGCGATTTACAGCCGAAAACCGAGCCGCCAACCAAGCACTCGTAGAGCACGTCGCCGGACTTGCCGCCGCCAAGAACGCCACCCCCGGACAAATCGCCCTGGCCTGGCTGCTGGCGCAGCAGCAGTGGATTGTGCCGATTCCCGGCACCCGGCGCCGCGAGCGCCTGGAAGAAAACGCGGCCGCGACCGCCGTCGCCCTGTCCGCCGATGAAGTCGCCGACCTGAATGCAGTCGCCAGCCGGATCGGCGTGCAGGGAAACCGCTACAACGAACTGCACATGGGCCTCGTCGGGCGATGAGCCGCCCAAGTGAACAACCCGTCAACACCAAGCGAACGACGGCGGGAGGCACCCGCCGTCGTCCGCTTGCTGAGGCAATCCGGGTCCCGGTGAGGTCAGCACGGATGATCGCCGTAGTCGTAGGCTACTGAGTAGGCCCGACAATGAGGGCGGCCTCCGTCCCCGAAGGGAACATCGAGTGGACAGTAATCCTGGTACTTGGTTCTTGAGCGGCAGTGAGCGGGGACATGCAGCCACCAGCGTGCACGCCGCCGGTGCGGGATCGCTGTCCTGGTCCGAGGGCAACCTCGTGCGGCCGCTGATCCATGGGGCAGCGTACTTCGCCCGCCTGCATGAGGAGCTGTCGGCTCTTCAAGCGGGCGACCGTGTGTGGTTCACCGACTGGCGGGGCGATGGCGACGAGCGGCTGACGCCGGACGGGCCGACGATCGGCGAGTTGCTGGCACGGTTGGCCCGGGCGGGAGTGGAAGTGCGCGGCCTGATCTGGAGATCCCACGGCGAGCGCCTGTCTGCCCCCATGAGTAACCGGTCCAATGAACTCCTCAGCCGGCAGATCAACGACGCCGGCGGCGAGGTGCTGCTGGATCAGCGGGTGCGCCTGTTCGGCTGCCATCACCAGAAATTGTTCGTCATCCGCAGTCGTAACGACCCTTCACGGGACATCGCGTTCGTCGGCGGAATCGACCTTTCCCACAGCCGCCGGGACGACGCCGACCACGCGGGAGATCCGCAGGCGGTAGACATGGATCCCCGGTACGGGAAACAACCTCCGTGGCACGACGCCGCCCTCGAACTTCGTGGCCCGGTTGTGGCAGATGTGCTGGAGTTGTTCGCGGAAAGGTGGAATGACCCCCATCCCCTTGACCGGCGCACGCCCTACCGGATGCTGCTGCAACGCCTGGCCGATATGCCCCGGCACCCCAAGCCCCTGCCGGAGACTGCGCCGCCACCGCCGCCGGCCGGCCCCCACGCCGTGCAGCTGCTGCGCACCTACGGGGTGAAGCATCCGCCGTTTCCGTTCGCCCCGGGCGGTGAGCGGAGCGTTGCCCAGGCCTACACGAAGGCTTTCGCCCTGGCACGTTCGCTGATCTACATCGAGGACCAGTATCTATGGTCGGCAGAGGTCGCCGCCGGAATCGCAGCTGCCCTCGAGCAGAACCCCGGGTTGAAGGTGATCGCCGTGGTGCCCCGCTACCCGGACTCCGACGGTCCGCTGGGAGGGCCGCCCAAGAGGCTCGGGCAACTGCGCGCCATCGAAACGATAAGCCGCGTTGCACCGGACAGATTCGGCGTGTTCAATCTGGAGAACAGAGCCGGGACTCCGATCTATATCCATGCCAAGATCTGCATCATCGACGACACGTGGTTTACCTGCGGGTCCGATAACTTCAACCGTCGATCCTGGACCACGGACAGCGAGCTTACCTGCGCGGTCATCGACACCACAGCCGGTCCGGAGGCCTCCCGCCCGTTGCTCCGCGCGCTCCGGCTGCAGCTCTGGGCCGAACACCTGGGCCTGGACCAGAGTGACCCCCGGCTTCAGGACCCGGCGGCCGGGCTCAAACTGTGGAATGCCGCCGCCGACGCCCTGGACCAGTGGCACGAAACCGGCAGCCGCCCGCCCCGCCCCAAGGGACATGTGCGGCACCACAGCACCGAACCGGTGACACGCCTCCAGCGTCTCTGGGCGGCTCCTGCTAACCGCTTTCTGGTGGACCCGGACGGCCGCCCCCGGAAGATCCGCGGCACCACCCGGTTCTAGGCGGGCAAGTCCCCCGGTGGAACGGACGACGGCGGGACGTCCCGCCGTCGTCCGCTGTGGTCATGCGGCGCCCTCGAAAGTGCACTCGCTACGGGTTAGGCAATAGTCTGGCCAGATGGGGACCAATGCCGTGAACTCCGGCGAACAGATGGACAGGCAGTCGCGCATTCTCGAGGCGGCGCTGGATCTGCTGTCCCGCCACGGGATTTCGGGGGTGAGCATGCGGGCCGTGGCCCGGGAAGCCGGCGTCGCGCTCGGCCTGGTGAACTACTACTTCGACGACAAGACCAGCCTGATACGGGCAGCCCTGGGCCGGGTCGACGAGCACGACCTTCTGCTGGTGGCACCCGACCCGTCGTTAAACCCGGAGGAACAGCTGCGCAAGGCCCTGCGGCGCGTGGCGGCCGCTGACCTGCTGACCACCCGCTACCTGTCCCTGCGCCTGCACCTTTGGGCCCTCGCGCAGGCGGACGAGGGCTATGCACAGATCAATGCCGAGGCCTTTGACCGTTATCTCGACGGCCTCGCCGCACTGGTTTCCAACGCCCAACCCGGTCTTTCCTGGGAGGCGTGCAGGGGGCGGGCCGCGGACATTGTCGTCATCCAGAACGGCATGTGGCTGACGGCGCTTCTCGGCATTGATGAGGCCGCCATCCAGCGAAGCATCGCCCGCACCGAGCAAATCGCCTTCGCCCCGCTTCACGACCACACCAGCTAGGACCACGGCTGCACGAGGCGTAAACCACCGGCACGGGCACGCTAAGCCCTCTCAGTAACATTGAACGAGTGTTCAAGAAAAGTATTGAACAGTCGTTCAATCTGCATTACTGTCCCTCGTATGACTTACGCCACACCCGTACGGGACGCAGCTCAAACCGAAAAAACTGAAACAGCATCCACCCTGTTCATCAACGGTGCCTGGGAGCCGGCCGCCTCCGGCGCTGTGCGCGCAATCCGCAATCCCGCCGACGGCGAGTTGGTGGCCACCGTATCCGAGGCCGGCCGGGAGGACGCCGAACGCGCCATCGCCGCAGCACGTGCAGCCTTCGACTCCGGCGCCTGGTCCTCCGTCCCGGCGCCCGAGCGCGGCACCTTCCTGCTCAAGGTCGCCGCCGGACTGCGCGAACGCCGGGAAAAGTTCGCCCGCGCCGAGTCGCTGGATACCGGCAAGCGCATGGTCGAAAGCCGGATCGACATGGACGACATTGCCGCCTGCTTCGAGTACTTCGGCAGGCTCGCCGGGCAGCAGGCGGGCCGCATGGTCGACGCCGGGAACCCCGCCGTCGTCAGCAAAATCGTCTACGAACCCGTGGGCGTCTGCGGCCTGATCACCCCGTGGAACTACCCCCTGCTCCAGGCGGCGTGGAAGATCGCGCCCGCACTGGCCGCCGGCTGCACCTTCGTCCTCAAGCCCTCCGAACTGACCCCGTCCACAGCCATCCTGGCCATGCAGCTGCTGCAGGACCTCGGCCTGCCGGACGGCGTCGCCAACCTCGTGACCGGCGCGGGCGCGGAGGCGGGCGCTCCGCTCTCGGAACATCCCGACGTCGACCTCGTCTCCTTCACGGGCGGGCTGGAAACCGGCAAGCGCATCGCGGCCGCCGCCGCCGGAACCGTCAAGAAGGTGGCGCTGGAGCTTGGCGGCAAGAACCCCAACGTGGTGTTCGCGGACGCGGACTTCGACGCCGCCGTCGACAATGCCCTGAACGGCGCGTTCGTCCACTCCGGGCAGGTCTGCTCCGCCGGGGCGCGGCTGGTGGTGGAGGAATCGATCGCCGAACGTTTCGTGGACGAGCTGGTCCGCCGTGCCCGGGACATCCGGCTGGGCGGCCCCTTTGATGATGACGCCGAAACCGGGCCGCTGATTTCCGCGGCCCACCGCGACAAAGTCCACGCCTATGTCCAGCGCGGCATCCAGGAGGGTGCGCGGCTGCGGACCGGCGGTGCTGCGCCGCAAGGAGAAAAGTACGACGGCGGGTTCTACTACCAGCCGACCGTCCTGGACCGCGTCCAGCGGGGAATGTCCGTGGTCATCGACGAGGCGTTCGGCCCGGTGGTGACGGTGGAAACGTTCCGCACCGAGGACGAAGCGGTGGCGACCGCCAACGACACCGTCTACGGCCTGGCCGGCGCGGTCTGGACCCAGGATGCGGGTAAGGCGCAGCGCGTGGCATCCCGGCTGAGGCACGGCACCATCTGGATCAACGACTACCACCCCTACCTCCCCCAGGCCGAGTGGGGCGGCTTCGGCCAGTCCGGCGTCGGCCGCGAGCTGGGCCCCACGGGCCTGGCCGAATACCAGGAAGCCAAGCACATCTACCAGAACACCAGCCCGCAGGTCACCGGCTGGTTTGCTGACCACGGCAAGGAGAACTAGATGCATTACGACAACATCGAGGACCTCGGCGAGCGCGGGTTCGACTACGTCGTCATCGGCGGCGGATCCGCGGGCGCCGCCGTGGCCGCGCGGCTGAGCGAGGATCCGGACGTGACCGTGGCCCTGGTGGAGGCCGGCCCGGATGACCGCAACATCCCCGAAATCCTGCAGCTGGACCGCTGGATGGAACTGCTGGAATCCGGCTACGACTGGGACTACCCGGTTGAACCGCAGGAAAACGGCAACTCCTTCATGCGCCACGCCCGGGCCAAGGTGATGGGCGGCTGCTCGAGCCACAACTCCTGCATCGCCTTCTGGGCACCGCGCGAGGACCTGGACGAGTGGGAGTCCAAATACGGCGCCACCGGCTGGAACGCCGACGCCGCCTGGCCCCTCTACCAGCGCCTGGAAACCAATGAGGACGCCGGGCCGGACGCGCCCCACCACGGGGACTCAGGCCCCGTGCACCTGATGAACGTGCCCCCGGTGGATCCTGCCGGCGTCGCGCTCCTGGACGCCTGCGAACAGACGGGCATTCCCCGTGCGAAGTTCAACTCCGGCACCACCGTGATCAACGGAGCCAACTTCTTCCAGATCAACCGCCGCTCCGACGGCACCCGCGCCTCCAGCTCGGTCTCCTACATCCACCCGATCGTCGACCGCCCCAACTTCACCCTGCTCACAGGGCTCCGCGCCCGCCAGCTGGTGTTCGACCCGGACAAGCGCTGCACCGGCGTGGACGTGGTGGACTCCGCGTTCGGCCGGACCCACCGGCTCTCCGCGCACCGCGAGGTCATCCTCTCCACCGGCGCCATCGACTCCCCCAAGCTGCTGATGCTCTCCGGCATCGGCCCGGCCGCGCACCTCGCCCAGCACGGGATCGAGGTGCTGGTGGACTCCCCCGGCGTGGGCGAAAACTTGCAGGACCATCCCGAAGGCGTGGTCCAGTTCGAGGCCAGGCAGCCCATGGTGCAGACCTCCACCCAGTGGTGGGAGATCGGCATCTTCACCCCCACCGAGGACGGCCTGGACCGCCCGGACCTGATGATGCACTACGGTTCCGTCCCGTTCGACATGAACACCCTGCGGCACGGCTACCCCACCACGGAGAACGGCTTCAGCCTCACCCCGAACGTCACGCACGCCCGCTCCCGCGGCACCGTCAGGCTGCGCAGCCGCGATTTCCGCGACAAGCCCATGGTGGATCCGCGCTATTTCACGGATCCCGAAGGCCACGACATGCGGGTCATGGTGGCCGGCATCCGCAAGGCCCGCGAAATCGCCGCCCAGCCCGCCATGGCCGAATGGACCGGCCGCGAGCTGTCGCCCGGCGTCGAGGCGCAGACGGACGAGGAGCTGCGGGACTACATCCGCAAAACCCACAACACCGTGTACCACCCCGTGGGCACCGTCCGGATGGGCCCGGCCGACGACGGGATGTCACCGCTGGATCCCGAGCTGCGGGTCAAGGGCGTCACCGGCCTGCGCGTGGCGGATGCCTCCGTGATGCCTGAGCACGTCACCGTCAACCCCAACATCACCGTCATGATGATCGGCGAGCGCTGTGCTGATCTGATCCGGGCCGACCTCATCCGCGCCGGCCACAGCAGCGGCACTGCAGGGCAAGTCGCGGCAAGGAAAGAGGAGGAGCTCAGCCCGTCCTTCGCCTGAGAGGCAGGTTCCGGAGGCTATTGATTTCACCCGCGCCCCCTTGCGGCCGCGGGTTGCATCGAGCGTACTTTTCTGACTTAGGAGTTCACACATTGGAACCCAGCAAGAGTATTGATTCAAGCGGCATGGACGAATTCGGCTACACCCAGACCCTGGACCGGAGCATCGGCAAGTTTGCCAGCTTCGCCGCGGGCGTCAGCTACATCTCCATCCTCACCGGCGTCTTTCAACTGTTCTACTTTGGCTTTTCCATGGCCGGCCCGGCGTACGCCTGGTCCTGGCCCATCGTCTTCGTCGGCCAGCTGATGGTGGCGCTCTGTTTCGCCGAGCTGGCCGGCCGCTACCCCGTTGCGGGATCGGTCTACAACTGGGCCAAGCGGCTCTCCTCCGGGACCTCGTCCTGGCTGGCGGGCTGGCTGCTGATGCTCTCCTCCATCGTGGCGCTGGGCTCCGTGGCACTTGCCCTGCAGCTCACCCTGCCCCAGCTCTGGTCCGGCTTCCAGTTCGTCGGCGACGGCACCGGCCCCTACGACTTCGCGATGAACGGCGTGGTGCTGGCCACCATCATGATCACCATCTCCACCCTCATCAACGCGTTCGGCGTGAAGCTGATGACCCGGATCAACAGCATCGGCGTCTTTGTGGAGCTGAGCGCAGCCGTGCTCCTGATCCTGGCATTGGGCTGGCACGTGGTGCGCGGCCCTGAGGTCTTCTTCGACACCGCCGGCTTCGGCGAAGGCCACGACCTCGGTTTCTTCGGCGTCTTCCTGATCGGCGCCATGGCGTCCGGCTACGTGATGTACGGCTTTGACACGGCCAGCTCCCTGGGTGAGGAGACAAAGGACCCTAAACGCACGGCACCCAAGGCCATCCTGCGGGCCATTACGGCCTCGTTCGTGCTGGGCGGCCTGATCCTGCTGTTTGGCATCCTGGCCGCACCGGACCTGGCCGATCCCAAGGTGGGATCGGCCGACGGCGGCCTGCAGTACATCGTGCTCTCCGTACTGGGCGGACCTTTCGGGAAGGCCTTCCTGGCGTGCATCGTGGTTGCCGTGGTGGTGTGCACCCTTGCCGTCCATGCCGCCGCCATCCGCATGATGTTCGCCATGGCCCGGGACAACAACCTGCCGTTCAGCCGGCAGCTCAGCAAAGTGGATCCGGTCCGCAGGACACCGACTGTTGCGGCGATCGTGATCGGCATCCTGGCCATAATGCCCCTGCTCATCAACGTCATGCAGCCGGCGATTTTCACGATCATGTCCAGCATCAGTATCGTCCTGATCTACCTCTCCTACCTCCTGGTCACTGTTCCCCTGCTGCGCAACCGGCTCTTGAAGAAGTGGCCGCTCGCCGCAGACGGCACCGAGCCCGGATTCAGCCTTGGCAAATGGGGCCTGCCCGTGAACATCCTGGCGGTCCTGTGGGGCGGGGCCATGACGGTGAACCTGGTCTGGCCCCGGCCTGAGATCTACAACTCGGTGCCGCCGTTCGAGTGGTACCTGCAGTGGGGCGGCGTGATCTTCGTGGGGGCCGTAATCATTGGCGGGACCCTGCTCTACCGCCTGAAGATCCGCCACCAGACCGGGGTGCTGGCCGAGCACGCCGCGGCAGTCGCAGCACACCCGTCGTCGGGCGCCGTGCAGTACGAAACAGCGCAGCACGAAACAGCGCAGCACGAAGCCCCGGAGGATGCGCTGGCAGCCAAGATGGCCGCGTCGGAAGCTTAGCAACGCCCCCGGAAGGGTCGACGACGGCGCCCGCTGAGCGCCGTCGTCGGTGAGCGGACGACGGCGGGACCTCCCGCCGTCGTCCGCTTGTGCTTGGAACGGGGGCTGGGCCTACTGCGCTCACTTGCCGAGACGCGCCAGCTCCTCGCCCATGGCCTGCGCAAACACGTCACCGTGCACATTCGCCGCGTCGAAGTGGATGCCGCAGCAGAGGTTGCCCGCGTATGACACAGCCGCGACACCGAGCCGCACGTTGCCGGCGAGCACCGCAACCGGCCAGAGCGCGACGACCGGGGCCCCCGCAAGTCGGAACGTGCCTTCCGGACCCGGCACGTTGGTGACGAACCCGCCAACGAGGTGCTGCCGCCGGGCGAGGCGGTCCATGATGCGCGCGCCGATCGGGCCACGCATGAATTCCAGGGTGCCCTGGTCCCTTGCCCGCGGCTTCTCCTCACGGGTCTGCGCGGCGATGAGCCGCAGACGCTCATCGGGATCGGGCTCGCCGAGCGGCAGCCGCACAAGCATGACTCCCACCTGGTTCCCTGCAGATCCACGGCGCCGCAGCGCCACCGGCTCCGACACCGGCAGCCAAGCGGGAATGGGCTCACCGGCAGCCATCAAGGCTGCCCGGAAGCCGGCCGCCGCTGAACCGAGCAGGGCATCGTTTACGGTGGCACCCTGCGGACGCACCGTCGACTCAAGGGCTTCGATTTCTGCACGCAGAAACGCGACGCCGTGGTGCGCGCTGCGCTCCCCGAGCAGCACCGTGCCGCCCACGCCACGGCCCCACAGGGTTTTGCGGATACGGTGCAGGCCGATCCTGAGCCGACGCAGAGTGCGGCGTGGACCGCTCCCAGGGCCGTACCGCGGTGCCTCGGCCAACCCGCGTCTTTGCGGCTCATCTACCCCCTTCTCCCCCGGTTCACCGGGATCAAAGAGCTGCTGAACAATCGCTGCTGCCGTCATACCGTCGGCCACCGCGTGATGGATGCGCACCACGACACCGGTTCCCCTGGCCGTGGCGCCCGGTACCACCAGGATCTCCCACAACGGACGGTCCCCAGCCAGCGGCTGGCCCATAAGTTCGGCGCATTTGTTCTGAAGTCCGGCAAGACCGTCGACGGGCTCCACGAGGCGGACGTGATGCTCGACGTCGGGCGTGGATTCGATCCAGTGATGCCGGCGGCCCACCTGGGCTGCTCTTTTGCGGAGCGCCGGCAACTCCGCAATCCGCTCGCGGAGGACCGCCCGCAGCCGTGCCATGTCCGGGGTGCCGTCCGGAGCCAGGAAACCGCCCGGCCCGAGCAGGCCAGCGACAAGGAACACGTTGACCTGGCCGACGTGGTCGAGCACCAGGTTCGCCTCATCAGCAGGGGCCAGCTTTTGCGTCGCTGGGTACATGCTTCGACAGTAACCGTGAATCAGTCTGCGTGTCAGTGGTCAGCCACCGCACCGCAAGATCTACGGCGGGACCTCCCGCCGTCGTCCGCTTAAGTTTGGGTGCCAATGATTTCGGCCAGCACTACGACCGGGAGCCCACCGGCGTGGAACCGTCAACCCGTCCCGCTACCGCTGCATGCGACGCCGTGGTACTTTCAGCGTGATCAGGATGTCCCATACGGCCCCTGTCCAGCCCGGCTCCTGGCGCAACCCCGGAAAGCGACGGCAACGATGCCAACTCTATTGATTTTCCACGAGGTAGATGACGTTGAGCACTGGCTCAGCTCACCAAAGAGAGAAGAAATATTCGGGCCCCTGGGCATCACGGTCCGAACGTTCATTGACCCGACAAAGAGCCAGCGGGTAGGCCTGATCGCCGAGGTCCCCGACATGGAAACATTCCAGCGAATTATGGAGTCTGAAACGGCAGCCGAAGCCATGAAATTCGACGGCGTCCGTCCGGAAACAGTCCTGACACTCGTCGAGCCGTAGGCGGGCAGCCCCGATCCGACAGGGTATCAGCATATTCCCTGCAAAATTCAGCCTTCCAGGAGCTGCCTTACCCGGGACTCGCCCACGGCGAACATCCGCGGATTATCGTCCGAGCTGCTCAGCATGGCGGTGGACAGCCTGAGAGCCCGGCCCGGGCCCTCGCCTCCTACATCCGTACTGCGATGACAGACCTGATGTCACATAACGCGACGGCATCCGGATCCGGACAAGCAACGCCCTACCCTTAACACGTGACTTTGACTAAGATGCGCACCGCCGCCGCGAGCTCCCTCGCCGCCGCCGGTCTCCTGCTTTCCCTCGCCGCCTGTTCCACGCCGGGCGCCACCCAGCCCACCACCTCTGCGCCGGTTTCCTCGGCAGCGTCTTCATCCAGCGCCGCCTCCGAGCCCTGCGCCGGCGTGAAGGTCATCGTCGATTCGGGCGCCCTGGACCAGGCCGCCGCTGATACGTCCGTCTGCGTGCCCGTGGACGCGCCCACTGTCGCTTCCGAGGTGCTCGACGAGGCCAACATTAAGACCGAGGGCACCACCGAATACCCCAAGGAACTGGTGTGCCGTGTGAACGGTGTGCCCGCCGCAGACTTCGACATCAAGCACAAGGGTGGCACGTACCGGGAAGAATGCGGCAAGATGCCCGCCGCCTTTGCCTACTGGGCTCTCTGGGTGAAGCCGGCCTCCGGTGACTGGGCCTACGCCCAGGAAGGCCTCGCCACCCTGAAGGTGAGCCCCGGCGAGAGCCTTGAGCTGCTGTTCACAGTCGACGGCGAACCGGCCGCCCCCGCGGCATGACCTTCCGACCCGCGCCGTTACGCGCCGCGGCGGCTCTCGCCGTCGTCTTCATCGCGGCGCGGGTCATCTACCGCATCCTTTTCAACGGGACGGGCATTGGCGAACCGGTCCTGCTCGACCTGCCGGCGATCCGGCTGTCCGCCCCGTACGCCCATGTGGTCCTCCTCGGCCCGGTCACGGGACCCGGTCTGTGGGCGGCGGTCCTGTCCGCCCTGCCGATTGCCGGGATGTTCCTTGGCTTCGGCCTGCTCAACGCCTGGGTGGACGTGGCCCGCGGCTTCGTGCACCTGGCCCGCCGCGGCCCCATGCAGGGCATTGCCCGGATGCTTGTGGTGGCCTGGGCGGCGCTCCCGGCACTTTCCGACGCCGTGACCTCCGTGCGCCTGGCGTTCCGGTTGCGGGGCGAAAAGTTTGGACCCCGAGCCCTGGTGCCCGTGCTCGAGCGCACCCTCGAGCACGCCGGCCGGGTTGCCGCGGCCCTGGAGCTGCGCGGCTTCGGGAGCCGGGCAGCACAGCAGCCCGGCCAGGGTACCGACGCACCGGTCCTCGTCCGGGACGCAGAATTCCGCATCGGCGACGCGCAGGTGCACGTGGCGGAGTTCGCGCCGTCGAGCGGGTCAATTGCGGTCATCACAGGGCCGACGGGCTCCGGAAAGTCCACCATCCTGCGCGGCATCGCCGGCCTCCTCTCCCACGTTGACGGCGGAGAAGTTTCCGGCACCCTGCGCGTCGCCGGAACGGACCGCGCCGCCACGCCGCCGCGCGATACCGCCCGCCTCATCGGCGTCGTCCTGCAGAATCCCCGCGCCGCGTTCGCCACCACCCGGGTCCGGGACGAAATCGCCCTTGCCCTTGAGCTGCGCGGCATCGCCTCCGGAACCGCCAAGGCCCGGGTGCTGGAGGTCGCGGAGAGTATCGGGGTCTCGGCGCTGCTGGACCGGAATGTCAGCACCCTCTCGGCCGGCGAGGCAACGCTCGTAGCCATCGCCGCTGCGGTGGTGGAGCAACCGGCACTCCTCCTGGTTGATGAGCCCCTCGCAGACCTTGACACCGCAGCCCGCGGACACGTCATCGCCGTGCTCAGCGCCCTTGCCCGCGAAGCAGGGGTCTGCGTCATCGTGGCAGAGCACCGGGCGGAGCAGCTCGTACCCGTGGCCGACTCGTGGTGGACCATCGACGACGGCGCCCTGATACCGGGTGCTGCGCCGTCGCCCTCGCCCGCTGCCGTTCTCCGCCCGACGCCGTCACAGCCGGCCGAGCACGCGCCCGTGCTGACCGCGACAAAGCTCGCGGTGCACCGCAAGGGCACGCCGCTGGTGCGCGAGGCGTCCCTGACCCTGCACCGCGGGGAAGTGGTGGCCCTGGTTGGGCCGAACGGGGCCGGGAAGTCGTCCCTCCTGGTGGCGCTCGCCCTCGGTGAGGGATCAGTTGGTGAAGGACTGGTCGACGGCGGCATAGTCGACGGCGGCCGCGTTGCCCTCGTCCCGGACGCCTCGGACGACCTCTTCACCAGGGACACGGTCGCGGGAGAGCTCCGCGCGGCCGAGCGGCGCCTTGCGCGCCGAAAGAACGGCGGACAGCCCGCGCCCGGCTCCGCAGCTGAACGCCTGGCCCGTCTGCGGGGCGACGTCACGATTCCCATTGGGCACGACCATCCCCGGGACATCTCTGCGGGAGAACGCAGGATTCTTGCCATCGCGCTGCAGACCATGGATGATCCCCAGGTGCTCCTGATTGATGAGCCCACCCGGGGACTCGATCCTGCGGCGCGTACGGCAGTCTCGGCGGCGCTGCAGGCCGCAGCGGACGCCGGAGCGGCGGTCCTGATCGCCACCCATGACCACGACTTCGCCCACAGCCTGGGCGCCCGGATCCTCCCGATGCGTGACGGCGTCGCGCCCTCCTCCGCACCGGCCAATGCACCCGAACCACTCCTCCCGCTCCCCCGGCAGATAAGTGCCGGACAAGGACCGAGCGTCATCGAACCAGACTCCCAAGGAGAAGAAGGACGGCGCCGCATCCGGATGCCGCGGCGAGTCGAGCTCGCAGTTCTTGCAGCGGCAAACCTTCTGGCCCTCGCAGCATTCTGCTGGCCGTTGCTCGCCGCGGCCTTCCCGGAGGATGCCGCCGCGGCACTCCCCTACGCGGCGCTGGCCATTGCGCCGCTCGCCGCCGTCGCCGTTGTGGTTTCCCTCGACGGCTCGGTCCGCTCCGCGCACACGGTGGCGCTGCTCGGCGTCCTGGCCGCGGTAGGTTCGGCGGTGCGGGTGGCGAGCACCGGCGTCGGGGGCGTGGAGGCAGTCTTTATCCTGCTGATCCTGGCCGGGCGGGCCTTCGGTCCTCGGTTTGGCATGCTCCTCGGCGCCGCCACCATCGCCGTCTCCAGCGCCTTGTGGGGCGGGATCGGGCCCTGGACACCGTTCCAGATCTTCGCCTGCGCCTGGGTGGGCGCGGGGGCGGGGCTGCTCCCCCGCCGGCTGCGCGGGCGGGCCGAACTGTGGATGCTGTGCGGCTACGGCGCCGTGGCGTCCTACCTGTTCGGCCTGCTGACCAACCTGTGGTTCTGGCCCTTCGCGGTGGGTGCCGGCACAGGCATCTCCTACGTGCCCGGCGCGCCGCTGGCCACCAACCTGAGCAGCTTCCTGCTCTACTCGCTGGTGACGTCGACGGCGGGCTGGGACACCCTGCGTGCCGTCACCACGATCATTGGAATCGTTGTGGTGGGCCGGGCCATCCTCGCCGCGTTCCGGCGGGTGAAGCCGGTCTCCAGCGCGGGTGGAGGCGCCGGCGGGCACGCCGCGCGGGCTTCATCCGACCAGGCCAGGGACCGGCTACACATTGGAGTTTGAGGACACCCGACACCCGACACCATGGTCCCTGTCGGGGAGTCGCGTAAGCCGCGTCGCATGCCATGGGCTGAATGGACGTCGGCTTGAAGGTCATAGTGCGAGGATCCCTAGGATTCGCTATTTCCCGTGGATAGTCTGGGACAGGACGCCACCCTACGGAGGGTCAGTGAGAATGTGATCGAAGCAGTTGCTGCGGTAATCGGCCGGAACAATGTCACCATATCGGGCCAGGTTGATGGGCCTGTGATGATGTTCGCCCACGGTTTTGGCTGCGATCAGGCTATGTGGCGGAAGCTGCTGCCCTATTTCGTTGATGATTACCGGTTGGTGCTTTTTGATCATGTTGGTGCAGGACACTCCGACATCAGCGCCTATGACTGGGAGAAGTACGGGTCCCTGAATGGGTACGCTTCGGACCTGCTGGAGATTTGCGCCGCCCTTGAACTTGAGGACGTCATCCTGGTGGGCCACAGTGTCAGCACGATGATCGCCGTGATCGCCGCAGTGCAGGACCCCAACCGTTTCTCCCACCTGGTGCTGCTTGCTCCTTCGCCCCGTCATACGGATGACCCGTACGACGGCTACGTGGGCGGCTTTTCGCGGGAAGACATCGAGGGCCTGCTGGCATCTCTGGACAGCGACTATTTCGCCTGGGCCGCGGCCTTGGCCCCCATGGTTATGGGCAACCCGCAGGAGCCTGAATTAGCGGAGGACCTGCGTGTCAGCTTCTGCCGGACAAATCCGACCATCGCACGGCACTTCGCCGGGGTAACCTTTTTCTCCGACACCCGCCCTGAACTGAAAAAGTTGCGCACCAGCTGCCTGATTCTGCAGTGCTCCGACGATCGGCTTGCCCCGCCGGAAGTGGGCGCCTACCTGCACAAAAATCTGGAACACAGCACCCTGGTGCAGCTCCAGGCCACCGGGCACTGCCCCCACGTCAGCGCCCCGGAGGAAACAGCCCGGGCGATTCTGCACTACCTCGACACCCACTCCTGACAGGCGCCGCTGGCCCCTCCCCCGCCCGGTTTTGAAGCCTTCTTTCATCAAACACCCCCGCGGGTGCCTGGATAACGGATGATGATGGCCGCAGCTCAGGTGACCTGCAGGATCTGGGTTCAGGCGAGTTTGGTTACCTGGTAGGTGTGGCCGGCCGCGCGGAGTCGCTTTATGAGCACGTTGCCGAGTGCAGTGGCCGGTGTCAGCGACCCTTTAGCGGTCGGCAGCCGGTCACCGTCGAGGGCAAGAGCGAGTGCAGTCTCGCCTGCCATCACGGCGGTTGCGGCATAGCCGGGATCACCGGGGCCAGCAGCAATCGCCTGGTAACGCTGGCCGTCCTCGGTGCGGGCGGTCACCTGGGAGTGGAACCAGCCCGCGCGCTGCGTGCTGGTGCTCGGACCCGTACCTGGTGCCGGAAGACAGCGGTCGAGCACCCGCCTGGTCGGCGGGAACGCCATCGCGCCCGTGAATATCCGGAGCCCGAGTGCCATCGCCCTGGCGATGACCGCTCCTGCCGGTCCGCGGGCCACCCCCATCACCTCGCCGTACTGAAGGGAGCGGCCGTAGGCCCAGCCCTGCAATGCGTTGCTCCGGCGCACTATCCGGGTGTTGACCGCGGCCATGATGAAAGGCGCGGTCCAGGTGCCGTCATCGGAACGGCGCACAGGACCGGCGTCAGGAGGCTGTTGTGTCGTCGGCTCCCGTGTGCGGTCGGGGCTCAGAGCGTAGGGGTCCGCGGCCAATGACCTCAGGGCGGTGTTCGATCGCATCGCGTCGAGTTGCCCGCGCATCGATTCGAGCGTGCCTCCGCTGATGCCAGCCTTGGCCGTAGCAACGAGTTGGACCTCGACCAAACCGCCAGCGTCATCGGCTTCTGCCGCCTGATGAAGCAGCAGTACACCGAGGTCGGACGGCACGGAGTCGTAGCCGCAGGAGTGTACGATCCTGGCCCCGCTCGTCTTGGCCAGGGCGTCGTAGCGATCGATCGCCTCCCGGATGAAGGACACCTCACCCGCGAGGTCGGCGTAGTGGGTACCGGCCCGTGCGCAGGCCTCGACGACAGGTAATCCGTGTTTCGCGTATGGACCGACGGTTGTGAAGAGCACGCGTGTGCCCGCGGCCAGGGCGGCGATCGAGTCCGCGTCCTCCGAGTCGGCTTCGATGAGGGCCCATCCGTGCGCCGCGACCGGCAACTGCGACCGAACCGCCCCGAGCCTGGACCTCGACCGGCCCGCGAGTCCGACTCGCATACCGGCGGGTGCATGCTCCGCGACGTAGCCGGCGATCAGTCGGCCAACGAAACCCGTCGCTCCATAAAGAACGAGGTCATATTCCCGAGATGAGTTGTCCATAACCGCAGCCTTTCACAGCGGCAACTCCAGGCTGAAACACGGCTCCTTCCCTTCCGACACACCCGCAGACGTAACAGACTCACTCGAGAGTTCCTGTTCCGGCAGGCTGAAGCCTTAGGGCGTAAGGCCGCTCCTGTTTCTGGGTGCCCAGCGCCGCGCCCATGCTTCTCTTCCGCGCCTTGGGAGGCGCGCTCAGCATTGAACACGGACCACACCCAAATCACACCTTGAAGTACTTCGCCTCCGGGTGGTGGAACACGAACGCGTCGGTGGACTGTTCGGGGTGCAGCATCAGCTCGTCACTGAGGATCACGCCCATGCGCTCGGGCCGCAGCAGCTCCGTCACCTTGCGGCGGTCCTCCATGTCGGGGCACGCGGGGTAGCCGAGCGAGAACCGCGCACCGCGGTAATCGAGCTTGAAGTACCCGGCCTTGTCCTTGGGCTCCTCGGCCGCGAAACCCAGCTCGGAGCGGATGCGTGCGTGCCAGAATTCCGCGAGAGCCTCGGTGAGCTGCATGACCAGGCCGTTGAGCTCGTAGTAGTCCCGGTAGTGGTTCCCCTTGAACAGTTCGGAAGTCACCTCATCGATCTTCGAACCGGCGGTGACCAGCTGCACCGGCAGGACGTCCACCTGCCCCGATCCGCGCGAGCGAACGAAGTCGGCGAGGCACAGGTGCCGGTCCCGGCGCTGGCGCGGGAAGTCGAAACGCAGCCGCTCGGTGCCGATCGGACCGCCTGAGCCACCATCGGGGGCGAGCAGTCCCGCAGTGCCGAGCACGCCGTCGTGGTCCTCCCCGTGGTGCAGCACCACCACCTGTTCCCCCTCGGAGACCACCGGGAAATAGCCGTACGCGACGGACGCATCAAGCATTCCCTCGGCCAGGATGCGGTCCAGCCAGTACCGCAGGCGCGGCCGGCCCTCGAGTTCCACCAGTTCCTCGTAGGAGGCGCCGTCATCGCCGCGGCCGGGCTTGAGGCCCCACTGCCCCATGAACGTGGCGCGCTCGTCGAGCAGGGCCGCGTAGTCGTGGAGTGCCACACCGCGCACAATGCGCGTGCCCCAGAACGGCGGCGCAGGCACGTGGTTGTCGGCGGCCACGTCGGACCGGCCGGGCATGGCTTCCGGTTCGGTCACCGTGAACTTCGGGCCGCCCTTGTGGATCCGCTTCTTCAGCGGCGGAAGGCCGACGGCGTCCGGGTCGGCGCCGCGGGCCACCGCCACCAGCGGTTCCATGAGGGCCAGGCCCTCAAAGGCGTCCTTGGCGTACCGGACGGTTCCTTCAAACTGCTCCGCCAGGTCCTGTTCCACGTAGGCGCGGGTCAGGGCTGCGCCGCCGAGGATGATAGGCCACTTCTTCGCGAGGCCCCGGGACTGCAGTTCGGCGAGGTTTTCCTTCATCACCACGGTGGACTTCACCAGGAGCCCGGACATGCCGATCACGTCGGCGTCGTGCTCCTCGGCCGCGGCCATGATCTCGGCGATCCCCTGCTTGATGCCGATGTTGATCACCTTGTAGCCGTTGTTGGTGAGGATGATGTCCACCAGGTTCTTGCCGATGTCGTGCACATCGCCGCGCACGGTAGCGATCACCATGGTGCCCTTGCCCGACGCGTCCGACTTCTCCATGTGCGGCTCGAGCAGGGCCACCGCGTTCTTCATGACCTCGGCGGACTGCAGCACGAACGGCAGCTGCATCTCGCCTGCGCCGAAGCGCTCACCCACCACCTTCATGCCCTCGAGCAGCTGGTCGTTGATGATGGCCAGCGGTGACATGCCTTCGCTGCGGGCAAGGTCCAGGTCAGCTTCCAGGCCCTTGCCTTCGCCGTCGATGATGCGCCGCTGCAGGCGTTCGCCGGTGGGCAGGGCGGCGAGTTCGGCGGCGCGCTGGTCCTTGAGCGCTGCGGTGTCGACGCCGGCGAACAGGTCCAGCATGATGGCCAGGGGGTCGTACGTGACGTTGCCGTCGTCATCGTATTCGCGGCGGTCATAGACGAGGTCCAGGGCCACTTTGCGCTGTTCTTCCGGGAGGGAGGCGAGCGGCACGATCTTGGCGGCGTCGATGATGCCGCTGGACAGGCCGGCCTGGACGGCTTCGTGCAGGAACACGGAGTTCAGCACCACCCGCGCTGCCGGGTTGAGGCCGAAGGAGACGTTCGAGACGCCGAGGGTGGTGTTGATGCCGGGGTACTTGGTGGTGATCTGGCGGATGGCCTCGATGGTTTCGATGCCATCGCGGCGGGTTTCTTCCTGGCCGGTGGCGACGGGGAAGGTCAGGGCGTCCACGATGATGTCCTCGACGCGCATGCCCCATTCGCCCACCAGGGCGTCGACGAGGCGGGAGGCGATGGCCACTTTGCCTTCGGTGGTGCGGGCCTGGCCCTGTTCGTCGATGGTCAGGGCGATCACGGCGGTGCCGTGTTCCTTCACCAGCGGCATGATGCGCGCGAAGCGGCTGTTCGGGCCGTCGCCGTCCTCGTAGTTGACGGAGTTGACCACCGGGCGGCCGCCGATGAGTTCGAGGCCGGCCTGCAGCACGGGCGGTTCGGTGGAGTCGATGACCAGCGGGAGGGTGGAGGCCGACGCGAAACGCGACACGATCTCCTTGATGTCGGCCACGCCGTCGCGCCCTACATAGTCGATGCAGACATCGAGCAGGTGCGCGCCAACGCGGACCTGTTCGCGGGCGATGTCCACGCAGTCGTCCCAGCGCTCTTCCAGCATCGCCTGGCGGAACGCCTTCGAACCGTTCGCGTTGGTGCGCTCACCGATGGCGAGGTAGGCGGATTCCTGGTCGAACGGGACGTGGTGGTAGAGGGAAGCGATGCCTGCTTCGCGTTCGGTGGGGACGCGGGCGCCGTCGGTTCCCCTCCCACCGCCGGTGACGGTGGCGCTGGTGCGGAAGGGCTCAAGACGTTCGACGACGGCGGCCATGTGTTCCGGCGTCGTACCGCAGCATCCGCCCACGAGGCCCAGGCCGAATTCGCGCACGAACTGCTCGTGCGCGGTGGCGAGTTCGCTCGGTGAGAGCGGGTAGTGCGCGCCGTTGGGGCCAAGCACCGGGAGGCCGGCGTTGGGCATGCAGGCGATGGCCACGGAGGACTGCTTGGAGAGGTGGCGCAGGTGCTCGCTCATCTCGTCCGGGCCGGTGGCGCAGTTCAGGCCGATGGCGTCCACGCCGAGCGGCTCGAGCGCGGTGAGCGCCGCGCCGATCTCGGATCCCATCAGCATGGTTCCGGTGGTTTCGACGGTCACCTCGACGAAGATGGGGAGCCGGACGCCGCGGGTCACGATGGCCTGCTTGCAGCCGTTGACCGCGGCTTTGGTCTGCAGGAGGTCCTGGCTGGTTTCGATGAGGAAGGCGTCCGCTCCGCCGTCGATGAGGCCCTCGGCCTGCAGGGCGAAGGTCTGCTTGAGGTAGTCGTAGCTGGTGTGGCCGAGGCTGGGGAGCTTGGTGCCGGGTCCCATCGAGCCCAGGACCCAGCGCATGCGTCCGTCTGTCTTTTCTGCCGCCTCTGCACGCTCGCGGGCGATCTCTGCGCCCTTGCGGGCCAACTCCTCGATCCGGTCGTCGATGCCGTAGTCGGAGAGGTTTGACCAGTTGGCGCCGAAGGTGTTGGTTTCGACGGCGTCGATGCCGGTGGCGAAGTATGCGTCATGGATGTCAGCGAGGACATCCGGCCGCGTGTCGTTGAGGATCTCGTTGCAGCCTTCCAGGCCGAGGAAGTCCTTTTCGAGGGACAGTTCCCGGCCCTGCAGCATGGTGCCCATCGCCCCGTCGGCAATGACGACCCGGTGGTTCACCGCATCCAGCAGCGCCTGCGCGCGGACGGGACGGGGGACGGACTCAATATCAAGCGCAAAACGAGGCATCTAAACAGGTTACGGGCGACACGCCGAAACATTGCTTCGTATGTCAGTGTGCTACGACGGCGGCCCGGAGCGGTCGACAACGGCTCGCACCAGGGCTGCCATTCGTATGGGTTCCAGAGAGTGGGACGAGAGTCAGACCAACTCAGCGACGCGGCGGCTGAATTGGTGACGGTTTAGCTTCCCGCGGAAGTTGCTCCCGCTGGTAGTGGACAAACGCGCTATTGATAAGGAATGCCGTCAGAACAAGCCCGGAACAGACAACAGCTGTCATATATCCAAGGACAGCTCGACTCCAGTGCTGGTCCGCAAACATAGACAAGACTGCGCAGGCCAGAGCAGCTCCCACCATCAGGCAGTAGCCTCCGAACAGTACGGAGCGGAAATGTGTCCCGTAGTCTCGCATCAGTGACTCCAGCATTCGCGAGTTGAGCGTTAGGACTGCAGTGCCCGTCAGCGACAGGCCGCCCACAACACCTCCAATAGCCGAAATTGCGGTGAACCCGGCAGCAAGAGCAGGTTGATTTACGAAGGTGAATGCCCACCACAACAGTGTTCCGGCAACGGCAGTCCCCACTGCGGTGAGGAGGTACAGCCGTCGCAGACTCGTGTCCTTGGTCCGATAGGATGGCTTGTTCAATTGGTGCCCCCGTCCTCGGGCTTCAGACTACCTGAGCCCCGTCAACTCGCTGTATATCCTCAGCAGGTCTTTTCTATCCTTGCCGAAGGCACTGACAATCTGCTGGATGGTGGTAAAGGCTTCGAAGGCACGAGTAACCCCATTGGTAAGCCTTACATTCGTGCTCCGCGTAAGCCTGTGATGAAGCAAGTCAATTTCGGTGGCAGGGATATCGGCTTGGTAGTCCGGTGTCGTCTTCACTTGCGCTTTCAGCACATCGCCCGACAGGGAACCAAACGTTTCGTTGTAGAAGTCCAGCAGTTTTCGTTCGTCCTCTTCCGAGCTGATGCCTCGGACAGTGCTGACCTTTATCTCCACACGAAGTGCTCCGATCTGTTCGGATTGCCCCCCAAATATCTTACCGACCCCACTGGCATCCATAACCAGGCTTCCGACGTTCCCGGCCACATTCAGTGATTTGAGCCCACCAGTTCTGTTCAGGTAAGTCGAACGTTCCTTGTCAATGACCGGGACGGCTTCCAGGAAGAACTTATCTTTCGAAAGAGCGGTAAGCTCCTCTTCTAGGAGAACTTTGGTGAGCCATGCTGCGAAAGCGGCTGGTCTCGGCGAGGAGATCGACTCGGAAATCACTCCAAAGATGTTTCCAAAGGGGCAAAACCAAACGAAGAGGTTGTCGACTGGGTCCCATCCATCGCCTGCCAGGTCCATGGCCTGCTGTTCCCCGGTATCTCGGTTTTGCTGGTTAGGGACGTAGTCCTTGTTACCTGCGAGAATGATCCCATAGGTGGTCGTCCTGTCGGTGATCTCCAGAGCACCCCTGAGGTCGTCCGTCCGCAAGTCATCCTGATTCTCGTCAGGGACAGCGAGAGCGAGAATAGTCCCGGTCAACTCCTGGCCGTCTATGTGCTGCTTGTGCGGTCGACTATGGAGGGACGCTAGAACACTTTGCCAGTCTGTGTCCGGAAGTCCTGACGGGTCATTCAAGTTTGTTAGCTGCCAGTACTGCAGAGTGCGCGGAAGCGTTTTCGGGCGCGTGGCCATGGTCTCCCCCAAGAGGTGGGTCAATGATTGGTTCCGGATCGCAAGAGGCGTCCGACCTCGGGCAATGATACCAACACGATTCGCTTCCTCGGTTTGCGTCGGCTGCGGAGGCAGGGGATGTGCACCGAGACCGTCAGCAGCTGGGCGCAAAAGCATTGCTACGAGCTGACGTAGCCCTTGCTCAGTTCTGTCAGCCGAAAAAGCGGCGGTTGGGATCGATGGAACTCCCTGCACTGAAAGAGTGCAACTTTCGGCCCTTGTCGCCGCAGCCAGAAGAGCACCGCATGGCTGCGGCGGCACGCAGCAATATGTGTCATCGTGGGCCAGAGTTCAGCAGCTCAGTGTTAGCGGCAATTTACTTGTTTGGGATGTGGATCCAAGCGACATAGTGTCGAAGCGCTCAGGCTTCACGGCTGGCGCTACTACTCAAGCTAGCCTTGTCCCGTGGAATATGACTTGGTCCGTATGGGCAACAAAGAATTCGAAGACATGACCGTCGCCCTATGCAGTGCTGCCTTCGGACCAGGTGGACAGTCGTACGGCACGGGCCGGGACGGCGGCCGCGAGTGGACCTACCAGGGTACACTACCTCTCCCAACGATTGATGTTCCACAAACAGACTTCGATCAGCGCTTGGGCAACAACTGGAGCGGCTATACGGTCGTTCAGGTCAAACATAAAGAACGACTGCCCGGAGGCGCAGAAGATCGCGACTGGCTACTGAACAGTATCCAGAAGGAAGTGAACGCCTGGCTCAGTGATGACAAGGAGCGGAAGCCAAAACCACAGAACTTTTTGGTTATCACCAACGTGCGCCTGTCAGCGGTCCAGGAAGTAGGAGGCATTGACAAAGTCGCCGATGCCATGAAGAAGCATGCCAAAGCTATGAATCTACGCGGCTGGGCCGTATGGCATTCCTCGCACGTTTCGCGACTTCTCGATAATCATCCCGCCATACGGCAAACGTATTTGGGCTTGGTCGTCACCGGCGATATTTTGACCGTGCTGCTCGAAAGCGTCTCTGTTCATAATCCCGATGCCGCAAGGGCACTAACTGGTTTCGTAGCTAAAGAACTGACGTCTAATAGTGCGATTCGATTGACACGGGCTGGCAACGGTCCTGATGAAGAAAAACTTGCAGAAATTGGCATAGATTTGCCGACGCAAGATCGAAGCAAGACCGCAGACGATGACGGCAATCCGATTCACCAATTTGTTGCAGCAAATGTTATTTCGTATGGAGATCATCCGAAAAGTATTTCCGGTGCCGACTTCTGCACCGTGCTCATTGGCGGCCCCGGTCAAGGCAAGTCCACTATTGGTCAATTAATCTGCCAGTCGTATCGGGCCGCGATCCTTAAGGATCGCATCCACATGCTTTCCCCTGAGAATCAGGGTATCTTAAGTGAAACGCTGAATCATCTTGCGCTCATAAAGGTCCCTTTACCACGCATGCTGCGGTGGCCAATCTACGTACGCTTGACCGAATACAGTGAGAAGATTCTGGGCGCGGAGGATTACTCGTTACTACGCTTCATCACCGACCAGATAAATGCACGTGGGGGTCAGTATGAGTTGACTCGGTCCCACCTATATTCCTGGCTACGACAGTGGCCATGGATGGTCGTACTTGATGGGCTGGACGAAGTCCCCGATACGAGTACTCGCAGAACCCTCCTTGAGAAGATAAGTGAGTTCGTCACGGATGCGGCTGAGCAAAATGCTGACATATCAATTTTGGCAACAACCCGCCCTCAAGGCTATGAAGATGACTTGGGGACACTCAGCCCAAGGGAATACGAATTAGTGGAACTTAGCAATGCCCAGGCGTTGCATTATGGCCGTCAACTCGTTACTGCTAGACACCCCGCCGACACTACCTTTGCTGATGAAATCTACAAGAGACTAACCGACGCGGCGAAAGAAGCAATGACTGCGAAGCTCATGGGCTCACCCTTACAGGTGAGCATCATGACCTCCTTGCTAGAGGATCGACTTCGACTGCCAAGAACCCGCCACGCATTGTTCTCCGAGTTCTACGAGACGATATTCAAACGAGAAGCAAACAAAGTAGGTTCCGTAGGGGTACATGTTGCTCGACATAAACCGAACATTGATGCCATACATAATGCCGCCGGCGCCCTCTTACAAATTGAGGGCGAAAAGTCAGGACAGGCGGATGTTCACTTAACGCGCTCCGACCTTAAGGCACTGGGCATCCGGCACCTAAAAAATGAGATGACCTACGATCCACATGAGGCACTAACAACTGCCGAGCGGCTTATTAGTATTGCCTCGGATCGATTCATTCTTCTGGTAGAGCCTTCCACCGACAATTGGGGTTTTGAGGTTCGTAGCTTTCAGGAATTTATGGCCTCGCGATACTTAGTCACTGGTCCAGATGACTTAGTAATGGCGCGCTTGCAGCTGCTGGCAAGAAGTACACATTGGCGCAATACCTGGCTTTTTGCAGCGTCTCAAGTTTTCGATGATCGTTCCCACCTGCGGGAAGCACTTCTCCATATTATCTCGGAAATGGATGAGAGCTCAATAGCCGAATACTGGGTCAAGCCGGGTGCGGTACTAGCGGGAGACTTGCTGCTCGACAACTTTGCTATCGACACACCTGGACTCCGGAAGAAGCTGACTATGCAGGCCGTGGAATTGCTGGACAGTCCCCTTCTGCCGCGGCACCTAATTGACGTTTTTCATGATATGGCGGAAAGAGACCCGGTCATACGTGAAAAGATTCAAGAGAAATTTCGCACGGCCATCGTGGCTGATAATTATCGAGCTGCGGCCGCCGAGCGCACAATGCGCCAATGGCATCGTATGCACAAGGGCGGAATTCCAACATTTATCCGCTCGCTAATTCCAATCTCAGAGAGGGAGGCCGACAACGCTGAAAAAGCGCATCCCGGCTTTTCCATAAAGGGAGCAACGCGGTACAGTCTACAGGAGCTAATTGCCCCTTATATTCAGGATAAGGCGTTGACAGAGAAGGACTCTACAGTACTTAAAGCCTACTTAGATTCTTCCTCTGTCACTTTTTTGCGGCCCAAGGAATCACCCATTGTCGGGTACATCGCGCTAGACAGGACGGATGCCGAGACGGTTTCCGTTATAGACTCCGATCCGGCATGCGGTGCTTTGCGAGAGGCGTGCTATAGAGCGCCGAAGGAAAAATCGGTACTGGCCACCTGGCTTCTCCAGCACTTGGCCCAGTACATTGGGCAACGAGTTGTCGGACAGGGGCTCGGTTCCGTCGGTCCCGTGCCTCATCGCGCGGACGAATAGCAGGACTCACGTCTAAGCGAGCACAAATAGCCCCGCCTACAATCATGGCTGGAGATTGAGACCTGGGCGGTACAGAAGATTTCACCCCAGGGGTCACCTCAAACCTCCGCCACAGGAGCCGCGAACTGCGCCTCGTACAGCCGCGCATAAGCCCCGCCCGCAGCCAACAACGAAGCATGCGTTCCCTGCTCCACGATCTGGCCGGCCTCCATCACCAGGATGAGGTCGGCGTCGCGGATCGTCGAGAGGCGGTGCGCAATGACAAAAGAAGTTCGGTCCGACCGCAAAGCACTCATCGCCTTCTGCACCAGCACCTCGGTCCGCGTATCCACGGAAGAAGTCGCCTCGTCCAGGATCAGCACCGACGGCCGCGCCAGGAAGGCCCGCGCAATCGTCAGCAACTGCTTCTCGCCAGCCGACACGTTGCCTCCCTCGTCCTCCAGCACCGTGTCGTAGCCCTCCGGGAGTGAGTGCACGAACCGGTCCACGTACGTCGCCTTCGCTGCCTCCAGAATTTCGGCTTCAGAAGCCGAGGGCCGGCCGTACGCAATGTTGTCCCGGATGGTCCCGCCGAACAGCCACGTATCCTGCAGCACCATGCCCATCCGCGAGCGCAGCTCGCGCCGGGAAACAGAGGTGACGTCCACGCCGTCGAGCGTGATCCGCCCCGCATCAATCTCGTAGAACCGCATCATCAGGTTCACCAGCGTCGTCTTGCCGGCCCCGGTGGGGCCGACGATCGCCACGGTCTGCCCGGGTTCGGCAACGAGACTAAGAGAAGAAATCAGCGGCTTGTCCGGCGAGTAGGAGAACGAGACGTTCTCGAACACCAGCCGCCCCCGCCCGCCGGCCGGAACAGAACCGGCAGCCTCCGGCGATTCCTCGTCCTCATCCAGCAGCGAGAACACCCGCTCCGCGGACGCCACCCCGGACTGCAGCAGGTTGGCCATGGACCCCAGCTGGGCCAGCGGCTGGGTGAACTGCCGCGAGTACTGGATGAACGCCTGCACATCCCCCAGCTGCATCGCCCCGGACGCCACCTGCAGGCCGCCCACCACCGCGATCCCTACGTACACCAGGTTCCCGATGAACGTCATGGCCGGCATGATCAGCCCGGAAATGAACTGCGCGCCGAAGCTCGCCTCGTACAGCTCCGCGTTCTTCTGCCGGAACCGCTCCCCCACTTCCTGCTGCCGGCCGAACACCTTCACCAGCGCATGCCCGGTGTAGGTCTCCTCGATCTGCCCGTTCAGCTCGCCGGTATGCTTCCACTGCGCCACGAACAGCTTCTGCGAGCGCTTGGCGATCATCGCCGTCGTCACCAGCGTCAGCGGAACAGTCACCAGCGCAATCAGCGCCAGCGTGGGCGAGAGCAGGGACATCATCAGCAGCACACCCAGCACCGTCAGCAACGACATCACCGCCTGGCTGATGGACTGCTGCAGGCTCTGGGAAATGTTGTCGACGTCGTTCGTCACCCGGCTGAGCAGCTCACCGCGCTGGATCGAATCGAAATACCGCAGCGGCAGCCGGTTGATCTTCGCCTCGATCCGCTCGCGCAGCCGGAACACCGTCCGCTGCACCACACCGTTGAGGATGTACGCCTGGATCCACATGAACGCCGACGCCAGCACATACAGCACCAGCGCCCACAGCAGCACATTCGCCAGCGCCGTGAAGTCGATCCCGGTGCCGGGCGTCAGCGCCATGGCACTGAGCATGTCCGCCTTCTGGTTCTCCCCCGCGGCCCGCAGCTGCGCGATCAGCTGCGCCTTGGTCATCCCGGCCGGCAGCTCCTTGGACACCACGCCGGCGAAGATGATGTTGGTGCCCTCGCCCAGCAGCCGCGGCCCGATCACGGACATCGCCACCCCGGCCACGCTCAGCACGATCACCAGCACCAGCCACATCCGCTCCGGCCGCAGCGTGCCCAGCAGCCGTTTGGCGGACGGCCAGAAGTTCATCGCCTTCTCCGCCGGGATGTTCATCCCCGCGAACGGTCCCCCGTGTCCCGGACCGCCGCGCGGCCTGGGGATGCGTTCGACGGCGGCAGTCCCGCCGGGTGCCCCGGCCGCCGGCCTGCTGGGGGTGCTCATACCGCCTCCTCCGCTGCCAGCTGCGAGGACACAATCTCGCGGTACGTCTCCGACGTCTCCAGCAGCTCATGGTGCGTGCCGTGCCCCACGATCCTGCCGTCGTCGAGCACCAGGATCTGGTCCGCGTCCGCGATGCTGGACACCCGCTGGGCGATGATCACCAGGGTGGCGCCGGAGGTGTCGTGCTTGAGCGCCTGCCGCAGCCGCGCGTCGGTGGCGGTATCCAGGGACGAGAACGAGTCGTCGAAGATATAGAGCTCGGGCCGTTTCACCAGCGCCCGGGCGATCGCGATCCGCTGCCGCTGCCCGCCGGAGACGTTCGTGCCGCCCTGCGAAATGGGCGCGTCCAGCCCGCCCTCCATTTCCCGGACGAAGTCCTGCGCCTGCGCCGTGGACAGCGCCCGCCACAGCTCATCCTCGGTGGCGTCCGGCTTGCCATAAAGCAGGTTGCTGCGGACTGTGCCGGAGAACAGGTACGGCCGCTGCGGCACCAGCCCGATGTGCCCCCACAGCTGGTCCGGCTGCAGCTCGCGGACGTCCACGCCGTCGAACTTCACCGCACCGGACGTCGCGTCGAAAAGCCGCGGCAGCAGGTTCACCAGGGTGGTCTTGCCGGAGCCGGTGCTGCCGATGATCGCCGTCGTCTGCCCGGACCGGGCCGTGAAACTGATGCCGGACAGAACCGGCTGCTCGGCACCCGGGTAGGCGAACCCGACGTCGTGCATCTCCATCTCGCCGCTGCCCGCACCGCCCCGGCCGGCGGCAGCGGTGACCGGATGCTCCGGCGGCCGCACGCTCGACTCCGTGGTCAGCACCTCGCCGATCCGGTCCGCCGAAACCGCGGCACGCGGAATCATCACCGCCATGAACGTCGCCATCATGACGGACATCAGGATCTGCAGCAGGTAGCTGAGGAAGGCGATCAGCGTGCCCACCTGCATGGAGCCGTCCTCGATCCGGAACGAGCCGAACCAGATCACCGCCACGCTGGAGACGTTCAGCACCAGCATCACCACGGGGAACGCGAGCGCCATCAGCCGGCCGGCCCGGAGCGCGGTGTCCGTGACGTCCTCGTTGGCCTGGGCGAACCGGGCGGTTTCGATGTCCTCGCGGACGAACGCCCGCACCACCCGGATGCCGGTGAGCTGCTCGCGGAGCACCCGGTTCACGGTGTCGATCCGCACTTGCATCTTGCGGAACAGCGGCACCATCCGGGTGATGATGAGGGCGACGGCGATCAGTAGCAGCGGGACACTGACGGCGATCAGCCAGGACAGCTGCGCATCCTGCCGGACGGCCATGATCACGCCGCCGACGGCCAGCATGGGCGCGGCCACCATCATCGTGGCGGACATCAGCACCAGTTGCTGGACCTGCTGCACGTCGTTGGTGGAGCGGGTGATCAGGCTGGGCGCCCCGAAGCGGGTGACCTCCTGCTCGGAGAACTCCCCCACCCGGGTGAAGATGGCCCCGCGCAGGTCCCGGCCCAGCGCCATGGCCGCCTTCGCCCCGAAGTACACGGCCACCACCGCGCAGGCGATCTGCAGCAGGGTGATCCCCAGCATGAGGCTGCCCAAGCTGAGAATGACGCCGGTGTCCCCCTTGGCCACGCCCTCGTCGATGATGTCCGCGTTCAGCGTGGGCAGGTACAGCGACGCGATGGACTGCGCCAGCTGGAAAATCACGACGGCGATCAGCAGCCGCCGCTGCGGCCGCAGGTATTCAACAAGCAGTTTCCAGAGCATGGCGGCTCCTGGTCCAGGGCTCACGGAACGTGATGCGAAGGTCAGTTTACGTCCGCAGGCTGGGAGTTCAGCGGGCTGTTGGAGGAGAAATTCGGCCGGTTCACGGAGGGCGTATTGGCATACTCTGGGAAGCAGCCGCACCCCGATGCTGAAGGA
>NZ_JBBLYW010000007.1:0-39044 GCF_037911235.1 Arthrobacter oryzae
AGCCGCATGACCTTCGACCCCACCACTATCGGCTACGTCCAGAAACGCCAAGCCGAAGGACGAACAAAAAAGGAGATCCGCCGGTGCGTGAAACGCTATCTCGCCCGACGGATCTACCGAATACTCAACGCTGCAAACCCACGCCTCTGCCACGCTTGACAACCATAGAAGGATCCGTTCGCGCTCATAGGGGAGCGGCACCCAACGCAAGTGGATCATGCCCACCCAAAAGTCCTGCCCACCGGCCAGGCCTGGCTTAACGACCAGTCCTGGCTTAGCGACTCAGTCTTCGTCTCCGTCGTCTGGATTGGCGAGTGTTATTTCGGTGTGGAGAATCGTGGCGGTGCACTGGAATTGCGCGCTGCAGGTTTGCAGGAAGACCGATGCTGCGGCGGCACCTTCGTCGAACGCCATCAAATTTGGAATGACTCGTATGGTGACTGTTTGGGCCTGTCTGGTGCAGCTGAGCTGATCGTTTCCGCCGCCGCCGGCGATGCGTCCGTCGCTGACCCTTTGGGTGACTTGGACTATGGGTATGGCCATGATCAAGGCGGGATCGGTGTCGCACACGAAGGTGACAGGGACATCCACCGCGGCGCCGTCGGCGACAAGGATTCCCGGACCCACGCTCACGAGCGTGGAGGGGGCCGCTTGCGCGGGGGTGGCCATGGTCACCAGGGTTGCGGCAAGAGCGGCGGCGAGGCAGCTTCTAGTGCCTAACATCAGGTTCTCCCTTGATTGGAAGCGTGGCGTCCTGCGTTCCGCATTGTCGGCAGTGCGGTGATAGGGCGTCTTGTAGGTACGGGGCGTAGCCCCTGACGACAGCGCCGTTCCGGGTGCCGCCTGATGCGGCCGAATGTCCGGTAGGCCGTAGATTACCCACTCCCTGCCTGTGTTACAACGGGTAACGCAAACGGACGACGGCGGGAGCTCCCGCCGTCGTCCGCTTCCTTGTTACTCGTTGCCCTGGAGATGGTCAGCCGTGGTTGTACATCACGTGCTTCGTGCGGGAGAAGTCTTCGAGGGCGTAGGCGGAGAGGTCCCGGCCGTAGCCGGAGCCCTTGACGCCGCCCCAGGCGGACACCTTCCGGCCGCTGCCCACGCTTCTTGCTCGCGGACCGGCCCCGCCGAGTTCCGGGAGTTCGTAGTATTAAAACGGTGCGGGCCTGAAACGGCGGAGAACAACCTGGACTACTGCGCTGGCCGTGTTGGGCGCATGGCTCCCGGGAGTCATACCAGTGGCTCAGGTGGCCCGCACCCAACGCAAACGGACGACGGCGGGACTTCCCGCCGTCGTCCGCTTCCATTTCCTAAGCCGGCCCTCGCAGCCGTTCCATTTCGCGGCGGTCCTTCTTGGTGGGCCGGCCTGTTCCGCGGTCGCGCTGCGGGAGGCCTAGCGCCGGCGCGGCAGGCCTGGGCGGCGTGTGGTCGGTGAAGCAGTGCGCGGCCGCCTCGGCGCCCACACGTTTGGCAATGAGCCTGCGGACTTCAAGGATCCGTTCATACCCCGGCTGGCGGACCCGGACGGTGTCTCCCGGCACCAGTGACTGGGATGCCTTGGCCGGGTTTCCGTTGAGGCGGACATGCCCTGCGCGGCATGCCGCGGTGGCCGCCGAGCGGGTCTTGTAGGCACGGATGGCCCACAGCCAGGCATCAATGCGGACTGTGGCGGGAGATGATGGAAGGCTGCTCATGAGTGCTGACGAGTATAGCGGGACGCCCGCCCGTCAGCCGTCCATGGTGGCGCAGGGACCTAGCCTTCGCAGTCTTTGCAGTACTTTTTGCCGTCCTTCTCGCGGGCCAGCTGGCTGCGGTGGTGGACCAAGAAGCACGACATGCACGTGAATTCGTCTTTCTGGACAGGGACGATCTGGACGAGGAGTTCCTCGTGGGACAGGTCGGCTCCCGGGAGCTCGAAGGAGTCGGCCAGGTCGGACTCGTCAACGTCGATCTGGGACGTTGACGCGGCAGAGCGCTCAGGTTTGAGTACGTCGGTCGCGGCGTTTGCCTCGTCCTCAGTGGTTACCCGGGGTGCGTCGTAGTCGGTTGCCATGTGCCGGTCTCTCCTTGGAGGAGGCGGAGACGGAGTCTGCATACCGTCTGAAGATGAAACATACTAACCACTCCGGCGCGAACTTGGAAGGTCAGTTCTGGACCCGCTGCCGGTACTGCCGCGGGGTTTCGCCGGCGTCGTTGAGGAAATGCCGGTTGAAGTTGGAGAGGTTGGAAAAGCCGACTTCGTAGCAGATGTCGGATATGGCTTTGTCGCTGCGCTCCAGCAGCCGCCGGGCATGGGCCAGGCGGAGTTTGCGCACCAGGTCACTGAAGTTCTGGCCGGTGGCACGTTTGAAGTACTTCGAGAAGGTCGACTCGGACATTCCCACCAGTGCCGCCGCCTCTGACATGGCCACGTTCCCGGAATGGTTCCCGAACACGTACTCCAGGACGATATCCACCACCGCCGCGGCCTCGCCGTCCAGTTGGGGCCGGAACCATTCGTCCGCCAGATAGCGCCGTTCCTCCCGCGGTGCATGCGCAAGAACCGCAAATAGCTCCAGCAGATGGTGAAGCCGCTCAAGTCCGGAGCAGGCACCCATCGCTTCGATGGATGCGGCGGCGGCCCGGGCCGTGTGCCCCAGGAACTCGATCCCGCGGGCGGACTGCTCCAGCAGGGGCTTGATCTCGGCCATCTCCGGAATCAGGGCCGCGGTCTGCTCCACCCACTTTCCGTCGAACTGGATGAGCGCATCCCTGCCCTCGAGGACCTCCCCGGGCTCCAGGTCGCTGACCCAGTCGTGGGGCAGCCCTGATCCCACCAGGGACACGTGGCCGGCCTCGAACGTGCCGATGTGATCGCCGACGATGAACTTGCCGGTGCCTTTCCTGATCAGGTGGATCTCGTACTCCGGATGGTAATTCCAGCGCGCCACCGGGCTGGGATAGTCATGCTCGTGCCACCGGACGGAATGGTTCGGATCCACCGGAATGACCTCCCGGTTGGCGCGCATGCCCAGCAGCCGTTCGGCCAGCCTGGCCGCGGCTCCCTCGCTCGTGTCGGCCGTGCTCATAGTTTTTCTCCAGGCATTCGCGTTCATGAAAAATGGACGTCACCCGCGGGCGCCTTCCCAGCGTAGCGCCCATTCCGGGGTTCCGGTAGGGAAAATAAGTATCAGAATCCGGCAAGCAGGACGCTAGTTGTGTCCCACCCCACACGCCTAAAGTTGAGGAACATCAGCGCGGCACATCGGATCCCCGATCGAAAGCCCCGCTCCAGTCCGGTACCTCGACACAGCAGCCGAGGTGCGGCGGCTGTGTATTTCCACGAAGAACAAAGGAGTCCTTAATGCGCCCGAAAACACGCGCTGCCGCATTGGCCGCCGGCGCCCTGTGCGTGGCCCTGAGCGCCTCGGCCTGTGCAGGTGCCGGGGGAGGCAATTCCGCTGGAGACCCGAACACCATCAACGTCCTGATGGTGAACAACCCCCAGATGGAGGATCTCCAGCGGCTCACTGCGGATAACTTCACCAAGGAAACCGGGGTCAAGGTCAACTACACGATCCTGCCCGAGAACGACGTCAGAGCCAAGATCAGCCAGGAGTTCTCCAGCCAGGCCGGGCAGTACGACGTGGCCTCCCTTTCCAACTACGAGATCCCGTTCTACTCCGCCAACGGCTGGCTCGCTCCACTGGACAAAGTGGCCGCGGACGCCGGGTTTGACCAGGACGACATCCTGCCCGCCTACACGGCGTCCCTCACCGGCGAGGACGGAAAGCTCTACGGCGAACCGTTCTACGGCGAATCGTCCTTCCTGATGTATCGGAAAGACATCCTGGACGCCAAGGGCCTGACCATGCCGGAGAAGCCCACCTGGGACGAGGTCGCGGACATCGCGGCGAAGGTGGACGGCGCAGCCCCGGGTATGAAGGGGATCTGCCTGCGCGGACAGCCCGGCTGGGGCCAGGTCTTCGCGCCGCTGACCACGGTGGTGAACACGTTCGGGGGCACCTGGTTCGACAAGGACTGGAACGCGCAGGTCAACGCCCCGGAATTCACCGAGGCAGTCGAGTTCTACACCAAACTGGTTCGCGAGCACGGTGAATTGGGCGCCGCCCAGGCCGGCTTCACCGAGTGCCTGAACAACATGAGCCAGAGCAAAGTCGCCATGTGGTACGACGCCACATCGGCCGCCGGAGCGCTGGAATCGGACGCATCGCCTGTGAAGGGCAAGATCGGCTACGCCCAGGCCCCGATCAAGGAAACCAAGTCCTCCGGCTGGCTGTGGACCTGGTCCTGGGCCATGCAGGCTGCCTCCAAGAAGCAGGATGCTGCCGCGAAGTTCATCGCCTGGGCCAGCTCCAAGGAATACGAGGAACTTGTCGCCGCGAAGCTCGGCTGGGCGAAGGTTCCCTCCGGCAAGCGCATCTCCACCTACGAGAATGCCGAATTCCAGAAAGCGGCTCCGTTCTTCGAGGCCGAGCGCTTCGCCATCGAGAACGCCGATCCGAAAAACCCGGGAGCGCAGGAACGCCCGGCAGTCGGCATCCAGTTTGTCGGCATTCCCGAGTTCGCTGCGCTGGGCACCAACGTCTCCCAAGGCGTCAGCTCCGCTATTGCCGGCCAGGGTTCTGTGGCTGACGCGCTGGCTAAGGGCCAGGAAGCTGCACAAAAAGTCGGCAATAAGTACAAGTAGCAACACCCAACAGCAGGAGAACATCATGACTACCGCAACGGCGCGTATCTCCCGATCGGGGCGCAGCGCAGCCAAACCATCCAAGAATGCACGGTCGCGGGAACGCGCCCTGGCCTGGGCACGGCGCGCACCGCTGCTGCCGGCCCTGATCTTCCTCATTGTCGTCACCCAGCTTCCGTTCGTGGTGACGCTGATCATCTCGTTCATGAACTGGAACAGCCTGAGCCCGGACAAGACCGCCTTCGCCGGCGTCGAGAACTACGTCACGGTCCTCACGGATCCGGACCTGCGCCAGGCGATCTTCACCACCATCCTCCTTACTGTCTCAGTGGTCCTGGTGAGCCTGCTCCTCGGGCTGGGCCTCGCCCTGCTGCTGGATAAGAAGTTCATCGGCCGCGGACTGGCACGGACCCTGCTGATCGCACCGTTCCTGGTGGTTCCCGTTGCCGCGGCCCTCATCTGGAAGCACGCCCTCCTCAACCCCACCTACGGGCTGATCAACGGCATCCTGACGTGGATCTGGTCCCTCTTTGGCAGCGTCACGCCGCCGCAGCTGGACATCCTGTCCCAGGCACCCATGATGGCAGTCATCGTGTCGCTGGTCTGGCAGTGGACGCCGTTCATGATGCTCATCCTGCTGGCCGGACTGCAGTCCCGTCCCATGGACACCGTGGAAGCGGCCCAGATGGACGGCGCCACACCGTGGGCCATCTTCCGGCACCTCACGCTGCCGCACCTGCGCCAGTACCTGGAGCTCGGTGGCCTGCTCGGGGCGATTTACATCGTGCAGAACTTTGACGCCGTCTTCACCCTCACCGCAGGCGGACTGGGCACGGCCAACCTGCCGTACGCCATCTACCAGACGTTCTACTTCGCTAACGAATACGGCCTGGCGTCCGCTGCCGGCGTCGTGGTGGTCATAGGCACCATCATCGTGGCCACCTTTGCCCTCCGCACCGTCTTTTCACTCTTCAAGAAGGAGGCAGCACGATGAGCACGCTCACTCCTGCCGCACCCCGCAAGACAGCTGCCGGCCGTGCGGCGTCCGCCACCGGATCCGTCCGGCGAGGCAAGTCACGCATGGACCCGACGCGCAACAACACCGCCGCCGGCCTCGCGGCCTGGCTGCTCGCCCTGCTCTTCGCCGCCCCGGTCCTGTGGATGATCCTGACCTCCTTCCACTCCGAAACCGACGCAGCAACGAACCCGCCGTCCATTGCGGCGAACCTCACCCTGGACGCGTACCGGGAATTCTTCGGCGAGACGTCAGGCGTCAGCCCGTGGCCGGCACTGATCAACTCCGCAACCGCCTCAATCCTGTCCACGGTCCTCGTCCTGGTCCTGGCCATCCCGGCCGCCTACGCGCTGTCCATCCGGCCGGTGAAGAAGTGGACCGACGTGATGTTCTTCTTCCTCTCCACGAAAATGATGCCCGTGGTGGCAGCAATCCTGCCGCTCTACCTGTTCGCCCGGACGGTGGGGGCCCTGGACAACATCTGGTTCCTCATCCTGATGTACACGTCCATGAACCTGCCCATCGCCGTGTGGATGATGCGGTCATTCCTCGCAGAAGTGCCCGTTGAAATGCTGGAGGCCGCCCAGATCGACGGCGCCAACCTCCTGCTGACCCTTCGCAAGATCATCGCCCCCGTCGCGATGCCCGGCATCGCCGCGACAGCCCTGATCTGCTTCATCTTCAGCTGGAACGAACTGCTCCTGGCCCGGGTCCTCACCGGCGTGGTGGCAGGCACCGCCCCCGTCTTCCTAACCGGCTTCGTCTCAGGCCAGGGCCTCTTCCTCGCCAAGGTGTGCGCAGCCGCCGTCGTGGTCTCCGTTCCGGTGCTGTTCGCCGGCTTCGCCGCCCAGGACAAGCTCGTCCAGGGACTCTCCCTGGGCGCCGTCAAGTAACCCAGCCCGCCGCTTTCGAAAGGATCGCTCCGATGACAACACCCACCGCGCAGTCCCGCCCCCACGCATCCCCGGAACTGCCCGCCACCATGCGTGCTTCCATCCTGAAGCGCCAGGGCGACATGACCATGGAAACGCTGCCCGTCCCGCAACTCGACGCCGATCAGGTCCTGGTTCAGGTCGCCGCCGTCGGCGTCTGCGGCAGCGACGTCCACTACTACGAGCACGGACGGATCGGCGATTACGTGGTGGACCACCCGCTGATCCTGGGCCACGAACTCTCCGGCCGGATCGCCGCCGTCGGAAGCGCCGTTGACCCTGCCCGCATCGGCAGCCGGGTCGCCGTCGAACCCCAGCGCCCCTGCCGCACGTGCAAACAGTGCAAAGCCGGCCGTTACAACCTGTGCCCGGACATCGAGTTCTACGCCACGCCGCCGATCGACGGCGCGTTCGCCGAGTACGTCACCATCCAAAGCGACTTCGCCTACGACATCCCCGACAGCGTCAGCGACGAGGCCGCAGCACTGATCGAACCCCTGTCCGTGGGGCTTTGGGCCTGCGAACGCGCTGACATCAAGCCCGGCAGCCGCGTCCTGATCGCCGGCGCCGGCCCCATCGGCATCATCGCTGCCCAGGCCGCCCGCGCGTTCGGCGCCACCGAAATCTACATCAGCGACATCGCCGAGGACCGGCTCGCTTTCGCCCTGGAACACGGGGCGACGCACGCGCTGAACGCGAAGACGGACAGTGTGGAAGGGCTCGACGTCGATGCCTTCATTGACGCTTCCGGCGCACCGCAGGCAGTCCGTTCCGGGATCAAGGCCGTGGGACCGGCCGGGAAAGTCATCCTGGTCGGATTGGGGGCGGACGACGTCGAACTCCCCGTCTCGTACATCCAGAACCGTGAGATCTGGCTCTCCGGCGTTTTCCGCTACACCAACACCTGGCCGCTGGCCATCCAGCTGATCGCCGACGGAAAGGTGGACCTGGACATCCTGGTCACCGGCAGGTTCGCCCTCGCCGAATCCGAGGACGCGTTGAAAGCCGGCAAGCAGCCCGGACAGCTTAAAGCCGTGGTCTACCCGGGCCGCTGACCATGATCACCGTCATTGGCGAATCCCTCGTCGACATCATCAGCGGCCCGCGCCCGGCGGGCTCCACCCAGGCAGGGTCAACCCAGGCGCACCCCGGCGGGAGCCCCCTCAACGTGGCGGTGGGGGTTGCGCGGCTGGGCCTCGTGACGAACCTCGTGACGCACTACGCGGATGACCGGTACGGGCTCATGATCGAAGATCACCTGCACTCCAACGGGGTTACGGCTATCAGGGGCGGGAGTGCACCCACGTCTACAGCAACGGCAACGCTCGGTTCCGACGGCGCCGCCACCTACGCCTTCGACATCAGTTGGGACATCACCGGGGCGTCGCTGCCTGCCCTTGCCGCCGTTGAGGGTTCCACACACGTCCACACGGGGTCGATCGCTGCCGTCCTCCCGCCGGGGGACCAGGCCACACTTGCCCTGGTGCGGGCGGCCCGGGAACACGCGACCGTCAGCTTTGATCCTAATTGCCGTCCGGGGATCAGCCCCGATGCGGCCGCGGCCCGCACACAGGCCGAACTCTTCGTGGCCGCCAGCGACGTCGTCAAAGCCAGCGACGAAGACCTGGCCTGGCTCTACCCGGACAGGACACCGGACGAATCGGTGGCAGCCTGGCTCGAGCTCGGGCCGGCACTTGTTGCCCTGACCCGCGGAGCGGACGGGCCGGTCATCATGACCCGGCAGGGCCGCGTGGAAATGCCGGCGGAAGCCATCACAGTGGCGGACACCGTCGGGGCAGGGGACTCCTTCATGGCCGGTCTCATCTCCGGGCTCGCGCAGCTGGACGTGCTGGGCGCCTCCGCGCGGTCACGCCTGCGGGAGATCACCGCAGGTGAACTGCACGCCGTGGCGGCCTACGCGAACAGGGCCGCGGCCATCACCTGTTCCCGCCCAGGCGCCAACCCGCCCACGTCAGCCGAACTGGGCTCCTTGACCGGCTCCCTCACCGCATCGGAAGGTTAGACAATGCCTGCACTCGAACCCAGCGTACTTTCCGGATTGTCCGCGTCCCTGGCGGTACCCTCCTACGACCGCTCCGGCCTGACAGCCGGCATCGTCCACTTCGGCGTGGGCGGTTTCCACCGCGCCCACCAGGCCATGTACCTGGACCGGCTGATGAACGCCGGGCAGGCCCACGACTGGGCCATCTGCGGGGTGGGGGTCCTGCCCGGCGATGCCCGCATGAAACAGGTCATGGACAACCAGGGCTGCCTCTACACGCTGATGGTGAAGAACCCGGACGGAACCCGGGAAGGGCGGGTCATCGGCTCGATCATCGAATACCTCTTCGCCCCTGAGGATCCCGAAGCCGTCATCGAGAAAATGGCCTCCGAGGCCATCCGTATCGTGTCGCTCACCGTGACCGAGGGCGGCTATAACTTCCACCACGTCACCGGCGAATTCGATGCCGACAACCCGGACGTGGTCCATGACCTCCAGCCCGGCGCGGCACCCAGGACGACGTTCGGTCTCGTCACCGAGGCGCTCGCCCGGCGGCGGGCACGCGGACTCGCCCCGTTCACCGTGATGTCCTGCGACAACATCCAGGGCAACGGGGACGTTGCCCGCAAGATGTTCACCGCGTTCGCAAACCTCAAGGACCCTGAACTCGGGGCGTGGGTGGAGAACAATGTTCCGTTCCCCAACAGCATGGTGGACCGCATCACCCCTGTAACCACCGACGCCGACCGCGAAGCCATCGCGGCGGAATTCGGGATCGAGGACGGGTGGCCCGTGGTGTGCGAACCGTTCGAGCAATGGGTCCTCGAAGACCACTTCAGCCTCGGCCGGCCTCCCTTCGAGGACGCCGGCGTCCAGCTAGTGGCAGATGTCGAACCCTACGAACTGATGAAGCTGCGCCTGCTCAACGCCAGCCACCAGGGCATGTGCTACTTCGGCTACCTCGCCGGCTACCGCTACGCCCACGAAGTGGCCCAGGACGGACTGTTCGCGCAGTTCCTGCTGGATTACATGGACAAGGAAGCCACGCCTACGCTCCACCCCGTGCCCGGCATCGACCTCGATGCCTACAAACGGACCCTCATTGAGCGGTTCTCCAACGAGCACGTCCGGGACACCCTGGCCCGGCTGTGCGCCGAAAGCTCGGACCGGATCCCCAAGTGGCTGCTTCCGGTCATCCGCATCAACCTGGAACGGGGCTGGGAGATCCACCGCTCCGCGGCAATCGTCGCCAGCTGGGCCCGCTATGACGAAGGCACCGACGAACAGGGCAACCCCATCGACGTTGTCGACCGGCTGAAAGAACCCCTGATGGCAGCGGCGGCACGGCAGCACGAGGAACCGCTGGCGTTCATTTCCAACCGTGAAGTCTTCGGCGACCTGATCGACAACCCCGTCTTCGTAACGGCCTATACCCGGGCCCTCAACGACCTCCACGGCGTCGGTGCCCGCGCGGCCCTGGAATCGCTGGCGTCCCGTTCGTAGGCAATCGAAAACGGAAGCGGACGACGGCGGGACGTCCCGCCGTCGTCATCGGATTCACGGTGGAATGAATCCAGAAGATTGAATGTTCAACAAAATATGGACTTTGGCATCTTTACCTTCGGCGAGCTTTCCCGCGACATCAGCACCGGAAACGCGCTGTCACCCCGGCAGCGCCTCACGGAGATCATCGAGCTGGCGAAGCTGGCGGACCAGGCGGGTCTCGGTTTCCTGGGCCTGGGCGAGCATCACCGGCGTGACTTTGCCCTGTCGGCTCCCGAAATCGTCCTTGCCGCCATTGCGCGGGAGACCACCAACCTTCGGCTCAGCACTGCCGTCACGGTGCTGTCCACGCAGGACCCCGTGCGGCTCTTCGAGCAGTTCGCCACCCTTGACCTGATCTCCGATGGCCGTGCCGAAATCATTGCCGGTCGCGGGGCGTTCATCGAGTCCTACCCGTTGTTCGGCCACAACACTGAAGACTATGACGGCCTCTTCGACGAGAAACTGCGCATGCTTCTCGAATTGCGGGACAACGCCTCCCTGAGCTGGAAAGGAACCCTGACGCAGAGCATTCCCGGCATGGACATCGCGCCCCGGCCGGTGCAGGAACAACTTCCGGTCTGGGTGGGCGTGGGCGGGACCCCGGCAAGCTTCGCCCGGGCAGGCCGGCTTGGCCTCCCGCTGTTTATCGCGCTGCTCTCCGGGCCTGAGCGGTTCCGCCGGCTCGCGGAACTCTACCGGCACAGCGCCGACGAAGCCGGACACGATGCGGCAAGCCTGCCAGTTGGTGTGGGCGGGCACTTCTACGCGGCCGCCACCTCCCAGCAGGCACGGGACACCTTCTACCCGCACTACCGGGCCTACTTCGAACAGAACATGCCTCGCCCAGTGGACCACTTTCCGCGCTCCACCTTTGATGAGTGGTCGGAGCCGGGCGGCGGACTGCTGGTGGGCAGCCCGCAGCAGATTACCGAGAAGCTCCTCGAAATCCACCAGACCCTGGGCAACAGCCGCTACATGGCGCAGATCGGACTGGGCGGCCTGCCGTTTGCCGAGACTGCCCGTTCCATTGAGCTTCTGGCCACCGAAATCATGCCGGCGGTAAACCGGGAGATTGGCTAACGGAAGCGGACGACGGCGGGAGGTGCCGGCGTCGTCCGCTGCTGTTTTGCTTCGGTTCAGCAGAACTTAGCCCTCATACACCGCGATGAAGCGGCCAACGACGCCGCCCTTGCGCAGCTTGTCGATGGCGCCGGGGATGTCCGCCTGCGTGATCAGGTTCATGGGCGGGTTCAGCTGGCCCGACTTCATCAGGGCGTAGAGGTTCTCGAGGTCCTCCTTGGTGCCCGACTTGGAGCCCTTGATCGAGAGCTGGTTGATGATCAGGGGATAGGTGTTGATGGTCGATTCGAGGCGTCCCATGCCCACCTGCACCAGCGTGCCGAACTCGGCGAGCGTCTCGAGCGCGGCGGACGTCGTGGTGCCGAAACCGGCGTAATCGACGATCAGGTCAAGATTCTTGTCCTTGAATGCGTTGATTGAGTCGGCGACTCCGGCCAGGCCGATCTCGTCGGCGAGCTTCTGCGTCTCGGGGTTCACCTCGGCGCCGTACACCTCAGCCCCGGCCAGGACGGCGACGCGGGCGCCGATGTAGCCGAGACCGCCGAGGCCGATCACGCCGACCCTCATGCCGGGCTTGGCTCCGCCGACAGCCATGATCGCGTGGTACGCGGTAAGTCCCGCATCCGTAGCCATAGCGCCGAGCTCGAACGAAACCTCATCGGGCAGCCTCACCAGGTTGTCGTCGGTGGCGAGCAGCTTGGGGCCGAAGCCGCCGTCCCACTTGCCGTAGCCGATGGCGTCGCCGTCGCTCATTACCGGGGAGAGGCCCACGCGGTCGCCGACCTTCCACTGGTTCATGCCCTCGCCGACCTCGGTGATGACACCGGCGTTTTCGTGGCCCATGGTCCGGGGGAGTTCCGGGAACAGCGGCATCCAACCGGCGTCGTCAATGGCGGTCACGTCGGAGTGGCACACTCCTGCCGCCTTGACGCTGACGACAACCTGGCCCGGACCGGCCGCGGGTTCGGCGACCTCGTTGAGTTCGAGCGGATTGTTGGTGCCGGTGAATTGCCAGGCCTTCATGGGGTATCTCCTTGGTTGATCCTTCGAATCATTCCATGCATTTGCATGCACTTTCCTCACTATACCCCCGTGCAGATGGCCGGATATCCCGTTTCGCAGTGCGGACCGGTTTCCCGGAAATGATGCCGGCGCTGAAGAATGGGGGCATGGCGGACATTATCGAGTTCCTGGAAGCCCGGATTGCCGAGGACGAGACTGCCGCGGGGGAGCTGGCCGCCGCGGAGGCGGCTGCGTACGAGCTCGGGGCGGGCGGTCCGGGGCAGCCGGTGATCCGGACCGGACTAGAGGTTTCGCCGTTTACAGCCGCACGGGTGCTGGCCGAGTGCGCCGCGAAGCGGAAGATCCTGGCGAACGTGCCGCTGGTGACCGACATCCCGTCGCAGATGGGCGGGACCAGTGACTATGTGCTGATGTGCCTCGCCTCGGTGTACAGCTGGCACCCTGAGTACCAGGAGGGCTGGGCCGTCACGGGATAGGACCCCTCGCAGGATCAGGCCAGTCACAAGGAAGGGTGCCACCCGCGTTCTGAACTAGTCAGTTCGGGTGGCACCCTCCTCTTGCCGGGCGGCTTATTTCTTGAAGGCGTCCTTGACCTTCTCGCCGGCCTGCTTCAGGTCCGCTTTGGACTGGTCAGCCTGGCCTTCGGCTTTCAGGTTGGGATCGCCCTTGGCCTCTCCGGCAGCTTCCTTGCCCTTGCCGCCAAGCTTCTCGGCGGCATTTTCAATCTTGTCATCCAGACCCATGGTGAAACTCCCTCCGGTTGGTAGCCGCCGGCGGTCCGCCCGCGGCTCACGACTTCATGGTAAACCAGATTCCCGCCCAATAGTAAGCATGCTGAGTGAATTTATCCGGAGGCCCCAACACGGCTGTCCCGGCACCGCCCGGCTCAATAGGTGCGGAGCCTGTTCCCGGACGTCACCGGCGCGTACCATGAGCGCACGGGAGCCACAGTGAAGCGCCCTCCTCAGATGGAAAGAAGGGTTTCCGATGTCAGACCGCAAGTTACTGAACCCCACCGAGCTACACGCGGCGCCAGGATTCACACATGTTGTCACCGCGCCGGGCGCAGGTCTGGCATTCCTGTCGGGACAGGTTGCGCTTGACGCCAATTTCGCCATTATAGGCGGAGACGATCTTGGCGAGCAGACTAAGGCCGCCATGAGAAACATCAAGACGGCGCTCGACGCCATCGGAGCTTCCTGGGAGGACGTCTACCGACGCACAATTTACACCCTCCAGCCCACGCAATACGAAACGATTACCGCCGCCATCGAGGAAATCCAAGGGTCTTCGGAGCATCCGGCCCAGACGATCGTGGGCGTCACCGGCCTCGCGCTGGACGGGTTGCTCATTGAAATCGAGACAACGGTGATCCTGCCCAAATAGTCGTGGCAGCTAAATCTTCGTGGTCGCGTTCCTGCGGCCAGCTAGCCAGATGGCCACGGTGTTGGTGGCAACAATGATGGCCATGCCCAGCCATTCATGCAGGACGAGGAACTGCCCCAGCACCACGGTCCCGGAGAGCGCAGCAAAGATGGGGTTGATGCTCATAAACACGCTGAAGAATGCGGCCGGCACAAGCCGGAGTGCGACGAGGTCCGCGGCGTAAGGAATCACCGAGCAGAGCAGGCCTGCGACGACCGCGTAAAGCAGCGGGTGGCCGGCGAGCATTCCCTGCATCAGGAGATACGCGGCCACCGGCAGATAAAACACCAAGGAAACCAGCGTCGCCGCGGCAGGGGCCTGCAGGCCGGGCAACCGCTGGCCGGCGACGCGGTTCAGCACGATGTACGCCGCCCAGCACGCGGCCCCGGTCATGGCGATGGCAATGCCGGCGAAATCGCTGGCGGGCCCGGGCATCACCAGAATGAAGACGCCCAGGCCTGCGCTCAGCCCGCACAGCAGGTCCCGCCGCGTCCTGGAACCGAGCAGGGCCACGGCAAGCGGTCCCAGGAATTCCAGGGTGACGGCAAGGCCCAGCCCGATCCGTTCTATCGCCACGTAGAGGCAGATGTTCATCAACGCGGTAGCCGCCCCGAGCAGCAGAACGGGCCACCATTGCCGCCAGGTGAACCGGTGGAAGGGAGGCCGTGCCACCGGAAGCAGCACCGCGGCGGCCACCAGCTGCCGCACCGCCACAACGCCTGCCGGCCCGATCATGGGAAAGGCATGGGCGCCGATTCCCGCACCGACCTGGTTGCTGACCCCGCTACCGGTCATGGTCAGGACGCCGCGCACCACTGACGACTCGCGGACCAGTTCCGCGCCTTGCACTGAATAAGCTTCCATAGCCCAAAGTTTCCGGGCAAAAGCCTGCGCCGAAAAATGTGCTCGGCGTGACTTCTATACGATGACCGTATGAATGTTGAGCTGCGGTACCTCCGGGCCTTGGTGGCAGTGGTGGACTCCCAGACTTTTACCGACGCCGCCATCGCCCTCGGGACATCCCAGGCTGCCATCTCACGGTCCGTCGCGGCGTTGGAGCGTGCTCTTGGCTTGCGCATTCTGCAAAGGACAACCCGCCAGGTCACTCCGACTGCGGCCGGGGAACGGGTCATCCAGCACGCACGGCGCGTTCTCGACGAGGTCGCGTTGCTGGAACGCGCTGCCCAGGACCATAGCGGCGAGCTCAGGGTGAGCTATGCATGGTCGGCACTGGGCCGCCGCACCGTGGCATTGCAGCGGAAATGGGAGGAGGTCCACCCGGGGGTGCGCCTGATCTGGGTCCAGTCGAATGCCCCGACGGGCGGGCTGGCGAACGGCGGGGTGGACGTTGCCGTGGTCCGGCGCCCCCTCGCTGACAGCCGCTTCTCCACCACGCTGATTGGAACCGAAGCCCGCTACGGTGCCCTCGCCAAGGGTGACCCGCTCGCCCGGAGGCGTTTCCTCCGCCTGTCCGACTTCTCCGGACGAACCCTCGCCGTCGACCACCGCACCGGAACCACCACGGAAGACCTCTGGCCGGGCCCGGACAGGCCCGAGTCGTTCCGGCTGGTGCAGGGCGTGGACGAATGGCTGACGCTCATCTCCACGGGCCAAGCCATTGGTATGTCCTCGGAGGCCACAGCAGCCCAGAACCCAAGACCGGGAATCGCCTACCGGCCAGTCCGCGACGCCCCGCCGATTTCCGTGTTCCTGGCGACCTGGAAGGACGACCCGTCGGGACTCGTGGCGGACTTCACCAGGCTGGCCCGGGAAGCGTACACCGGAGGGCACCCTGCTTTGTAGGGGAGCGGCTTTGTAGGAGAGCGGTTTTGTGGGGGAGCGGCGCCAAAAGCAAAGCGGACGACGGCGGGACCTCCCGCCGTCGTGAGCTTGCCTTTGCGCACTGGCAGCCGACGTATGGCTGAAGAATGTCGGTGCCTCCTGCGATGCTTTGGGTATGGAAATCAGCGCAGTCGTGGAGACGATGGAGGCCATCGGGGCTTCCGTTGCTGCGTTGGCTGGTCTGGTCCGGCGCGGGACGGGCATTCCGGGCGTGGCTGGTGCTGACCTGCTTCGGGACCGGGCGGATGCGTGCCTGGACGGGATGGCTGAGCTGGCCCGGATGGAAGCCGGAATGGCCGCCCTGAAAGTGCACCTCGCCGCCGGATACGCTGAAACAGCCGTAGCCTTGGCCCCGCCGGCCGCGTCCCCGCAGGAACACACCGCCCGGGACATGGCCGTAGCTGCCGAGGTCGCGTGTGTCCTGACAGTCAGCGAACGCACCGCCAGTGCGCTGATTTCCGAGGCCCACGCCCTGACCACCGCCCTGCCGCTGACGCTGTCCGCACTGCAGGCGGGACGAATTTCGTGGCAGCACGCCCGGGTCATGGTGGACGAAACCACCAACCTCGACAAGGCTGGAGCCGCTGGTTTGGAGGCACATTTCCTGGACGCCGACGCACCAAATCCCGCCCGCGGATGCCCGGCCGGGGACCTTGTCCCGGCCCGGTTCCGGGTGAAGGTCCGTACGTGGCGGGAACGGCACCATCCGGTGAGCATCGAGGTGCGCCATGCCCGGGGCGTCGCTGACCGGCGGGTGGAGTACATCCCGGACCGTGACGGCATGGCCTGGCTCTCGGCCTACCTGCCCGCCGCTACCGCTGCCGGGATCTGGGACCGCACCACCAGTGCCGCCCGCGCCCTCCAAGGCCCGGAAGAGGCCAGGACCGTCACCCAGCTCCGCGCCGATGTCGCCGCGGCCTGGCTCCTGACGGCTGGCCGCGAACAGGCTCCGGACGCCGCTGCCGGGGGCAGTGGCGTGGCTGGCGGCACGGTGCCCTGCGGCGCGGTTCCATCCCCGGCAGCGCAGGTCCTGATTACCGTTCCGGTCTTCTCGCTGCTCGGCGTTACCGAGGAACCGGCCATGTTGGACGGCTACGGCCCGGTGCCGCCGTCCATGGCGCGTGCCCTCGTGGCCGATGGGGCGTCGTCGTTTCTGAGGGTGTTGACCGACCCGCGTGATGGTGCGCCGTTGGAGATCGGCCGGACCAGCTACCGGATTCCCAACGCGCTGCGGCAATGGCTGCGGCTGAGGGACGGGAAATGCCCGTTCCCCGGCTGCAGCAACCAGTCCCTGGACAACGACGCAGACCACCTCCTGGCATGGGCCCGCGGCGGGACCACCGGGATCAGCAACCTCGGCCAGCCATGCCCTAAACACCACCGCCTCAAACACAACACCGCATGGAGCCCCACCGGCGCCAGCGCCAACGAACCGCCAGGCTGGACCTCACCCGCAGGCCGCCGCTACGCCAGCGAACAACCCGACTGGGAACCGCCCCAGTTGCCAGGTCAGATCCTGGCCCTGACCGGCAGGCTTGGCCCGGGTTTGCCTGAGCAGCCAGACAACTATCCTTGCCCCGTCGTGCCCGAACGGCCCTGGCAGGTTGATGACCGCGACTGGGTGCCGCCCGAAGCCCCGGTGCAGGACGTCCCGCTGCCCGAAGACCCGCTGCCCGAAGACCCGTGGCCCGAAGACCTGCTGCCAGAAGACCCGTGGCCCGACCTCGAACTGACAGATCAACAAGTACCCGAGGACCCGTTCAGCGACTGGGCACTCTTTCTGTCCTCCGAGGCATATGCAGTCACCTAGGCGTGCTCTCATGCAGCCGGTACACCGGGACCCAAGTGGTGTGACCGCCCAGGCGGAGCGCCGCCGTCGGCCTTGACCCGCTGTCCCGGGACCGTTGGGACCGGGCCCGCTACGGCAGCCGCGACGGCCGTAGCAGCGTGGGCGTCCCAGCGTTTGCGGGGTCGAGGGGCACCGGGCTGACCAGCACCGCCGGGCCGCGGTGCAGGAAGCCGCCCGAAATAACCTGGCAGCGCACGCCGCCCCGTCCCCGCATGGCCTTGTGTGCACCGGGCGCGAGCATCTGGTCCATCCAGGCGCAGGGATGAGCGGGTCGCCCGGCCCTGAGTCGAACCACTTCGCCGCGCGATTCCAAAGCAAACTCCCCGCCCAGCAACGGAGCCAGGTGCGCGCCCCGGAGAACAACGTTGCGCCGCGTCAACAGCGGGTCAAAAGGGCCTGCCCCCAGCTCCGCGGCCATAGCTTCGAGGGCCTCCACTGCGAGCAGCGTGACGGCGGCATCCATGTGGGCGGCCTTGCCGAAGAACCTGTCGCCGACTACGCCCTTGCCGGCCACGAGCTCCACCTGGTCCGCGTCCGTGGTGGGGACGTCGGCAGCACCTTCGCGTGCGCGGCCGAAGTAAGCGTGCGCGGGGGACACCAGCAAATGCAGGACCTCCACGTCGTACCGGTAGCTTCCCGTCATCCCCTAAAACTACCGTCCATCGGCGGGGCCGGCATGCGCTTCAGCCGTTGGCAGGCACTGACAGGGCCTCCCGCCACTCGACCGGGGCTAATACCGTTGATGGCATGACTGCAGACGAACAGGACCGGGCCGAGATCCTGGAGAACTACCGTGCCCAGCTGGAGGCCATGGTGGACGGCGACACCGAGGAGCTGGGGGTGCTCCTCACGGAGGACTTCTCGCTGACGCACATGACGGGCTACTTCCAGCCCAAACAGGAATGGCTGGCGCAGATGCGGGCCGGGCAGTTCGTCTACCACTCTGCCCGGGAGAAAGATGTCTCCGTTCACCTCAACGGCGACACCGCCCGGCTGGTGGGCAGGATCATCACCGACGCGACCGTCTACGGGGCACGGGCCAAGTGGCCGCTGCAGCTCGCCATGGACTTCATCCGCGTCGATGGGGACTGGCTCGCCTCCCGCTCGGAGGCCACCACCTGGTAGGTCCGGGGAAGCGGTAAGGCTTCTGCGCCTGCCGCACGGTGACACCTTCTGTTCACGGGCCAGCAACCGTGCGGTTCTCGCGCGTTATTCCGCGGCGGGCACTCTTTTCAGGCACCCTCTGCTCAGCGCCAGATCGCCTGAGCTGACACCCGTTGAGCCGCACCAAGGAGAACCTCCGTGCTCGTGAAAAGCGCTGCCACTGCCCTCGTGGCCCTCATGTCCTTGACCGGAATCGCGGGCGCTGCCGTAGCTGAACCGGTCTTCGCCCCCTCCGCCGAAGTCCGGCGCGGCGCGCCAGCCGTTGTACTCGGGGAGCCCCTGGCATCCGCGCACGCACACAACGACTACGAACACGCCCGGCCGCTGTTCGACGCCCTTGAGCACGGGTTCACCAGTGTGGAGGCGGACGTGTGGCTGGTCGACGGAGAACTCCTGGTGGCCCACGACCGCGAAGACGTCAAGCCCGGCGTGACCCTCGAAAGCCTCTACCTGGACCCGCTGGAGGAGCTCGTGCGGACCCAGGGCCACAGCGTGTATCCCCGGTGGGACGGCAGCCTGCAGCTGCTGATCGATATCAAGAGCGACGGCGAGTCCACCTACGCTGCCATCGAACAGGAACTTGGCGAACACCGGGCCATCATGAGCCGCTACACCCATGGCACCACCAAGACCGGGGCGGTCACCGCCGTCATCAGCGGGAACCGTCCGCTGGCCACCATGCAGGCACAGGAAAAGCGGTTCAGCTTCTACGACGGACGCTCCGGCGACCTCGCCTCCGGCATGCCGGCCGGGCTCATGCCGCTGGTAAGCGACAACTGGACCAAGCTGTTTACCTGGCAGGGGGTCGGACCCATGCCCGAGGCGGAGCGGGCCAGGCTGCACGCTTACGTGGAGACCGCCCACGCGGCTGGTTACAGGGTGCGCTTCTGGGCCACTCCGGACCAGCCAGGAACGGCTCGCGACGCAATGTGGACTGAGCTTTTCGAGGCCGGTGTTGACCACATCAACACCGACGACCTCGCCGCCCTGGACGCATTCCTTGGCTCCCGCAACTAATCAGCAAGCAGTACCCGGTCCCGCCACCGCAGACGTTCGAACCCCCTAGGACTCCACCATGACCTTCAAGATCTTTTCGGCAGCGACAGCTGCAGCCCTCCTCGCCGTCGGCGCCCTTGCGCCGTCCGCCGCAGCCACCGCCAGCAAAGACGAGGCTGCCAACCAGCAGGCGTTCAGCTTCGGTGTGATCGGCGATATCCCCTACGGCGAGGCCGAGATCGCAAAGTTCCCCTCGCGCATCCAGGACATCAACGCCGACCGCAGCCTGGATTTCGTGGCGCACGTAGGCGACATCAAGAACGGATCATCCGTTTGCTCGGATGAATACTTCGAACACATCCGCGCCGAGTTCGACACCTTCGAGCACCCCCTGGTCTACACACCCGGCGACAACGAATGGGTGGACTGCCACCGCGGAAACAACGGTGCGTACAACCCGCTGGAACGGCTGGACAAGCTCCGGGAGGTCTTCTTCGACGTGCCCGGCAAGACCCTCGGCGCGACCATGCCCGTGAAGTCCCAGGAAGAACTGGGGCTGCCGGAAAACGTCCGCTTCACCAGGAACCGTGTGGCGTTCTCCGTGGTGAACATCCAGGGCAGCAACAACTCGCTCCAGCCGTGGTCCGGCATCGGTGAAACGGCGGTCACGCCCGAGCAACAGGCTGAGGTGGACCACCGGACGAAGGCCGTCCTGGAACAGGTGCGGGACACCTTCAGCGACGCGGCCCGCCGCGACGACCGGGCAGTGGTCCTCATGACCCAGGCGGACATGTTCGACCCGTCGCTGCTGGCTGCGGCGTCGGCGAACCCGGCCTCGGTATCGGGCTTCCGTGAAATCATCGCGGCCATCGTCGAAGAGACCAACCGTTTCGACGGCCCGGTCTATCTCATCAATGGCGACAGCCACGTCTACGCCGAAAACCAGCCCCTGGCCGAAGGCTCGCCGTGGCTGGACATCTACGGCCAGGAGGCTGCCGACGATCTGCAGCGCATCACCGTGGACGGCTCAGCCAACGCCACCAATTACGTGAGGTTCACGGTCGCTGCCAACAATGCCGCCGGCCCGGGCACCCTGTCCTGGGAGAAGGTCCCCTTCAGGCAGTAGTTTCCTGCGAGAAAAAAACAGCAGACGACGACGGCGGGACGTCCCGCCGTCGTCGTCTGCCGTCCGGGTGATAATGAAGGCCCCGGACCGGAAGGCACCTTTATGGAAATGGCCAAGCCCACTGAAGCTGACAAAGAGCAGTTCAGATCGCTGGTGGCTGGGTTGCCGGGCATCGACGTCAAACCGATGTTCGGGAACCTCGGCGCCTTCGTCAACGGAAACATGTTCGCGGGGCTTTTCGGCTCCACCCTCGGTCTGCGGCTCGCTGACGCGGACCGCGACGAGCTGGTGAACAGCCACGAAACCCTGCCCTTCGGCCCGGCCGAACGCCCGATGGGCGGCTACGTCGGGCTCCCGGTCCAAGGCCCGCCGGATCAGATTGAGCCCTGGTTGGCGCGTGCGCTCGCCCACGTCGCCGGGCTGCCGCCCAAGGCTCCGAAGGCGGCCAAGTCTCCCAAGTCTCCTCAGGCGCCCAAGGCCCCGTGAACTACAGGCCACCCGCCGGGCCGCTGTCCCCGACGTGCTCAACGAGGGCGTCAAGGATGGGAAGCTGGCCTTTCACGAGCTTGGTGCGCGCTTCGGGCTCGCTGAACCAGCGGGCGTCGTCGATCTCCGGATAGTGGTTGATGACGCCTGACCCGCGGGGCCATTCGAGCGGGAAAGTGTTGCTCACGATCAGTTCGGGCCGGAAGTCCCACTCGGCCGCGAACGCCGTGATGACCTTGCCTGACCGTTGCCGGAAGGCCCCCAGTTCCATGTACTCAGCCGGGGGCGCCGGAGTGCCCATTTCCTCGGCGAACTCGCGGCGGGCGGCCGTTAGCGGGTCTTCGTCCTCAGCGTATTCACCCTTCGGGATGGACCATGCGTGCTCGTCCTTGCGGGCCCAGAACGGTCCGCCCATGTGGGCTATCCAGACCTCCAGGTGAGCTGCCGGGTTCCACCGGAACAGTAATATGCCTGCGCTTCGAACAGTCACGTTGCCTCCTGCTCCAAGGCTATACGCGGGCGGCGGCGAGGGTCGGCTCTCGGGTAGTGTGTGGGCATGGTGCGTGGACTTGCCGACATGGGAGCGGAAGCCGTTCTGCTCGCAGGGGCAGGACGGGCAATTTTGCTGCAGATCGCGAACCCGTCGGTGGGTCACGGCGTTGCCGAGCACAGCAATTTCGCCGATCGTCCGCTCGAACGGCTTCGCGCCACCCTCACGTACGTGTATGCCGTGGTGTACGGGACCGAAGACCAGGTGGCAGCTGTGCGCCGCAGCGTTAACCGCGCCCACGCGCCCGTCCGCCGTAAGCCCGGTGCAGGTTCCGCCGGCTACAGCGCCTTCGATGCGGAGTCCCAGCTCTGGGTGGTGGCAACCCTGTACGACACCGCCGTCACCATCTACGAAAGAATCTACGGTGCGCTGGACGACGAAGCCGCCGACGTCATGTATCAGGACTACGCCAGAATCGGGACGGCCCTGCAGCTTCCTGCGGACCTGTGGCCCGCCGACCGCGCCGCGTTCAGCCGCTACTGGGAGAGTTGCCTGAAGCGGCTGAAGGCCGACGACGTCACCTCGCGCGTGGCGCGCAGCCTGCTGTATCCGAGGGAGCCCCGGCCCTGGCAGCGCCTCGTGATGCCGCTGGCCCGCTTCGTCACCGCGGGCCTCCTGCCCGCGCGGCTGAGGCAGGACTTCGGGCTACCGTGGACTGAAAGTCACGGCCGCTGGTTCGACCGGAGCATGCGGTGGTCTGCCGTGGTCTATCCGCGGCTGCCGCAGCGGGTGCGGCACTGGCCCAAGAATTACTGCCTGGGCCGGCTCGCCGCAGCCTAGGGGAACGGGGTATCAGTGCGGAGTTTCACGTCCGTAGAGCGTTTGATCGATGAGCGGGCCCACAGGTTTTTGGACAGGGCTCCTGCCGGCGGTGCCCTGGCCGGCAGTGCCCGGTCCAGGCTCACGGAGCTTGTGGTCTTCGGCCTCAAGCAGGGCTGGGCATGCATCTTTGGCGCCGCGCTCCTCGCGGTGCTGCTTGCGGCACGGCTTTGGTACCCGGACGGCGCCGGTTTGGCCAGGAACGACTTCCTGACCCTTGCCGCCGTCGTCATCCAGGTCCTGATGGTGGCCACGCGGCTGGAAACTGTCCGCGAGCTCAGGGTCATTGTGCTGTTCCACCTAGTGGGGACGGTGATGGAGCTTTTCAAGACCGACGTCGGCTCGTGGTCCTACGAGGCCGAGGGCTTCCTGCGCATCGGGGCGGTCCCGCTCTTCAGCGGCTTCATGTATGCGGCGGTCGGGTCATACATGGTGCGCGTTTACCGGCTTTTCGACCTGCGCTTCACCCGGTACCCCCGGCGGCGGATCACGGCGGTCGTCGCCGCGGCCATCTACGTGAACTTCTTCACCCACCACTACATCTGGGACGCACGCTGGGTGCTGCTGGCCGCCGTCGCCGTCGTCTTTGGACGGTGCGTCATGCACTTCCGCGTGTTCCGCGGGAAGTTCCGGATGCCGCTGGTCCTGGCCTTCCTGCTGGTGGCGTTGTTCATCTGGATTGCGGAGAACATCGCCACCTGGTCCGGCGCGTGGCTTTACCCGAGCCAGGTGGACGGCTGGCACATGGTCTCGGCCGACAAACTGGTGTCCTGGTTCCTGCTGATGATCATCTCGGTGGTTCTGGTGGCCTGGGTCTACAAGCCCGAGGCCCCGGAGGGGGCAAGCGGTGAAGCGGCCGATGCACTACCTGCCCGCCGGCTCGAAAACCTGCCGGATGATGGTGGCCGCGGCGTCGACGGCGGCCTGGACGCGGCCCTCCCCGAGCGGCCGCCAGTTCATGGTCACAACCTCCACTGAGTCCGTTCCCCTCCGGGCGCCGACGCGGACATGCCAGCGGTCGGGATACTCAGCGTCCTGGTAGCTGAAGGCGTAGCTCGATTCGGCGTCGAACTTCACGTCCAGGTGTCTCACTGATGCCCAGGAGCGTGCGCCTTGGCCTTCAACGTTGGCCTTGACAGTGGTGCAGTCCGCGACAGCCGACGTCCGGGTGTCGAAGGGATAGGGCGGCTGGACCGCCGTCCCCGTGCTGATGGTCGTGATGCCGAGCGCGATCCCCTTGTCCTCCGTGGAGGCAATCGCCTTGGCCATGGTGGCGCCGCCCGCCAGTGACTCCCAGTACGTGGCGTCGTCGTATGCGCAGCTGGTCCGCGACGGCAGCGCGGAGGAAGCTGATGTCCTCGTGATCACCCGTGCTTCGGTGGTTTCCACGTAAAACTTCGGGGCTGCCGGTCCCGCCACGCCGGCCAGCAGCCGGGTGAGCTCTTCCGGGGTGCGGGCGCCGGCCGGGTTCGGCTGCGGCGAGCTGGGCGGGTTCTTCACCGCCTCGTCGATGAGTTCCCGGGCGAAGGCGGCCATGGAGTCCATGGCGCGTCCCGTCGTCTCGGGATTCACCGGCCAGAGCGTGAGGGCCATATCGATCGATAGGGTCCCGGCCAGCACCTGCATCCCAGCCAGACCGATGTCCGCCGCACCCAGGCCTTTCGCCTTCTGGACGGTCCCGTACGCCTTCTCCCCAACAGGCGGCTGGGTCACGAGCTGGACCATATACGTCGTGGTAAAACCGGGGGCGCCTCCGCCAGCGGCTGACACAGTGAAGGACCGTTCGAATTCCCCGCACTCCGACCTGAGGTCATCGGTGCCGCTGAAGTCTGCCGCAACCAGTTTCTCGTGCGGCGCACTCCTCACCGTAAACATGATGGTGGATGTCTGGGACTGCTCGGGGCCGAGCTGCAGGGTGCCCGCTGCAAAATTTATCTCAGTGTCCGTCCGCCGCGGATCGCTATCCGCAGTGGAAGGCAACCGGAACGCATCGCACTGCCCCGGAGTCGTGACGCTGGTGCTGGTGGGACCCTGCATCACCTCGGCCGTGCTGCGGAGGGTCAGGGTATCGATCACCATCCCCTGCAGGTTCCTTGACTGCACCACCGTTGTGGCGACATCCACGAGCTGCTGGTCGTCATAGACCTCTTCCGGCTGGGCAGATCCGGTCGATGAGCCCGATGGCGGGGACGACGTTGCCGTTCCGCTCGAGGACTGGCCGCCAGGTGCCGGGCCGCCGGGTGCCGGAGTGCACCCCGCGAGGACCACCGCCACAGCCGTGGCGGCTACCCAGCCGCGCCAGCGGCTGACGGCCCTACAGCCCGGCATTGGAGAACACACTGCCGAAGAATGCCGCGAACTCCTCGGCCTTGGCCTGGGCTTCGGCCAGCGAGGACGTCTGACTGCCGGCCTCCACTGACAGCGACCCCTTGCGGGCGCCGGCCCGGACATGCCACTCGCCCGTGCCGTCGGATACCTGGTAGGCGACGGCGTAGCCCGAGTCGGCGGCGATGGCGGTGTTCAGCTGCGAGACAGCCGACCACGGCCGCGGACCGCTGCCCACCATTTCCTCCTGGATCGTGGCGCAGTCGCGGAGTGCGGCGGCCCGGGCGTCAAACGGATACGGCGGCGTTGCCGTCGTCGGCATGCTGATCACGCTGAAAACGGTGTAGTCCATCTTGGTGGCACCCTGGATCTGCCCCTGACCGAGGACCGCGCCCACGAGCGAACCGTAGTATGCCGAATCGCTGAAGGTGCAGGGAGGTGCGGCCCCCTGTGAGGAGGGAGCGGACGCGGTGAAGCCGGGCACGGGGCCGATGACCGAAGCGCCAGGCAGGGTTACGGGATTCCCGTTCGGTCCGGTCACGTTCTTGAATAAGGCGACCAGATCGTCAGCCGAACGGGAGTTGGGCGGCAACGGGGCCACTGTCGGGGGCTTCTTCACGGCCTGGTCGATGAGCTCCTTCGCCAGGCCGGCCATGGAGTCGAGGGCGGGTTTGGCATCGGACTCGGAGTTGAGCACGGCCACCGAGAGATTGAGCGTGATGGACACGGTCCCTGCAAGCACCCGCAACCCGACCAGTCCGAAATCCCCTGGCCCCTTCGGCTTGGTGGTCTGCATCAAGCCGTATTGCTTCTCCCCGATTGGCTTCTCCCCGACCAGGGGAGCCGGCAGCAGCTGGAGTGCATATGTTGAGGTCCGTCCGGACTCCGTTGAGGCCAGGTCAAACTGGCTGCAGCGGGACGCCAGATCGTCCGTGTACGCGAAATCGGCCTTGTCGATGGCATCCTTTTCCGCGCTCCGGAGCGTGACCATGATGGTGGTGGTGGGCCCCGACGGTCCGCCGATTGGCATGACGCCCTCGGCAAAGTTCGCGCTCTTGTCCGCCCACCGGACGAAGGGGTTTTGGGGGACGAAGACGGCGCACTCACCAGGGGTTGCCTCGATGCTGACCTGAGGGAAAGTCCCGCTGGACGCTCCGCTGCGCTGGCGAGCCGAGTCCTGGGCGGCGGGGAACGGCATGTTCCGGCTTTGACCGACTCCGTTGATGATCGCCACGAGCTCCGCGTCGGTGAAGACCGCCTCCGGGAAACCGGGTGCTGGGGGGCTGCTTGATGAGGCCGTGGGTGTCGCAGACGGCGTCCCCTCCGACGGAGTGGTGCTCGGCGTGCCGCCCCCGGACGAACATCCCGCCACGGTCAACAGGGCCAACAGGGCGGCCACCGCGCCTCCGAGCCAACGACTGCCCGGTGTGCCCGCCCTGAACCTGCCGCCGGTTTCGACTCCACGAACGGACATCATCGGCCTCCTTAGCCAGAAGCCAAGGCTATGAGTCTGCGGCCATACCGGCTAGGGTATTTGGACCTCAGGCATGATCCCGCGAAACCGGGGGAACTAGCCCTCCAGGTAGCCGCCGCTGGCCCAGCGCCGCAGGGCCACCTTCTCGCCGTCGTCGAACTCCATGAGTGCCACCCGGCACAGTTCCTCCACGTTTTCGGTCCAGGCAGTCGCCAGGCCTTCCGCCGCCGCATTCTCATTGAGCGGATAGTTGACATAGCCCAGGCCTTGAATGACAAAGTTCACGGCGCCGCGGGACACGGGCTGACCCGCGGTGACACAGTCGTCACGGACCAGCCGGGACAGTTCGTTGCGGTTGACCGGCTCGTTGCGGTTGACCGGCGTTTCACGAAGCCTGGCCGCCATCGCCTGGAACAACTGCCGGAACTGGGCCTGGGAGAGCGCAGGCACGTCCGTCACCCTCGTGACCCGTTCTTCGATGCCGGGCTCGACGTCGGCATCCGTGGGCAGGTCGTCGCTGGAAAACCTCTGCGCGTCCCAGACCCAGCCGCCCCGTAAGGGGGAGTATTCGATGCCGTTGCCGATCTGGGCCACCCAGGTTCCGAACTTTCCACACCCGCCCCAGTCTGTCTTCAGGGACGGGTCAGCCGTCAGCGCCCGGTGGGCCACCATCGCCCCCACAACCGGGCCGGGGGCGGCGCGCACGAAGTCGCTGGCCTCCCGGACTGCGGCGGAAACATTCTTCGACGCGGTCCTGGGCTTCGTCTTTGCGGCCGCCTGGGCCTGCGGCGGCTGAACCGAGGCCACGGCATGGATCGGCTCTCCGGTGGTGCCGTTGAGGATGGCCACAAAGTCGTGGGACTCCACCACGCTGTCCGCCATCTCGCGGTAGGCAAAGGCCACGGCTCCGGCGGCGATCACCGTGGTCATCTTGTCAGCGGCCCGGAAGCGCTGGATGAGGGACGTGAAGTCAGCATCTGCGGAGGCGATGAAGAACTCGTCGATGTCTCCGCTGCCGGACAAGGTGTCCATCGCATCCAGGACAAGGTTGATGTCGGTGCTGCTCTTCCCGCGCTGCGTCAGCGACGGGCAGTCGATCACGCGGAAACCCGCACGGGTCCAGTACGTCCGGTACTTCGAGTACACCACCGGGTTGAGGTAGCAGTTGCGGATCAGGAAGCGGCGGGAGCTTTCGCCCGAGCCTCCGGCTGACAGTGCATCCGCCCAGTGTTTGGGATCCTCGGCGAACCGCTTTGCCGCCAGCGGATCGAGGGCCTGCAGGCCCGTATAAACGTTGTCGAAATCGACAAACATGGCCGCCCGGATTCCGGGTCGCCGGGAGGAGGACCGCGACTCTTTCATGTGCCCAGTGTGCCAGCAAGCCGGGGTTATCTGCGGAGCTTTTCGCGAAACACATGACCGCCCACTGCACCACAACTACCGTTAGCTGCAAAAAAGGCCGGCGGACGACGGCGGGACCTCCCGCCGTCGTACCCTTCTGTCAGGCACCGCAGCGATGCAGCCTGTCTGGTCTCACCTGACATGAAGCAACGGCACAACGAAGGGTATTTGCATGACGAGAATGCTGATTATTGGCCCGCCCGGTTCCGGCAAAGGCACGCAGGCGGAGCGGATCTCCGAGCGCCTCGGCGTGGTTGCGATCTCCACCGGCGACATCTTCCGCGCGAACGTGAAGGGCGGTACGCCCCTTGGCATTGAGGCCAAGAAGTACATGGACGTCGGTGACTTCGTCCCCGACAGCGTCACCAACGAAATGGTGCGCAGCCGCCTCAGCCAGGACGACGTCGAGAACGGCTTCCTGCTGGACGGTTACCCCCGGACCGCCGCCCAGGTTGACTATCTGGATGGGGTCCTGGCCCGCCGCGGGCAGCAGTTGGACGTCGTCCTGCAACTGACCGCCGACGACGACGAACTGGTCCGCCGGCTCCTGGGCCGCGCCCGGGAGACCGGCCGCAGCGACGACAACGAAGCCGTCATACGCCACCGGCTGGACCTGTACCACGAGCAGACCGAGAAGGTAGTGGCCAAGTATGCCGAGGGCGGCATATTGACCCAGGTCGATGGCATCGGCGGCATTGACGAAGTGACCGACAGAGTGATGGCGGCCATAGCAGCACCCCGCATAGCCTCGCTCGCCAGCGGAAGGTGACGCCGGACCACGGGAACCCGTGGTGACCATAGGCTCAAGCCGCAGGACGGCGGCGGGACCTCCCGCCGTCGTCCTCCGCTTCTTTTGCGGGGCTGCATTCCGCCAGCACTGGCTCATTGACACCCGGCCGCGACGGTCATATCCTACAACCAAATGGTTGTAGATCAGCTAAGTGACGCCGATGTTGACCGCCTGTTCCAGGCGCTCGCGGACACCACCCGCCGGGACATCGTCCGGCGGGTGACCGTGGCGGAGTATTCCGTTTCGGGGCTGGCTGCGCTCTACGCCATGAGCTTCGCCGCCGTCCAGAAACACGTGGCGGTGTTGGAGCGCGCTTCCCTGGTCACCAAGGAAAAGCGCGGAAGGGAACAGATCGTGCGGGGAAACCATGAAGGCCTGCAGAAAGCCCGCCGGTTGCTTGACGAGTATGAAGCGATCTGGCGGCAGCGCGCCGAGCGGATTGCAGACATTCTGGCTGAAGGATAGGAAGGTTGCACAATGCCTGTTATCAGTTCCACCAAGAATCTCGAGGCGCTCAGCTTGACCCTCGTGGCGGAGTTCGACGCCGGCGTCGAGCGCGTCTGGCAGATCTGGGAAGACCCCCGGCAGCTTGAGCGCTGGTGGGGCCCGCCCAACTACCCGGCCACGTTTGACCGGTTCGACTTCCAGCCCGGCGGGGAGGCCGGCTATTACATGACCACCCCCGAAGGCGAGAAGCCCCGAGGCTGGTGGAAATTCAGAACCATCGAGGCGCCGCGCAAGCTCGAATTTGATGACGGCTTCGCTGACGAAACCGGAGCGCCCGTGGATGCCATGGGCATCGCCCACGCCAGCGTGGACCTTGAAGACATCGGCGGCCGCACCCGGATGACCATCATGTCCACGTTCGAATCCGAAGAGCAGATGGAAGAGATGGTCAAGATGGGCATGGAGGAAGGCATGAAGGAGGCCGCGGGCCAGATCGATGCCCTGCTCGCCGAGCACTCCCACGCCTGACGCGGACCGCTGCTGACTGTTCAAGCCAAAAGGCCAGCGGACGACGGCGGGAATTCCCGCCGTCGTCCGCTGGCCTTTTGTTGCGTCTAAAGTCCGCGCCTAATACGCCTAGACAGTGGCGCCCTGGGCGGCGCTGCGGTTCAGGCTCACCGTGAAGGTGTTCGGCCCGCTGAGGGTGACGGCAACATCGTTCCGGTGGGCGTTGGCCTTCGTGGAAATGTCGTGCACCAGGGCGTCCAGCGTGTGGTCGATCGCGGAGCGGTCCCAGATCTTAAGGGTCACGGAGTGATTGGTTTCGAACGTCATTATTCGGTGCCTCATTCATCAATTTGGTCATGGGCTTCGCATCGGCGCGGAGCCCGGGACGGGTCTATCCATGAACGCTCAGAGGCCTTGCGCAGCTCGGCGAGCTCACTGGTTTGGCCTCGTTGCGTCCACCAGGTTGGGTCGTTCCTTGCCGCTGCATTATCTCCGCCGGAGCGCGAAATCAGGGCTGGTGCGGTTGTGAAAATCGCGTTCTCAACCGTCCTTTCCATGATGCACAGAGCGGTGGGGGCCTCTCAAGCCAATATCGGTTCATTGCGCGTGAGACTCATCACAGGGGCGCCCGGCGGAACTCGCCGCGGGCCCGTACCCATGCATCCATTGACAAGTGTACGGCGTACACCTATGGTCAACCGAAAGAGGTGTACGCCGTACACCCGCCAGCGAAGGACCCGCGATGCCAACGCAAACCATCAGCCCCGCAGCCGCACCCGTCCGGCGTTCCCGGCCCCAGTGGCCCGTACCGGCCGGCCTCATCCTGCTCAGCCTCATTCCGGTTATTTTCGGAGCACTCCGGCTGGCCGAGCTGTCGTCCGGCGCCGCGGTCACGCCCCAGAATGCGCGGTTCTTCGCCTCTCCCGTCCCGGTGGTGACACACATTGCCAGCGTCACCGTGTACTCCTTGCTGGGGGCTTTCCAGTTCGTTCCAGAACTTCGGGGCAGGCGCGGCTGGCACCGCATCGCCGGGCGCATCCTCATCCCTGCCGGCCTGCTCGCAGCACTCTCCGGACTGTGGATGTCCGTCTTCTACCCCCTCCCGGACGGCTACACCGACGTTCCGCTCCGGCTGTTCTTCGGGTCGGCCATGCTGGTGAGCATCGTCCTGGGGCTCTTCGCGATCCGGCGCCGGGACTTCACGGGGCATAGTGCCTGGATGACGCGCGCCTACGCGATTGCCGTCGGCGCGGGAACCCAGGCCTTGGTGGGCATTCCCTGGCTGCTTCTGGTCGGCCCCACCGACGTGCCCACCCGCGCAGTGCTCCTGGGGGCGGGCTGGGTGATCAACGTGGCGGTGGCCGAGTACGTCATCCACCGCCGCGCCCGGCGGGCGGCGGGCGGAGTCCGCCGGCCGGTCAGTACGCCTTCACCCGCTGCTCCACGATGAGGTGAATGAGGGCAAACGTCCCGTCCCGGTCGATGGCCTGGAACGCGGCGTCGAGCGCGGCCGGCACGTCCTCGTCACGGGTGACCGTGATGCCGAACCCGCCGAAGGCCCGCGCCATCAGTCCGAAGTCGGGGTTCTTCAGCTGCGTCCCCGAAACACGGGTCGGGTAGTGCCGTTCCTGGTGGGTGCGGATGGTGCCGTACTCCTGGTTGTCCATCACGATGATGAGCGGCGTGGCCCCGTACTGGGCGGCGGTGGCCAGTTCCTGCCCGTTCATCAGGAATTCCCCGTCACCCGCAATGGTCACCACCCGGCGCTGCGGACCGGCCAGTGATGCGGCGATGGCCGAGGGGATGGAATAGCCCATGGAACCGTTCCTGGCGCTGATCATGGAGGCGTAGCGGCGCGTGGGGAAGTACCGGTGCGCCCAGTTGGTGTGTTCGCCTGCCCCGAACGTCACCATGGCATCCCCGGGCAGCCGCGGAACGAGGTTGGCCATCAGGGTGTCCATTCTGGCGGGCCCTTCAGCCGGAGCGGCGGGCGGCAGGGCGGCGAAGGATTCCTGCTCGGTCCGCATCCTGGCCGTCCATGATTTCCACTCTTCTTTCACGGGCAGGTCGATGTCCAGCAGATCGCGGACGAAGGCATCCGGCTTGGCCACGATCTGCCGCGAGACGGGGCCTGAGCGGCCGCGCAGCGAGGGGTCGATGGTCACCAGGAAGTTCTGCTTGTTCCAGTCCTGCCGGCACACAAATCCGTCCGTAATCACGTCGCCGGGGACTGTCCCTACGAACACGAGCAGGTCGGTTTCCTCCAGGAGGTCGTACGTGGGGCGGGGGCGACCGTAGCCGATCGGGCCTACGTAGGACGGCGAGTCGAAGGAGACGGTGCCCTGCGTCCGCCATTCCGCGGCGGCCGGGATGTGGTGCTTTTCGAGCCAGCCGGTGAGCTTGCCGGCCGCCTCCTGGGTCCAGTCGTTGCCGCCGGTGACAAACAGCGGCTTCCTGGAAAGTGCAAGGGCGCCGGCGAGTGCTTCGGCATCCGTGCTGCTCATCCCGCCTGTGGCAACCGGGATAGCGGGATGCAGCGCCGGATCAACCTGCTGCCGGATGATGTCTTCCGGCAGCCCCACCACAACGGGTCCCGGGCGGCCGCTCATGGCCGCGAACATGGCTTCGGCAACAATCTCGGACGCCCGCTCGGCATGGTCAAGCACCATGACCCGCTTGGCTCCGGTGTCGAACCAGGCCTTGATGTCGAATTCCTGGAACGCCTCGCGGTCACGGTGCGCAAACGGGATGAGCCCGACGAAGAGCAGCATGGGGGTGGAATCCTGCCAGGCGGTGTGCAGGCCGACGTGGGCGTTGGCCGCACCGGGTCCGCGGGTGACCATGGCCACGCCCGGGCTCTGGTTCATCTTGCCATCGGCTTCGGCCATGTACGCGGCGCCGCCTTCATGCCGGCAGACCACGGTGTCGATGTCCGAACCGTGCAGCCCGTCCAGTACGTCCAGGAAGCTTTCGCCGGGAACAACGTAGGTGCGCTCCACCCCATGGGCCACGAGGGAGTCAACAATCACGTGCCCGGCGGACTTCAGGGCCCCGCCGCCGTCCATGGCCTCCCGGACAGCCGGGGGGAGGTGCTGTTCCGCGAGGTGGTTGAGGGTGTCGCCGTCGATCGGCTGTGTGTCGGTTGCTGTCATGGTGGATGCGGACTCCGTTGTCATCACTACTTGTTTCTTGGGTTGGGTGTTGGTTTAGGTGCGTTGGGTGGGGGCGCCGTTGGCGCCTAGTCGGTTTCCGGTCCGGTGCAGAAGAAGCAGCCGTCCTCGCAGCTGTCCGTCGGCTGGTTTTCCGTAGGCGGCCGATCGGACCGGGGGCTCTGCAGGTTTTGTCGGTTCATGGCAGGCTTTCGTCGGTTGTTGATGGGGTCTGGGGCTGCGGAGCCGGGGGCGGGACTTCCTACCGGATTGGAGTCGGGTTGGCCACCACGGGCGCCGCGCCGGTGTAGCCGTCACGTGCCTCGGCGATTTCGTGGATCTGTTTGCGGCAGGCGTACCAGCCGGCGACCATAAGGGCGCAGGCGATGAGGGTAACCAAGAGGGTGAGCGGGGAGTCGATGAAGACCATCACCAAGACGCTGGCGAGGAACAGGAGCGAGAGGTAACCCGTGTAGGGAGCGCCGAACATCCGGAAGGACGGGCGCTTCAGCCAGCCCCTGTCTGCCCAGCGTTTGAGCTGGATCTGGCAGAGGACGATGGTGGCCCAGGTCATGATGATGCCTACGGAGGCTACGTTCAGCACGATCTCGAAGGCTTGGGCCGGGACCAGGTAGTTCAGCGGGACGCCGAGGAGGGAAACGCCGGCAGTGAGGGCGATGCCGCCGTAGGGGACGCCTGCCCTGTTCATTCGCTGGGCGAATCGGGGAGCGGAGCCGGCCATGGACATGGAGCGCAGGATCCGGCCGGTGGAGTAGAGGCCGGCGTTGAGGGAGGACAGGGCGGCGGTGAGGACCACGAGGTTCATGATGACGTCCACGCCCTGGATTCCGATGGAGCCGAAGAACGTCACGAACGGGCTGACACCCTTTTCGTAGGAGGTGTACGGCAGGAGCAGGGCGAGGAGGATGACGGAGCCGACGTAGAACACGGCGATGCGGAAGACCACGGAGTTGATGGCCTTGGGCATGATCTTTTCAGGGTTCTCGGTTTCGCCGGCGGCGGTGCCGACGAGTTCGATGGAGGCGTAGGCGAACAGGACGCCCTGCATGAGGATGATCATGGGCAGCAGGCCGTTGGGGAAGATCCCGCCGTTGTCGGCGAGGAGGCTCAGGCCCACCTGCTGGCCGTCCACGGGGGTGCCGAAGATGACGAAGTAGGTGCCGACCACGAGGAAGATAACCAGGGCGGCGACCTTGATGATGGCGAACCAGAATTCCATCTCGCCGAAAACCTTGACTGAGACGAGGTTCAGGCACAGCACGACAATGAGGGCAGTCAAGGCCCACGCCCATTGCGGGACGTCCGCCATCCAGGGGACGTATTTGCCAAAGAAGTCCATGTAGAGCGCTGCTGCGGTGATGTCCACGATGGTGGTGGTGGCCCAGTTGATCCAGTAGAACCAGCCCGAGATAAAGGCTGCTTTCTCGCCGAAAAATTCACGGGCGTAGGAGACAAAGGAGCCCGACGACGGTCGGTGCAGCACCAGTTCGCCCAGTGCGCGGAGAATCAGGAAGGCGAAGAAACCGCACACGGCGTAGGCGATCACCAGCGATGGACCGGCCGCGTTGAGGCGGCCGCCGGCGCCGAGGAACAGTCCGGTGCCGATCGCGCCGCCGATCGCGATCATCTGGATCTGCCGCGGTTTCAGGCTCTTGTGGTAGCCCTTGTCCTCCGCATGAAGGAGTCTGTCAGAGGCGTGCGCGTGGCCGCCGTCTGCCTCGTACTGGCCAACCTCGTCATTGGGGTTGTTGGACATGGGTGATCCTTTCGACCGGTTGAAGATCTAAATGGGGGTTCTAGCGGGAGTTATGGGAAAAAGCTGAGGGGCAGATCAGAAAACAGACCAGCCGGTGCGGTCGGCCAGATCGGCAAGGGCCGCAGTTCCGGCCAGAGAATTTCCTTTGGCATCCAGCCGGGGGCTCCAGACGCAGATGGCGCCTTCGCCGGGGACGATGGCCAGGATTCCGCCGCCCACGCCGCTCTTCCCCGGAAGGCCGACGCGATAGGCAAATTCGCCGGCGGCGTCATACATGCCGCACGTCAGCATGATGGAGCTGATGCGTTTGGCCTCACTCCGGGAGACCACGGTGCCCTGCGCGCCCCGGCCGTCCTGGGCGAGGAAGAGCGCCGCCTTCGCCATCTCCACGCAGCTCATCATGATGGAGCACTGCCGGACGTAGTTCTCCACCACTGTTTGGGCGGGGCGCCGGAGGTTGCCGAAGTCCTTCAGAAAGTGGGCAAGGGCAAGGTTGCGGCTGCTGTTGGCGAGCTCGCTGTCCGCGGCCGCCTCGTCGATGAACGGGCCCTGTCTGCCATTTTGGCAGCCCGCTTGCCGGGAGAGGAAGCGCAGGACATGGTCGGCGGCGTCGGGAAATCTTTCCATGAGGTGGTCAGTGACCACCAGGGCGCCCGAGTTGATGAAAGGGTTCCGGGGGATCCCGTGCTCCACTTCGAGCTGCACCAGGGAGTTGAAGGAGGTGCCTGACGGTTCGCGGAGCACCCGGGACCAGAGCGCGCCGGGGTCATCTGCGCTGAGTGCCAGGGCCAGTGTGAAGACCTTGGAGATGCTCTGGATGGAGAAGGGGAGATCGGCGTCGCCGGCGCTGAATACGTCCCCGGAACATGTGGCCACCGCAATCCCGAATCGGTTGAATGGCGGGGATGACAGGTGGGGGATCCCGGCGGGAACTGATCCTGCTTCAGCCCCGGGCCTGTGGCTTCGCACGATGTCGTCCAGGACCAGGCCGAGGGGCGGAGATTCGATTGCTGTCTTCATGTGTTGCCCAGGTGCTCCTTATGCTTGCCGGCCCACTCCTGGATGTGGAGCAGGGCGACCAGTGAATGGCGGGGATCGCTGAAGTTCAAACCGGTAACCCGGCTGGCCTTGCTGATCCTGTAATAGACAGTGTTCTTGTGCAGCTTCATGCGCTTTGAGCACTCGCTGACGTCCAGCGACGCCTCGAAATACACCCGAAGGGTCTCGGCCAGTTCTCCGTCGTCGCGGAGGAGGGACCAGAGGCTGCGATGGCGGAAAGCGGAAGCTGCGAAATTTTCAAGAGCTTCATGGAAGAGGATGTCCGCTTCGAAATCGTCCACGGTGGCCACCGCTGCGGCCCCGGAGCGCCGCAGGCAGCCGAGCAGGGCCTCCGTTTTGGCGGTCACGGAATGAATCGACAGCAGGTCCGCTGCGATTGGTCCCACCGCGGCGAAGGGACTGATGCCCAGATGCTTTCCGGCGTCCCGCACGATGGCCTCTGCCAGGCTTCGAAGTCCGGCTTCGGCGTTGGTGGACTGGAGCGCCGGGATGATCACAGCGGTATCGCCGTGGAACTGTCCCACGATGGCTGACTGTTTGTAGGCAGCCGCATGGATGGAGGCGAGGTTGGCGAGTTCCCCGTGTTTGAGCGCTGCGTCGTCCGCTTGCGCTTCAGTTGCTGACATTCCGATCAGCAGCAGTGCCGAGGGCCGGTCCGCCGGGATCTTCTCGCTGTGGGCGCTCGCTGCGGCTTCCTCCGGACCCGAGAGGATCCGCGCAATCCGGTCCTCCCGCATGTGCACCGACTGCTGGTTGCGGTAGCGGATCAACTCGGCTGACACCCGCGCCGCAGATCCGGTGAGGACGTAGTCGACGTCGGCCCCGAAACCGCCTCCGGTTTCCTGCAGCCAGATGTATCCCATGATGCGGTCTCCGGCGAACAGGGTGACGGCGATGCGCTCACGGAGGCCGTCCTGGGGCCGGGCCGGAACCCTGACCGGCAGCCGGGTGCGGTGCAGTTCGCGGTAGGCGCCGAGGTCCTTGAGCAGGAGTTCGTATTTTCGCGGACCGCGGCGGGCTAGGATCGATGCCTTGCGGAGCTCATCGATGTCATTCGTCACCGTTGAATAAGCCAGAACCTTGTTGGCGGCGTCCTCGATGACCACGTGGCTCGACGTCAGGCGTGCGGTGGTCTGCGCGATGGCGAACAGGTCCTCTTCCAGCAGCGTCAGCACTTCGCTCTGGTAACTGCGGGGCGTGATCCGGTCCTTGGCTATGGACAGGAGCCGGTCCCAGTCAGCGGCCGGGTCCACCACGAGAAGCCCTGTTCCGGCTGCCCGCAGCAGCTCTTCAGCTTCCTCGAGTTCGCCGGGAGTGCCCTTGACGGCCAGCACCAGGGGAGGATTCTTCAGAAGGCGTCGCAGCGCCGGCAAAGCGGAGCGTCCGCGGACCCCGATCAGCAGGACAAACGCGTCGCCGCCGTCGGACGTCCCGTCGTCGGCGTCGACAATCAGGAACCGTTCAATCGGCGAATCTGCGCGGGACGGCCGGAGGATGAGACTGGCGAAACCCAGGGGGAGATCCGACAGGATGTCGTCCACTGTAGCTGCGGCCATGGGCTTCCTTCTGTATAGATACCCGCCCGGACGGCTCTGTCCGGTCACCCAATGCTATCCAGAGCATTTCCCGGAAAATATGGGTTCCGGACCAAATCCGGCGGCACCTTTTAGGTCCCTGAACCAAGGCGGGGTTGGCTGGGGGAGAAGGGCATGGGCTCATCCCCGAAAGGCACGGCTAAGAGCACAGCGGACGACGGCGGGAGGTCCCGCCGTCGTCCGGTCGCCAGGTAGCCCGCGCCTTTCAGTTAGGAGTCCGACACTCTTCTTTCAGGGGCGAGGGCGTAGAACGGTGTGAACCGGCTTCTTTCTCCGGGGGCAATGTCGGAACGGACGATCGCGGCGCTCTCAAGCGCGGCCAGATGGTGCCTGACTGAGTCCCGGCAGCAGGCGATGCCGTTGCTGATGTCGGCTACTTTGCTTGCGCCGTTGCTCGCAAGGTAGTCGACGATTTGTGCCTTGATCGGTGTTCTTGGCGTCTTTTTCCGCCGTTGTATGGTTTGCGCGTCCGTCGGGCTCTGAAGCTCTAAGTCAGCGGTCATTGGCCATGGCCTTTCGTTCGGTGGGGTGGATTTGGCTGGTTGAAGCGGGTGGGGCCGGGCGGGAGCGGTCAGTGCATCGAAACGCGCTCAGGCTCCCTGCTGTATTCGGTGTCGTTGGCGCCGTGGGAGGTTGCGGAGGGCGCCGCTTCGAGGCGGGAAGAAGACTTGTCGTGCTTTTGGCCGATGACGGCAGTGGCGATGGCATTTCCCAGGATGTTGGTGGCGGTGCGTCCCATGTCCAGGAGCTGGTCGATAACCAGCAGGACGCCGATCCCGGCGGCGGGGATGCCAAAGGCGGGCACGACGGCGGCAACCACCACGAGCGATCCGCGCGGCACGCCGGCCATGCCTTTGCTGCTGAGCAGCAGCATGGCGGTCATCGCGATCTGCTGGCCCAGGTCCATGTCGATGCCGTAGGCGTTGATCAGGAAGACCGACGCGAACGTCATGTACATCATGGAACCGTCCACGTTGAAGGAGTAGCCGAGGGGAAGCACAAAGCCCGTGGTGCGCTTCTCGATGCCAAATTTTGTGAGGCCTTCAATGAGCTTGGGCAGGGCGGCCTCGCTGCTGGAGGTGGCGAAGGCGATGACCATGGGTTCACGCACGATCCGGACCAGCCTGAAGGCAGCCGTTCCGAGGAAGCCGACAGCGACGGCGATCATGAAGATCCAGAGTGCCGAGAGGGACAGGTAGAAACCGCCGATGAATGACGCATAGGTGGCAAAGGCGTCCAGACCCTGGGACGTGAAGGCCGCTGCGATGCCGGCAAAAACGCCCACCGGGGCAGCTTTCATGACATATCCGGTGACTTTGAGCATGACGCCCATCAGTTCATCGATCGCATCAGCGATGGAGGAGCGGCCCTTCTTCCGAAGGTTCAGCAGGGCGATTCCGAAGAGCGCGCCGAACACCAGGATCTGCAGGGGGTTGTTTGCCGTCAGGGCAGCGAAGACGCTTGTGGGGATGATGTGGGTCATGAACTCGGCGTAATCGAGCGGCTTTGTCTCCATTCCCGCGTCACCGCCCGGCATGAGGTTCAGGCCGTCACCCACGTTGAGCACATGCGCGGTGATGAAGCCGAAAGCGCCCACCAGGACGGAAGCGGACAGGAACCAGATCATCGACCGGCCGAACAGCTTCCCCACGCCGGCGGACTTGGCAGCACCCGCGATGCCGGAGACCAGCGTGGCGAAGATGAGCGGGGCGATGATCATCTTGATCAGGTTCAGGAACATGTGCGTCACGGTGTCCAGAACCGACACGACGGACTCGCGGGCGGCGTCCGGTAGCAGCCAGTGGAACAAAAGCCCGCTGACAATTCCGAAAACGAGTGCTGCCAGGATCCACATGGTTGATTTGTTTTTCATGATCACTCCTTGGGGTGAAGCCGGGGATATTTGGGCACGGCGGTGTGCCCCTGCTCCCTGGGTCGGGTGGGGTGTGGTGGTGTGGTGCGGGATTTACCGGTTG
>NZ_JBBLYW010000008.1:0-36952 GCF_037911235.1 Arthrobacter oryzae
AGCGCCTACACGTACCCGTCCACAATCGCGGCCGCGATCTCCTTGTAGGCGCGCCGGGTCTCCGGGCGCAGCACGTCCAGGGTGACCAGGTCGCCGTCGGCCACTCCGCGGTCGTGCGGGACGGCGATCAGCTGCCGGCAGATCCCGGCGAGGTGTTCCTCGATGGCGTCCTTGTCCACGCGGGAGGAGACCTCGTCCTTGTCCGTGATCACCACGATCGCGTTGCGGGCCAGGTCCTCGTAGCCGTGGCTGGCGAGCCACTGCAGGGTGCTGCGGGCACGCTTGGCGCCGCTCACCGCGTATCCGGCGGCGATCACAAGGTTGTCCGCGGACTGCAGGATGCCGCTCATGGCGTTGTGCGTGACGCCGGTGCCGCAGTCGGTCAGGGCCACGGAGTAGTAGCCGGAAATGAGCTTGCGGATCCGGAGGTATTCCTCGGCCGTCAGCGAGTCGGACACTTCCGGGTCCTGCTCCCCCGCGATCAGGTGCAGCCGGCCGGCGTGGTGCATGTAGCGGGCCAGCGCGGTGAGTGAATCAACGGATTCGATGTTCTTGAGCAGGTCCGTGATGGTGCGCGGACTGGACTGCTGGTAGATGCCCTCGCCCAGGGCGCGCTCCACGAGGTCTCCCGAGTCCGGGTTGGCGTCGATGGCGCACGGGGCGTCGCCGCGGTATTCGGCGAGGGTCAGGCCCACGCCCACGGTGGTGGAGGTCTTGCCGATGCCGCCCTTGAGGCTGAGCACCGCGGTGTTGTAGCTGCCCTGCAGCTGGCGCGAGATCCGCCGGCCCAGTTCGTCCTCTTCACGCTGGCGCGGTCCGGGGCCCAGGTTGATGGCTCCGCCGGTCATGGCGTAGAGGGCACCGCGGAAGCCGCCGCGCGGGCGCGGTTTCTGTTGGCGGACAAAGGAACCGGGCCCGGTGACGAAATCGGAGAGGGGTGCGTCCGCCGCCGCCAGTTTGGCGGCCTGGCGGGTAACGTTCGACGGCGGCGTGCTGGGTTCCGCGGGCACGCCGCCCCTACGGGAGGTGACGGGCTTAGTTGCCGGCTGCGCGACAGGCTGGGTGGGCGGCGACGCCGGAACCGGTGAGGGCACCGATGCCTCCCCCGGGGGAACGGCGGGCCCCGCAGGAGCGGAGGGCACCGCGGGAGCCGCAGGAGCGAGACGAGCCTCAGGAACGCCGGCAGCCGAAGCCTCAGAAACCCCCGTACCGGCGTCAGTTTCCGCCTGCGCGTCGGCGACGGCAGCCGCTTCGGCCCAGGAACTCCGCCGGGTGGGGGCGGTGCGGCTGTTGTTGGGTGTGGCAGCGGCGGGCATGGTTCCTGTCCGGGCATCCGGAGATGCACCTGCCGGGCGACGGAGGTCGCGGCGGCGGCGCGTCTGGGGCTGCCCTGCATTGTGTGCAGTGGCGCGTGCGTTCTTATCGGCCGGTTCGGGCATGTTCGTCCCCCCAGGACTTTTTGCAAAGCGTGCAACGGCTCTTTACGGCTTCGGTCAAGGAGCAATTCTAGGCGCAATAGGTCAAAAGTCCCCCATATACGGCACCCGCTTGGGGCGTAGACCAGAAGCGCCACAATCCCAAAGGTTGACAATTCAACTAACGACCTGCAGACTTATATGCAAATGCATGAACATTCCACCCTGCTGCCCCAACCTGCAGTAACTCCAGCCGCCGGAAAGACCGCGGCGCCCCTCAGAGGAGAACACATGTCAACGAACACCGTCCTCACCCTTGTCGGCAGCCTGCGCGCCGGCTCCACCAACCAGCAGCTCGCAGAGGCCATCCAGCTGAACGCGCCGGAGCAGGTTGACGTTGTTATCCACGAAAGCCTGGGCAACATCCCGTTCTACAACGAGGACATCGACATCGAGGGCCAGGTTCCCGCTGCCGCCGCCGCCCTCCGCGCCGCCGCCAACAACGCCGACACCCTCCTCCTGGTCACCCCGGAACACAACGGCACCGTGCCCGCGTCGCTCAAGAACGCCATCGACTGGCTGTCCCGCCCGTACGGCGCCGGAGCCCTCGCCGGCAAGCCCACCGCCGTCGTGGGCACCGCATTCGGCCAGTACGGCGGCGTCTGGGCACAGGACGAAGCCCGCAAGGCCGTCAGCATCGCCGGCGCGCAGGTGCTCGAGGACGTCAAACTCGCTGTTCCGGGCTCCATGGTCCGCTTCGCCGAAGTCCACCCCAAAGACGACGCAGAAGTTGTGGAGCAGATCAAGAGCGTCTTCGCCGCACTTGCAGAAGCGCGTACGGTCGCAGCGGCCTGATTCCGCTCATTTCCCGAATCACCCCGGAACGCCCCCGGCAGCAGAGATGCTGCCGGGGGCGTTCTGCATTCGCAGTTGCCGGGGCGGTGTGCACGCATACCATTGAGGCATGGCCAACTCTCCTGAGCACGAACGCGTCCTGGAACTTCAGGACCTCATTGTCGGCACACAGAATGTCGCAGAGTTCCTGCAGCGCCTCTCCGTCATGGCCGCAGGCGCGCTGAGCCGGGACACGTCCGGCACGATGGAATGCGGTGTGACCCTGAAGCGGCGGCGCCGGACCTTCACCGTCGCCGGGAGCAGTCCCAAGGCCGTCCTCCTGGACGAGATCGAACAGCGCATCGGGGACGGTCCGTGCATCGAGGCGCTGAAGGTCAAGGAGCCCGTGCTGCTGGCCAACGTGGACACGGATCCGCGCTGGCCGGAATACCAGAAAGCGCTGGCGGATGAAGGGTGCCGGGCCACCCTGGGCGTGCCGCTGGAACTCGGTGAGGACGCGGCCGCAGCCCTGAACTTCTTCGCGTTCGAATCAGGTGTCTTCACCCCTGCCGTCATCCAGGAGGCCGTGGAGTTTGCAGACCTCGCCGGCGGTGCCGTCCGGCTGGCCGTGAAGCTGGGCACTGCGCAGTCCCTGGCTGACGATCTTGCCGCCGCCATGCAGAGCCGAACGTCCATCGATCTGGCGTGCGGAGTGATCATGGGCCAGAACCGCTGCAGCCAGGCCGAGGCGATGGCCATCCTCACCAAGGTGTCCAGCAACCGCAACCAGAAGCTGCGCGTAGTGGCGGAGGAGTTGCTCGCCAACCTGGCCGGTGGCGGCGTCCGGACGCACTTCGACGCTTAAGGCTGACAGCCGAAAAGATCAAGGCACGACGGCGGCGCTACCGCCCCGCTGCGCGCTACGGCCCCGTCGGCGCTGCCCCGAGCCTCTCGGCAAGTCCGGACAGCAGGATGCTGATTCCCTCATCCAGCTCCGCCTCGCCGTCGTAGTCCGCCAGCACGGGCGCCAGTTCCCGCAGGTTGGGGAACTCGCGTGCCGGGAGCCGGTGCAGGCCCAGCCGGAGCAGAGCCACGTTTTCTTCCGGGTCCACGATGTATTCCTGGAGCTCGTTCAGGATGTGGCCGTAGAGGAAGCCGTAGTAGGCGCGGTACACGTGGAGCGCGTCGTTGGGCGCAAAGCCCGCCTCGATCAGCAGGCCCAGGATCTGCTCCAGCGGGCGCAGGGTCCCCAGCGGCCGGAGGCCCAGCGGCGTGGACAGCGGGCGTGTCACCAGCAACGGCACAACATTCGGATGCCGGAGCGCCAGGAGCCGGAGATCGTGGGCGATCCTGCGCAGCTGGGCCTGCCAGTCGGGGTCGGTCGGGAAGATCGCCAGTTCGTTGAGGACCAGTTCGGTGATGCCGTCCAGCAAGTCCGCACGGCTGGCCGCATAGCGGTACAGGCCCATGGGGTCCCGGTCCAGCGCCTGGCCCAGCCGGCGCATGCTCAGTGCCTCGAGCCCCTCGGAGTCCACCAGCTCGAGAGCCGCCTCAAGGACCGCCTCGCGGTTCAGCCGTTTCCTGGAATCTGTGTCCTGCGGGGCTGACATGGTTGCGGGTCCTTACGTGGGGATGGTTGCCGGGCTTCTAACTGTTCACTCTTGCTTAACCCGTAGTCTACGCCTAGAGTCTACGGTGTAGATACATCCGGAGGAATGATTTTGAAACTTCCGGATGCATCTCGTCACTGCCGCTACTTTCAGGGCGTGCACCCCTCGGGCCTTGTGCAGGGATCCAGGGTTCAGCTGCTGTAGCCGAACGGCGGCACACGACGCACAGTACGGAAAAGAGCCAATCATGGCCGTTTCACATATTGACCGTTTTCTCAATGAAGCCACCGCCCCGGACCAGGACGGCGGCTTCTCGCTCCGGAAGGACCAGCTCTACGGGTTGTACACCAGCTGGTGCATGATCAACCGGTCCATCCCGACAGCAACCGCCGAGTTCTGGTCTGAAATGAGGACCCGCCGGATCCGGTCTTCGGACAGCCGCCTGCGCATGACCGGGCCCGCTGCCGCGGACTACATCCTGGCCACCTACCCCGCCCTGGTCTAGCACCCTTACGGGAAGGCCGGGCGTCGGGAGAACGAAACGCACATTCCCGCGGGATCACCGCCGGGGCATCAGCAGGAGTACGACGACGAGAGGCCGGTTCGCGGTCAGCCTTGGGGGCTGACCGGGGAGCCGGCCTTTTTCGTGCCCGGCCAGGTTCTTGGCCGGGCCAGCCCGGACTTCGCCGCTCCCCCGCCACGCCACGCCTACCGGGCCAGCGCCTTCATCCCCCTCTTCGACAGCGACGAGCGCTGCCCGCAGTTGGAGCAGGTGATCTGGTAGCTGCGGGACATGGTGAACACCGGAATGAAGAAGAGGGTGAATTTGGACGCCCGTTCTTCCAGGTGCTGCTGCACGTACTGGCCGCAGTAGCGGCACACCGAAAGCCGGCCGGGCAATGCGCGCACAACGGTCTTGAGGCCAAAGAGTAGAAGCATCTCTGCCTTTCTGGGGTTCTCGACCCACGGGTGGCGAAACACCCGGATGATCCGGGTGCTTACACATCCAATAGTAATCATGCTTACTATTGGAGTGAGGCTTTACCCGCAAACCCACCACCGTGCCCCAGCCGCGGTCTCCCGGAAGGCAGGCAACAAGCACATGGCTTTGGCCCCGCAGAACAGACCGGCAGGATGGTCCACGCACCGCTTATTGTCGACAGCTGCTCGCTTGGATGAGCGCAGAATCAACCGCAGGCTGGTTGGCCTGGGGCTCACCAAATCGTCCTTCGATGCACTGGATTGCGTGGAGGAGCTTGGTCCCGCCACGCAGAACTGCCTGGCCGACGAGCTGGGAATCACCGCACAGAGCCTGGGCAAGATCCTTGACCGCCTCAGGGACCTCGGCCTCCTCACCAAGGAGCGGGGCGCAGGCGACGGGCGGAGCAGGAGTGTCCGGCTGACGCCCCGCGGCCGGTCCGTGCTACGGACGGCCGAGGAGCTGGTGCGCGGGCTCCCCCGGCCCGAGCTGGAGACCGAGATGGGTCTGCGGCAGCATCTTGAACAGCACATCGCGCACCTCGCGGAGTGGCAGCAGGCCGAGTCCCAGCAGAACCAGTCGCAACAGGCGTAGGTGCAGTGGGAGTCCCCGGCAGGCCGGCTCACAGGCCGCCCGGCCGGATGAGGCGCCTAGACCCGGAACAGGGCCGCTGCCACCACGCCCGCGGTGAGCACCAGGAGGACGCCGAGCAGCACGTAGCCGCGCCACTTGGGGCCGGAGCGGTGGGGATTGATGTCTACGTACGGCATTACCGGCGGACCTTCACGGGTACGGGCTTCGCTGCGGCACCGCGCTTCAGGCGGAGCACCAGGTATAAAGCGGTGAACGGAATGAACAGGGTTCCCATCAATGCGCAGAGCGCAAAGGCATAGTCAGTCAGGGCCACGGAATTACCTCCAGGATGCGTCGTTGCACTCGAGGCAGGCGCGCTAAGTGGAAATCTTCGCGCTAGCGGCCGGCAACGAACGGTGGGATCCCCCATGTCGGATCGGTGACCACTTTAGGCAGGCCGCGCCGGATTTGTCCAACGCAGTAAAGGCGCGCGACAGATCCTGTCAACCGAATGCCGGTTTTATCCCCTGTTATTCCGGACTCAACGCCCCAGCGCCATGATCACCACGACGGCGGTGGCCGCGGCCAGCGCCGCCAGCCCCACGTGGGCCAGAAGTCGGAGACGCCGCCCCCGCAGCTCCCGTCTAGAATCCCTGGCAGTCAGTCCCCGCGTATATTTCCCCATGACAGCGATGTTACCGGCACAATGTTTCGGGCGAGCCACGTCACGGGGTTATGACGCCCTGCTAGTGCGACCAGCCGTTGGCATCCCGCACGGGCGGCGGGAACGTGGTGCGCGTTTCCGGGGGCATGTTCTGCTGGTCCAGCCAGGATCGGACGGGGTACGGATCATCAGCGACGATGTTCCTCGCCACAAAGCGGCGGAACGCTTCCTTGATGGCTCTAATCATGCACTTACGCTACGGGCAGGTAACTCCTCCAGACAGAGTGGTCTGTACTCGTCTTTTCCGGGTTTAACCACTCGTTTAAGGCGTAAAGCAGTACTTGTTTTCACCGGATGCACAAAATAGCGTTAGCCGGCATTTCAGAAGGCCATAATTTCCGATTACCCCGGAATTGACACATTTTCCCTGCATCTAGCGCCGATTTCACGGGGAGGAGCATACTTGAAACGCCGCCCCAATCGATGGATGTTTTCCAACCGGACGGCCCATTTCACCGGCAGTGCCCATCGGGTCAACCGGCATCCTGGCGAAGGCGGGGCATCCCGCCCCCGTGCTTCGCGTCCCTTACCGAACAATTGCATCTCGGGTCTCAGAGGGTTGGAAGAAAAATGAGGAATCGCACCACAACAGGACTGATGTCCATGGTCGCCGCGGCCGTACTGGCCGTGGGGCTGGCACCCGGCACCGCCGTCGCGCATGACGGCCACGGGCGCGGAGGCGACTCGGACAAGAGTGACGACTGGAAGAAGGATTCGGAGCAGCGCAAGCTGGTCAAAACGCTGCGGAATGTCACGGAGGATTACCGCTGGCTGCAGAACGCGATTGACGACGACTACGAGCCGGCCAGCGCATGCGTCGAGAAGGCAGACGGCAGCGGGGCCATGGGGTTCCATTACCTGAAGAAGGACCTGCTGGACGACAAGACCCAGGCCCGCAAGCCCGAGGTGCTCGTATACATGCCCAACGAGCACGGGCGCATGAAGCTGGTGGCTGTCGAGTTCCTGTCCACGGCAGCGGAGGCCCCGGAAATCGCCGGACTGGAGTTCGAGAAGGGACCGTTCGAGGGCACGTGGGCCCGGCACGCGTGGGTGTGGAAGGACAACCCGGACGGTATGTTCGCGGCGTACAACCCTGACCACAGCTGTCCCAAGTAGCCCGGCACCGGCGCTGCGGCACTGGCTCCGGAACACTAGCGGATCACCGCGAGGGATGTCACCCCTTCGCGGTGATCAGTGCCTTCTGCAGGAGCGGAACCAGCTTGCTGTTCCTGCCCCAGACGGGGTCGAAGATCTGCAGTTCCCAGCACTCGGCCAGTGACTTGGCCAGGGTCTCGTTGGTCCAGTCCGTGTAGGTTTCGTGGGCATACGAGGGTCCGCCGGAGCCGCCCAGCCACGTGAACTCCCTCTCCCCGTCCAGCGTCACGCAGATCTGCCCGCTGCCCGATTGGCCCGGAGGGAACACCAGCACCACCAGGTCCGTTTCCACCAGCATCGCCGAAATGATGCTTGCGGACTGTTCAGTGCAGCGGCCGGTCACAAAGGCGCGCTGCCCGTGCCCGCCGGAGACGTCCTTCCCGGGCTGTGAGTCGTCCGTGAGGAAGCCGAGCCGGTTGATCGCGGCCAGGGCCTGGCTCATGGGGCCGTTCTCACCGGCGTACTGCGGCGCGGCATATCCGGCCACGTAGCTGAGGGAACCCTCCAGCCAGCGCGCGGTCAGTTCACAAGCGCCTTCGAGCGTGGTGCAGTTCCGCCACGCGTCCTCGTCGGGGACACCTTCAAACATGCACTGTCTCCTTTTAAAATCCCCACTGGTACCTAGCAGAATGTATCACTGCTCACAGTGGTTACGCTCTGTCACTTTCGTAACAAGTCTGCGCGCGGGGCGGGTGACCCCCGTACGTAAACCCAAGAGTCAGGACCGGGTGGCGTAGCGGTACATGAATGCGGCCATCTGGTCGCGCAGGATGGACACCGACGGCCGGAAGGTATGGGTGCCGTTTCCTTCGCTCCAGCCCCTCGAGACGCCGGACTTCCAGAGCCACGATATCTCCCGGTAAAAGGGGTGGTCCGGGGCGACGTCCGCAAAAGGCGGCTGCGCCAGCGGCACAAAATCGGGCGATCCCGCGTGCCGGTACAGGAAGGCTGCCATCTGGTCGCGGTGGACGGCTTCGGCGGGCCGGAACGTCCTGCCGCCGTCCGGTTCAGTCCACCCGCGGCTGATGCCGGCCGCGGAGAGCCAGGCGATCTCCTTATAGAAGGCGTGCTGGGTGGAGACGTCGCCGAAGGGGGACTCGGCCGGCGGCACGAAGTCCGGGCTGCCCGCCAGCCGGTACATGAACGCCGCCATCTGGTCGCGGTTGACGGGCTGGGCGGCGCGGTAGGTCCGGGGGCCGTCCGTTTCGGCCCAGCCCCTGCTGATCCCGGCGGCGGCCATCCAGTTGATCTCGCGGAAGAAGGCGGTGCCCGGTCCCACATCGTCGAACAACGGTCCCGGCACCACGGAGACGCCGGCGGACTCGGCGCTGGCTGTTCCGTAGCCGGACGCGGTGCCCGTCACCCGCACGGTGATGGTGGATTCGAGGTCGGCGTCGGTCAGCCGGTAGCCCGCCGAGGTGGCCCCGGCGATGGCAGTTCCGGAGCGGTACCACTGGTAGGCCAGCGAGTCCGGGTCGGGTACCCAGATGCCGGGCAGCGCGGTCAGGGTGCTGCCCACCGCGGGCACCCCTGAGATGGTGGGCGCCGCAGGTTCCAGGGCGCCCTTGAAGGCCAGGGTCCACTGGGCCGTGGCGCCGGCGGCCAGGACGCGGCCGGGTTTGGCCCGGGCCGTCACCGTGACGGCGCCGGAGCCCGGATAGGTGCCGGCTTTGACCACGGCGCCGTCCACCAGGTAATCCACGCCTTCCGTCACCGGGACCGTGTAGGTGTCGTCGGCCGTTCCGTCCCGGTCCGTGAACAGAACGGACGACGGCGTCACAACAGAGGAGCTCGAAACCCCCAGTGCTTTAGCCGCATCCAGCATGGGCAGATTCGGTGCGGTGCGCGGTGCCGTATGCGGGGCGGACGGAGGCGGCAGCCCGTCGTCGGCCGCGGCGGGCGCAGCGAAGGGTGACACGGCCGCTACGGCGATCATCCCGGCAAGGACCAGGCGGGAGGACGCAGTCCTCAGCGCAGCGAAAGTTCTCAGCGCCTCAAACATTTCGGATCCTAGGGTTGGTGCTTTGCCCCCACTGGGCGCGGGACCGGAGGGAGTGTCCGGGTCGGCATCAATTCTAGCAACCTGTCACTCCATGCCCATAGGACTCATTGGTCATCATCCGTAAAGAAGCGGGGCGCCGCTCCCCCGCCTCCCTACGAACGACGCGGCCCAGCGCTAGCGCTGCATCGCGTAGCGGTACATGAAGGCTGCCATCTGGTCACGGAGGATGGACGCGCCCGGCCGGAACGTGCGGGTCCCGTTCCCTTCCGCCCAGCCGTTGCTGATGCCCTTCCAGGCCAGCCATGAAATTTCCTTGTAGAAGCCGTGGTCGGTGGAAATGTCCGCGAACTTCGACTGCGCTTCCGGCACGTAATCGGGCGATCCGGCGTGGCGGTAGATAAAGGCCGCCATCTGGTCGCGGTTCACCGTGGCCCCCGGCCGGAACGTCCGCGACCCGTCCGCTTCCTTCCAGCCCGTGCTGATGCCCTTCCAGGCCAGCCAGGAGATCTCCCGGTAGAAGCCGTGGTTGGTGGGAATGTCGGCGAAGGGGGACACCGCAGGCGGGACAAAGTCCGGGTTGCCGGCCAGCCGGTACAGGAACGCCGCCATCTGGTCGCGGTTCACCGGCTCGGCCGAGCGGAAGGTCCGGGTGCCGTCCGCTTCGGCCCAGCCCTGGGTGATCTCGGCGGTGGCCAGCCAGTTGATCTCCGGGGCGAACGCAGTGCCGTCCGTGATGTCGCGGAAGATGGCGGTGCTGAACATGTGCACCCAGGCCGTGGCGTTGCCGCCCGTCAGCGCGTAACCGGCCGTGGCGCGGGAACCGACCACCACGTACCCGGCGCCGGGGTACGTCCCGGCCGGCACCACTTTGCCGTCCACCAAGTACTCCACACCGGCGGTTGAGGGCACCGTGTAAGTGTCGTTCGTGGCGCCGATTTTGTCCGAGAACTGCACCGGGGCAGGGACCACCCCGGTGGCAATGGTTTTTGCGGCGCCGGTCCGCTCGGCCGGAAGGTAGGCGTCCTTGGTGCCCGTCACGCGGACAGAGAGGGCCTTGCCCTTGTCCGCCGCGGTTGCCGTGTACGTGGCGGCCGTGGCGCCCGGGATTGCCGTGCCGTCCAGGTGCCACTGGTAGGACAGTGCCACAGGCGCCGGCTGCCACACGCCCGGGTTCGCGGTCAGGACGCCGCCGATGATGGCCTGCCCGGAGATGACGGGGTCGTACGGCGCCGTCACCGGGACGGGCACCACCGGCGCGGTGGGTGCGGAGGTGAGGGTCACGGTGTTGCCGAAGAACCGGCTGCCGGTCACTGTGACGGTCAGCGTGGCCCCGACGTCGGCCGCCTGGACCTGGTAGCCCACTGCCTGCGCTCCGGGAATGGCGGTGCCGTTCCGGTTCCACTGATAGGAGTAGGTGATGTCGCTGGGCGTCCAGGTGCCGGCCGCTGCGGAGAGGTAATTCCCGACGGCGGCCTGGCCGCCGATGGTGGGAGTGCTTCCCGTTATTTCGGGGTCAGTTTGGAAGTCGAGCGCCGCCGCTGCGTTGAGGACGCCGCTGCCGCACGTTTTGGTGACGCAGGCCCAGGCGTACTTCGTGGCGGTGGTCTTGAGCCTGGTTTCCACGTTGGCCGGGGTGGCCAGGTCGCCCAGCCGGGCCATCAGGAGGGCGGCGAGCCCGGACGCGTGCGGGGCGGCCATGGAGGTGCCTTCGGAGACGGCGTAGGCTTCGGCGCCGGGCGTCTGGGTGCCGGTGTTGAACGGCACCACTATTCCGTCATAGGAGGACGCCGTGAGGTCCCCGCCCGGTGCGGCGATGTCCACGGCGGGCCCGTAGTTGGAGTACGGCGCCAGGAGGCCGCTGCGGGCGACGGCGCCCACGGAGATCACGTTCTGGCAGTTGGAGGGGCTGGATGAGGAGGCAAGCGTGTTGTCGTTGCCGGCTGCGGCCACCACGGCGGCTCCGCGGGCAACGGCGAAGTTGACGGCGGCCTGAAAGGTCGCCGAGCAGGGCATGGCGGCGCCCAGGCTCAGGTTGATCACGCGGGCGGGGCTGGGATTCACGGGGAGTCCCGTGATGCTGCCGCCGGCGGCCCAGACGACGCTGTCGGTGATGTCGGACGAGTAGCCGCCGCACGGGCCGAGGGCGCGGACCGGCAGAATCTTCGCCTGGGGCGCGACGCCGCTGGTGCCGATCCCGTTGTTGGAAACGGCGGCGATGATGCCGGCCACCTGGGTGCCGTGCCAGGAGGAAGGGGTGGCAGGCCAGCCGTCCCCGCACATGCCGGCCGGGGTCCAGTCGCCTTCGTCGCGGGGGTTGGGATCGCGGCCGTTGGAGTCACGGGAGTAGGTGGGATCGGACATCATGTCGTAGCCGGGGAGCACGTTGGCGTTCAGATCCGAGTGGCTGGTGATCCCGGTGTCGATCACGGCCACCACCGCGCCGGCGCCCTTGGTCGCGTTCCACGCATCGCCGATGTTCATCGCGCCGGAGCCGGTGTGGAGGGCCCACTGCTGCGGGTAGTAGGGGTCGTTCGGGATGGCTGCTGCGTACATCCGCACGTCCGGTTCGGCGTATTCGACGGCGGGATCCGCCCTGAGTGCCGCGAGCGCCTTGTACGTCTCCCCGGTATTGAGCGGACGCTCTGCGCGCAGGACGCGGGCGCCGGCCGCGGTGGCGCGGACGTCGCTCACGGCAATGCCCAGGCTGCGGGCCAGCTTGCCGTAAGACTCGGTGCGCAGGGCGGGGCCGGCAGCGGCCGGGTCCTTGAACTTCACGATGATCTGGTCCGTGGCGGCGGGGCTGGCCGGCCTGTCCGCCGACGGAGCGACGGGAGGCAGCGGCGCATCGTCGGCCACGGCCGGGAGCGGCAGCGCCGACCCGCACAGCAGGGCGACTACTCCGGGTATCAGAAGACGGGAAGACAGACGGGTGCGCAGAACATGCAGCATCGCGAAATCCTAGGGGCCAGGCGTCGACCCCCCAGGAGCCGGACCGCGGGAAATAGAGACCGCGGTATCCGCGTCAAGCTTGAGTGTAACAACGACTTTAGTAATTGCGAGCCCTGCGGCCGAAGCTCACCTGCGTTGGTCTACAACAGTGCCTAATTACTGCCTGTGGGCACCTAAGCGTCGGCGGTTCGGCAAGAGAGACTCAATCGTTCCACCCGTAGAAGGGCGGCCGAAGATCGGGGTTGCCAGCCGCGTTGGCCTTGGCTGGGATCAGCGCCCCAGCCGCAGCTTTGAGGCCGATAGCAGGCAGAAGAACAACGGCGGCAGCGATGGACAGGAAAGTCCAGCCCAAATCCTCCGGGCTGAATCCGGCTGGGCGCTCCGGACGCGAGTTCCGCCTGCGCCCGTCATGCATCAGTGTGATCATGGCCCAAGGCTAGGTACTGAAGACCTGTCTGCACCTGCGTAGCCAGTACCTGTCTTTAGCCCCACCGGACACTTGCTTGACTAATCAGTACGAGTGATTTCCTGGTGGTGAGCGCGGGTCTCCTGAAGCCGCTTGATGAACCAGCGGGACTGCTCCGGCCCGTACGGCAGTACGGGGATGGCCTTGGTGGCGTCGCTGGGGGTGTCGCGGATGGACTGGATGGCCTGGCGGACGGCGGTAGACATGGTGTTGGCCATGGTCTTCACGAACTGGTCGCTGCAGGGTTCGCCGTGGCCCGGGATAAGGAATTCGTAGCGGTGCCGCAGCGCCGAGATGTGCCGCAGGGCGTCGGCCCATTCCTCGGGGAAGGCGTCCTCGAAGGAAGGGTGCGCCCCCTGTTCCACGAGGTCACCGGCAAAGAGCGTGGTGGAGGTGCCTACGAGCAGGTCGCCATCGGTGTGGCCGCGGCCAAGGTAAAAGAGGGTGACGGTCTGGCCGCCGAGGTCCACCAGGACGGGCTGGTCCTTCACGATCGCGTTGGGTACAACCAGTTCGGCGTCGGCACCCTCGCCGGCGGCCATTTCGGGTTCATGGGCGGCGACCATGCGGCGCTGCCGGTCCCCGTTTTCCTCAATCTCACGTGCGCAGTTTTCGTGGGCATAGAACTCCGTGACGCCCTCGTCCGCGAAGACGGCGTTGCCGAAGAAGTGGTCGTAGTGGGCGTGAGTGTTCACCACTACCAGCGGAAGTTGGGTCTTTTCGCGGACGGCGTCCAGGATTTCCCGGCCCTGTCGGGGCCCGCCGCCGGTGTCAATCACCATGGCGCGCTCGGCGCCGACTATGAGTCCGGTATTGAGCTTCGAGCCTTCGGTGGTCAGCACATGGTTGCCCTGGCCGACCTCCATCCATCGCGACATTTGTTCTCCGTATTCGTGCGTTCCGGCGATCTTAGGCCTCGATTCTACCCACGCCTTGCTGGTGGAAGGCTGATGAAAGGCACGCGGCGGCGAACCAAAATACCACGGAATCCTTGGGCTAGATGGCGTCACGGATTGCAGCAGTGCGGTGGCAGTTCCAAAAGGAAACGGCGCATGGCACGCGGGGGAAGACTATCGGACGGTGCGGTAAATGCAGCCTTCGCCGGGCTGGCCGCAGGGTTCGACTATCCGGACATCCTCTGCCGCGGTACCGGAGAAGTCCTGGAATGCTTCCACGGACGTTCCGGCACTGGCGCTACTAATTTGGCGTTCGGACCTAACCGTAGCCCTGTTGATGTCGCCGGGAGTGCGCCCGAGGACTTTGGACGGGTGTGAATCACGACTACACTCCCCGGGTCAGCAGTTGGCGTACGGTCCGTAGAATGAATTTTCCGGGTTTGACCCTCCGCCTGTTGTTGGCGCCGCATCTTGATTGGGTGGAGGGCAAAACCGGCCGCTCGGAAGGGCGAAAGGCGACTGAGTCATTGTCTTCGACCATCCAAACGAGTTTTGGGCGTGACAGTGGATGAGCATCCTGACCGCATGTTGCCGCTGGAAAATCCCCGGCACGCCTATGTTCCACAGAGGTTACCCAAGGGAAACGTAGGAATGCCTATGATCTGGCTATGGCTACCAAACAACACAAGACTCACTGCGAACGCTGCGGCGTCATCACGAACCACGTCACATCGTATGGACCCTCCGATTGTGGGATTGGCACTGCAATAGTGCTCAGTGTTAGGTGCGCTGAGCACTCAGATCTTTCGTTGAGGCTTGGCACATGACCCATCGACAGCTGATTGCCAGCATGAGAGGGGCGGTAGGCATCTCGCTCAGACCAGTTCGTGGGGCCGTTTATCCCTTCCGTCGCCACGGCCAGCCCCTTAGCGGGAAAGACGCCGAAGTGTTCGACCGCAAAGACCCGGCGCCAAGCCACCGCCTCTGCCGTTGGGGGGCTTGGAAGTCACAGTGTTCACGGTGACGAAGATCAGTGTCCGGGACGAGCACGTGCTGGACGGTGTTGACAACGAGAGTCGTTTCGACGTGGGCTTCTCTAGGGTGACGACCGCGGCCACGCACTGTCCGACACGGCCCGCCCTCATTAGTACCCACCCGTGGCAGGGACCGAACGTGAAGCTCGTGGTGTCCAGCGCCAGGTCTCAGTGACACGGCGGTGCTGCACTCTATGTTCGGCGAGCCATGCCGCTGTCATTCAATCGGAGGTATCCCCACGCTCTGAGGCAGTCCCAGCACTGACGGGTGAGCGTCTCCAGTCAGCGCTGAACAACAGGGCTAAAACCGGGAATTTACGGACGAGGACCAAAGCAATGAACCCCGCTGCCAGGCCTATCAGGAGGTTCCCCACTGCGAGCACCATCGCGTTCGTGACGCCCAAAACCGCAAGCAGGTTCCATGCATACACCATCGCGGGCCAATGCAGCACGTAGAAAACGATCGTGTGCGTCCCGTAGGCTCCAATCACCTCGCCCGGTTTAGTTCGGGCAAGCCGGTCCACCAATGGGATGGTCGCCAAGATACTAACGAAGACTGGCAGGGCCAAGGCTGGCACGTATTTGACATCTACGCCAGACACGGCGGCGACAGCCAGTCCGATTCCCACAGCGCCGGCAACGATGGTGACTTCGCGACGGAAAAGTATTGGAAAGAACCTTGCTGCGTTACGCGAGATGTAGTCGCCCATAAGGAAGAAGGCAAGCAGGTAAAAGAAGCGGCCGGCGTTGTTCTCCCCCAGCAACGCAGACACCAGAAGCAACGGGATCGCCGCAAGAGCCCCCGGCAAGCCATGCAAGAACAGACCGATCACGTAGTACATGGCGAGATACGCGAGGAACCACATCGGCGTTGTTGTGGGGTTTAGAAATAGTTCGATGAGCAGGTTCGGCCGATCGTCGCCCCAGTTCGCCAGCGCCCAGATCAATACTGACCAGATCAAGTAGGGCCACACGATCCGGCTGAGCTTCCCGCGGAGATAAGTCCCGGCAGGCTTCGCTAGAGACTTTGGCAGTAGCAGGCCCGATAGGAACATGAGCGCAGGTATTCGGAACGGCGCGAAGACATTGCTCGCATCCACGAGCCACTCCGGCAAGGCCAGTGGGGTCAGCAGAATGGCGTGTTCAAAGATCACCATAAATACTGCAACGGCACGCAAAGTATCCATCCACTTCAAGTGCTGTCCAGGCAAAGGTGTTGAGACCATTTACGTTCCTCTCGCTCCCAGCGGAGAGTTCCTCAGCCGCGGCCGCCAGCGACCGCATTGATAGGTCCAGCGTACACAAGCCAAGTGGTTTGAATGGAGTTGAGGGTAATGTTCACCCGAAACCAAGTACTTGTTACGAGATTAAACGCGTAGGGACCACTGTGGTTTCTGCGATCCAAAGTTAATAGCCTCGACCGACAGGACCTAAGTCGGAGAGGATCATATGTTAGCCCTTGGAGCAGCTACGGGTTTCGCCGCACCGTCAACTGCGTTGCGGGGCCCTCGTGGATAGCCGCTCCGATCCCAGCGCGGTCATTCAGCGGCGTGGTGTTCTGCGTTTTGGAACATTGGTCGCTGCGCTCACCGGGGCCTCTACCATCTCAGCTCTTGGAACAAATGCTGCCGCTGCCGCCACAGATACCCTCGGATATGTTCCCGTTGCAGAAAAGGGCATGCCGCTCGGGGTGGCAACACTAGGCGATGACGCGAGGATTCCCGCTGCCCAGCTTCCTGATATATCTTCCACGTACGCGACGCTCGAAATGGCCAACGACTTCGCTGCCGTCCGCGTAGACCGGCTTGGCGCAGCCAAACTCGCCCAATCTCATGCACTTGCGATTAAGGCCAAGGCTGACAGGGTCCCTATGCCAGCGTCGACGACCGTCCTCACAGCGAACGGTCAGCGGGCGGTCATCTATCTGCCCAAGAACCTGGATCGCTCAATTCCTGTGCCGCTGGTCATCCACTACCACGGCGCCGGCACTGATGCGACAAGCGAAACGCAGTGGCAACCCCTCTGGGAAGCGGCGCAGGCGGCTGGCTTTGCTGTCGCAACGAGCGACTTCCACGGGAACGCTTACGGTTCCCCTGAAGTCATGGCGGACACGGCCGCCGTCTTTGATGCCGTCCTGAAGCTGGCACCGATCAACGGCGTGCTGCTGTCGGGTGAGTCCATGGGCGGCATCTCGGCCCTGAACGCGCTGACGCACAACGTCCTTCCCAACGTGCTCGGAATCTACCTAGCGCAGCCGGTCATCAGCCTGTGGCATCGTTACCAGAACGCCGGGCACGACTACATAACAGCTGCATACGGCATCGCCGCAGACGGCTCCGATTACGCCACCAAGACGGCGGGTTATGACCCATACCTTCAGCAAGCCAACAAGTTCCGGGGTGCCCCAATGTATATCACGGGCAGCACCTCCGACACGACGGCGCTAGTGGATCCGTTCATGAAAGGTCTCATCGCGCGGCTTACGGGATATTCTCCCACTACATTTGTTGCCGCAACGGGCGGCCATGGGGACCCTTCGGAATTCGTTCCGAACAACTACGTGACGTTCCTGGAGTCTTGCGCGGCTGGGCTAGTCGCAGCTGCGCAGCCCTACAGCTTTGCCACGGATGCTGTGCAACCCTACAACTTCACTACAGACGCGGCGCTGCTGTCCGACTTCGATGGCGCCACCCTGGCCCTGTCAAACGGCGCGGCGGTCACGTCATGGTCTCCGGCGCGCGGATCCAAGACAACGCCGTTGGCTCAAGCGAACGCAAGCTGCCAGCCGAGCTTCACAGCGGTAGAAGCGTCGATCAGTAACAAGCCTTCCGTAACATTCAGGGGCAGTTCCTTTCTCGATACCGGCGACTGGTCCTCGGCAGTATCGACCCCGGCTACTATCATCACCGTGGTAAAAGTGGACACCGCCCAGCCGGCCCAGCCGTTCTGGACCGGACGAAACGGTGTTTACATGTATGGCGGTACGAGCGCGACCGGCCTGGAAATCGGCACCGCTTCGACTGGCGGCAGAGTCTCGCAAGCGTCTGCAGGCTCACAGTGGCGCATCGTCGTCTCTGTCTACGACGGCACCAACTCTCGGCTGTACGTCAACTCCAAGACAGCGGCGACAGGCACAACCGGCACGACGGCTGATGGTCCAGGTGCCAAGCTGCCTGGCATCAAGCTCAACACAACCAGCGGCGGCGCAGCGGGCAACGGCAACAACCCGCGCTACGCACGGTTCGCCGTCATCGGCAGGGCAATCACCAACTCTGAAGCGGCGGACGTGCTCGATAGCCTCGCCGCGACCTACGGGATCACGCTCAGCTAAAGGTTGCGGCTCAGCCGAAATCTTCACACGAGCCCGCTCCCCGCGGGTTTCTGTGGACCGAGGGCTGGCCGTTCAACCAAGAGCTTGGCCCAAACGCGGCAGCCGGCAGCGTACCAATTACGCCCCACAAGGGGAACAGCGCAGCCCGAGCTGGGCACACAAGCGAGTACGAGCATCTGCTGTACGGGGAAATCGCACAGATACGTTGCCGTACGAGAGCGCCCCATTGAACCCTTTGCATCCGACTGTAAAGCCAAGGAGTAGTCGTGCAGGACGCCCCCTTCCCGCGAGGCTGGCGTGCGCTGAATTTGGCGCATGGTCATTAAGGGCGTCTGCCCTGAAAACGGTGTTGACCGGCCCCTCGCACTCATGCCTGCGTCCTCAGGCGCCGCGTACGGACCTAATACGACAGCCTTCGCGTCGCAGGCCTGAGTCAGAGCGACACGCGGCTTCACGAACAGCAATGACTGGGAGCAGGACAATGGCGAGGACGACGGGTAACGCAGCCCACCCGGCGTCCACTACAGACACCCCCACCGTCGGACCGGGATCCCTGCGCCCCTCATCCACTGAAGTGATTATGGTTCGAGCATAAGAATCAATCGCAGGTCCTCGCCCGAGGGCTGGCTACGCGCTTAGGAGTACTCGCCCCTATCGACTCCATTCGACCGACGTAACTTCCCCACCGTGACCGGCAGCCACCCAGGGCTCCGGCACAATCACTTCCTCTACTTCGTGCCGGACCGGGCCGGATGCTTGGCTGCCCATTCGGGCAAGGAAGGCGCCTGTCTAGAGCAAGGCTGGTCCCGAAGCCCGAAAGCAACCGCCATACCGGCGCAGAACCACACGGCCATACCGTACTGGGTGATGAGGGCAACCGTTCCCATCACCCAGATCTGGCCAAACATGGCAATGTCAGCAGGGCCGCCCCTACGAGCCAAAACCCTGAAGCCGACGGCAGCCAATCCAGCCACCAGCAAGCCTGTCGGGATCCACCCAAATTGAAGGATGGTTAGGATATAAGTGTTATCGATGGACCCGAATATCATCCGGTAGAAGTAGTGGCCGTTGGGCAGCAAATTCATTTGATCGGCCGGACCCAACGGGTGCATGTCTTCAAAAATGTATTTCGTCAGGTCGGCCCGGTATTGGGTTGACGGGTCAAGGTCGTAGCTCAGAGAATCGAAAACACTCAACAGGTACGGAACCAGCGTTACTGCAGCAAGTATGAGCAGAGCGAAAAGGAACTGGCGGGTCTTCCGTCCTAGCGACGTTCCGGGCAGGAATAGCACGCAGACGACAAAGACGATTAATGCGCCAATGAGAGCCCCCCTGCTAAACGTGACTATAACGCCACCACACACGATCGCGATCATGAGAATCTTGCGAACTGGGGCGAACTTCCCTGCTATCACGAACGGCAGACCCAACGACAGAAACGCGCCCATCGCAATTGAATGCCCCCAAGCCCCCTCGCTGCGTGCGAATGTTCCGCGGATCTGGATCTTCTGCCATCCTCCTGACGCATCAGTCCCGGCAAAATTCTCGAAAAGATGCAGGCTGAAGACGTACTCGACGAGTGCCCAGCCGCCTACGACGGTCGCGGCAATAGCTACCGCCCTATACACCCATTCCTTGCCCGCGGCAGGAGCAAGGTAGCGTCCCACCCAGTACCCGGCAAGCCACTGCACGAAAACTGTCGCGAAGGCATACTGAGGTGTACCGAGAAAAGCGAATGCGACAGAGACAGATAGAACGAAGGCTCCCAAGAGCAGGTCTATCCTGCTCAGTCGCTGATTCGCCGCGTGCAGGATGGCCGGAACTAGCATTAGGAACGTAAAGTTCAGCGGCGAGAGTGACGTGACCACCTTCACCGAAATCCAAACAGGCACCGCGATCATCACGATGAGCCAGAGAACTATGGCTGCTCGTGGGTGCTTCATCAATGCGAGGCTCAATACTCCCCCGGCAATGACCAGGAGAGTAATTACAAATGCGTCCAAAGAATTCCCCCATACGTGAACTGCGACCGGCGCGACCGACATTCCGAGCCGCGTCCCTCACGACACAATGGCTCATCGACAAGGGCGCTGACGGTGACAGCAAATTGCACGGAACCTAGATCATGTCCGCAGAAGACGGCGAAGCCAGCAACTAGACCCCGGATGAACACATTCCACAGCGGTACGAGGACGTGAGCGCCCTGTTTCGCTTGGCTCAATATTCCCGGGCAAAAGTCTATCAGCAGCGGCCCGAAAGACTGTCTAAGTCCCGCACCTTAGGTGCAACTCGTCGGGGTGTCCACGGCAACGGGCTCGAACACACTATTTGGCTGCAACCGGCGCCACCAGCTAAGAGGTTACAAATCAGCGAGTAACGACCTGGGGTTCTCGATTGCGTCGGCCAAATAACGGAGGAACCCGCCAGCCGTCCCGCCGTCGCAGACGCGATGGTCGAATGTCAGCGTCAACTCCGTGACTTTACGGATGGCCAGCTCGCCGTCGACAACCCACGGCTTGTCGATGATCCGGCCAACGCCGAGAATCCCCACCTCCGGGTGGTTAATGATCGCCGCAGAGCCGTCCACTCCAAAGACCCCGTAGTTGTTGAGTGTGAAGGTGCCGCTGCCCAGCTCGGCGGGGGTGGCCTTGCCTTCACGTACAACGGTGGTGAGCCGGCGAATTTCGGCATCCAGTTCGCGGGCGCTCATCTTGTCCGCGTTGCGGACTGACGGCACCATCAGTCCGCGGTCTGTTTGTGCTGCGAAGCCCAGATTGACGCCGTCGAACGCGACAATCTCCTGACTGTCCCCGCCTACGGCGTCCTCAGTGGTGACAATCCTGGAGTTCAGCTCCGGATACTTCTTCAATCCGGCCGTCACAAACCGCGCGATGAACGCCAGCAAGCCAGGGGTGTTGTGAGGGCCCGCCTTCTTCAATGCTGCACGCATCTCCACGAGGGCCGTGGCATCAACGTCGACCCACACCGTGGCTTCCGGAATCTCCGAGCGACTGCGGGTCATGTTCGCTGCCACTGCCTTACGAACGCCGCGCACTGGCGTCCGGGCGGTGACGCGGAGACCCGTGCGCGGGTCGGTTTCGGTTCTGGTTTCGCCAGGCTCAACCACCGAACGCGGATCTACCCGCGGACGTCGCGTTTCGGCAGGCTCGACGACCCGACCCGGCTCTACCACCGGGGCGGGAGCGATCGCCGCCTCGACATCCTTGCGCATGATCAGTCCGCTGGTTCCCGAGCCCTGCAGTCCGCTCAAGTCAACGCCATGGTCACGTGCCATCCTGCGGACCAGCGGCGAAATCACGGCACCGAGTTTGCCCGGCACGCGGGTGCGCAGGAGCAGGAGGTCGTCGGCGGCCTTTTCCGCGTCGCCGACTTTGGTTGCCACAGAGCTTGTCCCGGCGGCTTCGACCGCCGCCGACTTCCGGGCACGAGTACGACGGGCTTGGCCGTGTCCGCCCGGTGTTCCGTAGCCGATCAGAACGTTGCCGGAGCCGGCCTTTTCTTCCTCACGGTAGGTTTCGGCCGCGGCGGTTTCGAGAGGAGTGGTTTCGGCCGGCTCAACCGCCGTCGTTGCGACAGGTTCAACGACCGGAGGCTCGGATTCAGCAGCCGCAGCGCCAATGGGCGTGACCGAAATCAGCGGCTTGCCCACATCCAGAGTCTGGCCCGGTTCACCATGGAGCACGGCGACGGTGCCGGCATACGGTGACGGGACTTCCACCATGGACTTTGCGGTCTCCACCTCGGCGATTGGCTGGTCCACCCGGATTTCGTCGCCCACGGCCACGAGCCAGTTCACGAGTTCGGCTTCGGTGAGGCCTTCGCCGAGATCCGGCAGCAGGAATACTTTCGTTTCGCTCATCTGATCAGTCTTCCCACTGGAGGTCGTCAACGGCGTCGAGGATGCGGTCCACGCCGGGCAGGTAATAGTGCTCAAGTTTGGGCGCCGGGTACGGCACGTCGAAACCGGTGACACGGCGGATGGGCGCGGCTAGATAGTGGAAGCAACGCTCCTGGACCCTTGCCACGATCTCCGAGGACACCGACGCGAAGCCATGGGCCTCGGCGATGACCACGGCCCGGCCGGTCTTGCGGACCGACGCGCAGACGGTTTCGTCGTCGAAGGGCACGATGGAGCGGACGTCGATCACTTCCAGTGAGCGTCCTTCCTCAGCCGCTGCTGCGGCAGCAGCCAGCGCGGTGGGCACCGACGGGCCATAGGCGATCAGGGTGGCATCGGTGCCGGGACGGGCGACGGCGGCACGGCCTTCCGAGGATGTCCCCCGTTCGGTGTTGGCGGCGTGTTCGGCGCGGAGCCCTTCCAGGTCCACAAGGTCCTTGGACCAGTAGAGCTTCTTGGGCTCCATGAACATCACGGGGTCGTCGGAGTCGATGGCTTCGCGGAGCATGCGGTAGCCGTCGGCCACGGTGGCCGGGGTGAAGACCTTCAGGCCGGCGGTGTGCGCGTAGTAGGACTCGGAGGAGTCGCAGTGGTGCTCCACTCCCCCGATGCCGCCGGCGTACGGGACACGGATGACGATGGGCAGCTTGACGGCGCCCTTGGTCCGGTTGTGCATCTTGGCCACGTGGCTGACGATCTGTTCGAAGGCCGGATAGGCGAAGGCATCGAACTGCATCTCGATCACCGGGCGCATGCCGTTCATGGCCATCCCCACGGCCATGCCGACGATGCCGGATTCGGCCAGCGGTGTGTCGAAGCAGCGGGATTCACCGAAGGTTTTGGTGAGTCCGTCGGTGATCCGGAAGACGCCGCCGAGCATGCCGACGTCTTCGCCGAACACGAGCACTGACGAATCTGCGTGCATGGCGTCCGCCATGGCGGTGTTCAGGGCTTTGGCCATGGTGATGGTCTGCGGGCCGGTTGCTTCGGCGGTGGCGGCTGCCTTGGCCGCGGCACGGGCGGTGGCGGCACTGACGTTGCCGTTGACTTCGGAGGAGGTAGTGACAGTGGGGCTCATTTTGCGGCCTCGTCCCGGGAGATTTCGTCGGCGAGCATGGCCGCCTGTTCTTTCAGCTGCGGGGTGGGGGTGGAGAAGACGTACCGGAAGAGATCCTGCGGGTCGACGGGGACGTCCTCGCCCAGGCCTTCGCGGAGCTGCGTGGCAACGGCCTCCGCCCTTTCCGCGATCCGGGCGGCGCCGTCGTCGTCCAGCAGTCCGCGGTCCGTCAGGTAGGTCTGCATCCGCTTCAGCGGATCCTTGGCCACCCACTGGGCCACTTCGCTGTCCTGTCGGTAGCGGGTGGCGTCATCGGCGTTGGTGTGCGCCTGCATGCGGTACGTGTGGGCCTCCACCAGGAGCGGGCCGGAGCCTTCGCGGGCCAGCTTGACGGCGCGGGTCAGGACGGCGAGGAGGGCGACGACGTCATTGCCGTCCACACGTTCGCCGGCCATGCCGTAGCCCACGGCTTTATGGGCGAGCGACGGCGCCACGGACTGGTGGGCCAGCGGCACGGAGATGGCGTACTGGTTGTTCTGCACGAAGAACACGACGGGCAGGTGGAACACAGCCGCGAAGTTCAAAGCCTCGTGGAAGTCGCCTTCGCTGGTGGCGCCGTCGCCGCACATGGCCAGGACCACGGTGTCCTCGCCGCGGAGTTTGGCGGCATGGGCAACCCCGACGGCGTGCAGGAGCTGGGTGGTGAGCGGCGTGCACTGGATGCCCACTTTGTGCTGGGTGGGGTCATAGCCGCTGTGCCAGTCCCCGCGGAAGAGGGTCATGGTCTGGACGGGGTCCACACCGCGGGCCATCACGGCCACGGAGTCGCGGTAGGTCGGGAAGATCCAGTCGCCGTCGGCGAGGCAGAGGGCGGCCGCTACCTGGCAGGCTTCCTGGCCGTGGCTGGAGGGGTAGACAGCCATGCGGCCCTGGCGGACCAGGGCGGAGTTCTGGTCATTGACGCGGCGGCCGACGACGAGCTGCTCGTACGCAGCAAGCAGTTCGGCGTCGCCCGGCAGCGCGTACTCGTGGCCGGGCTGGGCGCCCTGCTCGGTGTGGGGGTTCAAGGTGCCGTCCTGGTCCACCATCTGGATCTGGTGGCGTGCCGGCAGCATGTAGTCCTCCACCGTGATGCCGAACTTACGCACAGCCTCGGCTGCTGCGCCTTCGGTCACATGGTTCGGGGCCGGCTGTTCCGGCGAGTCCTGCCCGAGGGCGGTGTGGTCCGCGGAGATCGTCATTGGTCCGTCCTTCTGTAGCCACTATTCGTTTCCAGTATCGTCCTGAAGGAACATTCGTATCCAGTCCCGTGGAGAATCGTGGAGAAGTTCGAGATTCTGGCCTAGTCTGAAAGACGAATCGTAACTGTGAGCTGCGTTACCGACGGGAGTTGTGGACAAATGGCAGAGACCGAAGCGGACCAGACGGCGGTGCCGCTCGATGACGTGGACCGGAACATCATTGCGGAGCTGACGCGGGACGGGCGGATGTCCGTGACGCAGGTGGCGGAGAACGTCCACATCTCACGGGCGCACGCCTACACGCGGATCGCGAGGCTGACCGGAGAGGGCGTGCTGACCAAGTTCACCGCTCTGGTCGACCCTATTAAGGCTGGGCTCAAATCCTCCGCCTACGTGACCTTGAAGGTGCGTCAGCATTCTTGGCGGGAACTGCGGGAGCTGCTGCGGGCCATCCCAGAGGTCCATCACATCGCCCTAGTGGGCGGGGACTTTGACGTCATCCTTTTGGTACGGGCCGTGGATAACGTGGACCTGCGAAGGGTGATCTTTGACCAGCTGCAGTCCATGCCTGGGGTGTTGGATACGCAGACATTTCTGGTGTTTGAGGATGTGGATACGCGATAAGGCAAGTCTCAAGTCCTCGAACGAAACATCGTCGGGTTGTCTTCAAGTACCGGACGAAGGCAAGACCGCGGCGGGTTCGCAAACCGAACGGCAACCCAACATTGTCCCTAGACCGGCGGTTCGGTCGAATAATTGGTATGCCCCACGCAAATAGTTCGGGCTGTATACATTAAGACCGCGCACGGTCATCCTAGGCTTGGATGAACTAGTTCCGGGCTTGAGTCACGTGGGCTACAGGATGCTTACCGAGCTATGATGATCATGCCCTCTGGATTCGGGGAACGGGATAGTTGGGGTAGGACCCGCAGCGGATTTAGGAGCCAAGATCATAGGAAAACCAGCAATTGTTGCAGGCATTGTTACTTTTAATCCTGACATGCAACGACTTCGTGAAAACGTTACAGCCGTGCTCCGAGAGGTCGACCATGTCTTCATAGTCGACAACGCATCCACCAACGGAGAATCGATCCAGAGCCTTGCGGAGGAGCATCAAGGGATACGCGTCTATGTCAATCCCGTCAATCTAGGGATCGCCAAAGCGTTGAACCAGATTTTCGAGGCCGCCATGGAACAGGACACCGGATGGGTGCTCTTACTAGACCAAGACTCTGTCTGTTCTGCAGGGATGGTCGATATCTTGGCAAGCAAGATCGCTCCGGGAATTTGCGTCGTTGCCCCGTCAATTGTTGACCGGTCAGATACGAAGGCTCATCCGACCCCCTCGGACAATTGCGACGTTAACTACTGCATCACGTCAGGATCATTGTCCGAAGTAAATGCCTGGCGTTCCGTGGGAGGGTACGACGAATCCATGTTCATTGACTTTGTTGATTTCGACTACTGCCTCCGGCTCCGGGCTCAAGGACTCCGCATCATGAGAGCACCCGAAGCTCATCTACTTCATGAGATCGGAAAAATTACCCGTCACGGACCCTTTATTGCCTACAACCACTCTGCTACCCGTAGCTACCATATGGCGCGGGACATGTTGTACTACGCCTATAAGCACAGACGCGCACGGACGGACCTAAAAGTTCAGAGTCGCGGCCTCGCAGCAACCTATCTTGTCCTGATAAGGAAGGCCTTGATAGTTGCTGTTTTTGAAGAAGATCGACTAAGGCGAGTCTCGGCGCTTGTTCGAGGTATGGTCTCCGGAACCTTCCTCCGTCGACATGTCGCATAGGGCTGTCCAGAGGGCGTCACCAGCATTTCAGCTTAAGCGCCGCCATATGGGGCCATCCGTGCTGTCCCTTGCTTCTCAGGTTTCGGGCCTCCTCCAACTAGCTGCCCTTCTCTGGCGTCATGGACCTAGCAACGCGACAGATGCATACTTCTACCTTTTCAACTTAGGCAACCTGCCGACTCAAATCTTGATCGTCGGGGTCTTGTACCCCATGTTGCTCAGCCAGGACCGGGTGACTCGCAAAGGGTCTGAGCGCTTTGGACTGTGGGTGCCCGTATCTGCGTTGGCGGCCGTCGGTGTAGGTGCAGCATGGTTAGCGGCCCAAGGGCGCGTTTCCGAAGACCTGGTTCCGATTCTAGGCCTGGCTGCGCTCAATGCCGTTGTGCAGGCAAGACTTTGGTATCTCGCGGTCGCCGCCGAAGCGGACGGGGTTCCCCATTGGGTGGCAGCGATCGCGTTGCCCGCCAACGCTTTGGCCACACTTGTCGTCGCGTTCCCCTGGCCCTCATCCACAGCAACCGTTACTGCCATGTTGGCTGCATTAGCGGCGGCCAACACGGCCTTTCTAGTCATTTTTGTGAGGAGGAGGGTAGGCCGGACTGTCATTGAGGGTCTGCCGGCGGCACCTGCCCGCGCTCACGTCGCACATTGGTGGTTCCTGACTAAGTCCTTCGTGGGGTATGGCGGACTTATGGTAGTGCAGTCGCTCGCTCTTGTACTACCGCCTTCGACCCTAACGCTCCTGACGCTGCCGATGAAGATTGTTGGGTCAGTATCCGCCACCTTCGTTAACGCAGTCATGCCCTTAATTGTTCACCAGAATACCGAGTCGCCTATTGCGGCACGCAGATTCCTCCGGATTTTGGGGGGCATAATTGGAGCTGTCAGTCTCTTTGGATCTGCGGGAGGAATCGTTTTCTTCCCCGATTACGGATTGCATTTCGTAGCAGTCGGGCTATGGCTCGTCGCGTCAGCGTCTGCCTCCGTCTCACAGAGAATGATGTTTCGCTTTCTACCCCCGAGTGCGTCCCGTATCACCATCGTCGTAGTGCCTCTTATCGTCGCCGCCGTGGCCCTGTCCATTCAGTCCGAGGGCTTTGGGCTCCTGGCTCTGCTCTGCGCGTATGCTCTCGTTGATGCGGCATCAGGATTTCTCGTCTTGTTGTCTCTCGGCGACCGCCTAATGGCCATTGTCACGGGACTGATTTCGCTTGGCTTGGTCACGATCTGGGTATTCAGCCTGATGCACCCGGAACTTGCCTAACGCACGTCGGCATTCGACGCGGATGCGCCCCTGGCTGATCCTCGGCAGGATCGGCCAGGGTACCGGATAGGGCACGAGGGTTCTTGCGGTTGAAGTCCTGCTGGCAGGCGGCAGGCCCTCTCAGTCTTTTCGTCGCAAGTCAGGGGACGGCGCAGACGGACCGGCTAGCTGCTTGTCACCTCTGCAAGGCGGTCCGCGAGATCACCGGCTCGGTTGCCGCGAAATGCACGAGGATGATGAAGCGCGTAGCGCGTGGCACCAGCGTCCCAATAGCTAAGCGGCCTCTTTTTCTACGATGAGGCGGCCTCCGAATGTGCGGCCGCTAATCTGTCTGTCGCTTCTGCTGGACGGTCGCGGACCTTGGCCGGAAACGCCCTGGTCGAAACGGCCGCGTTCCCCGCCACATCCACGGGGGCCGAGCGTGCGATCACCCGGGTCCGGAGACGCACAGGCGGCCGGACGGTATTCGCGGCCGTGGAAGAGTCCTACTACGGTGCCGGCTCACCCAAGTCCAAGCGTCCGCTCGGACATCGGGCCCACCGACCAACCCGATCCGATCGACGCCGCCCGCTCCATCCTCGGGCCGACTCGCGATCAGGTGGTGGAGCCTAGCGCGCCAGGAACGAAGGCCCAGTTAGGGTACTGCTTGACTCACAGTCCCTGCTGGGTCACCGACGAATCCGCGAACCGCAACGCCCTAACGGGACTGCTCCGCGGAACAGAGCGCGGGATCAACACCCGGCCATCCTCCGGTACGCACAGATCACCACGAACGCACCATGGCGGATCTAAACAACACCGACCCGTAATCTAAATCGCCAGCGCCGAAGCAACCACCCGGCACGATGGATGGTACACACGGTGGAAGCCTGCGCTGAATGCCTTCGCCATCATCACCTCCGGCGTAAGAGTTAGCTAAATGCCAATCGTGGATCCACCGTAAGGACACTCCCTTAAGTCGCCACCGTACTCTAGGGTTCGGGCCGTCCAAACTCCAGAACGTTAGCGGGCTATTAGGGCCTTCTCACGCGCTCTGCCGGAAAAGTAGACGCAGCTCGGGACGCTGGTTCTGAGTCCCAGTCACTAGGCGTGGATTGGCTGCTGATTCCGGACGGTTTCTTGCTGGAGCTCTCACTGTGGCTGTAATAGGTGTATGCGTATGCGTCCGGACCCTTCACCGGCAGCCGGTTCAGCACAACGCCAAGCAAATTTGAACCCACCAGCGCTAGAGCGTCCAAGGACTTGCGCAAATCCTGTTGCTTGAGTTTGTGTGAACCGACGACGACCACGATGCCGCCCACGTGCTGAGCTAGAACGGCCGCGTCCGTAACAGGTAACAATGGCGGGGCATCAATCACGATCGTGTCAAAGACCTGCTCAAGTTGAGTCAGGACCTGTTTCATCTTCTCAGATCCAAGGAGCTCGCTTGGATTGGGTGGAATCTGCCCGGATGAGAGAACGTATAGGCTGTCGTTGCCCCACGGCTGCAGAAGGTCGTTGACATCAGCGAGGCCAACGAGGGCCGTCGTCAGTCCTGCATTTCGGTCAAGGCCAAGGTACTCGCTGACCATCGGACGTCGCAGATCAGCGTCCACAAGACAGACGCTCTGACCGGCTTCCGCCAACGCGATCGCGAGATTCGTGGCTGTGGTACTTTTTCCCTCCCCAGGCAGCGAAGAAGTGACCAGAACGCTCTTGGCATTTCCGGAGATATTGGCGAACCTGAGGTTTGTGCGGAGCTGGCGAAATGACTCCGCACGGGGGCTTTGGGGGGCGGCCTGCGTAAGCAATGGCTTTCTGGTGGCGTCCTGATCGAAGGATATGCCTCCAAGAAGGGGAGCATCAGTCACCATACGCAGATCGACCTCGCCACGTATGCGTCTGTCCAGGGCGGCTCGCAATACAGCGACTACCGCACCTATGAGCAGTCCGAGCGCGAGACCCAGAAGAAGGCTGAGCCGGGTATTTGGAGCTGAAGGAGATGTCGGGGCGGTGGCGGGCTTGATGATAGACAGATTGACCGGAGAAGTCCCTCCAGTTCGCGGCTTTTCGAGCGTGTCAACCGCATCTATCATGCTGTCAGCCACCGCTTGAGCGATTGCCGCCGCCTGCACCGCCGAGTGGTCTCTGACCGAAATGTTTATGAGCACAGTATTCAAGTCGGCACTTGCGGTTACACGCTCAGCCAGCTCCGCGGACGTGTCCTCCAGCCCGAGTGCATCGATGGCAGGCTGCAACACAACAGGCGAGTCAACCGTTTGCACGTAAGACTGAACCCGCGCCTGTCCGAACGTGTTTCCTTGCTGCAACTCTTGGACTGAACCAGAATTTTGAATAGCAACAAATAGCTGCGTATCTGCAGTGTACGTGGGCTTAGTCAGTACTGAACTTCCGCCACCAATGAGCAATCCCACCATGCTGAAAGACAGGACCAGGATCCAATTGCGCCGAAGGATGCGTAGATAATCGCTAAGGTCCAAACCGGGTTCCCCTTGTATCGGTTGATGGAGTGGCCAATGGGCACTCCCCAAAATTTCAAAGACTCAAGATGTAAAGCAAGTCTACCGGCATCTGACGACCCGGCTTACGTGAAAGAGCGGCTACAGGCCAGGTTCTGCTATAGCTTTCCCAAGGTTTGGTGTCGAAGATAATGGCAGGAAGTGGCTGTCGGCTGGCCCTGAGGGCGGATGAAATGCCGTGGACTCGCACTTTCTCCGCATCCCCCTAACGAGGAGCGGACATACGGAGAAGCGCATCCTCCACACGCGACATATATGCGCTTAGGCTGAAGTTATTTTGCCAGTATTCGCGAATTTCCTCTTCGCGGTTTCGACCACGTTCCCCGATGTCCATTAGTTGCGGAAGAATTGGGATCGAGCTGTCGCACTTTGATATACCCGGCCCCTGGATATATTCGAGGATACCGCCCGATGGCGTGATGGCTGTCGGCACGCCAGACTCCATAGCACCTACAAGTACCATGTGGCCGGCGGCTCTCGTTCCGTCCTTCAGCGGGAGGAATACGACCGACGCCGTGCTCAGAAGCTCTCCGAATTCCTGCTGGTTGAGTGGACCAGGGCGACGAATAACGTTTACTCCTCGGGTCTGCTCAGCCGCCGGCTCCCCCGTTGCCAGCGTAAGCATCACGGGATGTTTGCTATCGAGAACCTCGTTCTCGAGTTTCCGCAAGGCGAACGGATCACGATCAGATGAGCCACCAACGAAGACGTGAAAGACGGCGTCTCGGCCCGCTTTAGAGGGATATCCGAAGTAGTTACCGTATAGAACGGCTTCGGCCCGGCCCCCTGACTCGTTCCACGGACCGGCTTCGGACTCGGAGAGTGTAACGACCGGAGCGCTACCAATTAGCCCTCGAAGCAACTTCCAGCTTCGACTATTGGGCTCTGCGTATACGCCGGTCACAGCGAAGTTTGTCCTACCCGTAACGCGAAGGGCTGCCCCGATCCAGGGGTTGTTGGCGAGATACGGTCCCTTGATACCTGGGCGGAGTGTCTTTACCGCAAGAAGGAACGAATCCCAACCGATTCCTAAGATTCTGGACCCGAAGCGCTTTCCGCTTACGGACGCTGCCTCGTACCGAATAACACGCGATATGAGTGAACCTCCGAGCCAGACTTCATCAGACGAACCATCAGAAGGGCCAAGGGCCAATAATGTATAGGTTATTTCCTTCAACTCCGCACCCCTCGTTCGTCCAGCATCATCGTGATTGTCCATGATTTCCACTCGCGAGCCGCCCGATCATACATCCGTTCTCCGGCGATGCAGGTCTCTTCCCGGCCGTGCTCGATTGCATACCTAACTGCGTCAGTCCAGGGCTTCATCGGATTCGCATCGACCAAGCTCTCGTCTCCGACGAGCAGACGCGACGACTCACCAAATACATCAGCAAGGCTGGTCCGAGCGCGCCCGACGACCGGCGTGCCGCATTCCACAGCCCGAACGGCTATGCCGCTTTGGTAGAAACGCTTATATGGGATCAAGATGACATCACTCGTCCGGGCAAGGAGAGCAAGTTCTTCCTCGGGAACGAACCGGGCGTCGACAAGCCAGCCAGGGACAGCCGGCCAACCTCTTCCAACAATTTCGAGGCTAAAACCATGTCCAAGGGCTGCGGCCAAAGACCGTAGTACGTCCACATCCCTGTCTTGTTTGTATTGGCCGAGAACACGGATTACCTTAAGGGCAGCATCAACTTTCTCGTCAGGCCTGCGCGCCGGAGGTCGAAACATTGGATGCATAATGACGTCTAATATCGTGACAACAGACTCCATGGCAGCCTTTGCCTGTTGGCTGTGGACAATAACACGCGGTTTGCCTGGTAGAAACCGCATCAGCCAGCCCGTTATACGTCCGCTACCAACCGAACGAACCAAGGGCTTCGGATCATGATAGACAATTGCCGAGTCTTTGCCGCACAGTACTTTAACGATCAAAAGATCAAGGAATCCGAAGACGGGCCAAGTTAACAGGACAACACTGTCTTTACTACCAGAGGCGGCGCGCCTTGCCTGCCGAAGCATGTTTAGGTATTCTCCCACCCAACGGAACCGGCTGCTCCCCGATATTGATGGCTCGTTCACCTCAAGACGCTTTACATCTGCGCCCGTCGCACGAAGAAGTTCGGTTAAGGCTTCGGTGTAGTGCGCCAGCGCGCCTCCCAACGGGTTCACTACAATGACGGTTGGTTGAACGGCAGAGGCGGAGGTTGCACGCCGAGACTTGATAAGCGCCCCATCTCTCCATCCTTTAAACAGGGGAACGTACTGCGAGAATGTCCGGTCCCTGATAGTCGTCTTGGCGAGTGTCCTAGCAACCACGAACGGCGTCGATATGAGCTTCTGGAGTCGCGACCCGTTCTTCGATTGGAACAGTTGTATATTTCGCGCCTGGTAGTAGGAAGGCGTTCCAGCAGATGACTGCCAGACGACGGCGGATCCCACCATGAGGACTCTCCAGCCTCGTCTACCTAGTTCGATCTGATGGTCCACCTCTTCCATGTAGAGGAAGAACCGCTCGTCGATAGGGCATTCCTCCAGCACTTCTCTGCGGAATACAAGAAACGCCCCATCAATCCACTTGACCGGTCGAATGCCAACAAGCTCGGCATCGCTGCGATCTTGACCGTGCGCAAAGTGCCGGGGAATGTTCATAATGGGAGAAAGGTAACCGCCCAAGGACCAGATGACGTCCGATTCGTGCCCCGTTACCAAAGCAGGTCCCGCTACGGCGGCTTTAGCGTCATTGATCAGGGCACTCACGAGACGCCCGGTGGCCCCCGGTTCTGGAAGTGACTCATGCGTCGAAACGAGGGTGAACCTCGATGTCGTATTCTGGGAGTGCCACTCCACTCCGGCGTTCACGGCCGCACCATAACCCTTGTTATCGCAATAGATCACGTTTAGTTCGGCGTGAACCAAACGGTGCAATTTCGAATGCAGATCAGACTCGCCACCATTGTCAACGATTAAGATCTGCGAAGGCACAACATCTTCGAGCAAAAGGCGACGAAGTGTCTGTACCAAGCTATCGAAGCTCTTATGATGGACGACGATTACTGCCAAGTCAGAAGAGGACATTTACCGTGAATCCTTCCAGCTAGTATTCTTGCCTGTCTGAAGCCAATGATCTGCCGCTATTCGCCCGGCTGTTGTCGGCAGAGAAGCGACCACCGACGCCGGTGAGAGCGGCTGCTGGAGCGCGCGGACGATCGATCCCGCCAAAGCCGCGTTGACGGTTTCTTCGGGAATTACATAGTGACCATTTCGGGCCAGCCATTGGGCAAGACCTGTCTCATCGGTAGTAACCACCGTGAGGCCACGCGAAAGGGCCTCCGCGATGGGGAGTCCTATCTGCTCACGCCATCTTCCCTTCCGCCTTGACGGCGCCACCAGGACCTTTCCCGGCAGTAGGTGCGCACCAACATCCGCATGTTCAACAAAGCCCAAATAGCGCCTTCCAGCTGGGCGTTCGAGGCACCATTTCGAAACGGCGGCCGAATGAGGACCGTCTCCAATAATCTTGAGCTCTACCTGGGGCATGACCGCTTCCACATGTTCCCACGCGCTCATGAGGTCGAGAATTCCCTTGCGGTCATCCAACGCCCCAACGAAGACTGCATGCTTCAAAGGTTGGGGGCCATCGGCTGGAGCAGGCATGAACTCGGCCACCGGGAGTTCTTCGATAAGAACACTATCTAGTTTCTCAAAGAAAGGAAGTGAAGAATACAGCTGCTTGGCGCCGGAACTACCGAAAGCAATTCGGTCGATCAAAGTATAAGCGGCCAAGCCATACAGAAAAGCAAACAAACGCACAAAAGCCTGAGGAATCCGTCGATTCGGCCACAAGATGTTCTCAATTGAATTGTTCTCAATCGCATAAGACACAACTTCACGGCGCTGCGTCGAAAAACCCCGAGACAACTTCCAAACGGACATTATCAGAAGATTCTTCAAGGCGAAACGTATCCATAGTGGCTCTGGAACATCAAGCACGATGGCCCTTGACCTTGCAATGACCCATAAGCATTTTATGAAAGAAACTTTTACACAGTGAGTCGGGATCTGCGTATTTCCGAGATCATACTTTTCAGAAAGATACAGGGTGAGCGCCGGTAACATATCTTCTGCTTCTTTTACCTGAGTAGCCCTGAGTTCGGGGCGCACGCGGATATTAGTGTAATCACTCCCTAACTGCATCGGACCCTCTACTCACTCTCTGAGGGTCGGCATTGGAGCCGCGGGAAGCGGCCACTGCGGAAGTGGATATAGCAAGTTCGTATGCAGCGCACACATCTCGCCAACTGTAGTGTGCCGCTGCACGCGACTTGTTCTGCCTGCCTGCAGCTGCCCGCTCATCGGGATTCGCCATTAGCGCCTGGATCGCAGCCACGATTTCGTCGGGCGCGGGATCAACCATGTTTGCTTCGGACGCCAGAACTTCTAAGTTGTATTGAGTCCGTCTTGCCAGGACTGGAGCCCCGCAGGCCATGGCCTGCACCAGCGCCGGGTTTGTACCACCGACGCTGTGCCCATGAAAGTAAACTCCCGCGTGCTGCCACAAGGAGAGCAGTTGTTGGTCGTCACTTAGATGACCAAGCCATGTGAAATTCGCATAGCGAGCTGCGAGTTGCCTTGCTTTATCATCCAACTCACCGCCATAACCGGTTGATCCAACTACAACAACCGGAAACTCCGTGGCCAGTTTCTCCGCGGCCTCAAAAAACTCATTGACGGTGTTTTCAGGGACAAAGCGGGCTACGAGCAAAACATATTTTCCGTGTTCAAGCCCTTGAACTACGGGCAATAGTGAGGGTTCATCGCCACCATATGGGATGAATATGCTGTCCCTAGAGAAATCCTCCTGCCAACGGCGCCCGATTTCTAAAGAGTCGCTCACTAAAACGTTGCCAAATCGAGCAGTAAATTTGGCACCCAATTTGAACACCGATTTCGCCAATCGGCCCCATTTGGCCCGCTCCCACTCTATTCCGTCGACATTAACGACAGTTGGTATCCCCCTCAGTCGAAGGAGTGGGAGCCAGAATCCATTTGCTACATTCATGACGAGGGCGACATCGGGTTTGTGGACGAGTGCGTGAATAACGGAGGTCAAGCCGAAGGTCAGTGTACTCAACGACTTGCTTTCGAGGCCTGCCGTCATAACGGATCGAACGCGCATATCCCTTGCAGCGTCATCCTCTTTCGTGGCTCCCGTTCGCCCGTAAACAGTGACATCCCAGTCGGAATCAACCAGATAAGGTGCCAACTTCCGAACGGCTGTTTCGAACCCGCCGTAGTAGCTCGGATATCCGCGGGTTCCAATTATCGCCACCGACTTGGACACGTCTGTCTGTTTCTCCGGTTTCATGGTTGCCACTCTTCCGATTGTTACTCGATCCGCTGCGAAAATGAAGCGCACGCGGGATTATTATTCGCTGCCCGCAGCCGCACAAAACAAGGCGGATACATGAGATCCGGCTCCTCATCCAATGGGTTATTTGAGGGCACTCCGTTGGGTACGCCGGCGCGCTTACCCTAGCACGGGCAGCAACGCTGGCGACATTTCTGCGGTTCAGGCGAGCAGGCTCAGAAGGTAGGATCCATACCCGCTCTTGACCAACGGTTCGGCCCGCAGACGCAGTTCGTCGTCTGTGAGGAAGCCTTGTCGCCAAGCCACTTCCTCAGGCGATCCAACTTTCAGACCTTGGCGGCTTTCCACTGTTCTTATAAAGTTCGATGCATCGCTGAGGTCATCGAAGGTCCCAGTGTCTAGCCACGCTGTTCCCCTCGGGAGTACCTCAACCTGTAGTTTTCCGCGGTCAAGGTAAGTTTGATTGACATCCGTAATTTCCAGCTCACCGCGCGACGATGGCACCAAATTCTTGGCGATGTCAACCACATTATTGTCATAAAAATAGAGTCCAGGCACCGCGTAATGGCTTCGGGGGTTTTCGGGCTTCTCTTCCAAGGAGATCGCCCGTCCGTTGTCATCGAACTCGACAACTCCGTAGGACCTTGGGTTTTGAACCCAATAGCCAAACACTGCGCCTCCGTCAACGTCGGAGTACCTGCGAAGTTGGGTGCCCAAGCCGTGCCCATAGAAGATGTTGTCGCCCAACACCAGAGCCACCGAATCGGAACCAATGTGATCAGCCCCGAGCGTAAACGCCTGCGCTAACCCGTCAGGTGACGGCTGCTGCGTATACGTAATATTCACGCCGAACTGCGAACCGTCACCAAGCAGACGCTCGAACTGGTCAGCGTCGTGAGGGGTGGTGATAATCAGGATGTCCCGGATGCCAGCCAGGATGAGGGTCGACAAAGGATAGTAAATCATCGGTTTGTCATAGACAGGGACAAGTTGTTTGCTGATGCCGTGGGTTATCGGATGCAAGCGCGATCCAGTTCCCCCAGCCAAGATGATTCCTCGCATGTGCCAGATCATTTCGTGTTCGAGTCACTTCCGCAAACCGGTAAAGTCATACTTCATGGGGAACATACTTGTCACCGGCGGTGCCGGCTTCATCGGTTCGAATTTTGTCCACTACGTTCTGGAGAACACGGAGTATCGCGTCACTGTCCTGGACAAGCTGACGTACGCCGGCAACCTGGAGTCCCTGAGGGGGCTCCCCGAGGACCGTTTCCGCTTCGTGCAGGGTGATATCTGCGACGCCGCACTGGTGGACACGCTCGTGGCCGGCTCGGACGTTGTGGTCCATTACGCCGCGGAATCGCACAACGACAACTCCCTGCATGACCCGCGCCCGTTCCTGGATACGAACATCATCGGCACCTACACGCTGATCGAGGCCGCCCGGAAGCACAACAAGCGTTTCCACCACATCTCCACCGACGAGGTCTACGGCGACCTGGAACTCGATGACCCGGAACGGTTCAGCGAGTCCACCCCGTACAACCCCTCCAGCCCGTACTCCTCCACGAAGGCCGGCTCCGACCTGCTGGTCCGCGCCTGGGTGCGGTCCTTCGGGCTGCAGGCCACAATCAGCAACTGCTCCAACAATTACGGCCCGTACCAGCACGTGGAGAAGTTCATCCCGCGCCAGATCACCAACGTGATCGACGGGATCCGCCCCAAGCTCTACGGCAAGGGCGAGAACGTCCGCGACTGGATCCACGCCAACGACCACTCCTCGGCCGTGCTGGCGATCATCGA
>NZ_JBBLYW010000009.1:0-26934 GCF_037911235.1 Arthrobacter oryzae
AGCTGCGGCGTGACGCGTCGCCGGAACGGGCTGCGGGCCTCGATCCCAGGCGGTCCAGAGCCTAGCATGGGAATATGTGCCGCAACATTCGGACCCTGCATAATTTTGAGCCCCATGCCACGTCGGCGGAGGTGGAGGCCGCTGCGCTGCAGTACGTGCGCAAAATCAGCGGCAGCACCAAGCCGTCCAAGGCGAACGAGGAGGCATTCAACCGCGCTGTGCACGAGATCGCCCATGCCACCCAGCACCTGCTCGATTCGCTGGTGACCCATGCCCCGGCCAGGGACCGGGATGAGGAAGCCGCCAAGGCGCGTGCCAAGGCGGCTGTCCGCTTCGGCGCCGCCTAGGCTCCGCGCCGGCCAGCTACCTGGCAGGGGAGGGCTTGCCGAAGTTGCGGAGCCGGAGTGAGTTGGCCACCACGAGCACTGAACTCGCGGCCATGGCGGCCCCGGCGATCATGGGGTTCAGCAAGCCGAGCGCCGCGACGGGAATGCCGACGGCATTGTAGAAGAATGCCCAGAACAGGTTGGTCTTGATGGTGGCCAGCGTGCGCCGGGACAGCTCAATGGCCTGCGCTACCTGCGCCAGGTCGTTGCCCATCACGGTCAGGTCCGCGGCTTCGATGGCCACGTCCGTGCCCGATCCCATGGCGATGCCGAGATCGGCCTGGGCAAGGGCCGCCGCGTCATTTACGCCGTCGCCAGCCATGGCCACGGTGGCGCCGGCGGCTTGCAGCTTACGCACGGCGTCGACCTTGCCTTCCGGCAGCACTCCCGCGAACACGTCGTCCGGAGCGATTCCGACGGCGGCGGCCACCTGCGCGGCCACCGCGGCGTTATCCCCGGTCAGCAGGATCGGCCGGAGGCCCAGCTGCTTCAGCCGCGAAATCGCTTCAGCCGAGCCCGGCTTGATGGTGTCGCGCAGGGAGACAATGCCCGCCGGCTGGCCGTCTACGGCAACCCAGATTGCGGTGGCACCGGACTCCTCGGCGGCCTGGAGCGCCTCCTGCTGTTCGGCTGTGACCGGTATGCCGTTTTCCTGCAGCCAGCCCGTCCGTCCGGCGATGACCGGCCGGCCGTCCACGCGGCCGGAAACTCCGCCTCCCGGCGCGGACCGGAACTGCTCGACGGCGGGAAGCCGGCCGCCGTCGTCGTGCCTGCGCTCTGCGGACAGCGCAGCAGCTGCAATCGCATGGGCGATGGGGTGCTCGGAAGCGGCCTCGACTGACCCGGCAAGGCGCAGCACGTCAGCGCCGCTGTGACTGCCGAAGGCCAAGGTGCCGTCGACGGCAAGGTGGCCGGTGGTCACCGTCCCCGTCTTGTCCAGCAGGATGGTGTTCACGGTGCGGGTGTCTTCGAGTACCTGCGGGCCCTTGATCAGGATCCCCAGCTGGGCGCCGCGGCCCGTGCCGGTGAGGAGGCCCACGGGAGTGGCCAGGCCCAGGGCGCAGGGGCAGGCGATGACCAGGACCGCCACGGCGGCGGTGAAGGCCGCGCGCAGCTCGGCATCCGTGATGGCCGGCCCGGCGACCAGGAGCCACACCCCGAAGGTGACTGCGGCGATGGCCAGCACAATCGGAACGAACACCGCGCTGATGCGGTCCGCGAGGCGTGCAATGGGTGCTTTTCCGGTTTGGGCCTGGGAAACCAGGCGGGCCATCTGTGCCAGCGTGGTTTCGGAGCCAACCCGGGTGGCGCGGACCAGGAGGCGGCCGGAGGTGTTGATGGTGGCGCCTGTGACCGGGCTGTCGGGACCCACCTCGACGGGCACCGACTCACCTGTGACCAGGGAGGTGTCCACCGCGGAGGCGCCGTCGATCACCACGCCGTCCGTGGCGATCTTCTCGCCGGGGCGGACCACCATGACGTCGCCCACGGCCAGCTGCTCGGCCGGAATCCTGAGTTCGGTTCCGTCGGCCAGCACCGTGGCGTCCTTCGCCCCCAGGTTCAGCAGCGCCTTCAGGGCGTCACCGGCCTTCTGCTTCGCGTTGGCTTCAAGATAGCGGCCCAAAAGCAGGAAAGTGGTGACCACGGCGGCCACCTCGAAGTAGAGGCCCCCCGTGCCCATCTCCATGCCTGGATGTTCGGTCATGCGGGGATCGGCCAGCAACTGCCAGGCGGAGAACAGGTAGGCGGCTATGACGCCGATGGAAACCAGGGTGTCCATGGTGGAGGCAAAGTGCCGGGCGTTGATGGCGGCGGCGCGGTGGAACGGCCAGGCCGCCCACGTGACCACGGGCAAGGCCAGAACTCCTGCAACCCAGCCCCAGTCGGCGAACTGGAACGCCGGGAGCATCGAGATTGCGAACACCGGGACGGTGAGGATGGCGGCGACGATGAGCCGCGGTTTAAGTGGGGCAGCGGCGCCGCCGTGGGCCATGTGGTCACCAGCCGCGGCACCACCGGCGACATGCTCTGCATGCTCGCTCGTGTCTCGCTTTGACGCATGCTGCCGCATGCCCCCGGCGTCGCCGCTTGCGGGCAGTGCGCCGGAGCCGGTGGTTGAGCCGGTCGAAACCTCGGCGGGGGAGGTTTCGCGGCCGGCCACTCGACTTGGATAGCGCGGCGGGCGGACCTTTGCTTTGTAGCCTGCGGCTTCGACGGTGGCCGTGATTTGTTCGTCGGTGATTCCCGCCGGGACCGTGACCTGGGCTGACTCAAGCGGCAGGTTCACCGAGGCCTCCACGCCCTCGAGCTTGCCGAGTTTGCGTTCCACCCGGCCCACGCAGGAAGCGCAGGTCATGCCTTCGATGTCGAGTTCAATAACCCGGGTTCCCGGCTGGTGCAGCAGTTGCTCGTTACTCACGGAATGTCCTCGATGTCAGTTTCGGTTTCGCGGGGGCATGGGGCGGCAGCCGGCTCAGGCTTCGTTGGCCACCACCAGGTAGCCGGCCTCAGCCACGGCTTCACCGATTTCGGAGCGGGAGAGTGCCTTGTCGGAGGTGATGGTCACGGTGGAAATGCCGCCTGCGTTCAAGTCGACGTCGACCGCTTCCACGCCTTCCAGGGCCTCGAGTTCTTCGCTGACGGAGGACACGCAGTGTCCGCAGGTCATGCCGGACACGTTCACGGTGGTGGATACGGGGCTCATGGTTTTGCTCCTCTTTGTTTCGGCGCTGCCGATGGTGCCGGTTTGATCCGGTTGGATCATCCGTAGGGTGTGGTGGCTGCCGTTACCGCAGCAGGCGCCCGATGGCATCGGTGGCCTCCTTGACCTTGAAATCGATGGCTTCCGCGCGGAGTGCCGGGTCGGGTTCCGAGGCGGCACCAATGACGCAATGGCCGATGTGCTCTTCTACGAGGCCAAGGCTCACGGCGTGCAGGGCCTTGTTCACGGCGGCAACCTGGGTGAGGATGTCGATGCAGTACTTGTCCTCATCCACCATCCGGGCGATGCCCCGCACCTGGCCTTCAATGCGCTTGAGCCGCAGCAGGTAGGCCTCCTTGTTCGAGGTGTAGCCATGTTGGGGTGCGGTTTCGGCGTCCCCGGTCCGGGCGGCGGCGTTTTCTGGCGAGTCCATGCCTTCAACGTATACCCCTCAGGGGTATAAAGCAAGTACCCCTAGGGGGTATCCCTATGGTTGCTGTTGAGGCTGCTGCCGATGCCGAGCAGCGATGTGGCGGCGACCGCCGCGGCGAGAACTCCCAGTCCCACGGGCAGCGCTGATGCTGTGGCAACGGCACCCACCAGAAGGGGGCCGCCGGCATCGCCAAGCTCCCTTCCCAGCTCAGCTGACCCCATGGTCCGGCCGAGCCTCTCAGGCGGTGTGGTGGCCGCCAGGTGCGCGAAGCCCAGCGGTGTGGCGGTGCCGATCCCCACGCCGATGGCCGCCGCGGCGGCGAAGATAGTGGCCGGCCCGGGAAACAGGGCGACGCCGGCGATCCCAGCCGCCGTCAGCAGCAACCCTGCAGTCATGCCGGGACCGTCGTGCAGCCGGCCCTGATCACGCAGCCGGCCAATCCAAGGTTGGGTAGCAGCGGAAGCCAGCGCCAGCAGGCTGACCGCGGCCACGGCGGCCACCGGATCCAGGCCGTGCCGCGTGGCCAGCGCGGGGAGGAAGCCGATGGCTGTGCCCAGGGCTCCGGTTGCTGCTGCCAGAACGAGGGTGGGGACCAGGAAGCTGCGGTGCGTGACCTGGCCGGCAAGGTCCAGCAGCGTGTATCGGGGCCGGGGCAAGGGGTCCAGCCGCGGCAGTGCCACCATCGCCCACATCGCGGTGGCCGCGGCGAGAACGGCCAGGGCGGCAAAGAGGAAGGTGAAGCCGCCAAAGAAGATCAGCGCCGCCCCGATCAGCGGCCCCGCAACGTAACCCAGGCTTTTCCACGATCCGTAGCGGCCGAAATACGTTCCTGCGTTGCGGCCGGCGAGCCGCGCCACCATTGCCGAGGAGGCCGGCGAAAAGGCTGAGGCTGCCGCACCTTGGCCGATCCGGGCGAGGCCGAGCATCAGGGGGTTCGCGCCCCACAACCCGATCAGCGACATGAGGGCAAAAGCGAAGAGCCCCGCCACCACCACGGGCTTGGTCCCGATGCGGTCACTCAGTGCTCCGAAAACGGGTTTGAGCACCACCTCCGCAAGGTCATAAACGGCGAGGAGGATCCCCAGATTGAGGAGGCTCAGCCCGATGTCACCGCTGTGGGCTCCCATTCCGGCGGCGATGCTGTGTGCGCCGAAGGCTGTGACAAAGCCGGCTGCGTAGAGCGGCGCAGTGACGGCGGGTGCCGCGGTGGGCGTGTGGCTTGGCGCTGTGGTCACGGGGCGGCTCCTGGCAGACGGCTGGACATTAAAAAGCTCCGGAGTGCGTTATTGGGGGATACGCACTCCGGAGCAGCTTATGGGGCAGGTCCAACATCTTCCTGCGAAATTCAGCTTACTTGGCGCTAGCCGTGAACGCCACCACCTTGAATAACTACTTTCGCTTTACTTTTATAGGGCCTTTCGTCCCTCATTTGTTCCCTCTTTTCCAGCGTGCTTTGCGGCGTGTCCTCACGGCCCCGTGCCGTGGCCAAAGCTCAGCTGGGTGGCATGGAAGTCGAAGTGCTGAATGGGGTAGGCATAGACATCCGCCAATGACATCCACGGGGTGAAGAACGGGTCCCAGCGGTCCGGAAAGGACATGCCCCGCCCCATCGCCGCAGCCGTCTCGCGTCCCATCCGCCGCTCGAGGCTGCGCGTGACCCGCAGGAGCTTTGCCGCCATCCTCCTGCGGTTGAAGAATCTGGCCGCAGCCTTGGACCCCAGGTAATTGACGACGTCGAACGGTGCGGTTCCGGCGTTGAGGATCCATGCAAACGCCCGGCTGAAAGGCCTCGGCAGCACTCCGAAAAAGCGGACCAGGGGCAGCAGGGCCTGCACCACCATGTAGCCGAAAACCATATGGAACAGCAGTTCCTCATTGGTCCAGCGGGTGCCGGCGCTGAGGCGGCGGAGGTCCGCGTCGGACGCGGCGGCCAGCCATCGTTCGAGTTCCCTGCAATTGCGCTCGTACCCGTGCTGAACGGTGCCCGGAGCGGCAGTCACGCGGGCATGTCCCGGTGGGCGCCCAAGTGGGCGGGGACCACCAGGACGGGACGGTCCTGGTGGTGGGTCAGCCACGCAGCCACGGAACCGTTGAGGGCTGCCGAGAGGCGGTGCCCCAGTCCGCGCTCCGGCGTTCCCACGATGATCATGGAAGCGTTGGCCTCCGCCGCCATTCGACCCAGGGCGCGGGCAGGGTCGCCGGACAGGATCCGCAATGTCCACTCCACCGACTTCGCGGCGCTGGCGGCGCCCACCATGGCGCGGAGGTCTTCGTTCACGGCGCGGATTTCGGCGTCGTCCTTGTCCGGGTGCAGGGACATCCGGTGCGCCGACCGCGCCGGGTCCCACTCGACCAGGTAGCTGGCCTCGTCCACGTAGGCGCACAGCAGGGGCACGCCCAACTTCTCTGCGAGGCCGGTGGCCGCCTGCAGCACCTCCGGGTGCTGGCCGGGCAGCACGCCGACCACCAAGGGGGGCGGGCCGCTGAAGCGTTCAGGAGACATACTCCATTGTGGCCCCGCCGGCATTGCTTGAACAGCAAAGCCGGGCCGTCAGGTCACCGGAAGGTGCCTGGTTCGGGTCGTGCACCACGGCCCTTGTGCCCTTGTACACCCCCTTGCCTCGGAATAACGTTGAGGCATAGGGAGAGGTGGTCCGCGGTGGAAATCTACATGTGGTGGCTTGATCTGGATCTGGCCAGCAAGGAATGGCTGCGCGAAAACCTGCGTGCGGATGAATTGCCGTTGTTCGTGCTGCAAGGGATTGCCGAGGCCGGCGGCCCGCATCCGGACACCGCCACCGGGGTCCTCACGCGTGCGGACTGGGACTTCATCGAGACCCAGTCTGAATTCGTGGACTGACTTTTCGCGGCCAACAATGCCGCGCCGAAACCATTGCAGCCTCCGCGCCGGAGTGGTTGCATGGGGTGCATGGCCACCGAAGAGAGTTATGTCCTAGCGATCGGAACCAAAAAAGGGCTGTGGCTGGCGACCAGCCAGGACCGGCAGACATGGTCCATGTCCGGCCCCCATTTTCTGATGAGCGAAGTCCCCAGCATCGGCATCGACACCCGCAACGGGCGTACCCGGATCATGGTGGGTGTCCGCTCCGAGCACTGGGGACCTACCGTTGCACACTCGGACGACCTCGGCGCGACCTGGACCGAGCCGGAACAGGGCGCCATCAAGTTCCCCGAGGGTGCGGACGCCGCCGTGGAGCGCATCTGGCAGATCTACCCCGACGCAGAATCCCGTCCGGGCGTGGTCTGGGCCGGGGCCGAACCCATCTCTGTCTGGAAATCCACTGACGGCGGCGAACACTTCGAACTGAACCGCGGGCTGTGGGACCATCCGCACCGCAGCGAGTGGGGCGCCGGGTACGGCGGAGCGGCCGCACACTCGATCGTTGTCAATCCGTCCGGGGACAACGTGCATGTGGCCATGAGCACGGGCGGCGTATACCGCTCGCTCGACGGCGGAACCTCCTGGGAACCCCGGAACAAGGGCATTTCGGCGTACTTCATGCCGGATCCCAACCCGGAATTCGGCCAGTGCGTGCACAAGATCGCTGCGGATTCCGCCGTCGAGGGCCGCCTCTACGCCCAAAACCACCACGGCGTGTACCGCACGGATGACAACGGCGAGAACTGGGAATCAATTGCGGAGGGCCTGCCGGCCGATTTCGGCTTCGTGATGCTGACCCATCCACGGCGGGCCGGCACCGCGTGGGTGATCCCGCTGAAGGCCGACGGCGAACGCATCCCGCCCGACGGCAAGCTGGCCGTGCACCGGACGGACGATGCCGGGAAGACCTGGAAACGCCTGGATTCCGGGCTGCCGCAGGGCGAATACAACGCGGTGCTCCGTGACGCTGCCTCGGTGGATTCCGCAGAACCGGCCGGGGTGTACTTCGGAACGCGCGGTGGCTCGGTCTACGCCAGCCCGGACGAGGGTGAGCACTTCACCGAAGTGGTGTCACATCTGCCGGATGTCCTGTGTGTCCGCGCCGCCGTGGTATCCGCGGCTCTGGTGCCAGACGCTCCGGTGCCCGCTTGAGGGTCCGTTGTGGCTGACATCAGCGTGGTACTGCCCAGTGTCCTCCAGCCGCTCGCCGGCGGGCAGTCCATCCTGACTACACCCGCCGACGGGGCGGTGACTGTGGGGTTCTTGCTGGACTCGCTGGCAGGGGACTATCCCGTGCTTGCGAGGCGGTTGAGGGATGAAACCGGAGCCCTCCGCCGCTACGTGAATATTTACGTGAACGGGGACGAGGTCCGGCGCTTGCAGGGACTGGAAACTGAAGTGGCTGCCGGCCAGGAAGTGGTGATCATCCAGTCCGTGGCCGGCGGCTGAAGGGCTCAGGCTACTCGCCAGATACTGCACTCGTCCGAATTGATCGCCTTGCGCATCCCGGTCTGGCGGTCCATGATCCATACGACGCCGATGCCCGGCGCAGTTTCCTGCACGCGGCCCCGGCGGATCACTACGTCGTCATAGCTGGGACCCACCGAGAGGCGGGCTTCAATCTCGTCGCCGCGGTGCAGCTGATCCAGGGCGCGAACGCGGGTCACATGGGCTTTGGCTTCCTTCAACATGGCGAGGGCCTCCTGAGCTGGAGCTTGTGCCTGCATTTGCCGGCACATCCAGTGTGCTGCGCCATTGTTGCCGCCGCGTTTCATGCCGGTAATGGGCGCGTTAGTTTTCCGCGCCTCCACTGTTTCCGCTCCCGGCGCGCCTCGCTGGTGGCCACGCGTGGGGCCACCAGCGAACCGTCCCGTGTCAGTCCAGCAGTCCCTCGAAAGCATGGTCCAGGGCGAGGCGGACGGCGCCCACCAGGGCCGAGTGGTCGCCAAGGGTGGAGGCCGCCAGCCTGGGCCGGGCGGAATTGAGCCGGTGTAGCTGGTGTTCCAAAGCCGGGAGCAGGACGTCCCCTGCCCCCGCCGGTCCGCCGGCCAGCACCAGGAGTTCCGGGTCCAGCAAGGTGCTGACGACGGCGGCAACGCGGGCAGTGCGCTCCATTACCAGGGTGATGACCTCGACGGCGGCCGGGTCTCCGCGCCGGGCCGCTTCGACCACGATTTCGGCGGTCATGCCGCCAGGGTTACCTCCGGACAGTACGACCAGGGCGCTGGCGTCCGGATCTTCGTCCCGCTCGCCCGCAATGATTTCGGCTGCGGCGACCGCGCCGCTGCTGAGCGGTGAGCGCGGCGAGTATGCGCTGGCCAACGGCGAGGACGCCCTGCCGTACCTGCAGACCATGCATTCGGCTGCCAATGCCGGCTTCATGATTCCGGAACAGGTCTGGGACTCGGAGGAGCCCACCTCCTACGGCCACGAACTGGGACGCAGCACCGGTTCCGCCTCGTCGCTGTCCTGGGCGATGGCCCAGTACGTGAGGCTCGCGGCCGGCGTGGACAACGGCTCCCCGGTGGAAAGGCCGGCGAATGTGGCCGCCCGCTACGCCTCCGGCGCCACCTTCTCTACGCCGGAACTGGACCTGTCCAGCCCGGCTGCCCTGTCAACCGCGGACGCCGCCAGCACAACCGTCGCCGGCACCACTAACGCTTCCAGGGTGTACGTTTCCGTGAACGGCACCGTTACCGAGGCGCCGGTCACGGCCGGTGCGGACGGCGTCGGATCCTTCTCGCTCGATGTTCCGCTGACCGGTGCGAAGAACAAGATCGTCGTGGCGGGAGTGGCCGCGGACGGAGGCACTGCCCAGGAAGAAACCACCGTGCTTTACTACGGCACCCGCCTCGGAGCCCTCGCGGACCCCAGCGGTGACGACAACGGTCCCGGCAGCTACACCTACCCCACCAACCCCGCCTACGTGCCCGGCGCCTTCGACCTCACCGGAGTGGAAGTGTACGACGCCGGCGAGAACTACGCGTTCGTCACCACCATCGCCGGGGAGGTCACCAACCCCTGGGGTGGCCAGGGCATCTCGCACCAGCGGGTGAACATCTACCTGGGAACCGGCGCGGGCGGCTCCACCCCCGGCCTGCCCGGCACCAACATCAATGTTGAGCACGGATGGGATTCCGTGATCGTCACCGACGGCCGCTTCGACGGAGCCGGTGTCTTCTCGCCCGACGGCACGCGGACGTCTGCAGTGAGCCTGCTGGCCGTCCCCGAGGCCCGGCAGATTGTCACCCGCGTGCCCAAGGCGGCACTGGGCAGCCTGGATCCGGCAACTGCGCGGATGTCCGTGGCGATGTTCGGGAACGCCGAGGCAGGCGAAGGGACCGGCAATGTCCGCCCGGTGTACGACGGCGACTACTGGGCAGCCGGCGATCCGTCCTGGATCAAGGAATGGCGCTTCGGCGGAGGCGCCGGAGTCTTCGACGGCGGCCTGGACTCCCGGGACACCGACACCAGGGACCCCAACGCCCTGGACGTTATTGTGGGCGAAGGCCAGAGCCAGGCCGCCGTCCTCGACTGGCGGGCGGGATCGCCGGTGGTGGTCCCGATGGTGGGACTGACGAATTAGCGCCCGGCAGCTCCGCAACCATCAGCGCGACGCCGGCGTTCCTCCGACAAGGGGGCGCGCCGGCGTCGTGCCTTGCTGCGTCAGATCCGCTTGTCGCCGGGACGCTGGATCCTGAACCAGCGGTAGCCGTAGCGTTCCAGCTCCAGTTCAAAGCCGCCGTCGTCCGCCAAGGCGACGTTTTCGCCGTCGAGCAGGTCCAGCAGGATGGCACCGCCGAACGTCTCCTTGGGGTCTTCCGGGGAAACAACCTTTGCCGTGACTGAGGCCGGCTGCGCGGCCATGTTGTGGGCCAGGACCAGCGTTGAACCGGCGCGGGTGCAGCTGTGCAGCAGCACCCCTGGGTTGGCCTGCTTGATGAGCTCGAAGTCGCCCCAGGCGAGCTCCGGGCTCTCCCGGTAGCGCCGGATGAGGGTGGCGATGAAATTCCACAGCGAGTCAGGGTCCCGGACGGCCTGGGCGGCGTTGATGTTCTTGGGTCCGAAGTAGCCCTCAACCACCTGCGCCACCAGCTTGTCCGCCGGGGCGGTGGAGAATCCGCCGTTATCGGTGTCATTCCACTGCATGGGGGACCGCACGGCCGACCGGCCCTCGGCGCGCAGGTCCTCACCCATGCCGATTTCCTCGCCGTAGAAAAGGACCGGTGTTCCGGGCAGGGAGAACATCAGCGAGTAGACCATGCGGATCCGGGCGGGATCGCCGTCGAGCATCGGGGGCAAGCGGCGCCGGAGCCCGCGGCCGTACATCTGCATGTCCGGATCCGCGCCGAAGGCGGCAAAGACTTCGGCCCGCTCCTCATCGCTGAGCTTGTCAAGCGTCAGCTCGTCGTGGTTGCGGACGAACATGGCCCACTGGTTGTCCGGATGGATGGCAGGCCTGCCGGCGAGGGTCTTGGCCAACGGGCGGGCATCCTCCCGGGCAAGGGAAAGGTACAGGTTCTGCATGCTCAGGAAGTCGAACTGCATGTTCAGCTCATTGCCTTCCGGCCCGCCAAAGTACTTCACCTGCTCCTTGTAGGGGAGGTTGACCTCGCCCAGGAGCACAGCACTCCCGTTGCGCCTGTTCAGGAAGCTGCGCAGCGCAGCCAGGTAGTCATGCGGATCGATCTTCGCCGCATCCTCCTTGGACACGCCCTGCAGCTCCAGGAAAAACGGCACGGCATCCAGCCGGAACCCGTCCAGCCCCATCTGCAGCCAGAAACCCATGGACTTGGCGATCTCGTCCCGGACCTTCGGGTTGGCGACGTTCAGGTCCGGCTGGTGTTTGGCGAACATGTGCAGGTACCACTCGCCGGTGGCCTTGTCCTGGGTCCAGATGGACGTTTCCTCGCCCGGGAACACCACCTGTTCCGACGTGTCCGGGGGAGTGTCCTTCCGCCACACGTAGTAGTCCCGGTAGGGGTTGTCTATGGATTTCCGGGATTCCTTGAACCAAGGGTGCTTGTCCGAGGTGTGGTTGATGACGAAGTCCGCGATCACCCGCATTCCCCGGTCCTTGGCTGTCCGGATGAACTCCACCACGTCGCCCATGGTGCCCAGGCGCGGATCCACGCCGTACATGTCGGTGATGTCGTAGCCGTCGTCCCGGTCCGGCGAGGGGTAGAAGGGCATGAGCCAGATGCACGTGACCCCCAGCGCGGCCAGGTAGTCCACGCGCTGGGTCAGGCCGCCGAAATCCCCGGTGCCGTCGCCGTCGTTGTCGAAAAAGGTTTCCGGATCGAGGCAGTAAACCACGGCGTTCTTCCACCACAGATCGGACGTCTCGGCGATCCTCATGCCGTCACCGCCCGGGTCCGGTCGCCAGCCCGGAGCCGGGGGAGGACGTGTTCGGCGAACGCCTCAATGAAGGGTTTCTGTTCCTGGCCCACGAAGTGCAGGTACAGCTCATCGAAGCCCAGGTCCGCGTATTCCTGCAGCCAGGTGGCGTGCTGTTCCAGGCTGGAAGAGATATTGACTGCCCTGCGGACCTGGTCCTCGCCGACGTCGGTGCTGACGCCGTCGAAGTGGGCTGCGGTGGGCAGGTCCCAGGGGATGGGCGGTGCGAAGACGTTGGAGCGCCACTGGTCCAGGGCAATCGAAACCGCGTCTTCCTCCCGCGGTGCCCAGGACAGGTGGATCTGCAGCACGGCCTTGCCCCTGCCCCCGTTGTCCCGGTAGGCGGCGAGCATTTCCCTTAGCTTCGCGTGGGGCTGGTTGACGGTAACCAGGCCGTCCGCCCAGACCGCTGCGCGCCGGGCGGTCTGCACGCTGATGGCGGGGGCGATCAGCGGCGGCTTGGTTTCCGGAACGTCCCACAGCCGTGCCTGTTCCACAGTGACCAGGCCGTGGTGGGTCACCTCCTCGCCGTTGTGGAGGCGGCGGATGACGTCCACGCACTCCTCCAGGCGCTGCTGGCGCGTTTCCTTCGCCGGCCATGCATCGCCCGTGATGTGCTCATTCATGTTCTCCCCGCTGCCCGGAGCCATCCAGAACCGCCCGGGGAACATGTCCGCCAGGGTGGCCGAGGCGTGCGCGATGATCGCGGGGTGGTAGCGCTGGCCCGGTGCGGTGACCACACCAAAACGGAGTGAGGTGGTGGCCAGTGCGGCCCCCAGCCATGACCAGGCGAAACCGGAGTGGCCCTGGCGCGCGGACCAGGGCTCGATGTGGTCCGAGCACATGGCGGCGTCGAAGCCCGCCTGCTCGGCTAGTTGGACGTCCTGGAGCAGTCGGGCGGGGCTGATCTGTTCATGCGATGCGTGAAAACCGATAGTTGCCATCGTTAATGTCTACCGGCGGGGAGTGCGTGTGTCGAGCAAAGCACCGGCGGAGCCGGATCTTTCTGCATAGACTCTAGCCAGTACCGACTCGGACAGCGATGACGCTGGAAAGGGAGTGGCGGGTGAAGTTAGGCATTGTGCGGGAACACCGCGAGGGCGAGCGGCGGGTGGCTGCTACACCGGAAACGGTGCAGCAGCTGATCGGCCTGGGGCTTGAGGTCCTGGTGGAATCCGGGGCGGGAACCGCGGCCGGCCACAGTGACGGCTCCTACGTCCGGGCCGGAGCACGGATCGTCCCCGAACTGGATCCCGGATCACTCGATGTCCTCGCCCACGTGCGGCCGCTGGAACCGGCGACGGCGGCGGCATTGCGCCGCGGTGCCGTCACCGCGGGCCTCGCCTCACCGTCGTCCGAACTGCCCACTGTCCGGGCGCTGGCCGCCGCGGGGGTCACCTCCTTCGCGCTCGAACTGGTGCCCCGGATCTCCCGGGCCCAGTCGATGGACGCACTGTCCTCCCAGGCCCTCGTGGCAGGCTACCGCTGCGTGCTGGAAGCTGCCATCCGCCTGCCCCGCTTCTTCCCGCTGTTCATGACGGCCGCCGGGACCATCCCGCCGGCGCGCGTGCTGGTGCTCGGCGTCGGCGTGGCCGGGCTGCAGGCCATCGGCACGGCAAAACGGCTGGGCGCCCGGGTGTCCGCGAACGACATCCGGCCCGCCTCGGCGGACGAGGTCGCCTCGATGGGCGGCACCTTCATCAAGCTTGACCTGGAGACGGCCGAGGCCTCCGGCGGTTACGCGCGGGAGTTGAGCGCTGACCGCGGCGCCCTGCAGCGGCAGTTGCTGGCGCCGTACGTGGCCCAGGCGGACGTGCTGATTACGACGGCGGCTGTCCCCGGCAGGCGGGCCCCGCTCCTGGTGAGCCGGGAAATGGTGCAGGGCATGCGTCCCGGCTCCGTGGTGGTGGACCTCGCCGCGGAGTCCGGCGGCAACGTGGAGGGGTCGGTTCCCGGGCAGGACATCGCGGTGGAGACCGCCGACGGCCAGGGCACCGTAACTCTGGTTGGAATGCAGGACGCCGCTTCCGCCATGCCGTCCGACGCCTCCCGGCTGTATGCCAAGAACGTGGCCAACCTGCTGGCCCTGGTGGTCCGGGACGGAACCTTGGTCCTGGACTTCGGCGACGAAGTGGTGGCAGGCACCTGCCTGACGCACGACGGCGAGGTGCGGCATGCGCCCACCGCGGACGCCCTGGCCGTACCCGCCAACCGCGCATCCGACAACGAGGGGGTGGCCTGATGGACGGCATCAGCCTGCTCACGATCACCGTACTGGCGGTCTTCGTGGGCTTCGAAGTGGTCTCGAAAGTGTCCAGCACGCTCCACACACCGCTCATGTCCGGGGCCAACGCTATCCACGGCATCATCCTGGTGGGTGCCATCATCGTGGCCGGCCAGGCCGGGAACCCGTGGGTCCTCGCCGTCGCGCTGCTCGCCGTGGTGCTGGCCACTGCGAACCTGGTGGGCGGATTCGTGGTGACCGACCGCATGCTGGAGATGTTCCGCGGGCGCGGGGACGGGAAGGGGCCGCGATGAGCATCCTGGACCCGACCTGGACGGGCATCCTTTACCTGCTGGCGGCAGTGTTGTTCATCCTGGCGCTCATGGGCCTGAACTCGCCGCGCACTGCCCGCCGCGGCAACCTTGTGGGCGCGGCGGGTGCCGTGCTGGGCGTGGCCACCGTGTTCCTTTCCGCGCGGCTGGACAATATTCCGTGGATCCTCGGCGCGATTGCCGTGGGCTCCGCGGTGGCTGCTCCGGTGGCCCGCCGCGTCAAGATGACCCAGATGCCGCAGCTCGTTGCCGCGTTCAACGGCGTGGGCGGCGGCGCCGCTGCGCTCGTGGCACTGCTGGAACTCGGGCACACGGCGGACGCCTGGGTCCGCCTGGCGATCGCCTTCACCCTGCTGGTGGGTGCCGTGTCCTTCGCCGGCTCCGCCGTCACCTTCGCCAAGCTCCAGGAACTCATGACCACCCGCCCGGTGGTTTTCCCGGGGCTTCCCGTGATCATGGCAGCGGTGCTGCTGGCGGCGGTGGGTGCCGGCGTCGCCGTCGTCCTGACCGGTTTACTGCCGCTGGCACTGGTGCTCCTGGTGCTGGGACTCGCCGCGGGCATCTTCCTGGTGCTGCCCGTGGGCGGCGCGGACGTCCCGATCGTCATCTCGCTGTTGAACGCCTTCACCGGCCTGGCCGTCGCGGCCTCGGGCCTGGTGCTGGGCAACGTGCTGCTGCTGGTGGCCGGCACCCTGGTGGGAGCCTCCGGTACCATCCTGACCCGGGCCATGGCTGCCGCCATGGGCCGCAGCGTGGCGGGCATCCTGTTCGGGGCTTTCCGGGGAGGCTCGACGGCGGGCTCCACCGCGGTCAGTGAGCGTCCGGTGCGCTCCTCCAGCGCGGAGGACGTGGCCGTGCTGCTGGGCTACGCGCAGCGCGTGATCATTGTTCCCGGCTACGGACTGGCCGTGGCCCAGGGCCAGCACACCGCCGCGGAACTGGCCAAGGCCCTGCAGCTGCGCGGAATCCAGGTGGACTTTGCCATCCATCCCGTGGCCGGCCGCATGCCGGGGCACATGAACGTGCTCCTGGCCGAAGCCAACGTGCCGTACGAGGAACTGAAGGAAATGACCGAGATCAACTCGGAATTCAAGACCGCCGACGTTGCCCTGGTGGTGGGCGCCAACGACGTGGTGAATCCGGCGGCCAAGACGTCCTCCGGTTCGCCCATCTACGGCATGCCGATCCTGGAAGTGGCCGACGCCCGGCAGGTGGTGTTCCTCAAGCGGTCCATGCGGCCGGGCTTCGCCGGGATCGAGAATGAACTGCTGTACGAGCCGCAGACCACCCTGTTGTTCGGTGATGCGAAAGACTCGCTGACCAAGGTACTGGGGGCTGTCAAGGCCCTGTAGCTGCGCAGGTCCGCCCCGCCGGGACGTGCGCCGGGGGTGGTGCGAAGCGGACCGCCGGGCAAGAATGGGCGTTATGCAACTGCCGGTGATGCCCCCGATCGCGCCCATGCTCGCCAAATCCGTCAGCGGCCTGCCCGAAGTCCCGGACTCCGGCCCGAAGTGGAGCTTTGAACCCAAATGGGACGGCTTCCGGTCCATCATCTTCAGGGACGGCGACGAGGTGGAAATCGGCAGCCGCAACGGCAAGCCCATGACCCGTTACTTCCCCGAGGTCGTGGAGGCGCTCAAGGAAAACCTCCCGCCGCGGTGCGTGGTCGATGGCGAAATCGTCCTGGTGGGCGCTTCCGGCGACCGGCTGGACTTCGATGCGCTCCAGCAGCGGATCCACCCGGCGGCCAGCCGGGTGAAGCTCCTCGCGGCACAGACACCCGCTCGGTTCGTGGCCTTCGACCTGCTGGCCCTGGGTGACGAGGATGTTACCGGGCGGCCGTTCTCCGAGCGGCGCAGCATGCTGGAGAAGGCACTCGCCGGCAGTTCCGCGCCCGTCCACCTGACCGCCGCCACCCTGGACAACGCCACCGCGCAGCAGTGGTTCCACCAGTTCGAGGGAGCCGGCCTCGACGGGATCGTGGCCAAGGCACTGGACGGCGCTTACTTGCCGGACAAACGCGTCATGCTCAAGGTCAAGCACGAGCGCACCGCGGACTGCGTGCTGGCCGGCTACCGCGTGCACACCAGCGGACCGGACCGGATCGGGTCCCTGCTGCTCGGGTTGTATGACGGCGACGGCAAGCTGGCCAGTGTGGGGGTGGTGGGCGCGTTCCCGATGCAGCGCCGCAAAGAGCTGTTCGAGGAACTCCAGCCGCTGGTGACGGATTTCGACGGCCACCCTTGGGCCTGGGCCAAGCAGGAGGAGGGGAGCCGGACGCCGCGCAACGCCGAAGGCAGCCGGTGGAGCGCCGGCAAGGACCTGTCCTTCGTCCCGCTCCGCCCCGAACGGGTGTTGGAAGTGAAGTACGACCACATGGAAGGTGAACGGTTCCGCCACACCGCCCAGTTTGTCCGCTGGCGGCCGGACCGGGACCCGGAATCCTGCACCTACGACCAGCTGGAAGAGCCGGTGAAGTACAACCTCGCCGAGGTGCTCGCCACCTGACCTTTGTTTGAGCCTCCTGGTTAAACACCGGCGGCCCGCCCCCGGGAGGGGACGGGCCGCCGTCGTATATTGCGCGTTTACTTGAGGCCGAGCTCGCGGGTGGGAGTCTTGAAGGACTCCTTGGCCGTGAGGGCAGAGATTGCCGAAATACCGCAGATAACTGCCGTGAAGATGCTGATCTGGACCCAGCCGCCGGGCTTGATGCCGCCCATGGCAGCCACGATCGCCGGGGCAAAGCCGGCCATCAGGAAGCCGAGCTGGGTGCCGATGGCCAGGCCGGAGAACCTGACCCTGGTGCTGAACATTTCGGCGTAAAAGGACGGCCAGACGGCGTTGGAGGCTGCGTAGCCGAAGGAGAAGAAGCCGATGGCGGCCAGGAACATCAGCGGGACGCTGCCGGATTCAAGGCTGAGCAGGAAGACCGGCGTCAGGATGGCGCTGGCTACGGCGCCGTAGATGAAGACGGGCTTGCGGCCGATCTTGTCCGACAGCATGCCGAACAGCGGCTGGGTGCCGAGGGCCACGAGGTTGGCGCCCACCACGAGCCACAGGGTGGTGGTGCCGTCGACGCCGGCCACGGTCTTGGCGTAGCTGATGGCCAGGGTGCCGAACACGGTGGACACGGCGGCGATGAAGGCGCAGGCCACCACGCGGAGGACGTCGCGCCAGTGGTGCTTCAGGAGGTCGGCAACAGGCAATTTTGAGATGGCGGCGGACTTCTGGGCTTCGGCGAATGCCGGCGGTTCGTGCAGGGTGCGGCGGATGAAGAAGGCTACCAGGACCACCACGGCGCTGAGCCAGAACGGGACGCGCCAGCCGATGCCGTACTTGATCTCATCGGGCAGGGCGAGCACCGGGATGAAGACGAGGGCGGCGAGGATCTGGCCGCCCTGGGTGCCCGTGAGGGTCCAGGAGGTGAAGAAGGAGCGGCGGTTGTCCGGGGCGTGCTCCAAGGTCATGGAGGACGCGCCGGCCTGCTCGCCGGCTGCGGAGAGGCCCTGGCACAGCCGGGCGAGCACCAGCAGGGCCGGAGCCCACCAGCCCACCGTGTTGAAGTCGGGGAGGCAGCCGATGAGGAAGGTGGAGGCTCCCATCAGCACCAGGGTGAACATCAGGACCTTCTGCCGGCCCACGCGGTCGCCGAAGTGGCCCAGGATGACGGCGCCGATCGGGCGTGCCACGTAGGCGAAGCCGAACGTGGCGAAGGACATGATGGCGGCGTTGGCATCAGCATTGGGGAAAAACACGTGCGGGAAGATCAGCGCTGCGGCGGAACCGAAGATGAAGAAGTCGTAGTACTCGACGGCGCTTCCCAGGAAGCTGGCGAGGGCTGCCTTCTTCGGGGTCCCGGCCGGTGCAACGGTGCCCGGCGTCGTGGACGGGAGTGTCTGGCTCATGGTGTTCCTTTGTGTGACGACATTGTCGCGGATGGATCAGGATTTTCGCAGCTGCCGCGCGTCGGGCCTCAGGCTCCGTGTTTGCCTCAGGTTCGCGGCGGCGGCTGGTGGTCCGTGTGAAGACCCGGACGAGTAGCCACATGGTGGGAGCTACTTGTGCGATATAGCAATGATGACTGTGAGGGCTGTCACTTGTCAAGAAAAACAATCACCATCTAGAAATAGCTCTCACGATGTGGCAACATCGAGGTATGAGTGTGAAACAAACCACAGAGCTTGAAGGCGGCGCTGCGACGGCCGGGCCCACGGCGGAAAGTGCGGCGGAGGGTGCGGCGGAACCTGTGAAGCCGCCGAAGGCGGCCAAGGAAGACTCCCGTACGGACATGGTGGGCAAGGCCCTGGGCCTTCTTGTCCTGCTGGGTGATGAGCCGCGGGGAGCCAGCGCCGCGGAGTTGTCCCGCCGCGCGGAGCTGCCGTTCAGTACCACGTACCGGCTGCTTGGTTCGCTGACGCGCGACGGTTTTGTGGACTATGAGCCGGACGGCCGCCGCTACCACCTGGGCCTGCGCGTCTTCCAATTGGGCCAGCGGGTATCCAACCACCACGGATTTGCCGGCACGGCACTGCCTATCCTTCGACGGGTCACCGATAAGACCGGGGAGGCCACCATCCTCTCCGTCCGGGACGGCAACCACCACCTCACCGTCAATAAGGTGGACGGCCCGCAGACGTTCCGCGTCACGAGCGATCCGGGTCATCTCGGCGCGCTGCACACCACCTCGGTGGGCAAGGCGCTGGTTGCTTTTGCCGAGGATGCCGAGAGGGGGCGCCTGGTGGAGGAGCTGGAGCTGGAGCCGCTGACGGAATTTTCCATCACGGACCGGGAGGCCTTCCGGGCCGAGATCGACCAGGTCCGCCGCCGCGGTTATGCCGTCATGGATGAGGAAAACGAGCTGGGCATGCGCGCCGTGGCCGTCCCCGTCTTCAATGCCCAGGGCTACGCCTTCGCATCCCTGGCCACGGCGGTTCCGGTCTTCCGGCTCAGCCTGGAGGACCTGGTGGCCCTTGTGCCGGTACTGCAGGAAGCCGCGGCCGAACTGGCCGCAAGACTCCCGCAGCGATGAGGCGCTGCACCCTCGTTGCCTGCCGCCGTCGTCACGCTTTGTTCGCGATAAGAACAATAGTGCAACATGTGAACATTTCCTGTACTGTAATCCCTATCACCCGGCGAGCAGCCGGCGCCCAGTGCGTCCCGGCAAGCCGAGTGCCGTTGTCAAAGGAGCTAAACGGATGAGCAATCGAGCAGAGTCCTTTCTGGTGGGCCTCGTAGGCGATGGCGTGATGCCCTCGCTCACGCCCCCCATGCACGAACGCGAAGGCGACGTGCAGGGCCTGCGGTACCTCTACCGCCCCATCGACCTGCTGGAGCTGGGCCTGCCGGGTGAATCCGTGGGAGAGCTCCTGCAGAGCGCCCACCGCCTCGGCTTCAACGGGCTGAACATCACCCACCCGTGCAAGCAGCTGGTCCTGGACCACCTCGATGAAATTTCGCCGGACGCCCGCCGCCTCGGCGCAGTCAACACCGTGACCATCCGGGACGGTCGCTTCATTGGCCACAACACGGACTTCTCCGGCTTCGCGGCCGCCCTTGCCTCGGGCCTCCCCGGCGCAAAGCTTGACCGCGTGGTCCAGCTGGGCGCCGGCGGTGCCGGTTCCGCCGTCGCATATGCCCTGCTCACCGCCGGCGTCCGCCACCTTGACCTTGTGGACACGGACGCCGCCCGCTGTGCCGCGCGCGCCGCCGAACTGGCCGGGTTCTTCCCGGACAGCACCGTCACGGCACGCACGACGGCGGAACTGCCGCAGCTGATGCCCCTCGCCGACGGTCTGGTGCACTGCACCCCCGTAGGCATGGCCGCGCACCCGGGCGTGCCGCTGGACCTCTCCCTGCTCGAATCCCGGCACTGGGTGGCGGACATTGTCTACCGCCCGATCGAAACCGAACTGGTCCGCGAAGCCCGTGCCAAGGGCTGCGAGGTGCTGGACGGCGGCCGCATGGCCGTTGGCCAGGCAGCGGACGCCTTCAGGATCTTCACGGGGCTGGAAGCGGATGCCGACCGCATGCGCTCCCACTTCCTGGAACTCGTGGCCGCCGAAGAGGTGGCTGCCTGATGCGCACCGGAATCGCCACCGTGTGCCTGTCCGGCACGCTGAAGGAAAAAATGCAGGCCTGCGCCATTGCCGGCTTCGACGGAATCGAAATCTTCGAGCAGGACCTGGTCACCTCGTCCCTCAGCCCGGAGGACGTCCGTAGGATGGCCGCTGACCTGGGCCTGACGCTGGACCTCTACCAGCCGTTCCGCGACTTCGACAGCGTTCCCGAGGACTTCCTCGCCGCTAACCTCCGCCGCGCGGAAGCCAAGTTCAAGCTGATGTCCCGCCTGGGCATGGACACGATCCTGGTCTGCTCCAACGTTGGCACGGCCACGATTGACGACGACTCCCTGCGCGCAGAACAGCTGGGACGGCTGGCCGCACTCGCCGGGGACCATGGCGTGAAGGTGGCCTACGAGGCGCTGGCCTGGGGCAAGTACGTCAACGACTACGAGCACGCCCACCGCCTCGTGGAAACCGTGGACCACCCGAACCTGGGAACCTGCCTGGACTCCTTCCACATCCTTTCCCGCGACTGGGACACGGCGCCCATCGAAAGGTTCAGCGCGGACAAGATCTTCTTCGTCCAGGTGGCCGACGCCCCGAAGCTGTCCATGGACGTGCTGTCCTGGAGCCGCCACTACCGGGTCTTCCCCGGCGAGGGCCAGTTTGAGCTCGCAAAGTTCATGGGCCACGTGGTCCGCGCGGGATACACCGGGCCGGTGTCGCTGGAAGTCTTCAACGACGTCTTCCGCCAGTCCGACGTCGAACGCACCGCCGTGGACGCCATGCGCTCACTGATCTGGCTGGAGGAGCAGAGCGCCAAGTGGCTGGATACCAACGCCTCCACTCCTGGAGGAGGATCAGCGGACACGGCCGCCGGCCGCCGTCGCTATCCCATGGAACTTGCCACCCTCCCGCAGGTGGCCGAACCGGCAGGGTTCAATTTCGCCGAGGTCAAAGCCGCTGATACCGCAGGTCTCGAGACGGTGCTGGGCCAGCTGGGATTTGAATTCAACGGCAGACACCGCACCAAAGACGTGCAATTGTGGAGCATGGGCCACGCACGCGTGATCATCAACGAGGCATCCGTGGACGCCGGGGACTCTTCACCCGCGATTGCCGCCCTCGGCTTCGACGTCGATTCGCCCGTGATTGCCGCCGCACGCGCCCAGCAGCTCAAAGCGCCGGCCGTGCCCCGCAAGAGCCAGGCCAACGAAGAGGTGTTCCAGGGCTTCGCGGCGCCGGATTCCACCGAGATCTTCCTCTGCCAGGGCAGTCCGGACGGCACCGCCGCCTGGACCCGCGAGTTTGGCGAAGGGCTGGAGGTCCCGGCCGCCGGCGGCCGCAGCGCGGTGATCGACCACGTGAACCTTGCGCAGCCGTGGCAGCACTTTGATGAAGCCGTCCTCTTCTACACCAGTGCCCTGGCCCTCGAGCCGCAGCCGTTCGCAGAAGTGCCGAGCCCCAGCGGACTGGTGCGGTCGCAGGTGATGCTGACGGCGGACCGCGCGGTCCGCCTGGTCCTGAACCTTGCCCCCGTGATCCAGCAGGACGGCGCGGAGGCGGGAACAGCCCACCGCAAGACCTACCAGGAGCACATCGCCTTCGCCGTGGACGACCTGGTGGAGACAGCCCGCGCAGCACGCGACCGGGGACTGGATTTCCTGCGGATCCCGGCCAATTACTACGAGGACCTGGACGCGCGGTTCGACCTCGACCCCGCCTTCCTGGCCACGCTCCGGGAACTGAACCTGCTGTACGACCGCGACGCCGTCGGCGAGTTCCTGCACTTCTACACCGCCACCGTGGGCAGCGTGTTCTTCGAAATGGTGGAACGCCGCGGCGGTTACGACGGCTATGGTGCGCCCAACGCGCCGGTGCGGCACGCCGTCCAGTACGACCACCTGCACCAGCTAAGCCGCTCCACCTGACCAGACCAGACCAACCACACCACAACCAACACCACCAACTGAAAGGAGGCTGCTGTGCCTGAAGACATCAACCTTGAAATTTTCAATGCCGACCCCATCACCGAAGACGTGTCGGACGCGGCGCCCCAGGCCGGAACCGAAGCCGCACCCAAGACCTATGCGCCGCTTGACGCCGCTGCGGAATCGCAGGCGGACCTCAGCGCCGAGATGAAGTCGATCGGCGAAGCGTATGCGAAAGCGCTCAAGGACGGGGCCAAGGCGGAAATCCAGCCCCGGCTGGACTACGCACCGTACCGCAGCAGCGTCCTGCGCCACCCGACCAAGGACCTGCACCACGCGGATCCGGAAACCATCGAACTGTACTCACCGGCCTTCGGCCACATGGATGTACATGCGCTGGAATCGGACCTGACCATCCAGCACAACGGTGAGCCCCTGGGTGAACGCATCCTCGTCTCGGGCCGCGTGCTCGACGGCGACGGCCGTCCCGTGGCCGGACAGCTCGTGGAGATCTGGCAGGCCAACTCGGCCGGCCGCTACATCCACAAGCGGGACCAGCATCCCGCCCCGCTTGACCCCAATTTCACCGGCGTGGGCCGCTGCATCACCGGCGCCGACGGCTCCTACAGTTTCACCACCATCAAGCCCGGCGCGTACCCGTGGAAGAACCACCTCAACGCCTGGCGCCCTGCGCACATCCACTTCTCGCTGTTCGGGCAGGAATTCACCCAGCGCATCGTCACCCAGATGTACTTCCCGGGTGACCAGCTCTTCCCGCTGGACCCCATCTACCAGTCCATCGTGGACCAGGATGCCCGCGACCGCCTGGTGGCCAGCTACGACCACGACCTGACCAAGCCCGAGTGGGCGCTCGGCTACAAGTGGGACATTGTCCTGACGGGCTCCAAGCGGACTTGGACCGAAAACGAAGCCTTCGGTACAGCAGGCGACGATAATGAATAGGCAGGAGAGTAGTCGGATGAGCAACCCCACCAAACTGACCCCCACCCCCGGGCAGACCGTTGGCCCCTTCTACGGCTACGCGCTCCCGTACGAGAAGGACCGAGAACTGCTGGCTCCGGGTTCACCAGGCTCCATCCGCCTGCAGGGCACCGTGTACGACGGCGCCGGACACCCCATCCCGGACGCGATCCTGGAAATCTGGCAGCCGGATTCCGAGGGCAACGTCGTGCACCGGACCGGTTCGATGGTCCGGGACGGTTACACCTTCACCGGCTTCGGCCGCAGCGCCGTGGGCAACACCGGCGTGTACACCTTCACCACGGTTAATCCCGGCCCCACCGAGCCCGGCTCGGCGGCCTTCATTTCCGTGGCCGTGTTTGCCCGCGGCCTGATGAACCGCCTCTTCACCCGCGTGTACCTGCCGGAGAACGAGGAAGCGCTGGCCGCCGATCCGCTGCTGTCGTCCCTGGACGCGGAACGCCGCAGCACGCTGATTGCCCGCCGCGATGCGGACGGCGGACTCACCTGGGACATCCGGCTGCAGGGCGAGGGCGAAACCGTGTTCCTCGACTTCGAGGGTGCGGCTGCCGGGGGCGCCGCGCAGTGATTGATTCCCACCTGTCCGAGGGCGACGTCGGCCTCCTCAGTCCCGTGTCGGCGTCGCCCGTTGTGGCGGCGCTGACGGGGGACCGGGCGGTCCTCACGGCGATCCTCGCCGTCGAGGCCGGCTGGGCTTCGGTGCTGGAGAAGGCCGGCCTCGCACCTGCCGGCTCCGCCGCCATCGTGGATGCCGCCGCGGACGTGGACCGCTATGACGTGGCCGGCATCGCCGTCCGCGCGCAGGGCGGTGCCAACCCGGTCATCCCGCTGCTGGCTGACCTCCGCGCGGAGGTCAAGGCACTGGACACGGACGGCGTGGGCGCAGTGAGGGCGGTGCATACCTCGCTGACCAGCCAGGACGTGCTGGACTCGGCGCTGATGCTCCTGGCAAGGAATGCCGTAACAGCGCTCGTCATTGACCTTCGCGGGATCACGACGGCGCTGGCAGCCCTTGCGGAGCAGCATGCGGACACGCTGTGCGTCGGCAGGAGCCTGACGCAGCATTCGCTGCCGTTTACGTTCGGGCTCAAAGCGGCGCAGTGGTTCCACGGACTGGCCGCTGCCGCGCGGCGCCTTGAAACTGCCGAGCTGCCGCTGCAGACGGGCGGCGCCGCCGGAACGCTTGCGGCAGCGACAGCGCTGACAAAGGACTCGGTGGACACACCTTTCGACCTTTCGGGGAACCTGGCCGCGCACCTTGGCCTCGCGGCAACACCGGGTCCATGGCACACCAACCGGCTGGCCGTCACGGCGCTCGGCGACGCGCTGACGGCGGTGACGGACGCGCTGGGCAAGATCGCCGGCGACGTGCTGTTCCTCAGCCGGCCGGAAGTGGGCGAGCTCGCCGAACCCCGGGCCGCCGGGCGCGGAGTTTCGTCGGCCATGCCGCAGAAGCAAAACCCTGTGTTGTCCGTGCTGGTCCGCAGCGCCGCACTGCAGGCCCCGAACCTGGCCGCGCAGCTCCACCTGGCGGCGGCCAACTTCAACGATGAACGTCCCGACGGCGCCTGGCACAGCGAGTGGCCGGCCTTCCGGCAGTTGCTCCGCCTGGCGCTCGGCTCGGCCGGGCACCTGCGTGAGCTCGCCGAAGGCCTGCAGGTCTTCCCTGAGGCCATGCGCCGCAACCTGGAACTGTCGGGTCCGCTGCTGCTCAGTGAAGGAGTGTCCGCCGCCGTGGCGCCACTGCTGGAAGAGCGGGACGGCCACACCGGCAAGCAGCAACTCCAGGACGTGGTGGACCGGACCCTCCAGGCTCCGCCCGCGGAGCAGGCCGCTACGTACCGCCGCCTCCTGCGCCAAGCGGTCCCGGTCAATGCCCTTCCGGACGAACGGCTGGAAGAGCTCCTGGACCCGGCGAGCTACCTTGGGCAGGCCGGCGAAATTAACCGCCGCATCCTGGCCACCTTCCCCGACTTTGCGACCATTCCCACCGAAACAGACCCGAACGGAGACCCCCGTGGCTAGACCAACAGTCAAGGCAGTACTGCTCTCCCCCCAGCGACCGCTGGGGGACAAGCCCCTGCTGGTGGTGGGCCCGTCACTGGGGACGTCCTCACTGCTGTGGACCCAGGCCGGCGCCCTGCTCGGGACCGACTACGACGTCGTCGCCTGGGACCTGCCCGGCCACGGCGTGTCACCGGCCGCGAAGGAAACGTTCGACGTCGCCGAACTGGCTGACGCCGTCGTCGACCTTGTTGATTCCATCGCCCCGGGTGAGCGGTTCCACTACGCGGGCGTGTCCCTTGGCGGGGCCACCGGGCTGCAGCTGGGCATCAAGCACGGCGAACGCCTGAAGAGCTTGTCGGTGCAGTGCACCGGTGCCAAGATCGGCACGCCCGAAGGCTGGCTGGAGCGCGCGGAGACCGTCCGCACCCAGGGCACGCCCGTGATGATCCAGGGTTCGGCGCAGCGCTGGTTCGCGCCCGGCTTCATGGATCGCGAGCCGGAGCTCAGCGGCCGGCTCCTGCACTCCCTGCGCGATGCCGACCGTTTCAGCTACGCCTTCTGCTGCGAAGCCCTGGCCGGCTTCGACGTCCGCGCCGAGCTGGGCAGCATCCGTGTTCCCACCCAGGCGGTGGCCGGCGCGGAGGACTCTGTTGCGCCGCCGTCGTTTGCCCAGGAGATCGTCGAAGGAATCACCGCCGGCGGCGGGACGGCAAATGCCGTGACACTGGAGGGAGTGGCACACCTGGCTCCGTTCGAGGCGCCCGCCCATGTTGCCGAACTTCTGCGGGGCCTCATTACCTGGAGCGAAACCAGCGGAGCGGCCAAATGAGCGGCGCTGAGACCTCCGGCAGGGCACCCGCCGGCCCGGAACGGAACGGTGTAGTGCAGCCGGACGCCACCAGCCAGGAAATCTACGACGGCGGCATGGTGGTGCGCCGCGAGGTGCTGGGCGCCGCGCACGTTGACCGCGCCAACGCCAACAAGGACTCCTTCACCGAGGACTTCCAGGACATGATCACCCGCATTGCGTGGGGCGGCATCTGGACGCGGCCGGGCCTGACCCGGCAGATGCGTTCCGCCGTCACCATCACCGCCATGGTGGCGCACGGGCACTGGGAAGAACTGGCCATGCACATCCGCGCAGCCATCACCAACGGCCTGAGCAGGGACGACATCAAGGAGATCTTGCTGCAGACCGCCATCTACTGCGGGGTTCCCTCCGCGAACACCGCCTTCAAGACCGCGCAGCAAGTTTTTAGAGAAATGGATGCCGCAGCAATGGACAACGCTGCAGACACCCCCGCCACCCCCACTTCGCCCAACTAGCTCGCAGTTAACGTCGTGAAAGACGAGTTTCACGACATTAACTGCTACCCAGTTGGGGCCCGCCAGAAACAAAGGAATAGTTATGAATCAGGCTTTTGTGTACGACGCCGTGCGCACCCCGTTCGGGAAGTTCGGCTCCGGTTTGGCCGCAGTCCGTCCGGATGACCTTGCGGCGCATGTGATCGGTGAGATCGTCAAGCGTGCTCCCGGTTTGGATCCGGAGCGGATTGA
>NZ_JBBLYW010000010.1:0-198350 GCF_037911235.1 Arthrobacter oryzae
AGGTCGCTGCGAGAGTTATCCCATGGAGGTCTTGGGGGAACTCGCAGAAGCAGGTGGGGCGTTGCGGCGGGCCAAGTTGCCCGCCGCCGCTTCTGCTATTCGGCCCGCTTCCGGTCCGGGCCTGCGCAGCGTCCCCGCCGGACCGCAGCCTTCTCAGGCGATAGCATCCGACGGCGGTGGGCCCGGTGATCTCGCGCGGATCCTTGGGCTGATGGCGGATTTGAGTTCGACGGCGGTCGGGGACACCGGGGTGATGGGCTTCCGGGAGGCCGCTGACTTCGCGGCGAACGTTGAGGAAATCGCCCGGTCCATGGAATACCTGCAAGTGGTCGCAGCCGGGGCTGTGGACCGGACCCGGCGGGAGGCCTCCGCTGCTGCGCGGGCCGGCTCCGGTTCTGGGGTTGGTTGGACCACCGGGTGGGGCGAAGCAACTGCCGTCCACGGGCCCATCGGCTGGGCCACCAGCGAAACGGACACCGCCCAGGCAGCCAAGGCGGTGGTTCGTAACGAAGCTCCGGCCCTCGCCAAAGAACCGGACCCGACGGATGACGGCTGCCGGAACACTACCGAGTTCCTGCGTATGAGGCTGAGGATCGGTGCCGGCGAAGCCCGCCGCCGGCTTGCGCTGGCCGAAGCGGTGCTGCCAACGACCGGGATCACCGGCCACGTCCAGGAACCGGAGCGGCCCGTGCTCGCAGCCGCAGTGGCGTCCGGGTCGGTGGGCTCCCGTTCCGCGACCATCATCACCCTCGCGCTGGACCGGGTCCGGCACCACGCCCCCGAAGACACCATGGCAGGGATGGAACACGCCCTGACCCGCACCGCGGCAGAGAACGACACCGATTTCGTAGCCCGCGTCGCCCGCCAGCTGGTCGAGGCGATCGACCAGGACGGCAGCGAACCCTCCGAGGAGGAGCTCCGGCACAGGCAGGGCGTGTTCATCCGGAAACCCCGCCGCGGACTCCACCACGTGGAAATCTTCGCCACCGCCGAGCAAACCGAACACCTGCTGACTGCGATGAATACCGCCACCAACCCCCGCACTCAACAGGGCGGGCAGGATCTGGAGCAGCGCACCCGCCAGCAGCAACTCCTCGACGGCCTCGTCGGCGCCTGCAAAGCAGGCCTGACCACCGACATGCTCCCTGCCGCGGTAGGGCTCCGGCCCCAGGTAATGGTGACCATCGACTACCGCGACCTCCTCGACCAGTTGGACAGCCTCGAGAGCACCACCGGGGCCTCAGGCACCAGCCAGAGAACCGGCACCGACATCCCCGGCACGGGCTCCTTCACCTTCACCGGACCCGTCACCGCCGCCACGGTCCGGAAGATCGCCTGCGACGCGGACATCATCCCCGTCCTGCTCGGCAGCCAGGGCCGCGTCCTGGATATCGGACGGACCACACGGATCTTCCCGCCCCACATCCGCAAAGCCATCACCGCCCGCGACCAGGGATGCGCCTTCCCGGGCTGCACCATCCCGGCGCCCTGGTGCGAAGCCCACCACATCACCTACTGGTCCCGCGGCGGAACCACCAGCACAGACAACGGCACCCTGCTTTGCAGCCATCACCACCACCTGATCCACAAAGAACAGTGGCACATCCGCGTCCAAACCGGCGTCCCGTGGTTCATCCCGCCACCACATATCGATCCACGCCAAAAACCGCGAAGAAATGCGTACTTCCGTTGCTGACAGGCGCCCAAGGGAAGCGCCAGGAGCCACGCGCGGACGTGCGCCGAACCGGGGCGGGGAGTGTCCGTTCAACGGTGGATCCACGGTTGGCCCTGGAAGCGCCGCCGAGTGGTGCGCGCGGGCAGCCGCGCTGCAAGAATCAAGCGACGGACGCTCGCACCTTGGACCATGGAGACTCGCCACGCTGAGCCGTTTCACGTGGCCCCGATCCTTCCAGCGCAGCAAGTCCGGACGTACAGAGACGTACAGAGAGAAGAGCACAATGAGCAACGAACAGATGGCACCTGAGACGAAGGGTGTCACAGTGGAGGTACTTTCAACGGTTGACCTCACCTCAGAGATCGAAGGCATGGAAGGGCACCGGCTTCGAACGCGCATGGTGACCATCGAGCCCGGAGGCGTCTTCGGCCCGATCCACGACCACGTCGGCCGTCCTGGCACCGTCTACATCCTGCAGGGAACGATCACTGACCATCGAAATGGCGTCGCCACGGACTACGGGCCCGGAGTGGGATGGCCCGAAGATCGCAACACGACCCATTGGCTCGAGAACAGGGGAACGGTTCCAGCGGTGGAGATCTCGGTCGATATCGTCAAGCAAGACTGAATCGAGGCAGTCGCAGTACTTCGTTAGGGCATCAGCCCTAGCGTCCCGCCGCGTATCCCTGCGCACCGCGGGGGTTCGCTGCGCTCTGAAGGACTCCCGTCAGCGGATCACGTACGACGGCGGACAACCGTCCCAGCGTCCAGTCGCCGGCCCGCGTGATCCGATGACCACGGCGTTCCAGGCCTGCAATGACGTCCGTACCCAACCGGTCCTCCACCACGGCGCCGCCCGGTTCCCAGGTGCGGGGCCAGAACGACCCCGGCATCGACGTCGTATGGAACGTTGGCGCATCAATCGCCTGCTGCGGGGTGTAGCCGCCCACGATGGTCCGCAGCAGGTACGGCAGCTGCCACTGGTCCTGCTGGTCGCCGCCGGGCGAGCCCAGCGCCGCAACCGCCGTGCCGTTTCGCAGCACGAGGGTGGGCGTCATCGTGGTGCGGGGACGTTTGCCCGGTGTGAGCGTGGACGGTGTCCCTGGTTCGAGCCAGGTCATCTGCAGCCGCGTTCCCAGGCAGAAACCCAGGTCCGGAATCGCCGGAGAGGACTGCAGCCAGCCGCCGGACGGAGTCGCCGAGATCATGTTGCCCCAGCGGTCAACCACGTCGATGTGGCAGGTGTCGCCGCGCGTCTCGCCGGTGGCCAGCACCGTCGGCTCACCCACGCCGGCGCCGGCAGTCCCGCGAAGACCCGGCCCGACGTCGTCGCTCGCGAGCGCCGGCGGCACGTACTCCGTCCGCAGCGGCGGGATAAAAGGTTCGCGTCCCGGGACCGCGCCTGGCCGGAATTCAAGCGAGGCGCGCTCGGCAATCAAGGCACGGCGCGATGCGGCGTACTCGGCGGACAGCAGATAGTCGAGCGGAACGTCAGTGTCGCCGTAATAAGCCTCCCGGTCGGCGAGCGCCAATTTCTGGGCCTCAAGGATGGTGTGCGCGCCCAGTTCGGTGGACGGGTCCAGGTACTCATCGGCAAACCCGTCCAGGATCGACAGGGTCTGCAACAACGCCGGACCCTGGCCCCACGGACCCGTCTTGGCGATGGTGTGTCCCCTGAACTCAAGAGTGGCTGCGGCTTCGTAGCCCGCTTCGAATCCTTCGAGGTCATCCATTGCCAGGACGCCGCGATGGTCCGTGCCGGAGGAATGCCTGTGCGGGTTCTGAACGGATGCCACCAGGGCCTTCGCCACAAAGCCTTCCCGCCATTCGCGGCGGGCGGCGTCGATGCGGGCTTCGCGCGTGGACTCCGCCGCCCCGGCCTCCACCAGCTGCCCCAGCGTCCGGGCATAGGCCGGATTCCGGACGATTTCACCCTCTGCCGGAACCCTTCCTTCAGGCATCCAGAGCTCGGCCGAGGTGGGCCAGTGTTCGCGAAACAGCCCGGCAACGGCCGCGATGGTCGTCCCAACCCTGCCCAGCACGGGATGGCCGTCACGGGCATATCCGATCGCGAACTCCAGTACCGAAGAGAGCTCCCACGTTCCGTGGTCGCGCAGCAGGAGGAGCCAGGCGTCGACGGCGGCAGGCACCGCGGCGGCCAGGGCGCCTGAACCGGGCACCAGTTCCAGGCCCTCGGAGCGAAAGTGCTCCGGAGTCGCCCCCGCGGGCGCCGGTCCCTGTCCCATCAGGACCAGCGGCCTGTCTGGCTCCTGGGCAGTGACAAATATCCCGGTCATGTCCCCGCCCGGTCCGTTCAGGTGCGGCTCAACAACGTGAAGCACAAACGCCCCGGCCGTGGCGGCGTCGAACGCGTTTCCGCCACGTTCCAGCACGGCCTGGGCGGCCGCCGTCGCCAGCCAATGCGTGGACGCACTCATCCCGAAGGTTCCCCGCAGGGTGGGGCGCGTGGTGAAGGGGTCGGGCCGGGTGAAAGTCATGGGGACCACTGTAGCCACAGCCGCCACCGGCGGGCCGGATTGGCGGTTACTTGCCCAGGCCGGCCTTCCGCAGCGCCTCGGCCATGGCGGTGTTGACCGGCGCGGGCTTTGCTGGCGGGGTCCGCTTGGCATCGGCACGGTCGTTCCGCGGCTGGCCGCCGGTACCCCGCGGCTGGCGGCCGTCACTCGCCTGCCGGTCGCCGGACGCCTGCCGGTCGCCGGACCCCTGCCGTGGTGCCCCGCTCCCCTGGCGCCCACTGCGTTCGTTCCCCTGGCGCCCGGCAGCAGCCGGCCTGCCCGCCGCAGAAGGCTGCCGTCCACCGGCAGGTGACGGTTCGTCGTCGAGCCTCAGCGTGAGCGAGATGCGCTTCCGCTCGGGATCAGCCTCGAGGACCTTCACCCGCACCACCTGTCCGGACTTCACCACTTCCCGCGGATCGGACACGAAACGGTTGGCCAGCGCGGAAACGTGCACCAGACCGTCCTGGTGCACCCCGACGTCCACGAACGCCCCGAACGCGGCTACGTTGGTGACGGTTCCTTCCAGGATCATCCCGGGCCTGAGGTCGGAGATCTTTTCGATCCCCTCCGAGAACTTGGCGGCCGCAAACGCCGGCCGCGGGTCACGGCCGGGCTTCTCCAGTTCGGAAATGATGTCCTGCACCGTAGGCAGGCCGAAGGCGCCTTCCACGAAGTCCTGCGGGTTGAGCGAAGCGAGGCTGCCGGCACCGGACCCGCTAAGAGCTGCCTTCCCGGCAGCGGACGTGCCGGCAGTTGACTTGCCAGCAGTTGACTTGCCGCCTGCGGCGGCGAGGATCTTCCGCGCCACCGGGTAGGCCTCCGGGTGCACGCTGGAAGCATCCAGCGGTTCCGCACCGCCCGTGATCCGTAGGAAGCCGGCGCACTGCTCGAACGCCTTGGCACCCAGCCGCGGCACCTTCTTCAGGTCACTGCGCTTAGCGAACGGCCCGTGCTCGTTCCTGTACGCCACAATGTTCTCGCTCAACAGGGGCCCGACGCCGGCCACCCGGCTCAGCAGCGCGGGCGACGCCGTGTTCACGTCCACGCCAACGGCATTCACGCAGTCCTCCACCACGGCGTCCAGGCTGCGGTCCAGCTTCGCGGCCGTGACATCGTGCTGGTACTGCCCGACGCCGATCGATTTCGGCTCGATCTTCACCAGCTCGGCCAGCGGATCCTGCAGGCGCCGGGCGATGGACACCGCCCCTCGCAGCGAGACGTCCATGCCGGGCAGCTCGGCCGCAGCCAGCGCCGACGCCGAATACACCGAGGCACCGGCCTCGGACACCACCAGTTTTTCCGGCGTCCGGGTTGCGGCGCCGTTCCCCGGCTGGCCCGGAGCTGCATCCGCCGACAGCTTTTTGATCAGTTCGAGCGCAAGTTTGTCGGTCTCCCGGGACGCCGTCCCGTTGCCGATCGCCACGAGTTCGACGGAGTGCTGGCGCGCCAGCCGTACAAGTGCTGCCAGGGCCTCGTCCCACTTCCGCGCCGGAGCGTGCGGGTAGACAGTGTCCGTGGCCACCACCTTTCCCGTCCCGTCCACCACGGCCACCTTCACACCGGTGCGCAACCCCGGGTCGAGCCCGAGGGTTGCCCGGTTGCCGGCCGGGGCGGCGAGCAGCACGTCGCGGAGGTTGGCGGCGAAGACCCGCACCGCCTCGTCCTCGGCGGCCGCGAACATCCTCCCCCTCAGATCGGCCGTCAGCCGGGCCAGCACCCGCGAGCGCCACGCCACCTGCGCGGTCTGCAGCAGCCATTCATCGGCGGTCCGGCCGCGGTCCGCAACCCCGAGGAACCTGGCCACGGCGGACTCGTACCGGCCGCGGGCGGCCGCCAGGGCGTCGTCGTCGGACGGTTCCGCTTCAGCGAGGTCTAGCTCCAGCACCCCGTCCTTTTCCCCGCGGAGCAACGCCAGGACACGGTGCGACGGCATCCCGGACGGCGCCTGCGAAAACTCGAAATAGTCCTTGAACTTCTGCCCCTCGGCCTCTTGGCCCTTCCTCACCCGGGACACCATGCGGCCCTGGGTCCACAACCGCTCACGCAGCGTCTCGGCGAGATCCGGGTCCTGTGCCACCCGCTCCACCAGGATGGACCGGGCGCCCGCCAGCGCTGCCGCGGCATCGTCGATGGAATGTTCGGCGTTCAGGAACTTGGCGGCCTCGCGTTCCGGGTCCAGTTCCGGGCGCTTGAGCAGCGCGTCGGCGAGCGGCTCCAGCCCCGCCTCACGGGCGATCTGGGCCTTGGTCCGCCGCTTGCTCTTGAAGGGGAGGTAGATGTCTTCCAGCCGCGATTTGGTATCGGCGCCGACGACGGCGGCCTGCAGTTCAGCTGTCAGCTTGCCTTGCGCGGCAATCGCTTCAAGGACCGTCCGACGCCGGTCCTCCAGTTCGCGGAGGTAGCGGAGCCGCTCCTCGAGCTCGCGGAGTTGGGTGTCGTCCAGCGTCCCGGTGGCTTCCTTGCGGTACCGGGCGATGAAGGGGACCGTCGAGCCGCCGTCGAGCAGTTCCACCGCGGCCTTCACCTGCCACGCCTTGACGCCCAGTTCGCCGGCGATCTGGGCTGCGATCTGTTCCGCTACGGTGTCTGCTGTCTTGCCGGCGGGAGCCTTGCCGGCGGGTTTACCGGTCGCGGTGACGTGGGTGGCAGGGGATGCGGACGGGCGTTGCGGGATGTGGTTCACCCAGAACATTTTGCCTTACCGGACCGACAGTATGTGTTGCCGCAACATGACAGCGCAGTCACACACGGCCGAAACTGGGGCTACCCACGAGGGAAAAGAAGTGGTGTAGTGGCAGTTGGGGGAGCCGGTCGATCAACGGAGGCGGTCCATCATGCAGGAGTTGCTCATCATCCTTCAGGGCGGCTTTGAGGAGGACAACGTCACTGTTTTCGTCAACGGCAAGCAGGCCAGGCGCGACACCGCTCTCTCCACCAACCCGCTGCTGGGCATAGCGGAAGAAGTTGCGATCGAGCTTCCGGCGCGCGGTGCCCTTATCGGCGTCGACGTCACCAGCCGGGGCTTGTCCGGGGGCGTGAAGCTCAGCGGCAAACCGAAGAGCCTCCTCGTTTCCATCGAAGACGGCAAACTCCTGCTGCGTGAGGGAACCGGCCGCGAGGCCGTCCTGTAGCCTGCGGTCAACTGGAGACCGGTGCAAGGAGCTGACGGCAGGCGCGAAACAAGCGCCGCACATGGTTCGCGGCGCTTGTTGCTTGGGTCAGTCGGACAGTCGTTGCTTATCTTCGGCACTAGGCCATGTTCTCCATGGGCTTCTTTGCCGAAATGTGTTCCACCAGTTCGCCGACGCGCTCTTCCGAGTAGTTGCGTGCAATGTCGCCCTGGCTGATGATGCCCACCAGCTTGTGGTCGGAAATGACGGGCAGGCGCCTGATCTGGTACTGCTCCATCACTGCGATGGCTTCGTCGATGTTGGCGTCAGCATCGATCCAGCGTAGATTGCCCTGGGCGAGGTCTATGGCCCTGACCTCCCTGGCGTCCAAGCCCTCGGCAACGCACCTGAGTACGATGTCGCGGTCCGTGATGAGTCCCCTGAGTTTGCCTTCGCTGCCACAGATCGGCAGCGAACCACAGTCAAGGTCGCGCATCATTACGGCCGCTTCCTGCAGTGTCTGCTCTTCCCTGACGCACTGGGCGTTGGTAGTCATGAATTCACGTACGACGCTCATCAGTCCTCCTTCATCGGTTGGGATTCGACGCAGGGGCCTTCGGCTCCGGCGCCGATGCTGTCAGCCTACGCCCGGTCAAACGCCCTGACTAGGCTCAATGATGGTTCGTCGGACGGTGTCACTGGACGGCGCGCCCGGGCCGGTTCGGGCTCCGTTTCGGAGTTCATCCGACTACTCGGCGATGTCCTCTGCCCACAGTTCCGGGTAGTCGCGCTGGAAGCCAACCATCATGTCCACGCAGCGCTGGTCGTCCAGCACCAGCACTTCCACCCCGCGTGAGCGCAGGAGCTCAAATTCGCCCGGGAACGTCCTGGCCTCTCCCACCACCACCCTGGGAATCTTGAACTGGATGATGGTCCCGGTGCACATCGCGCACGGGGCGAGGGTGGTGTACAGAGTGGTGTCCCGGTAACTCTTCTGGCGCCCGGCCGCGCGGAGCGCCGCCATCTCGCCGTGCGCGATCGGATCGCCGTGCTGCACACGCTTGTTGTGGCCGCTGGCGAGCATTTGACTCCCCCTCACCAGCGCGGCCCCGATGGGGATGCCGCCTTCGCTGAGGCTCTGCTGCGCGGCCCGGACAGCCGCTTCGAAAGCGGCCTCGTCGTACATGGCAGCGGCTGAATCGGTTTCCGCGGTGACGGTGTAGTCGCTTGGTTGCCTGCTCATGCGGCCCCTCCCCTATGGCCGGCAAGTCCCGCCGACTCCTCGATGTCCTGGACCACTTCATTCTTCCTGAGAAACCAAGGTTTGAACGGCGGGTCGAAGCGTGCGAACCGCGGCGCCCCGATTGGCCTGAGGCCGGCCTGCGCCAGGGCTTCCTGCAAGCCGTGGTTCCGCTTCTGGAACGCCGCTTCCGACCCCTTGCCGGAGAACCCCAGCACTGCGGCCACGGAGCCGTGGACGGCCCGAATTTCTACTTCGGGATTGTTAGGAACGGGAGCTGTCGCTGCCGTGATGTTGGCGGGAAGAACGAATGCAACGACGAATTCACTGTCGCCGAACGCACCGCTCTGGAGCACCGGCGCGGTCATGGCCAGTTTCCGGGACGGCGCGGGACTTTGCAGGACCGGGGCGGTCATGGGCACGGACTCGCGAGCGGTGTTGTTGCCGCTGATGTACCCAAAAAGGAGCCGAAAGGCGGCGTTGCCCGCGCGATCGAAGGGCGCGTTCACCTTCACTTCGGCAACAGCGTGCGCCGGGTAACGACGCACTTCAAAATCCGGGAACCGTTGGACGACTTCGAAAGGCTGCTGTTCAGTCATGTTCCTCAGACCTTACGCCGACCGTGCCGGCCCGGGCCAGAGGTCAGTGCTCACGGGCCAGCGCCCACGGGTGAGTGCTCATAGGCATGCCCCCAGGCGAGGGCACTCAGGCGAGGGCACTCAGGCGAGTGCACTCAGGCGAGTGCACTCAGGCGAAGCGGATTGTCAGAGGCCTTTGGTAGCTTGGCAATAGGACATCAAGGGCATCATCAACGACAACATCAACCACAACATCCAGGGCAACGAGGCGCAGTGTTTCTTCTTGAACCGGAAGTACCGGATCGGGCGCAGGATCTGATCTTCTCCGCGAGCGATCTGGTGATCGCTGCCACGTGCGAATACCAGGTGCTGCGCAAGCTCGACGAAAAACTGGGCAGGTCCGCAAAGGCCGACTTCGAGCCCGATGAGATGCTGGCCCGCACGGCGAAACTTGGTGACGTCCACGAACACAAGGTGCTGGACAAGTTCCTTGACGAATTCGGCCCCTGGGATCCCGCTACCGGACGCGGCGTGTACGACGTCGCGTCCGCCACCTCGATGGATCGCGCCACCCTGCAGGCCAAGCACGCCGAATCCATTGATGCGCTGCGGGCCGGGGCGGACGTCGTGTTCCAGGCGGCCTTCTTCGACGGGCGCTTCCACGGCCGCTCCGACTTCCTGGTCAAACAGGACAATGGCAGCTACGCCGTGTTCGACACCAAGCTGGCGCGCCATGCCAAGGTGACGGCGCTGCTCCAGCTTGCCGCGTACGGCGACCAGCTGCTGCACGCCGGAATCGCGCCGGACCCTGCGGTGACCCTGATCCTGGGTGCCACGGTGGAATCAGCCGGAGGCGGCTTCGACTACGTCCGGAGCAGCCACAAGCTGGCGGACATCCTTCCGGTCTTCCGCGAGCGGAGGGACAGGTTCCTTGATCTGACGGCCGGCCACTGCAGCCAGCCCGACGCCGTCAGCTGGGGTGCGTCCGGCATCGTGGCCTGCGGCCGGTGCGATTACTGCCAGGAACAGGTCAAGGCGACGGACGACCTCCTCCTGGTGGCCCGGATGAACTCGGCGCAGCGGAAGAAACTCCACGAGAAAGGGATCTTCACTGTCAAGCAGTTGGCCGACGCCACGTTGCCCGGAGCCAACCCGTCCCTGCTGCGGATGCAGGACCAGGCCAGGATGCAGAGCAACGCGGGCACGGCGGAAGGTTCCGTGAGCTATGTCAAGGAGGGCGAGCAGCACCGCATCAGCTACCGGGTGATCCCGGAGAACACCCTGGCGGAACTGCCCCCGCCCAGCCCTGGAGACATCTTTTTCGACTTCGAGGGGGATCCGCTGTGGCAGGACAGCGCCACCGGAGTCTGGGGGCTCGAGTACCTTTTCGGGGTTGTCGAATCACCGCAGGAACCGGATGGCGGGACCGTGTTCAAGCCGTTCTGGGCACACAACCGTGCGGCGGAGAAGCAGGCCTTCCTCGATTTCCTGGACTACGTCGAGGACAGGCGGCGCCGGTACCCGGACATGCACGTCTACCACTACGCCGCCTACGAGAAGACCGCCCTCCGCAAACTGTCGGTCATGCACGTCGCCGGCGAGGACATCGTGGACAACTGGCTGCGGGACGGGCTTCTTGTGGACCTCTACCAGACTGTCCGGAACAGCATCCGCATCTCCGAAAACTCCTACAGCATCAAGAAGCTCGAGCCGCTGTATATGGGCAGCAACCTCCGCTCCGGGGACGTGAAGGACGCCGGCGCGTCGGTGGTGGCGTACGCCGATTACTGCGAAGCACGCGACGCCGGGCTGGCCGCGGACGCCGAGGCCATCCTCGCCGGCATCTCCGACTACAACGAATACGACTGCCTCTCCACGCTGGAACTCCGCAACTGGCTGCTTCGGCTGGCCACGGAGCGCGGAATCGGTGCGGCACTGGCCGCCACCGGACCCGTTGGCTCCGGCGGCATCGGCGTGGACCCCGGAATCGGCGGATCTGCCGGAAATTTAGGCCGGGCGGCACCTGAGCCCGGCGACGGCTCCGCGGTCCGGCCTTCAGAACTCGTTATCAGGGCTTACCTGGAACGGGCAGCGGAGTTCCGCGCCGCCGGTCATGAGTTCAGCGTCCCCGAGGCGGATGTTCAAGCCGTCGCGATGGTGGATGCCGCCGTGAGCTATCACCGCCGTGAGCGCAAGGCTTTTTGGTGGGCCCACTTTGACCGCTGCGAAAACGGCCCCGACACCCACCAGCAGGACCGCAACGTCTTCCTCGTGGAGGAGGCCAGGATTCTCAACGACTGGCACAAGGTGGGCACCAGGCTCCCGGAGCGCAGGGTACAACTGACTGGCACGGTGAGTGCCGGATCGGACCTCCGCGAGGGCAGCACATGGTTCCGGATGTATGACCGACCCTTGCCCGCCGGTCTCGCGGGCACGGGCAGCGACGGCTCGGGCCGTAACGGGTGGTTCGGGACGGAGGTGCTGGAGCTCGGCCACGAGGACGGCAGGGACACTGTGGTGATCCGCGACAGGCTGCACCGGAAGATCGAGCCGCACAACAGCCTGCCCATCGCGCTCACCGAGGACCAGCCCGTCGCCACCAAAAGCCTGGAGGAAGCGCTGGCCCTCCTGGCCGAGCAGGTGGCTGCCGGCCTTCCGGACGGCTCGGCCGAGAGTCCGGGTAAGCCTGTTTTCCGGAAGCATCCGGCGTTGGACCTGGTGCGCCGGATTCCGCCGCGGCTGGTGACAGGCGGCCCGCTTCCCGCGCCGGCCGGCGGCCCGGACCGCTTCGTTGACGCCATCACCGCCGCTGTGGAGGCCCTCGACCATTCGTACCTTGCCGTCCAGGGACCGCCGGGCACCGGCAAGACGCACGTCGGCTCGCATGTCATTGCTCGCCTCGTGGCCGGCGGCTGGAAAGTGGGCGTCGTTGCCCAGTCGCACGCGGTGGTGGAGAACCTGCTCTGCACCGCCGTGGAAAAAGCGGGAGTGGACCCGCGGCGGGTCGCCAAGGACGTGAAGCACGACGGTTCCCTGCCGTGGGATCACCGGGCTGCCGCCGACGTTGACCGGCTGCTCAATTCCCCCGGCGGCGCACTGATGGGCGGCACCGCCTGGACCATGACCGGCGCCACGGTACCCGCGGGGTCCCTGGATCTGCTGGTGATCGACGAAGCCGGACAGTTCTCGCTCGCCAACACACTGGCTGTCGCCCAGGCGAGTCCGCGGCTGTTGCTGCTCGGCGATCCGCAGCAGCTCCCCCAGGTCAGCCAGGGCACCCACCCGGAGCCGGTCAACGAGTCCGCCCTGGGCTGGATCTCTGCGGGCCACGCGACGCTTCCCCCTGAACTCGGCTACTTCCTGGCGGATTCGTGGCGCATGGCGGCGCCCCTGTGCGCTGCCGTTTCGGAGCTCTCATACGAGGGGAGGCTCCAGTCGGCCAGCGCGGCGGACCTGCGGTTCCTGGCGGGTGTTCCCGCCGGAATCGAAACCGTCATGGTGCCCCACAGCGGCAACATCACGTCCTCCCCGGAGGAGGCCGCCGAAGTGGTGCGCCAGGTCGGCCGGCACCTGGGACTGACGTGGCACGATGAGGCCGGCACCCGGCCGCTGGGGTCGGAGGACATCCTGGTGGTGGCCGCCTATAACGCGCAGGTGAACCTGATCAGGGACGCCCTCAACTCCGCCGGCCACTCGGCGGTCCGGGTGGGTACCGTGGACAAGTTCCAAGGTCAGGAGGCTGCCGTGGTGATCGTGTCCATGGCCTGTTCGGCGGTGGCGGAGGCTCCGCGCGGCATGGAGTTCCTGCTCTCCCGGAACCGGATCAACGTGGCGGTGTCCCGTGGCAAATGGCGTGCCGTGGTGGTTCGGGCACCGGAACTGACCAACTACCTGCCCACCCATCCGGAAGGCCTCGAACAGCTCGGCGGTTTTATCGGACTGTGCCAGCGGTCGGTTTCTGCCTAGCCGCGAGCAGCAGCGCCTCATCCAGAACTGCTCCGAAGTTCGTAGCGTCGTGGGCGAAACGGCCCAGGAACAGCCCGGAAACGCCGGCGAGCCGGGGAAGCAGGCCCGGCTTGGCAGAGCCGCCGTAGATGACCGGAAGCTGTCGGAGCCCGTGCCCGGCGAGCAGCTCACGGAGGTGATTCACGACGTCGGACACGTGCCCGGCGTTCGCCGGCTCGGCGGCGCCGATGGCCCAGACAGGCTCGTAGGCAACAACGAGGCGGGACGCCAGCTCCCAGTCGCTTCCCACGGCAGCTTCGATTTGCCGGTAGACAAAGACGGCGGCGTCACGGGCGGCGTCGTCCCCCGCGGCGGCGTCACGGGCGGCGTCGTCCCCCGCGGCGGCGTCACGGGCGGCGTCGTCCCCCGCGGAGAGTTCGCCCACGCAGAGCAGCGGCGTCAGCCCGGCGTCGTCCGCGGCCCGGACCTTGAGCGCCACCACGGCATCAGTTTCGCCGAAATGCGCGCGGCGTTCGGCGTGGCCGATCTCCACTAGGCAGACGCCCAGCTCGGCGAGCATGGACGGCGCCACTTCCCCGGTCCAAGGACCGTCGGCCCAGCCGCAGTTCTGCGCACCCAGCAGTATCGGTGACCCATCCAGAACAGATGCGGCCCCCGGGAGAACCGGGAAGGAAGGGATGACAAACGGGACAACCCGCCCGGCCGCGAGGGCCGGGCGGGAGTCCACTTCGTGCCGCAGTCGCTCCAGCCAGTCCAGGGTGTCCCGGTAGCCCAGGTACATCTTGGTGCTGACGCCGACCCACGTGACCGAGTCACTAACGCTGTCACTGACGGTGTCACTGACAGTGCCATTGACAGCCACACTGACACTGTCCGTGGCCTGGCTGGCTGGAGCGTGCTGCATCTCTACTGCTTTCTTGCTGGTGAAACGTTGCTTGCGGGTGGATCTGTCCGGAACCTACTTCTCCAGCAGCTCGTCCGCCTTGTTTTGGAACCTCTTGGTCGCGAACATCATGATGGCTGCCAGGAACGGCAGGACGCCGAGGGCGTAGACGCCCATGGTTCCGGTGTCGGACGCCGTGACTTGGTTGACCGTGGTGCGCAGGATCGGGGCCACGAAGCCGCCCAGGTTGCCCAGCGAGTTGATCAGGCCGATGCCTGCGGCCGCTGCTGTTCCGGTGAGGAACGCGGTCGGGTAGGACCAGGCGATGGGGCCGATCGACAGGAAGCTGCACACCGCGAGGGTGATGAAGATGATGCCCAGCGCAGGGATGTGGTTGGCGCCGGCCCACGCCGAGCCGAAGATGCACAGGCCGGTGGAGATGAACAGCCCCGTGCCCCACACCCGGCGGCGGACGATGGTGTTGGCCGCCTTGCCGATGAAGTAGCAGGCGAAGATGCCGAAGAACCACGGGATCGCTGCCAGCAGACCCACCATGATGCCCACCTTCTGGCCGGTCAGCTGGGCCACCTGCTGCGGCAGGTAGAAGGTCACGCCGTACACCGCCACCTGGAGGCAGAAGTAGATCACCGTGAAATACCAGACCTTGCGGTTCTTCATCGCGGCGAGCACGCCGCGGGGGCCGGTTTCTTCCTTGACGGTGTCCTCCAGCGCCATGACATCCAGCAGCGCCTTCTTTTCACCGGGGTTCAGGAACTTGGCGTCCTGCGGGCTGTTGATCAGGAAGAAGTACGCGGCGATGCCGGCAACCACCGCGAGCATGCCTTCGACGAAGAACATGACCTGCCAGCCGGCTACGCCGGGAACCTGGTCGCCGATGTTGATCAGCCAGCCGGACAGCGGTGCGCCCATCATCTGGGAAAACGGCTGCGCCAAGTAGAAGATGGCGAACATCTTCACGCGCACCTTGTTCGGGAACCAGGCCGCGAGGAACATGATGACGCCCGGGAACAGGCCGGCCTCGGTCACACCCAGCAGGAACCGCAGGATGATGAACGAGGTCTCGCCCTGGACGAAGGCGAAGCACGCGGACACGATGCCCCAGGTGATGGCGATGCGGGCCAGCCACACCTTGGCGCCGAACTTCGTCAGGAGCAGGTTGCTGGGAATTTCGAACAGGGCGTAGCCGATGAAGAAAATACCTGCGCCGAGGGCGTAGGCCCCCGCAGTGACCCCGCGGTCCACACCCAGCGCCGCTTCCGCGAAGCCCACGTTGGTGCGGTCCAGGAACGCGACAATGTACAGAATGACGAGCATCGGCATGAGCCGGAACGAGGCCTTGGAAATCGCCGATTTAAGAATCGGCGATTCCAGGAGCTCCTTGGTGGAAGTTGCTGTTAGGGACATCAAGACTCCTCTTTGAGTAAATCAGTTGCAAACGAAGGGGGTACTTCGGGTCCTAGCGGGAGAACGCGATGATCATGATCCCGGCGAGGCAGGCAAGGATGCCCACGGCAAGGTAGATCCTGCGCTCGCGGCTCCAGGAGCGGAGCCCGGTGGCCTGGGCCTGGGTGCCTCGGGCCTGGGTGCCTCGGGCCTGGGCGGCTCGGGGTGCTGCTGCGGGCTTGCTGTGCTGTGCCATGGCTGGCCTTCCCTAGTGCATGTAGAGTCCGCCGTCCACATTCAGCGTCTGGCCGGAGATGTATCCGGCGTCCTCGCTGATGAGGAAGGCGATGGCTGCTGCGATGTCGCGTGTGGATCCGACCCGGTTGACCACGAGGTCCTTGGTGAGTTCCTCCTTGCGTTCCTGGCTGAGCGTGCCGCCCATGATGTCGGTGTCGATGGGGCCCGGCGAGATGGCGTTGACCGTGATGTCGTACTCCCCCAGTTCGCGGGCGGTGGAACGGGTCAGCCCGATCACGCCGGCCTTCGCCACGGAGTAGGGCGTCTTGGAGAACGTGCCGCCGCCGCGCTGGGCGGACACGGAGGAGATGTTGACGATGCGCCCGATCCGGTTCTTGACCATGGATTCGGCCACGCGGCGGGTGGCGTAGTGGACGCCGTTGAGGTTGATGTTCAGCACGCGGTCCCATTCGGCCGCGTCCAGTTCCAGGTACGGAACCGGCGAGCTGACGCCGGCAACGTTGGCCAGGGCCACAATCTGCGGCAACTCCGTTTCGATCTCGTCGATCGCGCTGCGGACGGATGCTTCATCGCCCACGTTGGCGCCAACGCCACAGGCCTTCACGCCGTACTGGGCGGCGAGTTCCTTGGCCGTGGCCTTGCACAGCGCGTCGTCGAGGTCGATGATGCCGATGTTCCAGCCCTGCGCGGCAAGGTAGTTGACAGTGGCCCGGCCGATGCCGCGCTCGGAGACGGCTCCGGTGACGATGGCCGTGCGTTCCGCGGGAAAGATGCTCATGGTTGCTCCTTGATGATGGCGAACGGAAGGTCCCTGCCCGGCGATCGGGGCCGGCGGCAGGGATGGTTCCTAATGAATCGGCGCGGGGCCCAGGTCTTCAAGCAGCTGCTGCATGGCCACATAGGCCTTGTTGCGGTAAGCGATCAGTTCGGGGGTGCGCTCGGCCGGGACGTTCAGGAAGCCCGCGCCCGTCTTGGTGCCCAGATTTCCGGCCTCCACCAGGTCGGTGAGGATCTTGGGGGTGGCGAAGCGCTCCGGGAAGTCGGTCTGGAGCGACTTGTAGCAGAAGTTGTAGACGTCCAACCCGGCCATGTCCGCGATAGCGAAGGGTCCGAAGAACGGCAGCCGGAAGCCGAACGTGGTGCGAACCAGGGTGTCCACGTCGTCCGCCGTCGCGATGCCCTGCTCCACCAACTGCGCTGCCTCGTGGAAGAGCGCGTACTGCAGGCGGTTGAGCACGAAGCCGGTGACGTCCTTGACGACGGCGGTCTGCTTGCCCGCCGCATGGACCAGATCGCGGGCTGCGCCCACGGTGGCGGCCGAGGTGCCGGCGTGCGGGATGATTTCGACGCCGGGGATGAACGGCGACGGGTTGGAGAAGTGCACGCCGAGGAACCGCTCCGGGTTGGTGACCGGCTCGGACAGTTCGGCGATGGAGATGGTGGACGTGTTGGAACCGATGACGGCGTCCGGCCGGGCTGCGGCGCTGATGCGGGCCAGCGTCTGGTGCTTGATGGCGATGACCTCGGGGACTGCTTCCTCGATGAAGTCCGCGTCCGCCACGGCTTCTTCGATGTCCTTGGCGGCCCACAGGTTCTGCTTCAGGATCTCGGTGGAACCGGCGGGGAACAGGCCGTCGGCCACGAACTGGTCGGACTCCGCCAGGAGCCTGTCGTAGTTGCTCTGCGCCACTTCGGCGGACACGTCGGCGAGTGCCACGCGGGCTCCGCCGAGGGCCAGGACCTGCGCGATCCCGCCGCCCATGTAACCGGAGCCGACGACGGCGATCTTCCGCGCGCTGTTTACCGCACTGGCGGCTGCGGTTGAGGGGGTGCTTGCTGTTTCGGTCATGATCAGACTGCCTTCGTGTAGTCGGGCTCGTAGGAGCAGATGGCGTCCACCTTGGCGGCGGAGGATGAAGTCTCGTCGAAACGGTAGTCGAGCCATTCGCCCACCAGCTTCTTAGCCAGTTCCAGGCCGATGACGCGCTGGCCCATGGTGAGGACCTGGGCGTTGTTGCTCAGGACCGAGCGCTCCACCGAGTAGCCGTCGTGGGCCGTGACGGCGCGGATCCCGGGAACCTTGTTGGCCGCAATGGCCACTCCCAGCCCGGTGCCGCAGATCAGCAGGGCACGGTCCGCCTCGCCGTCCGCCACCTTGCGGGCGGCGTCGACGGCGACGTGCGGGTACGCGGTCGAGTCGTTCGCGCCGACGCCCACGTCCACAACAGACGCCACGCGGCTGTCGGCTTCGAGCAGCGCCTTCAGCGCTTCCTTGTATTCGACGCCGGCTTCATCGTTGCCGATGACAATGCGCCATCCTGCCGTGGTGCTCAGGGTGGTGGTGCTCATGCTTGTACTCCTTTTCCGGCCGCGGAGGCGGCCAGCGGGGAATCAGAATCGAGGTAGTCGGAGATCCGGGCGGCGATCAGCCCGAAGGAAACCGCGCCGGGGTCGGGATGGCCCAGGCTCTTTTCGGCCAGCGGCCGCGCCCTGCCCTTGAGCGGGCGGAGCGATGCGGTGGCGTCGGCGGCGGACTGCGCAGCAGCCGCTGCCGAGGCGAGTGCCGCCGATACGGACGCGCCGCCGTCGAACGCGGTCAGGAAGCTGTCCCGGAACGGAAGCAGCGCGTCCACCATGGTCTTGTCCCCCGGCTCGGCCTTGCCAAGGGCTGTGATTGCGTCCACGAAGGCGGTGACCGCGTCCGCAGCGTCTCCGCCGCTGTAGGAGTCCTTGTTGCCGAGGGCGAGTCCGGCCGCGATGACCGCGGATCCCCACAAGGCCCCGGAAGTTCCGCCGGCGCGTTCGCTCCACGCCTCCCCCGCCGCCGTGAGCACCCGTTCCACCGATGCGCCGGCTGTGGAGACCTCCTGTGCTGCCGCGGTGGCCGCGTCCACGCCGCGGCGCATGCCGATGCCATGGTCGCCGTCGCCCGCGATGGCGTCCAGGTTGCCCAGTTCCTCTTCGTGTTCGACGACGACGCCCTGCACCTGGGCGAGCACGGCGGCCGCCAGCCGGCCCAGGTCAGCTGCTGCCGGCGTCGTGTCTTCCGCTTCGCTTGCCACGGCGTCGTCCGGTCCGGACAGCTCGCGTCGGGCCCGCGGGGCGAGGTTGCCCTTGCGGAAGGCCGGCGTGTCGGCCGGTGCTGCCCACAACTGCTCGAGTTCGTCGTCCAGCCAGAGCAGGGTGAGGGAGAGCCCGGACATGTCCAGGCTGGTGACCAGCTCGCCGCATTCCGGTTCCACCACGGTCAGGCCGGCGGCGGTCAGGAGTTTTTCGATCTTGCCGAAGAGCAGGAACAGCTCATCGTATTTGACCGTGCCGAGGCCGTTGACGATGGCCACCACACGGTTCCCGGCGTCGTAGGGCTTGTCCGCAAGGAGCCTGGAGACGAGCAGTTCGGCGAGTTCGGACGCGGTGGGCATCGGGTGTTCAGAGATCCCCGGCTCACCGTGGATGCCCAGGCCCAGCGACATCTGGCCGGCGGGCACGTGGAACAGCGGTGCGTCAGCGCCCGGCAGCGTGCAGCCGTCAAAGGCCACACCCAGCGAACGGGTGCGGTAGTTGGTCCGGATCGCGAGCCGTTCGACGCCGTCAAGGTCCAGTCCCGCTTCTGCCGCGGCGCCGGCGATCTTGAAGACCGTCAGGTCTCCGGCGATGCCGCGGCGTTTCTCGATCTGGTCCAGCGGGGCGCTGGCGATGTCGTCCGTGACCAGGACGGTGCGGGTTTCGATGCCCTCCGCGTTGAGCCGCAGCTGGGCCTGGCCGAAGTGGAGCACGTCGCCGGCGTAGTTGCCGTAGCTCAGCAGCACGCCGCCGCCCGCGTTGGCGGCCTTGGCCACGCGGTAGACCTGGCCGGCCGCCGGGGAAGCGAACATGTTGCCGCAGGCGGAGCCCGCGGCGAGGCCCGGTCCCACCAGGCCCGCGAAGGCCGGGTAATGGCCGGAGCCGCCGCCCACCACCAGGGCCACCTGGCCGGCAGGCACCTCGGTGGAGCGGACCACGCCGCCGTCCACCCGGGCAACGTACCCGCGGTTGGCTGCCACGAAGCCGTCCAGTGCCTCATCCGCGAAATCTGCGGGGTTGTCGAAGATCTGGGTCATGGTTTCCTCATTGAATCCGTGTTGGGAAATACGGTGTTGGGATGAAAGCGGGCTTTGGTTCCCCGCCTCCGGTTAGGCGCTGGCGAGCTCGACGGCGGCCGGCTGCTGCCGTCCCTGCGCCACCTGGCTCCGGCCCAGTGTGTAGCCGTCCGTCTTGGGAAGGACGTGGCGGCGGAGGTAGTCCTGGTTGCTGGCCGTCACGCTGAGGCCGTCTCCGCCGTAGTGTTCGGTGCAGAGGATGCCCTGGAAACCGACGGACAAGGCCAGCTTGAAGGCCTCGCGGTAGTTGATGAGGCCGCTTTCCATCGGCGCCGGCATGGCAACGTACATGTCGCGTGCAGCGTCCTCGTCGCGGATGTAGTTCTTCATGTGCCAGTAGTTGGAGTACGGCAGGGTCTTGGCCACCATCTCGCGCCAGTCCTCGATGGGCCGGTGAAGGCGGATCAGGTTGCCGAGGTCCGGATTGAGGCCAACGTTGGCGAGGCCGATGTCCTGGACCAGCTGGACTGACGAATCCGCCGTGCCCAGGAACGTGTCCTCGTACATTTCGAGCGAGAGCAGAACGCCCACCTCGGCCGCGTGCCGGCCGAGTTCGCGGAGGCGGCTGACGGCGTTGCCCCAGGCTTCCTTGTTGCCCGCCGGGTCCTTGTAGCCTTCAACTGTCCAGAACCAGAGCTGCTTCTGCTGCTCGGGCGTGATGGCCTGGTGGAGGCCGAAGGAGACAACTTCGCAGCCCAGTTCGGCGGCGGCGTCGATGGTGCGGTGGCTGTAGGCCAGGTTGGCTTCCCAGTTGCCTTCTTCGATGACGCTGCGGCGGATGGCGGAGATGACCGGAACGCCGATCCCCACTGTGTCCGCCGTCTGCTTGAACTCGGCCAGGCGATCCTTGCTCAGGTCGCCGGGACGCACCCAGCTGTCCGTGAGGTCCGCGTTGGCGAAACCGGCTTCCTTGACCTCGGTGAGGACCTCGGCCCAGGCCGAAGCGTCGGCGTCGTTGATATCCGTTCCCTGGGCGTCAGTGCCCGGAAACTGAAGCAGGGCCGCAGTAATGGGCCAGTTCTCGGCTGTGTAGGCCATGATGTCACTCCTTGTGCGAATCCTGTTTCCTATAGGATTTACTATCGACTAAGAGTTGTCAAGGTCACACTTCGGGGTTCGGGTGCCCAACTAGCTAGCAGTAGACGTCGTGAAAAGGCTCTATAACGACATCTACTGCCAGTCAGTTGGGAGAAAGTGGGCTGAGGGGGCCCTAGCCTTCCGGCGCGTCGGCGATGGCGCGGCCGCGGACCTTCCGGACGTGCTCGGCCATGGCTGATGCGGCCTTCTCGGGGTCCCCCGTGGCCAGCGCGTCAAGGACGGCCTGGTGTTCGGCGATGGCGTTCTCTGCATCCGTGATGCCCACGCCGCCGAACAGCCGGAAGCGCTGAACCTGGCCACCGAGTGCGGCATACGCCGCCACCATGAACTGGTTTCCGGTTTGTTCGGCGATGAGCCGGTGAAAGCGTTCGTCGGCTTCGAGGTAGTCCCGGTACTCAGCGAATGACGGTCCACGCGGCGCGGTTCTCAAGTCGGTCACGGCCTGCTCCAGCTGGGCAAGCCGCTCGGGGGTCAGCCGTGCGCAGGCCAGCCGCGCATTCACCGGCTCAATGGCGAGCCGTGCCTCCATGAGTTCTGCGAAGTCCTCACGCGTGAAGACTGGAGCCACCCGGTACCCCTTGAGGGCGACCCGACGGACCATGCCGGTGTGTTCCAGCCTTGCCAGGGCTTCGCGGACCGGGGTGGGCGAGACGTCGAGGTCCCGGGCTGTCCCGTCAATGCTGACGGTGGCGCCGGGCTCGAGCCGGCCGTCCATCAGCGATTCCAGCAGTTCCTCGTAGACGTGGTCGGCGAGCACTTGGCGGCTCACGGGCTTGCCTTTGCGGCTGCCGGGACTGTTGATCTGGGAGGGGCGCTGCATGTTCAGATCCTATAGGGCTGGCCGGGAGCAGCGGAGATGGCAGGTCACAATACGGGAGCAGGCGGGCGCAATGGAGTTGCGCCCGCCTGCTGATGGAGCCTCCGAAAGCCCGGTCCCGGAGGAGGCTAGTTCGCGGATTCCTCGTAGAACGGGTAGTCCGTGTACCCCTCTGCGCCGTCGGCGTAGAAGGTGGCCTGGTCCGGCTCGTTCACGGGCAGGCCTTCGCGCCAGCGGCGGACGAGGTCGGGGTTGGCGATGGCCGGACGGCCAACCACCACGGCGTCCGCATGGCCGTCGGCCACCAGCGAGATGGCTTCCTCACGGGTGGTGATGACGCCAAACCCGGTGTTGACGAGGAAGGTGCCGTTGAAACGCGCACGCAGGTCCTGGACCAGTTCGCTGGTGGGTTCCTTGTGCAGGATGCTCAGGTAGGCCAGGTTCAGCGGCGCGATGGCATCCACCAGCAGGCCATAGGTCTCGCGGACATCTGCGGCATCCGTTTCGAGAGCGCCCTGAACGTTGTGCGCTGGTGAGATCCGGATGCCCACACGGTCCGCGCCGACCGCCTCAACCACAGCCTGCACCACCTCGATGACGAAGCGCGCCCGGTTCTCGGGCGAGCCGCCGTAGATGTCGTCGCGCTGGTTCGACGACGGAGCAAGGAATTCGTGCAGCAGGTAACCGTTGGCGGAGTGCAGCTCCACGCCGTCGAACCCCGCCTCGATCGCGTTCAGCGATCCCTGGACGATTTCCTGGCGGATGCCGGGCAGTTCGTCGGAGGTCAGGGCATGCGGCACGGGGTGGGCCTGCTTGCCTTTGTACGTGCGGGTTTCTGCCTCGACGGCGATGGCGCTGGGCGCGACCACCTGGTGGCCGCCGTTGATGTCCTCGTGCGAAACCCGCCCGCCGTGCATGATCTGCGCGAAGATCCGGCCGCCTTCGGCATGGACAGCGTCCGTGACCTTCTTCCAGCCGGCAATTTGCTCCGGGGTGACAATCCCGGGCTGCCCCGGGTACGAGCGCCCGGCCGGGCTCGGGTACGTGCCCTCGCTGACGATCAGGCCAAGCGAGGCGCGCTGGCGGTAGTGCTCCGCAACGATCGGGGCAGGTACTCCCTCCTCGCCCGAGCGGAGACGGGTCAGCGGCGCCATCACCAGGCGGTTGGGCAGTTCAAGCTCACCAAGGGTCAACGGGGAAAACAGCATGCGCAGTTCCTTTCAAAGCGGATTGGGTCCACCGGTACCAACTGCGAGGCGCATGCAACTATTCCAGCTGAGACTCGGATCACTACGGGTGGACGATGATCTTCACCGCCGTGTCGTTGTGGTGGATCAGGGTGTCGAAGCCTTTGTCCACCAGATCGTCCAATGCAATCCGTCCGGTGATAAACGGCTTGAGGTCTACCTTGCCCTCCTGGACGAGTTTGATGGCGGCCGCGTGGTCGCCGCGGTAGGCAATCGTTCCGCGAAGGTCGATCTCCTTGAGGACGATCTTCTGCATGTCCACGGTGGCCGGCCGTCCCCAGATGGACACGTTGACCACCACTCCGGCGGGCTTGACGACGTCGAGCATCGTGTCCAGAACGGCGTTCACGCCGGCGCATTCGAACGCGGCGTCCGCGCCCGCTCCCCCGGTCAGTTCCAGCACCCGCGCCTTGACGTCGACCGCGCTGGGGTCGAGGACATGATCGGCGACGCCGGACGACGTGGCTTTCTCCTTGCGCGCGGCGGACAGTTCGGTCACCACGGTGGTGACCCCCAGCCCTTTCAGGACTGCCGCCGTGAGCAGTCCGATGGGGCCCGCACCGCCGACGACGGCGACGTCCCCGGCTTTGACGCCGCTGCGGCCGACGGCGTGATAGGCCACTGCCAGCGGTTCGATGAGCGCGGCTTCGTCGAGTGGAATGTCGCCAACGGGGTGGACCCACCGCGAGTCGACCACGATCTTTTCGCTCAGTCCCCCGCCGCCGCCGGCCAGCCCGATGAAGCCCAAGTTGGTGCACAGGTTGTAGTTGCCCGCACGGCACGGACCGCATTCGTCACAGACGAAGTAGGGCTCCACCACCACGCTGTCTCCGATGGCGAGCCCGGTCACGCCCTCGCCCAGTTCCTCCACCGTGCCGGAGAACTCGTGGCCCAGGGTGACCGGCGCGGCCTCGTGTGACAGCCCGTGGGGGTGTCCGGGCGGCGGCGTGAAGATGGGCCCTTCCAGGAATTCATGGAGGTCAGTGCCGCAGATCCCGCACCAGGCGACCGCGATCTTCACCGCTCCGGGGCGCAGCTCCGGTTCCGGAACATCTTCGATCCGGAGATCCTCGCGGGCGTGGAAACGTGCTGCTTTCATGATATTTTTTCCTTCGCATGGGGTGCCGTGGATGCGCCCGGGAGGCGCATCCACGGCATGTCGTTGGAACGTCACAGCAGGTGGCCGTCACCCCAGTGTGGTTCCCGGGAGAGGGATTGTCACGGCCTGCTGGTTAGCGGGTGTGGTGGCTCGGCTGGAGCTCGTAAACGGGTGTCGGCAGGCCCTCCATCCTTGCCTTGAGCTGCAGCGCCAGGTAGTTGGAGTAGTGGCGGCTCTGGTGCAGGTTGCCGCCGTGGATCCAGAGATTCTCGACATTCGTGGGTTTCCACATGTTGCGGAGTTCGCCTTCCCAGGGCCCCGGGTCCTTGGGGGTGTCCGAGCCGAATCCCCAGCACTTGCCGACGGCGTCGGCAACCTCGGGCGAGACCAGGTCGGCAAGCCAGCCGTTCATGGAACCGTAGCCGGTGGCATAAATGATGACGTCGGCCTCGAGCTCCGCGCCGCTGTCCATGACCACTGCGTTGCCGGTGATCTTGGTGACTTGCCCGTTCGCGAGCTTGACCCGGCCATCGATGATCAGCTGGGATGCGCCGACGTCGATGTAGTAGCCGGAGCCGCGCCTGAGGTACTTCAGGAAAAGGCCCGAACCGTCCACGCCGAAATCCAGGTCGAAGCCGGCGGCCTCAAGCTGGGAGTAGAACCCGGCATCGCGCCTGGCCATCTCTTCGTAAACCGGGATTTGGGCCTCCGGCAGGATCCGGTACGGCAAGGATGCGAACAGGAGGTCCGCCTTCTCCGTGGTGACGCCGTTGGCCAGTGCCTTCTCCGAGTAGAGGTCGCCGAGCGCAAGATCCATGAGCGATTCGCTCCGGGCAATGTGCGTGGAGGACCGCTGGACCATGGTGACTTCCGCGCCGTGTTCCCACAGGTCCGCGCAGATGTCGTGGGCCGAGTTGTTGGACCCGATCACCACGGCCTTCTTGCCTGTCCAGTCCCCGCCGCCCGGGTGCTTGGACGAGTGGTACTGCTGCCCCAGGAAGGACTCGGCGCCGTCGAACGCTGGAACGTTCGGGTATCCGGAGACGCCCAACGCGAAGACGAGCTGCTTGGGCCGCAAGGTGACCGGTTCGCCGTCGCGCATTACTTGCACGATCCACTCCTGGGACGCTTCATCGAAGCGGGCGTTGGTGCACTCGGTCTTGGACCAGTAGTTGAGCTCCATGATCCGGGTGTAGTGCTCCAGCCAGTCGCCGATTTTGTCCTTGGCCGCGAAAACGGGCCAGTCGTCGGGGAACTTCATGTACGGGAGGTGGTCATACCAGACGGGATCGTGCAGGTGGAGCGACTTGTAGCGGTTCCGCCACGAGTCACCGGGCTTCTCGTTCTTCTCGATGATGATCGTGGGTACCCCGAGCCGGCGCAGCCTCGCGCCCAGTCCGATACCGCCCTGCCCGCCGCCGATGATGACCGTGTACGGCTGGTCCTCGTATCCGAGGCGGGCTTCCTGCTCCTCTTTGAGCTCCAGCCACGACTTGCGGCCCTTGGTGATCTGGTGCGCCACCCCCTTCTCGCGGTTCGGGCCCTTCTTCTCCTCGAATCCCTTGAGCTCCTTCATGGTGGTGAGCAGCGTCCAGCATTTGCCGTCGCGGATGCGCACATGGGCATGGCCCCGCGCCTGGGCGGTTTCGAAGTCCACCCACGCCTCGGTGTTCGCGGCATCGCCGGTGGCATCCTCGGCGAGCGCCCAGTTCGTGGGCTGAACATCCGCGAGTGTGGCGTCCAGCATGCGCTTGATGTCGGCCTTGCCCTCGAGCGTCTTGAGGTTCCAGGTGAAGGAAACAAAGTCGCGCCAGTAGGGTTCGTCCTCGAACAGCTGTAGGGCGGCATCCGTGTCCTTGCTGCGCAGCGCCTCATCGAACTGCGCCAGCCAGGCCTCCACGATGCCGTTAGGTGTCTCAGGCATGATTCCTCTTTTCGTTGCTGACAGTGGGCCATGCCCGGTCCGCCTCGCGATGACCGGCCCGTGACCCGCATCACAAGTAAAAGACGCCGGGGGTTACAATCGAGTGACACGGCCCCCTTCCCGGTTCTTCGGGCGGTCCGGCACGATTCGATGACGAGTTGGGAGACTGCGGATGCGGAAGGGCACCGGCGCGATCACCCATCTTCCCGACCTGAGGTTCACCGCGCCGGCGGAGTACGCCCGCACGTTGCGCAAAGCCCATGAAGCCACGATTTCGGGCAGTCCGGATCCGTCAATTTCCCCGGCCCTGATCAGGTCCTGGCAGCGTTCGCTGGCGCTGGGCATCGACCCTGACCAGCACAGGCCGGTTCACCGGCACGAGGTATCTGAGGCGCGCTCGCTCAGTGCCGGTCACCGCCTGGCAAGCGTGATGCCGGCGTTGTCCCAGTTGCTGGCTGACGAGTCCGCTGCGGGCCGCCACCTCCTGATCGTCACCGATCAGCAGGGTGAAGTGCTGTGGCGGGTTGGCAGCGGGCAGGCGCTGAGGCTGGCCGACTCCTTGGAGTTCGTCGAGGGCGCTGACTGGTCCGAAGCGGGCGTCGGGACCAATGCCATCAGCGAGGCCCTGGTGACTGGCGCACCGGCGCAGTTGTTCTCTGCAGAGCACCTGGTGCGCACCCATCACGACTGGGCCTGCACGGCTGCGCCCATCCGCGACCCGTACACGGGAGAAGTGGTGGGAGTGCTCGATGTTTCCGGCCCCTTCGAATCGGTGACGCCGGACAGCCTGCGCATGGTGCGCTGCGGAGTGCGGCTGGCCGAGGAATTGCTGAAGTCTGCCGGCGCTCCGGCCGCCAGGCAGCAGAGTGCCGGCGTGCGTTCCACGCTGATGCTGACGTTGTTGGGTGACAGGCCGGGTGCCGAGGTCGACGGCGGCGCGCGGCTCCCGCTGACCCTGCGCCGCGCCGAGATCCTGGCGCTGCTGGCCTCCCGGACCCAGGGGTGGAGTGCCGATGAGTTGGCGTACCAGCTTCATGGCGAGGACGGCGCCGCGACAGCCATCAGGACCGAGATGCATCGAATCCGCGGAGTCCTGGGCAACGTGGTGGAACCCAATCCGTACCGCTTCTCGCCGGGCATCCGCGTGGTCACGGACGCAGCCGTAGTCGCCGGACACTTGCGAGCCGGCCGGCTCAGGGAAGCGCTGGCCGCGTACCCTGCGAAGCTGCTCAACCGTTCGACCAACCTGTCCGTTGAGCTGATGCGGGACGAACTCAACGAAGCCGTGGGCGCGTCCGTCCGGTCCAGCGGGGACGCCCAACTCATTCTGCGGTGGTGCGCGAGCGACATGGGTGCATCAGATACCGAAGCAGCCACAGCGATGGCCAGCCTCATCGGGCCAGGAGATCCCCGCTTTCAGTTGGTCCGGGCGCGGATGGAACGGGTGGACCGGGAGTTGCAGTCCTGATGACGTTAGGCTGCCGGGTTGGTGCCTAGGGTGCTGGCGCGGCACCCGGGCAGCCCTGGCCCTGCGGGTTCCTGATGCAGTCGTCGGCGTAGTTGCGGGTGACGGAGCGCCACACGCTGACGGTCTGCGGCGGCGAACTGAACTGTCCCTGACCGGGGATGGGCAGCGGCGGGCCGTTATTGACGGAGTACGTTCCCTGAAAGTGGGTTGTCAGCACAACCTGGAAGTCGCCCGTTTGGGTGTAGATGTGGCTGGTCCGCGTCTTCTCGCCCCACCGGTCCTGCGGTAGTGGGCCGCCTGCCGACGGCTGGGGTCCAAACGTTGTCCCGTCACCGTAGTTCCACGTGTACTGGACCGGTGTTGCGACGACGTGGACCTTCTGGGCCAGGATCGTGATGTCGAATTGTTGCTCGGCCGAGTCTGCATAGAAATTTGTCTCCGCGCCGCGCAGGGTGTGCGGACTCGGCTGGGCAGTGACGGTTCCGGCAGCCACCGGCAGTTTCTGGAACTCGCTCTGGATCATGGCCGCGATGCGGGGAAGTAGATCTTCAGGCCTGGGGTCGAAGAGGCACGTCGGACCGGAATGAAAAGTCCAGGCTGGGTTCGGGATTCCTTTAGGCGCTTTCAGCCACACGACCGGGATTCCATCCTTGCCGTCGGGGCCGTTCTTGCATTCCAACTGTCGCGCCAAGCACGGAGTGTCAAAGTCCGCCCCGCCCAAGTGGCACTGGAGTTCATATTTGTACTGGTTGGGATCTGTATTGGGGGCACCGGGTTCCCGCGGCCCTACCTTCCCAGTAGATGGATCGACAGTCCAAGCATCGACGTCGACACCGTGATTCCCGAATCCCGAATCCACGCCGCTATCGTCTCCAACTGCGACTGCCGGCCCTGGCGGGACGACGACTGACACGACGCAGATGGCGGCCAAGAGAACAAGGCGAATTCGCCAATGCATCCACTTTTTCATCGGACCGGGTGTAGCCCACTGAGATACCAGCCACCGTCTTTGAATTCAATCAGCATTACATTTCCAGTGTCCGACGGAGGTGTCGGCGACCGGAATTCGTTGCCCCCGGGCGCCATATAGGAGATAGCCGCCTGCTGCACCTGCACAAGGACTTGGTATGTCTCATCTGATTCTGGGATGAATGTCGTTGTAACCGACGGGGTGACTAACTTTCCGCCGACGATCCACTTGTCGGCTTCATAGTTCTTCGTTAGCGAGTTGGTGATATTCGAGCAAAGCTCACATGTCGGTGATGTCACAGCCCCCAAGCGCGAGACGTCCCCAGTTTCGTAGGCATAGTTCAGCAAGTCGAACCAATGGCCTGAGAAAGCTAGCAGCCCCTCCTTCGTCTCCGCCTTCGCTGCCTCAGGCAACACTGGAACCGGGACGTTCTGCGCCTTGCCTTTCGCGTCAGCCGGCTTGTAGACGGCGGATGGTGTGGGCGTCGCACTCGGCGTGGGGGTGGCCGACGCGGATGCTGAAGCCGACGCGGAACTGGGGTCGTTGCCTGGCGAGTTACCCCCTCCGTTGCACGCTGTGAGGACCAGCACCGAGGCGGCGAAAACTGCAGCGGCGGAATAGCGCAACCGGGCCAGAGTCGAAGTACGAGATGTCATGGGCAGCTATTCCCCCGATAGTTTCAAGACGTCCGAGCCGCCCGGTAACAATTCCGGACAACGATTAAAGGGTAACTGAGGTCACACTTTGATGCTCAAAGTTATCCACAGGCACTTTCTCTGGTCTACCACCGAGGGCCATCGATGAAAAGTCATACCGCCGGATCAACGCAGCTGCCCCTTTCCCTCAACGTCAACGCCAAGCCTTTGTTGACTCCCCACAAAACCTGCAACAAAAACCCGAACTAGCGTCAGTGGAGACCAGCCGAACCCGCAAAAAGGACCGCATCAATGACGATTCAGGGAAACCTCGCCACAACCTACGCAATCCTTGAAACAGCCCGCCAACAGGTCCTCGAAGACGGCATCGGCCTGACGCAGTCGCAGCTCGAGCAAGTCCTCCGCCTCCCGGACGCAGCCCTTCCCGCCGCCCTCCAGCTGGCCCACGAAGTGCGCCTGAAACACTGCGGGGAGGACGTCGAAGTCGAAGGCATCATCTCCATCAAGACCGGAGGCTGCCCCGAGGACTGCCACTTCTGCAGCCAGTCCGGCCTGTTCGACTCCCCCGTCCGGGGCGTCTGGCTCGACATCCCGGAACTGGTCAAGGCCGCCAAGGAAACCGCCGCCACCGGTGCCACCGAGTTCTGCATCGTCGCCGCCGTCCGCGGCCCCGACATCAAGCTCATGAACCAGATCAAGTTCGCGATCGACCGCATCAACGAAGCCGTGGACATCAACATCGCCTGCTCCCTGGGCATGCTCACCCAGCGCCAGGTGGACCAGCTCGCTGAGTGGGGCGTGCACCGCTACAACCACAACCTCGAAACCGCCCGCAGCTACTTCCCCGAAGTGGTCACCACCCACAGCTACGAAGAACGCTTGGACACCTGCAACATGGTCAAGGCCGCCGGCATGGAACTGTGCTGCGGCGCCCTGATCGGCATGGGCGAAACCCTTGAACAGCGCGCCGAACTCGCCGCCCAGCTCGCAGCCCTCGAACCCCACGAAGTCCCGCTGAACTTCCTCAACCCCCGCCCCGGAACCCCGCTCGAAAACCAGGGAATCATGGACGGCAAGGACGCTCTGCGTGCGATCGCCGCGTTCCGCCTCGCCATGCCCCGCACCGTGCTGCGCTACGCTGGCGGCAGGGAACTGACCCTCGGGGACCTCGGCACCCGCGAAGGCCTCCTCGGCGGCATCAACGCCGTCATCGTCGGCAACTACCTCACCACCCTCGGCCGCCCCGCCACGGCCGATCTCAACCTCCTGGTCGAACTCAACATGCCCATCAAGGAACTCCAGAAGACACTATGAACGGGGTTTCCAAAGACTCGACCACCGCTGCGTTTTGCGGACACTGCGGCGAACCGTCCGACGGCGGCGCCGGCCCGACGTCGGACGTTCACCGCCGCTGCGGCGAGCACCTCACGCTGGAACCGCCGCGCTACTGCGCCACCTGCCGGCGCCGCATGAAAGTCCAGGTCACACCGACAGGCTGGACCGCTGAATGCTCCCGTCATGGTTCCACCGAAATGAGAATGCGTCCTTAAGACACTGGCCAACGCCTGCCACTGGCTGAACAATAAGCACATGATGTTCACACATGCCGACGGCAATCCCATTCTCAACCTTGACGATGACCAGTCGTGGAAGCTCATTGAGGGCACCAAGCACGGCCGGCTGGTAGTGACTGTGGCAGGCGAACCGGATATCTTTCCGGTCAACTACGCCGCGAGCGACCGGAAGCTCTACCTCCGGACCGCGCCCGGAAACAAGCTCGCGGAGCTGACAATCAATGCCAAAGTCCTCTTTGAGACGGACGGCATCTTGTCCGACGAGGCCTGGTCCGTGGTGCTTCGCGGAACTGCGCGGGTCCTTGACCAATCCGCGGATATCGCGGCCGCGGAATCGCTCGGATTGAAGCCCTGGGTTCCCACGCTGAAGGACTTTTACGTGGAGATCGAGCCGGTGTCGGTCAGCGGACGGCACTTCCAGTTCGGGGAACATCCCGAGCGGGAAATCTAGGATTGCGGCCGGGCCTCGCGGCCTGGCCGGCCGCCTAGACTTGACTCATGGCTGACCAGCTGACTCCCGAACGGCGCAGCTGGAACATGTCCAGGATCCGGGGCAAGAACACGAAGCCGGAGCTGCTGGTGCGGAGCCTCCTGCACGCGAAGGGCTACCGCTACCGTCTGCACGGCAGCGCGCGCGGCGGAAAGCTCCCGGGAAATCCCGACTTGGTGTTCGCCGGACGGCACAAGGTCATTTTCGTCAACGGCTGCTTCTGGCATTTCCACGACTGTAAAGCGGGTCAGCACGCTCCCAAGGCCAACGCGGAGTTCTGGGAGACGAAACGCACCCGAACAAAAAACCGCGACGCCGAACAGCGCCGGCTCCTCGAAGCGTCCGGCTGGAAGGTACTCACCGTCTGGGAATGCGAGCTCAAGGACGTCTCCGCCTTGGAAGATCATCTGGAACAGTTCCTGGCCTGAAGGAGGCCCGGCAACACTCGGCAACTAAGAGGTGCGGCGGGCGGCCAGTGCGGAGCTGAACGCTGCGGCCGACGCGTCGCTGCTGTTGATCCGCCAATCGGTTTCCTTCTGCAGATGGAACCAGACGAAACCCACCACGTCCGGCTGGGCGGCAAGATAGCTGACCAGGTCCGTGTTCCACTGGGCCTTTGCGCCCCCGGCTTCGGCGGAGGCGGTCTCGGCGATGAGTATGGGGAGTCCCGGAGCGAGTGTTCGCAGCTGGGCTATTCCGGGCGCGAAGAGATCCTGTGGCGAAATCCAGCTGCTCCACGACGCCGAGATCCCCCAGTTGTACCCGTCGAGGGCCACGACGTCCACGTAACTGGCGCCCGGGAACAGCCCGGCAAGATTGGTGGAGCCAGAGTACGGAACATTCGGGCTCCACACCCAGGACACGTTACTGGCGCCGGTCGCCGCAACGACGTCGTGCACATGCCGCCAGGCTTGGACGTAGTCCCCGGCCTGGTTGCCGTTCACGCCTTCCGCCCACGGATACCAGTTTCCATTCATCTCATGCGCGAACCTCAGTTGGACCGGCTGGCCCCAGGACGCCAGCTCCTGCCCCCACTGAGCTATGTGGGCATCAAAGTCGCCCGCGGCGATCCTGTCCAGTGCGTAGGCCGGCTGCGTCAGCCCACCGCCCCAGGCCCACGGCTCCCAGGTGATCAGCGGGACGGCTCCGCGCGCACGCACGGCGTTCATCTCAGCAAGGGGCGGAGCCTGCAGGAAGTCCTTGTAGAAAAGCACGCTGGACGGGCTTTCCCCCGCAAGCTGTGAGACTTCATCCAGTTCGGCGCTGGCCAGCGGGCCGCCCGCGGTTGCGACCCCGAAGCGGAGCGCCGCCGTGCTGACGGGAGGGATGACGGGAACGGAAGAAGTGACCGTGAAAACGGATGAAGCTTTGATGGAGGAAGTCTTCGCTGTGATGGTCAGCGGTCCAGGGGCCGCAACCGGGATGGTGATGGACGTGCTGAAGGCACCGGAGGCCGCCGTCTTGAAGGAAAAAGTGGCGGACCCGACTATCACGGTTCCCGTGGTGGAAACCTTGAATCCCGTTCCGCTGACAGTCACCGCTGAACCTGCCGGGCCGGTGTTCGGGTTGAGGTAGACCTGGGCCGCCGCGGCCGCCGCAGCAGGGGCCGCGTGGACGGGCTGGACGGCCACCAGGGCCAGGCCCAGTCCCACCACCAAGGCAGTAACAGCACTCCTGACGATCCTGAACACAGCAGTCCCCCGCAATCAGCTGGTGGCCCGGAGGCCACAGGTCAGTTCGGTGCCGGCAGGCACTTGTCCCGATCCTAAATGCAGATCGCCGGGTCTCATCAAGATTGGCGCAAATTTCTGCCGGAAACCGCCTTCCGCCCTCTGCGGAGCCCTACTGTAAAGGAAGCAAGGTTGTGGCAGCACCCGTTATCCCGGTTGTGCAGGGCCAAGGGAAGGGGCGTCCAATGGATGGACAGGATGGCGTCGGCCACCCCTACGTGGACCCGTCCGTGCTGCAATCACTCCGCTGTGAACTTGAGCCGGACGCTGAGTACTGCGACGTCTTCGTGAACAGTTACATCCAGCAGCTGCCGAGGCGGCTCGATCGGCTCCGCCACGCGGTGGAGGCCATGGACCTGGATGCAGCCATGGATGCCGTCCTGAGCGTGAAGACCTCCAGCATGATGGTGGGCGCGGCGTACCTGGGCCGGCTGGCGGATGAGCTCGAAACCATCCTGAAGCATTTGGAATCGCACCCGGAAACCGAAGCTGAACGGCCGCCCCGGGTTCAGTTGGCGCTGCTGGAAAGCATGGATGCGTGCACCGGGCAGACCGTTGCCGGCCTCGCGGCGGCCGCCGCGGCGTAAGTCGGAGCGGCGGCGGCCGCCGCGGCGTGAGTCGGAGCGACGGCGGCCGCCGCGGCGCAAGACGGAGACGGAGTCAGCGTTCGGCCGGGGCCAACCGGTAGCCGACGCCCCGCACCGTCTGCAGCCAGCGCGGGTTCTGCGGACTGTCGCCCAGCTTCTTGCGGAGGTTTCCCATGTGCACCTCGACGGAGCGCTCGTCGGCTTCCGAAATGTAGCCTCCGACGTCGTAAGGTTCGTCCCGCAACCGCCTCACCAGTTCCGATTTGGTCCGCACCATCCGGCCCGCCTCGAGAAGGGCGTGCAGCAGGTCGAACTCGGTTCGGGTCAGGTGCAATTCACGCCCGTCCACGCTTACGGTGCGCGCATCGTAGCTGAACTCAAGGCCGTTGTGCGTCAGCGTCCGGCCCGTGCCGGCGGCGACGGCAGGTGCCTTGCCCCCGTTGGAGGAGTCCGACGTCGAACGCGGACGCCGCATCATGGCGGCAACCCGCGCGCGCAGTTCGCGGGGACGGAAGGGCTTGGTCAGGTAGTCGTCCGCCCCGGATTCCAGGCCGATGAGGGTATCCAGTTCCTCGGCCCGGGCGGTCAGCATCACGATGTAGGCGTCGGAGAATTCCCGGATCTGGCGGGCCACTTCGAAGCCGTCGATGTCCGGGAGGCCCAGGTCCAGGGTGATGACGGCGGGGTTGAGGTCCTTGGCGGCGATCACTCCGGCCGCCCCGCTGCTGGCCACCTGGACGTCGAACCCGGCCTGGACCAGCACCACCCGCACCAGCTCACGGATGTCGTGGTCATCCTCGATTACCAGACCCACACGTGATTCACTCATCGCAGCCCCCTCAGTCCGCTCGATACCGTCAGAAGTATAGCGCTCGGCGGATATCGTGGGAGGTATGCGTCCAGTAAACCGCACGTCTTTAATTACCCTGCCATGAGCGGCAACGTCACGTGGGACCTTGCATCCGGCCGGATACTCTTCTTCCGCCGGCCATTCCACGAGTACTCGCTGCGGGGCCGTGTCACCTTCAGCCAGATGCCGCTATCCATCACTGCCGGGCTCACCGCCGTGCTGATGCTGCTGTTCTTCCCCGGGACGCTGGGTAATCCCCTGTTCGTCGCGTTCCTGGTCTCGCAGATCGTGATCCTGGCCTTGTGCTACCTCACGCCTTGGGAGCGGCTGCCGTTCGGGAGCTTCCTGGTGATTCCCGTCCTTGACTTCGTCTCCATCGCACTGGGACGGGAGGGCGGGCAGGAGGGCCTGACAGGGATCAGCCTGCTGGCCGTCTTCCCCGTCATCTGGCTCTGCGCCTCCGGGTTTTACCCCCGGGCTTCCCTGCTGGTCTCCTTCCTCGCACCCCTGGGCATCATCTGGGTGCCCCTGTTCCTCCGCGGCGACGTCAGCGGCCAGGATTTGGCGCGGACCCTGCTGCTGCCGGTGATGATGCTGGGGATCGGCGTATCCGTGAGCGTGCTGACGCTCAGCATGGTCCGCCAGCAACGGGACCTGGAAGAGAAGGACGCTCAACTGCGGGTCACATTGAAAGAGAGCAAGAGGCAGGAAGGCCTGCTGAACTCCGTGCTGGAAACGGTGCATCTGGGCGTCCTGGCAGTGGACGCGGACGGGCACGACGTCCTGATGAACCGGAAGCAGCGGGAAAATCACCGGCTTGCCACGCCTCCGGGGAATGACGATCCGAATGAATCCCAGCTCCTGGTGTTCCAGCCCGACCGGACCACAAAGGTACCGGTCGAAGAACGGCCGGTCCGCCGTGCCGTGCTGGGCGAAAGTTTCACGGACAACCTGGTGTGGCTTGGCAGCGGAAGTGGACAGCGCGCCATCACCACCAGCGCCCGCGCCATGCGGGACCAGGACGGCGCCTTCGCCGGCTCGGTGATCGTGTTCAGCGACGTCACCGACCTGGTCAACGCACTGGCGGCCAAGGACGACTTTGCAGCCAACGTGTCCCACGAGTTCCGGACGCCGCTGACCTCAATCCTCGGCTACGCGGAACTTCTGCTGGACGACCATGACGGAGTGTCGGAATCCCACCGTGAACCGCTCATGATCATCCGCCGAAATTCCGAGCGCCTGCTGGGGCTGGTGTCGGATCTGCTGGCCAGCCGGAGCGGGCAGCTGATCGTCAGCCCGCAGGCGGTGAATGTGGCCGAACTTGTCCGCGCCAGCATCAGTGCCGCGCTCCCCCGCGCCGCCGCAGCCAAGGTCCGGCTCCGGGCGGCCGTTCCCGAACGGCTGGAGGCCCATGTGGATTCCGGGCGGATGTCGCAGGTACTGGACAACCTTGTGTCCAACGCCATCAAGTACTCGCCCAACGGCGGCGACGTGGTGGTGTCGCTGGAGTCAGAGGGGCAGGACGTGGTGTGCCAAGTACGGGATACAGGCATGGGCATGAGCGACGAGGACCAGGCCGAGGTGTTTACGAAATTCTTCCGGACCGGCAATGTGCGGAACACTTCCATCCCGGGCGTGGGGCTCGGCCTGTCCATCACCAAGGCCATTGTTGAAGCGCACGGCGGGAGCATCCAGCTTCGCAGCGCCTTGGGCGAAGGCACCACGTTCACCGTCAGGGTGCCGGCCTAGGGACTGGCCAGCAGTCCGGCGGTCGTCGTCAGGTCTGTGGCCGGAACTGCTCAATGAGCGTCCGGGCCATTGCCTGCGCACGCTTGGCGGCGTCCGCATCGCCTTCCGTCGCGGAGATGATGGACCCCTTCATGAGGATGTGCCACGACCGGGAGAAATCCTCGGTGTCCCGCAGCCCAGCTTCCTCGGCGAGCTGCTGGACGTGGCCGCGAATCCGGGCAAGGTAGTCGATGCTTGCCCGTCCCAGCGGATGGTTGGCGCCCATTTCCAGCAGGATGTTGATGAAGGAGCACGCCTCAAAGTCGTCGCGCCGGAACCAGTCCCCAAAAACATCGAAGATGGCCAGCAGCTGCTCAGCGGGTGTCCCGCCGCGGCGGCGAGCCTCAGCGACGATCATGTCCACGGTCCACACCCGGTCGCGCTGCTCGAGGAACGCAAGCACCAGTTCGTCCTTGGACGCAAAATGCCGGTAGAACGTTGCCTTGGCCACGCCTGCCCGGCTGATCAGCTCATTGACGCCCACGTCACGGATCCCGCGGCGGGCGAAGAGCTGGTATGCCGTATCGACAATCCGCTGCCTCGCGTCGGCGCCAGTCATCGCAGCCGCGCCCTCCAGGGCAGGCTCTACCGACACATGTGCTGGCGTGGGACTCATTACAAATAGTCTAGCCGAGAGGAAGACAGACTTGTCTGTCTAAGATAATATTCTTAACATTCCGGTCGGTCGAATCCTGGCGTTTGAGCCAGGGCGCTTGTGCCACAGGAGGTAAGAGATGCCGAAGAAAATGTTGTCCGCCATTGAGTCCCACGAGGGAGATTCGCGGCGGGCGCGGTCCGGGATCCATGCCGTTGGGGGGCCCGTCCGCGGGCGCGTGAATCTTGAGCCGATTCGTCACCAGTCGTGGGAAATCATCAATGCAATCTTGACGGACACCGATCCGGAAGGGTCCGAAATCCGCAATCAGCTGCGCCGTTGCCTCAACGAGAACCAGGGCAACCCTGAGAGGGCTTTGCTCATGCACCTCATGTCAATGCCGGGCCGCTCCGAGCCTGCAGTCATTGATTAAGTCCTGCCTGCCGCACCACTTCGCCCCAGGACTGCTGTGCCAGGTCAGCAACAGCTGCCAGGATGTCCGACGGCGGCAGGGACAGATCAAGCGGGTACTCCACCACGTCGATGTCGGTGTTAAGGATGCGGCGGAGCTTCATTTCCCCCGCGCCTGCGTACACAAGCCAGGCCGTGGGGACGCGTAGGGCCGTGCAGTAGGCCAGCATCTGGAAGTGGTCCGCGGACAGCGACGCTCCCTCGTCCGTGGCCGCCCGGTACTTCGTGTCATAGACCACCACGGGACGGCCGCCCAGCAGGTGCACCGCGTCCGGGTTCACCGTCAGCCGGTCGGAGTCGCGCACGGCCTCGTTCAGCAGTGCGTTGTACTGCAGCCGCATCTCTCCGGGATGGGCAGCCATGGCTTCGCGGAGGGCAGTTCCCACAAAATCCTCGAACACCTGCCCCATGTCCACCACGAACGACGCCGTCTGTTGCTTTCCGTCGCCCGCCTCGGCTGAGGCGTTGCGCAGGATCACCTCGGAGAGGCGGAGCACGGCGTGGTAGCGGGCGTTCATCCGGGTGGCCTGCCACGGCGGAAGGGGCGCTCCGGACTGAAGGCGCGTGACGGCGTCGAGCTTTCCCTTCAGCTGCCGCAGGCGGCTCTGAACGTCAGGCCGCACGCGCGGAACCTGGGCCATGCGCTCCAGGGCGGCCCGGAGGATGCGATTCTCCGCGATGTCCTCGGTGAATTCGTCATACGAGACTTCCAGCGGCACCAGCATTCCGGGCCGGCGTGAGATCTGGTCCGAAATCCGGATCCTGCCCTTCACCGTGCGCAGCGATTCGTCGACGGTGAGGTATCCCTGCAGGACGCCGCGGCTCAGGGCGCGGTCGGCGAGCTGTGCCAGGGATTCCGCGAGCGCGCTCCACAGGTCCGAGTCTTCGACGGCGGCCACGGGGTCGTCGCGGAAGCCCTGGTTTCCCGCATAGCTGAGGAGGAACAGCAGCCGGTTGAGGCCGAGCCGGTCCTTGGGCCGGACTTCCAGCTGCACCGTGGGCGTCCGCACCGACCCCACCATGCCCACCGGCTCGATCCTGAACAGGCCCATGCCCATGGGCGACGCCTTGGCCAGGCCGCTGGCGTTCACAAACGCCGCGCTTGCTGCGTCGAGTTTGTCCACCACGCCGCCGGACATCTCGTCCAGGATGATGTGGCGCACGGCCTTGCCGGCGCTGGAGGGCTGCCGCGCCGGCCGCGGTGGCACAGCCACCGGCGTTCCCTTGTCGGGGAGCAGCCCGTTAGCGGGACGCAAGGCGGCTCAGAAGCTGCTCAAGCCCGAAGCGCTCCTGCAGCTGTGCCCGGTTCAGCTGGCCGTGGTAGTGCTCCTCCAGGAGCGGCATGAGCTCGTATTTCCAGATCCGGCGCAGGCCGGAGGGGGTCTGGGCTGCCTTCTTCATGAAGTAGGACGGCCCGATCATGAGGTCACGGTCCCACTCATCAATCGCATCGTTGAGGGCGTCGAGGAGGAGGGCCGGGGTGGTGTCCAGGTTCCGGGCCTGCAGGAAGCGGAGCAGGGAGCCCTTCACCGGTTCCGTTTTGGGATGCAGCTCGATGAACGAGAACCGCCGGCGGATGGCGGCGTCCATCATGGCGATGGAGCGGTCCGCGGTGTTCATGGTGCCGATGATGTACAGGTTGTCCGGGAGGGTGAACGGCTCGTTGGGGCTGTACTGCAGGTAAATGCGGTCGTCACGGTACTCCAGCAGGAAGTACAGTTCACCGAAAACCTTGGCCAGGTTGGCACGGTTCATCTCATCGATGATCAGGAAGTACGGCTTGTTTTCGTTGCCGGGCTTGGCAGCCTCTTCCGCGAGGCGGCGCAGCGGTCCGGCCACAAGTTTGAAGGAGACCTGTCCCTCGTCGGTCTTGTCCGGCCGGAAGCCTTCGAAGAAGTCCTCGTAGGCATAGGAGGGGTGGAACTGCACCAGCTTGACGCGTTCATCGGTGCTGTCCCCGGCAAGCTCGGCCGCCAGGTGCTTGGCAAGGTACGTCTTTCCCGTCCCGGGCGGGCCGTAGAGCACCAGCTGCCGGTTCTCCTCCAGGAGTTCGGCGATTTCCTGCAGCGGTTCGAGGTCCATGTGCAGGGACGCGGCGAACTCCTCCGTCAGGGGACGGAACCCCTCCGGAACCTGTTCGACGACGGCGGCCGGCGCGGCGGCGTCGTCGGCCTCCGACTCCGCTTCGGCGGGCAGCAGCGCCTGCAGCGCCTGCACCACCCGGGTGACGTCCACGACGACACCCGGCGTGGCCAGCTGGCGCTGGACGTGGCGGGGAAGGTCAGCCATGTTGTGTGCTTCGTCGAACCAGCGGACCTTGCGGCGCATCCGGCGGTTGTCCTCGTTGTGCTCCGGCTCGCCCAGGACCCCGCCCAGGCGGACGGCGCCGGCGTGCTGGTACAGGACCAGGTCGCCCGGCTTCATCACCGTGAGGAAGGCAAAAACGGCGGTTTTGTTGTCCTCGCGCTCCACGTAACCCAGGTGCTTGTAGTCCTCGTCGACGGCGTGCTGCACGACGCCCGCGGTGACTCCGGGGTCCAGAAGCCGCAGATGTTCGACGTCGAGTGTCACCTTCTCCTCGCTGTGCCACGCAGCGAGGAGGTCCTTCACGTCATGGTGCGTACGCAGGAGCCAGGCGCGGCGGCCGGGATCCCCCACCTTGCGCCACTGGCTCACCAGCTGGCGGGCATACCAGTCGATCCGCTGGCCCGCCTGCTTGTCCAGGTAGAGACGGATGCGGTGGATGTCAGCGGTGATTTCTGCTTCGCTGTCACCCTTGGCGCCGCCCACCAAAGAAGCGAAGGCATCCCGGATTTCCTGCCGCTCCACGTCAGCCACCACCGGTTCGAAGTAGCTGGGCCATGCGAGGTACTCGATACTGCGCCGGATCGCGGGCTGGTCATCCGGCGTTCCCGACGCGAGCTGATGGAAGGCAAGGGGATCCTTCAAAGCCTTGGTCATGGCATTGGTGGACTGCTGGTCAACATGCTGCACGAAGCGGCACAGCCACTTCAGGTGGTCCCAGATGGTCCAGTTGAATTCGGCGGTGCGGTCGCGGATGACACCGTGGTCCGTCATGCCTTGATAGAGCTCGTCCGGCAGCTCCAGCGGCGGCTCCAGCCAGGAGGCCGCCTCGGCCACCCGGGCACGCTTGACTTTCAACGACTTGACCTCGTGCGCCAGCGGCAGCGACTGGAGGAACAGCAGCTCAACGGCCAGCTGTTTGGCGGCGTGCGAGGCGTCCGACAGGTTTTGCCGGAGGTTGGTCATCATGGGCGCTTTGGAGTCGGCGACGCCCCTTTCCAGCCGCTCCAGGAGTTCCCCGGCAGCAGCGGTGGTCCATGTCTGGGTCTGTCCGTCCAACGCCGACGGCTTGCCCTGCAGGCCGGCCCCGAGGACAAACCACGCCGCGTCCTCAATCTCCTTGGAGATTCCGGGGGCGCGGGTCATGGCAGGCTTCGCGGTGGGGGTCATGCCTTCAAATTTACAGGGTTAACCTGAGCGGCAGCACCACGGGACTCCACAGGTTACTGCCCGGTAGCACCTAAGGCATTATGTATGTTTACTTGGCGGCCCCCGTGGCTTTCGGCCCTATGAACGCGGGAGTGGCGGGCATAGGCTGGCGGCACCGAAAGGAGCGTGCCATGACTTTCCAAGATGTCACACAGAAGATGTTCACGGCCATTAGGGGCACCGGGCTCACCCGCGGACCGGACAGGTGGCTTGGCGGCGTGTGCGGCGGAATAGCGGCAAAGCTTGGCGTGGACCCCAACGCAGCGAGGATCGTTTTCCTGGTCCTGGCCTTGGTGCCGGGCCCGGCCGCCACGTTCTACATCTGGGCCTGGATCCTCCTGCCGGACAGCACCACAGGCCGTATCTACCTCGAGTCCTGGCTGAGTAACGACTCCGCCACCTGAGCCGAGCCGTGACGCAGGCAGACCCGGCGCAGACGGGTGCGGACCAAGCTGACGCCGCGCCACGCATCGCAGGCCCTCTGACCGGAGTCCCGCTGCCCGCAAGCCCGCTGACCGCAGCCCCGCTGACCGGACTCAGCGCCCGCGAGGTGCAGTCACGAACGGACGCCGGATACACCAACAAGTCCTCCACGCGCCCGTCGCGGACGCTCTGGCATATCTTCAGGGCTAACGTCCTGACTCTTTTCAACGGAATCATTGCCGCGTGTTTCCTGATCATGCTGCTGCTTAACGAGTGGAAGGATGCGCTCTTCGGGTTCTCGGCCACCGCGAACGCCATCATCGGGATCGTCCAGGAGTACAGGGCCAAACGGGCGCTGGACCGGCTGGCCGTCCTCACGGCGCCGCGTGCCCGGGTGGTCCGCGACGGGGCAGTCACCGAAATCCCGCACGCTGCCGTGGTGCGGGACGACGTGCTGCTGCTCCGCGCGGGCGATCAGGTAGTGGCCGACTCCGTGGTGCTCAGCGCGGAGGGACTTGAGCTGGATGAGTCCCTCCTGACCGGGGAGTCCAAGCCGGTTGACAAGGCCGCCGACGCTGAAATCCTCTCCGGGTCAAGCGTGGTGGCGGGCACAGGCATGGCACGCGCCGTGAGGGTGGGAGACGATTCCTTCGCTAGCCGGCTGACCGCCGAAGCCCGGCGGTTTTCACTGGTCAATTCTGAGATCCGCAGCAGCCTGAACCGTTTGCTCCGATGGATCGCGTGGGCGCTGCTGCCCATCATGGCGGTGGTGGCCAATGGCCAGATCCAGGCCGCTGGAGGCTGGGATCCGGCCTTTGCCAGCGGCACCTGGCGGGAGGCGCTGGTGGGCGCGGTGGCCAGCGTCACCGCCATGATTCCCCTGGGCCTCGTTCTGATGACCAGCCTGGCCTTCGCCGTGGGCGCCGTCCGGTTGAGCCGGAACATGGTCCTCATCCAGGAACTGCCCGCCGTGGAGGTCCTGGCCCGGGTGGACATGCTTTGCATCGATAAGACCGGGACCCTCACCGAGGGAGGCATGAGCTTCGATGCCCTGCATCCGGTGGGATCGGTGTTTCCTGACGGACTGGAACTGGCCCTGGGCAGATTCGCTGCCACCGGTGGTAATGCCACCGCCGGTTGCCTCGCCGTCGTGTTTGCCGATGACGGCAGACTTCGGCCGTTGGTGTTGGTGCCCTTCTCATCCGCCCGCAAATGGAGCGCCCTGAGCCTTGGCCGCGCCAGCCCGGCACCGGGGACCTGGGTCCTGGGCGCTCCGGAGCTTGTGCTGGACGCAGGGGCACCGGGCAACGGGGAGGCGCTGGAACAGGCGGCCGCGCTGGCGGCGAGCGGATTGAGGACCTTGGTCCTCGCCCACCGGTCCGCGGCACTCACGCCGCAGGAGGCGGAGCAGGACGGGCCTCCGCGGGCGGTGACGGCTGCGGCGCTGCTGACCTTCCGCGAAACCATTCGGCGCGACGCCGCAGAGACCCTGGCCTACTTCCGGCGGCAGGGTGTCCAGGTGAAAGTTTTCTCCGGCGACGATCCGCGGACCGTGGAGTCCGTTGCCCGGGAAGTGGGCCTGGCGGCGGACGGTTACGATGCACGAACGCTCCCGGCAGACGCTGATGCCCTGGCCCGTGTCCTGGCGGAACACCACGTTTTTGGCCGCGTCACACCTGCCCAGAAGCAGGCAATGGTCAAAGCATTGCAGGATCAGGGCCATATCGTGGCCATGACCGGAGACGGCGTGAACGACACCCTGGCGTTGAAGGCGGCGGACATCGGGATCGCCATGAACACGGCTGCTGCTGCCACCAAGGCAGTGTCACGGCTGGTGCTGCTGGATGGCAGTTTCTCCCGCCTACCGGAGATCGTGGCGGAGGGCAGGCGCGTCATTGCGAACACCGAGACGGTGGCGACGATCTTCCTGACGAAAACGGCGTACGCCGTGGCGCTGTCCGTAGTGTTCGGTGCGCTGCTGTGGGGCTTCCCGTTCCTGCCGCGCCAGATGTCCATCACCGATGCCCTCACCATCGGGATTCCGGCATTCTTCCTTGCGTTGATGCCCAATGCCGGGCGCTACGTGCCCGGGTTCCTGCGGCGGTCGCTGGCCTTTGCCGTCCCGGCAGGGCTGGTTGTTGCCACAGCAGTGCTCGCGGTGAATGTCGTTGCCGCGCTGACCGGGGCGGCCCCGGACGTCACCCGGACAGGTTCTGTGCTGGCACTTTCGGTCATTGCCCTGTGGGTGCTGGCAGTCCGGTCACGGCCGCTGAACGGCTGGCGGCTGCTGGTTATTGCCGCGATGGTCACTGGACTGGCCGTGCTGCTGACCCTGCCGGCTGCCACCGGTTTCTTCGAACTGCCGACCCTGCCGCCAGACCTGCTGGCCGTCTCCCTCGGCGTGGGAACCGCCGGGAGCGCCGCCATAGAAGTCCTGGGCCGGTGGCATCGGCGCCGGTACAGCCAGCAGAGCTAGCGGGCAGTTGCCGCCGAGCGCCGGGGCAGGTTCTTCCGCCCGAACGCGAAATAGCTTCCCGGACCGACAAAGTTGATCAGCGTAACCATGCGCCACACGGCCTTGCTGCCGCGGATCTGTTCGGCCGGCCGCCTGGAAATGTCACGCTGGGCCGCAATCAGGAGTGAAAGTTGCACCGCCCCCACAATGACGGTCCCGACGCGTGCCAGCGGCGGCAGGTCCTTCCAGGACTTCTTCCTGGTGTCCTTCTTCGTGGCCATGGCCGGTGCTCCTTGCTTCAGTTGGTTGGTGCTTCGTGCTGGCGGTCATCTAGTGACGATCATAGGGACGCAGCCCCGCCCCGGGTAGGGGCTTTGGGCTCAGGCCGTGAACGGGGCCATCCGCTCCTTCTGCTCCGGAGTCAGGCGGAGCACCCTGCCGGTTCCCTCATCCACGAAGGCCAGGTGGGTGGTGGCCTTGACGCAGTCTTCCCGGGTCACCGGGTCCTGCAGCAGGTAGTGGATGTCGAAGCTGGCGCCTTTGACGGCGCCGATCCACAGCTGGACCACTGCCGGCACATTCCGGTATTCGAGCGTCCTGACGTAGCGGATCTTGTGCTCCACCACCAAGGCCATGGTGCCCTCTTCGACGTCGTTGAAAAGGGCCACCTGCGGTTCGACGCCAGGCAGTCCGGCGCCGCGGGGAGGTCCAAAGGCCGCGATGCGGGCTTCCTCCAAAATCCGCACCACCTGCACGTTGTTGACATGGCCGTAAGCGTCCATGTCTCCCCAGCGCATCGGTACCAGGACCTCAATGCGCCGGTCGGCCGACGGGGCGGCGCTCAACTGTGCACCGCCGTCGCGTCTTCCGCGGAATTGGCCAGGGCCGCGTCAGCGTCCTCGCCCGCGAATTGGGACATGTAGAGGCGGTGGTAGGCGCCCTTGAGTTCCAGGAGGGCGTGGTGGCTGCCTTGTTCGACGATCCGTCCGGCTTCCATCACCAGGATGGTGTCGGCGTCGCGGATGGTGGACAACCTGTGCGCAATCACAAAGCTGGTGCGGTCCGTCCGGAGGGCAGCCATGGCTTTCTGGACCAGGACTTCCGTGCGGGTGTCCACGGAGCTTGTTGCCTCATCCAGGATGAGCAGGGACGGGTTGGCCACAAAGGCCCGTGCGATGGTGATGAGCTGCTTCTCGCCCGCGCTGACGTTGTTGCCTTCCTCATCGATGACCGTGTCGTAACCGTCAGGCAGCGCCCGGACGAACCGGTCGACGAACGTTGCCCGTGCCGCTTCCATGACCTGGTCCTCCGTGGCGTTGAGGTTGCCGTATTTGATGTTGTCGTAGATGCTTCCGCCGAACAGCCAGGCGTCCTGCAGGACCATGCCCACTTTGGCCCGCAGTTCGGAGCGGCTCAGGTGCGTGATGTCCACGCCGTCCAAGGTGATGCTTCCCGAATTGAGCTCATAGAACCGCATCACCAGGTTGACCAGTGTGGTCTTGCCTGCTCCGGTGGGGCCCACGATTGCCACCGTGTGTCCCGGCTCGGCAGTGAAGGACAGGTCCTCGATCAGGGGCTTGTCCTCCGAGTAGCTGAAGGTGACGTGCCTGAACTCGACGTGGCCATCTGTCTTGGCAGGCAGGTGCTCGGTGGCAGTCTCGGCATCCTGCTCCTCGGCATCCAGGAATTCGAAGACCCGCTCAGCGGAGGCAACGCCGGACTGCAGCATGTTGGCCATGCCCGCCATCTGTCCGAGCGGCTGCGTGAACTCCCGGGAGTACTGGATAAAAGCGGTGGCGTCGCCCAGGCTCATGCCGCCGGAAGCCACCCGCAGGCCGCCCACCACGGCGATGCCGACGTAGCTCAGGTAAGAGACAAACTGCATGACGGGCATGATCATGCCGGACACGAACTGGGCCCCGAAGCTGGCCCTGTACAGGGCTTCGTTCCGTTCGTCGAAGCGTTCCAGAATGTCCGCGTCGCGGCCGAAGACACGCACCAGGTCGTGGCCGGAGAAGGATTCCTCGATCTGGCCGTTAAGTAGGCCGGTGTTCTTCCATTGCGCTGCGAACAGCTTCTGGCTGCGCGAGCCGATGATGCCGGCGGCCACGCCGGACAGCGGCAGTGCGACCAGGGCGATGAGGGCCAGCTGCCACGACACGATGAACATCATGATCACGATGCCGAGGACCGTCAGGGCCGAGCTGACCAGTTGTGCGAAGGCCTGCTGCAGCGCCTGCTGGATGTTGTCGACGTCGTTGGTGACGCGCGAGAGGGTGTCGCCGCGCTGGCGCGTGTCGAAGTAGTTCAGCGGCAGCCGGTTCAGCTTCTTCTCCGTGTCATCACGGAGCTTGCGGACCACGCGCATCACCAGCACGTTCAGGACGTAGCCCTGCAGCCAGGTGAAGATGTTCGCTACGAAGTACATCACCAGCACCACGCTGATCAGGAAGGACAGCTTCTGGAAATCGATCCCCGACCCCGGGACAAGTTCCATCTTGGCGACCATGTCCGCGAAGTTGTTTTCGCCCTGGGCGCGCAGCCCGTCCACGAACTGGTCCTTGCTCACGCCCGCGGGCAGCTGCTTTCCCACTACGCCGCCAAAGATGACATCCATGGCCTGCCCCAGGATTTTCGGGGCTACGACGTTGAGGACGACGGCGACCGTCACCATGGCTAGCACCAGGGCGATGCCGGCGGACTCGGGTCTCAGCAGGCCCATGAGGCGCTTGGCGGACGGCCAGAAGTGCTCGGCCTTCTTCGCCGGCGCGCCGCCGAACATGTCGCCGTCGGCCTCGGTGGGCTTGTATTCCTCTTCGTAGAAATCGTCCTCGTCCGCGGGAAGGGTTTCCTGGCCGGCGGCGGGTTTCTGGTTGGTGCTCATGCCACTTCCTCCGCGGTCAGCTGGGACTCGACGATTTCCTGGTAGGTGGTGGAACTTTGCAGCAGTTCCTCGTGCGTTCCCCGGTCCACGATCCGGCCGTTGTCCAGCACCAGGATCTGGTCGGCGTCGGCAATGGTGGACACGCGCTGGCCGACAATGATCACGGTGGCGTCCGCCGTCTTTGCCTTGAGCGCGCGGCGAAGTCGCGCGTCCGTGGCGACGTCCAGCGCCGAGAAGGAGTCATCGAACAGGTACACCTTGGGCTTGGTGACCAGTGCCCTGGCGATACACAGGCGCTGGCGCTGGCCGCCCGAGACGTTGGTGCCGCCCTGGGCGATCCGGGAACCGAGGCCGTTCTTCTTCTCCCGGACGAAGTCAGCGGCCTGGGCCACCGTGAGCGCGTCCCACAGTTCCTGGTCCGTGGCCTCGGTCTTGCCAAAGCGCAGGTTGTGCTCGATGGTCCCGGAAAAGAGGTAGGGCCGCTGCGGCACCATGGCCACACGGCCGGTGATTTCGGACCGGTCAAGGTTGGTGACGGAGACGCCGTCGAGCAGTACCTCACCGGACGCGACGTCGTAAAGCCGCGGCAGCAGCGACAGCAGGCTGGTCTTGCCGGCACCTGTTGACCCGACGATGGCCACGGTCTGGCCGGGCTCGGCCGTGAAGCTGATGTTGCTCAGGACAGGCTCTTCCGCCCCGGGGTAGGCGAAGGAGACATTACGGTACTCCACGCGGCCGGTGCGCTGGGCGGGCGCCACGGGCGCGGCCGGCTCATGGATGGAGGGCTCGACGTCGAGCACTTCACCGATGCGGTCCGCGCAGACCGAGGCGCGCGGAATCATCATCGCCATGAACGTTCCCATCATCACCGCCATGAGGATCTGCAGGAGGTATTGCAGGAAGGCGGTCAGGGAGCCCACCTGCATCTCTCCCGCCTCCACGCGCTGGCCGCCGAACCACAGGACGGCCGCGGTGGAGACGTGCAGGATCATGCCGATGGCCGGGAACATCAGGACGAACAGGGCGCCGATCTTCAGGGAGACGTCCGTGAGTTCGCGGTTGGCCTCGCCAAAACGCTCCGTTTCGTGCGGTTCACGGACGAAGGCGCGGACCACGCGGATGCCGATGATCTGCTCCCGGAGAATGCCGTTGATGCGGTCGATTTTCGTCTGCATGGAGCGGAAGAGCGGCATGAGGCGGACCACGAGGTATCCGACGACGGCAATAAGCACCGGAACGGACACCCAGACCAGCCAGGACAGGCTCAGGTCCTCGCGCAATGCCATGAAGATCCCGCCGATGCACATGATGGGCGTTGCCACCATGAAGTTCAGGCCCATCAGCACGAGCATCTGCACCTGCTGGACGTCATTGGTGCCGCGGGTGATCAGGGTTGGTGCGCCGAAGACGTTGACATCCTTGGCCGAAAAGCTCGTGACTTTACGGAAGACCCCGCGCCGGAGGTCGCGGCCGAAGGCCATGGCCGCCTTGGAACCGAAGTACACGCCTGCAATGGCGGTGACCACCTGGATCAGCGCGACCCCGAGCATGAGACCGCCCGTTCTCCAGATGTAGTCCGTGTCCCCTCGGGAGACTCCCTCATCAATGATCTGGGCATTCAGGCTCGGTAGATAGAGGGCCGCAATGGTGGAAGCAAGCTGGAAAAGAATGACTGCCGCTATATACGGCGAATACGGCTTGGAGTAGCGCCGTATCAGAGTGACAAGCATGCCCGGGGGTCCTTTGGGAAGTGCGAAGTGAGTGCAGGAAAGTAATACCAGCGAGGGCCGACACTCTCAGCCTTCCCCACTCTACGAAATCTGTTGCCTCAGCGAAACAACGCCCTGTGAATATCATCCCAAGGGCGTAGCGGCGCAACGAGGCTATAGCTTCCCACGTGCACCCTGTTACAGGTGGAACGGGTGTCACCCCGCGATTCCAAGCGGTGCAACCTGTGAAAAACGAGTGGCGAGTCAGGTACCGGCTACTCGCGACTGCCTCCGGGCCTAGGGATTAGCGTGAAGTGGTCAGTCAATGACAACTCTGTAGGAGAGTCGCAGGTGATCTGGGCATCCGCGACCAAACGGTCAGCTCCTCCATGGGCTTCCGCTCCCGCAGTCTGGTCAGTCCACAATGATCCAGGAGTATCCCATGAAGAGAATCCTCGCAACTGCCGGCATTGCCGGCATTGCGTTAGTAGGTGTCACAGCCCCGGCGAATGCCACCGGCAACGGCGATGACGACGACAAAAAAGTCAGCATTTGCCACGCAACCGGCTCCGAATCAAACCCCTACGTGCACATCACTGTCAGCGAGAACTCGCTTAACGGAAACGGCCATGCCACGCACGCTGGCGACCTGATTCCGGCACCTGCGGGCGGCTGCCCCAGCGGCGGATACGGCGGAGGCGGGGGCGGCCATGACGATGATGACGACCACGGCGAAATGATCACGATCTGCCACGCCACGGGATCTGAAGAGAACCCCTACGTCGAAATCACCATTCCGAAAAAGGCCTGGTGGCACGGCCACAAGGACCACGGCGACATCTATCCGGTCCCCGCCGGTGGTTGCTGCCCTGAAGAGGAGGAAGAAGAAGAAGAGGAAGAAAAGCCGCCCGTTGTTGTTCCGCCCGTCGTGACCCCGCCTGAGGTTACGCCGCCGGAGGTTACCCCGCCGGTGGTCACCCCGCCGGAGGTCACCCCGCCGGCTGTTACCCCGCCGGCTGTTACCCCGCCGGCACCTGCGGGAGCGGCCGTGGCACCCGTCGTTGCGCCGGCAGCAGTAGTACCTGTCGTCAACCGCGGGTTCAACGCCCAGACGGCGGCCGGCAGCCAGCCCGACACGGGCATGCCGGCCTGGTTCGGCGGCCTGGCGGCACTCCTGGGGGCAACGGGCCTGATTGCCCTGAGGCACCGGGGACGCCTGCAGGATATGCCCGGCTCCAAGTAAGTAAGGCTGGTCCCCTGTGAGGACGGGCATCCGCCGCCACGGCGTGATGCCCGTCCACACCACACTCCACGAAGGAGTTCCGATGCCCTTCCCCGGCCTCACATCTGCAGAGGGCCAGCACCTGCGGAGCAGTACCGGCAGCCGAACAGATGCACCAGAGGCAGCCCCGGAGGATGCAGCCCCAAGCGACCCGTCCCCCAAGCACCCCAAGCACCTTTCCTTGGAGCGTACTGCGTCCACGCGCCCGTCCTTGAAGCGCCTGTCGCGGAACCGTCTTTCCTTGAACCGCGGCGACCGGCTGTTACTGCTCGCCGGCGTCGTGGCCTTTTTCCTCCTGTCGTTCCTTCCCGGCATCATCGCTGCCGGGAACACCTCCGGCGCGGCCGGACTTCACCTGGCAACTGCTCCGTACTCGCGGGCCGATACCCGCGCCACCGCCTATGCCGGCCCGGCTGACACATTCTCCTGGAACGGGAAGGGCTCGGCCCCGGAGGCCATCAAAGGCGCCGCCGTTGCGCCGGCAGCCCAGCAACCGCCGAGCCTTCCCAACTATCCTCCCGCCGCGGCGCCCACCCGCATCGTGTATCCCGCGGCCGGCCTGGACGTCACCATTCATCCGCTCACGCCGACGCCGGAGGAGCTCGAATCCCAGGCGATCGTGCCGCCGATCACCGTCGACGGCTACTGGGTGTCCAGCCTCGGCATGCCCGGCGCCGGGTCCACCAACACGACGTACATCCTCGGCCACAGCTGGGAGGACCGCGACGCCCCGTTCAACCGGCTCAGCGCAGCCAGCGCCCCGGGCGACGTCTTCGAAGCCATCACGGCCTCGGGAACAATGCGGTACCGGGTGGATTCGGTGGATACCTACCTGAAGTCAAGCCTGAAAGACAGCCCGATCTGGACCGGCTTTCCCAACCGCCTCGTCCTCATCAGCTGCTACACGGAAGACCCTTGGGGAAAGAACGTGGTGGTGGTTGCGTCACCTGTCCCCGAGCCCTGACCCTCGCGGAGCCCTTGACGACGACGGCGGCAGTCAGCCGCCGTCGTCGTCTGCTCCTGGCATTTCGGTGAGCGCGGACTACTCGCTTCGGTGCCGTCCGTGCGTTGCGATGTAGTCCGCTGCAGCGCGCTGGAGCTTCCGTTCCTTGGCCAGCCGCCGCCGGAGAGTGGTGAGTTCCCCGCTGATGCGTGACTGTTCGGCGGCGATCTCGCGCTGCTCCGCCGTCTGCTCGTGGACGGCGCGGAGCGCCTCTGCCACTTGGAGCTGCTGCTCTGCGAGCAGCAGTTGCGTCTTCACCAGGAGGGGCACGACGTCGTCGGCCTCGGAACGTCGGTCCGCCACCATGGTCCGCTCCCGGCGCGCGCCGTCGGGGAAGCGCGACTCATGCGCGCGCTGCCTGCTGAGGACTTCGATGAACTCCCGGTCGAGGTCCACGACGCCGGACCCGCCGGCCGGGGTAAGCCCGCCGTCGCCGTTCCGGGCCGGCGAGGGGCTTCCCGAAGCCGCGGGCGCGGCTCCCGGAACGATGTCCACGGTGCGGCGCAGCGGCTGTTCCTTGATGAACAGGATCGCTACAAGGGCGATGATGCCGACGACCGCTGAGATCAGGAAAATCTCGGCCGTCGCGTCGCCGTAGGCCGCCCGCATGATGTCCCGGATCGGCGCAGGCATGTCCTGGAGGGCCATGCTCGCCCCCGCTGATCCGCCCGCGGCCGGAATACCGGCCGCGGCGAGCCCGTCGGCGGCCAGTTCTTTGACACGGTTGGCCAGCACTGCACCCAGCACGGACACGCCGATTGCGCCGCCTACCGACCGGAAGAACGCCACGGAGGCGCTGGCGGTGCCGATGTCCGTGGCCCGGACGGTGTTCTGGACCGCCAGTACGAGGTTCTGCATCAGCAGTCCGAGGCCCAGGCCCAGGATCGCGGTGTAGAGGCCGGTCAGCCAGAGTTCGGTGGTGTGGTCGATGGATCCGGCCAGTCCCAGGCCGCCGATCAGCAGGATGGAACCGGCAACCAGGTAGCGCTTCCACTTGCCGGTGCGGCTGATCAGCTGGCCCGACAGGACTGAGCCGATGAGGTTGCCGGCGATCATGGGCAGCGTCAGGAGGCCCGCTTCGGTGGGGGTTGCCCCCCGGGCCACCTGGAAGTACTGGCCCAGGAAGGCGGAGGATCCGAACATGCCCACGCCTACGGCGACGGAGGCCAGGATGGCCAGTGCCGTGGTGCGTTCGCTGATGATCTTGAGCGGGATGACGGGCTGCTCCACCCTGGACTCCACCACAACGAGCAGTGCCAGGAGAAGCACGCCGCCGCCCACCATGGCAGCGGTCTGCCAGGACCACCAGTCGTAGTAGTCCGGGTTGCCGGCGAATGAAACCCAGATCAGCAGCAGGCTGACGCCGGAGGTGAGCAGGATGGAACCGAGCCAGTCGATCTTGGCGTGGCGCTTGACGTGCGGAAGCTTCAGCGTGATCTGCAGCAGGATGAGCGCGATGACGGCCAGCGGGACACAGACAAAGAAGGTCCAGCGCCAGCCCAGCGGACTGTCTACGATGAATCCGCCCAGCAGCGGGCCGCCGGCGGTGCCCACAGCCATGACGCCGCCCATGTAGCCGGAGTATTTGCCGCGGTCCCGGGGCGGGATGATGGAGCCGATGATGGCCTGTGCCAATGCCGTGAGGCCGCCCATGGCGACGCCCTGGATGACGCGGGCGGTCAGCAGCAGCGGGATCGTTTCGGAAAGGCCGGCCATGACGGACCCGGCTACGAAGATCACAATGCTCAGCTGGACCAGCAGCTTCTTGTCGAAGAGGTCCGCGAGCTTGCCCCAGATCGGCGTGGTGGCGGCGTTGGCCAGCAGTGCCGCCGTGATGACCCAGGCGAAGTCCGTCTGCGTGCCTTTGAGCTCGGACATGATGGTGGGCAGCGCGTTGGCCACGATGGTGCTGCTGATGATCGCCGTGAAGAATGCAGCCAGCAGGCCGGTGAGGGCTTCCATGATCTGGCGGTGGCTCATCGCAGGCTGGGGCGCCTGGGCAGATGACGGCGACGACTGCTGTGGTGTCGTTGACATGGCCCGGGACGGACCGGTGGCTGTGGCGTGGCTTGCCATGTGCAGCTCCTAAACGGTTGGAGTGATTTCGGTGGGTCCGGCCGTCTTTGCCCGGGCTGAGTCCCTCAGGGATTCAGCAAGTTTCTTGAGGATTTTCGCGGTTTCTTCGGCGTCGTTCTGGCTCCAGTCCTGCAGGTAGCCCTGGAGGGTTGCCGTGCGCTGCTGTTCTATCTCGCGCAACTTGTCCGCTCCGGCCTCGGAGAGCGCCACGAGCTGGGCCCGTCCGTCCTCGGGATCAGGGCGGCGGACCACCAGTCCCTGCTCTTCCAGATCGGCGATGTGCCTGCTCAGGACGGGAGCGCTGACGCCGAGCCGGGCGGCGAGATGCGTGGCCCGGGACTCCCCCTCCCCCACAAACCGCAGGACGCCCTGGAGCGCCACGCCGGTGTCCTGCCCGCGCAGGCCGGCGACCGCCACGCAACGGACCGCCCGCTGGAGGTCGAAGATTTGATAGACGAGGTCGGCTGCGGTTTCCGGTGCGACTGCCATGATGCATATCCCCTTTGCTTGCCTTAGGCAACTATATCCGAAAATGGTTGCTTTAGGAAACTAACCGACTACCGACAGGGGTCAGGCAGGGGTCCGACAGGGGCCCGGCTCCTTAAACGCCCAGCGCGAACGGACACTTGAGGCCCTGGAGGAAGTGGGGCCTCAAGTGTCCGTTCGCGCTATGTGGTGGGGTGGTTTAGGGCGCTGTTCAAACGTCCAGGTGCGTGGGGCCGAACATTTTGAGCAGGGTTTCGACGACGACGACGTTGGGGCCGTCCGCGGCGAAGCCCGCCTTCAGGGCCTCCTCCACGTTTTCCGGCGCAACCCGTACGGCCGGGACACCAAAGGCTTCGGCGAGTCTGACGAAGTCCGGGCGGACCAGCTCGGTGGCCGTGGCCTTGCCAAAGGCGCCCACCATGTATTCGCGCAGGATGCCGTACCCGCCGTCGTCGACGATCAGCCAGGTGACCGGGACGTTGTGCTGCTTGGCGGTGGCCAGTTCGGAGATGGAGTACATGGCCGAACCGTCGCCGGAGACCGCCAGGACACGTCCGGGCCTGCCCGTTGTCTCGAGCCCAACCGCCCCGCCGATGGCAGCGGGGAAGCCGAAGCCGAGTCCGCCGGCGCCCTGGGCGGAGTGGAACTGGCCCTCGCGGGCATCCCAGCAGCTCCAGGCCCAGTACGCCGAAATGGTCATATCCCAGAAGGTCTGCATGCCCGAGGGCACGGCCTCGCGGATGTCCGCCATGAACTTCAACTCTTTGCCCAGGTCCTGGGACTCCAGCCGGGCCTTGACCTTCGCGAGCGTTTCCTTGACCAGCGCCTCCGGCGGGGTGCCGTGCCAGTTGGCCCGCTCGCCGTGCGGTTCAGTCAGCGCCTCATCCAGCGCGGCGAGGGCCTGGCCGGCGTCGGCTCGGATGCCCAGTCCCGGCCTGTTGGATTCCAGGACCCGGGGTTCGGCATCGATCTGGATGATGCGGCCCCGCGGCTCGAAGGTGAAGTAGTTGGAGGTGACTTCGCCCAGGGAGGAGCCGATGACGATCAGCACATCCGCGTCCTCGAGGAGGTCCGTCATGTGCCGGTCCTCGATCCAGGACTGCAGCGACAGCTCGTGGTTCCACGGGAACGCACCGTTGCCGCCGGGGGTGCAGATCACCGGCGCCCGAAGCTTTTCGGCAATGGACAGCAGCGACTTCTCGGCGCGGCCGCGGCGGGTGCCGCCGCCGGCGATGATGGCCGGACGCTCCGCCGTCGACAGCCATTTCACCGCTTCCCGGACAAGCTCCACCCGCGGCGGGTTGTCCGCCGCTTCGGCGAGGGCGTCCTCCACCGGCGGGACCATGATGGGATCCAGCAGGACGTTCTGCGGAATTTCCAGCCAGACCGGGCCCTGCGGCGAGGAAATGGCCTCGGTCCAGGCGTCCTGAATGGCCGAGGGGATGCCGGATGCGTGCTGGATCAGCCGCTGGCTCTTGGTGACGTTCGCGGCGGAGGCCTTCTGGTCATCGAGCTGGTGCAGCATGCCCTTGCGGCGGGCACCCAGGCCGTCCAGCGGGATCTGGCTGGCCACCACCACCATGGGCACACCCGTGGCGTAGGCTTCCTGCAGCCCGGCCAGGGACGTCAGTGCCCCGGGACCGGTGGACAGGAACAGCACACCAACCTCTCCGGTGGCACGCGAATACCCGTCGGCTGCAAACGCCGAGTTGTTTTCCACCCGCGAAGAGACAAAGTGCAGGTTGCCCCTGCCCATCGCATCGAACAGGCCCAGGGCATGCTGGCCCGGTATGCCAAAGACCGTCTTCGCCCCCAGCGCTTCAAGGGTTTCGACGACGAGGTCCCCGCCGTTGCGGACGCCGGTCACAGTGAGACGCCGGTCTCGACGCGCTGGTCCACGGGGGCCGGGAAGCCGGCCTTGCGCCGTTCTTCCTGTCCCAGCGCCTGCGCGGCGTAACCGTTGGCACTGCCGAACCTGTTGCCCTCGACGGCGGAGTCCGCCATGAGCGTTACCAGTTCGTAGGCGACGTGGCTGGCCGCGACGCCCGTGATTTCAGCGTGGTCGTACGCGGGGGCCACCTCAACGATGTCCGCACCCACCAGGTTCATGCCGCGGAAGCCGCGGATGATCTCCAGCAGTTCGCGGCTGGAGATTCCGCCAGCCTCCGGCGTGCCGGTGCCCGGCGCGTGCGCGGGGTCCAGGACGTCGATGTCAACGGAGATATACAGCGGCCTGTTGCCGATGCGGTCCCGGACCTTGGCCACGGTTTCCAGGACGCCCTGGTAGTACACGTCTGCGGAGGTGACGATGCCGAAGCCGAAGCGGTGGTCGTCGTCGAGGTCCTTCTTGCCGTAGAGGGGACCCCGCGTGCCGATGTGGCTGATGGCTTCGGTGTCCAGGATGCCTTCCTCGACGGCGCGCCGGAACGGGGTGCCGTGTGTGTATTCGGCACCGAAGTACGTGTCCCAGGTGTCCAGGTGGGCATCGAAGTGCAGCATGGCCACCGGTTCCCCGGCGCGTTCGGCAGCGGCCCGCAGCAGTGGCAGCGCAATGGTGTGGTCACCGCCGAGGGTGACCAGCTTGCTGCCGCCGGCCGTCAGGTCGAGGGCGTTCTGCTGAATGGTTTCGATAGCCTCGTTGATGTTGAACGGGTTGACGGCCATGTCGCCGGCGTCCGCCACCTGGACGTTCTCGAAGGGGCTGACGTCCCACGCGGGGTTGTAGGGGCGTAGCAGCCGGCTGGCCTCGCGGACATGGTTGGCACCGAAGCGGGCACCCGGCCGGTAGGAGACGCCGGAATCGAAGGGCACTCCCACCACCGTGATGTCCGCCTTGGCCACCTGGTCCAGTCGCGGCAGGCGCGCATAGGTTGCCGCCCCTGCGTAGCGGGGAATACGGGATGAATCGATGGGGCCAAGGTTGCCGTTGGCCTCGATGCGCAGCTCTTCCAAAGGAATGCCTCTCCTTCGAGGATGGGTCGGTAGTGTGACACCCATCATACACCTCGGTTTCCCGCTGTGCATCAAGTGTTTACCAAACCCAGCGCCGACTCCTCAATCGATGGCCGACCGGCCCCTTTCCCCGGTCCGCACGCGGACGGCGTCGGAGACGGAAATGGTCCAGATTTTGCCGTCACCGAAACGTCCGGTACTCGCACCGGCTTCGATGGCGGCCATCACGCCGTCCATGGCCTCCTCGTTCACCAGGACTTCCACCCGGGCCTTCGGCAGAAGGTCCGAGTTGTATTCGGTTCCGCGATAAACCTCCACATGCCCGCGCTGCTGCCCGTAGCCGCTTGCCTGGCTGACCGTCATGCCGCTGACTCCAAAGCCCTCCAGGGCGGCCCGCACTGTCTCGACCTTGTCCGGCCGGATGATGGCCGTGATGAGTTTCATGTCCGCACCCTGCCGCGCTCCACCTGGCTCTGCCCGGGAACGCCGGCAGGCATTTCCGCTGCAGTGCCCGCGTCCCCCGCAGCATCAGCGGCCGCGCCGGGAGGAACAGGCTTGCCGTGGTGCTCGCCGGGATGGAAGGTTCCGCCCACCATGAGCAACTCGTAGGCAGTTTCGGCATGCTCGGTGACGTCGATGCCGGACCGTTCGCTGGCTTCGGACACGCGCATGCCCATCGTCTTGTGGATGGCATATCCGATCAGTGTGGTCATAATGGCGCTCCAGGCCGTGACGATGAGCGCTGTGAGGATCTGAGGCCAGAACTGCGTCAGGCCACCGCCGTAGAACAGCCCGCCCTCGGTCTTTACGGACGGCACGGCGAAGAATCCCAGGGAGAGTGTCCCCCAGAGCCCGCCCACAAAGTGGACGGCCACCACGTCAAGGGAGTCGTCGAGGCCCAGCCGGAACTTGAGGCCCACCGCGAGCGCGCAGACCGCGCCGGCTACGGCCCCGATCAGGATGGCGCCGATGGGGTCAACGAAGCCGCAGGCCGGGGTGACGGCAACCAGGCCCGCCACGGCTCCGGATGCGGCACCGAGGGACGTGGCGTGGCCGTCCCGCAGCCTTTCAACCAGCAGCCAGCCCAGGAGGGCGGCGCTCGTGGCCAACAGGGTGTTGGTCCAGGCCAGGCCGGCGGTGGCATCGGCGGCGAGTTCAGAGCCGGCGTTGAAACCGAACCATCCGAACCACAGGAGCCCTGCGCCGAGCATCACGAACGGAAGGTTGTGCGGACGGATGTTGGGATCCTTCATGAATCCAAGGCGCTTTCCAAGCACGACGGCGAGCATCAGCCCCGCGATGCCGGCGTTCATGTGCACAACGGTTCCGCCGGCGAAGTCGAGCGCCGAGATTTTGCTGCCCACGATGCCGGTGGCGCCGAAGAGGCCGCCTCCCCAGACCCAGTGCGCGATCGGGGCGTAGACGAGTGTCACCCACAAGGCAGCGAACAGCAGCCACGGCCCGAACCTGACCCTTTCGGCCACAGCCCCGCTGATCAGCGCGACCGTGATGATGGCGAAGGTGGCTTGGAACCCGATGAACACCATGTCCGGGAGCCCCGGCGCCTTGCCGCCGATGGTGCTTGTGAGTCCGCTCAGCCCGGGGTTGGCAAACGGATCCCCGACGAGCCCGGCCATGGTGTCGGGACCGAACGCCAGCCCGTAGCCCCATAGCGCCCAGACGACGGCGACAACACCCATGGCGCCAAAGCTCATCATCATGATGTTCAGGACGGATTTCATCCGCACGAGGCCGCCGTAGAAGAATGCCAGGCCGGGGGTCATTAGCAGGACCAAAGCGGAAGCCGCCAGCATCCAGGCCGTCGCGCCCGGATCGAGCGCCGTGGGATCCACTGCCATTCCCACATTGAGTAGAGAGATGTTCATTTCGGGAGCCTTCCTCAAGAAGAAGTGGCGCTCCTGGGCGCCGACGACGGCGAGACCAATCAAAACGACGAAACAAGCCCTCAAGACGCGAGAGCGGCTGCGTTCCCCGATTCCGACGCTACAACGGTGGTGTTTCCGCCATGGCCGAGTTGTTTTTCCGGGAAGTTAAACAGCCGCCCCGGGCATGAATCCCGCGTTTCCGGCAGGTTTCCAAAATGTGACGTATATCTCACCATGCAGTGGCGGCAGTCACACGTGGCGTAAAGGTTTCGTTAAAGCCGCCATCCTGCGCACTTCCGCGGGCCTACGCTCCAAGCAGGAGCAGTACCCCGGGCCGCCAACGGTCGACGGCGCGCTGCGTGAAAGGATTCCGTGACAACGCTGACCAGGCCGCCGGCCGACCCGTCGGACAGATACAACCGTAAACCGCATCGGCTCAGGAGCTGGCTGTTGGAGGGCATGCCCGAAGGATCCGGCAAACGCCAGGGACCGCACGGCCAGCCGCAGGCCAACCACACGCCCCAGCCCTGGTGGAAGGTCATGTGCCTGACCGGCGTCGACTATTTCTCCACCCTTGGCTACCAGCCCGCCATCGCCGCCCTTGCAGCAGGAATGGTCTCCCCGCTGGCCACCGTGGTCCTGGTGGCGGTGACGCTCCTCGGCGCCCTTCCCGTGTACCGCCGGGTGGCCGCGGAAAGTCCCCGCGGTGAAGGTTCCATCGCCATGCTTGAACGGCTCCTGCCGCGGTGGGGCGGCAAGCTGTTCGTCCTGGCGCTCCTGGGGTTCGCAGCCACGGACTTTATGATCACCATTACGCTTTCTGCCGCGGATGCCAGCGCGCACGCCATCGAAAACCCGTTCGCGCCGGACTTCCTGCATGGCCAGGAAGTGGCCATCACACTGTCGTTGATTGCGGGCCTGGGCATCGTGTTCCTCCGCGGCTTCAAGGAAGCCATCAACGTGGCCGTTGTCCTGGTGGCAGTATTCCTGCTGCTCAATGCGGTGGTGGTGCTGGTGGGCCTCGCGCATGTGTTCGGCGAGGCCCACGTGGTCACGGACTGGTGGGCAGCCCTCAACCAGCAGCACGGGAACCCGCTGGTGATGATCGGCATCGCCCTGCTGGTCTTCCCCAAACTCGCCCTCGGCCTCTCCGGCTTCGAAACGGGAGTGGCCGTCATGCCTCAGATCCAGGGAAGTCCGGAGGACACCGAAGCGAAGCCGGACGGCCGGATCCGCGGCGCGCACAAGCTCCTGACCACCGCGGCCCTGATCATGAGCGCGTTCCTCATCGCGTCCAGCTTCATCACCACGTTCCTCATCCCGGCCGCCGAGTTCCAGCCGGGCGGCAAGGCCAACGGCCGCGCCTTGGCCTTCCTCGCCCACCAGTATCTGGGCGACGGTTTCGGTACGGTATACGACGTCAGCACCATCGCCATCCTCTGGTTCGCCGGCGCCTCCGCCATGGCGGGCCTCCTCAACCTGGTGCCGCGCTACCTTCCGCGTTTTGGCATGGCACCGGCCTGGACCCGGGCCGTGCGGCCGCTGGTACTGGTGTTCACCGCCGTCGCCTTCCTCATCACGGTGGTGTTCGAGGCCGACGTCGAGGCACAGGGCGGCGCGTACGCCACCGGCGTCCTGGTGTTGATGACCTCCGCGTCCATTGCCGTCACGCTGTCCGCCCGGCGCAAGCAGCAACGCGGCCGGACGGCCGCTTTCGGGGCGATCGCCGTCGTCTTCCTCTACACCACCGTGGCGAACGTGGTGGAGCGCCCCGACGGCCTGAAAATCGCGGCGATGTTCATCCTCGGCATTGTGGCGGTCAGCTTCGTATCCCGCGCCCGGCGGTCCTTCGAGCTTCGGGCCACCCATATCCGGCTGGACGAACGTGCCCTGGAATTCATGGCTGCCGGCGAGGAGGGGCCCATCCGGCTCATCGCGCACGAGCCCAAGCGGCTCAGCGCCGCGCGGTACCGGGCCAAGCTGGAGCACGCCCAGCTGGCCAACCACCTGCCCGCGGACAGCGACGCGATCTTCATCGAGATCCTGGTGGATGACAGTTCGGACTTCGAACAGGAGCTATTCGTCACCGGGAAGGTCCGGCACGGTTTCCGCATCCTTGAAGTCCACAGCAACAACGTGCCGAACACACTGGCGGCCGTCCTGCTGCACCTCCGCGATGTCACGGGCCTCATGCCGCATATCTACTTCCGCTGGACCGAGGGCAATCCGCTCACCAACCTGACGCGGTTCCTGCTGTTCGGGGAGGGTGAGATCGCCCCTGTGACCCGCGAAGTGCTGCGCGAAGCCGAGCCGGATGTCACCCGCCGGCCCTGGGTCCACGTGGGCTGAGGCCCGGCAGGCCCGCCAGCCGGGTCAGAGGACCGGGTCAGCGGCTGGCGGCGGGCACCAGCACCCAGAGCACCTCGACAGCGTCGTCCGTGGGGTTGATCCAGGTGTGCGGTTCCCTGCCGGGGAAGGTCACGGTGTCGCCGGCGCCGAGATCGTATTCCTCGTTGGTCAGGATCAGCCGGATGCGGCCCTTGATCACGTGCAGGACGTCCACGTCGCAGTCCACGGCATACAGCTCGGATTCACCGCGGCCGCGGGGTTCGATCACGGCCTGGATGATCTGGACGCGCCGTTCCGAGCGTGCAGTCAGCAGGCGTTCGATAATGCCTTCTCCGCCGAGCGAAATCCGCGGCCCTTCATCCTTCTTGGTGAGGTGCGTTTCCGGTGCGGCAAAGAGATCGCCGATGGAGATCGACAGCACCTGGCAGAGCGTCACCAAAGATGCCACCGACGGCGACGTCAGGTCGCGTTCCACCCGGCTCAGGAATCCTTTGGTGAGTCCCGTGGCGTCGGCCACCTGCTCGATGGTTAGCCGTTGGGACTGGCGCGCAGCGCGGATGCGCGAACCGATGGCGACGGGAATGTTGCTCGGTTCAACTGGTAGAGCCTTCATTTACGAACCTTTCACAGCCGGCCGCACGGCCCCATTGCTGGAGCCATACTAACGGGATACCTACCTTGTGGCGCTGCCTTGTGACGCGGAACCGGCCATGGTGTCAGTCCGCCTTGACTGTTACGCGGATCACAACATACGCTTTCGGGCAACAAGTGTTGTCTATTAGGCAATCCGCTCGTTACTTCCAGGGATCTTCCCCTGCATCGCCCGTTCTAAGCAGCGGAATTCCGGCGCGGCCCTGCCGCTCTCCCGCGAAGCCGATGCTGCCGACACGCTCCAAGGAGCCCACTAAATGGACGCAAACTTCGTCAACATCGCCATTGTGGTGGTGTACCTGATCGCCATGCTGGCCTTTGGCTGGTGGGGCAAATCCCGCACCAAGAACAATAGCGACTTCCTGGTGGCCGGCCGCAGGCTTGGCCCGTTCCTCTACACCGGAACCATGGCGGCTGTCGTCCTCGGCGGCGCCTCGACGGTGGGCGGTGTGGGCCTCGGCTACAAGTTCGGCATCTCCGGCATGTGGCTCGTCGTCGCCATCGGCGTCGGAGTGCTGATGCTGAGCCTGCTCTTCGCCGGCACCATCCAGAAACTGAAGATCTACACGGTGTCCCAGATGCTGACGCTGCGCTACGGCAGCCGTGCCACCCAGACCTCCGGCATTGTGATGCTGGCCTACACGCTCATGCTGTGCGCCACTTCCACCGGCGCTTACGCCACCATCTTTGTGGTGCTGTTCGGGTGGGACCGCGCCCTGGCCATTGCCATCGGCGGCGCTATCGTCCTGGTGTACTCCACCATCGGCGGCATGTGGTCAATCACCCTTGCTGACCAAGTCCAGTTCGTGATCAAGACCGTGGGAATTTTCTTCCTGATGCTGCCCTTCACGCTGAACGCCGCAGGCGGCCTGGACGGCATCCGCAGCCGCGTCGAGGACAGCTTCTTCCAGATCGACGGCATCGGCGTCCAGACCATCATCACCTACTTCGTGGTCTACACCCTTGGCCTGCTGATCGGCCAGGACATCTGGCAGCGTGTATTCACCGCCAAGACCCCCACCGTAGCGCGCTGGGGCGGCGCAACCGCAGGCATCTACTGCATCCTCTACGGCGCCGCCGGTGCCCTGATCGGCTTGGGCGCCCGGGTGGCCCTCCCCGAGATCGACGTCGCCACGGCAGGCAAGGACGTTGTCTACGCCGAGGTTGCCCAGAACCTGCTGCCCGTCGGCATCGGCGGCCTGGTGCTCGCGGCGGCCGTTGCCGCCATGATGTCCACCGCCTCCGGCGCCCTGATCGCCGCCGCAACAGTGGCCCGCGCCGACGTGCTCCCCTTCGTGGCCAGCTGGTTCGGCAAGGACATCAACACCGATGACACCGACAACCCCGAGCACGACGTCAAAGCAAACCGCATGTGGGTCCTGGGCCTGGGCATCGTGGCCATCCTCATCGCCATCATCACCAAGGATGTCGTGGCGGCCCTGACCATCGCCTACGACATCCTGGTGGGCGGACTCCTGGTCGCGATCCTCGGCGGCCTCGTCTGGAAGAGGGGCACCGGTGCAGCGGCCGCCGCATCCATGGCGGTGGGCACCGTGGTCACGCTCGGTACGATGATCATCCTGGAGATCAACGCCGCGGCGCCGCTGGACGGCATCTTCGCCAACGAGCCGATTTACTTCGGCCTGCTCGCGTCGGGGCTCGTGTACGTCGCGGTGTCCCTCGCCACCAAACCGACTGATCCCCGGGTCATGCAGCACTGGCGGGATCGCGTGGCCGGCAAGGTTGCCGACGAAGAGCCGGTCCCGGCCCTGGCCAACTAACACCGGCCAACCAACACCGGCCAACTACTACCGGCGCCGGAACTGCTTAAACGCCGGAACTGCTTAAACAGTGAACGACGGCGGTGCCTCCCCTGCACAGGAGGCACCGCCGTCGTTCGTTAAGGCCGGATTCGGTTGTCTAACGCCGGGGACGCGTCACTCGTTTTCCTCCGGTTCAAGGAATTCCTCCCCGCCCAGGGGAACCACGGGTTTCTCGTCGCCCAGGAAGTCCTCCTCACCCAGGGGAACAAGCTGGTCCGCCTCTTCGAGCAGTCCCTCTTCCTCGGTCTCCGCGGCGTCATCGATGGGCGCGTCCTCGGCGAAGTCATAGGCGGGGTCGGATTCGAGGATGTCCCGTTCCGGCTGGGCGGGGTGTGATCCGGTGGTGTCCATGGTGCAAACCTCCGTGTCTGGTGATGCGGCCAGGGGCCGGTCCGGGGAAGCACCAGCCCTGGCAATCATCACAGCACCGGCACCCCGCGCGGTCAATAGCCGGACAGCAGCCCAGCCAAGTCGCCGGCCCGCTAGCCGGCGTATTTCAGCCCGCAGGAGTCCGGAGCGAGACGACCTATGTGGGGCGCCCTTTAAGGTTCGCCTAAACTTCCGGGTGAGGAATACCGGCCGAAAATCCGCGGAAAACCGGGGTACGCTGGAGTTGCAATGGGGCCGAATCATGCCCTATCTAGCCCAGGAGTGTTCGTGTCTCAGCACGCTAAATCTGACCGAAACCACGCCCTTCCCGCGGACAGCTCCGCAGCAGGCGCCCCCGGAACAACCGCCGCCGGAACAAACGCAGCCGAAACCCCGCCAAGCACGGCCGACATTAAGCGGTGGCGCCAGTACCTCGCCGATGAACGTGCCGAGGCCCGTGTCTACCGCGACCTTGCCCAAAGCCGCCGCGGCGAGGAGCGGGACATCCTTCTTGCCCTGGCCGAGGCCGAGGGCCGCCACGAAGCCCACTGGCTCCAGCTCCTTGGCGATCACGCCGGCAAGCCCCGGCAGGCATCCCTCCGCAGCCAGCTGCTCGGATTCCTGGCCCGCCATTTCGGTTCCGTCTTCGTCCTGGCCCTGGCACAGCGTGCCGAGGGCCGCTCCCCCTACGGTTCAGACCCGTCAGCCACACCCGCGATGGTGGCCGACGAACAGATCCACGAGGAAGTAGTCCGCGGACTGGCCACCCGCGGCCGGAACCGGCTGGCGGGCTCCTTCAGGGCAGCGGTGTTCGGCGCGAACGACGGTCTGGTCAGCAACCTCTCCCTGGTGATGGGCATGGCCGCGTCCGGCGTCGGCAGCCAGGTGGTGCTCCTGAGCGGCGTGGCCGGGCTCCTCGCCGGAGCACTGTCCATGGGCGCCGGCGAGTTCATCTCCGTCCGTTCCCAGCGGGAGCTGCTGGCCGCCACGCGGCCCACCCAGATCACCCTGTCCGCCGCCCCGCGGCTGGACATTGAGCACAACGAACTGCTGCTGGTCTATCTGGCCCGCGGCATGTCCCGGGAAGCCGCCGAACACCGTGTGGCGGAACGGATGGGCCTTCTGGCCTGCGACTGCGATCCCAGCCTGTCGCTCCAGCCCGAACTCCCCGAGACCGAGGACCGGCACGAGGCGGTGGGCACCGCATGGAGCGCGGCGGCGTCGAGCTTCTGCTTCTTCGCCTCCGGCGCTGTCATTCCCATCATCCCGTTCCTGCTTGGCATGACCGGTGTCGCGGCGCTGGTGGTTTCCGCCGTTCTGGTGGGCATGGCTCTCCTGCTGACCGGCGGCGTCGTCGGCCTGCTGTCCGGCACTTCCCCGACCAGCCGCGGTTTCCGGCAGCTGGCCATCGGCATGGGGGCTGCCGCCGTCACCTACCTCCTGGGAATGGCGTTCGGCGCCGTGGTCGCTTAGTGGAGGGTCCGCGGCGGCGCCGGCCGCGGCATGCCGGCGGGCCGGGCAGTGCTGCCCGGATCCTGCGGGCGGCGGCGCTCACCGCCTTGATCGCAGCGGCGGCCTTTACGGCTGCCGGCCTCTTCTACGGAGATCCCCGCCTGGTGGGGCTGTTCCAGTTCCGCAGTCCTGCCGTCCCGAACGGACAGGCTGAGGACCAGCAACCGGGAAGAGCCGCAGAGGGAGTCAGTTCGGACGCGCCTCCTCCCGGACTGGAGGAAGCGGACGAGCCGCTGGGAGCAGCGGACGAGCCTCCCCTCGCCAGTGATTCCTTCAACTTCCTGGCCACCAACGACGACGGCACGCCCGTAGGATATTCGCCCTGCCGCCCGCTGCACTACGTTGTCAACGCCGGTCTGGCGCCGGTGGGAGCGGAAGACCTGGTGGAAGATGCCATCGGCACGATTTCCCGCGCCACCGGTATCCGGTTCATCAACGACGGATCCTCGACCGAGATGCCTGCCGAGGACCGCGACCCCTACCAGCCTGAAACGTACGGCGAGCGCTGGGCGCCGCTCCTCATCTCATGGACCACCCCGGACGCCTCCCCCAAACTGAAGGGGCAGGTGATCGGCACCGGAGGAAGCACGCACTACAGCTTCGACGACGGTCCAAAGACGTTCGTCACGGGAAGCCTGGACCTCGACGCCCCGCAGATCGCCCTCGAACTCGAGCGGCCGCAAGGTTCCGCCTACGCCACCGCCGTCATCCTGCACGAACTGGCCCATGTGATGGGGCTGGAACACGTCGATGATCCGGTGCAACTGATGTACCCCGAGATCGGCACTCCGGACGGCCTCGCCGCCGGCGACCTCAACGGGCTCTACCAGCTGGGCAGGACCACGTGCCGCAAGGACCTGTAGTCCGTCGCTGATGGCCGCCCGCCCCTTAGCCCGACACTTCTAGCCGACACCACTAGCCCGACACCACGTCGAGGGCTTCCTCCACCGTCTCCACCAGGAAGATCCTGTCCTCCATGGCGTTGCCCTCCGCCAGGCTCTGGAGCAGCGGCCAGGCCGGATAGCGGCGCTGCCAGTGCTCACGGCCCACCAGGACCATGGGCCTGATAGTTTCGGAAGCACCATAGTAGTTCTCGCACGCGTCCTGGAAGATTTCCTGCAGGGTGCCCGCGGACCCCGGCAGGAAGATCACACCGCCGTCGCACAGCTCCAGCAGGATCGCCTCCCGGATGGCGTTGGCGAAATATTTTGCGATGTGCGTGGCGAAATAGTTGGGCGGTTCGTGGCCGTAGAACCAGGTGGGAACCCCCAGCGACGGCGTCCCGCCAGGATGGCGTTCGACGACGGCGGCGGCCGTCCTGGCCCATGCGGACACCGAGGGCCGGAACCCCGGCACGCTTTCCAGCTGCGCCAACGCTGCGTGGAACTCCGCGTCCGGCAGTTCGCTGAGGTAGGCGCCCATGTTTGCAGCCTCCATGGCCCCAGGCCCGCCACCCGTGGCCACCACCCGGCCGCTGCGGGCGAGGAGCCGACCGGCGATGGCGGCCTCCTCGAAGGCCGGTGTTCCGCGCCTGGCGGTGTGGCCGCCCATCACGCCCACCATCGGGCGGCCGCGGCACACCTCGGAACGGGTCAGCTCCTCCAGGGCGTCGCCGATCGAGTGGTCGTGCAGGGCAGCGGCGAGCGTGGCATCCAGCCGGTGCCGCTGGCCGGGCCTGATGCTCCACTGGTAGATCCGGGCGTCCAGCGTTGATTCATACCGTCCGCCCGGCGGGCCGAAGTAGAGCTCCTGGGGCGAGTAGAGCTGCCCGCGGTACGGATTAAAGGGCACGGTTTCCAGCTTGGGAAAGATGAGCGCACCCCGGCTGCGAAGCGCGTCCTCCACGCCGTCGTCGAAAGTGCAGCCCAGGAAGATGGCGCCCTGCGGATCCATGGCTTCCAGCGGAACGGCCCTGCCGCGGAGGTCCAGGGACTGTGCGTGCCAGCCCTGCATGCTGCGGACGCCTGCGTTCACCAGCCGGTCGAAACTGTCCAGGCTTTCAACCTCAAGGGTTCTGGGACTGGGGCTCAGGCTGCGGGCGGCGTTCATGCTGCCAGCCTAGTCCGCAGCAAACACAGAGGGGTGCCACCGGCGGAACTCGCCGGGGGCACCCCTCTTGTGTGTTTGGCCCTCGGTCAGCTGACCTGCAGTCCGCCGTTGATGTCGTACGTGGCAGCGGTGATGTAACCGGAATCCTGGCCGAGCAGGAAGGAGATCAGGGCGGCGACTTCCTCACGGGTGCCTACGCGACCCATCATGATGCCCTCGGACATCTGGGCCTTGCGCTCCTCGGTCAGGGTGCCGCCCATGATGTCGGTGTCGATGGGTCCCGGTGCAATTGCATTGACGGTGACGCCGAACTCGCCCACTTCACGGGCAAGGGCCCGGGTGAAGCCGATGATTCCGGCCTTCGACGCGCTGTACGCCACCTTGGAGTAGGTTCCGCCGCCGCGCTGGGCGGAAATTGAGGAGATGCTCACGATGCGTCCGAGCTTGCGCTCGATCATTCCTTTGAGCACGCGCTGGGACACGATGAAGGTGCCGCGCATGTTGATGGCGAAAACCTTGTCCCACTCCTCCACGGTGGTCTCCATGAACGTGGTGGGCGAACTGATGCCCGCCAGGTTCGCGAGGGCGACGATCGGCGGCAGCGTCTCTTCGATTTCGCTGATCGCACGGTCCACCGAGGCGGCGTCGGAAACATCGGCGCCCACGCCGATGGCCTTCACGGCGCGGTTGGAGCCGATCTCTGCGGCGGCTGCCTTGGCGTCCTCGGCGTTGATGTCCAGGATGGCGATGGACCAGCCCTCGCTGGCCATCCGGTCCGCGGCCGCGCGGCCGATGCCGCGGGCTGAGGCTGCCCCGGTCAGTACGACGGTGCGGTCGGCGGGAAATGAGGTGGTTGTCATGGTGTATCTTTCGTCGGGAATCTGTTGGAATTCGTCAGGTCAGGAGATTTTGGTGGCGTTCACGGCTGCTGCGGCCGCAACTGCAGGGTCCAGGGCGGCGTCGCCTTCAGGCCGCTTGCGGGCGTAGAAGTAAGTGGCCACCGCGGTCACACACAGGCAGAAGGACAGGAAGAGCAGGCCGCTCTGGTTGTTGCCGGTAGCGTCCTTGAGCAGGCCGACGGCGTAGGGAGCCACGAAGCCGCCGAGGTTGCCCAGGGAGTTGACCAGCGCCAGCCCGGATGCAGCGGCTGCGCCGGTGAGCGCCGCGGACGGCATGGACAGGAACGGGGCGATGGCGCCGTAGATCCCCATTGCCGAGGCCGTGAGGGCGATCAGGGCAAGGATGGGGTTGACCGGGAGCAGGTAGCCCGCTGCGAGCAGGCCCATGCCGGCCAGGACCATGCTGACGGAAGTGTGCCAGGCACGCTTGCCGGTACGGTCCGCCCGCTTGCTCCAGAAGTAAACAAAGACAGCTGCGATGGAGTAGGGAATGAGGACAATGAAGCCCACCTCGGCGGTGGAGAACTTGCCCAGGGCAGCCACAATGGTGGGCATCCAGAGGCCCAGGCCGTAGATGCCGCAGACCAGGCCGAAGTACAGGGCCGAGTAGACCAGCGTGCGCTTGTCCTTCAGGCCGGCCAGGAAGTTGTGTTTCCCGCCCTTGGACTTGGCGGCAAGCTCGGCTTCCATGGTGGTGGCCAGCCATTCGCGCTCTTCAGTGTTGAGCCATTTGGCATCCCGGGGACGGTCGGTCATCAGGATCGGGGTCAGCAGGCCCAGCAGGATGGCAGGGATGCCTTCGATGATGTAGAGCCACTGCCAGCCGTGCAGGCCCATGATGCCGTCCATTTGCAGCAGCAGGCCGGACACCGGCGCGCCCAGTGCGTTGGAAACAGGCTGGGCCAGGATGAAGATGCCCAGGACGGTGACGCGCTGCGCGGCGGGGAACCACAGCGTCAGGTAGAAGAGGATTGCGGGGAAGAACCCGGCCTCGGCCGCACCCAGCAGGAACCGGATGATGTAGTAGGTGCTTTCCCCGTTGACCAGGGCCATGGCCGTGGCGAAGATGCCCCAGGTGATGAGGATCCGGGCGAGCCATTTGCGTGCGCCGAAGCGGTACATTCCGGCATTGCTCGGAACTTCCAGCAGGGCGTAGCCGAGGAAGAAGATGCCGGCGCCCAGGCCGTACGCCGCGGCACTGAGGCCGATGTCCTCGCTCATGGTGAGCTTGGCGAAGCCCACGTTGTTGCGGTCAAGATAGGCAACGAAATAGAGCAGTACGATCAGCGGCATAACGCGGCGACGAACCTTGCGGAGCGTGCGTTCGCCGAGCTCGCCGAGTCCTGCGGACTGCATGGAGAGTGAAGTCATCATCGACCTTCTATCTGGCGGAGGCGGCACCTGGACGGCGACGCGATCCGATGGAAATGGGGGGAATTCCGCCGGCTGACTATTGGAGTCTGATGTCTGACATCTGACGGAAGAACATGAGAAAGATCATAGAAGCGTGACTTGGGTTACGTCAAGCCTTGCGCGGTGGGGCGCCGCGCGCAAGACTCAGTACGCAAGACTCAGTACGCAAGCCTGGGCCGTTAGGGCTGGGAGTGGTGGACGTATCGCTCGTAGTCGCGGTACGTCTGCTCCATGTGGTCGTCCATGGTGCGCCGGGACAGCTCCGCGTCGCCGCTGAGGATGCTGTCCATGACCTTCTGGTGATACTCGATGGCGTGCAGCTGGATTTCGGGCACGGCCGAGGTTTCCCGCCGTGTCATGTACAGCAGCTGGCCCAGTTGCGCGAACAGGGCACGGACGAACGGGTTGCCCGAGGCCTTGAGCACGGCGTCATGGAAGGCGATGTCAGCCTCCACAAAGCGGTCCAGGTCCCCGGACTCATGGAAGCGCTTCATATCCGCGATGCACTCCCGCATCTGGTCGGCATGCTCGGGGGTATGCCGTTTGGCGGCCAGGGATGCCGCGCCGGTCTCCACCATGCGCCGCATCTCGATCAGCCCCACCGAGACCTGGTCCGCGCCATTGCCGTGCGAGGCAGCCTTGAAGATCGCGTCCAGCCCGGTCCAGTTGTCCGAGGGATTGACGAAGGTTCCGCGGCCGGCTTTGACGTAAAGGATATTCTGCGCCCTCAGCGCCTTGAGTGCCTCGCGCACGGTCAGCCGGCTGACGTCGTAGGCTTTCGCGATATCGGCTTCAGGCGGGATGGCATCGTGCGGCTTCAACTTGCCGTCGAGGATGTCATCGAGCAGGCCGTCGACGAGGTCGTCAACGAGTGTCCTGCGGCCCATCCTGGCTCCTGCCGTCGGTGTTGCCCCTTGCTGCGGGTCCCTTCAACACTACTGTCGAATGCGCTCCGGATCAGCATCATGGCCGGAACCGGCGACATACTGGTCAAGCTTCGCCAGTGTGGCCTCCAGGTTGGCGGGGTGGCGGCGCAAGTAGCCGGCCAGCCGGAGGAACCACTTCCCGCGGACGTTCCGGGCGTCCCACTCCTCAGTGACCAGCGTGCCCGGATTTCCCGCGGCGTCGGAGGAGGGTTCCAACACGTAGCGCCAGACGTGGCCGAAGAAATGCCGCCAGGCGATGCGCCTTCCTTCCTCGAACTCACAGACCGTGTTGAGGATCTTGTAGTCCACCATGACGTTCATCTCCATGCCGAACCTGGCGCCGGCGTACAGCCGCTCCGGGCCCCGCGGCTGCGCCGCCTTCACGGTATCCGACCCGTCAATCACACTGTGCAGGGCAGGGGTTGCAAGGACCTCGAAAATGGCCTCGGGACCTGCCGCGATAAAGCGCTGGCGGGACACGAGGTATCTGTTGTTCATCCGGCAAGCCTAACCGTTTCGAGCTGTTGCAGAATGAGTCATGCGCACCCCACCCCTGCCCGCTCACGGCCGCCCCCGAATAGGAATTGCCGTCCGCCTCAGCAGCTCCCGTGATCCCGACCCGCGGGTCGGGGAAGCCAACCAGCTGTTCGACGACATTGTGGACCTGGTCCGCGAAGGCGGCGGGGAGCCGGTGCTCCTCACTGACGGTTCCGACGGGACAGGTTCCGACACTCAAGGTTCCGACACGACAGGTTCCGACGGCGGCCGGCTGGCTGAAACGCTCAAGGGGCTCGACGGCGTCGTCCTTCCCGGCGGGGGAGACCTGGACCCGCGCCTCTACGGCGAGAACCAGGGCGCACGCTGCTACGACGTCAACCACGCGCAGGATGCATTGGACCTGGCCGTGGCGCGCGGGACCATCGATGAAGGCCTGCCGCTGCTGGGGATCTGCCGCGGACACCAGCTCCTGAATGTCCTCTATGGCGGAACCCTGGTGCAGGACATGGCGGCCGGTCCCGTGACGCACCACGAGCCTGCGGCGGGCGAGGGACCGTGGGCCTGGCACGACGTGGACATCATTCCCGGCTCCAAGGTGGGTCTCCTCTACGGCCCCGCGGGGACTCCACAAGGACTCACGGTCAAGGTCGCCTCCGGCCATCACCAGGCCGTCGCCCGCGTTGCCGACGGGCTGATGGTGACGGCCGTTGCCGGCGACGGCACTGTGGAAGCGTTGGAGGATCCCGGACGATGGGTGGCATCCGTCCAGTGGCATCCCGAAGTCCAGGAGCTCCCGGCCGAGGAACGGGTGGCACCGTTCCGGGCGTTTGTGGAGGTGTGCCGCGGGCGGCAGCGGGCCTAGAAGGACAGTGTCATCGGGTGGCTGATCAGCCCTGCACCCTTGAGGGGGCATCCGGTTGCCGGTCCTTGGCTATATCCTTGGCGACCGGAAATCCGCCTGCTATTATCGTCCAAAAGGCAGTATGTCCTATCAAGAGAACATAGGCTGACATACGCGGGCTCACCGGCACCCCCGGAGTCCGCGGAGCACAAGGGAGCGCTCAGTGGCGAATCAACTCAATCTCAGCATCGATCGCTCTTCACCGGTGCCCCTCTACCACCAGGTGGTCCAGGGCATCGAGTCCGCCATCCACACCGGACTACTCCCCCCGGGCAGCCGGCTGGACAACGAGATCGACCTCGCGGCGCAGCTCAACCTGTCCCGGCCCACCATGCGCAAGGCCATGGATGAACTGGTGCGTTCAGGCCTCCTGGTGCGCAAGCGCGGCGTGGGAACACAGGTTGTTTCCAGCCAGGTCCGCAGGCCGCTGGAACTCTCGAGCCTCTACGACGACCTCACCAATAACGGGAGCAAGCCCACCACCGAGGTGCTCAGCTTCTCCCATATAGAGGCCGATGCCGCCACCCGTGAAGCCCTCCAGCTCCCCGCCGGCGCCAAGGTCTACCACTTCACCAGGCTGCGCAAAGTGGGCGGCAAGCCGCTGGCCCTGATGGAAAACTGGGTCCGGGACGACATCACCCCTATCGACGAAGCCCAGCTCGCCGCCCAAGGCCTATACGCGATCCTGCGCAACGGCGGCGTGAACTTCCGGCTGGCCTCGCAGCGCATCGGCGCCATGGTGGCCAACGACTACCAGGCTCCGCTGCTGGACACCGAGCCCGGTTTGGCGCTGGTGACCATGGAACGCACCGCCGTGGACGACACCGGACGCATGGTGGAGACCGGCCACCACGTCTACCGGGGCGACTCGTACAGCTTTGAAATGACCCTTGTCCAGCGTTAGGCGCCAGCGCTAGCCGCTGCGGCAGAACGAACTTAACGAAAGAGCAAATCTATGGCCAACTGGGTATATCCTCTGGGTTCCGCCGCCGACGGCAGCTGGGACATCTCCCTCGGAACGTCCGACTCCGCCGTCGAAGTGGACGGCTGGGCCCACACCGGGCTCAAGGTCGCGACGCTGGCGGCCGGCGCCGCCGTCGAACTGCCTGCCGCCGGCGAGGAACGCATCGTGGTTCCGCTCAACGGATCCTTCACCGCCACCGTGGACGGGCAGGATTACCGGCTCGCCGGCAGGGCCAGCGTCTTCCACGGCCCGAGCGACGTCCTGTACACGGGCACGCAGAAGGCCGTCACCATCAGCTCGTCCGACGGCGGCAGGGTAGCGGTGGCGACGGCCCCGGCGAAAACCTCCTACCCCACCCGGCTCGTGACGGCCGCCGAAACTCCCGTGGAACTGCGGGGCGCCGGGAACTGCTCCCGCCAGGTCCACAACTTCGGCACCCCGGCCGCGCTGGAAGCCGACCGCTTCATCGTCTGCGAAGTCATCACCCCAGCCGGCAACTGGTCCTCGTATCCCCCGCACAAGCATGACGAGGAGAAAGACGGCGAAACCAGCCTCGAGGAAATCTACTACTTCGAGACCCGTGTGGCGCCGGACGGTCCCGCGGCCGCTGCCGGTTCCGGAGCGCAAAGTGACGCCATCGGCTACCAGCGCGTGTACGCCTCCGACGAGCGGCCCATCGACGTTTCCGCGGAAGTCCGCACGGGCGACGTCGTCCTGGTTCCCTACGGCTGGCACGGGCCGGCCATGGCCGCCCCGGGGTATGACCTGTACTACCTGAACGTGATGGCCGGCCCCGGCCCCGTGCGGGACTGGCTGATCAGCGATGACCCGCACCATGGCTGGATCCGTCAAACCTGGGAAGGCCAGGACGTGGACCCGAGGCTTCCGTTCGGAGCGTAGGCAGTCCGCCACCCGGGCAGCACGCCAGAAGCCCCTGATCGATGGTCAGGGGCTTCGTCGTTGCCGGGGGCCGGGCCGCAAGGCGGGTACTAGCTCGCCACTTTCTGCGCGACCCGCACCGGCACACCGGTCGCCAGCGATTCCTGGGCGGCGTCAGCCACCCTGGATGCCGCCACGGCGTCCTCGGGGGTGCACGGGTTCTCCCTGCGGCCCAGGATCAGCTCCACGAAGGCTTCCATCTCGGAGCGGTATGCCCGGTCGAAGCGTTCGGCGAAGGTCTTGTGCGGCTCGCCCGCGGGGAATCCGACGCCGACTTCGGCCGAGGCCATTGCGGTCTTGTCGTCCAGCCCCACCATCAGCGAACGGCGCGAACCCTGGATTTCCAGGCGGACGTCGTGGCCCGCCCCGTTGTACCGGGTGGCTGACACGGTCCCGACCGTCCCGTCGTCGAACGTCACCAGTGCAAGGGCCGTGTCAACGTCCCCCACCTCCCCGATGGCGGGGTCGCCGTTGTTGGAGCCCCTGGCGTATACCTCGACGATTTCGCGGCCGGTCAACCATCGCAGGATGTCGAAGTCATGGACGGAGCAGTCCCGGAAGAGGCCGCCCGAGCTGGCCAGGTACTCCACGGGCGGCGGCGCCATGTCACATGTGACGGCCCGGAGCGAATGGATCCAACCCAGTTCGCCCGCCCGGTAGGCCCGCCGGGCTTCCAGGTAGCCTGCATCGAAGCGGCGCTGGTGGCCGATCTGCACCACTCCGTGCCGGTCCCGGATATACTCCAGCACCGGCAGGGCGTCCGCCACGTTGAGGGCCACAGGTTTCTCGCAGAAAACGGGGATCCCGGCGTCCACGCCGGCCTTGATCAGCTCCGGGTGCGTGGCTGTTCCCGTGGCGATGACCAGACCGTCCAGCCCCGAAGCCAGGAGCGCTTCCACCGAGGGGAGGAACTCGGCGCCGAGCCCGGACGCGACGGTCCGGGCATGGTCTTCGGCCACGTCGGTGAGCCGGAGCCGGACGTTGATGCCCTCCGGGTTGAGGACGCCGTTCAGCGCGGCGATGTTGTTGGCGTGCATGACGCCGATCCGCCCCACTCCCACCAGGCCAAGTACTACGTCTTTCATGCTTTCTCCTCCGCAAAGACACTGGATGCGGTTGCCAGCCCCGCCACGGACACCGGGACGCCCTGCTTGACTGACTCAATGCAGGCCAGCGCCATGGCCAGCGCACGCCTGGCGTCGGCGGCGCCCGGCGTGAGGGTGACGTCGGACGACGACGGCGGCACGCCGTCGCGCTGTGAACGCACCGCCTCGGCGAAATCGACGAGTTCGTCCGTGTAGGCCTGCCGGAAAAGCTCGACGTTGAGCCGCGGCGTACCGGCGGACATTCCGTCTGCGGTGAACCGGCGGGCGGCGGTTTCCGTAGCGCGGCCGGCCTGCACCATTCCGCGTGAACCGAACACCTCGCCCCGGATGTCGTAGCCGTACAGTGCACTGAAGTTGGCTTCCGCCACGGCAATGGCACCGTTGCTGTAGCGGATGGTCACCACTGCCGTGTCCAGGAAGCCCTGGTCCCGCAGGCCGGGTTCCACCAGGGCGTCCGCCACGGCGTAGACCTCCACCGGCTCGGCGCCTTCGTTGAACCAGTTGAGGGTGTCGAAGTCATGGATCAGGGTTTCCAGGAAGATGGTCCAGGCCGGGACCCTGGCCGCGTTCGGGATGCTGCCGTTCCCGGGATCCCGGGTCAGCGAGCGCAGGAGCTGCGGTGTCCCGGCGACACCGGCCGCAAGGTCCTTCTTGGCAGCCTGGAAGTCGTCCGCATACCGGCGGTTGAAGCCGATCTGGAAGTGGACGCCGGCGGCCTCCACCGCTGCGAGTGCTGCGTCCAGCTCCTCGAGCCCCTGGCCGGCCGGCTTCTCACAGAAGATGTGTTTTCCGGCAGCGGCCGCCTGCGCGATGAGGGAGGAATGGAACCGCGCCGGGCTCGCGATGATTACTGCGTCGATCTGGGGGTCCGCCAGGATGTCCTCGGGGTGAGGGGTCACTTTGGCTCCGCCCAGGGAACGGGCCAACGTCTGCGCAACGTCAACATTCGGGTCGGCGATGGCCACCAGGTTGGCGCCGGGAACGCGGCGGGCGATGCTTTCAGCGTGGAACGCTCCCATCCAGCCGGAGCCGATGAGTCCGATCCGCACGGGGGCGGGAACTCCGGCGGGGTTCTGGGTGATGTAGGCCAAGGGGCTGGTCCTTTCAGTTGGTCCGAACTAGTCACTGCGTGGAACCGTCCAGCGGTGGAATGCGGTTCCGGGGTCTTGGCATGCCAAGAGCAGGGCCGGTCCGGGTGGGCGTGCCCTGCTTTGGCATCGGGTCAGCCGGTCAGCTGTGGGCCTTTCCGGACGTGTGTGCCACCTCGGCCACTTCGCTCTTGACTTCCTTCACCACGTCGCCGTGGCCGCCGAGCTGTTCGAGTTCGTGGGCGAGTTCGGCCAGCTCGGCGCCGCCGGCCATTTGCGCGGTGAGCTCGTCGAGCGTGATGTCCTTCTTCTCGTAGTAGCCGATCGACTTGCCGCGCTTGAGCAGCAGGAACCGGTCACCGACGGGGAAGGCGTGGTGCGGGTTGTGGGTGATGAAGATGACGCCCAGGCCGCGGTCGCGGGCCTGCAGGATGTAGCGCAGCACCACCCCGGACTGCTTCACGCCCAGGGCCGCCGTCGGTTCGTCCAGGATCAGGACCTTAGCGCCGAAGTACACCGCACGGGCGATCGCCACACACTGGCGCTCACCGCCGGAGAGCTGGCCGATCGGCTGCTCCACATCGCGCAGGTCGATGCCCATCTCGGCTAGTTCATGCTTGGTGATGTCCTTCATCTTCTGGACGTCCAGGCTCTTGAACGGGCCGAAACCGGAGGTCAGTTCGGAGCCGAGGAAGAAGTTCCGCCAGATGGGCATCAGGGGAACGACCGCGAGGTCCTGATAGACCGTGGCGATCCCGACGTCGAGCGCGTCGCGGGGTGAGGTGAACTTCCGGTCCTCCCCCATGACCTTTAGGACGCCGTGATCGTGCTGGTGCAGGCCGGCAATGATCTTGATCAGCGTGGACTTGCCGGCGCCGTTGTCGCCCAGGACGCAGGTGACCCGGCCGTTGTCCACGGCCATGGTCACATCGCTGAGCGCCACGATGTTGCCGTAGTTCTTCCCGACCTTGTCCAGCGAGAGCAGGTGCACCGGGGTGTGGGTCAGCGGATCCGTTTCATGCTGCAGCAGGGTCTTCTGGTCAATCTGTTTGGCATTCATTTCTCCGGCCCCTTACTTCAGTTCCGCGCGGCGCTTGACGATCAGGTTGACGATGGTGGCCAGCAGCAGCATCAGGCCCAGGAAGAACTTGAACCAGTCCGGGTTCCACTGGGCGTACACGATGCCCTTGTTCGCCATGCCGAAGATGAACGCGCCGATGGCCCCGCCCACCGCCGAACCATAGCCGCCGGTCAGGAGGCAGCCGCCGATGACAGCGGCGATGATGTAGAGGAATTCGTTGCCCACGCCTTCGCCGGACTGCACGGAGTCGAAGGCGAAGAGGTTGTGCATGCCCAGGACCCAGCCGCAGAAACCCACCGCCATGAACAGGCCGATCTTGGTCTTGGTGACCGGTACACCCACGGCGCGGGCGGCATTGGCGTCGCCGCCGGAGGCGAAGATCCAGTTGCCCACCTTGGTACGCAGCAGCACCCAGGACGCCACAGCCACGAGGACGATCCAGAAGAACACGGTGATCTTCACTTCTACACCCGCGATGTTCACTGACGAGGCGAAGATGGCCCGGGCCGAGGCAAAACCCTCCATCTGCGCGATCGAGGGCGAGGACACGCCGTTGGAGATCATGCGTGTGAGTGCCAGGTTCAAGCCGGTCAGCATGAGGAACGTGGCCAGGGTGACGATGAAGCTGGGCAGCTTGGTCTTCACCAGGATCCATCCGTTGATGAATCCGATCCCGAGTGAAACCACCAGGGCCAGGGCAACGCCTACCCAGACGTTGAGCGAAAAGTACCACGCGAACATGGAGGCGGTCAGGGCGGAGCTGATGACCGCAACACCGGTGGAGAGGTCAAACTCGCCGCCGATCATGAGCAGTGACACGCCCACTGCCATGATGCCGATGGTGGAGGATCCGTACAGCACAGTGGCGAACGAGCTCGGCTGGATAAAGGTGGAGGAAACGACTGAGAAGAAAACGAACAGGACAATGGCACCCACCAGGGCGCCGACCTCGGGCCGCCCCAGCAGCTTTTGGAACGGGCTGCGGCGGCCGATCCGTTCATCCGCCCCCAGCGGTGCCGGCTTGGCTAACGTCTGTGTCATGGAAAACTCCTTGTTGGTCTGGCTGTGGGAGAACCGGAACCCGGCCCTCCCATGGCCAGGTATGCCTGCTGGTTAGCGGACGCCTTGCTGGGCGAATTTGAGGACGTCGGCGGCGGATTCTTTGTCCACGACAGTGGGGCCGGTCAGGACAGGCATTCCGCCGCCCACTTCGAAGCCACCACGATTGAACTGCCACAGCGCATCGATTGAGCCGTACCCCTGGAGCCAGGGCTGCTGGTCCACCGTGAACAGGACAGTTCCGTCCACGATCTTCTGGGCCAGGTCGGCATTCATGTCGAACGATGCCGCCTTCGCGGAGCTGCCGGCGTCGGTGATGGACTTCAGTGCCGTCAGGGTAATGGGGGCGCCGAGGCCGATGATGGCGTCAGCGTCTTTGGTGGCCTGCAGCTTGGCCGTGATGGTGGAAGAAACTTCCGTCATGTCGCGGCCGTTGACGTACAGGATTTCGGTGCCGGCTACTTTCGCCTTCACGCCGGCGCAACGCGCTTCGAGGCCAACATGGCCCTGCTCCTGGATAATGCAGATGGGGTTCTTGTAGTTCAGCGAAGCCAGTTTCTCACCGACAGCCTGTCCTGCGAGCTTTTCGTTCGAGCCGAAGTGCGTAAAGGCGCCGAGCTGCTTCGAAGCATCTTCACCCGCGTTGAGGCTGACCACGGGGATGCCGGCGTCTGTTGCCTTCTTCAGGGCATCCTTTAAGGCGTCCGGCTTGGCCAGGGTGACCGCGATGCCGTCCACCTTCTGATCCACGGCCTGTTCGATCAGCTGGGCCTGGCGACCACCTTCCGGATCGGAGGTGTAGAGCAGTTCCACGTTGTCCTTGGCTGCAGCTTCCTCCGCACCCTTGCGAACGATGTCCCAGAACGTGTCGCCGGCTGCGGCGTGGGTGATGAGTGCAATCTTGATCCGCTCCGTGGTGGCGACCTGCCCTCCGCCCGCGCCGCCACCGGTTTCGGCGGGCTTGCCGCCGGTGCTTGAGCAGGCGCTCAACGCCATCATGGGTACCACAGCAGCAACCAGGGCCGCCTTGCGCCAGGAAAAACTAGCCACCTTAATCTCCTTTGATCTCAGGTCCCGGGCTGCCACTTTGCAGCCGCGGGAGCACTGTCTACCTCGATCATGGTGACTCAGCTCACTAATGTCAATAGTTTGTCCTGACATTAGGATGATACAACTTGAAATCTGTCTTAGCAGGCGCGAAAAACGCCGGGGATGACGGCCTCAACCCTCATTCCCGGCGCTGCTCACCGGGCCCGAAAAAAGGGGCCCACCCTCGGATTCCGGCTAGCCGACGACGGCGGGCTCCTCGGCCACAGCGGGACCGGACGCTGCCGCCGTCGTGCGGTCCTTGCCGCGCCGCTTGGCACTTGCCGCAGCAAAGGCCATCACGCCGACCCCGAGGAGGGTGATGGCGGCGCCGGCCCAGATCGGCGAGGTGTAGCCGAGCCCGGCGGTGATGGTCACGCCGCCCAACCAGGCTCCGAGGGCGTTGCCGACGTTGAAGGCGCCGATATTGGCACCTGAAGCCAGGGTGGGCGCGCTGCTGGCGTACTTCATGACCCGCATCTGCAGCCCGGGGACGGTGGCGAAGCCGAAGCCGCCCATCAGCACGATGGAGGCGATGGTGAGGGGCTGGTTGCCGGCAGTCAGGGCGAAGGCCACGAGGATCACCACCAGCACGGCAAGGACCACCAGCAACGTGCGGTCCACATTGCGGTCCGCGGCCTTGCCGCCCACGGTGTTGCCGATGAAGAGCCCCACCCCGAAGAGGATCAGGAGCCAGGGCACGGTGGAGGCCGCAAACCCGGTGACCTCGGTGAGGGTGAAGGCGATGTAGGTGAACGCGCCGAACATTCCACCGTAGCCCAGTATGGTCACGAGAATCGACAGCCAGACCTGGCCGGAACGGAAGGCCCGCAGCTCGCCGCGGAGCCCGCCGGAGGCTGCCCGGGCGGCGGCGTCACCCCGGCCGGTCCTGGGCACCAGCGTCAGGATGCCGATGAGCGCAAGGACACCGATTCCCGTAATCGCCCAGAACGTGGAGCGCCAGCCGGCCGCCTGGCCCAGCATGGTACCGAACGGGACGCCGAGGACGTTGGCGGCCGTCAGTCCGGTGAACATGATGGCGATGGCGCCGGCTTTCCTGGTAGGTGCCACCATGTCCGCGGCCACCACGGCTCCGATACCGAAGAACGCACCGTGGGCCAGGGCGGCCACGATCCGGCCGATCATCATCATCGAATAGTCGGGGGCGATGGCTGAGATCAGGTTGCCGGCAATGAACAGCACCAGCAGGACGGCGAGCACGGGCTTGCGCTCGAAGCGCGTCACGGCCGCCGTGAGCAGCAGGGCTCCAACGACGACGGCGAGGGCGTAGCCGGAGATCAGCCAGCCGGCCGTGGCCTCGCTGACATGGAAATCAGCGGCAACTTCGGGCAGCAGGCCCATGATCACGAACTCGGTGAGTCCGATCCCGAACCCGCCGAGGGCGAGTGCTAACAGGCCAATGGGCATGGCGGAGCTCCTTCAAAAACTGTACGGAAAGGGGTAGGGCGCGTAAGCTATTAGTTGCAGACGCGTTATTTATTCTTGCACAAGCAGATACACCGCGCAAGCAACTATTATTTGTTGTGCCCCGTTTCACGTTTGCGGGGTACGCGAGCCGAAGGGAACCACACGATGGGCATCAAGGACGACGCCGTTGAAGTCCGCGCGCAGGGGTGGCGGACCCTCGCCGCACTGCACGGCCTGATCGAATCGGAGCTGGAACGGGCCCTGCAGGCCGAAGCCCAGCTGTCCGTCGTCGAGTACACCGTGCTCGACGCCCTGAGCCGGCAGGACGGCTGGCACATGCGCATGCAGCAGCTGGCCCGAGCCACCGCGCTGAGCGCCAGCGCCACCACGCGGCTGGTCAATAGGCTCGAGGACCGTGGCCTGCTGACACGCATCCTGTGTGCGGATGACCGCCGCGGCATCTATACCGAACTGACCGAGAGCGGCATCAAACTGCTGGACGAGGCCCGCCCCGCCCACGACGCCACCCTGGAACGGGCCCTGGCCGAAGCGCAGGAGATCCCGGAGCTTGCCCCGCTGGTCGACGCGCTGCCCAGGCTGCACGCGCACGCCTAGGCACACACGGGGGCAAACGCCAGCCTCCGCTTAACGAGTTTTTGTCCAGATAATGCCCCTTTGAATCGTTCAAAGGGGCATTATCTGGACAAAGACTATTGGCGGTTGTGGTTACTTGATTGTCGCGCTGACCTGATTCCCGCCGTCGGACGCCGCGTCCTTGACCGCAGCGTTCTTGAAGTAATGCTCCAGGTCCTCGAGGCTCTTGTCCTTGGTTTCCGGTACCACCCGTTTCACCCAGACGATCGCCGCCAGCTGGATGGCCACGAAAATGAAGAACGTCGTCGAAACGCCGATCCAGGCGACCATCTGCGGGAAGAAGAACCCGATCAGGAAGTTGATCATCCACAGCACGAACACGCAGATGCCCATGCCGATGCCGCGGACGTGCAGAGGGAAGATTTCGGACATCGTCAGCCACGTCACCGTGCCGATGCAGGACTGCATGGACGCCAGGAAGGTCACCATGAACAGCAGCACCAGGTAGCCGCGGAACGTGCTTTCCGGGATCAGCATCGAAATCAGGCCGATGGCCAGCAGCGAGGATGCCGTGCCCGCCAGGCCCACGATCAGCATGGACTTCCGGCGCACCTTGGTCATCAGTGCCATGCCGACGATGACGGCGACCACGGAGGTGATGCCGTTGACCACGTTGGCGAGCAGGGCGCCCTGGTCCCCGAAGCCTGAGCTGGAGAGGATCGACGTGCCGTAGTACATGATGGCGTTGACGCCGCTGATCTGGTTGATCACCGCCATGCCCAGGCCCACCACGAAGATCCTGCGGATCCAGGGCACGGTGAGGTCGCGGAACGTTCCAAGCTTGGATTGGTAGTCCTCGCGGGCCGCTTGCCGCACTTCATCGAATTCCGTGGAGACGTCGGCGGACGCGCGGGTCTTGCGCAGCACTTCGAGGACCTCGCCGAAGCGTCCGGCCGATGCCAGCCAGCGGGGGCTTTCGGGAAGGACCAGCATGCCGAACCAGAGCACGACGGCGGGCAGCGTCGCGATGACCAGCATCCAGCGCCACACGTGCGAGGCCTCCGGGAAGGCGTTGCCCAGAACTGCGTTGAACGTGAACGCCAGGAACTGGCCGGTGACGATCATGAGTTCGTTCTGCGTGACGATCCGCCCGCGCTGGGCTGCCGGCGACATTTCCGCGAGGTACACAGGCACGATCACCGATGCCCCGCCCACCGCCAGGCCCAGGACCGTGCGGGCCAGCACCAGCAGCTCAGTGGTGGGTGCGAGCGAACAGGCAATGGTGGAGAACGCAAAGATCAGCGCCAGCGCCATGATGGTCTTGCGGCGGCCAAAACGGTCGGACAAGCGGCCTGCGGTGATGGCACCGAACGCCGCGCCGAACAGCAGGGTGGACGTGACGAGCCCTTCGGTCAGCGGCGTCAGCCCGAGGTCCCGCTGCATGAACGGCAGGGCACCGTTGATGACTCCGGTGTCGTAGCCGAAGAGCAAGCCGCCGAAGGTCGAGAAGAGGGCCACCCGCCGCATGAATCCCTTGGGATTGGGAGCCGCTTCAGCAGAACCTGCCGGACCGGCCATGGACCGGGCCGAAGTATCGGAGAGTATATTTTCTGTTTGCTTCATAGGGCGGCCGCTACCGTGCTTTTGCGATGTAGTTGTTCATCGTGTCCAGCTGGTAGCGGGATACCTCGGCGGCGTTCTCGTCTTCGGCGAAAACGCTGGACACCATCACGGTGTCTTCACGGTCCAGGAAGCCGATCTCCTGCAGGCCGCCGAAGAACTCTTCCCAGTTGACGTCGCCGTCGCCGATTTTCAAGTGCTGGTGGACGCGGACCGGGTTGCCGGGCGGGTTGGTGATGTAGCGCAGGCCGTGCGAGGCGTGGTGGTTCATGGTGTCTGCAACATGGACCAGGCGGAGCTTGTCCCCTGCGGCGCGCATGATGTCCAGCGGCTCGTTCTTCATGTGGAAGCTGTGGGAGGCCACGTACACCAGGCCCACGTTCTTGGAGTTCAGGCCGCGGATAACGCGGATGGCGGCCAGGCCCTCTTCCACGAAGTCGTCCGGGTGCGGATCGATCAGGACGTCGAGGCCTTCGCGTTCGATGATGGGCAGCAGTTCTTCCATGGAGCGGTAGAAGGCGCGCTCCGATTCCTCGGCTTTCTCCGGGCGTCCGCTGAATTCAGTGTTGATGGTGCCGACGCCGAGGTCCACGGTGATCTGGATGACGCGCTTCCAGTACCGGACGGCTGCTTCGCGGGCATCCTCGTCCGGCCCGGACCAGCGCAGCACCGGCAGGACGGACGCGATCTCGATCCCCACATCCTTGCAGGCCTTGTTGAGCTTGCCCACCAGTTCGTCGTCGGCCTTGGGGTGGTTGTAGAACGGGATGAAGTCGGCGTGCGGGGTCATCTGCATGTACTTGTAGCCGAGGTCCGCCACCACCCGGGGGAATTCGAGCAGGCCGTGCGAGTGGTGGAACGGCGTTGGATCAAGTGCGATTTTCACGTGGAACACTCCATTGTGGATGAGTCAGTTTTCGAACGGAGTTTTTGTCCAGATAACGCGCCCAAAGGGGCTTATATGTCGCGTTATCTGGACAAAAACTCCTGGTGCGGGCGGGGTTAGCTGTAGAGCGCTGGCTTGGCGTTCAGCTTCACGGCCACCTTCTCGCCGTTCTTCTGAGCCTCGACGCCGGCTTCGCAGCAGGCTGCGGTGGCGTAGCCGTCCCACGCGGTGGGGCCGCCGATTTCGCCGCGGAGCGCCGCGTCAACCCAGGCCTGGATTTCGACGTCGTACGCCGCACCGAAGCGCTCTTCGAATCCGGGGGTGACGTTGCCGCCCCAGCGTCCGGCGCTGCGGGTGTAGGGGCCCTTGTCGCCGCCGATGCTGACGATGCCGTCCTCGAAGGAGGCCTGCGTGGCCACTTCGTAGCCGAACTTGGCGTTGACGTAGATCTCCACGTCCGCGAGGACACCGGACTCGGTTTCCACGAGGACGTGCTGGGGATCGTGCTGGCCGGCCGGGGCGTTCTTCGTGGCCTTGCCCAGGCGGACCTGGACGCTGGTGATTTCCTCGCCGGTGAAGAACCTGATGGCGTCGAATTCATGCACCACCGAGTCGTTGATCAGCATCTCGTTGGTGAAGCCCGCCGGTGTGGTGGGGTTGCGGTGTTGGTGGTGCAGCATCAGCAGTTCGCCCAGTTCATGGTCGCGGATGACCTGGCCCAGCGCTGCGTATTCGGCGTCGAAGCGGCGCATGAAGCCCACCTGGATGCGCTTGTGGCCCAGCTTTTCCTCGGCCTGGACGATCTTCCAGGCCGATTTGGCGTCGGGCGTGAGCGGCTTCTCGCAGAGGATCGGAATGTCCTTCGCGAGGGCCTTCAGCAGGATGTCCTCGTGCAGGAAGCCGGGCGTGGCGATGAGGACGGCGTTGACGTCGCCGTTGTTGAGCGCCTCGTCGGCGTCGGCCAGGGCCACTGCGCCCGGGATGCCTTCGATGGCTGCCTGGGCACGCGCCAGGTCAACATCGACGACGGCGGCGACTTCAGCTCCGTGGATGCGCTTGCTGAGGCGCTGGATGTGGTCCGCGCCCATGCGGCCGGCGCCGATGACGGCGACGCGAAGGGTTTCAGTCATTGTTCTTTCCTTACGTTTCGGGTGCCTAGGCGGTTAGTTGACTGCTGTGCGGGAACCGCAGGACAGCAGGTAGTTGCGGGTGCGCTTGGCGATCGGCATGGGGACGTCGAAGGCCACCGGGTACATGTCCTGCTCCACGATGCCGAAGATGGGGCGGTTCAGGGCCTCCACTGCCTCGATGACGGCCCGCAGGTCAGGCAGCCCGTTCGGCGGCTCGGTCATGACGCCGGCAAGGTTGGCCGCGGCCCAGGTCATGTTTTCCTCGTTGACCTTCTTGAGGATGTCCGGGTTGATCTGCTTCAGGTGCAGGTAGCCGATGCGGTCCGGGTAGTTCTTGATGAGCTCCAGGCTGGAGGCCCCGCAGTACTCGGCGTGGCCGGTGTCCAGGCACAGGTTCAGGTACTTCGAATCCGTTGCGGCCAGGAGGGTTTCAATGTCCTCCTGGGCTCCGACGTGGGAATCGGCGTGGGAGTGGAACTGCTGCTTCAGGCCGAAGTCCTCCAGCAGGGTCTTGCCCAGCCGGTTGTGCCCGGCGAACAGGTCGCTCCAGGCCTTCTCGGTGAGCTGGCCGCTTTCCACGGCTTCGCCGGTTACGTCGTCGCGCCACATGGCCGGGATGACCACGATGTGCTCGCCGCCCATGGCTGCCGTGAGCTCGGCGACCTTCCGGGCCGGCTCCCAGGCGGTCTCCCATTGGTCCAGGCCGCGGTGGAAGGCGGTGAACACCGTTCCGGCCGTGACTTTCAGGTCGCGCTGCTTGAGCTCTTCGGCCAGCCGGGCGGGGTCGGTGGGGAGGTAGCCGTAGGGGCCGAGCTCTATCCACTTGTAGCCGGATTCGGCCACTTCGTCGAGGAACCGCTCCCACGGGGTCTGCTTGGGGTCATCCGGGAACCAGACACCCCAGGAGTCCGGCGCGGTGCCGATGATCAGTTTGTTCTCAGTCATGACAACGATGGCTTTCTCGGGTCGCTAGTTGGACGGGAAGTTGTAGGAGGCACCCGAGGCGTGGGTGGGCTCGGGCCAGCGTGACGTAACCACTTTGCCACGGGTGTAGAAGGAAACTCCTTCGGGTCCGTAGATGTGCTTGTCACCGAACAGCGAGGCCTTCCAGCCGCCGAAGGAGTGGTAGGCCACCGGGACGGGCAGCGGCACGTTGATGCCGATCATGCCCACGGTCACGGAGCGCTGGAACTTGCGGGCGTTGGCGCCGGAGGAGGTGAAGATGGCGGTGCCGTTGCCGTAGGGGTTGGAGTTGATCAGGGCAATGCCGGCATCCAGGTCTTCCACCCGGACGACGACCAGGACGGGTCCGAAGATTTCCTCGGTGTAGGCGGTCATTTCGGTCTTGACGTGGTCCAGGACGGTGGGGCCGACCCAGAAGCCTTCCTCGTGGCCGGGGACCACCAGGTCGCGGCCGTCCACCACCATGGCGGCGCCTGCGGCTTCCGCTTCGGTGACGATCTTGACGATGCGTTCCTTGGAGGCGGGCGTGATGACCGGGCCCATTTCGGCGTCGGGAGCGGTGCCGTTGTTGACCTTGACGGCGAGGGCGCGCTCTTCGACCTTCTTGACCAGCAGCTCGGCGGCATCGCCGACGGCGACGGCGACGGAGATGGCCATGCAGCGTTCGCCGGCGGAACCGAAGGCGGCGGCGGCGAGGTGGTCGGCGGCGTTGTCGAGGTCGGCGTCGGGCATCACGATGGCGTGGTTCTTTGCGCCGCCGAGGGCCTGGACGCGTTTGCCGTGCTTGGTGGCGGTCTCGTGGACGTACTGGGCGATCGGGGTGGAGCCGACGAAGGAGATGCCGTCCACGTCCGGGTGGGTCAGGAGTCCGTCCACAGTTTCTTTGTCGCCGTGCAGCACCTGGAAGACGCCGTCGGGCAGGCCTGCCTGCTTCCACAGCTTGGCCAGCAGCATGGAGGCGGAGGGGTCGCGCTCTGAGGGCTTGAGGATGAAGGCGTTGCCGGTGGCGATGGCCATCGGGGCCATCCACAGCGGCACCATGACGGGGAAGTTGAACGGGGTGATGCCGGCGACGACGCCGAGCGGTTCGCGGAAGGAGAAGACGTCGATGCCGGTGGAGACCTGGTCCGAGTAGTCGCCCTTGAGCAGCTGCGGGATGCCGCAGGCGAACTCGATGACCTCCAGGCCGCGGCCGATCTCGCCCTTGGCGTCGGAGAGGACCTTGCCGTGCTCGGCGGTGATCAGTTCGGCGAGATCGTCCACGTGGGCGGCGACGAGTTCGCGGAACTTGAACAAAACGGCGGTGCGCTTGGCCAGGGAGATATCGCCCCAGCTGTCGGCAGCTTTGCGGGCGGCGGCTACGGTGGCATCCAGGTCGGCCCGGTTGGCCAGCCGCAGCTCTGCGGAGACGGCGCCGGTGGCCGGGTTGTAGACGGGCTGGGTGCGGTCGCCTTCGCCGGCGGTCTCGGCCCCGTTGATGAAGTGGTTGATGGTGGTGGTGACGGTCGTCGTTGACATGGTGTGGGACTTCCTTGGTTTGTGGGGTCAGCCGAGCAGCTTGCGCTGGCGGTTCTTGTGGTCGGTGTAGGTCTTGAAGGCCTGCTGCGTTGAGTCGAGGTCGGAGACCTCGGAGACGGGGACGTCCCACCACGATTCGGAGCTGGGGGCGTCCAGCAGGGGGTCCGATTCGACGTGGATCAGGATGGGCCCGCCGCGCTCAGGGGCGGCTTTGGCGTCCCGGATGGCCTGTTCGAGTTCGGCGATGACCTTCTCCCCCGGTTCGATCCGGATCACCTTCACGCCAAGGCTTTCGGCGTTGAGGGCCAGGTCCACCGGGAGGGTGTCGCCTTCGTCGAAGCTGTGCCGTTCCTCGTCCAGGGCCCGGTACTGGGTGCCGAAACGCTGCGAACCCAGCATCTCGGAGAGCGAGCCGATGGAGGCGTAGCCGTGGTTCTGGATGAGGACCACGATCAGCTTGATCCGCTCGGCGACGGCGGTGACCAGTTCCGTGTGCATCATCAGGTAGGAGCCGTCCCCCACCATCACGACGACGTCGCGCTGCGCACCGCCCTTTGCGGCTTCCGCCAGCGCTGCGCGCTTGACGCCGAGCCCGCCGGGGATTTCGTACCCCATGCAGGAGTAGGCGTATTCGACGTGGTAGCCGAACGCGTCGCGGACGCGCCACATCTTGTGCAGGTCACCGGGCAGGGACCCGGCGGCGCAGATGACGACGTCCTGGGCGTCCATGGCCCGGCTGGTGGCGCCGATGATCTCGTTCTGGGCCGGCAGCGGGGTGTACCGGGTGTCGAACGCTTCGTCCACGGTGGCGTCCCAGCGCTTCTTTTCCGTGGCGATCTGCTGTTCCAGGTCCGCGCCCACGCGGTAGCCGCCGAGCGCCTGGTTCAGCTTGACCAGGGCTTTGCGGGCATCGGCGACGATCGGCAGCGTGGTGCCGTGCTTGTACGCGTCGATGGCGGCGACGTTGATGTTGATGAACTTCACGTCCGGGTTCTGGAACGCGGTGCGGGAAGCGGTGGTGAAGTCCTCGTACCGGGTGCCGATCCCGATGATCAGGTCCGCTTCGGCTGCGATGGCGTTGGCCGCCGTCGTGCCGGTGGAGCCAATGGCCCCGAGGGAGAACCGGTGGTCCCAGGGCAGGACGCCCACGCCGGCCTGGGTGTTGCCCACCGGAATGCCGGTGAGTTCCACGAACTTGGCCAGTTCATCGTTGGCGTAGGCGTAGAGGACGCCGCCGCCGGCGATGATCAGCGGACGCTTCGCGGCACGGATCGCCTCAGCGGCACGGCGTATGTCCTCGTCGTCGGCATCGGGGCGGCGGATGCGCCACTCGCGTTCGGCCAGGAACTCCTCGGGCACGTCGAAGGCTTCGGCCTGGACGTCCTGCGGCAGGGAGATGGTGACGGCACCGGTTTCGGCCGGATCCGTCAGGACACGCAGTCCGTGGTGGAACGCGGAGAACAGCTGCTCGGGCCGGGTGACGCGGTCGAAGAACTTGGACAGCGGACGGAACGCGTCGTTGACGGTGATGTCGTAGGCGTACGGCTGTTCGAGCTGCTGGAGCACCGGGTCCGCGGCGCGGGTGGCGAATGTGTCGCTGGGGAGCAGCAGCACCGGGAGACGGTTGGTGGTGGCCAGTGCGGCGCCGGTGAGCAGGTTGGAGGAACCCGGACCGATCGAGGTGCTGATGGCGAACGTCTGGCGGCGCCGGGTGTGGCGTGCGTAGCCCACGGCCTGGTGCGCCTGCGCTTGTTCGTTGCGGCCCTGGTAGTAGGGCATGATCGTCGGATCGAGCTGCTGGTACTGCTTGAGGGCCTGGCCGACGCCGGCAACGTTGCCGTGCCCGAAGATGCCGAACGTACCGGGGATCAGGCGTTCGCGGTAGTCCACCCCGCCAACAGAATCAACGGTGTACTGCTTGGAAAGATATTCGACGACGGCCTGGGCGACCGTCATTCTGCGTGTTGCAGTTCCTGTATTCGTCCCCATGGGAAGTTACTCCGATACTTCTGCGGTGTGGGCTGATGCGGTGTGGTGAAGGAGGGAGGCGGCGGTGGCCACGGCGCCGGCGACGTCGCCGTCCTGCGGGTACAGGAGCGTCCGGCCGACGGTGAGGCCCTGCACGCCGGGGAGGGCCAGGGCGGCTTCCCAGGTTGCGAAGACTTCGTCCTGGGTACCTTCCGGGTCTCCGCCCAGCAGCACGGTGGGCATGGTGGTGGCGGCCATGACGCGTTCCATCTCAGCCACCACGGGCAGCTTCATCCAGGTGTAGGCGCTCGTGGAGCCGAGGCCTTCGGCGATGGCGATGGACTTGATGACCGCGTTGGTGGACAGGTCGTTGCGGACCTTGCCGTTTTCGCGGACGGACAGGAAGGGCTCCACCATAGCAATCAGCTTGCGTTCCGCGAGCGAGTCGATGGCCTTCGCCGTCGCCTCCAGCAGGGACACGGTGTCCGGGTCTCCGAGGCAGATGCGGGTGAGCATCTTGCCGCCGTCGGCTCCCAGTGCCTCCAGGGCAGCGGCCGTGTGGCCGGTGAAGCGGTCATCGAATTCGTTGACCAGGCCGGAGAGCCCGCCGCGGTTCATCGACCCGAAGATCAGCTTGCCCTCGAGCGCCCCGAGCAGCAGGAGATCGTCCATGATGTCCGGCGAGGCGAGCACGCCGTCCACATCCGGGTTGGCCAGCGCAATCTGCAGCCGGTCCAACAGCTGGCGCCGGTCTGCCATGGCCACCGGGTCATTGCCGACGGCGAGGGCGCCGCGGGCCGGGTGGTCGGCTGCAACGATGAAGTTCTGCCGGCCGTACTTGAGGCCGGGGTGCCGCCGGCGCGCCTTGGCGGCGCGGGCAACAGCGTCCGGGTCCTCCAGTCGGATGGTGCTCAGGTGCGCGTACCGCCGGGGATCGTCGTCCAGGGCATTGTTCGAGGCGAGGGGCGTGAGGGTCACAGCGCTGCTCCTTCGGTGGCAAACTGACCGGGCACCAGGCGGCCGCGTTCGGCCAGCAGCGAGGTGACCTCGTCCGGCGTCGGCATGGCGTCGGCGCAGGACAGGCGGGAGGCGACGATCGCGCCGGCGGCATTTGCGTAGTCGAGGACCTCGGCGAGGCTCCAGCCGGACAGCAGTCCGTGGCAGAACGCTCCGCCGAAGGAGTCTCCGGCGCCGAGGCCGTTGACGGTCTCCACCGGAACGGGGGCTGACACGACTCGCTCGGTGCGGGTCTTGGCCATCACGCCTTCGGGACCAAGCTTGACGACGGCGATTTCGACGCCGGCGGCCAGCAGGCGGTCCGCCTGCTCGTCAGGGGTCCCCTCCCCCACTGCCACGGCGCATTCCTTGTCGTTGCCGATGGCTACCGTGACATGCGGCAGGATCCGGGCGACCTGGGCCCGGGCTTCCTCTTCCGAGGCCCAGAACATGGGGCGGTAGTCGAGGTCCAGGATGGTGTACTGGCCTTCCTTGAGGCCGGCTTGCGGCCGTGCCTCGTGGGCCCTGATGTGCGCTTCGCGGCTGGGTTCCTGGCACAGTCCGGTGACCGTGGACCAGAAGATCCGCGCGTCCCGGATGGCTTCCAGGTCCAGTTCCTCGGCCTTGATCTGGAGGTCCGGGGCCGTGGGGAAACGTCCGTAGAAGTAGAGCGGGAAATCTTCCGGCGGCTTGATCGCACAGAACGTCACCGCGGTGGGCCATTCCTTCACCGGCGTGACGAAGGTGTCATCCACGTTGAATTTCCGGAGTTCGCGGTGGAGGTATTTCCCGAAGGCGTCGTCTCCGGTGCGGGTGATCACTCCGGTCCGGCGGCCGTGCCGGGCGGCTGCCACAGCCACGTTGGACGGTGATCCTCCGAGGTACTTTCCGAAGGACGTGACGTCCTCCAGATCCACCCCGATGTCGTTCGGGTAGATATCAACGCTGATGCGCCCGATCGTGAGCAGTTCGTGGGTCACGGTAATCGCGGACCTTTCTGGTTTGAACTCTGTACCTCTGAACAGTTAGAGCTCCGGTTCCTGGCGGGCCCCCGTGAGCGGGGCCACAACCACTACTTTGCCCTAGAATTATTGTCCTGTCAAAGGTTTGTACTGACATATTTACAACTTGGCATAGCTGCTGAAACGAGCACCTTCGGGGCCGGTCAACGGGAGCTGGAAACGGGACTATTTCCGCGGAACAGCCAGTTCTCCGGTGACATACTGGGCCCGCCCGAAGCCGAACGACCAGTCACCGGCACCGTTTTCCACATAGCCGATAAACACGTCCTCACCGGCCACCCCCAGGTCCGCCAGCTTTCCGGCGATTGCGGCAAAGAGGGCCTGTTTCGCCTCCTGACTCCGGCCGCCCTGGGTAAAGATCTGGATCATCACGACGTCAGGCGTGCGTTCAAAGCCGAGCCCCGCATCCTGGGCAAAGATCTGCCCGCGGGGGTGTTCGGTGACAACGTGGAAATAGTCCCTCTCAGGGATCCCATACTCGGCGAGGATCGCGTCATGGATTCCCCGGCTGAGCCGGCGCAGTTCCTCGGGGCTGCGCCCCTGATTGACATCAATTCGTACCAGCGGCACCTTGGCTCCTAAAGTAGTTTGTCCTGACATACTAACAAAGTGCTTAGATCCCTCGCAAGAGATTCGGACAACCCCTTGCCGCCGGCCCTTTCCGGGCGTAGCCTTGAACAATCAAGAGGTTGATAAAGCAATTGATTGATTAAGCGGTGGGCACTTCCACAAATAACTGCGGGCGGGGTGATTGGCAGGCCATGGACACCGGCGACGACGAACTACTCGACGCAGCCTTCCTGGCCCTCGCCGACCCGGTCCGCCGCCGCATCATCTCCCGGCTCAGCCGGGGCCCGGCCACCGTAAACGAATTGGCGGAACCCTTCGCGATCACCAAGCAGGCGGTCTCGAAGCATATCCAGGTCCTCGAGCAGGCACAGCTGGTCACCCGAACGCGTGACGCCCAGCGCCGGCCCGTCCACCTGAACCCCGCACGGCTGGAGGCACTCACCGCATGGATCGACCAGTACCGGTTGGTCCGCGAGGAGCAGTTCCGCAGCCTTGACGCCGTGCTTCGTTCCACTGCCGCGGCAGGCGGCACGCAGGAAAAGGACTCATGATGAGCAATTCCCTGAAACTCACGGTTCCGGAGGGGCAGCCCTTCATCGACTATCAGCGCGAGTTCGACTTCCCCGTCGCGGACGTGTTCCGCGCCCACAAGGAGCCGGACCTGATCGTCCAGTGGCTCGGCCCCCGGGGTCTCAAGATGGACATCGACCACTACGACTTCCGCACCGGCGGCAGCTACAGCTATCTGCACACGGGGCCCGACGGCGTGGCCTACGAATTCAGCGGCGTCTTCCATACCGTCCGCGAAAACGAGTTCGCCATCCAGACGTTCGAATTCGGCGGCTACCCGGACGTAGTCAGCCTCGAATTCCTCACCTTCGAGGACCTCGGCGGCGGAAGGTGCCGACTGACGGGCCACTCCGTCTACCCCAGCCAGGAGGCCCGCGACGGCATGGCGCAGTCCGGCATGGAGGGCGGCATGACGGAGGGCTACGAGCGGCTCGACGAGCTCCTCGGCGGCGCCGCCACGGGCACGTCCGCCGCGGGCACGTCCACCACCGGCCAGCCGGATGCCGGAAGGGTCACGGCATGAGCAACGCATTGAAACTGGTGGCCCCGGAGAATGCGCCGTATGTGGACTCCGAACGGGAGTTTGATTCCCCGGCGGCAGCGGTCTTCCGGGCCCACTCCGATCCGGAAGTTTTCCGGCAGTGGATCGGGCCGCGGGAACTGAGCACGCGGATTGATGAGTTCGACTGCCGTCCCGGCGGCATGTACCGCTTCGTCCAGGAGGGCAGGGACGGCCGCCAGCACGCGTTCCGCGGAGTCTTCCACACGGTCCGCGAGAATACTTTCGTGCTGCAGACCTTCGAGTACGAGGGGTACCCGGATGTGGTCACCCTGGAATTCGCTACGTTCGAAGACCTGCCGGACGGGCGCTCCAGACTCACCGGCCGGTCGGTGTACCCCAGCATCGAGGCCCGCGCAAAGTTCCTTGCCGACGGCATGGAGTCCGGGATAGCCGCCGGTTACGAGCAGCTGGACGAACTCCTCGCCACATAGCGCGAACGGACACTTCGGGCCCCTCCGCCCGGGGGCCCCAACTGTCCGTTCGCGCTGCCCTGGAGGTGGGCGGCCAGGAACTGCTGGTTAAAGTACGACGGCGTCCGGTCACCTTCCCTGGGGAAGGCGGCCGGACGCCGTCGTACTGTGTGCAGTTCTAACCTTAAGAGCCGGACCTACAGTGCTGCGTAGACCTCGCGCAGCAGTTTGGCGGTCTCGGACGGCGTCTTGCCGACCTTCACGCCGGCAGCCTCGAGGGCTTCCTTCTTGGCCTGTGCGGTGCCCGCGGAACCGGAGACGATGGCGCCTGCGTGGCCCATGGTCTTGCCTTCCGGAGCGGTGAAGCCGGCAACGTAGCCAACAACGGGCTTGGTGACGTTGGCCTTGATGAAGTCGGCTGCGCGCTCTTCAGCGTCACCGCCGATTTCGCCGATCATGACGATCGCCTTGGTCTCGGGGTCAGCCTCGAACGCAGCCAGGGCGTCGATGTGCGTGGTGCCGATGACGGGGTCGCCGCCGATGCCGATGGCGGTGGAGAAGCCCAGGTCGCGCAGTTCGTACATCATCTGGTAGGTCAGGGTTCCGGACTTGGAAACCAGGCCGATGGGGCCCTTGCCCGTGATGTTGTTCGGCGTGATGCCCACCAGTGCCTCGCCCGGGGTGATGATGCCGGGGCAGTTCGGGCCGATGATGCGGGTGACCTGGTTGCCGTCGGCGTCAACCTTGGACTGGGCCAGTGCCCAGAACTCGGCGGAATCCTGGACCGGCACGCCTTCAGTGATGACAACCACCAGGCCGATTCCTGCTTCGATGGCTTCAACAACGGCGTTCTTGGTGAATGCCGGCGGCACGAAGACGATGGAGACGTCGGCGCCGGTTTCAGCCATGGCTTCCTTGACGGTGCCGAAGACGCTGATTTCGTTGTCGCCGTGCAGGACCGTGGTGCCAGCCTTGCGGGCGTTGACGCCGCCCACAATGTTGGTGCCGGCCTTGAGCATCAGGGCGGTGTGCTTGGTGCCTTCGCCGCCGGTGATGCCCTGGACGATGACCTTGGAGTCCTTGTTCAGATAGATAGACATGGTGCGTCCCTTTACTTAGCTGCGTTGGCGAGCTCGGCTGCCTTGTCGGCGCCCTCGTCCATGGTGGCGGCCAGGGTAACCAGCGGGTGGTTGGCCTCGGCCAGGATGCGGCGGCCTTCCTCAACGTTGTTGCCGTCGAGGCGGACTACCAGCGGTTTGTTCGCGGAGTGGCCCAGCTCGGCCAGCGCACCAACGATGCCCTTGGCGACGGCGTCACACGCGGTGATGCCGCCGAAGACGTTCACGAACACGGACTTGACCTGCTCGTCGCCCAGGATGACGTCGAGGCCTGCGGCCATGACCTCGGCAGAGGCTCCGCCGCCGATGTCCAGGAAGTTGGCGGGCTTGACGTTGCCGTGGTTCTCACCGGCGTAAGCTACGACGTCCAGGGTGGACATGACCAGGCCGGCACCGTTGCCGATGATGCCCACTTCGCCGTCCAGCTTGACGTAGTTCAGGTCCTGCGCCTTGGCCTTGGCCTCGAGCGGGTCTGCAGCGTCCTTGTCTTCAAGGAGCGCGTGCTTCGCGTGGCGGAACTCGGCGTTCTCATCCAGGGAGACCTTGCCGTCCAGTGCCACGATGTCGCCCGCGCCGGTCTTGACCAGCGGGTTGACCTCCACCAGGGTGGCGTCTTCCTTCTTGAAAACGTCCCAGAGCTTGAGGATCACGGCGGCGACCTTGCCGCGCAGTTCCTCAGCGAAGCCTGCGGCTGCGACGATTTCGTCTGCCTTGGCCTGGTCGATACCCACTGCGGGATCGATGGCGACCTTAGCCAGGGCGTCGGGGCGTTCGACGGCGAGCTGTTCGATTTCCATGCCGCCTTCAACCGAGCACATGGCCAGGTAGTTGCGGTTGGCCCGGTCCAGCAGGACGGAGAAGTAGTATTCCTCGGCAATGTCCGCGCCCTGGGCAATCATGACCTTGTTGACCGTGTGGCCCTTGATGTCCATGCCCAGGATGTTGGTGGAGTGCTCCAGCGCCTCTTCGGCGGTCTTTGCGACCTTAACGCCGCCGGCCTTTCCGCGGCCACCGACCTTAACCTGTGCCTTGACGACAGTTACGCCGCCGATCTTCTCGGCAGCTGCCTTTGCTTCTTCAGGGGTGTGCGCCACGATGCCAGCAAGCACGGGTACACCGTGCGCCTCGAACATATCGCGCGCCTGATATTCAAACAGGTCCACGGTTTAGTGTCCTTCTACGTCGAAGTAGTTTCTGTACAGCCGGACGCCACGATCGTGGTTACCGGGCTGCGGAATAAACGCACCCTGCGACTGTTCGGAAACGAGCCACACGGCGCAATGCTCCTTTGGGAACTCTAGTCCTTCCTGCGGACCGGCCCGTTCCAGAGTACCCGTTATGTGAGTAAGGACACTATTCTATGAGGCGTAGAAAAACCCCTAGATTACGGGGTTTTTGGCGCCTCTGAGGGCGTCCCCGTGGCCTTTTTGCCGCCGTCGGAAATTAGTTCGTAACGGTCCCGCGAAACGAAGAAGCCAACCCCTGCAGACACGTTTCCGCAGGCCACTCCGCCGTTGTAGGCCGAGCAGCGCAGGCCGTTGCGTTCGAGGTTCTGCCCCTCCTCCAGCACGGGCAGCCCGGCCACCGGCCCTTTCCTGCTGCCCTTGGGCCCGAATTCAGCTTCCATCTGCGTGACCCCGGAGCGGCACGCGCCGTAGCCCGCCTTGTCCGGCGTGAGCAGCGCGACCCCGCCAAGGTAGCCCAGGCCCGTGCCGGCACAGTCGTCCGTGACGTCCGCAGCTTGGGGTTTGGGATACACGGCCAGCTCGCAGTGTGCCACCGGGACGATCGCGAGCTTGTTGTTGGCAGCGTCGCTGTAGGCGTTCTGCTCGTAAGGCAGGTTGAGGTGCTCGCCGCGTGCCGAGGTCAGCGAGCAGACGGCGCTGTGATCGGCGGTGACGAAGCTGAGGACGCCGTCCCCTGCGGAGAACCGGGTGGCGTCCGTCACGGGAGCCTTTTCGAGCTGCTCCAGCGCAGGGAGCGGCGGCGGCGGAACGTAGTCCGGGTCCTCCTGGGTGATGGTGCACGCCGTGCAGGCCAGCAGGATGAGGGCGGCCAGGATCCCCGGTACAGTCCGTCGCATGGCACCCATTATGCCGGTTCGGCTAAGGGCCGGTGTCCTCGGGGAGCCGGCCTGTACTTTCCACGACGTCGGCTGCGGCTGCGGCCGGGTCAGCCTGCTTGAACTGGTCGCGCATCTCCCCCGCCCGTCGCTTCCAGCCAGGATCCCCGAGGACGTCGGCCACCGCTGTGGCGACATCGCGGGGATTCGGTGATTCAGTCTTGAGGCTGATGCCCACGCCTGCGTATTCCACCCGGGCGTTGACATCGTTTTTGCCCTCGTTGATGCCGGAAACCACCAGCGGAACTCCCTTGGACAGGCTCAGCTGCACGCCGCCAAACCCACCATTGCTAATGAAAACATCGGCAAATTCGAACACCGTTGCGAAGTCCACGAAGTCCCGCACCATGATGTTGGGCTGCGGATAGCGGGCCTGCAGCGCAGCCGTGCCCCGGCCGCCGGTGGCAACAATGACCAGGGCGTCCATGCCTTTCACGGCCTCCAGTGCGGGAACGATGAGCTTGTCCTGATCGACGTTGTCCACGGTCCCCTGGGTCACCACCAGCGTGGCGGGGTAGGACCGTGGCCATTCGTCCGCGGCAGGTCCGGCTGCGGCCGGTGGCCGGTAGGGCAGGAGCGCCCCGACGTAGTGGATCTTCGGATTCACGTTCCGGCGGGGAAAATCGAGCGACGCCGGTCCTGTCTGGATAATCGCTTCAGCACAGCGGTAGGGTTCGTCGGTCAACCGTCCCTGCCGGGGGACGTCCTGGCCATAGGCTGCATGCTGGCGCCGGTAGCTCTGGCCGGCCGGCCTGAGGATGACTTTGTCAGACAGCAGTCCGGCCGCGGCCTGGACGGCCTTCCCGGCCAGGTTCCGCGCCGGCTTGAATCCAAAGAACAGCGGCGGCACCAGCGGGTCGCTTTCCATGTTGGGGATCGCCACAAACGTCACGATCGGTTTGCGCATGAGCCGGGTCACCAGGCGCTGGATGAACATGCTGCTGTCCACCACGGCGACGTCGAACGGAAAGTCGCCGTGAAGTTCCCTGACGTCCTCGAAGAAATTGCTGATGTTGCTGGCAAAGATCTTTTCGCCATCGAATCCGACTGCCCTGGGGCCCTTGAGCCGAGCGCGTTCCGGATAGAGCTCGTTGAGGTTGTCCGCGCGGTGCTCCACGGCCCGGCGGAACGGGAAATGCCGGATGTCGAGCGCCCGTACCTTGTCAGCCAACACCGGACCGGTATACCAGCCGACGTCGTGGCCGCGTTCCCTGAGGCGCACGGCGACTCCGGTCATCGGGTTGAAATGGCCGTCAATTGCCTGGCTGGCGAAAAGGATCTTCATGGTCCCCCAGGACCTCCGCTCTGAGCCGTCACGCTCCGACCTGCGCCGCGAGGCTGCGGTGCTATGCGTCCAGTTTGGTCAGCGGCGCGTACCTTAGCAATAGCCGCTTCTCGCCGACGCTGAATTTCACCTTGGCGACGGTCTTGTCCCCTGCGCCTTCAACGGCCAGGACGGTGCCGTTCCCGAAGCTTGTGTGGTTGACCTGGTCCCCCACGCTGACGGCGACCACTTCTTTTTGCGGCTGGACGCGGTTCTTCGCGACGGCGGCCGGCACGTCGGCGTTGAAGCCGGCGGAAGGGCTCGCGGCGTTTCCGCGGGCGGTGCCTGCGCCCCAGAATGAACCGCCGTAGCGGCTGGACCCGATGGAGGCCCCGCTCCCCCAGCCGCCCACCTGCCGGCTGGTGCCTTCGCGCCGCCATTCCACCAGCTCGGCCGGAATTTCCTCGATGAACTGGCTGGCGGGGTTGTACTGGCTCTGGCCCCACATGCTGCGGACCTCCGAGCGGGTCACATAGAGGCGCTTCCTGGCACGCGTGAGGCCTACATAGGCCAGCCGCCGTTCCTCCGCGAGTTCCTTGGGGTCGGTGGCTGAACGCTGGTGCGGGAAGAGGCCGTGTTCCATGCCGGTGAGGAAAACCACGGGGAACTCCAGCCCCTTGGCGGTGTGGAGGGTCATCAGCGTCACGACTCCCAGCCGTTTGGCTTCCGCCACGGCGGCGTCGATATCCGCGCCCGGGGCATCCGGGATCTGGTCTGCATCGGCCACGAGCGAAACCTGCTCCAGGAAAGCGCCCAGGGAACCTTCGGGGTTCTCCTGCTCGTACTCGCGGACGACGGCGACGAGTTCAGCGAGGTTTTCCACCCGGGACTCGTCCTGGGGATCGGTGCTGGACCGCAGGCCGGCAAGGTAGCCGGTCTGCTCCAGGACGGCTTCCAGCGCTGCGGCGGCCCCTGAACCGCTGGCCACTTCGGCGAGGTCGTCGAGGAGCTTCACGAAGCCCAGTACTGCGTTGACGGAGCGGGTGGCCATGCCGGGAGCCTGGTCCGCGCGGCGGGCGGCGGCCATGAACGAGGTCCGTTCGCGTTCCGCCAGTGCTGCCACAGCGCCCTCGGCCCGATCGCCTATGCCGCGCTTGGGTTCGTTGAGCACCCGGCGCAGATTGACGTCGTCGTCGGGGTTCACCAGCACGCGCAAGTAGGCGAGGGCGTCCTTGATTTCCTTACGCTCGTAGAAGCGCGTGCCGCCCACTACCTTGTACGGCAGTCCCACGCGCACCAGGACGTCCTCAATGGAACGGGACTGCGCGTTGGTGCGGTAGAAGATGGCGACGTCCCCGGGGCGCAGGTTGTCCTCGTCCTGCAGCCTGTCGATTTCCTTGGCGATGAACTGGGCTTCGTCGTGTTCGTTCTCGCCCACGTAGCCGATGATCTTGTGGCCTTCGCCCTCGGCGGTCCAGAGCCGCTTCTCCGGACGGTTGGGGTTGCGGGAGATCACTGAGTTGGCGGCCGAAAGGATGTTCTGGGTGGAGCGGTAGTTCTGCTCCAGCTTGATGGTGCGCGCCTCGGGGTAGTCCTTTTCGAACTCAACGATGTTCCGGATGTCCGCGCCGCGGAAGGCGTAGATGGACTGGTCCGAATCGCCCACCACGGTGAGTTCGGACGCTCCGGGTCCCTCGCCCACAATTTCGCGGACCAGCGCATACTGGGCGTGGTTGGTGTCCTGGTATTCGTCCACCAGGACGTGCCGGAAGCGCCGGCGGTACGACTCGGCGAGCGCGGGAAATGCCCGGAACATGTAGACGGTCTCGGCGATGAGGTCGTCAAAGTCCATGGCGTTGGCCTGGCGCAGCCGCTGGGTGTAGCCCTTGAAGACGTCGGCCACGGCTGATTCGAAGGGATCGTTGTGGTTGGCGGACAAGGCATAGGAATCGGCGTCGATGAGCTCGTTCTTGAGCGCCGAGATCTTGTGCTGAATGGCCTTGGGCGCGAACTTCTTGGGGTCCAGGTCCAGGCTCTTGGAAACCTGTGTGACCAGCCGCAGGGAGTCGGCGGAGTCGTAGATGGAGAAATTGGACTTCAACCCGACGTTGGCCGCTTCCTGCCTCAGGATCCGCACGCACGACGAGTGGAAGGTGGAAATCCACATGATCTTGGCACGGCCGCCAACCAGGGCCTCGATGCGCTCCCGCATTTCCGCGGCGGCCTTGTTGGTGAAGGTGATGGCCAGGATCTCACCGTGATGGGCCCGCCGGGTGGCGATGAGGTAGGCGATCCGGTTGCTGAGCACGCGCGTTTTGCCGGATCCGGCGCCGGCCACGATGAGGAGCGCGCTGCCGGCATGCTTGACCGCTTCTTCCTGCTGCGGGTTGAGGCCCTGCAGGAGTTCGTCCGCGCCGGGCAGCTTGGGACGCGCCCATTGCCCTTCGGATTCCGGCCCGCCGCTGCCATAGCGCGCCGGATCTTCTCCTGCCCCGGGGCGCGACTTGGTGAGCGCTGCCGCTTTCGGGGCAGCCTTGAACGGTCCGTCAGCATACGGGTCAAACAACATATCCATGGTGCTCTAAGTCTAGGCGGTGGGGCCGACACTATCTTCCGGGCCGCCCCGGCGTGCTCACTCCACCGAGCCGGTCCCAAGCGCGGAACGGAGCTGGCGGACCGCCGTCGCTCCGCCTGCCATGAACCATTCCAGCCCGTTGACGCGGACCGTCTCGGCGGCTCCGCCGGCGGCGAGCACAATGGCTTTTCCGGGCAGCCAGTCCCATTCGGGACAGCTGTGCTGGAACCAGCAGTCCAGTTCGCCGTCGGCCACACGGCCCAGGTCGCATGACCCTGATCCGAACATCCGCAGCGCCGCTGCAGCGGTGGCCGCTGCGTGCCAGGGCATGGCGCAGAGCGGGTCGGCGAGCCACGTCGGGTGGATATACGTCGCGGCCCCCTGCTCGGCCAGCGGCTTCAGCGGCCTGGCCCCGCCGTTGTCCTGGAAGGAAGTGAGCCTTTCACCGTTGAGGGTGGCGGGACGGCTCGTCCCGCCGAGCCAGAGCTTGTCCTCTTCGGGCTGGAATATGGCACCAAGGACGGTGGCGGCGGCGTCCTTCAGAGCGAGCGCGGAGCACCAGTACGTGGAGCCGTGGAGGAAGTTGTAGGTGCCGTCCACGGGGTCAATCACCCAGGTCCGGCCGCTGCTCCCCTGGACGGAGGCGCCTTCCTCCCCCAGGATGCCGTCATCCGGCCGGCAGCGGCGCAACTGCTCCAGCACATAGGCTTCGGCAGCGTGGTCGGCGGCCGTGACCACATCGGAAACGGATGTCTTCTGCTGCCCATCCAGGCCGCCCTGGCGCATCATCAGCGCCAGCATCCCGGCTTCCCGGACCAGCGCTTCCGCCAGCTGGTAGTCGTCCAGCCCCGCATTGAGTTCCGCCGCGCTGTGCCTGCCAAGTTTGTGTCTTCCAAGTTCCGTCACGCGTCCCAGCCTATCGGCGGCCGCAGGCATAGAACAGCCCACGAACAGGCGTAGAACAGGCAGGAAACAGGTACAGGAACAGCGATAATGAACGCATGGCCAAGACACCAGCACAGCGGATCAAGAAACACGGCGCCAAGGCGTCCGTTCCCCAGCACCACTTGCCGTCGGTGATCAACCCCACCACCCAACGGACACCAGAGAAGGCGCAGAACAACAGCAGCCTGATCCTCATCGCAGGGGTGGTGGCCAGCCTCTTCCTATTCTGGTATCTGCATTTGCTGACGCTGAACCAGCTCACGCAGCTCTCCGGCGGCCTGCCCATGCCCGATTCGCTGGTGGGCGGCTTTGACCAGGGATTCGTGGACCAGTTGAGGGCAGCCATGAACGAGGACGCCCGCGGCCAGCTCAACTACCTCCACAAAACGGCCGGCACGCTGTTCCCGCTCATTTTCAGCTTCACCTGGCTGCTGCTGATCGGGACCAACGTTGCCCGCAAGGCCCTCCGCTGGGGGCTGTGGGCTCTCCCGCTCCTCTTCGCCGCCGCCCGGTTGTGGGGGAACACTGCCATCGATTCGATGATGTCAGCGTCCACGGCCGACGCCGGGCAGGTTGCTTTGGCCTCCACTCTCACCGTCGCCGGCTGGGTGCTGCTGGTGCTTAGCCTGGTGGCCGGCGGCGCGGCAGTGTTTATTGGCCGGAGGCCACGGAAGTAGTCGCCCGGGCTGCTGCCCGCGCAGTTTGTGCAGCCCTGAGTTCCTGGCGGACGCGCTGGGCGATCACCAGCCCCGCTGCGGCCAGGCCGATCGTCACCGGATAACCCATGAACCGCTCCAGCGTGCCCGGCTCGGGTACGGCCATTCCGGTGACCCCGCCGATGACCAGCGCCACGAAGGAGACACCTCCGCAGGCCAGGATGAACCAGCCCAGGGGTGACTGCCTCCGCCACAGCGCCCCCAGCAACAGGAGTGCCAGCGCTCCCCCGATGAAATACATCAGGGCGCCGGTCAGATGCACGGCGAACCATCCGGCGTCTTCGGGCACCAGTCCCACGATGATGGTTCCTGTCCCTGCAGTGAACGTCAGGATTTTGGCGCCGAGGGCCGTGAACCATGGCACGCGGTGGCCGCTGCCGACGGCGAGCCGGACGCCGGGCCGGGCGGCGACGCACAGGAGAGCCGAGCTGAGGAGCAGCGCCCCCACCAGCATGCCCAGTCCCTGCACCACGAACGAGGCATTCATCAACAGGTGCAAGGGCGAACAGACGTCCCGGTCTTCATAGATTCCGCAATGGACGGCCCCGAGGTCGCTGATGTAGCCGGTCCGGCGGTCATAGGGCTCCGGACCTGCCCAGGCTGCGATCACTGCGGACTCAGCCACGAAGTATTGCAGCACGCTGAGCTCCGCCCACGCGCCGAAATATTCGCGTCTGGACGCGATATCCGGGAGGAACCCGGCCCGGTAGGACGTTGCTGGTGTTGCTGCAGTCATGCCAAGAGCGTAGTACGGGCCGTCACCTTGTATGCTTGTATCCGTGCCCGAACAGGACGGCTTCCGCCAACCGCTTCGGGCGCGCGCCCTCGTAGCTCAGTGGATAGAGCACGGCTCTCCTAAAGCCGGTGTCGTTGGTTCGATTCCAATCGAGGGCACTTGAACTTCCCGCCGCTCTTAGACCTGCGTGCCTACCTGCTGGGCAGCTGGTCCGTGGAACGCACCTTGTGGGACCGCAGTTCCGGCGCCCGCGGGACCTTCGCCGGCGTGGTCCGCTTTTCCCCGAAGCACGACGACGGCGGCCTCGACTTCCACGAAGAAGGCACCATGCGCTGGCCTTCTCCCGCCGGCGGGACTTTCACAGGCCCCGCCAGCCGCGACTACGTGCTGCAACCGGCGGATTCCCCTGATGCGATGGACATGACGTTCCCCGACGGGCGGCCATTCCATCGGATGAGCTTCCGGGAAGCGGCCAGCCAGGACCAGCACTGGTGTGATCCGGATACCTACCGCGTGTCGTACGCCCGCCGCGGGCCCGACGAATTCAGCTACTCCTGGGATGTCCAGGGACCGAGGAAAAACCTGCTCCTGGAATCGGTCCTGCGCCGGCTCGGGCCGGGGTCGGATGAACCGGGGTCGGAGCCGTGAAGGACCGCATCGTTGTGTCCGCCGTCTGCGTTTACGACGACGCCGGCCGCCTGCTGACCGTCCGCAAGCGCGGCACGGACAAGTTCATGCACCCGGGCGGCAAACCCGAACCGGGCGAAACCGCAGCCCAGGCCGGCTCGCGTGAACTGCTGGAAGAGGTGGGCATCGCCGTGGCGCCGGAAGAGCTGCAACTCATGGGCGTGTGGCTTGCCGACGCCGCCAATGAGGCCGCCACGGACATCGAAGCGACGGTTTTTGCCGCCCCGGGAACCTGGACGGCGCACCCTTCGGCGGAGATCGCCGAAATCCGCTGGCTGGACATGGCCGGGGAACTGCCGCCCGACCTCGCACCCCTGCTGACGGACCACATCCTGCCCGTCCTGGCAGCGGGCCGCAGTTTCCGGCGCTAGAACTCCGGAACGGCTTCTTCCACCACGGCACTCGCTTCCGCGAACTGCGTGCGGTACAGCTCCGCATACCGGCCTTCCGCTGCCAGCAATTCGGTGTGGGTGCCGCGCTCCACAATGGTGCCGTCCTCCACCACCAGGATCATGTCCGCAGCGCGCACGGTGGACAGCCGGTGGGCGATCACCAACGCAGTGCGGCCCTCGAGCGCTGCACCCAGGGCAGCCTGCACGGCCGCTTCGTTGGTGGAGTCCAGGGCCGCCGTAGCCTCATCGAGGATGACAACGCGCGGCTGCGCAATCAGCAGCCGGGCAATGGTGAGGCGCTGGCGTTCGCCGCCGGAGAGCCGGTAGCCGCGCTCCCCCACCACAGTGTCGAGGCCGTCCGGCAGGGACCGGATCATGTACTCAAGACGGGCCCGGCGCAGTACATCCCACATGTCCTCCTCGGTGGCGTCCGGACGGGCGAGCCGCAGGTTGGACGCGATGGATTCGTGGAACAGGTGGCCGTCCTGGGTCACCATGCCCAGCGTGGCCCGCATCGAATCAAAGGTGGTGTCACGCACATCCAGTCCGCTCCCGGGCACGGTGCCGCCGAGGCGCACGGCGCCGGAATCGACGTCGTAAAGCCGTGACAGCAACTGGGCGATGGTGGATTTGCCAGCGCCCGAGGAGCCCACCAGGGCCACGGTCTGGCCCGGTTCCACCCGGAAGCTGATGCCGTGCAGCACTTCTTCGCCGCCGCGGGTGTCCAGGGTGGACACATCCTCAAGGGAAGCAAGTGACACTTTGTCGGCGGAGGGGTAGGCGAAGCGGACGTCGTCGAATTCCACCGAGACGGGTCCCGGGGGCACCTCCACGGCGTCGGACTTCTGCTGGATGAGGGGTTTGAGGTCAAGGATCTCGAAGACCCGCTCGAAGCTGACCAGGGCGCTCATGATTTCCACCCGGGCGTTGGAGAGGGCGGTGAGTGGCGCATAGAGGCGGGTGAGCAGCAGTGCCAGCACCACGACGTCGCCCGCGGCCAGCTGCCCCTGCAGCGCCAGGAAGCCGCCAAGACCGTAGACCAACGCCAGCGCCAGCGCCGAGACAAGCGTCAGCGCGGTGACAAAGGTGAACTGCAGCATCGCCGTGCGCACGCCGATGTCCCGGACGCGGCCGGCACGGACGGCGAACTCACGTGATTCCTCATCGGGCCGGCCGAACAGCTTGACCAGCGTGGCACCCGGTGCGGAGAAGCGTTCGGTCATCTGGGTGCCCATAGCGGCGTTATGTTCCGCGGCCTCGCGGCGCAGGTCGGCCAGCTTGGAACCCATCCGGCGGGCGGGGATCAGGAAGATGGGAAGCAGGATCATGGCCAGCACAGTGACGAGCCAGGACTTGCCCAGCATCACCACAAGGGTGAGCGCCAGGGCAACCACGTTGCTGACCACGCCGGACAGCGTGCCGGCGAAGGCGGACTGCGCGCCGATGACGTCGTTGTTCAGCCGGCTCACCAGGGCACCGGTCCGGGTGCGGGTGAAGAAGGCGATGGGCATCTTCTGGACGTGGTCGAACACCTTGGTGCGCAGGTCCACAATCACGCCCTCCCCAATGGTGGAGGACAGCCAGCGGGTCACGAGCCCCAGCCCGGCCTCGGCCACGGCCACGACGGCGATGAGCACGGCCAGCCGGATCACGACGTCGGCGCCCACGCCGGCGATGATGGCGTCCACCACCTGGCCGGCGAGGACCGGTGTGGCTACGGCAAGCACTGCCGTGGCGATCGAGAGCAGTACGAAGGCGATCAGTTTGCCCCGGTGCGGCCGGGCGAAGCCGAACACGCGCTTCAGCGTTGCCTTGGAGAACGGCTTGGAGCCGCTGGAGGCGCGTGTGATGTTGTAGAGGGAGCTCCACGCTACCCGGTCCATGCTCATCTGTTGTTGCCTTTCGTGGCGCGTTCTGCCGCGCCGGGAGATGTTGCGGCGCCGGCGAGCAGTTCGGTCACCACACCGTCCTCGACGTTCCAGCGGACGTCCAGGCGCACGTTTTCCAGCAGCCGGCGGTCGTGCGTGACCAGGAGCAGGGCGCCGTCGTAGCTTTCCAATGCCTCTTCGAGCTGCTCAATAGCGGGGAGGTCCAAGTGGTTGGTGGGCTCATCCAGGACCAGCAGGTTCACCCCGCGCGCCTGCAGCAGTGCGAGGGCGGCCCGGGTCCGTTCACCCGGCGACAGCGAATCTACCGGACGGGAGGTGTGGTCCGCTTTGAGGCCGAACTTGGCCAGCAGGGTGCGGACCTCCGCCGGGGTCAGCTCCGTCAGGACGGTTTCGACGGCGTCCCCCAGTTTGAGGTGGCCGGCCAGCAGGCCCCGGGCCTGGTCTATTTCGCCGATGGCCACCGAGGCGCCCATCGCGGCATTCCCTGAATCAGGCTGCCGGATCCCCAGCAGGAGCCGGAGCAGCGTCGACTTGCCGGCCCCGTTGGGGCCTGTGATGCCGATGCGCTCTCCGGCGTTGAGCTGCAGGTTCACCGGCCCCAGGGTGAAATCACCCTGGCGTACGACGGCGTCCCGCAGCGTTGCCACCACGGCGCTGGAGCGCGGCGCCTGGCCAATACTGAACTGCAACTGCCACTCCTTGCGGGGTTCCTCGACCTCGTCGAGCCGCGCAATCCTTGACTCCATCTGCCGCACCTTCTGGGCCTGCTTCTCCGAGGATTCGGTGGAGGCTGCACGGCGGATCTTGTCATTGTCCGGGCTCTTCTTCATGGCGTTGCGGACGCCTTGGGAGCTCCACTCACGCTGGGTCCTGGCGCGGGAGACGAGGTCCGCCTTGGTGGAGGCGAACTCCTCGTAGCGCTCCCGGGCGTGGCGGCGCGCGACGGCGCGTTCCTCCAGGAACGCCTCGTAACCGCCGTCATAAACGGCCACGGAATTCTGGGCCAGGTCCAGTTCCACAATGGTGGTGACACAGCGTGCCAGGAATTCGCGGTCGTGGGATACCAGGACCACACCGCCGCCCCGGAGGCCCTGAACGAATGCTTCCAGCTTGGCCAGCCCGTTGAGGTCCAGGTCGTTGGTGGGCTCGTCGAGCAGGACCACGTCGAAACGGCTCAGCAGCAGCGCAGCCAGTGCCACCCGCGCGGCCTGCCCGCCGGACAGGCCGGTCATCAGCGCTTCCGGCCCCAAGTCCAGTCCGAGGTCGGCAAGGACCGGTGCAATCCGCTCGTCAAGGTCCGCCGCGCCGGAGGCCATCCAGCGGTCGAACGCCAGCGAGTAGGCGTCATCGACGCCGGGGGCGCCCGAACCCAGGGCCTCGGCCGTGGACTCCATCTCCGCCGTTGCCTGGGCGCAGCCGGTGCGGCGCGCCACGTACTCCGCGACGGTTTCGCCGCTAAGGCGTTCGTGCTCCTGCGGGAGCCACCCCACGAAGGCGTCCGACGGGGCCAGGCTCACCGAGCCGGACAGGGGCTGGTCCACACCGGCCAGCAGCCGGAGCAGGGTGGACTTGCCGGCACCGTTCGCGCCCACCACACCTACAACGTCGCCGGGCGCCACGGTGAGCGAAAGATTTGAGAAGAGTGTGCGGTGGTCGTGACCGCCGGAAAGGTCTTTGGCAACAAGGGTTGCAGTCATTAGTCCATCCTCTCACTGCGGCCCAAAACGGCCTGGAATCCCGTCGGGCATGAAAGAACCCGCTGGTCCGGACTTGGGGGGTGTACGGACCAACGGGTTCGACCAACTAGCATAGTTCATATACCCCCCGCCGTAAAATCGAGTGATCAGACCCGCCGCCCCCACCCCGCAGGAAGCCATTTATGCCACTCCCCGCCAAGGCGTTCCAACGCTGGCTTCACGGAATTGCACCCCAGGCGAGCACCGCTGACATCTGCAGAATCTCCGGCGTGAAACGGACCACCCTGGCGCAGCAGCTGGTCCGCGGAAAGGTGTCCGAAAGCACGGTGGTCAGCATCAGCCGGGCCTTCAACATCAATCCCGTGGCGGCGCTGGCCACTTTCGAGATCTACAGCGAGCTCGCCGGAAGCCCCGCCCTACCCACCGCCGCGGAACTGGTCAGCCAGATTGCCACCATGGATTTACTGAAGGCGGTCATTGCCCGCCCGGCCGGGACAGCCGGAGGGATCGAAACGGAGCAGCAGCAGCAGGCCCCGCCGCTGGCCCCCGTTCCGCACGCAACGTCAGTAAAGAACTGGGTTGATGCGATCGACGACGGCGAACTGAGGCACCGGGTTTCCACGGCCACGGGAATCGCGCCGCAGAACTACTCCGCGCAGCTGTCGGCCAACCGGCTGACACCGGAACTGGCCCTCGCAACGGCCAGGGCTGCCGGCGTCGGCCTGACCGGCGGGCTGTTGGCCACCGGCATGATCACCGAGACAGAGGCCGGATGGCCGCCCGGCGCGAGGCAGGCAGCCCTTGATGCCTTGTCCGACGGCGAGCTCGCCGCCCTGGCCGGTGAGCGGCTGCAGGCGCTGGGGAGAAACCTCAAGCGCCAGGAACAAGACCACGAACAAACCAAAAAAATCTGGGAGAACCTAGGATGATCGAGATCCTGCAATGGTCCACCCTCGCCGTTTGCTGTGCCGCCGCAGTAGCGCGAATTCCGAGTGCCATCAGGGGTGAGAACAGGTCGCTCTTCTACATTTTCGTGCTTGCAACACTCGCGATCCTCCTGAGCATTGATGGCCCGTACCTTGCTATCGACCGGGTACTTGGCGGCTCCAACATCACCAACCTCATCCTTCGGTTCGTGATTTACGGCGTCATTCTCCTCATCGGCTACCGCATCGCCAAGGGCTTCGGCGCCCCCACCAGCGTCCGGTTGATCCTGGGCCCGGTCGGGCTGGGTATCCTTGCAGTGATTGCCGGGGCAACGGTGGCGCTCTTCGTCCTTGCTGATACGGCCGGGAGTGTCACCGGGCTGACCACGCTGCCGTCCAGAAGCCCCGAGAACGCGCAGCTCATCAGGCTCTATGCAGGGGCCGGCCGCCTTTACCCGGCCTATGTTGCCGCGTGCTTGTTTCCGGCGACCTATACTGCCATGTCATCCAGGCTTCCCAAAGGCATCCGGCTGGGAGCCGGGCTTCTTACCCTCGGCTTTGCCGCGTTGGTCCTGGGCACCTTCTATCCGCTCCTCCCGACCGGGCTGGGACACCTTGAAGCTGTAGTAAATTACATCGGCGCCCTAGCATTCATCCTGGGGCTGACGGCCATTTGGATCTGCCGGGTAAGGATTCAGGCGGCCGCACAGAGGTCATCTACTGCAAAGTAGGCTGAGCACTTTCACAAAATCATTAGAACGTGAGAGAATCATGAATGTGTGAAAGTGGTGCCGGCCGGGGTCGCTAACGGGGACAATCCGTAAGGCGCCGGGCCGCCACTGAGCGCTATTGGGGGGATGAGTGGTGGCGGGCCGTTGGGGACCGCCACCACTCAGCCTGTTAAGGGCCAGTTGGCATATCAGCTGGGCCGTTCACCGGACAAAGCGGAGGGTGACCAGCTGGAAGGGGCGCAGTGTCAGCTTGGCGGAATCCCGGCCGGTTTCAACACCGGGCGCCTCAGCGGGACGCTCGAGCAGGTCCACTGTCTTCACTTCCCGGGTCTCAAAGTTGGCGGTCACCATCCCCTCGGACCGCTCCCCCAGGGATTCGTAGAGGCGCACAATGACGTCGCCCGACCCATCCTCGGCCAGCTTCACCGCCTCCACGACGATTCCCTGGCTGAACACTGTGAGCAGCGGGCGGACAGGGTGGGCGCCTTTCACCACGCGCGGGGCAAGGTTGGTACGGTAGCCCTCTTCCACGGCATCGGCGATGGCCGCACCGGGCCTGATGGTCACCAATAGCTCGTGCCGGCCGCGGTCGGCTCCGGGATCCGGGTACTTGGGGGCGCGCAGCAGCGACGTACGCACGGTAGTGGTGGTGCCGCCGTCGTCCCTCACCGCCCGGGTGACATCGTGCCCGTAGCTGGAGGCGTTGGAAACAGCGACGCCGTAACCCGGCTCCCCTACATGGATCCAGCGGTGGGCGCAGATTTCGAACTTGGCGGCCTCCCAGGACGTATTGGTGTGGGTCGGCCGGAATACGTGCCCGAACTGCGTCTCGGACGCTGAACGGTCCGCGCGTACGTCCAGGGGGAAGCCGATTTTGAGCAGCTTTTCGCGTTCCTGCCAGTCCACGGAGGTCAGGATCCCGAGGGAGCCGGAACCGGCCTCCAGCGAAATCCGCTGGGTGATCGTTGACGACCCGACCAGCCGTTCCACCACGACGACGGCGTCCCAGCCGCCCCGCTCGAGCGTCACCGAACGCGCTTCCGTGAGGGAGGTGACGTTGCGCCGGTAGAACTCGTCGATATCCCACGCGTCCCACTCATTGGGCGTATCGCGATGGAGTTCCAGATGGTTCCCGAACTGGCCCGGGGCAATCGCTTCGCGGCCGCTTGCGTAGTCAACCAGGGACCTCAGGAGCCCGGTGGAGTCCAAGACGGCCCGAATCACGCCGTTATCGAGGACATACCCGCCGTCGGATTCGGTGACCGTCACGGGGTGGTCGCTGCGGACCGGTTCGGCGGCAGCCAGCGCAGGCACGCCGCTGCGTTCGTGCGGTGCGGCGTTAAGCAGGAACTCGCGGCTTCCTTCACCGAGGGCGGCGCGCGCGGCACCGGCAATGATGGCCTCCAGGGCGTCCGAGACCGCCGCATAATTCCGCTCGGCATCCTGGTGGACCCAGGCAATGGAACTGCCGGGCAGGATGTCGTGGAACTGCTGCAGCAGGACCAGCTGCCACAGTCGCTTCAGCTCGGCCGCCGGGTATTCGAACGCGCCTGCAGTCCGGACGGACGCGGTGGCGCACCAGAGTTCGGCCTCCCGGAGCAGGTGCTCGCTGCGCCGGTTGCCCCGTTTTGTCTTGGCCTGGCTGGTGTACGTCCCGCGGTGCAGCTCCAGGTACATCTCGCCCACCCACACCGGCAGCGACGAATATTCAGCTTCCGCCCGGGCGAAGAAGTTCGCGGCTGTGCCGATCCGGACCTTGGGCGACCCTTCGAGATCGGCCGTGCGGTGGGCTGCGGCGATCATCTCCCGGGTCGGTCCGCCGCCGCCGTCGCCGTAACCGAACGGGACCAGCGAGACGGTGCCGCGGCCATGGTCCCGGTAGTTGCGTTCCGCATGGGCGAGCTCCCGCCCGCTGAGTTCGGAGTTGTACGTGTCAACCGGCGGGAAGTGGGTGAACAGGCGTGTGCCGTCGATCCCTTCCCAGTTGAAGGTGTGGTGCGGCATCCGGTTGACCTGGTTCCAGGAGATCTTCTGGGTCAGGAACCACTTGCTGCCGGCCGCCTTGACGATCTGCGGCAGCGCAGCGGAGTAGCCGAAGGAGTCCGGCAGCCAGGCTTCGCGGCACTCCACGCCAAACTCGTCAAGGAAGAACTTCTTGCCTTCGATAAACTGCCGTGCCATGGCCTCGGCGCCCGGCATATTCGTGTCTGATTCCACCCACATGCCGCCGACCGGCACGAACTGGCCGGCCTTGACCTTTTCGCGGATGCGTCCGAACAGCTCCGGATAGAACTCCTTCATCCAGGCGAACTGCTGCGCGGACGAACACGAGAAAACGAAGTCGGGAGACTCATCCATCAGTGCCACAACGTTGGAGAACGTGCGCGCGCACTTGCGGATGGTTTCCCGGACCGGCCATAGCCAGGCCGAATCGATGTGCGCGTGGCCCGTTGCTACCAGGTGATGGGCCGAGGCATACGCCGGACGCGACAGTACCTCTGCCAGGGCTGCCCGCCCCGCCGCCGCGGTGCCGGGAACATCGTCCGGATCCATGACGTCAAGCATCCGTTCCAGGGCACGCAGGATCTCGTGGCGGCGCGGCATTTCCATGGGGAGCTCATGCATGAGCCCGCTGAGGGTCCAGACATCCTGCTGCAGTTCCCAGACGGTCTGGTTCAGTTCGGCGATGGCAATGGTGCCCAGCCGGTACTTGGGGTCGGTCCCGGCCGTTGATTTGTCGCCGTAGGGCATGGCCGCGAAAGTCCACCCTTGTGCAACATCCGGGTTCGCGGCAGCCTCCACGTAAAAGTCCACTGCCATTCCGCTTCCCAGAAGCTTCAAGGGAATGTACTGGTTCCGTGGCGAGATGGCCTTGATGATGGTCCCGTCGGGCCGCCATGCCGTTCCCTCGCACTGAAAGCCGGGGAGCTCCCGGGTGAACCCGAGGTCCACCACGATCTCGACGGCGGTATCCGGAGCGGTACCCCATGAGTCAGGTACCTCCCCCTGCAGCCTCAACCATTTGGTGCTCCACGGGCGCCCCCATGCCGATGCGTGTTCCAGCGGGACGAAGTCGTGGCGCAGGGCTTCCAGGACGGAAACGGGCTCGTCCGGAACGTCCCAGCTGCTCAGGTTCAGCGGGACGCTGCGGGCATACACCGCGGGGTCCACGCGTTCGCGCATGAAGCGGTCAAGACGGACTTCCGTGATGCGGCGGTCGTCGTGCAATGTGGTCCTCTTTAATGCCTGTGGTGTGGAAGCTACAGCTGACCCCGCGGGTTGCGCCCGGGCGTTGGCTTCAGCTTAGGCGCTAGCCCCTGAACTCAGCCGAAGGAGCGGATCGGCGCGTCCATTCGATGGATAAAATCTACTGCGCCGGGCCGCATAAGCCAAGCATTTTGCCCTATCCGGCCACGGGTGCGGGAGCCGTGATGCGGTGCTGTCCGGCATAGACGTTGAGGGTAGCGCCCCTGCTGAAGCCCGCCAGGGTCATGCCGCTGGCGTCGGCAAGTTCAACAGCGAGGCTGGACGGCGCGCTGACCGCCGCAAGCACCGGAATACCGGCGAGCGCCGCCTTCTGGACCAATTCGAAGGAGGCCCGGCCGGAGACCTGCAGCACCGTGCCTGCCAGCGGCAGCAGCCGTTCGCGCAGGGCCCAGCCCACTACCTTGTCCACGGCATTGTGGCGTCCCACGTCCTCACGGAGGCACAGCAGCTCAGCGCCGCCGTCGTCGGTGATCCGGAAGAGCCCCGCCGCGTGGACACCACCCGTGGTGTCAAAGACTGCCTGAGCGGAACGAAGCTCGTCCGGGAGCCCGGACAGCGTCTCAACCGGCATGGTCAGCGGATCCCCCGCCGGGCTGAAATGCGACGATTTACGGACGGCATCGATTGAATCGGTACCGCAGATGCCGCACGAGCTTGAGGTAAAGATGTTGCGCCCCCGCTCAGGAAGGACCACGTCCGGCCGCAGTTGCGCTTCCACCACGTTGAAGGTCTGTACGCCGTTCTCGTCCTCACCCGCACAGAACCGGAGGGAGATGAGCTGGTCGGGGTCCCAGATGATGCCCTCGGAAACCAGGAATCCGGCCACGAGGTCAAAATCGTCGCCGGGCGTCCGCATGGTGACGGTAAACGGGAGGGAGCCCAGCCGTATTTCCAGGGGCTCTTCCACAGCCAGGACATCTTCCCGGTGCCGCACAGGGAATGCACGGGACTGGGGTGAGCCGTCCAGGACAAACTTGTGGATTTTGCGGCGTTGGGTCATGCGGGCCACGATGCGCTCCTTAACGTGCGGTTACGACCATCATTGCAAGCCCGGACCGGGTTCACCAGCCGGGGACGCTTCAGCCCAGCAGGGCGCTCCAGTCCACCGGGCCGTCCGATGCCGCGGACTTCCGGGGGGCCTTGCGGGCGGCCGCCTTCGCTTTGGCCGCCGCAGGATCCGCCGCCGGGATCGGGGCACCCCAGGGCAGGGCGAAGGCGGGCACCGGCTCCCCCAGCTGAACGCCGTGCGGCGGAACCACAAGGACGCCGTCGGCAGCCGCAAGGCCGCGCATCATTCCGGGTCCGGCGTGCCGGGCCGGCGATGCCATGCCGTACAGCAGCCTGAAAGGCATAAGCCGGGTCCGTCCCGGTTCGGCGTCGATCATCGTTCCGCACGGCACTTCGCTGACCGGCGGGAGGGTGCCGTGACCCAGTGCGGCCAGGAGCGGCGCCCCCACCGTGCACAGCGCCATCATTGCGGCGAGCGGATTGCCGGGCAGGCCCAGGATGAAGCGGCCGTCCGGTAGCTCCGCGAGGACCGCCGGGTGCCCCGGACGCATGGCGATACCGTCGATCAGCAGGCGGCCGCCCAGTTCCGCCACGGCACGGCGGAGGTGATCGGTCCCGGACCGGCCGGTTCCGCCGGTGGTGATCACGACGTCGGCAGGCACGTCGTCAGCGTCCGGCCCCGTCGCTCCCTGCACCATCGCAGAACCGGCCTCCGGCCCCGGCCCGGGGCCAGCCTGCGGTCCGATGTCCTCGGGACCGATGTCTTCCAGGGCAGCAAGCCATTCGTCGTAGTTGTCGCCAATTTTTTCCTGCCCGGCATAGATTCCGCCGAGCATCTCGACCACGGCCCCCAGCTGCGGGCCGAAGGTGTCGCGCACCTTGCCGGGCGCGGGAAGGCCTGCGGCGACCACCTCGGAGCCGGTCAGAAGGATCCTCACCACCGGCTTTCCCTGGACTTGGAGGACGTCGTGCCCGGCGAGCGCAGCGAGGGCCAAATGTGCCGGATTGAGGACCGCACCGTTCTTTACCAGGACGTCTCCGGCGGCTGCTTCCTCCCCGGCCTTCCGGATGTGCTGGCCGTTCTTCGGTTCGCCGGGCCGCGCCGAGCCGCCAAGGGCCAGGACCGGGAGGCCTTCGTCATCCGTTGTGATCATGCCGCTTTCGCTGCGGAGCACAGCCTTCGCACCGGGAGGGATGAGGCCGCCCGTCACAATAGGGCTGGCCTGGTGCGGCGCCAGTCGGTGCCCGGGGTCCGCCAGGATCCACGGGCCCGTCCCGTTGACCGCCCAGCCGTCCATGGCGGATGAAGCGTAGTGCGGCATATCCTGGAGCGCCGTGACATCCGCAGCGAGGGTCCGGCCCAGCGCACGCCTGAGCGGCACCGGCCCCGACGAGATGGGTGTTGCGCAGTCGAATGACGCCTGCCGGGCTTCCTGCCAGGTGTGCGCCGCATGGGTATGCCCTGGCTGGGGGGATTCGGCAGGCTGGGTTGCGGCAGCGTGGGACTCGGCAGGCCGGGACTCGGGAGCGGCCGCGTCGCCGGAGCCTGGGCCGTCGGCGGGGACTCCGCCTTCAAGGACGTCGCTGACGGCGTCGCCGCCGCCCGGCGGCGCAGCCGTCATGCCCCGGTGTTCCTGGTGTCGGCGGATGGTCCGGGTGCAGGGTCGGTCGCCCGACCGGATACTGCTGATTCGGGCTCCACTGCCGGCGTCGGGGAGGCCGCCGCCGTATCCACTGCCGCGTAGTCCATCGCCAGGGCCCGTGCCACGCCCAGGGCAGCCTGCATGGAGACCGCGTCCGGAGCCTGCCCCGAGCCCGTGGCCATGCCCGCTGCAAAGCCGGCGATGAAAGTGGTCAGCGGCGCCGCCGGGCGCACAACGGAGTGCGCTGCCACCCCGGCCAGTGCAAGTACTTCATTGACGTCCACCTCGACGTCCTCCAGCTCGAAGGCTTGCAGCAGCGCCCGGCACCAGTCCTCCAGCGTTTCGTCCTGGCTCTTCACTGTTGCCTCCAAACTCAAAATTCAGTTGCGGTGCCACCGCACGGTCCACCGACGGCGCGTATGCTGACGGCGGCTCATGACCCCTGGCGGGACACCCCTAACGCGGTGGCATCGTCCCAAGTATCCACGTCATCCGTGGCACCGGCGGGGACAGTTACAGTCCGCACGTCAAGCCTAGCAAGGAGGGCGAAGACTGATGCTCCCGCAAGGCCTCCGCTCCTGGCCTTTTCCGCCACGGCCCGTTGTAGCGCAGCTGTGCTATAAAAGCCCGCAAGCGGTTGCCGGCGGCCGTCCGGCGAAGCGGACATGACTCCTTCGGATCCAGCCGGTCCCGGGGATTCCTCGGCCAGGGCGGTCTGCAGGGCCGCGACGGCCTGGTCCACTTTGGGCATGTCACAGGCCAGAATCAGCGTCATCCCAGCCCTCAGCTGACCCCGGGCGTGGTCCAGGGCCGCCAGGCCGGCAGCAATCCCGGCGGCAGGGCCGGCAAATGCAGGCTCCTCACGGCACGTCAGGACGGCGGGGGGCAGTGCGCCGGAATCAGGTCCCACCACCACTGCGGCGCCTGCCCCGGCAGCGGCCGCGAGCGACCGCGACAGGAGGGTGGCGCCGTCGTACACCAACTGGGCCTTGGGCACGCCGCCCAGGCGGGATGACCGACCGCCGGCCAGGATGAGGGCATCAAACTCCACAGGACCAGCCTAGCGATGGAGCCGGCCCCGCGCAGTAGCGACGCCTCAGGCGGCGGATTCGGGCAGCAGGAAAGGATCCCACGCGGGAGTGGGCTTTTCCAGCTCCTTGATCTGCCAGATGGTGCCGTGCGGAGGCGCCGGCACAAACCTGAGCTTCCAGCCCATCTCGGCCGGGGTGTGGTCGCCCTTCACGTTGTTGCATCTGAGGCAGGCGGCCACCAGGTTTTCCCACGAGTCAGCACCGCCCCTCGATTTGGGGTGGACGTGGTCAATGGTGTGCGCTGCTTTACCGCAGTAGGCGCAGCGGTGGCCGTCGCGGCGCAGCACGCCCCGGCGGCTCACGGCGGTGATGGTGTTGTACCGCGGGCGGATGTAGCGGTTCAGGAGGATCACGGACGGACGGCCCAGGATCTCCTGCGGCCCGACGACAGGATCGTCGCCTTCGGCCACCACGCTAGCTTTTCCGGTCAGCACAAGAACCAGTGCCCGGCGGAAGGTCACAACCGCCAGCGGTTCATATCCAGCATTAAGAACGAGAGTGCGCATGCACATACCTCTTCACGGCCGCACCCGTCAGGGGCTCGAGGGCCGGCTGCCCTCTGCTTGTCCGGGCTATGGATCGACAACACAAGAGTAAACACTCAAGTGGCCGATCACCGAATCGGACCTTTACCATACAGCCCGTGTCGGTAAAAATTCACCTGCCGGAAACGCAAAAGAACCCCTGCCCGAGGGGCAGGGGTTCTTCTGGGAGAGGTGAGCCGGAGGCTTTAGCCGCCGACGCGGATGAAGACCGGGCCGGAGCCGACGTTGACGCTGAACAGGGAGGTGGTTCCACCGTTCCAGCCACCGTGCACGGCCTGGCCGTTGCCGACGTAGACAGCGATGTGAGCCAAGCCCATGCCGCCGTTCTGGTAGTAGGCGAGGTCGCCCGGCTGCGCCTCGGCTGCACTGACGGTGCGGCCGAGGGAGAGGTAACCTGCCGGCCAGCCGTGGTAGTTGATGCCCACGGCTGCAAGCGAGTTGGTGGCGAGGGCGGTGCAGTCCTGGGCAACGCCGAGCTGGGCGTAAGCAGCAGCTGCGATCGAAGCGCCGTTTCCGCTGGCAGCGGCGGGAGCAGCCGGCGCGGCGGGGGCTGCCGGGGCGGCCGGAGCGGAGACAGTGGCTTCAACAGTCGCGGCCGGAGCGGCCTCGGGAGCAGCTTCCTGAACCTCAACAACCGGCTTGGGCTCCTCAACGACCGGAGCCGGGGAGGTGGAAACAGCGGGCTTCTCGAAGGAGATGGCGATGCTGGATGCGGCCGAGATGTTGGCCGGAGCGGAAGACTGGACTTCCAGGGTGGAAGCAGAGGTTGCTTCGCGCTGAACGTTGGTGTCGGCAGCGTTGGCTGCGATACCGCTCGTCAGGACCAGACCGGAGGCAGCAGCGATAACCGCAGCCTGACGGCCCATGCCGCCGGCGTTCTCGCCGACAGCTTTGGCAATGACAGCAAGCGAGTTGGTTTTGGTAACCGCAGCGCGGTGCCGTGCGATGGCACGAGTAGTCATTAATTTCTCTCTTTCGTTTTCCTCAGACTGCATGGCAGACCGCGGCTTTTGGACGCTCCGGCATCTTGGGGGTAAGCCGGAACGGCCCGAACAGGGTTTTTAGCGAAGGACGCGCGCTTCACTAGGGGAAGCGCGTGTTTTAGCGCGGCGTGATTAGCGCATGGTGTAGAACGCGGATGTGCCCGTGGCGGACACAGCGTGCAGGATGGTGCCCTGCGACGGGTTCAGCGCGCTGATCATCATGCCGTTGCCGACGTAGATGCCAACGTGCGCGCCGCCATTTTGCATGACAAGATCGCCCGGCGCCGGGGTGGCGGTGGGCGTCATGGCGTTCCATGCGTTGGTGCGGGGGATGCTGATGCCGGCCTGGGCGTACACCCACTGGGTGAAGCCTGAGCAGTCCCAGCCGCTGGGAGTGGTGCCGCCCCAGACGTAGGCACTGCCGATGCCGGTGTAGGCGATGGCAGCGAGGCCCGATGCTGCTGCAGAGGAAGCGGCGTCGGCAAGCTTGCCTGCCTTGGCTTCTGCGCCGGCTTCAGTGGAGGTCTCGCTGGCATCTGTACCGGTGGACTGTGCCCGGACGGTTTCAACCTTGGGCGCTGCCTTCGTGGTCACTGCCGGACGCTCGAAGGTAACAGTCGCTGTCGGTTCCGCGGTAACGGTCAGCTGGGCCGACTGTGAGCCGGACTCCGTGGAAGCGGAAACGCCCAGGTTGGTATCGGCGGCGTTCGCCGGCATTCCAACGCTGAGGATCAATCCGGACGCGGCTGCAATGACAGCCGCCTGGCGACCTACGGTTCCGGCGTTGGCAGTAACAGCCCGGGACACGGAGTTCAACGGGTTCGTACGAACCGTTTGCGCACGGTGGCGCGCAGAATTGTGACGTGTAGACACGAAGGTAGCCTCTCCCAATGCCTACGAGGTGAGCTGTCGGATTCGGATGGGAGTCACCCGGCCGCTCGGCTTCCTGGGAAGCTTTGCGACTTAACCCCAAGGTCTTCTTGCGAAGACCAAAATTGGTTCCCCCGCCTCTGCCAGACGATGTCATGCGAACGGACCTTGAGCGGTGGCAGAGTTAGGCAATCCACTCAAGAGCGCCAACTTCGGAAAAGTTGGCGTGCTCTAAACGGTACAGGAATTCAGAACGAATGTCACATTCAGGTCACGGCATGTCACAGCAATGCGAGAGCGGCCCATCGTTTGGATCAGAGCCAGCCGGTTCGTTTGGATCAGAGCCAGCCGGTGGGGTCAACGACTTCGCCGTTGACCATGACTTCAAAATGGAGGTGGCAGCCGGTGGAGGCGCCGGTGGTCCCGCTGAGCGCTACGAGGTCGCCACGGGCCACCTTCTGCCCCACCTGGACGCTGGAGGACGACAGGTGGTTGTACGTGGTTTCCAGGCCGTTGCCATGGTCAATCACCACGCGGTTTCCGCCGCCGTAGGGGTGCCAGCCCGAGAAGGTCACCGTTCCGCTGGCTGCGGCGAGGACGCTCGTGCCGCACTGGGCGGCAAAGTCCTGGCCGCGGTGGAACTCGCCGGAACCGCCCGTGATGGGGCTGACCCGGAAGCCGAAGGGCGAGGCCGAAACCATTTGTTCCAGCGGAGCTCCGAGGCTGCCGGCGGAGGCCGCACGGGTGATGGTTCCCGCTGACTGCGCGCTCAGGAGCTGCTTGAGCTTGCCGTCGGGATCGCCCTTGGTGGCAACGTAGGTCCGGTTGAAGTCGATTTTGGCACCTGCAGCAGCGGAAACTTCCGGCTGCGGCGCGACCGATGCGGTGGCGGCAGCGTTTCCGGCGTCAGCCGTGGACATCGCGGGGCCGGTGGACGGGACGGTCACAGTGAGGACCAGTCCGGTGGCGGCGAGCGCAATGCCTGCCTTCTGGCCCACACCGCTCGCCGAAGCGAACTCCGTTACCTGGCTGAACAGGCTGCGGCGCCGGCGCGCATCACGGTGTGCATCGCGCGGCCTGACCGTCATGACGGCTTCGGCCACTGGGTACTCCGAAGCGGGACCGGTCGCCCTGCGGCGGCCCCTGACGGTCTGCGTGGTCAAGAATTATCCTCTCTGGATAGCCTGCGAAGTTAGCTGTCGGATTCGGGTCAGAGAGATCAAAGACCCGGCCCGCCACTGCAAGGCATCCGACACAGGGGTGTCCCCTAAGGAATCCTTCGTCGGAGATGGCTTGCCGCTGACGGACTTCACCCCAAGGCCGTTTTTCAACGGCCGGTTGTGGTTCCCCCGCCTCTGCCAGGAGGTAATTCGTACGCTGATCCGCTGGCAGAGCTCGGCTACGGATCAGGTAACGCTTTAGTATCGGCGCTAGTCGTCAACTATAGGCGATTAACCAGCGCGGTAATAATTTCGTTATCTGCGTCTCAGGCAGTTGTAGGTGGTCCTACGAGGTGGGCGGTCAGCTCACCGTAACAAATACGTGGGCCGCGACTTCGGGCGGCAACTCAAGGGCCCCCTCGATCTCCGGTACCCGTACCGAGATGTACTCCCCCACGCGTTCCAGGGCGAGGGACGCCCCCGGCCTGATGCCGCCCTCATCGAGCTGCACCAGTAGTTCGGGTTCAACCTGGATCGGTTCGGCCAGCCTGCTCACGATAACGCGCGAGTCAGCCCCATACCCGACCATGGCATCCAGGAGGTTCACCACGCCGTCAGTGAACGCGGGCGACGGCTGGCCGCCGAGAGCAGCCAACCCGGGAATGGGATTGCCGTAGGGGGAAACCGTGGGGTGGTCCAGGAGTTCGAAGATGCGCCGCTCGACGCGTTCGCTCATGACGTGTTCCCACCGGCATGCTTCGTCGTGGACGTACGCCCAGTCGAGGCCGATCACGTCGGCAAGGAGCCGCTCCGCGAGGCGGTGTTTGCGCATGACTTCAGTGGCCCGTTTCCGGCCCGTTTCGGTGAGCTCAAGGTGGCGGTCGCCCGAAACAACCACCAGGCCGTCACGCTCCATCCGGCCGATGGTTTGCGAAACAGTGGGGCCGGAGTGGCGCAGCCGTTCGGCAATCCGGGCGCGGAGAGCAACGATGTTCTCTTCCTCAAGCTCCAAGATTGTCCGAAGATACATCTCCGTGGTGTCGATCAGATCCGTCATCCAGCTCAGCTCCTCGAGCACAGTCCTTGCGTCAGGGACAAGCTTAACCTATTTTGAATTACTCCGGATAATCTTCCGGCTCCCGCACCGAACAGCCGCCCCGGTGAACTGCCCCGTCGGTGAGCTGCGCCTCCGGGACCGGACCATGTCTCAGTGACTGGACTATGACGGATGCCGTTCCTTCCCCCGCAGGCGCGTCAGGCAGAATATAGGGGATTCCACCTGCAGTACTCCGTGCACTGCCGGGCCCTCCGCGTCCACGCCGAAAAATTGGAGCCAATGTGAGCGACACCAGCATCACTATCCCCGCCAACCTCCTGCCCAAGGACGGGCGGTTCGGCGCCGGGCCTTCAAAGGTCCGTCCCGAACAGATAGAAGCATTGTCTGCCGCATCTGCCACGCTTCTGGGAACTTCGCACCGCCAGGCACCCGTCAAGAATCTTGTGGGCTCCGTCCGCAACGGCCTCAGCGAATTCTTCCGCGCCCCGGAAGGCTACGAAGTCATCCTCGGCGTGGGCGGTTCCACCGCGTTCTGGGACATTGCGGCGTTCGGACTCGTGGACAGCAAGGCCCAGCACCTCTCCTTCGGCGAGTTCGGCTCCAAGTTCGCCTCTGCCACCAACAAGGCTCCGTTCCTGGACGCGTCCTCGATCATCAAGGCAGAGCCGGGGACCCGACCCGACGCCGTGGCGGAAGCGGGCGTTGACGTCTACGCCTGGCCGCAGAATGAGACGTCCACGGGCGTAGCTGCTCCGGTGAAACGGGTTGCCGGGGCGGATGAAGGCTCGCTGGTGCTGGTGGATGCCACTTCGGCCGCCGGCGGCCTCGACGTCGACGTGTCCGAAGCTGACGTGTACTACTTTGCCCCGCAGAAGAACTTCGCTTCCGACGGCGGCCTGTGGCTGGGCCTCTTCTCCCCCGCCGCCTTGGAGCGTGCCGCGCGGATCAAGGCCAGCGGCCGGTGGATCCCCGATTTCCTGGACCTGCAGACTGCCATCGACAATTCCCGGCTCAACCAGACCTACAACACCCCGGCACTGGCCACGCTGGTGACCCTGGACGCGCAGGTCCAGTGGCTGAACGCCAGCGGCGGCCTCGATTTTGCCGCTGCCCGCACCGCCGATTCGGCCGGACGCATCTACTCCTGGGCAGAGGCGTCCGAATACGCCACCCCGTTTGTTGCCAAGGCCGAAGACCGTTCCAACGTGATCGCGACCATCGACTTCGACGACTCGATTGACGCAGCGGCCATCGCGAAGGTCCTCCGCGCCAACGGGATCGTGGACACTGAGCCGTACCGCAAGCTGGGACGCAACCAGCTGCGCATCGCCACTTTCGTGGCGATCGATCCGGACGACGTGTCCGCTCTCCTGTCCAGCATCGACTATGTGGTGGGCGAACTGCAGAAGTAGAGAATCTGGCGCTGACGCGCTAGCGTTCGACGGCGTCGTCCGGGCTTTGGTCCCGGACGGCGCCTTCTTCTTTCGGTTTCTTTCCTTCGGCTGTGCCCCCGGCGCTTCCTGCAGCGTTGCCCGGGTGGTTGGAACCACCGGTTACCACGAGGAAATAGCGCAGGCCCCGGGCACGGCGGTTGAATGCCAGCCTCAGCTGCCGGGCACGGATGATCCACACGATGCCGATCAGCGCGGCCAGCAGCCCCGACGCGGCTGCCACGGACATGGACCAGCGGGGCCCGGCGACATTGGCCACCCACCCCACCAGCGGGGCGCCGATCGGTGTTCCGCCCATGAAGATGGCCATGTACAGGGCCATCACCCTGCCCCGCATCACCGGGTCGGTGGTGGTCTGTACGTAGCCGTTGGCGCTGGTCATCATCGTGATGGCAAAAAGCCCCACGGGCACCAACGCCACCCCGAACCAGAAGTAGTTCGGCGCCAAAGCCGCCAGCCCGGACGTGACGCCGAACGCGCCGGCTGCCCCGAAGATGATCCGAAGCCGGGGCTTGCTCCGCCCGGCGGACAGCAGCGCCCCGGCTACGGAGCCGATGGCCATGATGGAGTTCATCAACCCGAAGGCGCTGGCATCCAGCCCGAATTCCGTGCCCACCATGGCTGCTATGAAGAGGACGAAGTTCAGCCCGAGGGTGCCCACAATGAAGACGGCCACGAGCACCACCACGATGTCCGGGCGGAAGCGCACATAACGCAGTCCCTCACGGATCCGCCCCTTGCCCGGAGCCGCGCGGGGAAGGACGCGCAGGGACGAAACAGGGATCTTCCAGAGGCTGAACAGGAGCGCCAGGAATGTGAAGGTGTTGATCAGGAACACCCACCCCGGACCGACCGCCACCGTCAGCACGCCGGCCACAGCGGGACCGATCATCCTGGCTACGTTGAAGGAGGCACTGTTGAGCGCCACCGCATTCGGCAGGTAGTCGTCCCGCACCAGCTCCGAGACGAAGGTTTGCCGGACGGGGGCGTCAAGGGCGGAAACAAGGCCCAGCAACAGGGCAAAGGCGTAGACATGCCAGAGCTGACCGGCGCCCGAAACCACCAGGAGACCGAGGCCGGTGCTCAGCAGCGCCATGGTGGACTGGGTCATCAGCAGGAGGTGCCGGCGGTTGAAGCGGTCCGCCAGTAGTCCGGCCACGGGTGCCAGGAACAGCTGCGGACCCAGCTGCAGGGCCATGGTGATGCCCATTGCCCCGGCGTCGTGGTCTGTCAGGTGGTCAAAGACCAGCCAGTCCTGGGCGGTGCGCTGCATCCAGGTCCCGATGTTGGAGATCAGGGCGCCAACGAACCAGAGGCGGTAGTTGAGGATTTGCAGGGACTTGAAGGTGGACATCATCTCCGGCCTCCGTGGTGCCTAGTCCCGCATGGTTCCAACTGGCTAGTCAGCCTCGCGGCTGGAGTCGGGGTGTTCCTCATCCTCCGGGGCGTCGGCGTCGTCGGAAACGTCATCGTCATCGGAAGCGGCGGCGCCGTCGTCCGAAACGGCAACGTCGTCTTCGAAGGCCGCCAGGGCGGCGTCCGCGACGTCGGCGTCCGCAGCATGTGCGTCGCCGTCAGCTTCGTTTTCCTGGGCGTCCTCGGGGCGCACCCGTTCAGCCCACGGCACCCACTCGGGCGCAAGGATGGAATCCGCGGAGGGCAGCAGGCCGAGCTCGTTTACCGTGATGACCTTGGAACGGGAGTTACGCGTCATCACCGCGTACCATTGCCATCCCTGGTAACCGGCCAGCCTGGACTCAAAGAGGTGCGTGACAACACGGTCCCCCTCGCTCTTCGCGGCCAGATGCTGTCCGATCTGTTCGGCCGGGGCGATGCCCTCAATTGCCTCCCGGGCAAGGTCCACGGCCGCAGCGAGCACTGCGTCCGGTTTGCCGGTTCGCCACACAGGCACGCCGGCACGCGGCTTTGAAGCCGGTTTGGGTACGCCCTGGTCAGGTTGGGAAGTCATGCGGATGCCTAGGCGTCCAGCTCGTCGGCAACCTTACGGAGGGCAGCGGCGATCGCCTTGGCCTTGTTGCCTTCCGGGTACTTGCCGGCGGACAGCGTTCCGGACAGGTTGTCCAGCACGGTCACCAGGTCCTGGACGAGGGGTGCCAGGTCCTTGGCGCTGGGCCGCTTCGCCTTGGCAATGGACGGTGTCTTGTCCAGTACGCGCAGGCCGAGGGCCTGGGCTCCCTTCCGGCCGTCAGCCACGCCAAACTCCACCCGGGTGCCGGCCTTGAGCTCCGTTACGCCCTCAGGCAGGGCGGACTTGGGCAGGAACACTTCCTGACCGTCCTCACCTGCGAGGAATCCGAAGCCTTTTTCCTTGTCATACCACTTGACCTTGCCGGTAGGCACGTAATCAACCTTCTTCGTTCTGGACTTCCTGAGACACGGCCGGCGGCCACCGCATCCGCATTGATATGCGGGTTCAGGGTATGACTGCCTGGACCATGTTGGTCTGTATCTTCAAGGTTATCCTGCCGGGACCCGGATTCCTGCTTTGCGGCACGGGCACAGCCGGGCTGTTAGCGTTACTTCCATGACACCCTCGCGCTACCGGCGGCCACTGATGATGGTTGCGGCGGTCACTGCTGTCCTTTCGCTGGTTGCCGTGGGCACCGTCATGGCCATAGCCTTTGCCGGCGGCGCGGCCCCGGTGTGGGTGACGTCCCTCGCCCTGTACGGCCTGCCGCTGGCATTCCTGCTGATGATCTTCCTGGTGATCGACGGCGTCGCGGCCCGACGCCGGGCAGGAAAGTCCGGCGGGCGGTAACGTTGGACTGATGTCCCTTATTCGCGCGCTCAGCAAGGAACTGGAGGAACGCAGCGACGACTCGTTGCGGGCCCTGTTCTCCGCGCGGCCGGACCTTGTCTCACCCCACGTTCCGGACTTTGCGGCCCTCGCCGCCCGAGCCAGCGCGAGGGTCAGCGTGCAACGGGCACTGGAGCGGCTGAACCGGCCACAGATGCAGGTGCTGGAGACCCTCTACCTCTGCACTAACACGGACACAGCCCACTCCGCTTCGGCTGCGGGACTGAAGAAGCTGATCCGCGGCGCTTCCCTGTCCGCCGTCGAACGGATCCTGCACTCCCTGGAAGAGCTGGCCCTCGTGCACCGTGCCGAGCCCCCGCATGGTGCCGCGCTGCCGTCCGGCCCCCGCCAGCGGTTCTACCTTCCCGTGGGCAGCCTGCGTGACGTTGTGGGAATCTACCCGGCAGGACTGGGCCGGAGCTACACGGAACTGGTCCGGCTGCAGCCGGCGTTCGCCCAGCGCGTGGTGCAACTGGTGGGCGAGCTGCACCACAGCGGAGCCAGCATCCATCCCGCCGCCACACCCATGGACGCGGCCTTGTCGCTGCAACACTGGACGGCCACTCCGGAGGCCCTGCAGCAGATCCTCGCCACCGCACCCGAACGCACCACGGCGCTCCTGGCACGCTTCGGGAACTGGGCCATGGGGGCGGTTCCGCAGGCGCAGCGGCGGGCGTCGGTCCTCAGCGAAGGTTCCGACGTCGGCCCTGTTGACTGGCTCCTGGCCAGGGGCCTGCTGGTCCCGCTGGACGCCGCACATGTGGAACTGCCCCACAGTGTGGGGATCGCCCTCCGCGGCGGCGCAGTCATCGAGGACTTCACCACGACTCCCCCGGTGCCCAGGCTTGGCCAGACCACGGCGGCGCTGCGGCGCAATGCCGCCCTGGGCGCCATCGCCGAAACCCTCCGCCTGACAGGTGAACTCCTCTACAGCGTGCGCGAGCAGCCGCTAGTCACATTGCGCAGCGGCGGCGTCGGAGTCCGCGAGATGAAGCGGCTTGCCGACTCGCTCCGAATCGAACTGAACCGCGCCAGCCTGCTGGTCGAGCTCTGCGCCCTGGCCGGCCTGATCCGGCTGGACGTTGACAGCTCCGCCTGGGTCCAGCCGGATCAGCTGGAGTGGGTGACGCTGCCGCGCCAGGAACAGTGGCTCTGGCTCGTGAATGCGTGGCTAGCCAGTGAACGCGCGCCGTCACTGGTGGGCCTGCCCGTCACGGGTCCCGGTGCGGGGCCGGCCCCGCACCGTGCAGCTGCCGGCACCACCATCAACGCCCTCTCCGCCGAAGCCCAGCGGCCGGACGCACCAGTGGTACGGAAGCGGATCCTGGAGATCCTCAACGAACTGACCCTCGAGGCCGAAGAGGCGGACGGCAAGGCGCCGGTGCTGGACGCTGCGGCAGTGCTTCAACGGGCTGAATGGGCCCAGCCCCGGATGGCCAGGCGCTTCAGTTCGCTGATCCGGGGGGTCCTTGCCGAAGCGGAAATGCTCGGCCTCATCGGTTCTGGCGCGCTCAGCCAGCTGGGTTCGGCCATTGCCGCGGAGCGGCCTGATGAGGCGCTGGACATCCTCGGAGAACATCTGCCGGCTGCCGTCAACCACGTGTTGCTTCAGGCCGATCTCACCGCCGTGGCGCCCGGCTACCTGGCGCCCGAGCTGAGTGAAAAACTCCTCATGATGGCCGACGCCGAAGGCCAGGGCCCCGCCACTATCTACCGCTTCTCAGTGGCATCGGTCCGTCGTGCCCTCGACGCCGGCCACGATGCCGCCAGCGTGCTGGGTTTCCTGCGCGAGCACTCGGCCACGGCTGTGCCGCAGCCGCTCGAATACCTCGTGGAGGACACCGCGGCGCGGCACGGCAGGCTGCGGGTGGGCGTGGCCTCCAGCTTCATCCAGAGCGATGACGAAGATGCCCTGCTGGAACTGGTCAAGGAATCCAGTGCATCAGCGCTGGGGCTGGTCCGCATCGCTCCCACCGTCCTCATCTCCCGCGCGGGCACCAAGGAAACCGCGCAGGTCCTGCGGGCACTGGGTTTGTCACCGGCGGTCGAGGAGCCTGAGTCAGCACTCATCCGGCTGCGCCGGACAACGGCCGTTCCGGGAAGCGGACGCCCCGTGTACAGTGCGCCGCGGACTGCGCCGGCGGAGGCCGACGTCGACGCGCAGCTGGCCATTCTACGCAGCCATGCGGACACCCACGGCGCGCACGCCAACGGCGGCCACCGCCCGCCGTCGGGAGCCGCCGGAGAGGAAGCAACACAGCTGGGGCTCGAGACCCTGCAAAAGGCCATCCGGCTCCGACAGGCTGTGGTGATGAACGTTGTGGACAGCCAGGGGAATTCCAGCAGGGAAACGGTTGTTCCGGTTTCTGTGAACGGCGGACGGGTCAGGGTCTTCGACCCCGCCCGCGAAACCGAACGCGTGCTCTCCATCCACCGGATCATCGACATTGAGGCGGAAGAGGAATTCCAGCAGTGAACAGCACCCCAGGTATCCGCGGCATCAGGGCTTTGGCACCGTGAGCGACGGCCCCCTGATCGTCCAGAGCGACAAAACAATCCTGCTCGAGGTGGACCATGAACAGGCAACGGAAGCCAGGCACGCCATCGCCGCCTTCGCCGAACTTGAGCGCGCGCCGGAACACGTGCACAGCTACCGGCTCACTCCGCTGGGACTCTGGAACGCCCGCGCCGCCGGGCTGGATGCGGAACGGGTTCTCGACACCCTGCTGAAGTATTCGCGCTTCCCGGTACCGCATTCCCTGCTGATCGACATCGAAGAAACGATGTCGCGGTACGGCAGGCTGCGGCTGGAAAAGGACCCGCAGCACGGACTGGTGATGCGGACCAGTGACTACCCCGTCCTCGAGGAAGTCTCCCGTGCCAAGAAAATCCAGCCGCTGCTGGGGCCGCGCATCGACGGCGAGACCGTGGTGGTCCATTCCTCACAGCGGGGCCAACTGAAGCAGCTGCTCCTTAAGATCGGCTGGCCGGCCGAAGACCTTGCCGGCTACGTGGACGGGACGCCGCATCCCATCATGCTCGACGAATCCGGCTGGAAGCTGCGGCCTTACCAGAAACTGGCCACGGAGAACTTCTGGGCCGGCGGCAGCGGCGTCGTCGTACTTCCCTGCGGTGCAGGCAAAACGCTGGTGGGCGCGGCGGCCATGGCCACGAGCTCCACCACAACGCTGATCCTGGTGACCAACACCGTGTCCGCCCGGCAGTGGAAGGACGAGCTGGTCAAGCGGACCTCGCTGACGGCAGACGACATCGGCGAGTACTCCGGCTCGGTGAAGGAAGTCCGCCCGGTCACCATTGCGACGTACCAGGTGCTGACCACCAAACGCGGCGGGCTGTACCCCCATCTGGAGCTGGTGGACGGCCACGACTGGGGCCTGATCATCTACGACGAAGTCCACCTGCTGCCGGCGCCGATCTTCCGGATGACGGCAGACCTGCAGGCACGGCGGCGGCTCGGGCTGACAGCCACCCTGGTGCGGGAGGACGGCCGCGAAGGCGAAGTCTTCAGCCTGATCGGCCCGAAGCGGTACGACGCCCCTTGGAAGGACATCGAGGCCCAGGGCTACATTGCGCCGGCGGACTGCGTGGAGGTCAGGGTGGACCTTCCGCACGACGAACGCGTTGCCTACGCCATGGCGGAGGACGCGGACAAATACCGGCTGTGCGCCACCTCCGAAACAAAGACAGCGGTGGTGGAACAACTGGTGGAACAGCACCGGGGTGAGCAACTCCTGGTCATCGGCCAGTACATTGACCAGCTCGACGAACTGGGTGAACGGCTCCAGGCCCCGGTGATCAAGGGTGACACGTCCGTCAAGGAACGCCAGAGGCTGTTCGAGGCGTTCCGGGCGGGCGAGGTGCAGACCCTGGTGGTTTCCAAGGTGGCGAACTTCTCCATTGATCTTCCGGAAGCGTCGGTGGCCATCCAGGTGTCCGGTTCGTTTGGTTCCCGGCAGGAGGAGGCGCAACGGCTGGGCCGCCTGCTGCGCCCCAAGCAGGACGGCCGCGCCGCGCGGTTCTATTCACTGGTGGCCCGGGACACGCTCGATCAGGACTTCGCGGCGAAGCGCCAGCGGTTCCTGGCCGAACAGGGGTACGCCTACCGGATCATGGATGCCAAGGACGTCGGACGGAATCCCACGGCGACGTGAGCGGTTGGCAGCGATGCTCCGTCAGCTGATCCCCCGCGATCCGTCCCGTTCAGTAGTTCCCGTCCGCGGGTCAAACTGTGGAGCCTGGTAGGCGAGTTCGCCGCCGCTGCGTCCGCCGAAAGGACGCCCGTGATCTGCGAATTCTTCCCGGAAGTAGGCCAGGCACCACTGTCCCATCTGGATCCGGGCGCCGGTTCTGAGGACGGATTCTCCTGTAGACGCGACGCTTCCGGTGACTTTCCCATGCGGCACCAGGACGTACTCGTCGTCAGCGTTGTGGACTATTTCAGCGTGGAGCCCCTCCAGCCCGGCAAGCTGGACGTCCGAGGATGCGTCACTGCCGATCCTGACGATCTCCGTACTCAAGGTGAATTCACGTGGAACCTGGCCGTTCCAGCTGGCCGAGTCCTGTACGAAGATCAGCCGTGGCCTGCCGCTCCCCCGGGTGTGGTGGGTTGTGGTGACGCGACGGACGATGCTCCGCCTGACTGTCGGCATCAATGGCAGCGGAGTCTGCGGAGGCAGCAATGAGAATCCCCGCGCGGAGCGCCGTCCGCGCCTCAGAAGCGGCGCCAACGCACCGAGCTTTCCCAGTTTGATGTGGGGAGATCGAGTGATGAGCCGCTGCGATGCCGGGCTCGTGACGGCGCCGAGGCTCACGATGTGGCCCTCGGGACCGTCAACGACAACGGTCAGCCCCCGGTCCGCGAGGGTTTTCGCCAGCGGACGGATGTCCTCCAGCGACGGCATCCCGCTGGAATTGAACGGTTCCAGGCCGTCCACGGCGAAGCGTATTTCGCTGCCGCCGGCCGTGGCCGTTCCCCGCGTTAACGCTCCGGACTCATCGGTAAATGAGAAGTCCAGATCCATGTCGAGGCGGAATCCGTTCACGACGGGTTCAGCTCCGGCTCTCGTCTGACCCCGAGGCGTCGTTGTCACTGGTGGTCACCCGAAGGCTGCCATTAAGCTTCCAGGTGGCCCGCGGTGCGTCCGGGCCGATGTCCCGCGGAACCTCGACTGTCATGTCGATGAAGTTGTAATTGATTGCAGCGCCCTTGCCTGTCAGGTAGGACCACATTTCCTCTGCCAGGTCCGCCCAGTCGCGGATGCTTCGGTCGGATGTGCCGGTGGTCTCAGGCGCCTGTATTTCCGTCATGGTGATAGATCCCCTTCATTGGGTGCCGCATGAACGATTTGTGCCGAATCCTCTGGATCCAGTGGCCCAACTCTAGTACTGGCCGGTAGCCGGGGAAACCCTTCGCGGCACGAACGAATTATCCGCGGAAAGGGTTCCCCGCGCGTCGTTCCGTCGCGGCCAGCTGGTCCAGGCTTAGGCATTGCCCGGGAAAAGTGCCGGGTCCATCCATGGGACACTCATCTTTCATTCAGAAAACTCCCAGATTCTGGGAGCATCATGGGAGGTATGAAAAAGAACGGTCCCGAAGCCAAGCTGCTGGTCGTCGATGATGAACCGAACATCCGCGAGCTGCTCTCCACCTCGTTGAGGTTCGCAGGCTTCGAGGTGGTCTCGGCCGGCAACGGACGCGACGCCCTCGCTGCCGCGGAGCTGCATTCCCCGGACCTTGCCGTCCTCGACGTCATGCTTCCGGACATGGATGGTTTCACGGTGACCCGCCGCCTGCGCGCCTCCGGCAAGCACTTCCCCGTCCTGTTCCTTACGGCCAAGGACGACACCGAGGACAAGGTCACCGGGCTCACCGTCGGCGGAGACGACTATGTCACCAAGCCTTTCAGCCTGGACGAGGTGGTGGCCCGGATCCGCGCCGTGCTGCGGCGCACCCAGCCCCTCCTTGACGACGACGCCGTGATCCGGGTGGACGACCTCGAACTCGACGACGACGCGCATGAAGTGCGCCGCGGGGGCACCGTCATTGAGCTCTCCCCCACCGAGTTCAAGCTCCTGCGCTACCTGATGCTCAACCCGAACCGGGTCCTCTCCAAGGCCCAGATCCTGGACCACGTCTGGGAATACGACTTCAACGGCGACGCGTCCATCGTGGAGTCCTACATCTCCTACCTGCGGCGCAAGGTGGACATCGACCCCGATGCCCCGGCACTGATCCAGACCAAGCGCGGGGTGGGCTACGTACTCCGGACAGCCGAGAAGCGCTGACCTTGCTGCAGCGTTGGAAGTCGGCCTCACTGCGTTCCCAGCTCGTGGCCATCATGATGGCATTGATGCTGGTGGCACTCGCCGTGACCGGTTCCGGCACCCTGACACTCCTGCACAGCTATCTCCAGGGGCAGGTTGACGACAAGCTCAAAGTCGCCGTCAATTCCGTCAAGCAGCAGCAGTCCTTCAGCCAGCTGCTGCAGCAGAATCCGAACATCCCGACGGATTATTCACTCATGCTCCTGCGTCCGGACCAGGAGGCGTTCCCGTTCGGCGGCAGCAAGGACTCCCACCCGGACATCGACAGCCTGTCACCGGCAGAAGCCAACAGGCTCGACCTGGCCCCCTTCCAGGTCCGGGGTACCGACGGGCGCAACTGGCGCGTCGTGGCGCTGAACGTACTGGACGGCAACCAGCGCAATGCCGTCGTCATCATCGGCCTGCCGCTGGCCCCTGTGGACTCCGTCGTGGAACACGCATCGCTGGTGGTCATCGGCGTGGGTTTCCTCACCCTTGTGCTGGCCTTCTTCATCGCCACCTGGACGGTGTCCAGGTCCTTCCGGCCGTTGGCGCGCGTGGAGAAGACCGCGGCGGCCATCGCCGCCGGTGACCTTTCGCGCCGCGTCGATGTTGAGAACCCTGCCACGGAAGTGGGCCGGCTCGGCGGATCGCTCAATGCAATGCTCAGCCACATCGAGTCAGCCTTCGCGGCCCGGATGGCCTCCGAAGAGCGGATGCGACGCTTTGCCGCCGACGCCTCCCACGAGCTGCGCACTCCCCTTGTGACGATCCGGGGCTTCTCCGAGCTGTACCGCCAGGGTGCGCTGACCAAGGAAGAGGACGTGGCCACGGCCATGGGACGGATTGAGAGCGAGGCCAAACGGATGGGCTCCATGGTGGAGGACCTCCTGCTCCTCGCCCGGCTGGATGAGCAGCGCCCGCTGCAGCAGAAACCCGTGGATCTCCTGCTCCTCGCCAATGACGCCGTGGTGGACACCCAGGCCAGTGACCGGGACCGGCAGATTTCGCTGACAGGACTCAACGGCGGGTCGCCGTCTCCGGCCCCGGTGCTGGGCGATGAGGCAAAGCTGCGCCAGGTGGTGGGCAACCTGATGGGCAATGCCCTCCGCTACACCGCCGCAGGGACACCCATCGAGATAGCCGTCGGAGTGCGGACCGGGGATGCCGGCCAACGATCCTCCGTCATCGAAGTACGGGATCACGGTGCAGGGATCCCGGAGGACGAGGCGGCCAGGATCTTTGAGCGCTTTTACCGGGCGGACACGTCGCGGACCCGCGAAACGGGCGGCAGCGGCCTTGGCCTTGCCATCGTGGCTGCCATCGTGGCATCGCACTCGGGCTCTGTCCGGGTGCTCTCCACCGACGGCGGCGGCGCCACCATGGTGGTCAGCCTTCCGTTTCAGGATGAGAGGGCAGACTTTGCGGTCAATAAGCACGACGGCGACGGCGGCGAAGTTGTCCACATATAGAAGCCGGCCGTGGCGCGGGTTTCGGACCGGTTCCTAGGCTCGACGTAGCGGCTTGAACAGGCAGGCCGCCCCGCAAGCTTTGAACAAGCTGCGAACAGCGTCGAAGGGCAATAACCATGAGCATCATCTCAGTTGATACCGAACTGCTCCAGCTCAAATCAGCCAACGTCAAGGCCACCGTTGACCGCATCAGCGCGGACGTCCAGGCCATGAAGAGGGGTCTCGACGAGCTGCAGGGCACGTGGCGCGGATCGGCGGCCACCAACTTCCAGGGGCTCATCACGGAGTGGACCCTCACCCAGGGAAAAGTGGAGGCCTCCCTCGCTTCCATCAACATGGCCCTCGCCTCGGCAGCCGCCACGTACGCCCAGGCGGAACAGGGCAATACGCAGCGGTTCAGCGGCTGAGCAGCCTAGGCCTCCGGCGTTCCCTGGTGGAAGCGCAGGCGCCACCGGGTGCCGTCGAGCACCCAGAGCGAACTGCGGAGCGCGGATCCCGTCCGATCTTTGCTGCGGTAGGTCAGCAGCACTGCTTCAGGCCCCACCCGGTCCGCCCCGATGATTTCCAGTTCAACTGCCGCGCCCGGGTTCTCCTCAAGTGCCATCATCATTGAGTCCCGCGTCCAGAGCCGCCCCGAGCTGCCGATTTCAGTAAACTCCGGGTGCAGCAGGACACCCGTCCGGCCAAGGTCGGCCCGGGTCTCCGGGCTCAGCAGCTCCCGTTCCAGCGCCTCAACCACTGCCTCGGGAGCTGCTTCCGGCCCTGCCGGAGCCGCGAAGGGGTCCATGTCCAGTTCGCTGAAAAGGTCCGGCTCGGTGAAGAGGTCCGGCTGGCTGCGGCTTCCCGCCATCGTGAACGTTTCCTTCCGCTCCGGCGCCTTGGCAGCGGCAGCCGAGGGGGCACTGTCCCCGCGGACAAAACCCGGCCCTGACCGCACCGCGATGCCCTGCTGGTAGGCAGTGGCCGCAGCCCGCGCGCGATCGTCGGCAGCCTCGTTCAAATCATGTCCCGCATGGCCGCGGACCCACTCAAACCGGTACTTGCGCCCGCTCAATGCCTGGTCGATCTCCCGCAGGATCTCCACGTTCAGGACAGGCTTGCCGTCGGCCTTCCGCCAGCCCTTGCGTTTCCATCCGGGCATCCACTTGGTGACCGAGTTGATGACGTACTGGCTGTCGCACAGAATATGCAGCTCTTCCTCCGGAAGGTGCGCCGTGCACCGGAAGAGGTCAAGCACGGCCATCAGCTCGCCCTGGTTATTGGTGCCGTGCGGCCAGCCGCCCGCCCGCCAGCAATCGTCGTTCACGTACCAGGCCCATCCGGCCGGGCCGGGGTTTCCTAAAGCCGAACCGTCGGCTGCTGCAGTAATCGTCACCGCACTATCCTGCCAGACCGGCCAGACATTGTGGTTTGCCTTGTCCGCGGCAATGCTGTCCCCGGCTCGCGGGAAAACGCTTGCCAGGAATCGTTGACACCCGGAAAGGGCGCGTGCAAGAATCGGAACTCCCAGCCAGAAAACGTTTTCTCATCGGGGTTCCCTGGCACTTTTGCACCCTGTGGCGCCGCTTCCGCCGTGCCACACCATTCCACCGGCTGTACATAGGAAGGCGTATCAATGAAGATCTCGTCCGGAAGCAGGCTACGACTGAAGATTGGAGCCACCGCCGCTGCCCTCGCACTGCTGGTCACGGGGTGCGGGGCGTCAGCTGGCTCCGGCGGCGACAAGGAAGTCACCTTGACCTTTGCGTGGTGGGGCAACGAATACCTCAATGCCCAGACCCAGAAGGTCATTGACGCGTTCGAGGCGGAGCACCCGAATATCAAGATCAAGGCCGCGCCCGGGGAATGGGGAGGGTACTGGGACAAACTGGCAACCACCACAGCGGCCAACGATGCGCCGGACGTGATCCAGATGGACCAGAAGTACATTGCCGAGTACGGAGGCCGCGGCGCCCTTCTTGACCTGGCCAAGCAAGACGGGATCGACCTTTCGAAAATGGACAAGGAGCAGCTCGCCTCCGGCCAGTACGATGACGCCCAGTACGGCCTCAGCACCGGCAAGAACGCCTACGTTATCATGGCCAACACGAAGGTGTTCGAGGCCGCCAACGTCCCGATGCCAGACGACGCCACCTGGACCTGGGACGACTTCAACGAAATCGCCGCGAAGCTCACGGAGTCGGGCGGGGGCAGCACGTACGGCGCCGCCTACGGCAGCAACGAAGCCGACCTCATCATCTGGCTTCGGCAGCACGGCGAAAACCTGTATTCGCAGGACGGCAAGCTGGACTTCAGCACGGGGACGGCGGCGTCGTTTTGGGAGCGGCTGAAAAAGCAGCGCGATTCGAAAGCGAGCCCGCCGGCTAGCGTCGCCACCGAGGACGCCGGAGCGGGACTGGAAGAGAGCCTGTTCGGAACCAACCGGATTGGCATGGCGTGGTGGTGGACCAACCAGCTCGGCTCCCTGGAAACCACCACGGGAAGCAGCATCAGGATGCTTCGTGCCCCGAGCATGGACGGGCAGGCGGCAGGCAACGGCATGTATTACAAGCCGACAATGTTCTGGTCGGCGTCTTCGAGGTCGAAGAACCCGGAGGCGGCCGCAACGTTCATCAACTATCTGGCAAACAGCCCCGCGGCAGGTGCTATCTTAATGACCGATCGCGGCATCCCTGCGAACTCTGAAGTTCTGGCGGACATCACGCCCAAGCTCAAAGCGGCTGACACCACTGTGGTCGGCTTCCTCCAGGCCATCAAACCCGACATGGCCGAGGCGCCTCCCGTGCCGCCGGTAGGGTCGGGCAGTGTGCAGAACGTCATCAAACGCTACACGGACGAGGTCCTCTACGACCGCAAGTCGCCTCCCGCCGCCGCGGAGGAGTTCAAAAAGGAGGTCGAAGGGATGCTGGCCTCCGCCCGCAAATAGTCCCGGAGCCCTCGCTACTACAAAAAAAGTGCGGCCCCCTCGATTCGAGGGAGCCGCACTTTTGTGCGTCAGGCGCGGTTGGGAGGGTTAGAACCCGCCCATGCCGCCCATCTCGTCGCCGCCACCCATGGCCGGAGCGTTCTTCTCCGGCTTGTCGGCCACTACGGCCTCGGTGGTGAGGAACAGGCCCGCGATGGAAGCAGCGTTCTGCAGTGCAGAGCGCGTGACCTTCACGGGGTCGTTGATGCCGGCAGCCAGCAGGTCAACGTACTGTCCGGTTGCGGCGTTCAGGCCGTGACCGGCAGGCAGGCCGCGGACCTTGTCCACAACAACGCCCGGCTCGAGGCCGGCGTTGAAGGCGATCTGCTTCAGCGGTGCGTCAATGGCAACGCGGACGATGTTGGCGCCCGTTGCTTCGTCGCCTTCGAGCTGCAGGTTGGCGAATGCCTTGGCGCCGGCCTGGATCAGGGCAACGCCGCCACCGGCGACGATGCCCTCTTCAACGGCAGCCTTCGCGTTGCGGACAGCGTCCTCAATGCGGTGCTTGCGTTCCTTGAGCTCAACTTCCGTAGCGGCACCGGCCTTGATGACTGCAACGCCGCCGGCCAGCTTGGCCAGGCGCTCCTGCAGCTTCTCGCGGTCGTAGTCGGAATCGGAGTTCTCGATCTCGGCGCGGATCTGGGAAACGCGGCCGGCGATCTGGTCGGCGTCGCCTGCACCCTCGACGATGGTGGTCTCGTCCTTGGTGACAACAACCTTGCGTGCCCTGCCCAGGAGTTCAAGGCCGGCGGTCTCAAGCTTGAGGCCGACTTCCTCGGAGATGACCTGGCCGCCGGTGAGGATGGCGATGTCAGCGAGCTGCGCCTTGCGGCGGTCGCCGAAACCCGGAGCCTTGACGGCGACGGACTTGAAGGTGCCGCGGATCTTGTTGACGATCAGGGTGGCCAGGGCCTCGCCCTCGATGTCTTCGGCAATGATCAGCAGCGGCTTGCTGGACTGCATGACCTTTTCGAGGACAGCAACCAGTTCCTTGACGTTGGAGATCTTCGAGTTGACGATCAGGATGTACGGATCCTCGAGGACCGTTTCCTGGCGCTCAGCATCGGTGACGAAGTAAGCGGAGATGTAGCCCTTGTCGAAGCGCATGCCTTCGGTGAGCTCAAGCTCGAGTCCGAAGGTGTTGGACTCCTCGACGGTGATGACACCTTCCTTTCCGACCTTGTCCAGCGCCTCAGCGATCAGCGCGCCGATTTCGTCGTCACCGGCGGAGATGGATGCCGTGGCAGCGATCTCTTCCTTGGTTTCGATTTCCTTGGCGGACGCGAGCAGTTCGGTGGTGACGGCTTCAACAGCCTTCTCGATGCCGCGCTTCAGGGACAGCGGGTCAGCGCCGGCCGCGACGTTGCGCAGGCCTTCCTTGACCAGGGCCTGTGCGAGCACGGTTGCCGTGGTGGTGCCGTCGCCAGCGACGTCGTCCGTCTTCTTGGCAACTTCCTTGACCAGCTCAGCGCCGATCTTCTCGTAGGGATCGTCCAGCTCGATCTCCTTGGCGATGGAAACACCATCGTTGGTGATCGTGGGGGCGCCCCACTTCTTTTCGAGGACGACGTTGCGTCCACGCGGGCCGAGGGTGACCTTGACGGCGTCGGCGAGGATGTTCAGGCCCCGCTCAAGACCGCGGCGTGCCTCTTCATCAAATGCAATGATCTTGGCCATAACGGCAGTAGTCCTTTCGGGACAGTCGTTAAGAATGAACCTTCGCTGCGGTGCCCGCGACGGACGACCCTTCACCGGCGGCCTCTGTATGCCGCGCGGATGGGATCTCACCCCAGCAAGGTATTTCTTTCGCTCCTGGTCCTTCCGCCTTCTCCGCTACCGGCCGGAACCGGGCATCGAGTTAGCAGTCAGTCCGTGGGAGTGCTAAGTCAATAATTAGCACTCCCCCGGGGAGAGTGCAAGCAGGGATTGCCCGGAAAGCCCTCCTGCGGCCTGCACTACGCTAGGAGCGATCAGCCGCCGGAGCGGGCGGCAGTTTCACTTCCGCTCATCCGGGCCCTGTTATCTGCGCCGTAGGTGAACACCATGTAGTTGGCGGCCGTGATGTCGCCGTTTGTATCGAAGCCGATCGGACCGGACTCGCCGTCGTAGTTCGCCGGATTGCCGGCCTTAATGGCGTCGGTACAGTCTTTATAGCTCTTGCACGGCAGGACCGTTCCCGTCTGGGCGGTGTCCGTTTCAGCTGCGCCCCGGCCCCCTTGCCCGGAAACCGCCACCAGATGCGCAGCAATGGACGAGCCGGCGTCGTCCTGTGCTGCAGCCGCTGCAATGGCAGCGAGGTTCACGGCGTCGTATGTCTCCGCGGCAAACGTCATGTCCTTGAGCCCGGGATCAACCGCCACCAGCTCTCCCTGGAAATGCGCCGAAGGGAACACGCCCGGCAGGATGCCGCGCGCACCCTCAAGGGCCTTGGATCCGAGGGCCGATCCATACTGGTTGATGGCACCGTCGCTGAGGATCAGTTTGCTGCCCGCCAGCCCCACATTGTTGAGTTCGGCTATGGCGCCCTGGGCGCCCGCGCGGGCCGCCAGGACGACGGCGTCAGGGCCTGCGGCTTTGGCGGCTGCAGCCGCCTGTTGTGCCTGGCCGGCCGTGAACCCGATCTCAGCAACGGTGCCAAGGCCGGCTGCCTTCGCCGCGGCGGCGACGGCGACGGAGACGTCCTTGCCGTAGAGACCGTCCTCATGCAGGATCGCGATTGTCCGGGCACCGGCGTCCTTGGCCAGCTTGACCAGCACGGGAGCCTGGGCAACGTCCGCTGCCGACGTACGGAAGTAGTATCCGCCGCTCCGGTACCGCGTCAGGCCGTGCGCGGTGTTTGCCGGAGAGATGACGGCCACCCTGGCCCGCGACAGGACATCGATTGCCCCCGGGGCCCGGCTGGAGTCAGTGGGACCGATGACGACATCCGCCTTGGCCGTCACAAGTTCCTTCGCCTGGGCGGTGGTGTCCTCGCTGATGTTCTCCGGCAGCAGTTCCACGGGCCGCCCCTTGTGGCCACCTGCGGCATTGATCTCCTGCACCGCCAGTTTTGCCGCGGCGAGCTGCGAGGAATTGAGGAAGGACTGTTTCCCGGTGTTGTCCAGCATCAGCCCTATCCGCAGCGTGCCGTCGCCGCCGGCGTCGACGGCATCAACCCGGGCGTTGCCGCTCGGACCGGAGCAGCCGGCAAGGACGAGCACCGTTCCGGCCGCAAGAACCAGCGCTGCGGAAATCCGCAACCGGGGCCTGACGGGGCGGGCGGGGATGTCTGCGCCATGCACTGCCGCAGTGGAAAGCATCAGGCCGGCCGGACGCTTTCTGCCTGGGGACCCTTTTCGCCTTCGCCGACCTCGAACTGCACGCGCTGCCCTTCGTCCAGGGCGCGGTAGCCCTCGCCCTCGATGGCCGACCAGTGCACGAAGACATCGTCTCCGGAGGCGTCAACGGTAATGAAGCCATAGCCTTTTTCGGCATTGAACCACTTGACGGTTCCCGTTGCCATGTTGCCCACTTTCCGGTTGCTTTGTCGGGCCCACGTCACTGTGCGCCGCTGGGACGGTCCGCTGTGGCGCGGCATCCGGAATCACTTTAGCCATTGCCGTTTGCCGGGTGCAGGACCGCGGCCTGCGAGCCCCCAATAGTTATTCAGGCGTAACCGAAGTGCGCTACTGGTAGCCGGGCCCGAGGACCACGACCACCGGCAGTTGGAACTCGGCCGATTCCACCAGCGAGGTGATTTTCAGGAGCTCCCCCAGGGCCTCGGCGTTCGCTTTTTGCTCAGCGCCGCTGTAGTAGATGACAGAGGATTGCTGCGGCATTCCACCCCAGTTGCCTACGGGGCCCAAGGTCCAGCCGTCACCTGCCACGGTGCTGCTCACGCGGCCGGCCAGCCCCGAAGTGGTGGTGCCGTTGTAGACGGCCACGGCCTGGGTCTTATCGAGGGCTTGCGCCTCGGCAGAAGGAACATCGGAGGGAGAGCCGCTATTTGCGAGCGTTTCGCTGGCGGAGGGAGTCGCACTTGGCTCCGCACTGGGAACGGCGCTCGGCGATGCGGTGTTCTGCGACGCCTCGGCGGACGGAGACGCCGAAGCACTGCTGAGCGCGGACCCTGCCGCCATCAGCGGGCTGCCGGAAGGAGTAATTCCCAGTTTGGGCAGGAACAGGAAGGCAACCAGTCCGATGGCGAGCGCGGCAATGCCGACGGCCAGGATCGGACCCAAACGGCGCCGGGAGGACTCGGAGGCGACCCGGTGTACACCCTGTCGTGAGGAGGTCTCCGGGACCCTGTCGAATTCATCCCGAGCGTATTTGGTCATGGTAAAACGATGTCCTTGTTGGTTCTTGATGAGTGCCCGGCCCTGACTGCTAAGCGTCAGAGCCCAGACGGCGCGCCGTGCGAGCCCGTTGGCGTGACGTACGTAGTCTACGCAGTCTCTTCACGAGCATGGGGTCGTGTGCCAGTGCGTCCTCGGTGTCAATCAGCGTATTGAGGATCTGGTAGTAGTGCGTGGCCGAGAGGTCGAACAGCTCCCGAATTGCCTGTTCCTTGGCTCCTGCGTACTTCCACCACTGCCGTTCGAGCGCCAGCATCTGCTGGTCCCGGTCACTCAGCCTGGAGCCCGACTTCGGTGCGGGCAGGGCGTAACTGATCCCCGCAGTTTCGCTGCCGGTGCCCGCCAGTGAGAGGTCATCACGCACTGGTTCGGCCACGGCAAAATCCTTCACTTGATCCGGTCAAAGTCACTTTCCATGGTACGGGCGAATAACACGCCTGTCATTTAGGCCGTGTCACGTGCACTGCGAGAATGGACTCGTGTTTGATTCTGAAGCGTTGTTCGAGCTGGAGCCTTCCGTTAAGGCTGTGGGGTTTGCTGAGATGGCGAGCACGCCCTTGGACCGCCTGGTGGCGGCAGACTGGGCCGCGGCGCTGGCGCCTGTTGAGGCGGAGCTGCGCAGTGTCCTGGAGTACCTTGCGGCCGAGGTGGCGGCCGGGCGCCAGGTGCTGCCGTCGCCGTCGAACGTCTTGCGCGCCTTTCAACGGCCGCTGGCCGCTGTCAAAGTCCTCATTGTGGGCCAGGACCCCTACCCGACCCCGGGCCACCCCATCGGACTGTCTTTCGCAGTGGAGGGGCACACCCGGCCCATTCCGCGCAGCCTCGCGAACATCTACAAGGAGCTCGAATCCGATCTCGGCCTCCCCGCGCGCGTCCACGGGGATTTGACCCGTTGGGCGGACCAGGGCGTGCTCCTGCTGAACCGGGTCCTGACAGTCCGCGCCGGGGCCGCGGGATCCCACCGTGGCAAGGGCTGGGAAGCGATCACGACGGCGGCGATCACCGCCGTCGCCGGACGCCGCGCTGCCGACGGCAACCCGGCGCCCCTTGTTGCCGTGCTCTGGGGCAAGGATGCCGAGAGCGTCCGCCCGCTTCTTGGAGACACTCCTGTGCTCACCAGCGCCCATCCCAGCCCCTTGTCCGCCGCGCGCGGATTCTTTGGATCCCGCCCGTTTAGCAAGGCGAACGAGGTACTCCGTTCGCAGGGTTCAGAGCCCGTCGATTGGGAGCTCCCGCCGGTTTCTTAGCCTAGGCTTACTTCCATGACTTCCCTCCCTGCCGCCACGTCAGCAAGCCGAAAATCGCGTCCCCAGACGAACCTCACGGTCCTTAGGCGCGAGGAACTCTCACCCCACATGGTGCGGATCGTGGCCGGCGGTGACGGCTTCTCCGGCTATGTGAACAACGATTACGTAGACCGTTACGTGAAGATCGCCTTCCCGCAGCCCGGCATCGAGTATCCCCTCCCCCTGGACCTCTGGGCCATCCGTGAGTCCATGCCCCGCGAACAGTGGCCGCACACCAGGACATACACGGTGCGCTGGGTGGATGAAGAGGCCCGCGAACTGGCCATCGACTTCGTTATTCATGGTGACGAGGGCCTGGCGGGTCCCTGGGCGGCGAAAGCCCGGCCAGGCGACAGCCTGGTGTTCACCGGTCCGGGCGGCGGCTACAACCCGGACCCGGCTGCTGATTGGCACCTCTTCGCCGGTGATGAGGCCGCCCTGCCGGCCATTGCCGCCGCGATTGAGGCGCTACCCGCGGATGCCCGGGGCCTGGCGTTCCTTGAAGTGGACAGCGACGCCGACATCCAGCCGATCACGGCCCCGGCCGGGCTGCAGGTCCAGTGGCTGACGCGGAACGGCACGCCGGCCGGAAGCAGCGGACTCCTGGTTAGCGCAGTGCAGGACGCCGCGTGGCCCGTCGGCAGGGTGCAGGTTTTCGCCCATGGCGAGCGCGGCTACATGAAGTCCCTGCGGCAGGTCTTCTACCGTGAACGTGGCCTTGACCGTGCACAGGTGTCATTGTCCGGTTACTGGGCAACCGGGCGGGTGGAGGACGATTTCCAGGCTGAAAAGAAGCTCCCCATCGGCCAGATCTAAGCCGCCGCACATGACGACCCGGAGGCAGCTCGGCTAGCGGCGTCGGGCGCGGCGGCGCTCGTTGCTGGCCAGGCTCCGGGTGAGCGGGCGGGCAAGCGTGTCACCGAGGACGATTCCTGCGGCCACACCCAGCACGATCGCACCGGCGTTCAGCATTCCGCCGGCGCCCACCAGGATCTCCGACTCTTCGATGGTCAAAACATACATGGAGCGGAATATAGTGAGGCCCGGCAGGAGGATCAGCGCCGCGGGGACCGCCACCACGAGTTGGGGGGCTCCCATTTTCAGCGCGATGACCCGGGCCAGGAGGCCGATGACCACGGCCGCCACGGCCGGCGAAAACCTGGCTCCCATGCCCATGAGCTCCGCGCCGAGCAGCACAAGATGGCCTATAACGCCCACAGCCGCGGTGGGTAGCAGCAGCTTCCAGTCGGTCTGCTCCGTGACGCCGATCGCCACCACGGCGATAGCCACCATGATGATCAAGGCCCACCAGGGATACGCCGGCGGGAATGTCTTGGTGACGTTAATCGGCTCCATCCCCGTCTTGTCCACCACCACGAAACCAACGGCGATTCCGGTGACCAACGCACCGAAGGTCAGCATGGTGGACAGGAACCGGCCGGCCGCCGTGACGGGGAAGCCGTTAATGGCATCCTGCACGGACGACACGAGGCGTCCTGTGGGCAGGAGCAGCAGGATTCCGCCCACCACCACAATCTCGGGCGCGATCTGGATCCCGACGGGAGTGCCAAAACGCCACAGCAGCAAGGCGATGAACGTGACCAGGAACGCGCATGACGCCGTCGTAAAGAAGTCCGGCACCCGCCAGCGGCCCAGTTGCCGGGCAAGCAGGCTGACCAGCAGGTTCGAAGCGAAAGCGACAGCGGACGCCCCCGGTCCGCCGCCCAGCACACCCACGAACATCGCCGAGAACACACCGAACGCCGCCGTCACCATCCAGCGGGGAAACGGCTTGGAGGCCCTGACAATCTCGTCCAGCCGGCGCACTGCCTCGTCGCGGCCCACGCCACCAGCCACAATCTCGGTAACCAGCTGGTGCACCTGGGCCAGGCCTGCGTAGTTGTTGGTCCAGGAGCGGACCACCCGAAGCAGCGAAATGGGGGTTTGGTCCTTGGGCGCATAGTTGATGGCCACCGACTGGTTGGTGATGTCCACTTCGATGTGCTTCAGGCCCAAGGCCGCGGTAACGGCGATAATGCTGGTTTCCACTTCCAGCGCGCCGGCGCCGTAACGGAACATAGACTCCGCCAGATGGAGCGCGAAGTCGATCGTCTTGCGCGCGGAGGTATCCACTCCCCCGACCTGGATCATGGGGTTGGCATACGGGCTGCCCGCGAGCCGGTCCACGATGCTCATGGGTGCGGTGGGCGGGTTTTCCCCCTGCACCAGCCTGCGCAGCATGCGCTTGGCGGCCGCGTTCTGCCGAACCTGGGACGCGGTGAGCGGCTGGGTCGCGGGCAGCGGCGTCGTGGGCGGCCTGCGGCGACCGTCTGGTGCTTTGGTCATTGCGGCCTCCTCAAGGGCTTCACAAAGGGGTTTAGTAGAACTGCTGGCCTGTTCGCCGGGTGTACAGCTGGCGGGCGACGCGTTCGCCGGCCGCCATCCAGGCTTTGTATTTCAACGGGCTGATGACCTGGTCATAGCAGCCCACGAAGTCGGTGACCGTCTTGCTGAAACTGGTCTTGAACAGGCCGAGCCCGTGGAACGGGTTGGAGGTGTCCTTGAGTTTGTCGCTGGGCGGCGTGCCACAGAAGTCGTACTCCGTGCAACCGAGGTCCTTGACCTGGTTGATGGCAGTCCACTGCACCAGATGGGAGTCTCCGTACTGGCTGCGCTTCTGGAGGGAACCGCCGTCCTTATACGTCCCTTTCCGGCCGTAGTTGATCACGAAGGCCCCAACAGAGGGGGCGCCGTTCTCGTAGACGAACATGAGCCGGCCCTGGCCCCGGTTGATGAAGTTGGTCCAGAACTGCCGGTAATACTCGTACTCACGGACCCTGACCTGCGACTTCGCTTCCACCGTGGTGGTCATCAGCGAGTACATGGCCCGGAAGTTCTCCTCGGTGGGCTCCACGTTGTGGACTTCCACGCCTTCCCGGATGGCCCGGCGCACAGCGTTGCGTCCCCGGGAATGCAGGTTCCGCAGCAGCTGGTTCTCCTCCGGTGCGATATCAAGCAGCGCGGTGGAGTCGTTGGGCTGCAGATTGTGCGTCTTGACCAGTCCGGCGCCTTCGATCACACGCTTTGCGTCCTCGGAAAGGACGATGTCCGGCTCAATCTTGATGGCAAAGACGCCAAGCTTTGCGCGCTTCACGAACTCCGCGTTGGCCGTGGCGATGCCCGGGATGTCTTCAACTGCTGCCACGTCCGGTCCCTTGATGAGGTACCAGAGCTTGCCCAGGACCGGGAAGGACTTCTCCAGCACCAGGTTGTAGCTCGTGTAGTCCGCGGTTTCGTAGACCAGGTGGAGGGGCTTCCAGCCGAAGTGTTGTTTGACCTCGGCGAACGCCTCAGACTGAAGCAGGTTTCCGCCGTTCGGGTTCGCAGTCACGTGGTTGTCCCAGTTGGCGACCTCCTCGGCGGAGGCAAAGCGGGCGGTGAATTCTCGCAAGTGCGCGGTGTCCAATCTTTGCGGTCGGTGCTTCGGCTGCATGCCGGGCATGCAAGGCACAAGTCTATCGGCCCTCCCTAGGAGGACGCTGACCGGGCAGTTCCATCCGGCCGTGCTTAGAGCCGGATCTGGTCCAGGGACTCGAGCCGCACAGCCAGTGGTTCCTTGCCCAGGGAGCGCTGGCTTTTTGCCAACCGGTCCGCATTTTCCAGCCTGGACAGGCTCAGTCCGGTCATTTCGGTGATCCGGGCAATGGGGACCTGGAAGGTGCGGAAGGGGCCCAGCGGCGGCGGCTCATCGGCCAGAAGCCGTTCGCGGATGGCCTTCTTGAGCTCCACCTTTCCCAGCAGCGGCGACTGGTCCAGCACGAACCCGGCAGCAGCGAGTTTTCCGTCCGTGGTCCAGGCCGCGATCTTCCAGAACTTCCGGGGTATCTGAACGCCGCGGTACGGCAGGTCGTCGTCCGCAAGCACCGGTCCCGTGAAGACGCTTAGCTTGGCGTCGTTGAGGTCGGCGTGACTCAGGACGTGGTTCTCCAGCCCCACCCACAACTCCTTGCCCTGGTTGAAGTCGTCAACCTGCGGCGCGGCGTTGGTGAAGGCGAAGGTGTCCTGGTTGGCGGCCTTGGCGGTCGCCGGATCGCCCCACACCGGATCCAGGCGCCGCACCAGGTGCCCCCGGTCAAAGGCGTTGTTTTTGTAGACGTCCGGACCCGCCTGCTGCTCCTTGGGAACCCGGGGATCGAAGTGCCAGGTCCCTTCCCGGGCCAACGCCACGAGCTCGCGTCCGTGAATGTTAACGCCGACGACGGCGGCGAGCTTGCGCGCCGGACGGAGCCGGACGGAAAAATGAATGTAGTCCAGCAATACCGTCGCCGCCCGCGGACTGGGCAGCTCAAGGCGTGCCCGCAAAAAGTCCCGATCATATCCCCCAGCCATAGCTACATAGTGGCACTCCTGTCACACAGTGAACAGAGCCGCGGACAGAAGCGGATGGGCAGGATCCGCGGACGCGCCCGCCGAAGGAATCCCCGGGGCCACGCCGGCTTGACTCGACCTGCCGTACTGGCAAGGGTTGAGGCATGCAGGCCCATCACGAACAGTCCATGCCCGGTTCCCGCGGCGAGCCCGGCACCAGTACTGAGCCGCGCAGCGCGGGCGTCCAGCTGGTGGGCCTGGTCGCGTTCCTTGGTGCCTCTGCCGTGGTCGCCTGGTTGGGTGCGCTGGCCACCCTGAACAATGTTGACGGCTGGTACGCCACCGCGGACAAGGCGCCATGGTCACCGCCCAACTGGGTGTTCGGCCCTGCGTGGACAATCCTTTATACCGCCATGGCCGTTGCCGCGTGGCTCGTCTGGCGGCGGCGTTCAGGGAGCACGGGACGCGCGTTGGCCGCCTACGGAATCCAGCTTGTGTTGAACCTGTCGTGGACGCCCGTGTTTTTCGGCCTGTATCCGGTGATGGGCACGGCGGCGCTCTGGCTGGGGCTGGCCATCATCATCGCCCTGATGATCGCCGTGACCGTGACCGTGCTGTATTTCGGCCCCATCAGCCGAACCGCCGGCCTGCTGCTGCTGCCCTACATCTCCTGGCTGGTTTTCGCCACGAGCCTCAACTGGTGGGCGGCCCTGCACAACTGATGTGGAAGCTGGTCACGCCACCGTGGCCAGGAACTACGGAATCAGCATTCGACGACGTTGACGGCGAGGCCGCCCATGGCCGTTTCCTTGTATTTGGAGGACATGTCCCTGCCGGTCTCGCGCATGGTCACGATCACCTCGTCCAGGGACACCCGGTGCGTCCCGTCGCCCCAGAGCGCCATCTTGGCCGCGTTGATGGCCTTCGCTGCCGCGATCGCGTTCCGCTCAATGCACGGAATCTGCACCAGCCCGCCGATCGGATCACACGTCAGCCCCAGGTTGTGCTCCATGGCGATCTCTGCCGCGTTCTCCACCTGCGCCGGCGTGCCGCCCATGACCTCGGCCAGGCCCGCGGCCGCCATCGACGACGCCGAGCCCACCTCGCCCTGGCAGCCCACCTCAGCACCCGAAATCGACGCCTGCTCCTTGTACAGCACCCCGACCGCGGCCGCGGTCAGCAGGAACTTCACCACAACGTCGTCGCGGTCCGCCTGGGTGGCCTTCTCCATGCCCGGTGCGAAATGCAGCGCGTAGTACATCACCGCCGGAATGATCCCGGCAGCCCCGTTCGTCGGGGCCGTGACCACCCGGCCGCCGGAAGCGTTCTCCTCGTTCACCGCCAGCGCGATCAGGTTCACCCACTCCTGCCAGTACTTCGGGTCCCGGTAGTCCGGGTCCTGGGAGTCCTGGTCCCGGGTCTCCTTCACCAAACGCTCATGCCAGTCCGGGGCGCGGCGGCGGACCTTCAGTCCCCCGGGCAACAAACCCTCACGCTTCAGCGACACCGCCACGCACTCCTCCATCACCGAATAGATGTGCAGCAGCCCCTCGCGGATCTCCGCCTCGGACCGGGAGGCGCGTTCGTTGATCAGCATGATCTCCCCGATGGACAGGCCCTTGGACTGGCACCGGCCCAGCAGCTCCGCCGCGGTCCGGAACGGCAGCGGAAGTTCCTTCTTGGACTCCTCCAGCTCCTGCTGGGCCGCGTCCTCCTCGCCCTCGCGGACAATGAAGCCGCCGCCCACGGAGAAGAACGTCGCCTGGTGCACGACGTCCCCGGCAGCATCCGAGACGGTGAACGTCATGCCGTTCGTGTGCCGCGGCAGGATCGTCAACGGCCGCAACACCATGTCCTTCACCCCGTACGGCAACTGCACGGACCCGGCCAGCTGCAGCTTCCCGGTCTCCGCGATCGCCGCCAGCCGTTCCTCCACTTCGGCCGGGAGGATCTTCTCCGGATGAAAACCCTCCAAACCGAGCAGGATCGCCGTCATGGTCCCGTGCCCGTGCCCGGTCGCGGCGAGGGACCCGTACAGATCCACCCGCAACCCGGCAATCTTCTCAAGGTCCCCGGAGGCCCGAAGTTCCTCCGCGAACACCGCCGCAGCACGCATCGGACCCACCGTATGCGAACTCGAAGGCCCGATCCCGATGGAAAAAAGATCAAAGACACCAACAGCCATGGCCGGGGTTCCTAACTAGGTCTAACTGTGGTCCGGCAGATGGTCCTGCCGGAGGGCAGTGCAACCGCCGGTGGGCGGCTGTACTGCCGGATACACGACGACGGGCGGCAGCTTATGGCGGCCGCCCGGCGTCATGATCTCTACTTCTGTAATACGGCCTCTAGGCGAGGTTGGCAACCGAGGGGTAGAGCGGGTGGGCGGCGGCGAGGGCCTCCACCCGTGAGCGCAGGCCGGAAAGGTCCGCGCCGGCGTCGGCAATCAGTGCCTCGGCGATGATGTCCGCCACCTCGGCGAAGGCTGCTTCGCCGAAACCGCGGGTCGCGAGGGCCGGGGTGCCGATGCGCAGACCCGAGGTGACCATCGGCGGCCTCGGGTCGAACGGCACGGCATTGCGGTTCACGGTGATGTCGATTTCCGCGAGGCGGTCCTCTGCCTGCTGGCCGTCCAGTTCGCAGTTGCGCAGGTCCACCAGGACCAGGTGGACGTCGGTGCCGCCGGAAATCACGTTAATCCCCTTGGCGGTGACGTCGGGCTGGACCAGGCGGTCAGCCAGGATCCGGGCACCGGCAAGGACGCGCTCCTGCCGTTCCTTGAACTCCGGGGACGCGGCCACCTTGAACGCTACAGCCTTGCCCGCGATCACGTGCTCCAGCGGTCCGCCCTGCTGGCCGGGGAACACTGCCGAGTTGATCTTCTTGGCGATGTCGGCGTCGTTGGAGAGGATGATGCCGCCGCGCGGACCGGCGAGGGTCTTGTGCGTGGTGGAGGTGACAACGTGCGCGTGCGGCACCGGTGACGGGTGCAGTCCGGCAGCGACGAGCCCGGCGAAGTGCGCCATATCCACCATCAGGTAGGCGCCCACGGAGTCTGCTATGCGGCGGAACTCGGCGAAGTCCAGCTGCCGCGCATACGCGGACCAGCCGGCAACGATCAGCTGCGGCTTGTGCTCCTGGGCCAGTCGTTCAACCTCGGCCATGTCAATCCTGTGGTCCTCTTCGCGGACCTGGTACGGGATGACGTTGTACAGGCGGCCGGAGAAGTTGATCCTCATGCCGTGGGTCAGGTGCCCGCCGTGGGCCAGGTTCAGCCCCATGATGGTGTCGCCCGGCTTGATCAGCGCGTGCATCACCGAGGCGTTGGCCTGGGCACCGGAGTGCGGCTGCACGTTGGCGTATTCCGCGCCGAACAGGGCCTTCACCCGGTCGATGGCCAGCTGCTCGATCACGTCGACGTGTTCGCAGCCGCCGTAGTAGCGCTTGCCCGGGTAGCCCTCGGCGTACTTGTTGGTCAGCACCGAGCCCTGCGCCTGCATGACGGCCCTGGCGGTGTGGTTTTCCGAGGCGATCATTTCCAGGCCGGTACGCTGGCGGACCAGTTCGTCGTCGATCTTCGCGGCGATCTCCGGGTCCAGCGCGGACAGGTCCGCGTCCAGGGACGGGGAAACCACCTGCTCGAATGCGACCGTTCCGGTGCCTGCGGCCGTGGCGGAGCCTGCCGCGCTCACAGTTCGCCGCCGTTCTTGGAAGCGTATTCCTCGGCCGAGAGCAGCGGGCCGTCCGATTCCGCAGCAACCTTGAAGAGCCAGCCGGCACCGTACGGATCGCTGTTGATCAGCGCAGGATCGTCGACGACGGCGGAGTTCGTTTCCGTGACCTCGCCGGTGACCGGGGAATACAGGTCCGAAACGGACTTGGTGGATTCGACCTCGCCGCAGGTCTCCCCTGCGGTCACCGTGGCGCCAACCTCGGGCAGGTCAACGTACACGATGTCGCCGAGCGCGTCGGTGGCCACGGCGGAAATGCCGATTGACACGAGGTTGCCGGCCTCGCGGGCCACCCACTCGTGCTCGTCGGAGTACTGCAGTTCAGCGGCTACTTTTGCCATTGTGTTCCTTAATCTCGTTACTTCTGTGGTCGGGTGGGGAGGCGGGTGACCGAATTCCTCCGCGTGCTGCTCCTTCGTCGCTTTGACGCACGCTTCCGGAATCCGCTCACCCTCCGCCTCCGGCCGTCAGTTCCGTGGGAACCAACGGCAGTGAAAGATAAAACAGTGGTCCGCCAGCTCCAAGTAGGCTGCCGGGTTCGACAAGCTCAACCCCCAATGATCGAGCTTGTCGGGTGGGGACAGGACAGCTGACGGCCCCCTTCGGGGCTGGCATCCGGAAGCGTGCGTCTAAGGGAGCGTCACGTCCGCCCAGCGGGCGTCTACGCGACCGAGCACGCGGAGGATGTCAGCCCCGACGGGGCCAGACGGCCCCGGGAACCGCTGACAGCCTAAGGCCTACTTTTGGCGCTTGTAGAAAGGCAGTGCGACGACTTCGAACGGCTCGGCCTTGCCGCGCAGGTCGATGTCCAGGGCGGTGCCCACTTCGGAGTGCTCGACGTCGACATAAGCGAGCGCTACAGGGTAACCAAGCGTGGGGCTCGGCTGGCCGGAGGTCACTTCGCCAACCACTGCGCCGTCTTTGAGGACCGGGTAGTGGCCGCGGCCGGCGCGCCGGCCCAGGCCCTTGAGACCCACCAGCTTGCGCCCGCTCGTGGAGCCGGCGCCGCCGGCCTTGAGTGCTTCCAGTGCCGCACGGCCCACGAAGTCGCCTTCCTTGGCGAGTGAGACGACCGGGCCGAGGCCTGCTGCGTAGGGATTGCCTTCGCGGGAGAGCTCGTTGCCGTAGAGCGGCATTCCCGCTTCCAGGCGCAGCGAGTCGCGGCATGCCAGACCGGCGGGGACCAGCTCGCCCTCATCGGCGACGGCCGCGATGGCCTGCCACAGGGCTGCGGCGTCGTCGTTGTCCACGAAGATCTCGAAGCCGTCTTCACCGGTGTATCCGGTCCGGGCCAGCAGGAGGTTCTTGGCGGCGCCGGCCACCAGGAAGGGAACTTCGACGGCGGCGTAGTACTTCAGTCCGGTTACCAGCTCGTGCTGGGCCGCCGGAACCAGGCGAAGCAGGATGCCTTCGGCCTTGGGACCCTGGACGGCGATCAGCGACGTCCGGGCGGAAGCGTCCTCCACAACAACGTCGAACTTTGCTGCCCGTTCGGCGAGCGCTGCGGCAACCACAACGGCGTTGCCGGCGTTGGGCACCACCAGGAACCGGTCCGTTCCGTTTCCGGCGGCATCCGCAGCTGCAGGACGCCGGTACGTGATGAGGTCGTCGATGATGCCGCCGTCTTCCTGGCAGATCAGCGAGTACTTGGCCTTGCCCACGGACATGGCGGAAATCTTTCCCACCAGGGCGTAGTCGAGGAACGCTGCGGCGTCCGGGCCGGTGACCCAGACTTCGCCCATGTGGGAGAGGTCGAACAGTCCGGCGGCGTTGCGGACGGCGTGGTGCTCGGCCAGTTCGGAGGAGTACTTCAGGGGCATCTGCCAGCCACCGAAATCGGTGAAGGACGCGCCGAGCTTCTTGTGCTCTTCATAGAGCGCGGTGTAGTTCTCAGTCATCGGGGGGAATCCTTAGTTTTCGAAGTCTTCGATGGGCGGGCAGGAGCAGATCAGGTTGCGGTCACCTGCTGCGCCGTCAATGCGGCCCACGGGCGGGAAGTACTTGTCCTGCTTCAGGTGGTGGACCGGGAAGGCGGCCTGCTCACGCGGGTACTCGCGCTTCCAGTCGGAGGAGACGACGGCGGCCGCGGTGTGCGGCGCGTTGCGCAGCGGGGAGTTCTCCACGGTGAAGTCGCCGCTGGCCACCTGGTCGATTTCCTGGCGGATGGTGATCATCGCGTCGATGAAGCGGTCGATCTCCACGAGGTCCTCGGACTCGGTGGGCTCCACCATGAGCGTGCCGGCAACCGGGAACGCGAGGGTGGGTGCGTGGAAGCCGAAGTCGATGAGGCGCTTGGCCACGTCCTCCGCGGTGACGCCCGTCTTGGCCGTCAGGGCCCGCAGGTCCAGGATGCACTCGTGCGCCACGAGTCCGCCTTCGCCGGTGTACAGGACCGGGAAGAACTCGTTCAGACGGGAGGCGATGTAGTTCGCCGCAAGCAGCGCGGACTTGGTGGCTTCGGTCAGGCCCTGGCCACCCATGAGCTTCACGTAGGCCCAGGAGATCGGCAGCACGCCGGCGGAACCGAAGCGCGAGGCTGAGATCGCGACGCCGTGACCGTCCTCGTGTGCGGCCTTGTTGGCATCGCCGGGCATGAACGGGGCCAGGTGGGCCTTGGCAGCGACCGGGCCGACGCCCGGTCCGCCGCCGCCGTGCGGGATGCAGAAGGTCTTGTGCAGGTTCAAGTGGGACACGTCGCCGCCGAACTTGCCGGGCTGGGCCAGGCCCACCAGGGCGTTGAGGTTGGCGCCGTCCACGTAGACCTGACCGCCGGCAGCGTGCACCGAGTCGCAGATTTCGCGGACGTCGGCGTCGTACACGCCATGGGTGGACGGGTAGGTGATCATGATCGCGGACAGCACGTCCTTGTTGGCCTCGATCTTCGCCTGGAAGTCGGCGTGGTCGATCGTGCCGTCGGCAGCGGTGGCCACCACAACCACTTTCATGCCGGCCAGCACGGCGGATGCCGCGTTAGTGCCGTGCGCCGACGCCGGGATCAGGCAGACATTGCGCTGGTCATCGCCGCGGGACAGGTGGTAGCCGCGGATCGCCAGCAGGCCCGCGAGCTCGCCCTGGGAGCCGGCGTTCGGCTGGATGGACACCTGGTCGTAGCCGGTGATCTCGGCGAGGTCCGCTTCCAGGCCATCGATCAGTTCGCGCCAGCCCTCGGTCTGGGAATCCGGGGCGAACGGGTGGATGGAGGCGAACTCCGGCCAGGAGATGGCTTCCATCTCGGCGGTGGCGTTCAGCTTCATGGTGCACGAACCCAGCGGGATCATGGTGCGGTCCAGCGCGAGGTCGCGGTCCGAGAGCTTGCGGATGTAGCGCAGCAGCTGGGTTTCCGAGCGATGCGTGTTGAAGACCGGGTGCTGCAGGTAGTCCGAGGAACGCCCGACGGCGGCCTCCAGAGCGAAGCCCGCGTCGCCCTCGGCGGCGTCGGCAACCTCGGCCCCGAAGACGGCGGCAACAGCGGCGACGATTTCCGGCGTCGTGGTTTCATCAGTGGAGATGCCGACCGTGTCGGCGTCGATGCCGCGCAGGTTGATGCCCTTGGTTTCGGCGGCGGCAACAATTTCAACGGCCTTACCCGGGACGCGGACGGTGATGGTGTCGAAGAAGCTGCCGTGCAGGACCTCGAGGCCGGCGCCCTGCAGCGACGCGGCCAGGGTGCGGGCCTGGCTGTGGACGGTCTCGGCGATGGCCTTCAGCCCGTCAGGGCCGTGGTAGACGGCATACATGGAGGAGACGATGGCCAGCAGTGCCTGCGCGGTGCAGATGTTGGACGTGGCCTTTTCACGACGGATGTGCTGCTCGCGGGTCTGCAGGGCCAGGCGGTAGGCCGGGGTTCCGGCGTTGTCCTTGGACACACCCACCAGGCGGCCGGGCATGGAGCGCTCGAGGCCCTTCTGGACCGCCATGTAGGCGGCGTGCGGACCGCCGAAGAACAGCGGCACACCCAAACGCTGGGTGGAGCCGACCGCGATGTCCGCACCCTGTTCGCCCGGAGGCGTGATCAGGGTCAGCGAGAGCAGGTCGGCCGCGACGGTGACCAGCGCGCCCCGCTCCTTGGCGGCGGCGATGATGGCGGCGTGGTCGAACACCCGGCCGGAAACGCCCGGCTGCTGCAGCACGATGCCGTTGATGTCGCCGTCGGGAAGTCCCTGCGACAGGTCCGCGACCTCCACCTCGAAGCCGAGCGCCTCGGCGCGGCCCTTGACGATGGCGATGGTCTGCGGCAGGACATCGGCGTCGATGACGGTCTTGCCGTCGTGGGCGGCCTTGTTCTTGTTGGCACGCCGCATCATGAGGACCGCTTCGGCCACGGCGGTGGCTTCGTCCAGCAGCGAGGCGTTGGCGATGGGCAGGCCCACGAGGTCCTGGACCATGGTCTGGAAGTTCAGGAGGGCCTCGAGGCGGCCCTGCGAGATTTCCGGCTGGTACGGGGTGTAGGCGGTGTACCAGGCCGGGGATTCCAGGATGTTGCGGCGGATCACCGCCGGGGTCACTGTGTCGTAGTAGCCCTGGCCGATCATCTGCACTGCCGTCTTGTTTTTGGCTGCCAGCTTGCGCAGCTCGGCGAGTACCTCGACCTCGCTCAGGGCATCCTGCAAAGTCAGGGCGACTTCCTGGCGGATGTCTTTGGGGACCGCGGTGTCTACCAGCGACTCGACGGTGTCGTAGCCGACGGACTTGAGCATGGTGTCGATGTCGGCCTGGCGGCGGGCGCCAATATGCCGGTCGACGAAGGTGGTGGAGGCTGAACTAACCGTCACGAAGGAACTCCATTACTAATGGCGGCGCAGGGTACGCCGCAGTGGTCCGGGTTCCTCCCCGCTCTGTATGGGACCTGAGAGTTTCCGCAGGACCGTGCTTTCGCACAGCTCCGCTTGCACCGTCGGTGAGCATGGCGTGTCCCGTCTGCTGCCTCCAACTGGGTTGGGGCACAAACGGACAGCCTGCTGCTTTCCAGAGTTGCCTTGCCGCGGCGGTACGTGGGCCTGAGAGATTCCTGGGGAGGGTTTGCTCCTACGGCGCCTGCTTGTACCTACTTGCAGAACTCTCCCGCCGCAGATCAAAGGCATATTTAGTTAGCGGTGACAACAGTCACAGCTGTAATTGTCCTATGCGCGGGTCCAGTGTGCAAACTCTGCCGTCCAGTCCGGCGCCGCATGACGGCTTGAGCCGCCAAGAGGGCCGCGGCGACGTCGGCGGGGGCGGCGGTCAGCCGCGGAGCCGCTCGACGGCGGCCAGCAGGCTGTCGACGTCGGCGCTCATCCCGGGCGGGGCGGCACCGGGGCCGCTGGCCAGCATGGCATTGAAATAGAGGCCGTCACCCATGTACAGCACTGCCTTGGCCATCGCCGGGCCGACGTCGCCGGCCAGCAGTTCGAGCCAACTCCCTTGAACGGCGGCGAAGCGATGCAGCGTTTCCTTGTGCGCCACTTCGGCGAGCCGTGTGGCAGCCACAAAGACCCGGTCCAGCGGAGTGTCAGCCCAGAGTGACGAGCGGATGAAGTACGCCGCGGCCCCTTCCGGAGCCTTCGCCATCGCGTCCAAATCCCCTGCCACCAGCACATCCATACGCTCCAGGAGGGCCGAAATCATGGCCTCCTTGTTCGGGAAGTGGTACAGCAAGCCGCCTTTGGAAACCCCGGCCCGCCTGGCGACGGCATCCAGCGTGGCGGCGCGTTCGCCCACTTCTATCAGGAGGGCTTCGAAGGCGTCGAGCACAGCTTCGCGTGCAACGGGTTTTCTGGCCATGGTTCCTATCATGCCCGCTCGCGGGGGCCCACTTCTAAACTATACCGTCCAGACGGTACAGTTAAAGCCATGGAAAGCTCCACTTCAACTTCGACTCCGGCAACCCGGCACTTCACGGCGGGTCCGTCCGGCTCGCCCGGCGCTGGCGGCAGCCGGGTTACTGCACCGAAGCCGGGGCGCGACTGGCTGGCGCTGGCGCTCCTGATGTTTCCGGTCCTACTGGTGGCCGTGGACAACACCGCATTGACGTTCGCGCTGCCCGCCATTGCCGGCAGCCTCGAGCCCACCGGTGTTCAGCTGCTGTGGATTGTCGATGCTTACCCCTTGGTCCTGGCCGGCCTCCTGGTTGCCATGGGGAGTTTCGGCGACAGGATCGGGCGCCGAAGGCTTCTGCTGATCGGCAGCACCGGCTTTGCCGCGGTCTCTGCGGCCACGGCTTTTGCCCCCAGCGCGGAATGGTTGATCGCAGGCCGCGCGGTACTTGGATTTTTCGGTGCGATGCTGATGCCGTCCACACTGTCCCTGATCCGCAACATCTTTCCGGACCCGAACCGGCGGCGGCTGGCCATTGCGATCTGGGCGGCAGGGTTCTCGGGCGGCGCGGCCTTGGGGCCGATCTTCGGTGGCTGGCTCGTGGAACACTACTGGTGGGGCGCGATCCTCTTGGTGGCAGTGCCCATCATGCTGCCCATCCTGCTGCTGGGTCCCGCACTGGTTCCCGAGTCCAAGGACCCCCGGCCCGGAACCGTGGACGGCGCCAGCATCGCGCTCTCCCTGCTCACCATGGTTCCGCTGGTCTACGGCATCAAGTCACTGGCGACGGAGGGCTTGAGCCCCGCGCCGGCGGCGGCCATGGGCTTCGGACTTCTCATGGGCTACGTCTTCGTCCGGCGCCAGAAACAGCTGGCCAGCCCGCTGCTGGACATGGGCCTCTTCGGAAACAGGATTTTCAGCACGGCCATTACAGCGAATGTCCTGGCACTGTTTTCGTTCAACGGCTTCATCCTGTTCCTGGCCCAGCACCTGCAGCTCCTGGAGAGGCTGCGGCCCACTGAGGCCGGGATAGCCATGATCCCAGCCCTGGTTGCCACTGTGCTTGCCGGCTTGCTCGTGGTCCCCCTGGTGCGCAGCACACGGCCCGGCTTCGTGGTGGCCGGCGGCCTCTCCCTGAGCGCCACCGGCTACCTCATGGTGGCGTTCGGGGACCATTCGGGCGGTCCGGCGATCCTGCTTGGCGCCCTCCTGGTCCTTGCCCTCGGGGTAGGGGCAGCCGAAACGATTTCCAACGACCTGATCCTGGGGGCCGTGCCGCCGGAAAAGTCGGGGGCAGCTGCGGCCATTTCGGAAACCGGCTACGAGATCGGCTCGCTGCTGGGCACGGCCGTCCTGGGCTCGATCCTGACGGCGTCCTATCAGCGGAATCTGGTCCTGCCGGACGGCATCCTGCTGGAGGGCGTCGCCGCCGGCGACGCCGGGCACGGGATCGCACAGGCGCGGGAGACCCTGGCAGGGGCCATGGAGCTGGCGCACTCGCTCCCGGCACCGCTGGCGGACGCCCTGACGTCGGCCGCCAAGGCGGCGTTTGAGTCGGGCGTCCATGTGACGGCGTCCATCGGGCTGGTGCTGATGGCGGGGGCGGCAGTCTTTGTCGCCGTCGTACTCCGCGGAGTACCGAAGGCGACGTAGCGCCGCCCCGCTTCAGTCCTCGACGAAGGCCTTGAGGGCGTCCAGCAGGCCGCTGAACCCCTCCTCCCGGCCCGCGGCCTGGTCTTCTTCGGTGAAGTAGGCGCCCTGCTCCGTCAATGTGAGCAGGGTGCCGTCGCCGTCGGGCGCCAGTTCCACCGTGCTGAGCGAAACGGACATGCGGCGTCCGTCGAGCAACATTTCGTAGGTGAAGACGATTCGTTCGTTCTCCACGATGTCCTGATAAACCGCATGCATGGTGGAGACGAAACCGCCCGGCGGACCGCCGACGTCTGTTTCCCTGCCGCCCTCCCGGAAGTCGAGGCTGGACTCGCCCTGGGTCCATTCGGGCGGACCGCCAAACCACTTCTTCTTGCTCGCGAAATCGGAAAAGGCGTGGAAAACGCGCGACGGCGGGGCATTCAGCCGGCGTTCGAGGCTGAAGCTTGCGTGCGTGATGGGGGTTGCCATGGCGTACTCCTTTGTTGTGGTTGCTAGGGCTTTGGTGATGCGGGTGGTTAGCTCCGATTCCGGGCCTCCGGCCCCCCACCGGAGTCATCAGCGCCGTCCGAGGTGCCGTCCGAGAGGAAGGCTTCCAGGCGGTCAATGCGGCGTTCCTGGCCCGTCCTTCGCCTGCCCAGCCAGTCCTCCGCCAGCCGGACCGACGCCGGTTCGATGCTGCAGCTGCGTACCCTGCCGATCTTTTCGGTTCTGACGAGGCCGCAGTGCTCGAGTACCTGCAGGTGCTGAACGATTGCGGGCAGGCTCATGGAGAAAGGCTTGGAGAGCTCCGAGACGGACGCCGGTCCCTCGCAGAGCCGAATGAGGATGGCCCTGCGCGTGGGATCGGCGAGCGCCTGGAAAATCGCGTCCAGTTCCGCACCGCCCGTCTCACGATTGTTAAGCACATACTTAAGTATTCCCCGAAACGTCCGGAAGTCAAGGGTCCTGCGGGAGATCGAAGGGCGCTCAACGGAAGCCTTCCCGCGGCAGCAGAAAGCCCGGCGCCGGAAACAATGTCCGGCGCCGGGCTTCCCTGGCGATGGTCGGCGACCGGAGTCGCCCTAGTCCTGCTTGCCGGCAGGCTTACTTGCTGCTCGGCTTGCTGTCGGGTGTGGTCACGCTGGCCGAGGCCTTCATGTTCTCCGCGCCCACCATCCAGGCGTACTGCTCCAGCTTCGAAATGAACTCGTGGAGCAGATCCGCCGTGGTGGGATCCTCCTCGTCGACTTCATCGTGGACCTTGCGCATGGTGCCCACGGCCGCCTCGAGCGCCGCCACGATGCGGTCGACGGCGTCCTTGGTGTTGATGAGCCCCTGCGGGAACGGTGCAAGGCTGGTGGTTTCCGCAACGGTGGCGCTGCGGCCGTCCGGCAGTGCGTGGAGTGCCCGCATGCGCTCCGCCATGTCATCGGCGAAGTTCCGGGCGGCATCGATGATTTCATCCAGCTGCAGGTGGAGGTCGCGGAAGTTGGTTCCCACGATGTTCCAGTGGGCCTGCTTGCCCTGGATGTGCAATTCAATCAGGTCCGCGAGCACAGCCTGCAGATTGTTGGTCAGCGTCGGTGATGCCTTCATTGATCCTCCTGGTGCGGTTGCTTGGTCTTTTGAAACTAACCCAGGCAGAACTGCGGCGCCACCGAATCTCGCGAGCGGCTTAACAAAATGATCATTCTTCATTTTTTCCTTGCCAAGTGCTTGCGTGGCGTGAATACTAAATGAACGTCATTCATTTAGTGACCGCCGTCTCACTGGAGTATTCGCCATGATTGAAATCACCTGCCTTGAACCGCCCGCGTCGCTGGCGCGGACCCGGCCAGCCGCACGTCCCACCCTTCGCGTCGCCGTGGTCCAGCACCGCTGGCACGCCGACCCTCACCGGCTTCGCGCGGAACTGGACGAGGGAATCGCACGCGCAACCCGGCTGGGGGCCACCGTCGTCTTCCTCCCGGAACTGACCCTCTCCCGTTACCCGGCGGACACCCTCCCGGAAAACAACACGGCACGGTCCTGGGCAACCCGCCCCCGCCCCTCGGACCTTGCAGAGGACCTGCTGACCGGGCCAACGTTCCGCTTCGCCGCGGAGGCCGCCCGCCGGCACGGCATCTCCGTCCATGCTTCCCTCTACCAGCGCGCGGACAACCCGGACGGCTCAGACGACGGCCTTGGACTGAACACCGCCATCCTGGTGTCCCCTCAGGGCCAGCTGCTGGCCCGCACCCACAAACTGCACATCCCGGTGACCGCCGGGTACTACGAAGACAAGTTCTTCCGCCAAGGCCCGGCCTCCGAGGATGCCTATGAAATCCACTCCCCCGCCGAGCTTGGCGGGGCCCGGCTGGGCATGCCAACGTGCTGGGACGAATGGTTCCCGGAGCTTGCCCGCCTGTATTCCCTTGGCGGGGCTGACATCCTGGTCTACCCCACCGCCATCGGCTCCGAACCGGACCACCCGGAGTTCGACACCCAGCCGCTCTGGCAGCAGGTCATCGTGGGCAACGGGATCGCCAACGGCCTGTTCATGGTGGCTCCCAACCGCTGGGGCAGTGAGGGGACGCTGGACTTCTACGGCTCCTCCTTCATCTCGGACCCCTACGGCCGGATCCTCGCCCAGGCGCCCCGCGACGCATCCGCCGTCCTGGTGGCCGACCTGGACCTGGACCAGCGCAGGGACTGGCTCACGCTGTTTCCCTTCCTGGCCACCCGCCGCCCCGACACCTACGGCCGGCTTACGGAACCGGTGCGCCATGACCAGCCGCTGGGCGGGGAAGCCCAGCCGCTGGGCGGGGAAGCCCAGGTGGCCGCGCCGGCTGAAACTGAGGTGACCGCATGAGCCGCTGGCGCATGCCCGCCGAGACTGCGCCGCAAGAGCGCATCTGGATGGCGTTCCCTACGGGCGGCTACACGCTCGGTGACACCGCCGAGGAGGCCCACGTCGCACGATCCGTCTGGGCCGCCGTTGCCAATGCCGCCGTCGAATTCGAGCCGGTCACCGTAGTGGTGACGCCCGACGACGTCGGCACCGCCGCGCGCTACCTGTCCCCTGCCGTTGAGGTGCTCACCGCAGACCTGAACGATGCTTGGATGCGGGACATCGGCCCCACCTTCGTCCTCGACGACGACGGGCGCCTGGGTGCGGTCGACTGGGTCTTCAACGGCTGGGGCGGGCAGGACTGGGCGCGCTGGGACAAAGACGCTCTGATCGGCGCGGAGGTAGCGGGCCGGTCCGGAGCCCGCCACATTGCCTCCTCCCTGGTCAATGAAGGCGGCGGCATCCACGTGGACGGCGAGGGAACCGTGCTGGTGACGGAAACCGTGCAGCTGGACCCGGGCCGCAACCCCGGACTGTCCAAGGCGGACGTGGAAGCCGAGCTCGCCCGGACCATCGGGGCCACCCGCGTCGTCTGGCTGCCCCGCGGCCTGGCCAGGGACTCGGAGCGGTTCGGAACCCGGGGGCACGTGGACATCGTGGCCGCCGTCCCCTCCCCCGGCACGCTGCTGGTCCATTCCCAGCAGGACCCGGAGCATCCGGATTTCGAGGTCAGCCGCGAAATCATCAGTTTCCTGTCCACCACCCGGGACGCCGCAGGCCGCGAGTGGAACATCATCGAGGTCCCGGCTCCCGCCACGCTGCGGGACCACGAGGGCTTCGTGGACTACAGCTATATCAACCACCTCGTGGTCAACGGCGGCGTGATTGCCTGCACGTTCGCCGACCCCAACGACGAAAAGGCGCTTCGGATCCTTGCCGATGCCTACCCCGGCCGCCGGATCGTGGGCATCGACGCCCGCGAACTGTTCGCCCGGGGCGGCGGCATCCACTGCATCACCCAGCAGCAGCCCGCTGCCTCCCCTAACATGTTGCCCTCCAGAAAGGCCCGGACATGACCCAAACCATCCGCCGCTCCAAGCTCGGCGCAGGTTCAGCCGGCGCTGACGCGCCCGGCACCGCGCACGGCATTACCGGAAAGGGACTGAAGGGCGGGCAGCTGGGCCTCCTCGCCGTCGTCGTCCTTGGCATTTCCACCATTGCGCCGGCCTATACGCTCACCAGCGCCCTGGGCCCCACCGTGAACGAGTCCGGGCTGCAGTTGCCCGTCATCTTCCTCATCGGGTTCATTCCCATGATCCTGGTGTCCCTGGCCTACCGCGAGCTCAACGCCGACTCGCCGGACAGCGGCACCACCTTCACCTGGGTCACCAAGGCCTTCGGCCCGTGGGTGGGGTGGATGGGAGGCTGGGGACTCCTCGCTGCGAACATCATCGTGCTGTCCAACCTGGCAGCGGTGGCGGTGGACTTCTTCTACCTGTTCCTCGCCCAGCTCACCGGGGCGCCGGAACTGGCGGACCTGGCCGCCAACAAGCTCCTGAACGTTGCCACCTGCTTCGTGTTCGTGGCACTGGCTGTCTGGGTGAGTTACCGCGGCCTGCACACCACCAAGATCGTGCAGTACGGCCTGGTGGGCTTCCAGCTACTGGTCCTCGGGCTGTTCGTCGCCATGGCCTTCGCGAACTGGTCTTCCTCGGAAACCTCCATCCCGTTCAGCTGGGAATGGTTTGACGTCACCAAGATCGAAACGTTCGGGCAGATCGCCGCCGGAATCTCGTTGTCCATCTTCGTGTACTGGGGCTGGGATGTCTGTCTCACCGTGAACGAGGAAACGGCCAACGGCAAGAAGACCGCGGGCATTGCCGGCACCCTCACCGCCGTCGTGGTCCTGGGCATCTACCTCCTGGTCACCATCGCCACCATGATGTTCGCCGGCGTGGGCACCGAGGGTGTCGGGCTGAACAACGAAGAGAACCACGCGAACATCTTCACCGCGCTGGCGTCGCCCATCATGGGCCCGTTCGCGATCCTCATGTCCCTGGCGGTCCTGTCCAGCTCAGCGGCTTCGCTGCAGTCCACGTTCACCTCGCCGTCCCGCAGCCTGCTGGCCATGGCGCACTACGGTGCCCTGCCGAAGCCTTTCAGCCACATGAGCAAGAAATTTGCGACGCCGGGCTTCGCAACGGTTGCTGCCGGCATCCTCTCCGCGGGGTTCTATGCGGTGATGCATGTGGTCAGCGAAAACGTCCTGAACGACACCATCCTGGCCCTGGGGCTGATGATCTGCTTCTACTACGGGCTGACGGCGTTCGCGTGCGCCTGGTACTTCCGCAACAGCGTCTTCAGCAGCGTCCGCAACTTCGTGCTGCGGCTGCTGTGCCCCCTGCTGGGCGGGCTGGGACTGCTGGTGGTGTTCCTGCAGACGGCCGCGGACAGCTGGGCACCGGAGTTCGGCAGCGGATCAGAGATCTTCGGCGTCGGGCTGGTGTTCGTCCTTGGCGTGGGAATCCTCGCCCTCGGTGCCGTGTTCATGCTCATCATGGCCAAGCTGCGCCCCGGGTTCTTCCGCGGCGAAACCATCCGCAAGGACACCCCTGCCCTGGTGGTTCCGGAGTAAGGCGGTCAGCTCAACGGCGGCCCAGCGGCTGCTCACCAGTAGTGGGCCACGTCGACCACAAACCGGGATCCCGCCCCGGGTCCGTCCAGGGTAAACACCCTGAAGGGAAGGCGTCCGCGGACACCAAGGCCGATGCTCGAGTAACCTTCGAAACTTCCGGCCCAGGCCAACTGGCGGAAGGTCTGGTAGCCGCCAACGTTGGTCAGTTCCTTCGGGTCCGCAGGCTTATATGTGGGGTTGCTTCCGTCGTCGTAAGCCGGTGAATTGACGGTGATCTGCAGGAATGCCCGTCCCCGCAGGGGAATCGGGAGCCCTGAACCGTCCTGCACCACCGTGGGGACATAGCGGACCGTGTAGCCTTCCACGGGTCCGTTGAGGTCAACCACCATGCGGTCGAAGCAGTAATGCTGCCCGGTCCGTGCGTTAGTGACCTGCCCCCTGCCCATGTCGCCCTCGGTTTTCTCCAGCGATCCCCACACAAGGTCGCAGTAGGAGGCGGACGCTGGCGTCGGAGCCACAAGCCCCAGCCCGGCGGCCATCAGGATTGCAGCGAGCCACACTTGAAACTTCTTCATTTCGGCCACCCCTGAAAGTGATGAGATAACTCAAGCGTAGGAGCCCGGACCGGCAATGACGAGGGCCGAAATCCCTTCGGCGCCCAACTGTTAACCTGCCGCCGCGCAGGTTACGGAACGGCGGCCCTTCGGTGGATTTTGAGGCTTTGTGATGGCGTCAGGGAGGCTCTTGGATGCGCTTTCGTGATGCCGGATAACGGCGAGGCGCCGGCCACCCGTGCGGGTTGCCGGCGCCTCGCGGTGCCTTGCTTCTGGAGTTGTGGGGCGCCCCGAAGGCTTCCTAGCCTTCGCAGTCGCGGCAGTACTTCAAGCCGTTCTTTTCCTTGGCAACCTGGGACCGGTGACGGACCAGGAAGCAGGAGGAGCAGGTGAATTCATCGGACTGCTCGGGAACAACAGTGACCGTCAGTTCCTCGCCGGAAAGATCCGCGCCCGGAAGGTCGATTCCTTCGGCCGTATCGTTCTCGTCAACATCGATAACGGCGGTCTGGGCGCCGCCGCCGCGGGACGCCTGGAGGGCCTCCAGCGATTCAGCGGGAGACTCTTCTTCTGTCTTGCGTGGGGCATCGTAATCGGTAGCCATAGCGTGGTTCACTTTCGTTGCTGCGCAGCGCCGTCTCAGGCACCTCAGTGAAGCAGTTTAGGTCATTATGCCGGTAGTTGAAGAAAAGTGTGTTGAACCCGACACATTACGCCTCCAGCGGTGGCGCCCACAGCCCCTGAGCAGCAAACCGGCGGCTAGCCCTCCCTTGCCGAGGCAGCCGTTTCCTTGTGCGCGGCCGCCGCGTGATCGGCTGCAAAGGACACCCCGCTGAGCGCCGGCAGCCAGGCCCATCTGGTGACGTCGGCGATGGCGGCATTGCCTTGTTCCCAGGCGCCGTGGTCCACCGCGTCCCCGGCGGACCACGGCGACGCTGCGGCCGGCGTGGGCCGGGCCTCGAACCACGAGGCGATTCTGGTGAGCAGGCGCGTTGTCATAGGCCCAAAGTAGGCGCCGCATGTTGTGGGCACGTTTCGCGGCAGTCTCCTCCGCGTTACATTTCCGGCATTCCCCGGCGGATCCGCTCTGGCGGCCCGTGCACTGTCGATTTAGCCTTGATGAACAACGTCCGAGGACCTCCGGAGGTATGGAATGGCTACGAAACTCAACAAGAAGGCGCTGGAGCACGCCCGCAGCCTCGTGAAGGACGGAAAAGTTGTCCGCGATACCCGGGACGACTGGAGCGAACACGCACCGTCGGCGGACCAGGAAAATGCCTATATCGACAAGCACGGCTTTACGGAGTTCTCCAGGTGGCACCTAGGCCTCGATCCGGACGAGTCGGAAGGAACCAAGGGCAGCGTGAGTTTTCCTTTTGGGGATTTCAAGAAGGTGCACCGTTGCGCGGTGGTTTCCCTGGAAAGCCGGGCCGCCCAGCACAACCACGATGAAATCGCCAAAGCCGCCAAGGACCTGCTCGAAAGGATCGACGCCGAGGACTAGAGCCTGGGCGAAGCACGGACCTGGTCGCTGCGACTCGCGCCACGGCTCAAGCCACAGGCAGAGCGTTCAGGGGAACTGCTTCACCAGGAGGGTAGTACTGGGAGCGGGCCGTCACCATCAACATGTTCGGCGTCCCCGCGCGCCAGCCACTGAAGCAGGCCTTCGCGGTCGGATACAACGCGCAGTCCGCCGTCGCCGATGACCCACTCGTCACGTTCTTCGGTCACCAACGTCATACCCGGAGCACCTTTGGCCCGCAGCGACCGCACTACGGATTCAAGGGCATTCAGCAGCGAATCCGGATCGGCTTCCTCGATGGTCCAGGCAGTGTCGAGGTCATGATGATGCACCACCACCTCGGCTATCCGGAGGGCCACAATGGATGTGGCGGGGACAGCCTTGCCACCCACGTGCACTTCCGTTGCCACGAGTTCCCCGCTTAGCCGTTGTGCCTGCTCGGCAAAGTTCCGGGCGGATAGCCGCAGCTCCCCAATGAGTTCCTCCCGCGGCAGGGCTGCCAAGGCAGCGATCTCTTTGGAGCGTGCCTCGCTTGAGGCGTAAAGGGGACGTTCCTCGCCGGAGGTTGCCCAGTCAATGAGCTTTACCAAGGCACGTCCACTGGAGGCGAGGTGCGCGATAACATCGGCCCGCGTCCACCCCTCACACAGCGAGGAAACTGTGATCTCGTCGTCGGTAAGTGACTCGACGGTGGCCAGTAACATGTCCGTCTCCCTGCCGAGGCGGGACAGATCCGAGTGGAGGCGTGCGGGGTTGATCATTGTGCCAGCCTACCCACGGGCCGCTCCCCGAACCACCGTTCGCGGGTCACTCTTCCATATCCAAATCGTCTCGACTGAGACGTACAGCCTTGGCTGGGCTGGCTTCATTGAGGCGGCCGTTTGAGATCAACAGCATATGAATAGCCCCCCGGCGGAAAGCCGGGTATTTCCCTCGTATGTCGCACGTCACACCTCATGTCAGGCTGAACGTACTCGGAGGTCGGCCCCTCGGATTCTCCCGGCGCCGCGGGCCTCCACTTAAGTCAGAGAGGACTTGGGGACCATGTCACAACCGCATGCCGTTATAGCCGAAAATCCACAAAAGGAGGCGCGCACCGCCAATTGGGTGGCTTTTGTCATCTGCACAGCTCTCCTGTTTGACGGCTACGATCTCGTCATTTACGGCACCGTCCTGCCAGGGCTGCTCGCGGACCCAAGCAAGATCGGAGCGTTCGATGCAGTCACCGCCGGCCTCCTCGGCTCCTGGGCCCTCATCGGGGTACTCGTAGGATCACTCGCTTGCGGTGCTGTCGGTGACTTTTTCGGCCGGCGGCGGCTGATGCTCCTGGGCATTGCCTGGTTCTCCATCGGCATGTTTGCCACAGCCTTTGCCACCAGTGTCCCTGCCTTTGGTGCCCTGCGGTTTGCCACCGGACTTGGGCTGGGCATAGTTATCGCCAGCGCCGGTGCCACCATGGCTGAATTCGCACCGGCTGGAAGGCGGCAGTTCTACAACGCCATTGTGTATTCGGGCATCCCGGCAGGCGGCGTCCTGGCCTCCATCCTCGGCATCCTTTTCCTCGACAGCATCGGCTGGCGCGGGCTGTTCATCATCGGCTCGCTGCCGCTTGTCATCCTCCTGCCGATTGCCTGGCGCAAGCTCCCCGAATCACCGCGGTGGCTGCTGTCCCGGGGCCGGGAACAGGAGGCCCTCGCCGCCGCACAGCGCACCGGCGTCCCGCTCATCGAGGAGCGGATCATCCTGGAGGTCGGCGCCGCGCCCCAGAAATCGGGCTTTGCTGCCGTGTTTTCCCGCCAGTTTGCCGTGGCAGCGATTCTGCTGGGCCTGATGTCCTTCTGCGGTCTGCTGCTGACCTACGGGCTCAACACGTGGCTGCCCAAAATCATGGAGGGCTACGGCTATGGGCGGACGTACTCCCTGTTCTTCCCGCTGGCACTGAACCTTGGAGCAGTAGCGGGCGGCTTGCTAGCGTCGCGCCTGGCGGACAAGAGCGGTCCCCAGCGGGTCATCGCGGCCACCTTCGCGCTGGCGACCATTTCCCTGGCGCTCATGACTTTCAGCTTTCCGTTGCCGCTGCTTTTTGCCTTCATCGCCCTCGCAGGCGTGGGAACGCTGGGAACCCAGGTACTGATCTACGGCTTCCAGTCCAACTACTTCACCACCAACGCCCGGGCCGCGGGCGTCGCATGGTGCGCAAGCGTGGGACGGCTGGGCGGGGTGCTCGGTCCGATCATCGGCGGGTGGCTGGCCGCCGCCGGCATCGGCGGATCCACGGCGTTCTACATCTATGGGGCCGTTGCCCTGGTTGGCACCGTGGTCACCGTGCTGGTGCCCCGCCAGCGCAAGCTGGAGCAGGCCGAGCACAAGGTCGAGGAGATCGCGGAAGGCCGGGCAGAAGACAGCATCCCTGCAGGGCAGTTCAAATAGTCCACCATCTGCCCAGGAGCCACCGGCGCCGCGGCAAAATTACGTCGCCTAAATATCCTAGTAGGGCTTATTATGGTTATTCTTTGAATCAATAGGCCCAAGGCAGCATCGTCGGGGCTGGTTAGCTGAAGGACGGCACCGCCTTGGACATCCGCCAACTGAACTACTTCATTGCGGTTGCTGAGGAGCGGCACTTCGGCCGCGCGGCCAAGCGCCTTCATATGGCCCAGCCACCGCTCTCGCAGCAGATCCGCCAGCTGGAAGACCAGATTGGAGTCCAGTTGTTCAACCGCACCACCCGCAGGGTGGACCTCACGGCGGCGGGGCAGCTCCTCCTGGATCGGGGACGGCAGATAGTCAATGACGTGGCCACTCTTCAGGCCGATGTTTATCAGGTGGGAAGGGGCGCAACCGGCGTGCTGCGGGTCGGCTTCTCGGGCTCGGCAACGTATGGCGTCATGCCCCAGGTTGCCCGACTTGCCAAACAGCTGCTGCCGGGCCTGTCCCTGGCCCTGCACGGCGAAATGCTCACGCCGTCCATGGAAGCGGGCTTGCGGAACGGTACTCTGGATGCCGCGTTGCTGCGGCCCCCTGTCGCAGCACAAGACATCGACTATCGAACTGTCGCCCAGGAGCCGCTCGTCGTCGCGCTTCCCTCGTTCAGTGCCCTGGCCGTGGACCGGCCCGTGGCGATGCACGAACTGCAGGACCAGGACTTCATCGCCTACCCGCCCGAGTCTGTCCTTCACCGCACCACCGCAGACCTCTGCCGCCAGGCCGGTTTCCAGCCACGCATTACCCAGGTTGTTGGCGAGACCTCTACGATGCTGGCGTTTGTAGCCGCAGGGGGCGGGGTGGCGGTGATGCCGTCCAGCGTGCAGGCCTTCCAGCTTGAAGGCGTGGCCTACCGGGAAATTGAAAATGTCCCCGACGTGGAGCTCGCGGTCGCTTGGATGCGCGGGCATGACTCTGCGCTGCTCCGTAACTTTCTGGACATCGTGGCCACCGCAACTGCGGGACCGACGGTGTCTGCCCCTGCCCCCGGCCCTGTGCCGTTTCCCACCGATGAAAGGCTTCCCCGCTCATGAAGATCGCAGCCATTGAGGCGATTCCCTACTCGATCCCCTATCTTCATCCGCTGCATTTCGCTTCCGGTTCCGTGCACGAGGCAGACCACGTACTCGTCAGGCTTCGCACGGACGACGGTGTGGTGGGAACCGCCGATACCCCGCCGCGTCCCTACACCTACGGTGAGACGCAGAAGTCTATCGTCGCGGTGGTGGAGGACATCTTCGCTCCGCAACTGATCGGCGTCGATATTTTTGACCGGGAGAAAGTTCAGTCAATCCTGCACCGGACCGTTCACAATCAGACGGCCAAGGGAGCCGTGGACATCGCCCTCTGGGACGTCATCGGCAAGACCCTCGGGCAGCCGGTGACAAAGCTGCTGGGCGGGTACACGGACTCACTCCGCGTCTCCCACATGCTCGGCTTCAAGCCTGCCCAGGAGTTGCTGGCACTGGCGCTGGAGTTCCGCGAGACCTACGGCATCAACACGTTCAAGCTCAAGACCGGCCGCCGTCCCCTTAATCTCGACATTGAGGCCGCCAGGGTGCTACGCGAGGGTCTTGGCGAGGACGCTGAGCTGTACATGGATGCCAACCGCGGGTGGTCCGCCAACGAGGCCGCCGAAGTGCTGCGCCGCACGGCAGAGTTGGGCCTGCAGTTCCTGGAGGAGCCCGACGACGCCCGCGAAGTCCTCGGCCGCCGTCGCCTCGTGACGAACTCCCCCATCCCGATCGCCGCGGACGAATCTGCTGCCAACCTTGGCGAGGCCGCTCGGGAGATCCTCACCGGCGGTGCGAACCTCCTGGCGGTAAAGACTGCCCGGTCCGGTTTTACCGAGGCGGCCAAAATCGTTGGCATGGCCGAGGGTATGGGCATCGATGTCTATATAGGCAACCAGATCGACACTCAGGTCGGCACGGTGGCCTCGGTGGCCTTCGGCGCCGCCTTTGCCCATTCGGCCAAGCGGGCAGCGGAGCTGTCCAACTACCTGGACATGGCCGACGACCTCCTGGCCGAGCCCCTGGCCATCACCGGCGGACGCATCCGTGTTCCCGAGGGCCCAGGCGTGGGCACCGCTGTTGATGAAGAAAAACTCTCGCGCTACCGCACCGACCGCTAACAACCGCTGTACCGAAAGGACATCCATGAAGTACCTGGTCCACATGGACGTAAACCTGCCCGCAGACTTTCCCGCCACTGAAGCGGCGGAGATCAAAGCCACGGAGAAGGCCTACTCGCAGGAGTTGCAGCGCTCGGGCAAGTGGCCGGAAATCTGGCGGGTGGTAGGTGAATACGCCAACTATTCGATCTTCGACGTCGAGTCGAACGACGAACTCCACGAGATCCTGCAGAACCTGCCGCTGTTCCCTTACATGGACATCTCGGTGGTCCCGCTCGCGAAGCACCCCTCCGACGTCAAGTAATCACCCGGCCAATCACGCGGCGCGAAAGCCCTCTGGAGCCGGCCGTGTTCCGGGATCAGTCCCTGGCCCGGAACACGGCCGCGAGCTCGCTGCGGGAGCGGATTCCCATTTTTCGGTAAAGCCGGGTCAGGTGATACTGCACGGTCTTCTCTGCCAGGAACAGGGTTCGTGCCGCTTCCTTGTTGGTGGCGCCGCCCGCTACCAGTTCCGCCACGGCGCGTTCCTGGGCCGTGAGCTGGAGGTGCTGGTCGCTGACGGCGGTCAGCACGGGGTCGGCAGGGTCAGGGAGGTTCCCGACGTCGAGCCCTGTTGCCTTGAGCTCGCGGTCGCACCGTTCCACGTATGTGGCCGCCCCCAGGGAGTCGTAGAGGTCACGGGCGGCCCGCAGGACCGACGAGGCCAGGCGCCGTTTGCCCGCCCGGCGCATGCTCTGGCCGAACGCAAAACTAACCCGGGCCCGCAGATATGGCCGGTTGAGGCCCCTGAGGTGGCCCAGCGACGCCTCGAAGTGCTCCCTGGCGGTGTCGGGATCTCCCTGTGCAGCCACCAGTCGTCCCCTGGCCCAGGCCATCCGCGCCATATCCGAGGGCACTTCCCGCTCGCGCGGCACGCGCTCGAACGCCGTGAGGAACGAGTCGGCGGTGTCGAGCTGGTCGGTCATGACCAGGGCGTTGACATAAGTGTCTTGCCAGGGCCAGAAGGACACCCTCTTCTCGGTCCACGGGTCCAGCTCCGTCAGCGGCTGCAGGACAGCCAAAGCCCCCTCATAATCCGCCCTGGCCTCGTGGAAGCGGGCACGGGCAAGGCTCGCGGGCACCTGCATGGCACGGTACGTTCCCGGCTGCACGGCCGCCTGCGAAACGTAGTACCGGGCCCGCTCCCAGTCTCCCCGCATGGACCATAGCTCCGCCGCAGTCCAGTAAAGCAGCGGGCGGATCAGCGGCATCCGCGAAGTCTCAAGGCGCACGGATGCGCGCGCCACGGTGGCGGCCGCCGCATCCCAGTTTCCGAGTACCAGGTGAGTGCGGGCCAGCCAGGCCTCGGCCCACAGCGAAATCCGCATCGAGCCGCCCCGGTACTCCGTGGGAGCCGCTGACTCGAAGTTCACCAACGCTGTCTCAACGTTGTCGAGGCGCAGCGCCAGCCAGCCAGCGCCCATCTGGACCCGTTGTTTCTGGGCGTTCTCGGCAGCATGTTCGAAGGCCCGGTGATACGAGGCCTCCGCCTCGGAAAGCCGGCCCTGCGCATACAGGCCCAGGCCGTAGATGGCCTCTGATTCAATATGGGCGGGTGTCCCCGGCTGGGTAAGTTCCATGGCCCGTTCCGCCCAGGTGGTAATGACCGGGCCGTCCCAGGACGCCACCCCGTGCAGGACGAAGCGCTGCGCCACCTGCGCCGCAGCCGACGGATCACGCTGCGGGTTGGAGGTGCGCCAGGCCATCTCCAACTGCTTCTGCGCGCTGTCGTTCTGTCCCGATGCGGTGGAGAGGTAGCCCAATACGGAGGAGCGAAGCGGCGACGGCGGCAAGGCGTCCACTGCCGCAGTCCACATCTGGGCCTGGGCGATGTTGCCGGAACCCACCAGGGCATCCACGGCCCTCAGGAGCCTGTCGTTCCGGGACCGGATGTCCTGGGAAAGCCGGGACGCGGAGAACAAGGCTGTTGAGGCGTCCTGCCAGGCTCCAACAAGGGCTTGGCGTCGGGCAAATTCCTCCAGTTCCCCGGCCAGGGCCTCGTCCGCGCCGGGTGTGGCGGAGACGCGGTGGCCCAACCGTTCGCCCTCGGGCTGCACGGCCTCAGCGGCCAGCCGATGAAGGGCAATGCGCCGGCTGGGGGCGATCTGTTCGTAAATGGCCGCATCGGTGCCTGGTTCAAAGAACACGACGGCGGAACGTGCCTGGTCAACGGCCAACCCCAGCAGCCCCGCACGGTGGCCCTCGTCGAGTGCGTCCGTCAGGGGTGCCACTCCGCTGACCTGGGAAACCTCTGCCATGCTTGGGGCGCGCCCCAGCACCGACGCTGCCTCCGCGACGGCAACTAGCGCCGGGGACGCTGCTTCCAGGACACTGCGCACTCTGGCGCGGAGACGGGACGTCGGAGGCAGGGAGGGAAACCACGTCTGCCAGGTTTCCGCCGGCAGCTCACGGAGCAGCTCCACGATCGGTTGCGCAAGTCCTTTGGTGTGCTGGACCAGGCCGTGTGCCGCCGTCGCGCTGAGATCGAGGCCGAGCATCCTGCGGGCGAGATCTTGAACCTGCTGCGGGGTTATCGGATCCAGCGGGATACTGGCTACTTGGTGGCCAGTGAGGAAATCAAGCACACCGCTGGGGACGCGCAAAGCGTCATCGGGGTTAAGGGTGAGCACGAACAAAATCCGTTTTCCGTACAACCGGCGCATGACGAAGGTAAGGATGCGCAGGCTCTCCACATCGAGTTTGTGGACGTCATCGACGGCGACAACTACGCTGCCATGGGCCTGCAGCCCTTCGAGGTGGGTGCTGAGGGTGGACGCGTAATTAACCACCTGGGCGGCGGTGAGAGCCGGAACGGGACCCGCGGGCAGAGCAGGGCCGCCGTCGTAATCCTTTGCCGAGCGCAGCGGCGACGTGAGCATGAGCTGGGAGTATCCGGCGAGCGGAAACTGTGCTTCCCATTCATCACCCATGGCGGACAGCACCCTGACACCACGGGCCACAGTGCGGCAGTGCTCAAGAAAGGACTCCAGCACGGCGGTCTTCCCGGCACCGGACGGGCCGGTGATCACCACTGCGCCCACTTTGCCTTTGCGGACGGTGCGGAGAATTTCCAGCAGTTCCTCAAAGACCCCTGACCGGCCGACCAGCGGAAGGCCCTCCGCAGTATCGCCTTGCATGGAGCCCGCCGTCATGGCCGCAACTCTACCGGAGCCGGGCGGCCGGGACTGACGGCGGGCATCCATCACAGGGGCCTCAGCCCAGGTCGCCGCCAGCAACGGGAAGGATGGTGCCCGTCAGGTATGACGCCTCGTCTGATCCGAGGAAGACGATCGGGGCGGCCTGCTCATCCAAAGTCGCGTAGCGCTTCAAAAAGGACGAATCCACACTTTGGTCAACGATCACCTGGTACCAGGCCTTCTCCGTGGTGGATTCGGCCTCCGGCCCCCGCTTGACCTTGCGTGGTGGCGCCTCGGTGCCGCCGGGGGCTGTCGCCACCACGCGGATGCCGCGCCCTCCCACCTCCATCGCCAACGACTGGGTCAGGGCGTTGACACCGCCCTTGGCCGCCGCATACGGCACCCGGTGCAGCCCGCGGGTGGCCACCGAGGAAACGTTGACGATAGTGCCTGAACCCTGCTCCAGCATCGCCGGCAGCACCGCCCGGCAGGTCCACAGGGTGGGAAAGAGGGAGCGCCGGATCTCTTTCTCGATCTTGTCTTCGTCATACTCTTCGTACGGGCGGGCCCAGATGGTGCCGCCGACGTTGTTAACCAGCACATCCACGCGGCCGTGGGCGGCCAGTGCCGCGTCCACGGCCCGTTGTGCTCCTGCGAAGGTCTCCAGATCCGCGGTCACCGAGATGGCCGAGCCTCCTGAACCGGAATCCTGCGCGGCCTCCTGTATCCCGCTCGCCACCTCATGGACCAACTCGGCGCGGTCTACGAGCACGACGGCGCCGCCCTCGGCACCGATGCGCTCGGCCACCTTCTGGCCGATCCCCTGGGCGGAACCAGTCACAACAACTACCTTGCCGGCGTACCGGCCGGGAGTAACGAACTGTCCGGCATAGGGCTGCGTCATCAGCGGCCGGCCTTGGCGTCAATGGCGCCCGCCATGGTTTCTTTGGCATCATGGGCGTGGGCCATGATGACCTCCCGGACCCGTGCTTTGTCCTGGCGCTCAAAAGCGTCAACGACGTCAATATGGTCCTGTATGACCCGCTCGAAAATACTGGTTCCCGTTTCAAAGGCCGCCGCCATCTGCGCGTGGACGTCCAGCCGGCGGTAGGACTCGAGCAGCATGGGGTTGTCGCAGACCATAAAGAGGTATTCGTGGAATTCCTCGTTAGTACGCGCGAACTCTTCCGGTTCCTGGATGGTGCCGGCATTCACAGAGCGCCTGGTGGCCTCGGCGAGCCGGCGGAACTGGTGCAGCTGCTCTTCGCTCAGGCGGCCCACCATTAGCTCGCTCACTGCAAGTTCCAGGCCCATGCGCGCGTCAAGCTGGGCGAAGCTGTCCTCTTTACGGAAATCCAGCCGGCCGGTCTCCAGGGACGAAACGGCCTCGCTGCGGCTCATCGTGTCGCCTTCGGCCGCAATCTTCTCTGCCGGTGCCGGCGCACCTGTTTCCGCGTCGCCGCCGGTGGTTTCCTTCGGGGCAAAGCGCTCGAAGTAAAAGTTGGCGGGCTTGACGCCCTCGGAGTCCAGCCATTTCGACACAGCGTTGACCATCGGAGGGGGTCCGCACAGGTAGATGTCAACGTCGCCGCCGTTCAGGTGTGAGGGCTCAACGATTTGGGTGACATAGCCCGTGTGGGGAGCAGATGTGCCAGGTTCGGAAGCGATGTAGTCCCAGGTAAATCCGGGCAGCTTCGCCTCATAGGCCCGCAGCCACTCAAGGCCCACGATGTCCGCCTCACGGGTCAGGCCATAGATCAGGTGGACCGGCACCGACGGCGGGTTCTCGGAAAGCTTCTCGAGGATGGACAGGAGCGGAGCAAGGCCGGTACCGCCGGCCAGAAGCAACAGGGGCCGCTTGGGCTCACGCAGGAAAAACGATCCGAAGGGGCCCGTGAACTCGATGGTGTCGCCCACCGCCGCCCGATCGCGCAGGTACTCGGACATCGCACCCTGTGGCGTCACCCGCACCATGAATGAGGAATCCTGAACCTCGGGGCCGCTGCTGAACGAATAGGAACGCTCCGCGTCGGTTCCGGGGACCTTGATGTTGACGTATTGGCCCGGCAGGAAGGCCAGGGCGTCCCGGTTTTCCACCTCCAGGGTGAAGGACACCGTGGTTTCCGAGTGCTTGTTGAGTTCCTTCACGGTTGAAGTGAAGGAACTGGCTCCGGTTTTGGCCGACTCGGACGTGGCGGGGATTTGAATGGCCAGATCCGACTCAGGAACGGCTTGGCAGGTAAGCATGTAGCCTTTTTCGAGCTCTTCCTCCGTCATTGCATCGTCGATGTAGTCGCCCGGATCGAAAGAGCCGGAATCGCAGAAGGCCTTGCAGGTGCCGCATGCACCGTCCCGACAGTCCGACGGAATATTGATGCGGGCTTTGTACGCAGCGTCCATCACGGTCTCGTAGTCGCCGACCTTGATGACTTTGGTGACACCGTCTTCGAAGCTGAGGGCTACTTTGTGGCCCATGGTTTCCTCCTGGCTCGGGGCCGCCTCGACGCGGCCCGGGAAAGTGCAGATGTGCCCGACGGGCACGTGTTTGAAAACGCAAGGCCGGTGCCAGGCAAACGCGCGGCACCGGCACGGGGCCGTCAGATCATGTAGATGTCCACCACGTGGTGGATGTAATCGTTCTTGAGGACGACCTTCTTTTTCAGGATGACGGGCTCGCCGCCGGCAAGATCAATCGTGTAGAAGCTGTTTCCGAAGTACGTGTCCGTTGTGTTGTAGCGGAAGTAGAGGGTGAACCAGTTGAAGCGGACTTTCACCTGGTCGCCGTCGTGCTCCACGATTTCGATGTCGGTGATGTTGTGCCCGGTGCGGGGCTCCGGGAGGGAGGTGGCCGAGGACCGGTCCGTCTTGATCCGGAAGACACGGTCCTCAATACCGCCGCGGTTGTCGTAGTAGATGAGCGAGATCTCGTTCTGCGGGTCCTCGGTCAGCCGGTCGTCGACGTCCCATGCGGGCATCCAGAACTCGGAGTCCGGGTGGTAGCACTGGAGCCACTCATCGAACTGGCGGTCATCCAGCAGGCGGGCCTCCTTGTACAGGAACGCGCGGACCGTTTCGAGGGTGGCGATCTCCTCGGCGCTCTTGCGCGCCGCAGCTGGCTTGGTCAGGTTGGTCATGGCTTATGCACTCTCTCTGGTTCCACGTGGTCTGGTCAGGCGGTGACGGGAACGGCATCCAGGGCGGAACGTTCTTGTTCCGCCAGGGCCCGGTCCATCACTTCCTTCCAGTACCCGTGCTGGATCGGGTAGAGCCCCTCGTCCTCGGTCCGCACCCCGGAAGCGATGACCCGGGTCATACCCAGCGCCTGGGCCTGCTCGTCAGGGCCCGCAATCTCGTGCGTGGAACCGCGGGTCATGTCATTCCAGGGCGCAGAAGTGGCCCAGTAGGTCTTGTTGCAGGACCGGAACTCCTCGAGGTCGTCGGGGGTGGCCATGCCGGTGGCGTTGAAGAAGTCCTCGTACTGGCGGATGCGCTTGGACCGGTTCTCCTGCGATTCCCCCTTGGGGGCGATGCAGTAGATCGTCACCTCGGTCTGGTCCGCGGAGATGGGACGGAAGTGGCGGATCTGCGAGGAGAACTGGTCCATGATGTAGACATTCGGGTACAGGCAGAGGTTCCGCGAAATGTTGATCATGAAGTTGGCCATCTCCTCGCCGTACTTGGCAACGAGCTCCTCGCGGCGGTCCCACAGGGGGCGGTCCTCCGGATTTGTCCATTCCTGCCACAGCAGCAGGTGTCCATGGTCGTAGGAATAGAAACCGCCCTTGACCTTGCCCCATTTGCCGGCGTCCATGGCCTTGGTCTTGTTCGCGGAGTCACCGGCGGTGCGGCGGGCCGTCGTCGCAGCGTAGTTCCAGTGCACGGCGGTGACGTGGTAGCCGTCGGCGCCGTTCTCGGCCTGCACCTTCCAGTTGCCGTCGTAGGTGTAGGTGGACGACCCGCGCAGCACTTCCAGTCCCTCCGGGGATTGGTCCACGATCGAATCGATCACTTTGGTGGCGTCACCCAGGTGCTGTTCGAGCGGGAGGACGTCAGCTTTCAACGAGCCAAAAAGGAAGCCCCGATAGGACTCGAAACGGGCAACCTTGGTGAGGTCGTGGGAGCCTTCTTTGTTGAAGGTCTCCGGGTAGCCGGCATTGCGGGAGTCTTTGACCTTGAGCAGTTCACCGGAATTCTTGAACGTCCAGCCGTGGAACGGACAGGTAAAAGTGGTGCGGTTGTCCGTCTTGCGGCGGCACAGCATCGCGCCGCGGTGTGAGCAGGCGTTGACGATGCAATTGAGGTTCTCGTCCTTGTCACGGGTGATCATCACCGGCGTACGGCCGATATTGGTGGTGAAGTAGTCCCCCACGTTGGGGATCTGGGATTCGTGGGCCAGGTAGACCCAGTTGCCCTCGAAGATGTGCTTCATCTCCAGTTCGAAAATTTCTTCATCCGTGAAAATCTCGCGTTTGGCCCGGATGACGCCGTTCTCACGGTCGTCGATCACAGCGTCGGCGAGGACCTCGCGGACATGGGTCATGTTCTCGGTCATGGCTGCTCCTTCATTGGAGAGTGCTGGACGGATGGGCGGGTGGTCCGGCTGGCGCCGCGCTACGCCCAGGACGTTGTCAGCCAAGTCTGGTCCACCGTGACAGCTCTCACATCAGGCAAACACCTAGGTTCGACCAAGGGTGTCTTTATGTCGCCTTTTTGACAGAAAACAGGCTAAATCGATATTTGTAGCGTCCTTATTTGAAGCCTACGATGAGACCGGCATCACCCGAGGTCGCGTGGTGGCAGATGCAAGTCCAGCCGCACGCCTTCGCAACGCACAGGAGCACTTCCTGTCCCCTATTCAAAGAGGAGTATGGACATCACCATGACCGAGACCCAAGCAGACACCCGCAAAGAGGACGAAGGCACTGCCGTCGAAGCCGGCTCCAAGGCCACCGAACGCTTCACAGCGTCCGGCAAGCTCTCCCGCCTTGAGGTGCCGAAGGAACGAGTGAGCCTGCTGGCAGGTGCGCTCATCAAGGCCGCCAACGACATCGTCGTCGAACATCAGGTCACCTACGAGGAGTACAACGCACTCAAAGCCTGGCTCATCAAGGTGGGAACTGACGGGGAATGGCCGCTGTTCCTCGACGTGTGGCTGGAGCACACTGTGGAGGACGTCAACTCCCAGGACCGCCCCGGCACCGTAGGCACCATCGAAGGACCCTACTACGTGCCGGGCTCCCCGGTTCTCCAGACCCCGGGCACCGTCGAAATGCGTGAGGACGAGGAGGGCACCCCGCTGCACTTCAGCGGCCGCTTCACCGATACGGACGGTAATCCCATCCAGAACGCGCAGGTGGAGATTTGGCACGCCGACAGCGCCGGGTTCTACTCCCAGTACGCGCCGGGCCTCCCGGAATGGCTCTTCCGGGCAACGGTCAAGGCCGACGACGACGGCCGCTTCGAAATCAACACGATGCGCCCGGCGCCCTACCAGATTCCCACGGACGGGGCTTGCGGGCAGCTGATCAGCGCGGCAGGCTGGCACGCGTGGCGCCCGGCACACATCCACATCAAGGTCTCCGCGCCGGGATTCCAGCCCGTAACCCAGCAGCTGTACTTCCCGGGCGACCCGCACAACGCGGACGACATCGCCTCGGCAGTCAAGCCTGAGCTGATGCTCGACCCCCAGCCGCGCACCGATGGCGGGGCAGGCGAAGAAGTGGTTTATGACTACGTCCTCGCCAAGGAAGGCCAGCACAAGTAACAACCACCGCTGACAATCGGTGCCGCCGTCTCGGCCCGGCACCGAAGGCGCCCTGGAGTGCAAGCTCCAGGGCGCCTCATTTTTTTACCGCCGCTGCCAGGAGCCCGAATGCTGCCATCCCGTCAGGACCCGCCCGCCATCCCCTATGCCGGGGCTGTTGCGGCCCATGGACCCCAGCCCCTGCTGGAACGCCCGGGTGTTCGCCCAGCAGGTGCGCGCCAGGTCTTCCGTGACCTGGGCGTGCCCTATGTTTCCAACGGGGTGATCGGCCTCATTTTCTCCGTCTCCGGCCCGATCGCCGTTACCCTGGCTGTGGGAGCGGCGGGAGGGCTTACCGAAGCCCAGCTCGCGTCGTGGGTGTTTGGCATCCTTTTTTCGGGCGGGGCAGCCACTCTGGTCATGTCCCTCCTCTATCGACAGCCTCTGGGCTTCGCCTGGTCCATTCCCGGGACGGTGCTTCTGGGTCCGTCCCTTCAGCACCTGTCCTTTGCGGAAGTGGTGGGGGCGTTCTTCACGTCCGGAATTCTCATCCTCGCCCTAGGTGCCACCGGAGTGGTGCGGCGGATCATGGCAGCGGTTCCGATGCCGATTGTTATGTCCATGGTGGCTGCTGTCTTCCTGAAATTCGGCACAGACATCATCGTCTCGACACAGGCGAACCCCCTGGTGGCCGCGCCCATGGTGGCCGCATTCCTCGTCCTCACGGCCATACCCGCCCTTGGCCGGTTCCTTCCACCGGTGCTCGGCACCCTTGCCGTTGGGTGCCTCGCCGTGGCGGCCAGTGGTCAATTCTCTTTCCAAGGGGGCGGTCCGATCCTGGCCACCCCGGTTTTCACCGTTCCCGAGTTCACTTGGGCCGCCCAGTTCGAGCTCGTTGTTCCGCTGGCCCTCACCGTGTTGTTCGTTCAGAATGGCCAAGGCATCGCCGTTCTCCGTGCCGCCGGCCACAATCCGCCAGTCAATGTCTTCGCCATGGTCTCGGGCGCGTTTTCTGTGTTCAATGCAGGCTGCGGCGCAGTCTCGGCGTGCGTGACAGGCCCTACCAACGCTCTCATGACGTCCTCCGGAACAAGGCGCCGCCAGTACGCTGCTGCCGTAGTGTTCGGTGTCCTGGCCATGGCCTGCGCCCTCTTGGCTCCAGCCCTCACCCGGCTCATGCTCGCCACACCGAAGGAATTCATCCTTGCCCTGGGCGGCATTGCGATGTTGCGGGCCCTCCAGCAAGCCTTTGTCACAGCCTTCGCGACAGCCTTCACCCTGGGGTCCCTGGTGACATTCGTCGTGACCATCTCCGGCTTGAGTCTCTTCAACATCCACCCGGCGTTCTGGGGCCTCGTTAGCGGCTACCTGGTCTCACGGCTGCTCGAGAGCGCTGACCATGCAAGGCCCCTCCGCGAAGACGGCCAGGGGCAGAGCAAGTAGCCCAAGGCCGGACTTGGTCGCTGCGACTCGCGCCACGGCTCAAGCCACAGGCCACACAACCAGGGTCTTCCACGTGGCGGGATCCGGTTCCGTTGCGGGGTCGCTGAGGTAGTACTCCCACATCGAATCAGCCGGGCTGAATCCCTCTTCCTTCATCCGTTTCTGGATGGCGTCGTACGTTGTGGTCAGGGTGTCGTACGGGCCGGTGTGGGTTGCTTCGAAGGCCTGGCACGCCGGCAGGGTTCCGGCCGCCACTCCTGCGGACGCAGTGATGGGCGCCGACACCGGAAACCCTGCCTCGACGTCGACGGAGTCGGTGGGCATGCCCAGGTACCGGCCAAAAGGCGGGCCGGCCAGCTCCACGCCCTGCTGTCGGGCCGCTGCCATAACAGCGCCATAAGCGCGGCCGAAGAAGTCCGGCAGCGCGTTCATGGGCACTTTTTCGCGGACGACGGCGGTGGGCTGTTCGGTGCGCTGGACCAGCCGGATCCCGGCTTTCTCTTGGCTCATACGCCAACCATCCGTGGCGCGAACGCTGCAGCCTAGGGTCGAAGGACCCGGGGCCGGGGCCGTGTGCCTGCGCCGGGGCCGGGGCCGTTCTTCACCAGTGCCTCCCGAACAGCCGGCGGGGCAGCTCAATGGTCGGCGCGCACGCCCTCTTTGAGCCACAGCGTGTCGCCCTCAACCCGGTCGAGCTCATCGGAGGCGAGGTACGCGTGCCCGGCGAACAGACCGGATCTGTCAACCTTTACATAACCGATCCGCAACAGCCTCTCCGCGGTGTGGCGAGGCAGCCCGGAGGTCGCCGCGAAATTGTCGATCACCGTGCTGACCAGGCCTCCGGTCTCAGCGTCTGTCTGGCCGTCCGAAGTCACCGACTCCGGATCACCCATCTTCAGGTCCTCGACCTTGCCGATCTTCTTCCCATCCGGTGCTACCACGTGCATTCCTTCCCGCACCTGCTCAATGACCGCCATGACGTCCTCCTTCATGCATTGCACCGCTGGATGCAACACAGTGTAGGCCTCGCACGGAGCCAGCAATAGGCACGAATGATGGCCTGCTGGCAGGCTTGTTCGGGAGGAGTGCGAGCAGCGGCTGAAGGGTGGCAAGGACCTCGCCTACGGGCGGGCAGTGAGGTCGCCGAAACTCGCGGGTCGGCGCCGGAGTGGAGCCCCCTGTCGGATTCGAACCGACGACCCCCGCTTTACAAGAGCGGTGCTCTGGCCAACTGAGCTAAGGAGGCGTGCCTGTTCCTGCCGGAAGGACCGGGCGCAACAGGCGGCACTAGATGCAGTGCTAGATAAGGTTAGCCCAAGGACGCCCCGCTGGTAAAAACGGCAGCGGCCCGGCTCCGGAGGGTTCCGGAGCCAGGCCGCTGGCCGGTTGCAAGGGTTGGGTGGCTGCTAGCCCTTGGCGTCGATGGCGGCCTGGATGAACGGGATCAGGTCAGTGTTGGCAGAGTCGCCCTTGCCCCACTGCTTGCCATCCACAAAGGCGGTGGGCGTGCCGGTCACGCCGATGGCCGCGGCTTCCTGCGTGGCAACCTTCACGTAGGGCCGGAATTTCTTCTCTTCCACGCACGAATCGATGCTCTTGGCGCCCACGTCCGTGGCCATCTTCTTCAGATCGTCGTCCGAAAGGCCCGCACCGCCTTCTGCCGGCTGCTTGTCGAAGAGCGCGTTGACGAAGTCGGCGTACTTTTCGGGCGATTCGTTGACTACGCAGGCTGCGGCGTTGGCCGCGCGTGAGGAGTAGTTGGTGGTGGACTGCTGGTCCAGGAAACCGAGCGCCCTGTATTCCACCGAGATCTTGCCTTCGTTGCGGAGGCTGGTCAACTGTTCGTTGTAGGTGGTTTCGAACCGCTTGCAGACCGGGCAGATGAAGTCGATGTAGACGACCACCTTTACGGGCTTGCCCGCTTCCGCCTCGGCGCCGGGAGCGGTCACCTCCGCGGGCGGCGTTTCCGGCTTGGCCGGGACGTCCTTCACGTTGACCGTGGCGGGCTCGGACTTCACTACCTCGGAGTTGGCCAGCAGCGTCACGCCGCCGTGGATGTTGCCGTTGGCCGGGGTGGGGCCTTCGTCCGCCACCGGGGCGTTGTTCCTGATGTTGGAGCTGACTACCAGGGCGACAATCGCGAGGATGGCCACTACTGCCACCACAATGCCCCAGCCGATGAGGAGCTTGTTGCGCTTGTCCTTCTTTAGCTGCGCCTCGCGGATCTCACGGGCTCTCTCGCGGGCCTCGGCAGTGCGTTCTGCTTTGGACTTGCGGGGTTCGTTTGCGGCGCTCATCAGTTCCTCGGGTCGATCGGCCAGGTGCGGACCACATCAGTGGCAACTTTTTCAGTCTAGGGGAGAAACCTGAGAGCTTGCGCCTTCAAGTTTCCGTCCGTCTGCCCAACGGATGGATAGCACGGAAGATTCCGTCCGACTAGGGTTGACTTCGAGCCATTAGCAACCCAAGGGACACCAATGCACACTACGCACCGTGAAAAGTCCGAAGCAACCGCTGAAGGAAAGTCCGGCCGCGGCGACCACGCGGCTGCCGCGCTCTATGACTTCATGGTGGTGTCCAACCGGCTGCCGGTTGACCGCTGCTCCCCGGAAGACAGGGGATGCGAGGACGGCTGGCGCCGGTCGCCGGGCGGCCTGGTTACTGCGCTGGCCCCCATGATGACCAAGACCGACGGCGCGTGGGTGGGCTGGCACGGCGCCCCGGATGAAACCGTCAAGCCTTTTAGCCACGGCGGCATGGACCTGGTCCCGGTGCAGCTGAGCACGGACGACGTCGAGCTCTTCTATGAGGGGTTTTCCAACGCCACCCTCTGGCCGCTGTACCACGACGTCATCGCGCCGCCGGAATTCCACCGGACGTGGTGGGATTCTTACCGAAAGGTCAACCGGCGGTTCGCCGACGCCGTCGTGCGCCATGCCGATCACGGAGCCACCATCTGGGTGCAGGACTACCAGCTGCAGCTGGTTCCGAAGATGCTCCGTGAAGCCCGTCCGGACCTCAAAATCGGGTTCTTCAACCACATCCCGTTTCCCCCGCCGGAAATCTTCGCCCAGCTCCCGTGGCGCCGTGCCATCATTGACGGCCTCCTCGGTGCCGACCTGGTGGGCTTCCAGCGCCCCAGCGATGCCGGCAACTTCATGCGTTCCGCCCGGCGTTTCCTGGGCGCCAGCGTCAAGCAGCAGCAGGTCCACGTCAAGGGTCCCGACGGCGAGACCACCCATATTGCCCGGGCGCAGGCGTTCCCGATCTCCATCGACGTCAAGCAGATCAGCGAACTGGCCCGCAAGCCCGAGATCATCGAACGCGCCCACCAGATCCGCAGGGACCTCGGCAACCCCAAGACCATCCTCCTCGGCGTCGACCGCCTCGACTACACCAAGGGCATCCGCCACCGGCTTAAGGCTTACGAAGAGCTGCTGGCCGACGGCAAAGTCACGGTGGAGGACGCGGCCCTGATCCAGGTGGCGAGCCCCAGCCGGGAACGGGTGGAGCAGTACCGCCTCCTCCGCGAAGAAGTGGAAGGCACCGTGGGCCACATCAACGGCACCTACGACACCATGCAGAACACTGCCGTCAGGTACCTGCACCACAGCTACCCGATCGACGAAATGGTGGCGCTGTACCTTGCGGCCGACGTCATGCTGGTCACCGCACTGCGGGACGGCATGAACCTGGTGGCCAAGGAATACGTGACCGCCCGCACCAACAATGACGGCGCGCTGGTCCTGAGCGAATTCGCCGGTGCCGCGGATCAGCTCAAGCAGGCGCTGCTGATGAACCCGCACGACATCGACGGCCTCAAGGACACCATCATGAGGGCCGTCAACATGCAGCCGGCCGAGGCAGCCCGCCGGATGCGGTCCATGCGCAAGCAGATCCTGGACCACGACGTCGACCACTGGTCAGCCGAGTTCCTTGCAGCACTCAAAGAGAAAGTGGTCCGCGATGACACCTGATGCAGCCCCGGGCAAGGCGCCCTTGACGCTTCAGCCCGAACTCCTGGCCGCCCTCAAGGAGGTCGCCGCCACAGAGCACCTCCTGGTGGCCATGGATTTCGACGGCACGATCTCCCCGCTGGTTGACCATGCGGCCGACGCCCGACCCCTCCCCCGCTCCGCTGCCGCCTTCGCCGCCCTCGCGGCCCTCCCGCGCACGACGACGGCACTCATCTCGGGCCGTGCCCTGGACAGCCTCCGGGCGGTCGCCTCGCCGCCCCCGGAGACCCTACTGATCGGCAGCCACGGGGCGGAGGCCTGGCTGGGACCTGGTTCGTCCGAGCTGACGCTGGACCCTGAACAGCTTGCCCTGCTGGCGGAGGTCCGCCGCATCCTTGAAGAGATCGTCGAGCAGGGACCGGGCACGCTCCTGGAGGACAAACCGGCGGGCGTGGTGCTCCACACCCGCCTCGCGGCCGATGACGTGGCCGAGGACGCCGTCGCTGCCGCCCGGGCAGCCCTGCAGGGCCGGCCGGACGTGTACCTGAAGAACGGCAACCGCGTGCTGGAAACGTCCGTGGTCCACGCTTCCAAAGGCGAGGGCATGGCATTCCTGCGCCAGGCTACCGACGCCACGGCCGTGGTGTTCGCGGGTGACGACACCACCGATGAAGACGCGCTGGGACGCCTATATCCGGGCGACGTGGGGGTGAAGGTGGGGCTGGACTTCACCCAGGCGCAGTTCCGCGTCGAGGCCCCGGTGCATATCGCGGAACTACTGGAAACCCTGCTCCGCGAACGGACCCTTGCCGTGGCGGAATCCGCCTAGATTCCGTGATTTCAGGCAGCCCGGGCCGGCCCCTGTTACGAATGTCATATGTGACGCCCGTAACATTTGCACCCAATTGCATAAAATCTGACATACTCTGTTTGTGATGTGGCGCACAGACACCGTGCGGCGTCACGCGATACTCCTCGGCTTCGGCCGGGGAGTACACGGCTGAAAGACCGTGGACAACTGAATAAACATGAACCATTCACAACGGATCGTCCGGCACGTACCTGCCGGTGAAGGGATTGATAACTGTGGCTACAGTTACTTTTGATAACGCAACACGTCTGTACCCGGGCACCGATAAGCCCGCCGTCGATAAGCTCAACATCGACATCGCCGATGGCGAATTCCTGGTCCTCGTTGGACCCTCCGGCTGCGGCAAGTCCACCTCCCTGCGCATGCTCGCAGGTCTTGAGGACGTCAACGCAGGCCGCATCCTCATTGGCGACCGCGACGTCACCGATGTTCCGCCGAAGGACCGCGACATCGCAATGGTCTTCCAGAACTACGCCCTGTACCCGCACATGACCGTTGCGGACAACATGGGCTTCGCGCTGAAGATCGCCGGCGTCAGCAAGGAAGAGCGCGCCGAGCGTGTCCGCGAAGCAGCCAAGCTTCTCGACCTCGAGCCGTACTTGGACCGCAAGCCGAAGGCACTCTCCGGCGGTCAGCGCCAGCGTGTTGCCATGGGTCGTGCCATCGTGCGTAACCCGCAGGTCTTCCTCATGGATGAGCCGCTCTCAAACCTTGACGCCAAGCTCCGCGTCCAGACCCGTACGCAGATCGCATCCCTGACCCGCCGCCTGGGCGTCACCACCGTCTACGTGACCCACGACCAGGTCGAGGCCATGACCATGGGCGACCGCGTGGCTGTGCTGAAGGACGGCCTGCTGATGCAGGTCGACACCCCGCGCAACCTCTACGACAAGCCCAAGAACGTCTTCGTTGCCGGCTTCATCGGCTCCCCGGCCATGAACCTGCTGGAACTCCCCGTCGTCGACGGCGGCGTCCAGTTCGGCGGAACCGTGTACCCGGTTCCCCGCAACATCCTCGAAGAAGCACACGGCGCCACAGTCACCCTGGGTTCACGCCCTGAGGACCTCGAGCAGGTCGCCGCAGGTGAAGGCCTCCAGGTCGAGGTTGACGTCGTCGAAGAACTCGGCGCCGACGCCTACGTCTACGGCCACACCACGCTCGACGGCAAGAGCCACGACATCGTGGCCCGCGTCGACGGCCGCCGTCCCCCGATGAAGGGCGAGTCCATCTACGTTCGCCCGCAGTCCGGACACGTGCACCTGTTCGACACCAAGACCGGCCTGCGCCTCGGCGACTAGCCTTTAGCACTGACCGGCGGCGGCCCCTCCTCACTGGACGGGCCGCCGTCGTGATTTAAGCGCGGTTTCCCCGCTTTGTTTAGGCGGGCCGCCCCTACGTACGGAAGAATTGGCACATGACCGAGGAAAGCAACGCCCAATGGCACGACGAACCCACCGACTACGGCCAGATCGGAAAACTGCCTCGGTTTGAAGCGGCCAGCGCCAACGACGACAAGAGTTCCAGCGTCTCCAGCAACCTGAGCATCACCGCCGCATCGGCTGATCCCGAGCTCCTGGACCTGCCGTGGCACATCGCTTTGGAGGACTGGCCTGCGGAATACCTCGCGGCGCTCCCCCGCGGTATTTCCCGGCACATTGTGCGTTTCGCGCACCTGGGCGGATCCGTGATCGCCATCAAGGAAACGTCCGAGCACGTGGCCCGCCACGAGTACCACATGCTCCGCAAGCTGGCGCGACTGGACGTGCCGTGCGTTGAGCCGGTGGCCGTCATCACGGGCCGCACCACCCCGGACGGCAGGCCGCTGAACCCGGTGCTGGTCACGCGGCACCTGAAGTTCTCCATGCCTTACCGCGCGCTCTTTTCCCAGATGCTGCGCAAGGACACGCTCACCCGCCTGATCGACGCCCAGGCGCTGCTGATGGTGCGGCTGCACCTGATCGGGTTCTACTGGGGCGACGTCTCGCTCTCCAACACCCTCTTCCGCCGCGACGCCGGCGCCTTCGCCGCCTACCTGGTGGATGCCGAGACCGGCGAGCTGTACCCGGACCTTTCCACCGGCCAGCGGGAGTACGACCTCGAAATCGCCCGGGTCAACATTGCCGGTGAACTCATGGACCTGCTGGACGGCGGCCTGATCGAGGAGAAGGTGGACCCGGTAGCCACCAGCGAACTCATCATGGACAGCTACCGGCGGCTCTGGACCGAACTGACGGAGAAGGAATCCTTCGAGATCGGCGAACGCTGGCGCGTGGCCGCCCGGATCCGGAAGCTCAACGAGCTGGGGTTCGACGTCGAGGAATACGCCATCAAGACCACTCAGAACGGCTCCACCATCCAGCTCCAGCCCAAGGTGGTGGACGCGGGTCACCACCAGCGCCGGCTGTTGCGGCTCACCGGGCTGGATGCCCAGGAGAACCAGGCCCGACGCCTCCTCAACGACATGGACTCGTTCCGCGCGGACAACAATCCGAAGATGGATGAGGAATACAGCGCCCACTTGTGGGTCAGCCAGATCTTCGAGCCCATTGTCCGCTCGATTCCCCGCGACCTTTCCGGGAAGCTGGAACCGGCGGAAGCCGTCCACGAAGTGCTGGAGCACCGCTGGTACATGTCCGAGAAGCAGGAACGGCACATTCCCCTGGCCGAAGCGGTGCAGTCCTACATCGATTCCATCCTCCGGCACCGCCGCGACGAGGCTGCAATCATGCTCAACCCCGACACGGAGCTGCTCAAGATCCTCGAGGTCGAGACCGAGCAGTCCCGTTACGGCGAGGAAGACATCGACGAATACCCGGACGCTGACGACTAGCTAGATCGCTTTTCCGGGGTTCAGGATGCCGGCCGGATCGAACAGACGCTTGATCCGGCGCTGCAGCTCCCGGACGGGTTCGGGCTGTTCCAGGCCCAGCCAGCGCAGCTTGTACTGCCCGATCCCGTGCTCGCCTGTGATGGTGCCGCCCATGGCCAGTGCCACTGTGATTGACCTGTCCAGGCAGTCGCCCAGCCGCTGCATGGCGTCCGCATCCACCTGGTTGTCCACGCGGTCCACCCAGAAGGTGGGGTGCAGGTTGCCGTCGCCGGCATGCGCCACCACTTTGAGCTGCACTCCGTGCTCCACCGCCATGGCTTCAATTTCGCCGACGTAGTCCACCAGCCGCGAGCGCGGCACGGCCACGTCCTCCCCCACCCGGTATTCGTCGTCCACTTCCACACCGCGGCTGTTGCGCCGCAGTTCCACCAGACGCTCGGCTTCGGCGCTGGCCTCGGTGGTCACCGTGGCTCCGCCGGCGGCAAGGACCTCGCGGACCACGTCAGCTTCCGCGGCCGCCCCGTAGCCGTCCGTCTGGATCAGCAGGAGTGAGGCTCCGCGGGAGCTCAAGTCCGAGCCGTGGATCGCGTCGAGCTGAAGCAGCGAGCCGCCGTCGAGCAATTCCATGATGGCGGGCTGCACACGGGCCTTCCCCACAGCCAGGACGCCCGCCGCGGCGCTGCGGAAGTCCGGGTAAAACGCCGCAATGGTGTGCACTTCGCGGGGCAGGTACTTTAGTCGCACGGTTGCCCCCACCACGATTCCGAGCGTCCCCTCCGAGCCGACGAACAGGCCGGTCAGGTCGTAGCCGGCGACACCCTTGAACGTCTGATGCCCGGTGTGGATGAGGGATCCGTCCGCCAGCACCACGTCGAGGGCCAGCACCGAATCGCGGGTGACGCCGTATTTGGCGCAGCGCAGGCCGCCGGCGTTGGTGGCCACGTTGCCGCCGATGGTGGACGTCCGGAAGCTGGCGGGGTCCGGCGCGTACATCAGCCCGTGGACGGCAGCGGCATCGTTGAGGTCGGCGTTGATCACGCCGGGTTCGACGACGGCGGTCTCGTCATCCGCGTTCAGGGCAAGGATGCGGTTCATCCGTTCAAGGCCCAGCACGATGCAGCCCGGGCTGGCATGGGCGCCGCCGGAGACACCGGTACCGGCCCCGCGGGCAACGATGGGAACGCCGTGTTTCGCACAGGCACTGACCACGGCCTGCACGTCCGCGACATTTTCGGCCCAGGCCACGGCCAGCGGCAGCTGGTAGTCCACCACCGGGGCCTGGTCCACGGCGTAGGCCGCCAGGGTCATCTCGTCCACGGCCAGCTTGCCGGGCTCCAGGATGGTTTTGAGCTCGTCAATAATGTTGCCCATGCGGCCTCCAGGTCCGTCGAATCCGGCCTCCAGTCTAAACGGCGGGCACGGCCGTCCCCGGAAGCACCCAGACCGCGGCCGCGGCATCGCCCGCGATGATGGTGACGCCGGCGTTCGCGGCCCCGGTGCTGACCTCTCCTATCCCAAATGCAGGTTCGTTGGCGAGGGCCGTGAACTGGTCGGAGGACAGCGTGCCGGCCGCGACGTCGGCCCGGGCGGCCGCGCGGGCCACGAACACCAGGACCGCGCTTCCCGCAGTTTCCCGTATGTAGGCGATCGCGTCACCGTCTGCATAAAGCCAGCGGATTCCGCCCTCTGTGAGCGCCGGCTGCCCCCTCCGCAGGGCTGCAAGGGCTGCGTAACTGGCACGAAGGTCCTTCTGGATCCGGCGGGAATCATCCCAAGGCATCGGCGTCCTGGACTCTTCACCGTTGCAGCCTTTGAGGCCGAATTCGTCTCCCGCGAAGATCACCGGGACACCGGGAAGGGTGAACATCATGACGGCCCCGAGCAGCTGCCCGCCGTCGATCATTACCGTGGCCGCCCGTGCCGTGTCGTGGCTGTTCAGGGCGTTCATGTTCTGGAGCCGGAGGTCCCAGCTGAAGGCCGACGCCAGGTCCAGGTGGGTGGCGAGGAAATCCTCCGCACCCAACCGGTTGGGGCCGGCAAGGGGCGTGCCGAAGAAATTGACGTGCGCGGCGTCCCCTCCAAGCCACGACCACAGCGGGCGGGTGAAGTTGGCGTAGGTCATGGCACCGTGCCAGTGTTCGCCGGTGAAGTCCGGCGCGGCGTCGTTCGTGGCTTCGGCCAGCAACGCTGCTTCGGGATTGATTCCCCGCACCCGCTCAGCGATCAGCCGGGCCACCTCGCGGTTAAGGTCTGTGGCACCCAGCCGGCCGGTCATGTTGCCGACGTCGATCCGCCAGCCGTCCAGGTTGAACGGCGGCCTGAGCCACCGCGCCACCGCGGAGTCATCGTCCAGGACGAACCTGCGCTTCAGCCCGTCGGAGGACCAGTTGAGTTTGGGCAGCGAGGCAACGCCGTACCAGGATTCATAGGTCCGGTGGTCCGCGCTGAAGTAGTAGTAGCCGGCTTCCGCTGAGTCCGGATCGGTCAGCGCCTGCCGGAACCACTCGTGGGCATCGCCGGAATGGTTCGCCGTAAGGTCGCCCAGCACTTTGATGCCGCGGGCATGGGCCGCTTCCACGAGTGCCACGAGCGCGCTGTCCCCGCCGAGGAGCGGATCCACTTCGTCGAAAGTGGAGGCGTCGTACCGGTGGTTGGAGCGTGCCGGGAAGAAGGGCGTCAGGTAGACGACGTCGGCGCCGAGTTCCTGGATATGGTCCAGTTTGTCGGCCACGCCGGCGAGATCTCCGCCGTAGAACTGGAACGGCGTTGCCGGTCCCGTCCCCTCGACGGGCGTGTGGTTCCAGCCGGACGGGACGGCCCAGTCGGGCACGGGATGCGAATCGGCGTCGGTGGAGCGCGCGAAGCGGTCCGGAAACACCTGGTAGATCGTTCCCCGGCGCAGCCACTCGGGCGCAGCCGGGAACGAAGTCAACCGGAAATCCGCGTAGTCGGAGACGTCGCGGCGGAACAGCCCCTGTGCGTTGAGGCTCCAGTACCCGCCGCCGGCTTCCAGCAGGAAGCGGTACCGGGCCACCGGGTTGGTGACCGTCATTTCCGCTTCCCACCAAGTCCAGCCGTCGTACTCCCCCAGGCTTCGCGCGGCGTCGTACCGCGGCTCACCGTCCTGGACGGACCGGACCCAGATCCGGGCGGCACACCCCCACGCCCCTGGGACCCTCACGCGGAGCCGGGCAGTATCGCCAAGGGCGGTGCGCCGGGGTGCATTCAGCGGCGAACCGTCATGGTGCGGGAGGGGAAAGGGCGTGGGGAACGGAGCCATGCTCAGCCTTTGACCGAGCCCTGGGTAAGCCCGCTGACAATGTAGCGCTGGAGGAACAGGAACAGTGCCATCACGGGGACGGCTGCGAGGACAGCGCCGGCCGCAAAGACCCCCCAGTTTTCCGAGCGCTGCTGGGCGACAAACGAGTAGAGTCCGACGGCGAGTGTCTGGCTGTCCGGGTCTGTCAGCACCACACTGGCGATCACGAACTCGCTGGAAATGCCGATGAAGGCCAGCAGGCCCACGACGGCGAGGATCGGTGTGACCAGGCGCAGGATGATGCCGAAGAAGATCTGGACATGGCTGGCGCCGTCGATCTTCGCCGCCTCGTCCAGGGACTGCGGAACGGTGTTGAAGAAGCCGTACATCAGGTACGTGTTCACCCCCAGGGCACCGCCGAGGTACACCATGATCAGGCCCAGCTGACTGCCCAGGCCCAGGGCGGGGATGACCTCTGAGATTCCGCTGAGCAGCAGGAAAATGGCCACCACGGCCAGCAGCTGGGGGAACATCTGGAGCAGGAGCAGGCTCAGCAGGCCGATCCGGCGCCCCTTGAAGCGCATGCGGGAGAACGCGTAGGCGGCCATGGCACCCAGGAAGACCGTCGCGGCCGAGGTCACCACGCCCACCACCATGGTGTTCACGAACCAGCGGCCGAAGGGCCGGGACTGGTCGTTGAACAGGGCGGTGAAGTTGCCGAGGTCCAGCTTGCTGAAGAGTGCATTCGAGCCCACCAGGGTGCCGGTGGAGTTGAACGCGGCGGACAGCACGTAGAGCAGCGGGAAGATCGCGAAAATGGTCACCGCCATTCCGACGAGGTGACGCCAGCCCTTGTCCTTGAACCAGGCGCCGAAGGTGCGCCGCCGCTGCAGCTGCTTCAGCTGTTCGACGTCGGTGGTGCCGGCTTCGGTGGAGGCGGCGCCTGTGGCGGGTGCCGCCGTCGTGCCTGTGCGTGCCGTTGACCCGTTCATGAGTTCACGTCCTCGAGTGCCTTGGTCTGCTTGAAGCTGATGGCCGAAACAGTGGCCACGATGATGAAGATGATGATCGCCAGGGCGCTGGCGAGGCCGTAGTCGCGGCCGGTGCCCTGCCCGAACGCCACCTTGTACACGAGGGTGATCAGGATGTCCGTGGCTCCAATGTCCCGGTCGGTGTCGGCAAAGCGCGGTCCGCCGCCGGTGAGCATGTAGATCACATTGAAGTTGTTGAAGTTGAACGCGAAGGAGGAAATCAGGAGCGGGGCGATGGACACCAGCAGGAGCGGCAGCTTGATGGACCGGAAAACCCGCCATGGGCCGGCCCCGTCCATGCGGGCCGCTTCGTCGAGTTCGGTGGGCAGCGACTGGAGGGCGCCGGTGCAGACCAGGAACATGTATGGGAAGCCCAGCCACAGGTTGACCACCAGGACGCTGATCTTGGCCAGGAGCGGATCAGTCAGCCAGCCGATCGTGGCACCGCCCAGCAGCGTCTGGTTGAGCCAGCCGAACTGCGGATTGAGGATGCCGGACCAGACAAGGCCGGACAGGAATGCCGGGAATGCGTAAGGCAGGATCATCAGGATCCGGTAGACCTTTTTGCCGCGCAGGTCCTCGCGGTTGAAGGTGATGGCCAGGAAGAGACCCAGCGCAAAGGTCAGGCTAACCGAGGTGACGGCGAAGGTGAACGTCCACAGGATGACGCCGAGCAGCGGCCCGCGGAGGCTCGGATCGGTGAAGGCACGGGCAAAGTTCTCCATGCCGAAGTCGATCTTCCAGCCGGTGGTGAGGGTCTGGCCGTTGCTGTCCGCGAAGGCGCCCTTGCCGTTGTCGCGGTAGACGGCCCCCGTGTCGGTGTCGGTGAACGTGTCCGCGTCCGCGTCATACGTCAGCGCCGGCTTGAACTCGTAGGCGCTGCTGCCGTCGGCCGTGCGCAGGGTGCCGTCGGCCGGGTCGTCGGAGACGGGCACCGTGATGGCCAGGATCTCCTGCTGGTTGGCCACGATTTCCTGAAAGTTGAGCGTCCGGTAACCGTCAACGGAGTTGGCCTTGCCGGCGGAGTCCGTGCCGGCGTCGGGCACTTCCTGAAGGGGCTTACCGGTGCTGCCGATCGAGGCCTTGCCGTCCGGGTCGGTGAACAGCAGGTAGAAGTCGTTGCCCTTGGTCAGCACTGCAGCTTTGTAGGCCGGCGATTCGGGAACGCGCTTCTGGGCGGTGAGCTGGATGGCCGCGATGGCGTCGTCCTTGGTGCTGTTGTGCCCGTCGCCGTAATTGGTGAAGGCGATGTAGCCGCTGAACAGCACCACAAAGACCTGGAACACCAGCAGGAACAGCACGCCGGGTGCCAGGTATTTTGCGGGCAGTCCCCCCTTGCGGAGGTAAATCCAGTTAATGGCCAGTACGACGGCGGACGATACCGCCAGGGCACCCCAGGACTGGCTCAGGAAAAGCATCATCAGGACATAGACAGCCAGGGCATCGACCAGGCCCAGGAGCACTATCTTGGCCATGGTTCCCTTGGTGGAGTCCTGGCGGGAGCGGCGGTTCGGTAGTCCGGGCCGCCGGCCTTGGGGGCGGCCGCCCGGTGTTGGCTCGGCTCCGGACGTTGGCTCGGCTCCCGACGACGGGGGCGGCGGGGCATCCTGGAAAAGGTCTGTTTTGGGCATGGCTGTCTATGGTCCTTGGGAGAAGCGGGGCCGTGGAAAGTGCGGGGCGCTGCCGCCATGGCCACAGCGGTGGGCGCTACGGCGGAGGCTGCAGCGGCAGGCCGGGCGGCGAGGTAGCCGCCCGGCCCGCGCCGGCAGGAGCGAGCCGGAAGGAAGGCGTCAGCCTGCGATTTTTGCCTTGATGCTTGCCGCCATCTTGGCCCAGTCGGCAGCCGGATCGCCCTGGCCCTTGATCAGGGCGAGTTCGGTGGCTCCCCAGTCGGCCCAGACGGCACTCATTTCCGGGATGGCCGGCATGGGAACACCTGTGGCACCGATCTTGCCGAATGCTTCCACCACGGGGTCGCTGGCGGCCTTCTCGAAGGAGGACTTCAGCGCCGGCGGGCGGCCGCCGGCCTTGTACATGGAGTCCTGTGCGTCCTCTGAGGTGAGGTAGTTGGTCACGAACTCGTTGGTGGCCAGGGCATTGGCGCTCTTGGCGCTGATGAAGAAGCCGTTGACGCCGATAAACGGCTGCGCGGGCTTGTCGCCGGCGGTGGGCAGGGCGTCAACCGCAAACTTGATGCCCTTCTTCTGGACGTCCGGAACATTCCACGGGCCTGTCAGGAAGTAGGGGGATTCGCCGGCCAGGAACTTCTCCTTGGCGATGTCTCCGGTGATGTTGGAGTTGATGATTTTTTCACCGGTATCGCCCCAGGCCACAAGCTTTTTGGCGAACTCGACGCCGGCGGCGTCGCCGATGAGGAGCTGCTTGGGGTCGTAGCCGCCGTCGGCCGCCTGGCCGAAGACCTGGGAACCCATGGACGCCTGCAGCGGGTAGAGGTGGTACGGGTCGCCCTGTTTGGGGTCCATGCCGACGAGGAACGGGAACGTGGCCTTGCCGTCAGCCACGGCCTTCTTGCCGTTGGCCACGACCTCATCCATCGTTGCCGCGCTCTCGGCCACAAGGTCGGTGTTGCGCAGCAGTGCGATGTTCTCGATGGCGTACGGGACGCCGTAGACGGAACCGTTGAAGGTCATGGCCTTGATCGAGGAATCCTGGAAGGACGACGACTTATCGCCGAGTTCGATCGGAGCGATCACACCGTTCTGGACGAATTTGCCCACCCAGTCGTGGGGTCCCACGATCAGGTCCGGCCCTTTGCCCGTGGGGACCTGGGTGATGAAGTCATCGCGGACAGCGGCGAAGTCCTTGACGACGAGTTTCACCTCAATGCCGGTATCGGCCTGGAACTTTGCGGTGATGTCCTTGAGCGCAGGTGACCGTTCGGCGTCGACCCACATGGTGATGGTGCCGGCACCGGCGGATTTCAGATCCGGCTTGGCGGTGGCGGTTGCCGGTGCGGTCGGTGATGCGCCGCCGCAGGCGCTGAGCGCCAGGGCTGCCACGACGGAGAGCGCGCCCGCCGTAAAGACGCGGCGGCTGGTCCCGCTCGTGAGGGTGTTCTGCACCTTCATTGGTGTCCCTTTCATAAAAAATCCTGCATCCACGCGTTGACCCTCGGGCCCTGTGGCATCGTCGGTGATGTGGCTCACAGCTGCAAGCGCTTCCAAGGTACACGGAATGCTCGATGCTGGAAAGTGACCCTACTCGGCAGTAGCCAACTGCGCAAAACCGGGCAGCGGTAGTCGGGGTTGCCGGCCGCTCTAGAGAAACCAGCCATCTCGGCCACCGGCAGGAGGGCAGCCACATTGGGATGAGGTCTACGTCACAATTGGAAGCGTTTTCAATTCGGCGGAGTTCCGTTCTACGATTACCGGCATGTCCGTTGACTCAATGCTCCAAGCCCCCGCCGCGGCGGCCGGGCCGCTGACCCTGGTACACAACGCCGATGAAGCGTCGGGGTGGTGGCGGTCGGCTGTTTCATCTACCAGGTTTATCCGAGGTCCTTCCGGGACATGAACGGGGACGGCATCGGAGATCTCGCCGGCATCACGGCAGAGCTGCCGCAGCTGGCCCAGCTCGATGTGGATGCCATCTTTTGGCTCTCGCCGTTCTACCGCTCCCCGCAGAAGGATGCCGGCTACGACGTCAGCGATTACTGCGACGTGGACCCGCTGTTCGGCACCCTGGCCGACTTCGACGCCATGGTGGTGGAAGCCACCCGGCTGAACCTGCGCGTGATCGTGGACTTGGTTCCCAACCATTGCTCGGACCAGCACGCCGCTTTCCAGGCCGCCCTCGCATCGCCGGCCGGCAGCGCCGAGCGTGACATGTTCATCTTCCGGGACGGCAGCGGATCCTTCGGTGCGGAGCCGCCCAACAACTGGCAGTCCCATTTTGGCGGGCCGGCCTGGACCCGTATCACGGAGCCGGACGGCCAGCCCGGGCAGTGGTACCTGCACCTCTTCGACACCTCCCAGCCCGACTTCAACTGGGACAACCAGGCCGTCCACGAAGAATTCGAGCGGGTGCTGCGTTTCTGGCTGGACCGTGGTGTCTCCGGATTCCGCGTGGACGTTGCCCATGCACTGGTGAAGGCTCCCGGATTGCCGGAGTGGGGCGGCAGGGCCGACGGCAACAGCTGTGACGGCTACCCGGGCCACGATGCGCCGATGTTCGGCCAGCCGGCCCTGCACGACATTTACCGGTCCTGGCGCCGTATCCTGGCGGAGTACGGCCCGGACCGAATCCTGTGCGCCGAAGCTAACGTGGATCCACTTCCGCGGCTGGCCGACTGGGTCCGCCCGGACGAAATGCACCAGGCATTCAATTTTCCGTACCTCCACGCGGGCCTTGACGTTCACCGCCTCCGCGGCGTCATCACCGACTCGCTGGTGGCGCTGGACGCCGTCGGCGCGCCGAGCACCTGGGTGCTGTCCAATCACGACGTCGTCCGGCACGCCACCCGCTTCGGTTACGACGGTCCCGCACCGCGAGACGGCGACGGGATCGGCGCCTTTGACCAGCAGCCTGACATTGCCGTGGGCAGGGCCCGGGCAGCGGCAGCCTCCATGTTCATGCTGGGGCTGCCCGGCGGAGCGTACCTCTACCAGGGTGAGGAGCTGGGCCTTCCCGACGGCATCGACATACCGGACAGCCAGCGCCAGGACCCCACCTTTGCACGCACCGGCGGAGAACGGCTGGGCCGCGACGGCTGTCGGGTGCCCTTGCCGTGGCGCGCCGCCGAACTGCACGCCGGTTTCGGGTCCGGGCAGGCTCCCTGGCTGCCCCAGCCGGAGAGCTTCATCGAACTGGCACGGGATGCGCAGGCGGAACAGCCGACGTCGCATTTGAATCTCTACCGCCGGATGCTCACGATGCGCAGGGAGCTGGACTTGGGCCGGGGTTCGCTGGCCTGGTTGGAAAGCTGGTGCAGCGACACGTGCCTGGCCTACCTCAACGGCACCACCCTCGTGGTGATGAACGTGGGCCGGGATCCGTTGGAACTCCCGGCGGGCCGCGTGCTGCTGCGTAGTTCACCGGCGGCATCCGGGCACCTCCCGGCGTCACCGGAAACGTACGACGGCGGTCATCAGCTAGGCTCAGGAGAGACGGCCTGGTTGACCCTTCCGGTTGGGTGACGCCGCTGTCGTTGAATTCGCGGTTGAGAACATGGAGAACTGAATATGCCCGGCATCAAGGACGTAGCTGAGCGTGCGGGCCTGTCCATCGCCACCGTTTCCCGGGCGCTGAGCGGCAAGGGCAATGTGTCCCCCCGCAGCCGCGAACGCGCGCAGGCTGCAGCGGCCGAACTCGGATTCGTACTGTCCTATCACGCCTCCAGCCTGGCATCAGGCCGGAACCACAACGTGGGTGTGGTGGTCCCTTCCGTCCACCGCTGGTTTTTCTCTTCGGTGGTGGAAGGGGTCTCGGCAACGTTGCTCGACGCCGGCTACGACCTGACCCTGTACAACGTCAGCGAAGGACCCGACCGCAGGCATAGCGTCCTGAACGACTTCCTGCTGCGGAAACGCGTGGATGCAGTCATCGCTGTGTCACTTGAACTTAGCGAGGCTGAGATACAGCAACTGCTCGCCATCCACCGTCCGATCGTGGGAATCGGCGGCCCTTTGCCGGGGGCCTCCACCATCAGGATCAATGACTCCGGCATCGCCGAGGCAGCAACCAACCACCTCATCCGGCTGGGCCACTCCCGGATCGCCCATATGACCGGCGATGCCTCCTACCAGCAGGATTTCCGGCTGCCGGGCACGCGTCAGGGCGGTTTTGAAAAAGCCATGGCGGCTGCCGGCCTGCAGGTCCGCCCGGAGTGGCAGGTCACAGCCGACTTCACCATCCAAGGGGCCTACGCGAGTGCCAGGCAGCTCCTCGGCGGTAGTTCTGAACGACCCACCGCCGTGTTCGCCGCCTCGGATGAGATGGCTATCGGAACCATCCTCGCTGCCCGTGATTTCGGGCTGCGCGTCCCTCACGACCTGTCCGTCATCGGCATCGACGGCCACGAGCTTGGTGAAGTGTTCGGCCTGACCACCATTGACCAGGACGCCCGCGGCCAGGGGGCGCTGGCGGTCCGGCTCCTGCTCGCAGGCCTGGAAGACGCAGCCGACGGCGGTGCCACTGACACGGAGTTCCCCACCAAGTTCGTGGTGCGGTCCAGTACGGCCGTGCCGCCGGTCGATGGGCCCCGCCCCGCTGACGGCTCCCGCTGACGACTCCCGCCTGCTAGGCGGCCGGGACGGCTAGCGACAGCGGCCGCTCCATGATGATTTCCTTCTTGCTCGTATCAAGAGGGTAGGCCTCCCGGCGCCCCGTGTCCTGGAAACCGTGGCGCGCATAGAACCCTAGGGCCCGGGTGTTGTCCTCATGGACGCCGAGTTGCAATATCCCGGCCGCCAGTTCGCTTGCTGCAGCGTCCACGGCCCCGCTCAGCAACCTGTCAGCAAGGCCGGTTCCCCGATACGCTGCGGCCACGTACACGCTGATGAGCATGGCCTGAAGCGGCCGGTTGGCTTCCTGGGGGTGCTTCACCACCACGCGCATCAGGCCACAGCAACGGTTGGCCGCTGAGTCGACTTCAGCCACGAACGTTACACTCCCGGGGGCGGTCATGGCGGCGGCGCGGCCACGCCACTGGCCCTCGGTCTGTACCAAGGCCGAAGCCAGCGACTCCACGTACGCCTTTGGCGTGTCGGCCAACATCTCAAGCCTCACGGCGCGCAGCAGTTCCCATTCCCCTTCGGACAGGCGCCGCACTCTAACCAACTGAGCCACCCATGAACCGAACGAATCGGGCCAGCACCACGGGCCAGCCGGCGTCGTATTGCTCCCGTGTGAGGGCAGGGTTCTCCGCGCCCTCCCACCCGTTGTGAACAAGGCGGAGCTCAGTGCCATCTTCAACAGCCCTGAATGCGACGCGAAGCTCCGTGGACCACAACGCCGTGGTCCCGGGATGCCAGCTGGCGTGGAAAGACAGCGGGGGCTGCCAGTCGTCTATGCTCCCCCATACCGCTGTCCGGCCATCGTCGGCGGTTTCCAGGACCAGATTCTCTTCGAACTCGACGTACGAGCCGGCACCGAACACGCTCTGTTCCTCGAGGGGCCACCAGAGGTGGGTGTGTTCAGTGAACCCGATGAACGCCTTGGAGACGGCACCGGGCACCACCACGGTGTGCACCACCGGGTCGAGGTCATCCCCGGGACCGGAGGCTCGGTCGGCAGGCGATGCGTGGCTGAAGAGGTTATCCATGGTCAACAACTTTACCCGGAGGCGGGAACGCCCAGACCGGCCTCCCCAACCGACGCTCTCTCACTTCCTGCGGGAAACTTCGGGACGCTCTCTCATTTCCTGGCGGGAATTTCGGGACGCTCTCTCATTTCCTGGCGGGAATTTCGGGACGCTCTCTCACTTCCTGGCGGAAAATTTCGGGACGCTCCCTCACTTTCTGGGTGGGGTTCGACGGCGGTTCCGGGGTTGGGTGCCGGGCCGGCCTTTGCCTGT
>NZ_JBBLYW010000011.1:0-92778 GCF_037911235.1 Arthrobacter oryzae
AGTCCCGGGGCGCGGTAGTACCGGACCGCGTGAACGATTCGGCGCCGCAAACCCCGACCGGGCCGCTGGGGCAGCCGAGGCAGCAGGGCGGTGCCCCCGTTCCGGGCGAGGTGGTCGACGTCGATCTCCCCGGCGAGCGGACCGAGAACCAGACCGACGATCGCCCGGAGGGGAAAAAGAAAGACGACGGCGGTGGGCTCGGCGGGCTCTTGGGCGGGCTCTTCGGAAAGAAATAGCTGGGCTGCGAGATGCTCCCGCCCCTCATGGTGCGGGAGCATCACCGCGTTCTGATCAGGTGACGTTCGCGCCAGCCGCCGTTGCGACCTGTGCCAGCCAGTTGTCGAGGTCCCTGGGCCTGCGAAATACCATCACGGGGGGCATGTCAGGGCTGAACTGCCATTCCCTGAAAACTCGCTTTTTCCTGGCGAATGAGTTGAAGTGCCAGTAGAAGATCGAGTCCCGCGTACAAAGCCTGGCGAGCGTTTCGACGTTTCCGTTGCAGACGGGCTGCCTGGTGACGACCCGCCGGATGGAGCGGCTCACGAGCCTGGTCAGCGACAGCCAGCGTGGATAATCCAGGGCGACAACCAGCTCGGCCCGCGGTACAACAATGTCCCGCCAGACCCCATACGCGCTGTCCAAAACCCAGCGGTCACGGGATGCGACGTCCGCCGCGAGTTCCCGCTGGTTTTCGACCGTGCGTTGCTGCCAGCCGGGAAGCCAGCCAATGTCGTCATCGGCTGAAAACTCCGGGAGGCCGGAAGCGGCCGCGTATGCGTGGGCAGCCGACGACTTGCCGCTGCCTGTCACACCGTAGAAAAGGACCCGGGACGGTTTTACCGGGATGGGTTTCACAAGCTGCTCCCCTATTGTGCTCGGAACTCCGGCGTCCCCCCGAACTCTGGCGCACCGCGATTTGCCACGATAGCACTGCCAAGTCTGCCGCTTACGAGGGCTCGAGCCCCTTTGAACGAACAGCGGTCATGCAACACTGGTCCGATGCCAGAGTTCAGTGTTCACCTTGGGAGCGAGCTTTCCGACGCAGAAATCATTGACTTATACGAATCAGTGGGCTGGACCAGCTACACGGCTGAACCCGCGGCGCTCCTCCGTGCGATCCGCGGGTCCGCGTTCGTGGTGGCTTGCCGTAATGATGCCGGGGCGCTCGTGGGTCTGGCGCGCGCAATCTCGGATGACGCCACCATCTGCTACGTGCAGGACGTCCTGGTCAATCCAGCGTTTCAGGGTTCCGGCGCAGGCCGGTCAATGCTTGAAGCCATCCAGTCCAGATACGGTCACGTCAGGCAGACAGTACTCGTCACCGACAACGAACCCGGACAGCGCGCGTTCTATGAGGCCCTGGGATTCACCGAAGGCTCGGATTACAAACCGGAACCGCTGAGGATGTTCGCCCTCTTCCGCTAGCCATCCTCAGCCGCACCGGCCTGGCCGGAAGTCCATCCTGCCGTCATGGGATAGCGGGGCACACGGTTTGAATTGCTGTCGTTTCTCACTCGAGTCGGAAATAGTTGTTTCTTCGCGGGACCTGGCGTGGGTCGATATGCGGCGGCGGGATGAACCACGGGACGCCCGTTTTGACCTGGATGTGCCATTGCTCTTTGTGGATCAGGTGGTGGTGATGGCTGCACAAAAGGGTGCCGTTGTCCGCGCTGGTGGTTCCGCCCTCGGACCAGTAACTGATGTGGTGGGCTTCGGTCCACGGGGCCGGGATGGTGCAGCCCGGGAACGCGCAGCCCTGATCCCTGGCGGTGATGGCTTTGCGGATGTGTTGCGGGAAGGTCCTGGTGGTGCGTCCGACGTCGAGGACACGGCCCTCGCTGCCGAGGAGGACGGGGATGATGTCCGCGTCGCAGGCGATCTTCCGGACAGTTGACGCGGTGACCGGGCCGGTGAACGTAAACGAGCCCATGCCGGTGCCGGGGATCCGCCCGGAACCGGGGGTGACGTCGTTTGTCGTCCCGGACTGATCCAGGCGGTCCAACCGTTCCAGGAGGTCGCGGTAGTCGATGGTGACCATGACCTGGGGACGCAGCCCGCCCGCAGCAGGAAGGCCGCCAGTGGTCAGGCCCGCTTTGACCGCGCCGACGAGGCCGTCCAGGAGCCGCTGCTGGCGGGTCCGCTCGTCCAGGTTTTGCTCCGCCTCGCCGGACCCGGCTGTCTTGTCCTGCGCGCGGGGGTTGGTGGCGGTGTTCATCACGGTCAGGAGGGGTTCGTACTGGTCGGTGGTGGCGAAGATCTCCAGATGGTGGAGTCCGTGGCGGGTTTGGCGGAGGAACACGCCCTGGCGGCGGCGGAGTTCGGCCTCGGACGGTTCGGCCCCGTCCTGGTCGATCGCCTCCACCCACTGCCGGGTAACCCGGGCCACGAAATCGGTGTCGTGCTCTGCCGCGGCGCGGGTCAGGGCACGCTCCATCCCGGCCACGGTGTCCTCCGGGGCGTGGTGGCGGACCTTGTCTATGGCCAGGGCAATGATGGTCGCGGGCCGGGAAGCGACAGTGCCGGCAGCAACGGCGGCGGCGAGCACGGGCCGGACCGGTTCCTGGACGTGGCCGGTGATCCCGGTCCGGGGCAGCACCGATTCGGCCAGGCTGATCCGGCGGCGGGCTTCGGCGACGCTGATCCGCAACCGTCCCCGGAGGAACTCGGCAGCATTCCGGTACCCGTCATCCGCCGGATCCGGGGCTGTGGACTTCTGTGCTTCGGGGTCCGCGGCCGACGCTGCCCCCGCGTCACCGGAAAGTTGGCCACCTGCTCAGCCGATGGGGCCGTGGACGGCGGTTTCCTCGCCCCAGCCCGTGGTCCAGCCAATGGGTCCGTGTACAGCAGCTTCGTTGCCCCAGCCCGTGGTCCACGTGACCGCAGGACCCGAGCCCGCCCGCGCCGCGGAAATTGCCTCGCGCCGGGTCCGGTCCACCGCCCCGGCCGCAACCACCTGAAGGTATTCAAGGGTCCGGGAGATCTCCTCCACCCCGGCGGCGAAGTCAGCAGCCTGGCGGAAGTCGAACTCCGACGAGTCCGCCGCCGCCGTCGAACTCAAAGCGCTCACCAGCTCAAGGCACCCGGCCAGATCACCGAAAGCACCGCCGTCGGAATCTGAATTTTCCAGACGCCCGCCTGACGCAGGGGCACTGCGCAGGCTTCGGAAGGGAAGGGGTTCCGCAGAACCGACTGCGGGCAGTTTGGCCCACCGCAACGCCCCTCCTGCTGCAAGTTCCCCCATGGCTTCCATGCGATAACTATGCCAAGGGGGTCTGACAGTAAAGGCGGGCGGGGTCAGACCGGCCGCGAGTGGGGTGCCGGCCGCCGCTTATAAAGCCACACCAAGCCTAGAACGGGAAGCAGAAGCGGGATGAAGGCGTAGCCGCGGCCGAAGAGCGACCAGACGGTTTCATGAGGGAAGCTGACGGAGTCGAAAACGCTGATCGCTCCCACCACCAGCACGCCCACGAGCTCCACGAGCACGGCAGCCACTGACACCTTGAACCAGGACCTGCCGGCCTTCGCCAGCGAGACAGTGGCGACAACGTAAACGAGTGCCGCGAACGCCGAGAGCAGGTACGCGAGCGGAGCCTCGGAGAACTTGGTGAGAATCTGGTATCCGGCCCGGGCGGTGGCGGAGATGGCGAACACCGCATAGACCGCGATCAGCAGCCGCCCGGGGCCGGTGTTCCGGGTGTCTTTGGACCGGGCCTTCGGAGCTGCGTCGGCCTTGTTGACGGGTGTTTGCGGAGTCACGTCTGCTTCTTCCACTCAGTACCAGATCTGGTTCATGCGGGCGGCCATCACCAGGGCGGTCACACCCACGGCAGCCAGGACAAAGTTGCTCCACCGGGTGCGCTCCAAGATGGACCAGTACACCGCGCCCACCGGCAGAATGAGGGCAGTGACCAGATAACCCCAGAACTCCCACGCTTCGCCGGCGATCTGCTCTCCCGACGCCACGCGGACGATGGAACCCACCAGGTACACCAGGAGTGCCAGTTCGACGGCGGCGACGGACAGGATGGTCGCATCGTTCGGAGCCTTCTTCATGATCCCCGCCGCGGTGCAGATGATCGTGGATAGCAACCCGACGGCGAGGATGATGTAAAAGTACACGTCCAAACTACTTGGCCTGCTGTTCGTTACTGGGAGCGAACACCAGGACCGGCTTCGCATAGCCGCCGGCGTCGGCCAGCAGTGCCACCAGCGAACCGTCCGGTGCGAAGGCGGCGGCAGGTTTGTCTGCGGTGGCCGCGTCCGGGGTCCCGGCACCCGCACCTGCGGCGATGCGTCGCCCGAAGGAAATCTCAGTGGTCTCATCCGCACTGAGCTCGCGGTTCGGCATGAGCGCCCTTGCCGCCTGCGACATCTCCAGTACTTCGAGTTCCTCGGCCAACTGTTCCAGAGTCCGGGCCTGGTCAAGCGTGTACGGGCCAACCTGGGTCCGCCGAAGCGCCGTCAGGTGGCCTCCCGTGCCCAGCGCTTCGCCGAGGTCCCGCGCCAGGGCACGGATATACGTTCCGGACGAGCATTCCACGGTGACGTCCACATCAAGGACTTCCCCGTCACGGTCAGGGCGGACTGCATGGACATCAAAACGGTGGATGGTGACCGGCCGTGACGCCAGCTTCACGTCTTCGCCGGACCGGACCCGGGCATAGGCGCGTTCGCCGTTGACTTTGATCGCGCTAACGCTGCTGGGGACCTGCTGGATCTCGCCGGTGAGTGCTGCGACGCCGGCCCGGATGGCTTCCTCAGTGATGGCAGCGGCCGATTGGCTGCTGACCACCTCGCCTTCGGCGTCGTCCGTCACGGTCGATTCGCCGAGGCGGATGGTGGCCGTGTACGTCTTGGACGTGCCGACGATGTAGGTCAGCAGGCGGGTGGCCTTGTTGATACCGAGGACCAGCACACCGGTAGCCATAGGATCCAGCGTGCCGGCATGCCCCACTTTCCGGGTACCGGCCAGCCGCCGCATCCGTCCAACCACATCGTGGCTGGTCCATCCCTGCGGCTTGTCCACTATTACCAGTCCAGAAAGCACGCCTCCCAGTATATCCGCGCCCACGGCGCTCCCATTTCGCACGACGGCGGGCGGCCGGGTTCCGCGGCCAGCACGACGGCGGGCGGACGGGTCCCGCGGCCAGCACGACGACGGCAGTTAGGATGGCAGACATGCCCGAGCTTGCCGCCCATGTCAGCGACTTCCCCGCCAACCAGATCCGCGAGATCACCGAGGCCGCGTGGGGCACCCCCGGCGCCATTGTGCTGAGCATCGGCGAACCAGGCTTCGCCCTCCCCCGCCATGTCCTCGAGGCCGGCATGGCCTGCCTGGACCGCGACGAGACCAACTACACACCGAATGCCGGAATTCCGGCCCTGCGCGAAGCCTTCGCGGCCAGGTTCCGTGAGCACAACGGCGTTGAAGTCGGAGCCGAGCGGGTCTATGTGGTGGACGGTGCCCAGCAGGGCCTCCACTTCGCCATGAGCCTGTTGCTCTCCCCCGGTGACGAGATCCTGATCCCGAACCCCGGCTACCCCACGTTTGCGATGACCAGCAGACTCCTGCATGCAGTGCCCGTGCGGTACCCGCTCTACCCGGAGAACGACTTCCAGCCGAGGATCGAGGACCTTGAGGCCCTCATCACGCCGCAGACCAAAGTACTGATCCTGAATTCGCCGTCCAATCCGCTGGGCGCCGTCCTGGGCGGCGAGCTGACCCGCGACCTCGTTGACCTGGCCCGTCGCCACGACCTCTGGATCATCTCCGACGAATGCTACGAGGCTTTCACCTACGACGTACCCCATGTCAGCCCGGCCCGCTTTGACAGCGACGTCCCTGGCGAGGCCAGGGTGTTCACGTCTCTGACGCTGTCCAAGACCTATGGGCTGACGGGATTGCGGATCGGCGCGCTGATCTGCCCGCCCGGGCTGGAGCGGAAGATGAACAACGTGATGGAGTCGATCGTTTCCTGCGTCGCTTCTCCGTCCCAGTACGCCGCGATCGCCGCACTGACGGGGCCACAGGACTACGTCAGCCAGGCCCACGCACATTACCGGGCCAACCGGGACGCGGCCGCGGCTGTGCTTGAGTCCAAGGGCATCCCGTTCCTCTCGGCGCAGGGGGCCTTCTACCTGTGGGCGGATGTTTCCCACGTGAGCGGCGGCGATGTCCGGTCCTGGGTGCGGCAATTCCTGGCCGACTCCGGGGTTTCCTTCGCGCCGGGCACAGCCTTCGGGTCGATCGGTGAAGGCTGGATCCGGATCGCGCTCTGCGCCGCCCGGACGGAACTCGTGGAAGGCGTGGGCCGCTTGCCCTCCCGGCACTGACGCAACACGTTCCGGCACTGACGCAACACGTTCCGGCACCGGCGCAGGACGCACGGACCATCCCAAGTCAGGCACTGAGTCCCTAGTGCAAAACCCCGTGGCGCCCTAACCTGTCCACAGGGGCGGCACCGGAGAGGAACATCATGTGGTGGCAGGACCTGCTGTGGGGCTTCTGGAACGGTTTTACGGCGTGGATCGTGCTCATCGTGCACGTGTTCGGAGCCTGGGCGGAATTCCCGTTTTACAACACCGCCAGGGCAGGCAACTGGTATGACTTCGGATTCCTGTTGGGGATGGGGTCGCCGCTGCTCGGCGGTCTGGGTGCCCGCGGCGGCCGCCGGTCGCGAAGGTAGCACCAGGATCCGGTCACCGAGCCTCCTGATCACGCGCTTGGTCGACGTCCGACATATCGCCGACGCCAGGCGTGCCATCGGCGAGGGCATAGCGCTGCATCACCGCACCCTTCGGTGAGGCGACCACCGGTTCGATGAGTCTGAGGTTCGTAGGAACCACCCCGCGGGCGAATACCTTCTTTCCACCGCCGAGGAGGATCGGATACACCCAAAGCGTGAGCCGATCGAAGAGCCGCTCGGCGAACAGGGTCTGCACGAAGTCGAGGCTGCCGATGACGTGGATGTTCTCGTGCCGGTCGCGCAGTTCGCGCACGGCGGCGACGACATCAGGACCGAGCAGTGTGGAGTGGGCCCACTCGAGGGTCGGAGTCTGTCGCGAGGCCACATATTTCGGCAGGCGGTTGAACAGCCGCGCGATGTTCCCCTCCGCGTGCGGCCAGTACGAAGCGAAAATGTCGTAGGTCCGGCGCCCTAGCAGTAGCGCGTCCATCCCCGCCATCCCGGAGTCGATTTCCTCGCCGACGACCTCGTCGATGAGGGGCGCCTGCCAGCCGCCAAACGCGAAACCGTCGTCAGCGTCCTCGTCCGGCCCGCCGGGCGCCTGCGCGACGCCGTCGAGCGTGGTGAACAGGTCGATATGGATGAGTCCCATGCCGTGTCCCTTCTGTCGCCCGTCGTCGGTCCGGCGACGGGATCATTGCTGCCCTAGTACTCGATCTCCTCGTCGGACGGCGGTTGTTCGGGTGACCAGGACATCCTGACGATAAAGTGCGCTTCGGTCACGTTCTTGGCGATGATGGCCCCTGCCGCTCCCGCCAATTTGACGCCGAACTGAAGTTCCAGATGTTCGGGAGCAAGATCCCCCAACACTTCCGCCGCTGCCTTGGCGGCCGGCCTGACCGCTGCGAGTGCATCTTCGAGCCTGCGCCCCGTGTCCTGGATCCCGTGTTCGTCACGTGAGCGGTGTTCCACTCCGAAGCTGCTCTCCTCGGCTTCCACCAGGACCACACCTGATCCGACTTCGTAGCGCAGTATCTCTGTCATCGCTTCCTCCGTGTGGCGAACCGTGCCGAACATGTGCCAAAAAAATCCCGGGAGCGCAGCCTGGGGGCGCTCAGCTGAGGCTGGAGGAAAGCGCGTGTTCCAGCCAGGTCCGCAGGGCCGGCGCCGGAGCGGCACCCGCCTGCCGGGCGACCACCATGCCGCCGACAATCACCATCAGCGTGGGGATCGCCTGGACGGCAAACCTCGCGGAGAGCCCCGGTGCCCGGTCAACGTCGACTTTGACCAGCTTGATCCGTCCCGCCTTCTCGGTCGCCAACTGGTCAAGGACCGGACTGACCAACCGGCAAGGCCCGCACCATTCCGCCCAGAAGTCGATCAGGGCAGGCACTGTCGAATCCTCTGCGATGTGCTTGAAGTCAGAGTCGCCGGCGTCGACGATCCACGGGAGGTCGTGGCTGCAATTGCCGCAGCGGGGACGGCCGGGAGCAGCTGCGGGAATCCTGTTCGTTTTCCCGCAACCCGGGCACTTGATGAGTCTCGGTTGTACTGCTCCGCGCGGGCGTCCGGTCGCTCCTGAAGGCATGCGTTAATCGGACGCCTGACGGCCGGAGGCGGATAGAGTCGAAGGTCCCGCCGCCCCGGCGGCGGGCCGGGGGCCCGGAACCGGTTCAGTATTCGGTGCGGTCCGGGTTGTCGCGCCACGCTTCAAACGGGACGTTCGACGTCGGGATGTCGGTTTGCCTCACGGGCATGAGTTCCGGCCGGGTGCCCTCGAAATATTCGTAAAACAAAGCGTCGTCGAACCCGGCGGCCGCTGCGCCGTGCCGGTCCGCGGCATAATAGACGCGGCCGATCCGCGCCCACAGCGCGGCGGCCAGACACAGCGGGCAGGGCTCACAGCTGGCGTAGAGCACGGCCCCGCTGAGATCGAAGTTGGCGGATTCCGCCGCGGCCGTGCGGATGGCCACCACCTCGGCATGTGCGGTGGGGTCGTTGTCCCGCGTTACCCTGTTGACGCCGAAATAGCGCTTCCCGTCGGCAGTGACCACCAGCGCACCAAAGGGTCCGCCGCCGTCACCCACATTCTGCACGGCGAGGTTGACGGCCTGGCCCAGGAAGTCCTGGATATCTGCGGCGGAAGGTTGGGCATCCATGCTCCGATCATAGCCAGCCGGCCAGGATTTCCCGGGCTGAAGGACGACGGAGTTTCCAGGTGCCATCGACGTGCCCGGCGGGGAAGAAATAGAATGTGCGCTGTGGGGGGCGGCGGTGTTTCCGCCAGCCGGATCCGTGGTCTCAATGATTCCCGGGAATCATCCTGTCCATTTGGAGACCACCATGAGAAAGCACGTTTCGCTTGCCGCTGCTGCTGTTACCGCCGCGGTCTTCCTGGCACCCGGCCCTGCGGGCGCTGCCGCACCGCCACAACCCGAACCCGTTACCCGCGCGGGCGGGCTGGTGAGTCCGCTCCACGTCAGCACGGCCCGTGACGGTGCAGTCACTGTCAGCGAAGAATTCACCGGGCGGCTGACCCGGATCGGCTCTGACGGCGCCAAAACGGAATTGTATTCGGACCCCGCCTGGGATGTGGCCGGCAGCGCCTTCCGGCGGGGCACCACATATTTCGCCGAAAGCCAGGGAGCCGGGCCCATGGATGCCCGTCCGCTCGCCGGTCATATCCGGACCATTGCCCGCGACGGTACCCAGGCCACCTTCGGTGATCTTGCCGCCCTGGAGACTAACGAGAACGCCGACGGCGACGTCACGTACGGTTTTGAAGACCTGCCGGAGGCGTGCGCGGCCCAGCTCCCGCCCGAGGTGCCCGCGTCGTATACCGGAACGGTCGACTCCCACCCCTACGGCATCGCATTGTCCGGGTACACCGTCTACGTGGCAGATGCCGGGGCCAACAGCATCGTGGCCGTCGACGCCGACTCCGGAGATGCTGAAACTGTCGCGGTCCTGCCGCCGCGTCCCTACACCGTCACAGCCGAAGTGGCGTCAGCCCTGCAGCTCCCGGACTGCGTTGCGGGCCTCACCTATAACTTTGAGCCCGTTCCCACGGACCTCGCGGTCGGCCCCGACGGCTGGCTGTACGTGGCCGTGCTCCCGGGCGGACCGGAGGATCCTGCGCTGGGTGCCCGCGGCGCCGTGTACCGGGTCAACCCGGACAACGGCCGTGTCCGGCTCTTCGCTGATGAGGTGATGTCACCCACCGGGCTGGCGTTGGACGACGACGGCGACGTGTACGTCGCGTCCCTGTTCGGGGAGGGCGTTCTCAAAATAGACGGCGACCACAGGCAGCGGACGGTCCTGGCCGGCAAGCTCACGGCGGACGTCGCAATCAGGGATTCCGTGCTGTACGCAACCACCGACGCCCTCCCGGCGCCGAACCAGGCACCCGACGGCAAACTGGTTTCCGTGGACCTCAACAGGCATACCCGCCACTGACGCAGCGCTTAAAAACGGGTGTGACCGGCCCCCGGTGGCGGGGTCCGGCCACACTCGTACTGCGACGTTCTATTTGCTGTTGTCCTCGTCGATTTCTTCGTCGTCGGTGAGGTCTTCATCCTCTTCGTCAAAGTCGTCTTCGTCGATTTCGACGTCTTCGGGAATGTCGCTCTTGTAAGGATCGGCGTCGCCGGCGTGCTTGGCGCCGGCAGCCAGGGCGGCCACCTCGGCGTCGCGCTTCTTGGCGGCGCGGAGCAGTTCCTCCAGGTTGGAGGCGTTGACCGGAATCTGGTCCGCCACGAACTCCAGCGTGGGAGTCAGCCGGACAGTGATGTTGCGGCCGACTTCCTGACGGAGGACACCCTTGGCCTTCTCCAGGCCCTTGGCAGCATCCGCCTGAACCACCTGGTCCCCGAACACGGTGTAGTAGATCGTGGCGTGCTGCAGGTCATTGGTCACACGGGCATCGGTAACAGTAATACCTTCAAGCCGCGGATCCTTGACCTTCCGGCCCAAAGCCTCTGCAACAACAACCTTAATCCGCTGCGCCAACTTGGCAGCGCGTGCCGGATCAGCCATTTCCACTCCTAAATATTTGGATGTACGACGGCGCCGGAACGGTGGCCGCACAACTGTTGGGTTTTGATGCCACGCACCTAAGGCGAGTCTACGACGGACTCCCGTTGGATTTTTTCGGCGGCCTGGGAGTGGCATCGGGTCTGCCGAAGCTGGGTGGCCGACGTCGTAAGACGTTGGCCACCCAGCGAAGGGGCGGGGCCGCCGGAAAAAATCCAACGACCCCGACCCTGTGAAACTCACACGACTAGACGCGCGGCTTCTCGCGCATCTCGAAGGTCTCGATGATGTCGCCCTCGTTGATGTCGTTGTACGAGCCAAGACCGATACCACACTCGAAGTCCGTGCGGACCTCGGTGGCGTCGTCCTTGAAGCGCTTGAGCGTCTCAACGGTGAGGTTGTCGCCGATGATCTTGCCGTCGCGGCTGATGCGGGCCTTCGTGTTGCGTCGGATAACACCCGAGCGAACGATGGAACCGGCAATGTTGCCGAACTTCGAGGAACGGAACACTTCGCGGACCTCGGCGGTGCCAAGCTGGACTTCTTCGTACTCCGGCTTGAGCATGCCCTTGAGGGCCATCTCAATGTCATCGATTGCTGCGTAGATGACGGAGTAGAAGCGCATGTCCACGCCTTCGCGGTCTGCCAGTTCGGCAACACGCTCGGCGGGCTTGACGTTGAAGCCGATGATAACGGCGCTGTCGACCGTGGCCAGGTTGACGTCGTTCTGCGTGATCGCACCGACACCGCGGTGGATAACGCGGAGCTGGACACCTTCGCCGACGTCGATCTTGAGCAGCGCGTCTTCGAGGGCTTCCACGGCACCGGACACGTCACCCTTGAGGATGAGGTTGAGGGTGTCGATCTTGCCTTCGGCGACGGCCTGGTCGAAGTCTTCCAGGCTGATGCGCTTGCGGCGCTTGGCCAGGGCGGCGTTGCGGTCGGCTGCTTCACGCTTCTCGGCGATCTGGCGGGCGGTGCGCTCGTCAGCGGTCACGAAGAAGGTGTCGCCTGCACGCGGGACGTTGGACAGACCCAGCACCTGCACGGGGCGGGACGGGCCGGCCTCGGTCAGGACGCTGCCGTCGTCGTCGAACATCGCACGGACGCGGCCGTGGGCCGTGCCTGCCACGATGGTGTCGCCGACGTGCAGGGTACCGGACTGGACCAGGACGGTGGCAACCGCACCGCGGCCCTTGTCCAGGTTGGCTTCGATCGCGATACCGCGGGCGTCCTTGTTCGGGTTGGCGCGCATGTCCAGGGCTGCGTCTGCGGTGAGCAGGACGGCCTCGAGCAGCTCGTCGATGTTGAGGTTCTGGCGGGCAGAGACCTCCACGAACATGGTGTCGCCACCGTATTCTTCCGGAACCAGTCCGTACTCGGTCAGCTGGCCGCGGACCTTGTCCGGGTTGGCGCCTTCCTTGTCGATCTTGTTTACAGCCACGACGATCGGCACGTTGGCCGCCTGTGCGTGGTTGAGGGCCTCAACGGTCTGCGGCATCACGCCGTCGTCCGCTGCCACCACCAGGATGGCGATGTCGGTGACCTTCGCACCACGGGCACGCATGGCGGTGAACGCCTCGTGGCCCGGAGTATCGATGAAGGTGATCCTGCGGTCGACACCTTCGTGTGCAGTGGTGATCTGGTAAGCACCAATGTGCTGCGTGATGCCGCCGTGTTCGCCCGCGACAACGTCGGAGTTACGGATGGCATCCAGTAGGCGGGTCTTACCGTGGTCAACGTGACCCATGACGGTGACAACCGGAGGACGTGCCTCGAGTTCCTCATCGCCTTCGGCTTCCAGCTCGGCGTCGAAGTCGATGTCGAAGCCGGAGAGCAGCTCGCGCTCCTCGTCCTCCGGGGACACGACCTGGAGCTTGTAACCAAGCTCCTCGCCGAGCAGTGCGAAGGTCTCTTCATCCAGCGACTGCGTGGCCGTGGCCATTTCGCCGAGGTGGAAGAGCACGGTCACCAGTGCTGCGGGGTTCGCCTCGATCTTGTCGGCGAAGTCCGTGATGGACGAGCCGCGACGGAGCCGGACAACAGTGTTGCCGTCGCCGCGGGGCACGCTGACGCCGCCCAGCGACGGAGCGCTCATCTGCTCGAGTTCCTGGCGCTTGGCACGCTTCGACTTGCGCTGCTTGCCACGGCCTGCGCCGCCCTTACCGAAGGCACCCTGGGTGCCACCGCGACCGCGGCCGCCCTTGCCGAAGCCACCGCCGGCCGGAGCACCGCCGCCGGCGCCGGGAGCGCCACCGGTACCGGGTGCGCCACCGGGGCGTCCGGGACCGCGGCCGCCGCCGCCGGGACGACCTGCACCAGCGGGTGCGGGACGTTCGGTTCGGTTAGGCATCATGCCGGGAGTAGGACGGTTTCCGCCACCTGCACCGGGGCGTGCGCCGGGAGCACCGGCCGGACGCGGAGCGCCGGGACGTGCACCTTGGGTACCACCGGGACGCGGAGCACCCGGACGGGGGCCTCCTGCACCGGCTGCCGGACGCGGGCCGCCGGGGCGTTCGCCCTCGGTGCGGCTTCCGCCCGGACGGGGCATGCCCTGGGAAGGAGCGAACGGGTTGTTGCCCGGACGCGGCGGACGTTCGTTGTCGCCGCCGCGGCCACGGGGCATGCCCTGGGACGTGGCGAACGGGTTGTTGCCGGGACGGGGGCCGCCCGGACGGGGGGCCGAACCCTGTCCGCCGGAGCGGGACGGGGCAGCCGGAGCTTCAGCCTTGGGGGCCGGGCGTGCGCCGGGCTTTGCACCGGTGGACGGTGCGGCCGGAGCCGGTGCCGACGGAGCTGCTGCTGCAGCAGCCGGGGCCGCGGGAGCAGGTGCTGCTGCCGGAGCGGGCGCCGACGGAGCAGGGGCTGCGGCCGGTGCTTCAGCCTTGGGTTCCGGAGCCTTGGGAGCTGCCGGGCCCGGCGCGGGGGCCGGACGGGTAGCTGCGGGGCTGGCGGGCGCCTTGGGCGCTGCAGCGGGAGCTTCGGACTTCGAAGCGCCGGCGGCGGGGTAAGCGTTGCGGAGTTTCCTCACAACGGGGGCCTCAATGGTGGAAGAGGCAGAGCGAACGAATTCGCCCAGTTCCTGCAGTTTGGTTACTGCATCTTTGGAAGTAATACCGAGCTCTTTAGCAAGCTCATGTACGCGGACCTTGGCCACATTTCTCCTGTCTCGGTCCGCACCGAGCCAGGCACGAACCGTTTACTTCTTACTGCGGACCTCCGCCGCGAGTGCAGCTGAAAGGTCCATTGCAGAGCGCAACAAAGTTGTCATCGTTGCGCACTCATCGCTGGGAACTCATCGGGTTTCCATCAGTTTTCTGACCCGCTTTCAGGTTGGACGGTTGTTGCTGCGGCCACCGGAGTGTCCACGGCTTGCGTGCCTGCCGTTATCCGGCGTTCGACGGCGGCGGTTCCGGTGGTGCCCGGGAGGGCACGTCCGAACGCACGCCGCTTGATTGCCAGCGCCAGGCACGTTTCGCTGGGGTGCAGCCATGCACCCCGGCCAGCCATCCGGCGTCGTTCGTCCACTACGACAGCGGCGGAACCGCTGCCTTCGGCGACGAGCCGGAGTAGCTCTGACCGCGGCCCCCTCTTCCGGCATCCGATGCAGGTACGTTGCGGCTGATCCTCAAGGTGTTGCACTAGTGCCACGGTGAGTATCTTCCTGCCCCTGCAAATCTGCCGCCCCGAACCCGCCAGCTGATGCCGCGTCCGTAAGGAACGCAGATTCCGCAGGCACGCTCAAGGCGCACGAATACCGGCCATAAGGCACGGTCAATCTCTATTCTAGCCCCTCAGGTGCCCCGGCCCCGAAATGACGGGTCAAAACGGGGCGGGACAATCCGAGGGCGCTCCCGCCGAAGCGGCCTAGTTTTCGCGCGGAGCCGCAGCGTCGGAGACGATGTCGATACGCCAGCCGGTGAGCTTGGCGGCCAGTCGGGCGTTCTGGCCCTCCTTGCCGATGGCCAGCGACAGCTGATAGTCCGGTACAACAACGCGTGCGGAGCGCGTTGCCTCGTCCGTGATGGTGACGGAATTCACCCTCGACGGCGACAACGCGCTGGCGATGAAGGTGGCCGGGTCCTCGCTGAAGTCAACAATGTCGATCTTCTCGTCGTTGAGTTCGGTCATGACGGCCCGGACACGGGAACCCATTTCACCGATGCAGGCACCCTTGGCATTGATGCCGGGGATGTTGGCCTTGACGGCGATCTTGGTGCGGTGGCCGGCTTCGCGGGCCAGTGCCACGATTTCCACCGAGCGGTCGGCGATCTCCGGGACTTCCAGTTCGAAAAGCTTCCGGACCAGGCCGGGGTGCGAACGGGACAGGGTGATGGACGGACCCTTGGTGCCGCGGTGCACGTCGATGACGAAGGCGCGAAGCCGGTTGCCGTGGATGTATTTCTCGCCGGGGACCTGCTCGGGCGGGGGCAGCAGCGCCTCCACCGTTCCAAGGTTGACCTGGATCATGTGCGGGTTGTTGCCCTGCTGGATAGTACCGGCCACCAACTCGCCTTCACGGCCCTTGAACTGGCCCAGGACATTGTCGTCCTCGGCGTCGCGCAGGCGCTGCAGGATGATCTGCCGTGCGGTGCTGGCAGCGATGCGGCCGAACCCTGCCGGGGTGTCTTCGAACTCGCCGATGGGCGCGCCGTCGTCGTCGATTTCGGTTGCCCAGATGGTCACGTGGCCGCTCTTGCGGTCCAGCTCTGCGCGGGCCTTTTCGAAGGCTCCCGGAGACTTGTGGTAGGCCACCAGCAGTGCCTGCTCGATGGTGGGGATCAGGAGGTCCAGCGGGATTTCACGCTCACGCTCCAGAAGTCTCAGTGCGCTCATGTCAATATCCATCAGGCCTCCTCAGAAGGTCCATTGTGCTCATCTTCCAGACCGACCTCATCAAGGTGGCTGAACTCTATCTCGACTTTTCCATTGCGGATCCTGTCGAAAGGAATCTTTTCGGGCTCGCCCTGCTTGGGCTTCATTCCCTTTTTGGCCGCGATCTCCGGTATGACGGTCACGCCGTCGTCGTCAACGGACTGGATCCGGCCGGTGATGTTGTCCCCTTGGATGACGTTCACGTTGACCATACGGCCGCGGGCACGGTGCCAGTGGCGCGGTTCGGTCAGGGGGCGCCCGACGCCGGGCGAGGACACCTCGAGGTCGTAGGGGCGGCTGTCGTAGCTGGGATCGCTGTCCAGGATTCCGGACAGCTCCTTGGAAATCTCCGCAATGACGTCAAGGCTTACTCCGCCGGTCTCCTCCTGCGGCAGGTCCACCACTACGTGGACCACCCGGTTTGCACCGGCGACCTGAATGGAAACGTCCTCCAGGTACAGTCGGTGTGCCTGGACCGAGGGCTCCAGCAGCGCCCGGACGCGCTCGGCCTCCGGGTTGTGCACGGATTCGGCCTCAGCCTTGCCCGTCCCGGTCCGGTCTGATGAAGTCGTGGCTTCTGCATTACTCACGATGCCGGCCGCCTCCCGCTAGATGATGTTGTGTGTACTAGCGTAGCGATTTTATGGGCGCCGTGGTGCACTCGCTTGCCGCCGGGCATGACAACATGGTCTGTTGTGAAAGACGACACCAAGGAAAAACGACGGCCGGGCCGCTATTTCCGGTACGGCATCCTGGCGTCATTGGCAGTGCTGGTCATCAGCCTCGGGCTGGCACTGACCCCGGGGCCGCCGCCGGAGGCGCCGGAACCCGCCTTTTCCGAACGGGCAAGGGCCGCAGCCCTCGCCGAAACGCTGCAGCTGCGCACGGCTGGCAGCCAGCTGGCCGATTCCGTTTCCGGCGCCGAGCGCCAGGCCCTGCTCCGCTCTGTGACTTTGCTGACAACCCAGGCCAGGGCATTGGCCGCGCCCGATCAAACCGTGCCCGATGAGAAACTAACAGCCGCAAGTCCCGCTTCCGGGACCGGCGCGGGAGTCCCCTCCGCCGCAACGGGCAGCGAGACGGCGGTGCCGGGCTCCCCCGCCGGGCTTGTGGCCGCGCTGTCCGCCAGCGGCGGGCAACGCCTCACCGATGCGGAAGCGTCCGACGGCGGGATGGCACGGCTGCTGGCCGCCGTCGGCGCCGCCCAGCTTCTTCAGGCATCCTCGCTGGCGCCGGCGGTGGGGGTAGCCGCACCGGCAGCGCCAGCGCATCCGGCAACGCCGTCGGCGGGGCCGTCATCGCCGGCAGGCGCGCAGGCGGCCGAAGATTCATGCCCGCCGGCGCCGGCTGCCTCCGGAACGGCTGCAGAACCAGCTGCAGCGCCAGTGACTCCGGCAGCTGCCCTGGCGATGACCGTCAAGACCGAAGCCGAAACGGTCTACGGCTATCAGGTGGCCGTAGCCCGCCTTGAGGGCGCTGCCGCCGACTCGGCATCCCAGCTTTTGGCGCGGCATGAAGCGGTCCTTGCCCAGGCGGAGGCCCTGAGCCGGGCACAGTGCGCGGACATTCCTCCGCGGGAGGCGGGGTACACGCTCGGGCCGCTGTTCCTCGAATCGCCCGCGGCGGGCCTGGGTAGCCTCGAAGCAGGCACCCTCCCGGTGTACGGGGACCTTGTGGCGCTCAGCGACGGCAGCACCCGGCAATGGGCCATTTCGGGTCTGCTGGCCGCCGCCAGCCGCGCCGTGCTCTGGGGCGCCGATCCCGGTCCCCTGCCGGGCATCGTGGTGGACACTGCGCAGCTTCCCGAACTCCCGCAGGAAGGACGAGGCCTGGAACCGACGGCGCCGGCGGCTTCGCCCCGGAAGTCGGACGCCGGGTAAGGCCGGCTCCGCTCAGCCGCCGCCCTCAAGGTTTGGCTAAAGCGCGCCTTACCTTCCTTAGTCCTGTGTTACTGGCGGGGTCCGGACACCAATGGTTTGCTATAGGCATGGATACCGCCGGGACAGCGACGCAGCACGAGAATGAACCGCACCACAACGACATCGCCCACCGGCTGAACTGGCTGCGCGCCGGTGTGCTCGGAGCGAACGACGGCATTGTCTCCGTCGCGGCAATTGTGGTGGGTGTTGCCGGTGTCACCACCGATTCGGGCCCCATCCTCATCGCCGGTGCTGCCGGCGTGGTGGGTGGCGCCATTTCCATGGCCCTGGGCGAGTATGTGTCCGTCAGCAGCCAGAAGGACAGCCAGCAGGCGCTGATCGAAAAGGAAAGGCGTGAACTCGCCGAACAGCCCGAGGAAGAGCTGGAGGAGCTCGCCGCCATCTACCAGGGCAAGGGCCTCAGCGCCGCCACTGCCCGCACCGTTGCCAAGGAACTCACGGCCCATGATGCCCTCGGCGCCCACCTTTCCGCCGAGCTCCACATTGACGAAACCGACATCGTCAGCCCGTGGCACGCGGCTTTCGCGTCCGCCATAGCCTTCCTGATCGGCGCGATCCTGCCCATGCTGGCAATCCTGCTGCCCCCGGAAAACATCAGGGTCCCCCTGACCTTCGTGGCCGTGCTCGTGGCTTTGGCATTGACCGGTGCCCTCGGTGCCTGGATCGGCGGGGGCTCCAAAACGAAGGCCGCCTTCAGGGTGGTAGTCGGCGGCGCCTTGGCGCTCATCGCCACCTTCGCCATCGGCAACCTGCTCGGCGCCAGCGGCGTCGTCGCCTGACGCGCTGCGCTGCCCACGGTCCGGCACCGCCAATGACCCGGCACCGCCAACGATTCAGCTCAGCCACCCGGCGGTACGCTGGATCCAATGAATGCACCCGCAGCTGTCCCCATCCCGCCTGACCTCAGCCGCCGCTACAGCCGGACCAGCGGCGGACGCGCCTGGCTGGGCTCCCTGCAGGGACTGATCTGCGGACGGGTGGAGCGGTGGGGCCTGGAGGTGGACCTCGATCCCGGCGAGCTGCCATGGAGCGGTCATGGCGGTGTGGTTGTCCCGGTGACCCGGGCCGGTGTCCCTGCAGCGTTGAAGGTTTCCTACCCGCACGACGAAGCCCGGGTTGAGCGTTTCGCCCTCCGGCTCTGGGACGGCCACGGTGCCGTGCGGCTCCTGGAATCCGACGCCGGAACATGTTCCATGTTGCTGGAGAGGCTGGACGCCTGCCGCTCCCTCCAGGACGTACCGCTGGATACTGCCGTGGAGGTGTGGGGCGGGCTGACGCGGCAGCTAAGCCTGACGCCGGACCAGCGCCCGGAGTGGCAGGAATTCGACCATGTGGCTGCCCGCGCCGAACAATGGAGCGATGACCTCCCGGCGGACTGGGAGCAGCTCGGGAGGCCATTTCCGCGCTGGCTGCTGGAGGCCGCCCTGGAGGTCTGCCAGACGCGCGGAGCGGTGGGCCGCCGGGCGGGGACCGACGTTCTGGTCAACACAGACTTTCACTACCTGAACATCCTGGCCCGGCCGCAGTGCGGTTTTGCCGCCATAGATCCGCAGCCGATGATCGGAGAAGCCGAATTCTCCGTGGCCCCGCTCCTGTGGAACCGTATCCGGGACCTCCCCCGGTCCGATCCGCGGCAGGGGTTGCTGGACAGGTGCCGGGATTTCAGCGCCTCCGCGGGGCTGGATGCGGAGGTGGCGCGGCAGTGGAGCCTGGCCCGCGAAGTTGAAAACGCCTTGTCGTATGCCTCCCGCCCGCACCACAACGGCGACTTCTTCCGCTCCCTGTGGGTGGCGAGCACGCTCGCGGGACGCACCCTCCCCGGATTGCCTGCCGCCCACGATCTTCCCGAACCGGGGGAAGCAGTACCGGGACAAGCAACTCCGGGGGTAGCAGTACCGGGTGCAGCGGCCGGGCAGGCTTCGCCTTAACCGCGGACTGCCGCCAGGGCCTTACGTACAGCTTCGACGGCCGTTTCGACGTCGGCGTCGTCCGTAGTCCAGTTGCTCACCGAAATCCGCAGGACATCCCGTCCCTGCCAGCGCGAACCGGACATCCACACCAGCCCGTCCTCGATGATCCGGGCCGTCACGGCGCGCGTTGTTGCGTCATCGCCGAAGGCAAGCGAAACCTGCGTGTACACGACGTCGTTGAGCACTTCGACGCCGTCAAGCGCCGATAGTTCCTGCGCCAGCTGCGAAGCGCGGGTCGCCAAGTTGCGCACCTGAGCCGCCAAACCATTCCGGCCGAGGGACTTCAGCGCCGCCCACACCGGAACGCCCCGGGCACGCCGGGAGAGTTCCGGGACGGTCTGGAAGGGGTCGGCCGCGGCCCCGGCGTCACGGATCATGTAGCTCGGGTTGACGCTCATCGCGGCCTCAAGCGCTTCGCCGTCCCGCACGGCCACGATGCCGCAGTCGTAAGGCACGTTGAGCGTCTTGTGCGCGTCGGTGGCCCACGAGTCAGCCAGGTGGAGGCCGCCGGTCAGGGCGGCAAGTTCAGGCACCGCCGCTGCCCAAAGCCCGAAAGCACCGTCAACGTGCACCCATGCGCCGTGTGCCTTGGCCACCGTGATCGACTCCAGGAAGGGATCGAAGTCCCCGGAATGAAGGTTCCCTGCCTGCAGGCACACAAGCACCGGGGTTCGGGCGAATCCATCGGTTCCGCTCGAAGCAGCGACCAGCGCGCGGTCCAGGGCGCAATCCAGTTCCGCGGGACTGATGCGTCCCTGCCGGTCCGAGGGAACCTCGACGGGGCGTCCCAGGCCCAGGTACCGCAAGGCAAGGTCGATCGAGTCATGGCGTTCCCGTCCTACCAAACAGCTGATTGCCGGAGCACCGGCGAGACCATCCGTGTTCACGTCCCAGCCTGCCCTTTCCAGGATGCGCCACCGGGCAGCCGAGAGGCCGGCGAAGTTGGCCATGGTCGCGCCGGTGACGAAACCGACGTCGGACGTTTCCGGCAGGCCAAGCAACTCCAGGAACCATTGACCGGCTGCCGCCTCGATGGCCGCGGTGGCGGGCGTGGCGGCACGGAAGACGGAGTTCTGGTCCCAGGCGCTGACCAGCCAGTCCGCCGCCAGGGCGGCGGGCAGCGTGCCGCCGATGACCCAGCCGAAGAAGCGGCCCGAGGGCATGGCCATCAGGCCGGGTTCAGCATTGGTAGCGAGATAGTCGATCACTTCGCTCGCCGGGAGGCCGTTTTCGGGCATCGGGCCGCCGAAGGCGGCTTCCAGCTCGGCTGCGGTGGCCCGGGGTCCTACATGCCGGGTCGGCTGGCTTTCCAGCCATTCGCGGGCATGTCCGGCTGCTGCATCCAAGGCGTCCCGGAAGGGTTCCTCCCCTGCTGACATAGGAGCATGGTACGCCCCCTCCTGCCCCGGCCGGGAGGGTCTTTCGCGCCTCTTTGGCGTGACTGCCTAATTGCCTGGGCGAAGGGTGTCCTGCCAGATGTCGTAGCCCAGCTTGAGGATCAGGGCGCCGACGACAGCGAGGAAAACGTTGCGGATGAAAGTGCTGCCCTGCTTCACCGCGGTCCGCGCCCCGAGGTAGCCGCCTGCCATGTTGGCGAGCCCCAACACGAGCCCCACGCCCCACAGCAGTGAACCGTGCGGCAGGAAGAAGATCAGGGCGCCGGCGTTGGTGGCCATGTTCACGATTTTGGCTTTGGCACTGGCTTCAAGGAACGCGTAGCCCATCGCGGACACGAGGGCGATGATCAGGAACGAACCAGTGCCGGGCCCGATCAGGCCGTCGTAGAAACCGATGGCCGCTCCGATAATGCAGGCCACCACGTAGTGGGTCCTGCCGTCATGGCGGAGCGAGGTGAGGTCACCGACGTTGGGCTTGAACGCCGTAAACAGCGCCACGGCGACCAGCGCCGCCACGATGATGGGTTTGAAAACGCTCGCTGGCAGGGTGGCGGCGAGGACGGCGCCGCCAAAGCTCCCGGCCAGCGCAATGACCGCCATGGGTATGGCAGTCCGCAGGTCGGGCCGGACGCGGCGGTAATACGTCACGGCGCTGGTGGTGGTCCCGAAGATCGAGCCCATCTTGTTGGTGGCAAGAGCCTGGACCGGGGTGATGCCCGGAACCAGCAGCAACGCCGGGAGCTGGATCAGTCCCCCGCCGCCCACCACGGCATCAATCCACCCTGCGGCGAAGCCCGCCACGATGATGAGGACCAGCGTGGCGGGCTCCAGCGACTCGAATCCCGAGATCACTCCTTCAGCCGTGGGGGTTACTTGCTGCGGACGGCGTTGACCACGTAGTCAACAGCCTTCTCAACAGCCACGTTCTCCGCCTCGCCGCTGCGGCGGTCCTTGATTTCCACGACGCCGTCCGCCAGTCCGCGGCCAACGGCCAGGATGGTGGGCACGCCGACGAGCTCGGCGTCGCCGAACTTGACGCCCGGGGAAACCTTGGGGCGGTCGTCGTAGATGACCTCGAGGCCTGCGGCCTCCAGCTCGAGTGACAGCTTCTCGGCGGCCGCGAAGATTTCCTCGCCCCGGCCCACAGCCACGACGTGGACATCGGCGGGAGCCACTGCCCGGGGCCAGACCAGGCCCTTGGCATCGTGGTTGGACTCGGCCAGGGCCGCGACGGCGCGGGTGACGCCGACGCCGTAGGAACCCATGGTGACCACAACCTGCTTGCCGTTCTGGTCCAGTACCTTCAGCTCAAGGGCTTCGGCGTACTTGCGGCCGAGCTGGAAGATGTGGCCCATCTCAATGCCGCGTGCGGTCTCCAACGGGCCGGAACCGTCCGGGGCCTCATCGCCGGCGCGCACTTCGGTGCATTCGATCACGCCGTCCCAGCTGAAGTCGCGGCCGGCCACGAGGCCGAAGACGTGCTTTCCGGCCATGTTGGCGCCGGTGACCCAGGCGGTGCCGCTGACGATGCGAGGATCCACCAGGTACAGGAGCTTGGCGGCGCCTTCCAGGCCGAGGAGGGGCGTGCCCAGGGACATGCCCGGGCCGAGGTATCCCCGGACGATCAGGGGGTTACGGGCGAGGTCTTCCTCGCCTGCGGCTTCCACGGTGATCTCGCCGGCGACCGGCAGGTAGGCGCCGATGTTGGCTTCGACGCGCTTCAGGTCGACGCCGCGGTCACCGGGCACGCCGATGACAACGATCTGGCGCTCCCCGGTGGGCAGGGTGACGGCGAGGACAACGTTCTTCAGCGTGTCAGCGGCCGTCCAGGCGCCGCCGTCGTTCTCCGCGCGGGGAACCAGCTGGTTGGCCGCGTCCACCAGCGTGTCGATGGTGGGGGTATTCGGGGTGTCCCGGATCTCGGCTGCAGGTGCATTGGTGAAATCGATCTCGGCGGGGACCACGGTGGTCACGGCCTCAACGTTTGCTGCATACCCGCCGGCAGACCGCACGAAAGTGTCCTCGCCGATCTCGGTGGGGTGCAGGAACTCCTCGCTCCGGGAGCCGCCCATGGCACCCGCCGTGGCCGCCACGGGGATAACCTCCAGGCCGAGGCGTTCGAAGATCTTCAGGTAGGCGGCGCGGTGAGCGTTGTAGCTTGCGTCCAGGCCGGCGTCGTCGATGTCGAACGAGTAGGAGTCCTTCATGATGAACTCGCGGCCGCGCAGCAGGCCGGCGCGGGGCCGTGCCTCATCGCGGTACTTGTTCTGGATCTGGTAGATGCTCAGCGGAAGGTCCTTGTACGAGGAGTACAGGTCCTTGACCAGGAGGGTGAACATTTCCTCATGCGTGGGGGCCAGCAGGTAGTCCCCGCCCTTGCGGTCCTTGAGCCGGAAGATGCCCTCGCCGTATTCAGTCCAGCGGTTGGTGGCCTCGTAGGGCTCCTTAGGCAGGAGTGCCGGGAAATGGACTTCCTGGGCGCCGATGGCGGACATCTCCTCGCGGATGACCTTTTCCACCTTGCGCAGCACGCTCAGACCCAGTGGCAGCCAGGTGTAGATGCCCGGTGCGGCCCTGCGGATGTACCCGGCGCGGACCAGGAGCCGGTGGCTGGCCACCTCGGCGTCGGCGGGATCTTCGCGCAGGGTGCGCAGGAACAGCTTGGAAAGTCGAAGGACCACGGGTAGGAATCCGTTTCTTGGGAGGTGCCTGTTCGGATGACGGGCTGGGCAAATTCGTCTGGGTACTAATCTACCGTGGCGCGGCGGGTGCCGGGTTCCCGGCGGCGCGATGCCGGCTCCGGTGTCCGCAATGCCGGGGCCCGGGGTGCGGCGCCGGAAGGAGGAAGAGCCACGCCAGAACTAGAGGAAGCCCCTGGCCGTTGCCGGCTGGTCATCCTGTTTTGGCGTGGCTCTTACGGCCCGTCAGACCGATAAGTCCGGAGGAGCGCTAGGCGTGCCTGCTGGGAAGGTCAACGTCCAGTGCCATCTGCTGATTTCCCCCTGAGACCGCACGCACCCCATCGGCGCGGTTAGGAAAGAACCTATGTGATCCACGGCACCATTACAAGAGTCGTCACGCAGTTTTCTGCAGTTGACTCGTTGTTACCGCGGGCCGCCACGGTCATGGATATCTAGTCAATGAGGGCGGCTGCCTGGTCCAGCAGGGTTTCAGCTGAAGCGAGGTGGGACGAGGTGACTCCCGTGCCTGATGCCTGGGCGGAGATCAGGACGCCGCCTTTGACTGCAAAGGTCATCACGGTGCTCTGCGTGGCTCCGGTGGGCAGCGTGACGTCCGTTTGCAGGGCGACGGCACCCGGGGTGCTGGCACCGCTGTCAAGTTCGGTGGTGGCAGCTGTCATAGCCATTCCCCCGATGTTCATGCTGATGTTGCCGCAGGCTGCGATTTCACTGGAGCGCCGGGTGAGCGTCTCGTCCAGGGTTTCTTTGTTAACGCCGGAGAGCAGGGAAAGCGTCTGGGTCAGTTCAGCGGTTGAGGACGTGGAGGCGCCGACTGCCATGGTGGTGTTGCTGTCCGGCTTGAATGCCGTGCCCGTAGCGATGGAATTGCACTCGGCGGGCTCCACCTGCACCTCGTTCATGATGGACATCATCTGGTCCAGGGCCTGCGAGACCTTTTCCGCCGGCATCACCGTCAGTGCCGCATTATCGGAGTCCTTCACCGCCCCGGCGATCTCCGAGAGCTCGTCGGACGTCAGCATCTTGAACGGAGCTTCCGTGGGGGTCGGACTGGGAGTGGCGGACGCGGCCGGAGTTTCCGACGCAGTGCCGGCGTCCGGGGTGTTCGCGGGTCCGCCGCATGCGGACAGGCCAAGCACCAGAAGGGCAGATGCCCCGAAAAAGCGCACAACGGACGTATTCATTTATCCCCCAATAAGTTCGAATGCCGGCCGGTTGCGGCCAGCTAGAACAGAACTGTAGCGAACGTACCCACCTGGCGGAAGCCCACACGCTCGTAGGTGGCCCTCGCCCGTGCGTTGTAGTCGTTCACGTACAGGCTGGTGACCGGCGCCAGTTGTTGCGCCAGGACCACGACGGCGGCCATGTAGCCGGCGCTGAGTCCGAGCCCGCGGAAGGAGGGGTTCATCCATACGCCCTGGACCTGGGTCACGTCGGGAGTAACAGCGCCCAGTTCGGCCTTGAACATGACCTGGCCGTCCTCGAGGTGGACGAGGGAATGGCCCTGCCTGATGAGGCCTTCCACGCGCCTGCTATAGAACTCGCGGCCGCCAAGGAAAGGAGAGTAACCCACTTCTTCTTCAAACATGGCGGCGCAGGCTGGCAGGATCCTGTCGAAATCGGCGAGCTGGCTGATGCCCAGTCCGGTGTTCGCCTGGACCGCCGGCGATCCGGTGATGGTCATCAGGGGCTGGTCCTCCCGGACCTCATGGGCGGGCTGCCCGAGCTGCTCCAGCTGCCCGTACATGGCCAGGACCGTATCCGCAGGGCCGAAGATGGACGCGAACCGGCGGCCGGACCTGTGCGCGTGCTCGGCCACGAGTCCGGCTAGGTCCGGGTCCAGCTGGACAGGGACAAGGTTCGCCCCGGCCCAGCACGCGCCCACCAGGGCGTCGCCGTCGAACACTCCATAGATGCTTGCCCCGCCCATGGTGGGCGCGGCCGTTCCCGTCGCAGCCAGGTGCGACAGGATGAAGACGTTGGCTACAACGTCCGTCCGGGCCAGGTCCCGCAGCTGTGCGGTATCCGGCCCGGACAGGACCCGGAGTGATATCCCGGGCCCCGCAGTCTCCTTACGAGACGCTAACCACGGGGCTACCCTTGACAGCATCTTCGCCATCGGCCTCCCCCATCTCTTCAGCGATTCGCATGGCCTCTTCGATCAGTGTCTCAACAATTTCGCTCTCGGGGACAGTCTTGATGACCTCGCCCTTCACAAAAATTTGTCCCTTGCCGTTGCCGGATGCCACGCCGAGGTCAGCCTCGCGTGCTTCGCCGGGCCCGTTGACGACGCAGCCCATGACGGCCACGCGCAGCGGAATCTCCATCCCTTCGAGGCCGGCGGTGACCTGTTCGGCAAGGGTGTAGACGTCCACCTGGGCACGGCCGCAGGACGGGCAGGAGACGATTTCGAGCTTGCGGGGACGCAGGTTCAGCGACTGAAGGATCTGGTTGCCCACCTTGATTTCCTCGACCGGAGGAGCCGAAAGGGAAACACGGATGGTGTCGCCGATTCCCCTGGACAGGAGCGCGCCGAACGCCGTGGCGGACTTGATGGTTCCCTGGAACGCCGGTCCGGCCTCGGTGACGCCGAGGTGCAGGGGCCAGTCGCCCTTTTCAGCCAGCATCTCGTAGGCGGCAACCATGATGACGGGGTCGTTGTGCTTGACGGAGATCTTGAAGTCGTGGAACCCGTGCTCCTCGAACAGCGAGGCTTCCCAGACCGCCGACTCCACGAGGGCCTCCGGGGTTGCCTTGCCGTACTTCTTCAGGATCCCCGGCTCCAGGGATCCGGCATTCACGCCGATCCGGATGGATGTGCCGTGGTCCTTGGCGGCACGGGCGATCTCCTTGACCTGGTCATCGAACTTGCGGATGTTGCCGGGGTTGACGCGCACTGCCGCGCAGCCGGCTTCGATCGCGGCGAAGACGTACTTGGGCTGGAAGTGGATGTCTGCAATGACGGGGATCTGGGACTTCCGCGCGATGATCGGCAGGGCCTCGGCGTCGTCCGCGGACGGGCAGGCGACGCGCACGATGTCGCAGCCTGAAGCCGTCAGTTCGGCAATCTGCTGCAGGGTGGCGTTGATATCCGTGGTGGGCGTGGTGGTCATCGACTGCACGCTGATGGGCGAATCCGAGCCGACCCCCACCGACCCCACCTTGATCTGGCGGGTCTTCCTGCGCGGGGCAAGGACGGGGGGCGGTGCTGACGGCATTCCCAGGCTGACCGAGGTCACGTGGACTCCTCTTTGTATCGAACTGTCGATGGTGGATGGTTCCGGCGGGCTAGGCGGCGTGTTCGGCCAGGAGGCCGGTCACCGGGTTCCATTCCGTGGTGCGCGTGCCCGCAATAACGTTGGCCGCAGCGAAAGGATCCTGCTTGAGCATTCCGTTCAGCGCGTTTTCGTCGGCGGCCTTGAAGATGAGCAGTGCACCGGCTCCATCGCCGTAAGGTCCGCTGGCCAGGAGCGCACCTTCATCGGCAAGGCGGGCAGTCCATTCCCGGTGTGCCGGGCGGGCGGCGTTGCGTGCTTCGGCGGACTCGGCGGCGTATACGTACTCAACAGCAAAAACAGTCATACGGATACCCTATCGCCCTGCCCGCCCGAGTACGTATCCCGTTCAGCTGAGGAACAGGATCTTGGCGAGGGCGGCTACCCCGGCGGCCCAGAGCATGGATGACAGCGTGCCGATGATGAACCTCTCGGCGGCAACAGGGGTCTCCTTCAGTTCGGCGAAGCGCCCCAGGCCCTTGATGGCCACCACGTAGGCGATGGCCACTGGCTGGCCCGCCAGGATGGCCAGGCAGACCGCCAGCCTTTCCAGGACGCCGATGATGGCGCCGCCGCGAAGGATCCTTGTGGTGGGTACCGGTGCAGCGGTTGAAGGTTTGGGCGCGTTTCCGGCGTCCTCGGCGGCCTTGTCGGCGGCAACGGTGATCTCGCCGTCGACCGCCCCCCGGGCTGCTGATTCCCTGTCCGGGCCGGTCCTGTCCACGGTGACATCGGCGGCGGGGTCGTCGGCGGACTCTTCGGCGGCCCGGTCCTCGGCGGCCTTGGCCGCGTCCGCTTTGTCGTCGATGGTCCGGGCCAGCCGGAACACCAGCGCAGTGACGGGCCAGCCCGCGAAGCCTGCCGTAAGCAGGGCGAGCGTAATCCAGAGAGCGTTCACCTGTGTCCTTCCAGCACTGCGTCATGGGCCAGGGCCAGGAGCATCTCGGCGGCCGGCCGTGCCGCCCATTCTTCCTGCCAGCCGGACCTCAGGACGGCGCGGCTCACCGACTGCTCGGTGATTCCGAGTTTTGCGGCCGCAAGCTTCTGGCTGCCGTGCCTGGCTGCTGCGTCCTGCTGCAGCTCACGGAGGGCGTCCACCACTTTCCATTGGGCCTCCGTGCGGTCCTGCACCAGCCGGCCAATGAGGCGGAGCACAGCCTCGGCGTTGGCGCAGGCAATGATGCCGGGTCCGGCTTCGGGCGGCGCCGCACCGCCGCGGCGGAGGCCGCCCGAAACGACGGACAAGGGCACGTGGGCCGCAGCGGATTTGGCTTTTTCAACGGCCAGGCGGGCGGCGACGAAGGCCGCCCCGGACCCTTCCCGCGGGCTCGCCGGCAACGGCAGGTCCACGGCGCCCACCCCGATGCCCACGTACCACTGGCCGCTGCGCAGGCTGTGAAGGGCGATTTCCACGACTTCCGCCGGCTTTTCCACCACGCCCTGGACTTCGTCGCCCACGGAGCGTTCGAACCGGCCGGCGGTGGACATCCCGTGCAGCTGGGCCAGGAGCCCGGGGACCCGGTCCTTGTCGCCCGTACTGCCCTTCTGGTCGATGGTGAGTACGTACATGGCACAAACATAATCGACTGATTACACAGAATCAATCGCTTTCGGCTGATTTATGAAAATAAGCCGGAAAGAGCTGACTAGCCAAAGAGGTTGACCGGCTTGACGATGTCCGCGTAGATCAGCAGCGCACTCATGCCCATCAGCAGCGCCGCCACCACGTAGGTCACCGGCAGGAGCTTGGCGATGTCGAACGCTCCGGGGTCGGGCCGGCCGAACAATTTGGCCAGCCGCCGTCGAACTCCCTCATACAGGGCGCCGGCCACATGGCCGCCGTCCAGCGGGAGCAGCGGAACCAGGTTGAACACCGCAAGCGCGAAATTCAGTCCGGCCAGCAGTCCCACCAGTGCGGCGAACCTGGACTGCAGCGGAACTTCCTCCATGGCGGCAACTTCACCCGCGACGCGGCCCACCCCCACCACGCTGATGGGTCCGTTGGGATCGCGCGGTTCCTCGCTGAAGGCTGCCTTCGCAACGCCCACCACCCGTGCAGGGAGATTCAGGACCACGCCGGCAACCTGCTGGATGTTTTCCCCGGCCATGGGCAGGACGGACGACGCCGGCTGGGCCACCAGGGCGGTTTGGGCACCGATGCCCAGGAAGCCGACCTCCTGGTACTGGAGGGTTCCGTTTGCATCGGTGGCCTGGCGGCCGTCCGCGCCGACGACCGGCCGCGCGGAGAGCACGGGGGTCACTGTGGTGGTGACGGGCGAGCCGTCCCGCTCCACGGTGATGCTGACTTCCCGGCCCGCGGATGCACGGATCCAGCCGGTGAGTTCATCCCAGCTGGTCACTGCCTTGCCGTCGAACGAGGTAATGGTGTCGTTGGGCTTGAGTTGTGCCGCAGCCGCGGGCGTGAGCTTGCAGTCCGCGGAATCCGGGTCCACGGTCTCCCCCGCCTTGACCTGGCATTTGGATACGTCCGCGATGGTGGTGGTGGGGGTGCTGATCCCGAATCCCATCAGCAGAACCGCTGTCAGCGCTACGCCGATCAGCAGGTTCATCGCCGGGCCGCCGAGCATCACGATGATTTTCTTCCACACCGGCAGCCGATAGAAGACCCGCTTCTCATCGCCGGGTCCCACTTCCTCGTGCGCCATGGAACGCGCCTCGGTGGCGAGGGTCTGGAACATCCCGGTGCTGGAGGGACGTACTGTGCCGTCGTCCTTGTTCGGCGGGTACATGCCGATCATGGACACGTAGCCCCCCAGCGGGATGGCCTTGACGCCGTACTCGGTCTCCCCCTTGCGCTTGGACCACAATGTGGGGCCGAAACCGATCATGTACTTGGTGACGCGCACCTTGAACAGCTTGGCAGGAACGAGGTGGCCCACTTCATGGAGCGCGATGGAGACGGCGATGCCGATGGCCACAAAGACGACACCGAGGATAAAAAGAATGACGGGACTCATGCTGAGATCTGCTGCTTCCTAGAGACTGCTCACTGCTAAACGTTCGTGGGTGCGCGCTCGTGCCCACGTTTCAGCATCCAGCACGGACTCAACTGTCAGCCCGGAGGATCCTGGGTGTTCGCTGAGCACCGCTTCGATGGTATCCACAATGTCGGTAAACCGGATCCGGCCTGAGTGGAAGGCCATCACGGCCTCTTCGTTGGCCGCGTTGAAAACGGCGGGGTAGGTGCTCCCCTGCCTGGCAGCGTCCTTGGCAAGCCCGACGGCGGGGAACGCGTCGGCGTCGAGCGGCTCGAAGGTCCAGCTGGTTGCCTGGGTCCAGTCGCACGGCGTGGCCGCCTTCGGGACACGGTCCGGCCAGCCCAGCCCGAGGGCGATGGGCAGGCGCATGTCCGGCGGCGAAGCCTGGGCGATGATGGAGCCGTCCACGAACTGGACCATGGAATGGACCACGGACTGCGGGTGGACCACCACGTCGATACGGTCCAGCGGGATGTCGAACAGCAGGTGCGCCTCGATCACTTCAAGCCCTTTGTTCACCAGGCTGGCGGAGTTGGTGGTGACCATCAGGCCCATGTCCCAGGTGGGGTGCGCCAGGGCTTCCTGCGGCGAGACGTTGTGAAGCTCCGCGCGGGTCCTGCCGCGGAAGGGCCCTCCGGACGCCGTCAGGATGAGCCGGTCCACCTCGTCAGATGTCCCGGACCGCAGGCATTGCGCGATGGCCGAATGCTCGGAATCGACGGGCACGATCTGGCCGTCCCGGGCGGCGGCCTTCACGAGGGCGCCGCCGACGATCAGCGACTCCTTGTTGGCCAGCGCCAGTGTTGCCCCGGACTTCAGGGCCGCCAGCGTGGGTGCCAGTCCGATGGAACCGGTGATGCCGTTGAGCACGACGTCCGCGTCGATCCCCGCAATCCGGGTGGAGGCGTCCGGGCCGGTGATGATCTCCGGGCGGTAGCCGGTGATCCCGGCCGCGCGGGCGGCCTCATCGATCATTTCCTGCAGCCCGGCCGCGTCCCTGCCGGCCGTGCCCACGGCCTTGGCCTTCGTATGGACGGCCTGGCGGGCAAGAAGCTCCAGGTTTCCGCCGCCTGCACTCAGTGCCACAACCTCGAAAAGGTGCGGGGCGCCGTCGACGACGTCAATCGCCTGGGTGCCGATGGAACCGGTGGATCCGAGGAGAACGATTCTGCGTGGCTGCATCCGTTAAGTATCCCGCACGTTGGCGTGCCCGCCTGCGCTCCCCCGGCCTACCCGGAGGCCAGCTCAACCACGCCCTTGGCAATCGTGGACACCGCCCCGGTGTAGGCGATCACCACAACAATCCGGCGGACGGCTCCAGGCCGCACCCGTCCGGACAGCAGGTCGCCTGCCACGATACCGAGCAGCATGGCCGCGAGCACGCCAAGCCATTGCCAGCCGGCCAAAGCGGGAACATGTCCGCCGGAAAAGAAGTACTTGGTGACGAGCGAGGTCAGGCCGGTGGTCACGAAGTACGGCTGCAGGGTGGCACCGAAGCTCTTCTGGTCCCACCGCGTGGCGATCGCATATGCGGTGATTGCCGGTCCGCCCACGCCTGCCGCGGCGTTCATGAGGCCGCTGGAAAAGCCCAATGACACCATGGGGACCGGCCCCGTGGCGCGCCAGGAACTCCGGTTCAGCCGGTGCGAAGCGAGCAGGGCGATGATGAGCAGCACTCCGATGCAGATTTCCAGGGGCGCCGCCGGGACATTGCTGGCCAGCCAGGCGCCTGGTGCCACACCCACCACAGCGGACGCGGCCAGGCCGGCGTAGCGCCGCCAGTTGACGTGCCGCCACACCCTGGACAGGATCAGCAGCGACGACGCCGCACCGCAGAGGTTGATGATCATCACCCCGTCAAATGGTCCCAGCAGCACCACCAGTACCGGTGACACCAGGAGGCCGAAGCCGAGCCCCGCAATCCGCTGGGCCAGCGCCCCGGCGACGACGGCGATGAGGACCAGAGCAAACATGGTTCGATCCTAGCCCCGCGGCAGAGTGGTCCAGCACGAGGCAGATCGATCCTCCGCCAATGCCTGTCTCGCCGGACATTGACGCCGTGCGCGGCAGGCGTAACGTGAACAACGTGGAGTGGGCCGCTTGGTTCGACGCGCCGGAGTACGAGTTCGCCCGGCAGGTGCTGCAGCGCGGCATTGCCACGATCTTCTTTGTGGCGTTCCTCTCCTGCCGCAACCAGTTCCCGGCGCTGCTCGGCGAGCGCGGCCTGCTTCCCGTCCCCGACTACCTGGACAGCTTCAGGCGCCGCCGCCGGCCCAGCCTTTTCCTATGGCGCTACTCCGACCGGCTGCTGCACGGGGTCTGCTGGTGCGGCATGACCATCTCGGCCACACTCGTCCTGGGCCTTCCGCAGCTGGGACCGCCGTGGCTGCCGATGATCGCCTTCCTGGCCCTGTGGCTGCTGTACATGTCGATCGTCAACGTGGGCCAGACGTTCTACGGTTTCGGCTGGGAGATGCTGCTGCTGGAGGCCGGCTTTACCGTGGCCTTCCTCGGCTCGGACCAGACCCCGCCGCCCCGGACCATCCTGATCCTGCTCGCGTGGCTGCTGTTCAGGCTGGAGTTCGGCGCCGGGATGATCAAGATCCGCGGGGGCAGCGAGTGGCGTGACCTGACCGCACTGTATTACCACCACGAGACCCAGCCGATGCCGGGTCCGCTGAGCCGGCAGGCTCACCTCCTCCCCAAGCCCCTGCACCGGATGGAGGTCCTCGGCAACCACTTCGCGCAACTGGTGGTGCCCTTCTTCCTGTTTGCCCCTCAGCCGCTGGCCGGGATCGCTGCGGGCATCATCATCTTCACGCAGCTGTGGCTCGTGGCGAGCGGAAACTTCGCCTGGCTGAACTGGATGGCGATCCTGCTGGCCTTCGCCGCTGTCAGCGATCCGGTGGCCCACGCTGTCCTACCCGTTATCCCGCTGGACTGGCACACGTACGGCTCAGCCGACAGTATGGGCGCCGGCGGTGCGCAGACCCCGGTGTGGTGGCTCGCCGTCGTACTTGCTGTGACGGTGCTGCTTCTGGTGCTCAGCTACTGGCCCGCCCGGAACCTCCTGCAGCACCGGCAGCTCATGAACGCCAGCTTCAACCGCTGGCAGCTGGTGAACACCTACGGGGCGTTCGGCACGGTGACCAAAATGCGGATCGAGATTGTGGTGGAAGGCACTCTCGACCCCGAGCCCGACGACGACTCCGACTGGCGCGAGTACGGTTTCCGCGGGAAGCCCGGTGACGTCCGCCGGCTGCCGCGCCAGTGGGCTCCCTACCATCTCCGGCTGGACTGGCTGATGTGGTTCCTGCCGCTGCGCACCGTCCACGAAGAATGGTTTTATGCCTTCCTGGCCAAGCTGCTGGAAGCTGATCGGGCGGTGCTGCGGCTCCTGCGCAAGGACCCGTTCGACGGCGTCCGCCCCCGCTGGGTGCGTGTCCACAGCTACCTGTACCGTTTCGCAAGCAGGGCGGAATACCGGGAGACGGGACAGCGATGGGTCAGGACCCGGCTGTATGAGGCCATTCCGCCGTTGTCCCTCCCGCCGGGGTCACGCTGACTTCAGCGCGTACCGCCGCTCGGGCCGGCCCGCACCGTACTTGAGCCGCACCTCCACCCTGGACTCGTCGTGCAGGTATTCGAGGTACCGGCGGGCGCTGACCCGGGACGTGCCCAGCAGGTCGGCGACTTCGGCCGCCGACAGATCCGCTTCGGCGGAGTTGAGCACGTCCACCACGCGCTTGAGGGTTTCCGGGCTGCAGCCCTTGGGAAGGTGCGGTTCAGTGCGTTCGGCGCTTTCCAGCCCGAAGACCCGGTTGACGTCCGATTGCTCAGCAACGTCCTTGGCGAGGTCCAGGCCCTGGTAGGCGCTGCGGTAATGCTCCAGGCGTTCCTGCAGGTCCGTCTGCGAAAACGGCTTGATCAGGTAGTGGACAATCCCGCCACGCAGCGCACGGCGGACCGTCTCCACCTCGCGGGCGGCACTGATCACCAGCACATCCAGTTCAGGCGCCGCTTCCCGCAGCTTGGTCATGAGGTCCAGCCCGTTGATATCGGGCAGGTGGATGTCCAGCAGGACCAGGTCAGGCTGCAGGCGGGCGGTTTCCGCCATCGCCTGGGCTCCGGTGTGCGCAACGCCGACGACGGCGAATCCCGGCGTGCGCTGGATAAAGCCGGCATGGACTTTGGCCACCATGAAGTCATCGTCGATGATCAGGACATTGATCATGGCGTGGCCACCTTTCCCTTGGTGGGCGTCCGTTTCAGCGGCGCCCTTTTCAGTCGCGCGGTAAACACCGCACCGCCGTCATTGGCAACGGCAAGCTCGCCGCCGCTGCGCCGGCACACGACGCGCGAGAGTGCCAGGCCGAAGCCCCTGCCGCCCGCGGGCCCGGGCTTTTTTGTGGTGAAGCCCTGCCGGAAGATATCTTCTGTGGCCGAAGCGTCGATGCCCGGGCCGGTGTCCCGAACCGTGACCACCACCTGTTCCGGGCTGTCCTCGACGAGGACCCGGACAGACGCCTCCGCGGCTCCGGTGACGGCGTCGAGTGCGTTGTCCACGAGGTTGCCCACCACGGTGGTCAGGTCCCGGGAGAGCTCGTCGTCAACCCGCTCCAGCGCGGACTTAGGGTCAAGCTGGAGGGTGACTCCCCGCTCTGTGGCGAGGCTGGACTTGGCGATCAGCAGGGCGGCAAGCGCCGGGTCCTGGATGCGGCTGGTCACCTCATCGTTGAGCCGGGTCCTGTCCAGGGTGGCGCCATTAACAAACTGCACCACGGAATCGTACTCGCCGATCTGGATCAGGCCGGAAATGACGTGGAGCTGGTTGGCGAACTCATGGGCCTGCGCGCGCAGGGTATCGGTGGCGGTCCGGGTGGCGCCCAGTTCCCGCTCCAGGGACGAGAGCTCGGTCCGGTCGCGCAGGGTGGTGACCGAACCGATGTCGCGGCCGCGTGAACGGATGGGCACACGGTTCAGCACCACCAGCCGCTCTCCCACCAGCACCAGCTGGTCCGGCCCGGGCTGTTCCCGGGTCAGGACGTCCTTCAGCGCCGGATCCACCGGCAGGACCGCAAGGACCTTGCCTACGCAGTCTGCCGGCAGGCCAAGCAGTTCGCGGGCGCTGTCATTGGCCACGGTAACGCGTTCGTGCGGGTCGAGAGCAACGACGCCTTCCTTCAGGCCGTGCAGCATGGCTTCCCGGTTCTCCACCAGCCCGGTGATTTCACTGGGTTCCATGCCCAGGGTCTGCCGTTTGACGCGGCGGGCCAGCAGCAGCGAGCCTGCAACGCCCAGAACGCTGGCCACGCCCAGGTAGGTGAGCAGGTTGGGGACGGCGTCGCCCAGCCGCTCCCAGGTGGAGGGGTAGTTCCGGCTGATGGAGGCGATGCCGATCATTTTCCCGGTGTCGTCCAGGACCGGGACGTGGGCGGACAGCGCCTCCGCACCGGATCCGCCAACGACTCCGGTCCAGGCCCTTCCTTCCAGCACCCGGCTTCCGCCCAGCTCCAACGGCTTGCCCAGCAAGCCGGGATCGGACGATGCCACTACTGTGCGGTCCAGTTTGGCGAGCGCCACGTGCGACGATCCGGACACCGTCCGCACCGACTCGGCAACCGCCGGAAGGGCTGACCCGGCCCGTGGTTCCGCGGAGGGCAGCAGGGCCCGCACGGCGGGGTTGTTGCCCAGCGCCTCCGCAGCGGACAGTGCCCGCCTGCCCTCGATCCGCTCAAAGGCCGCAGCGGACTGCGCCAGGGAGATCGCCACCACCGCCACCAGGACCGCGAAGACAATCAGCAACTGCAGAACCAGGTACTGCCCCGCGAGGGACATTCCTCTACGTCGAGTCACTGTGGTTCTTTCCTCTGGTGGTTGGGGTACCGGAACTATACCCCAACGCACTCCGGCGGGCGGGCGCACGGCCGCTCCTTCGCAGGTGCCTGAGGGAGCACCGGTGGGACAGCGGAAACGTGAACGCAATGAACTTAACTTTCTCTGCGTACACAAGAGTGATGCCCGTCACGGTCGGGCCTAGCATCAAATCACCAGTCAGTTTTGCTGACCAGCTTTACCGAGAACTTTACTGAGAAGAGGAACACCATGCGCCAGATCCGCGCATTGCGTATTGCCGCCGTCGCCGCCGGCATCGCCCTGATGGCCACCGGCTGCGGTGCCACCGGAAAAAGCTCCACCGACGGCGCCACCTCCGGCGCTCCTGCCGGCCCGCTGACCGGCCTCCAGATCATGGTCCCCAACACTGCGGGTGGCGGCTACGACACCACCGCCCGCGTGGCGGCCAAGGTCCTCGAAGACGAGAAAATCGCCACGAACCCCGAAGTCTTCAACCTCGCCGGCGCCGGTGGCACCGTGGGCCTCGCACGCATCGTCAACGAAAAGGGCAACGGCGACCTCACCATGCTGATGGGCCTGGGCGTGGTGGGCGCGAGCTACACCAACAAGTCCGAGTCCAAGCTGACGGCCACCACTCCCCTGGCCAAGCTGATTGAAGAGCCCGGCGCCATCATGGTCAGCAAGGATTCGCCCTACAAGACCATCGACGACCTGGTCGCCGCCTGGAAGGCTGACCCGGGTTCCATCAGCGTTGGCGGCGGCTCCTCGCCGGGCGGCCCGGACCACCTGCTGCCTATGCAGCTGGCCGGCGCCCTGGGCATCGACGCCACCAAGGTCAACTTTGTGTCCTACGACGGCGGTGGAGACCTCCTCCCGGCCATCCTGGGCAACAAGGTGGGCTTCGCGGCCTCCGGTGCGGGTGAGTACCTCAAGCAGATCGAATCCGGCGCTGTCCGCGTCCTGGCCACCAGCGGCGAGAAGCGGCTCGAAGGCGTGGATGCCCCCACGCTGAAGGAATCCAACATCGACCTGGTGTTCACCAACTGGCGCGGCATCGTGGCCCCTCCGGGCATCACTGACGCTGACAAGGCCAAGCTGATCGGCGCGCTCGAAAAGATGCACGGCACGGCCGCCTGGAAAGAAGCCCTGAAGACCAACAGCTGGAGCGACGCCTTCATCACCGGCGCTGAGTTCGAAAGCTTCCTGGCAGAGCAGGACAAGCGGGTGGCGGACGTCCTCACGAAGCTTGGCTTGGCGTGAGCTCCTCACCAACACTGGCCTCACGGCTCAAAGGCCGCTCCGAGCTGGGGGTTGCCCTCCTGCTCGGGGCGGCCGGGGCATTGGTCATCGCGGACGCGGCCCGCATCGTCACCCCCTATTCCCAGTCTGATCCCGTGGGACCAAAAACCCTGCCCTTCATTGTGGGCGGCCTGCTGCTGGTCTGCTCTGTCATGCTGGCCGTCGACGTGCTCCGCGGTGGCCAGGGCGAAGCCGAAGGCGGCGAGGACGTGGACCTCACCCACCCCGCCGACTGGAAGACGATCCTGCCGCTGGTGGGAGCCTTCGTGGCCAACATCCTGCTGATCGATTGGGCAGGCTGGGTTATCTCGGGAAGCATCCTGTTCTGGGGCAGCGTCTGGGCACTGGGTGGCCGGAGGTACATCCGTGACGGCCTCATCTCCGTAGCCCTGTCCCTCCTGACCTTTTATGGTTTCTACCTTGGCCTCGGCATTGCGCTGCCCGCCGGTCTCCTGGAAGGGATTCTCTGATGGATGTCTTTTCCTCCCTGATGGACGGCTTTGCCACCGCCCTGACCCCCATGAATTTCCTCTACGCCGTCATCGGCGTCGTCCTGGGTACCGCCGTCGGGGTTCTCCCGGGCCTCGGCCCGGCCATGACCGTGGCACTGCTGCTTCCGGTCACGTACGCCCTGGAACCCACCAGCGCCTTCATCATGTTCGCCGGCATCTACTACGGCGGCATGTACGGCGGCTCCACCACCTCCATCCTGCTTAATACGCCAGGCGAATCGTCGTCGGTGGTCACCGCCATCGAAGGCAACAAGATGGCGAAAGCGGGCAGGGCCGCACAGGCACTTGCGACGGCGGCCATCGGCTCGTTCGTGGCCGGCACCATCGGCACCACCCTTCTGGCAGTCTGTGCTCCGATCGTGGTGGACTTCGCCGTCAGCCTGGGCGCTCCGAGCTACTTCGCCATCATGGTCCTGGCCCTGCTGGCGGTCACCGCCGTCCTGGGCTCCTCGCGGCTTCGGGGCTTCGCATCCCTGGGCCTTGGCCTCGCCATCGGTCTGGTGGGCCTGGACGTGGTCACCGGCCAGGCCCGGCTCACCTTCGGCGTGCCGCTCCTGGCGGACGGTCTGGACATCGTGGTGGTGGCAGTGGCCATCTTCGCCGTCGGCGAGGCACTCTGGGTTGCCGCGCACCTCCGCCGCAACCCCCTGCAGGTCATTCCCGTGGGACGCCCGTGGATGGGAAAGCAGGACTGGAAGCGGTCCTGGAAGCCCTGGCTTCGCGGCACCGCCTTCGGCTTCCCCTTCGGTGCACTGCCCGCCGGCGGCGCCGAGATTCCCACGTTCCTCTCCTACGTCACGGAGAAGCGCCTCAGTAAACACCCCGAAGAGTTCGGCAAAGGCGCAATCGAGGGTGTGGCCGGTCCGGAAGCAGCCAACAACGCTGCAGCTGCAGGCACGCTGACGCCCATGCTGGCCCTGGGCCTGCCCACCAATGCCACGGCCGCAGTGATGCTGGCAGCGTTCACGCAGTACGGCATCCAGCCCGGGCCGCAGCTGTTCGAAAGCGAGGGACCGCTGGTATGGGCCCTCATCGCCAGCCTCTTCATCGGCAACCTGCTGCTCCTGATCATCAACCTGCCGCTGGCACCGATGTGGGCGAAGCTCCTGCAGATCCCCCGGCCCTACCTGTACGCCGGCATCCTGTTCTTCGCCACCCTGGGCGCCTACTCGGTGAACCTGCAGGCGTTCGATCTGGTGCTCCTGCTGGCGCTCGGCGCGCTGGGCTTCATGATGCGGCGCTTCGGACTTCCCGTCCTGCCGCTTATCCTCGGTGTCATCCTCGGACCGCGCCTGGAAAAGCAGCTCCGCCAGACGCTGCAGCTCAGCGCCGGCGACCCTGCCGGCCTCTGGAGCGAGCCGATCGCCGTCACCGTCTACATCATCGTGGCGCTCATTCTCCTGTGGCCGCTGCTGTTCAAGCTGATCCGCCGGAGCCGGCCCGCCGCTGTAGTCAGGCCCGCAGTTGCAGTCCAGCCCGCAGCTGCAGACCACACGGAGCAGCAGCAGGATTCATTCGCACCCGGGGCCCGCCACACCACCGACGACGGCGACGCCGCACGCCGCAGCACGGTCCCCCACGACACCGTCCCCCGTGACACCACCCAGCACGATAAGGAGAAACCATGACCATCGTTGTGGGCTACGTACCAACACCGGAGGGCGAAGCGGCCTTTGACCAGGCCATCAAGGAGGCACGGAAGGCGCAGTCCAAGCTGGTGGTCATCAATTCCTCCCGGGGCGATTCCCTGGTGGACAAGCGGTATGCCGGGGAAGCCGAAATCGAGGGCATCGACCTGCGTCTCGGCAAGGAAGGGATCGAGCACATCATCCTCCAGCCGGTGCGCGGCCACGACGCCGCCAATGAGGTCCTGGAAGCGGCGGAGGCACACCAGGCCGATTTGATTGTGATTGGGCTGCGGCGGCGCACGCCCGTCGGCAAGCTGATCATGGGCAGCACGTCCCAGCGGATACTCCTGGAAGCGGACTGCCCCGTTCTCGCTGTGAAGGCCGGCTAAGCGATACAGCTGAACATGCCAGAGAGGCCGGGAGTCATCTGACTCCCGGCCTCTCCGCGGCTCAGTCCTGTTATTGGTTCAGCACCGGTATTGGTTCAGCACCCGTATTGGTTCAGTCCTTTTCCAGGCGGCGCTCCCTAGTGGACTGCCCGCCGCAGGGTGGATTCCGCGTGCCTCAGGATGGGCCCGTCGATCATTTTTCCGTTGAACTGGAACACGCCGCTCCCGGCCGCGGCGGCAGCTTCCAGGAGCTCTTTGGCCGCCGCGACGTCCGATTCCGCGGGAGCGTAGGCCCCCCGGACGATGGCAACCTGGCTGGGGTGGATGCAGGCCTTGGACCCGAACCCGGAGGCGACAGCGTCGCGTGATTCGGCCGCCAGCCCCTCAAGGTCCGGAATGTTGACGTACACCGCATCGATGGCTTCCTTGCCGAAGGCCCCCGCCGCGAGCAGCACCGTGGACCTGGCGTGCAGCGCCACTGCCCGGTAGCCGCCGTCGTCGTTCCTGCTGGAGGTCCCGCCCAGTGACGCGAGCAGGTCCTCGGCGCCCCACATCAGGCCCACCACGTTGGGTTCGGCGGCGATGGCGGCGGCGTTGATGATTCCGGCCGCCGTCTCGCACAGCGCAATCACCTCGTAACCCTCCAGCGCCTTGAGCTGGCCGGCGTTTTCAGCCTTGGCGAGCATCACATGGCGGTACGGGGTGTGCTTGAGGCAGTGCAGGTCCTTCTCGAACTCCTCCGTTCCGGCCGGATTGATCCGGATGATCGTCCGGCTGGGATCCAGCTCCGGAACGTCGCCGGTGGCACCGAGCTGGGCCAGGATGGCGCCGCGGGCCCGCTGCTTGTCGGCAGGGGCGACGGCGTCTTCGAGGTCCACGATGACGGCGTCGGAACGTTCCGCGGCTTTCTGGTAGCGCTCGGGACGGTCGGCAGGACAGAAGAGCAGGGCGGGACCCATCAGGAAAGTCATGCTTAGATTGTCCTCTTTTCGGCGGCTTCGTGCGCCTCCCGCGTCCACATCAGGCAACTGCGCGAGGCACGTGCCACCACCGTCCCGTCCTGGTTCCGGCCCGTGTGCTCCATGGTCACGATGCCCTGCCCCGGCCGTGACGCCGACGGACGCTTACCGGTGATGACCGTCTCCGTGTACAGGGTGTCGCCGTGGTACAGCGGATGCGGGAACGACACATCCGTCAGTCCCAGCTGCGCGATGATGGTCCCCTGGGTCAGCTGCGTGACCGACTGCCCCACCACGGTGGCCAGGGTGAACATCGAGTTCATCAGCCGCTGGCCGAACGGCTGCCCGGCGCTCCAGGCCGCGTCCAGGTGCAGCGCCTGGGTGTTCATGGTCATGGTGGTGAACAGGACGTTGTCCGTCTCGGTCACCGTCCGGCCCGGGCGGTGGGCGTAAGTGACGCCTTCCTCCAGCTCGTCGAAGTAGAGGCCCCGCTGTTCGATAACGCGGGGGGCGATATCCGGCTCCAGCGTCATACGGTCAGTTCCTGGTCTTCTTCGAAGAGTTCCGCTCCGGTGGCCGCGGCGACTTCCTCGGCAGTCACATTGGGGGCGAGTTCGCGCAGCACGAGCCGGGAGGCTCCGTTTTCGGTGACGACGTCGATCACGGCGAGGTCCGTGATGATCCGGTCCACGCACCCCTTGCCGGTCAGCGGCAGCGTGCACTGCTGCACAATCTTGGGCTTGCCGTTGCGGTCCACGTGCTCCATCATCACGATCACCTTCTTGGCACCGAACACCAGGTCCATGGCACCGCCCATGCCCTTGACCATCTTTCCCGGGATCATCCAGTTGGCCAGGTCCCCGTTCTGGGCCACTTCCATGGCGCCGAGCACGGCAACGTCCACGTGCCCGCCGCGGATCATGCCGAAGGAGGCTGCGGAGTCGAAAAACGCGGCTCCCTTGTTGACGGTGACGGTTTCCTTGCCGGCGTTGATCAGGTCCGGATCCACCTGGTCCTCGCCCGGGTACGGCCCCACGCCCAGGATGCCGTTTTCCGAGTGCAGCACCACTTCGATGCCCGCCGGAATGTAGTTGGGGATCAGTGTGGGCATTCCGATGCCGAGGTTCACGTACTGTCCGTTGTGGAGTTCGCGAGCCACCCGGGCAGCGAGTTCGTTGCGCGTCCAGCCTTTCGTTTCGGGGAGGGTCCCCTCCGGATGCCCGACGGCGGGCGGCCGGTATTCGTGTCGTACGGCTTCGGGGCGGGGCGGTGCTTCGGGCGTGCTGTTCGATTCCACGGTCATGCTCCTGCCTGGTCGGATGCTTGCTGGTCAGTCCCTCGCCGGTCAGCCCCTTGTACGGGGTTGCCGCCGGCGGACACTGCGACCGTCCGCTTTTCGATGCGCTTCTCGCCCTGGGGTGCAAGGACAACCCGCTGGACGAAAATGCCGGGAACGTGGACGTGCTCCGGATCCAGCTCGCCCGGCTCCACCAGTTCCTCGACCTCGGCGATGGTGATCCGCCCGGCCATGGCGCACAGCGGGTTGAAGTTCATGGCCGTGGCGTGGAAGACGAGGTTTCCGTGACGGTCGCCTTTCCAGGCGTGGACGAGGCCGAAATCCGGCGTGAGCGACTCCTCCAGCACATAGTCGGCACCGTTGAAGGTGCGGACTTCCTTGGGCGCGGACGCGATGGCGATGGCCCCGTCGGCGTCGTACTTCTGCGGCAGGCCGCCGTCGGACACCTGGGTTCCCACCCCGGCAGGCGTGTAGAACGCCGGGATGCCGGCACCGCCGGCGCGCAGCTTCTCCGCGAGCGTGCCCTGCGGCGTCAGCACCACCTCGAGTTCGCCGGAGAGGTACTGCCTGGCGAACTCCTTGTTTTCCCCGACATAGGAGCTGATGGTGCGGCGGATCCTGCCGTCCTTCAGCAGGATTCCCAGCCCCCAGTCGTCCACGCCGCAGTTGTTACTGACGGTTTCCAGTCCGGTGGTCCCGTGCTGGTGGAGGGCATCGATCAGGGCCACCGGAATGCCGCACAGCCCAAAACCGCCGACGGCGAGCGAGGCGCCGTCGGGGATATCGGCAACCGCGGCCTCGGCACTGGCAACAACCTTGTCAATCATCATCGATCCTTCCTGGTTTCGTTCCCTGTTTCGCTCCCCGCGCTGCTCCCTGCAGGGGTAGCTAAAGGCCGAGTTCGCGGGCGATCAGCATCAGCTGGACCTCCGTGGTGCCCTCCCCCACCTCAAGGATCTTGGAGTCGCGGTAGTGGCGTGCCACGGTGAATTCGTTGATGAAGCCATAGCCGCCGAACACCTGGGTGGCGTCCCGCGCGTTGTCCATGGCTGCCTCGCCTGCGACCATCTTAGCGATGGCCGCCTGGGTCTTGAACGGCTTGCCTGCCAGCATCCTGGCGGCGGCGTCGTAGTAGGCCAGCCGGGCCGTGTGTGCCCGTGCTTCCATGCGGGCGATCTTGAACGCGATGGCCTGGTACTTGCCGATGTTCTGCCCGAACGCGCTGCGCTCCTTGGCGTACTTCACCGACAGGTCCACGCAGCCCTGGGCCGCTCCCGTGGCGAGTGCGGCGATGGCGATCCGGCCCTCGTCCAGGATGGACAGGAAGTTCGCGTAGCCGCGGCCCTGCTGGCCGAGGAGGTTCGCCTCCGGCACGCGGACGTCCTTGAGCGTGAGCGGGTGGGTGTCCGAGGCGTTCCAGCCCACCTTGTTGTAGGCCTTCTCCGCTTTGAACCCGGGTGTGCTGGTCGGCACCAGGATGGTGGAGATTTCCTTTTTGACGCTGCCGTCCGGGCGCTCGTGCTTGGCCGTCACGGCCGTTACGGTGACCAGGGTGGTGATGTCCGTGCCGGAGTTGGTGATGAACTCCTTGTTGCCGTTGATGATCCAGGTTTTTGCGTCTCCAACGCCCTCGAGCCGGGCGGTGGTCTTGGTTCCGCCCGCGTCGGAGCCGGCCTCGGGCTCCGTCAGGCCGAACCCGGCGAGCGCCTTGCCTGACGCCAGCGACGGGAGCCACTCCTCCTTCTGGGCCTCGGTGCCGAAGCGGTACACGGGCATGGCGCCCAGGGAAACGCCGGCTTCCAGCGTGATGGCCACGGACTGGTCCACCCGGCCCAGCTGCTCCAGGGCCAGGGCCAGCGCGAAGTAGTCCCCGCCCATGCCGCCGAACTCTTCCGGGAACGGCAGGCCGAAGAGGCCCATGTCCGCCATCCGGGAGACCACCTCGTAGGGGAAGCTGTGTTCCTCGTCGTGTTTTGCGGAAACCGGTGCCACCACTTCGTCGGCGAATTCGCGGACGGTGTTGCTGAGGTCCTGGTATTCCTCGCTGAGCTCAAAATCAGCCATGTTGGGACTTCCTTGTCTTAACTCTGTAACGGGTCTGTTGGCGTACTGCTTGGTCTGTGGTGGGTGCCGTGCTGCGGGACGGCTACTCTGCCGCGCCCATGGCGATGACGGATTCCTCCACCGCGTCCTCGGCTGCGTCCGACGCCGATGGCGGCGCAACAGGGTGGACAGTGGCAAGCACCTGATCCGCCTTGACCAGGTCGCCGGACGCGGCGCTGATGTGGACGGTGCCCTCGAGCGGTGCCACGAGTTGGTGCTCCATCTTCATCGCCTCCACCGAGAGCAGGACCTGGCCGGCCTCCACGTGGTCGCCGTCGCTGACAGAGACGGACACCACCGTCCCGGGCATCGGCGAGCGCACCGCCGGGTCCGCCGCGCCCTCCTCGCGCTCGATCGCCGCCAGCACCCGGACAAGCCGGGCCTCGCGCGTGAGCACCTCCAGCCTGCAGGACCAGCCCCCGTTGCCGAGGAAGACTGTCTGCGGATTGCCCCGCGGCGGGTAGTCCGCCCAGAGGGCTCCCAGTGCGAACCGGAGTTCCTCGCCGTCGATCTCCAGGTAGACGTTGTCATCGGACAGGCCGATGACAATCACCTTGTGCACGGGGCCACCGTTGACGCGGACCTGGGCGTGGCCAAGATCCATGTTGCTCAGCCAGGTGACGGCCACGGTGGCCAGTCCCCCGCCGGGCGTTCCGAAGCTCATCCGCCAGGGCGCGGATGCGCCAAGGCGCCAGCCGGTGGTGGTGTCCCACGGGGATTTCACCGTGGCGGGGGCCTCCGCCAATACCCAGAACTGCACGGCGGCGGCGATGAGCTCGGCATCCCCGATGCGCCGGAAGGTGAAGTCCGGCATTTTGCGTTCGATCAGCCCGGTGTCGAGCCGGCCGGCGCGGACCTCGGGGTCGTTGATGAGCAGGCGCAGGTACTCTACGTTGGTGTCGATGCCGAGCGCTGTATAGCGCGAAAGTGCCGTGTCGAGTTTGTCCAGCGCAGCTGCGCGGTCCGGGCCCCAGGCGATCACTTTGGACACCATGGGATCGTAATCGCTGGAAATTTCGAGTCCCCTGAGCAGGGCGGAATCGATGCGGATGTCCGGATCGGCGGCAGCCGGAGTCAAGGAATCCAGATCGTCCATGGCAGTGAAGATTTCCCCCCGCTCGTCCAGCAGAACCACTTCGCCGGTGGACGGCAGGAAGTTCCGTTCGGGAATTTCGGCGTAGACCCGCGCTTCCACCGAGTGCCCGTTAAGCACGACGTCGGACTGGCGGACGGTGAGTTCCTCGCCGGCGGCGACGCGCACCTGCCATTCGACGAGGTCGATTCCGGTGACCATTTCGGTGACGGGGTGCTCCACCTGCAGCCGGGTGTTCATCTCCATGAAGAAGAATTCGTCCGGGGCGTTGTCCGAGACCAGGAACTCCACGGTCCCGGCACCGCTGTAGTGGACACTGCGGGCCGCATTGCAGGCGGCCTCGCCGATCCGGGCGCGGACGGCGGCTCCGTCGGGGAGGGATTCCAGCAGCGGCGAGGGGGCTTCCTCGATGACCTTCTGATGGCGGCGCTGCAGTGAGCACTCGCGCTCCCCCAAGTGGATGACGTTGCCGTGGTTGTCCGCCAGCACCTGGACCTCGATGTGCCGAGGCGTCAGCACCAGGCGTTCAAGGAACAACGTGTCGTCGCCGAAGGCGCTGGCTGCGACGCGGCGTGCGGTAGCCAGGGTGGCTTCGAGCTCCTCGGGACGTTCCACGATGTGCATGCCTTTTCCGCCGCCCCCGGCGGAAGGCTTGATCAGCAGCGGGAAGCCGACGGCGGCCGCGGCCTCAATCAGCTGCGCGTCCGTCATGCCGGGTTCGGCGATGCCCGGGACCACCGGGACCCCGTAGCCCGTGACGTGGTTCTTGGACCGGATCTTGTCCCCCATGACATTGAGGGACTCGACGCCGGGGCCGATGAACGTGATGCCGGCTTTCTCCAGGGCGCGGGCGAAGTCGACATTCTCGCTGAGGAAGCCGTACCCCGGGTGCACGGCTTCGGCGCCGGTCTCGCGGCAGGCCTGGATGATCGCCTCGATCTTGAGGTAGCTCTCGGCGGCGGCCGCCGGACCGATCCGGACGGCAAGGTCGGCTTCCCGCACGTGGCGCGCTCCGGCGTCGGCGTCGCTGTAGACGGCCACCGAACGGATGCCCAGGGCACGCAGGGTGCGGATGACGCGGCAGGCGATCTCGCCGCGGTTGGCTACGAGCACGGTGCCGAAGAGCGGCTTCGGGGAAGGCGTTGTCTGCCGGGGTGTTGAAGGAGTAGTCACAGCTGGCTCACATCCGGAAGAGGCCGAAGGAGGTCTCCGGCAGCGGGGTGCGGGAGACGACGTCGAGCGCCAGTCCCAGGACGGTGCGGGTGTCCGCGGGGTCGATCACGCCGTCGTCCCAGAGGCGGGCGGTGGAGTAGTAGGGGCTGCCCTGGTCCTCGTACTGCTGCTTGATGGGTGCCTTGAAGGCTTCCTCGTCCGCGGCCGACCATTCCTCGCCCCGGGCCTCGTACTGGTCCCGTTTCACGGTGGCGAGGACGCTGGAGGCCTGGTTGCCGCCCATCACGGAGATCCGGCTTGCCGGCCACATCCAGAGGAACCGCGGTGAGTAGGCGCGACCGCACATGGAGTAGTTGCCGGCGCCAAAGGAACCGCCGATCACCACGGTCAGTTTGGGCACCCGGGCGGTGGCGACGGCGGTTACCATCTTGGCGCCGTTCTTGGCGATGCCGCCCTGCTCATAGTCCTTGCCGACCATAAAGCCGGAGAGGTTCTGCAGGAAGATCAGCGGGATGCCGCGCTGGTCGCAGAGCTCGATGAAGTGGGCACCCTTGAGCGACGATTCGCTGAAGAGCACGCCATTGTTCGCCACGATGCCCACCGGATGGCCGTGCAGCTTCGCGAAGCCGGTCACCAGGGTGGTGCCGTAGTTTTTCTTGAACTCGTGGAAGCGGCTTCCGTCCACCAGCCGGGCGATCACCTCTCGCACGTCATACTGCGCATTGACGTCCGTGGGGACGGCGCCGTAGAGCTCCTCCGGATCCGCAACCGGTTCGACGGCGGTGTCAACGTCCCAGGCGGGGGCGGCCGGGCGGGGCAGGGTGGAGACGATGTCCCGGACGATCTGGAGGGCATGCTCATCGTTCTCGGCCAGGTGGTCGGTGACGCCGGAGATTTTCGAGTGCACGTCGCCGCCGCCGAGTTCCTCGGCCGTGACAATCTCACCGATCGCGGCCTTCACCAGTGGCGGACCGCCCAGGAAGATGGTGCCCTGGTTGCGGACAATCACCGTTTCGTCGCTCATAGCCGGCACGTAGGCACCGCCGGCAGTGCAGGAACCCATCACGGAGGCGATCTGCGGGATCTTCGCCGCGGACATCCTGGCCTGGTTGAAGAAGATCCGGCCGAAGTGCTCCTTGTCCGGAAAGACCTCGTCCTGTTTCGGCAGGAACGCCCCGCCGGAGTCCACGAGGTAGATGCAGGGCAGCCGGTTCTCCAGCGCGATTTCCTGCGCGCGGAGGTGCTTCTTCACCGTCATCGGATAATAGGTTCCACCCTTCACCGTGGCGTCGTTGGAGATGACCAGCACCTGGCGGCCGTGGACCAGGCCGATCCCCGCAATGACGCCGGCACCCGGCGAATCGTCGTTGTACATGCCGTTGGCGGCTAGCGGCGCGATCTCGAGGAAGGGGCTGCCGTCGTCGAGCAGCTGGTCGATGCGCTCGCGGGGCAACAGCTTGCCGCGTGCCATGTGCCGTTCCCGCGACTTCTCCGGGCCGCCGAGGGCTGCCGTGGCGAGGCGTTCCTTCAGCTCGCGGGCCAGCCCCAGCTGGGCCTCGCGGTTCGCGGCGTAGCCGGCGCTGCCGGTGTCCACCAGGCTGGCGATTGTCTCCATTGACTGCTTCCGTTCCCGGACACCCGGCGGGGCCGTCCTGAGCGATTCGGTTAGTACCGCATAACTGAGATTTAGGTTAGTCTCTATTAACTGTGATGTCCAACACGCGCACGCCTTGCTAGGATTTGCAGTTCCAAGGAGGAAATGTGCCGATCACTGAGCGCAGCCGGGCCACCCAGCGCGGCCTGGCAACCCAGCGCAGCCAGGCCACCCAGCGCAGTCAGGCCAAGGAAAGCCGGCGGCAGGCGTTGCTTTCCTCGGCGGCCACGCTTTTTGCCGTCAACGGCTTCAACCGCGTTTCGCTGGAAGACCTGGGCGCCGCCGCCGGTGTTAGCGGCCCGGCCGTTTACCGGCATTTCGCGGGCAAGCAGGCCGTCCTCGGGGCACTTCTGCTCAGCGTGAGCCAGGAGCTGCTGGAGGGCGGGCGACGCGTGGTTGCGGACGCCGGTGATCCCGCCGCCGCATTGGCCCGACTGGTTCAGTTCCATGTCGATTTCGCCCTGAGCAATCCTGACGTCATCCGGGTCCAGGACCGCGATTTCAGCAACCTTTCCGACGACGACCAGGCCGAGGTCCGCACCCTGCAGCGCAACTATGTGGAGCTGTGGGTGGAGGTGCTGCAGGCCCTGCACGCAGGCACGGACACCGCCGAACTCCGGATGCGTGCCCACGCCGTGTTCGGCCTCATCAACTCCACACCGCATTCGGTCCGCAGCCACGGCCGGCGGGACGCGGTCGAATCGGCCCACCCGCTGCTCGAGAGCATGGCCCTCGCCGCCCTCCTGGTGACGGCCAGACCCGTTCCTGCCGAATAGACCGGCGCCGGACCCGCAGCCTTCCGCAGCCGAACGCTGCCGGCCGCCGCTTCCTTTCGGAAGAGGCGGCCGGCAGTTTTTGCGGCGTCAGTTGCCGGAGCCCGCAGGCTAAACCATTGCCAGGACCATGCCCGGGTCCGCGAGGATCGCCCCGATGTCCGCCAGGAAGCGGGACCCCTGTTCGCCGTCCACCAGCCGGTGGTCGAAGGACAGGCTCAGGGTCATGACCTGGCGGAGTGCCACCTCATCCTTGTATTCCCACGGCATTTTCCGCACTGCACCCATGGCGAGGATGGCAGCTTCGCCGGGGTTGAGGATCGGCGTGCCGGCGTCGATGCCAAAGACTCCGATGTTCGTGATGGAGATGGTTCCGCCGGAGAGCCCGGCCGGGCTGGTCTTGCCGGAGCGGGCGGTCTCGGTCAGGGCCGTGATCGCCGTGGACAGCTCCGTCAAGGACATGCGGTCCGCGTCCTTAATGTTCGGCACGGTCAGTCCCCGGGGAGTGGCCGCGGCAATGCCTAGGTTCACGTAGTTGAACTGCACGATCTCCTGGCTGGCCTCCTCCCAGCGCGAATTCAGCGACGGCTGGCGGCGGAGGGCGATCAGCAACGCCTTGGCGACGAGTGTCAGCGGCGTCAGCTTGAGTCCTTCAAAAGCCCGGCTTGCCTTGAGCCGGGCCAGCAGCTCCATGGTGGGAGTGACATCAATGGTCAGGAATTCCGTGGCGTGCGGCGCCGTGAAGGCACTGGACACCATGGCCGCCGCGGTCAGCTTGCGGACGCCCTTGATGGGCGTCCGGGTTTCGCGTTCTCCCGGGGTGCCGGTTCCGGTCCCCGCTCCGGCCAGGGCGCGGGCAGCCGCCGGAAGGTCTCCCCCGCCGACAAAGTTCCGCACGTCGTCGCGGGTGATGAGCCCGCCGGCGCCGGTGCCGGCCACCTCCGTGAGCTCAACCCCCAGGTCCTTGGCCAGCTTCCGGACCGGCGGCGTGGACCTCGGACGTTCGGCAGGGACTGCGGTCTCGACGCGCCCGGCCACCGGGGCCCGGGTTTCGGCGGCCGGTTCCGCCGCCGGCTCAGGCGCCGGAGCAGCGTCCGCTTGTGCCGCGGCTTTGGCGGGCGCCGCCGCCGGCGATGCAAACGTGCGGGCACGCCGTGCCGGACGGCCGGAACTTTCGACGACGGCGCCGTACCCCACGAGGTTGGGTTCCCGTTTGGCGGTCTCCGCCTGAGCCGGACCTCCGGCGGCGCCGCCGCCGTCGTCGCCCTCAACCTCGAACGAAACGATCGGCTTGCCAACCTCCACCACGGTTCCCGGCTTTTCGTGGAGGGCGGTGATCACGCCCGCGAACGGCGACGGCAGTTCGACCACCGCTTTGGCGGTTTCCACTTCGGCGATGACCTGGTTCAGTGCCACCGTATCGCCCACGGCCACTTTCCAGCTGAGGATTTCCGATTCCGTCAGCCCTTCACCGAGGTCGGGGAGCCTGAATTCCTTGATCATGGCGGCGCTCATCCTTCCAGCCCGCTGAGGGAGTTGGGACGGCCCAGGGCACGGTCCACACCGTCAAGGATTCTGTCCAGACCTGGCAGATGGTGCATTTCAAGTTTCGAATACGGGTAAGGGATGTCGAAGCCCGTGACGCGGACCGGGGCGGCTTCAAGGTGGTAGAAGCAGCGTTCGGTGATGCTGGCGGCCACTTCGGCGCCGAGCCCGCCGGACTGACCGGCCTCGTGTGTGATCACCAGCCGTCCCGTCTTGCGCACCGAGGCCTCCAGCGTTGCGAAGTCCACGGGGGCCAGCGAGCGAAGGTCGATCACCTCAATGGAAATGCCCTCGTCCGCCGCGGCCAGGGCTGCGTCCTTGGCGGTCTTGACCAGCGGACCGTACGCGACGAGCGTGACGTCCTTGCCTTCGGCCACCACCCGAGCCTTTTCCATGGACAGTGCGGCGCCGGGCTCGATCGACTCATCCACCTCGCCCTTGTCGTGGTACCGGCGCTTCGGTTCGAAGTACAGCACCGGATCGTCGAGGGCGATGGCCTGCTGGATCATGGTGTGGGCGTCCTGCGGAGTGGAGGGGCTGACCACGCGGAGGCCGGACGTGTGGGTGAAGTACGCCTCGGGAGACTCGGAATGGTGTTCCGGTGAACCGATGCCGCCGCCAAAGGGAACCCGCACGGTGATGGGCATCTTCACGGCGCCCTGAGTGCGGTAGTGGAGCTTGGCCACCTGGGACACGATCTGGTCGAAGGCGGGATAGATGAACCCGTCGAACTGGATTTCCACCACCGGCCGGTAGCCGCGGTAGGCAAGGCCGACGGCCGTGCCCATGATGGCGGACTCGGCGAGCGGGGTGTCCACCACGCGGTGCTTGCCGAAGTCCTTCTGCAAACCGTCGGTCACGCGGAAAACACCGCCGAGGGTGCCAATGTCCTCGCCCATCAGGATAACTTTGGGGTCGTTTTCGAGGGACTTGCGAAGCCCGGAGTTGATTGCCCGGGCAAAGGTCATCTGGGTCATCAGCGAGCACCTTCTTCTGAGTTGGCTCCTGCGGGATCGCCGAAGGAAGCCAGGTAGCGGGAGTAGTGGTCCTCCTGGCGGTCCAGCCAGGAGTTGGGGGTGCTGTAGACGTTCTTGAAAATATCCATCGGCTCCGGGTCCGGCATATTGATGCACCCGGCCCGCATTTCCCGGGCCACGGCGTCGGCCTTGGCAGCCACCTGGGCCTCCAGTTGCTCCGTCAGCAGGCCCTTGCGGTCCAGCAGGCCCCTGACCCGGGCAATCGGGTCCTTGGCCGCCCAGTCCTCAAGTTCGTTGGCATCCCTGTACCGTGTGGGGTCGTCGGCAGTGGTGTGCGGTCCCATCCGGTAAGTGAGTGCCTCGATGAACGTGGGGCCGCCGCCGTGACGGGCCCGTTCGATTGCCTCGCGCGTGGCAGCCATCACCGCCAGGACGTCATTGCCGTCCACCTGGATGCCGGGAATCCCGAATCCTGCCGCACGGTCGGCGATCCTGATGTGTGACTGCAGCCGGACCGGCTCGGAAATGGCCCAGTGGTTGTTCTGGCAGAAGAAGACCACCGGGGACTGGAAGCTGGCGGCGAAGACCATTGCCTCGTTGACGTCGCCCTCGCTGGTGGCGCCGTCGCCGAAGTACGTGATGGCCACGGAGTCGGCGCCGTCATTCTGGATGCCCATTGCGTAGCCGGTCGCGTGGAGTGTCTGGGCCCCGATAATGATCTGCGGAGTGGCCATGTTGACCGTGTACGGGTCCCAGCCCGACGAGGCATTGCCCCGCCATACCTTGAGGATGTCTGCAAGGTCCACGCCACGGCAGTATGCGACGCCGTTCTCGCGGTAGCTGGAAAACACGAAGTCATCGTCGCGGAGCGACCTCGCGGAACCTATCTGGGAGGCCTCCTGCCCGAGCATCGGCGGCCAGAGGCCGAGCTCCCCCTGGCGCTGCAGGGCGGTGGCCTCGGTATCGATCCGGCGGATGACCACCATGTCCTCATAAAGGGAAGCCAGCTGCTCATCAGTGACATCCCGGACCCAGGCGTCGTACTGCGGATGGCTGACACGCTCACCCCCGGGAGTGATCAGCTGGACCAGGCTCGCGCCCGTCCCGTGGTGATGTCCTGCACTGTTGTCCGGGCCGCCCGCGGCGTTGCCGCCCTGGCCCAACTCGTCTGTAAACACAGTTGCACGCAACCTTCATACGTCGTGTCACCGGCGCTCAAGGAACTCGTGATCCCCGTGCACGCCAGCCGCCCGGGCGCCGTTGCCCCGGATAATTGTGACGATACTCACAATGCTCATTGGGTACAACCACCGCCTGAAAAACTGAGCAGAATGCCCTACAAGAGCCCCAGTGCCCGTGCTAATCTTGCGCATTATGCAAGCTTTGGATGGCACTGACACCCGGCTCCTATCAGCCCTCGCGAAGGATCCGAAACGAACGGTGGTGGCCCTGGCGCAGAAGCTCGGGCTCTCGCGCAACACCGTGCAGGCCCGGATGGCCCAGCTGGAAAAGAAACATGTCTTCCTGTCCTTCGAACGCCGGATCAATCCGGCGGCCCTGGGATACCCGCTGATGGCGTTTATCTCCGTCCACGTGCAGCAGCAGAAGCTGGGACAGCTGGCGGTGGACCTGGCAGGCATCCCGGAAATCCTGGAAGGCTACGGCCTGACCGGCTCGGCTGATCTCCTGCTCCGGGTGGTGGCGCTGGACGCCGAAGACCTTTTCCGGATCAACGGCAAGATCCTGGCCTGTGACGGGGTGGACCGGACCGACACGGCGCTCGCCATGGGAGAGCTCATCCCCTTCCGGCTCCAGCCGCTGCTGGAGCGGGGCCCCGCCGAAGGGTGAAGTGTCCACTTCCGGCTGATGGGGCCGGGGGTTATAGGCTGGGTCGAGTTGAACGAACCGCGGCCGGGAACGGCCCGTGCAATCAGGCAGGGGCCAGGCCGGCTGCCGGAAAGGCTTGAGCTTGAGCAATCCTCAGGAACCGCAGCAGCCTGGCGAACCGGATGCTGGCGAGCGGCGCCGGCGCCGGCAGCCTCCTCCCGTCCCGCCCTACGATCCTTCAGAACCCACGCCGCCTTCGGGGCCACAGCCGCCACCCGCACCGCACTACGGGTCCCCCGAGCACGGGGCCCAGGGCGGGCACGGAGTTCCGGGACAGCCGCCGATCCCGCATTACGGCGAACCCCGGTACGGGCTACCCCGGCACGGACAGCCCCAACCCGAAGAGCCCAGGCCCGAAGATCCCCGGACCGGAGAGCCTCGCGAGGGGCAGCCGCAGGAGGCGGCTGCCCAGCCCGGGACCCCGCAGCCCGGCCACCCGCAGTACGGAAGCCCGCCGTACGGCACTCCGGAATACAACGATCCCGGGCCCTACGGCGTCCCCGGCCAGCAGCCGCCTGCAAAGAGCCGCAAGAAAATGTGGATCATTCTGGGCATTGTGGGCGGTGTTCTGCTCCTCGCCATCGTGGGAGTGGCCTTGCTGGTCAACCTTGTGGGCGGCGCAACCAGCAAAGCCAAAGGCCTGGCGCAGGATTTCACGCAGCTCGTGATCGCCGGCGACACCGATACCGCTTATAACGACTTCCTCGACCCGGCCCTCCAGGACAAGCTCTCCAAGGAGGAATTCGCCGCCGGTGTGCAGAGCCTTGAACTGGACGGGTCCTGCAAGCCGACGTACAACGATTTCAAGGTCAGCAGCGAAAACGGCAACAACGCTGCCGACGTCGCCGGGGTCATCAACTGCACAGGCAAGGAAGTGGACCTCGCGTACCGCTTCGACGGCAACAAGGACATGAAGATGATCACCATCAAACTCCGGCCGAAGGCCTAAGGCCACACAGCCAAGTCGCCCCCTGCAGAGACACCACAGGAGCTCCCGTCATTGACGGGAGCTCCTGTGGTGTTCAGCTATGTCCTGGCAGGACAGTGGTCAGTGGTCCACCGCCTTCTCGGCACCAACGCCGGTCAGGGAACGGACCTCCATTTCGGCCTGCTTGGTGGTGTCTTCCAGCTTCTTGTCCAGCACCGAACCGAGCCAGCCCAGGAAGAACGCGAGCGGGATGGAGACGATGCCGGGGTTGCTGAGCGGGAAGATCGCGAAGTTGGCGCCCGGGATCATGGACGTCTTGGCGCCCGAGACCACCGGCGACAGGGCAATCAGGATGATCGCCGAGCCCAGCCCGCCGTACATGCTCCAGATTGCGCCCTGGGTGGTGAACTTACGCCAGAACAGCGAGTACACGATGGTGGGCAGGTTGGCCGAAGCCGCTACCGCGAAGGCGAGCGCCACAAGGAACGCCACGTTCTGGCCGTTGGCGAAGATACCGCCGGCAATGGCCAGGAGGCCGATGACCACTACGGTTCGCCGCGCCACCTTAACCTCGGTGTCGGCGTCGGCCTTGCCCTTGGCGATAACGCTGGCGTAGATGTCGTGGGCAAACGATGCGGCAGCGGTGATGGTGAGGCCGGCGACCACGGCCAGGATGGTGGCAAAGGCGACCGCGGAGATGAAGCCGAGCAGCAGCGGTCCGCCGAGGTGGAACGCCAGCAGCGGTGCAGCCGAGTTGACGCCGCCCGGAGCACCCTTGATGGTTTCGGCGCCAACCAGTGCCGCAGCACCGTAGCCCAGCACCAGGGTGAACAGGTAGAACAGGCCGATCAGCCAGATGGACCAGACCACGGACCTGCGGGCTTCCTTGGCCGTGGGAACCGTGTAGAAGCGCATCAGGACGTGGGGCAAGGCCGCGGTGCCGAGCACAAGGGCCAGGCCCAGGGACATGAAGTCAAGCTTGGACGTCTCGGTCTTGCCGTACTGCAGGCCGGGGTTGAGGACGTTCGGGTTGCCCGAAGCTTCCACTGCCCCGCCGAGGAGGTCGGAGAGGTTGAAGCCGTAGATGGCCAGCACCCAGAAGGTCATCACGGCAGCGCCGGCAATCAGGAGCATGGCCTTGATGATCTGGACCCAGGTGGTGCCCTTCATGCCGCCGATCAGTACGTACATGATCATCAGGGCACCGACGACGATGATCACCAGCGCCTGTCCGGTCCAGTCGCTGATGCCCAGGAGCAGGGAGATCAGGCTGCCGGCTCCTGCCATCTGCGCCAGGAGGTAGAAGAAGCAGACTGCGAGGGTGGAGATGGCTGCCGCGATACGGACCGGGCGCTGCTTCAGCCGGAAGGAGAGCACATCGGCCATGGTGAACTTGCCGGTGTTGCGGAGGAGCTCGGCGACGAGCAGCAAGGCGACGAGCCAGGCGACCAGGAAGCCGATGGAGTACATGAAGCCGTCATAGCCGTTGATGGCGATGGCGCCGGTGATCCCCAGGAACGAGGCGGCGGAGAGGTAGTCTCCGGCGATGGCGGTGCCGTTCTGCGGACCGGTGAACGACCGTCCGGCAGCGTAGTAATCGGCCGCCGTCTTGTTGTTGCGGCTGGCCTTGATCACGATGATCATGGTGACCGCCACGAACAGGCCGAAGATGCCCATGTTCAGCAGGGTGGTTTCCTTGAGGTCCGCTACGTCCACGGCTGCGGGAATCATAAGCGTCATTTGGTTACCCCACTGATTTTGTTGCCTTCTTTATCGAACTCGTGGCCTTCAATTTCGTGCCGGATTTCGGCCGCGATGGGATCGAGCCGCCGGTTGGAGTAGCTCACGTACCAGCCGGTGATCGCGAACGTGGAGACAAACTGCAGCAGGCCCATGATCAGCCCGATGTTGATGTTGCCCCAGACTTTAGTGGACATAAAGCCGACGGCGTAGTCGGCCAGGAGGACGTATGCGAAATACCAGAGCAGGAACGCAATGGCCATCGGAAAGACAAAGCTGCGGTGACGCTTGCGCAGTTCCTGGAACTGCTTGGTCGACTGGACTTGCTTGAAGTCCACGGACGCCGCTGCGTCCGGAGTTGGGGCATCGTTACCCATCATTCCTCCTCATTGAGACTTGCCGTCCACACCTGCTGCCCCTGTCCCCCACAGACAGTCCAGCCAATGTGACTCCAATCACTGTGCCCCGTGATGCGGCTTACATTCCATAGAAGCCCGCCGGGCCGTCGCTCAGCGGTCCCGCTGCTGCGCCAAACGGCGTCCCGCGGCTACGCCGGGCAGGCTACGCTGGCACCATGCCGGACTCCCCCTTGTTCACAGCTGCGGCCGTTGCCGTGATCGCGATGGCGATCGCCGTCGTCGTCTTCGTGGGCCTCAAAGTCCTGCGGTCCTTCCGGGAGCTGGGGACGGACGCGGAACGGGCCACCTACAAGACCCTGCACGCGGCGTCACGGGCGGGCCAGCACCTGCGCACCGGGCTGAACCCCGCGGGCGCTGCCAAAGCCAGCAGGCAGCTCCGCACCATCCTGGGCTGCGATGCCCTGGCCATCACCGACACGTCGGGCGTGCTCGCCTGGGACGGCGCGGCCGAGGAACTGAAACCGTCCCTGATGGGACTCGCCGCGAAAGTGCTCGACGGCGGCCACACGGCGGTCATCCCGGCCGGCGAACTGCAGATGCTCGCCGGGGACACCGCCTCCGGTCCGATCACGCCCGACGTCGAACGCGCAGTGGTCATCGCCCCCATCAAGGCGGGTGCGCGGGTGGTGGGCGTGGTGGCGGCCTTTGCGCCGTCCGCGGGCGCCGGGCTGGTCAGGGCCACCAGCGAAGTGGCCGACTGGGTGGCGGCGCAGGTTGAACTCGCCGAACTCGACGCCTCGCGGACCCTCTTGATGGAGGCCGAGGTCCGCGCCCTCCGCGCCCAGATCAGCCCGCACTTCATCTACAACTCCCTCAACGCCATCGCGTCCTTCATCAACACCGACCCCGTGCGGGCCCGTGAACTGGTGGTGGAATTTGCCGACTTCACCCGCTACTCGTTCCGCCGCCACGGGGACTTCACCACCCTCGCCGAAGAGCTCCGCTGCATCGACCGCTACCTGCTGCTGGAACGGGCGCGCTTCGGCGACCGCGTACAGGTGAGCCTGCGGATCGCCCCCGAGGTGCTGAGCACGGTAATCCCGTTCCTTAGCCTGCAGCCCCTCGTCGAAAATGCCGTCCGGCACGGCCTGGAGGCCAAGGAAGGTCCGGGCCATATCACCATTGCGGCGAACGATTCCGGCGCCTTCGCGGAGGTAACCATTGAGGACGACGGCGTGGGGATGGATCCGGAACAGCTGCGGTCCATGCTGGCCGGCCACAGCGACGGCGACCATGTGGGGCTGCGGAACGTCGATGCCCGGCTCCGCCAGGTCTACGGCGAAGACAACGGACTGGTCATCGAAACGGCACCCGGGGAGGGAACACTGATCACCATGCGCGTTCCCAAGTCGCAGCCCGGCCACGACGCCTGAGCGCCACAGGCATCGCCAGCCGTAACGCCGGGATAATCTAGAACCATGATTAACGTCCTCGTCGCAGACGACGAGCTGCCCGCCGTCGAGGAACTGGCGTTCCTGCTGGGCCGGGACGACCGGATCGGGGCGATCCACCGGGCGTCCTCCGGCGCCGAGGCCCTGCGGGTGCTCGACGCCGAGACGGTGGATGCGGTGTTTTTGGACATCCACATGCCCGCCCTGTCAGGCCTGGACATTGCCCGCGCCATTTCGCGCAGCAGCAATCCCCCGGCGGTCGTGTTCGTTACCGCGGACGAGGACTGCGCCCTGGAAGCGTTCGAACTTGCCGCCGTCGACTACCTGCTGAAGCCCGTCCGCGCAGAGCGCCTGGCCAGGTCGGTGGGCCGCATCAGCGAACTCATGAAGGACGGCGCCGCAACACCGGAAATGATCACGGTGGACCTCGGCGGCACCACCCGCATGATCCGGCGCGACGACGTCACGTACGTCCAGGCACAAGGCGACTATGCCCGGCTGCACACGGCGGATGCCAGCTACCTCATCCGCGTACCGCTGGCCGACCTGGAGCAGCAGTGGGCCGAGGCCGGGTTCCTTCGTACACACCGGTCCTACCTCATTGCCCTCAACCACGTCAGCCACATGAAGCTCGCCGCCGCCCGGCCGACCGTTACCGTGGCCGGGGCGGAACTGCCCATCAGCCGCCGCCACCTGCCGTCCGTGCGGGAGAAGCTCGAAGCCACGCGGATCCGGCCGCAGGCATGACCCGCGTCAAAGTGACGGCCCCGCGGTCCGCCGCCAAGCCCGTGATGGATTCCCGGGTAGCCGCCGAGGAGTCCGACGTGGGCCAGGTGTTCGTCCGGTCCCTGATCCGCTCCCAGCTGCGCCTGGCGCTCGTTGTGGCCGCGGGTTTCCTGCTGATCCTGCTGGCGTTTCCGCTCATGCTGGGACTGGTTCCGGGCCTGGCCGAGGCGAAGATCGCGGGCATCCCCTTCGGCTGGCTTCTCCTCGGCGCCGGGATCTACCCGGTCATCGGGCTCAGTGCCTGGCTGTACATCCGCACGGCCGCAAGGAACGAAGCCCGGTACCGCGACCTGGCCGAGGACAGGTGAGGCGGCGGTGAACCCTGTGGTGGGCATAGTGGCGCTGGTGGCCGTTTCCGTGGCCACCGCCGTCATCGGGTTCTACGGCTTGCGGATCTCACGCACGACAGGGGACTTCTACGTGGCCTCGCGGACCGTCCGGCCGTGGTGGAACGCGTCCGCGATCGGCGGGGAGTACCTGTCCGCCGCCAGCTTCCTGGGTGTGGCGGGACTGGTGCTGCTGTCCGGCACGGATGCACTCTGGTTTCCCATCGGCTACACGGCGGGATACCTGATGCTGCTGCTCTTCGTTGCCGCACCGCTCCGGCGCTCCGGCGCCTACACGATCCCGGATTTCACCGAAGTGCGGCTCGACTCCCGGGCTGTCCGCCGCGTCACCAGCCTGGTGGTAGTGGTGGTGGGCTGGCTCTACATTGTGCCGCAGCTCCACGGCGCGGCCCTGACGATCCGCATCACCACCGGGCTTCCGTCCTGGGTGGGATCCGTGGCGGTGGTCATCGTCGTGTGCCTGACGGTGGTGGCCGGCGGGATGCGCTCCATCACTTTTGTGCAGGCGTTCCAGTACTGGCTCAAGCTGACAGCCTTGGCCGTGCCCATCGTATTCATCGCCCTCGTCCTGGCGGGCAACGGGACGCCGTCGGTGGCCGAAGCCAATGCCAACCCCACCGGGCTCGCACCCACCGGCCCATACCAGAACATCTCGCTGCTGGTGGCCCTGCTCTTTGGGACGCTGGGGCTGCCCCACGTCCTGGTGCGGTTCTACACCAACCCGGACGGGCATTCGGCGCGCCGCACCACGCTGATCGTCCTGGGGCTGCTCTCTGTTTTCTACCTCTTTCCCACCGCCTACGGACTGGTGGGGCGGATGTTCGCGCCGGGTCTGGCGCAGGGCGGCAGGTCCGATGCGCTGGTCCTGCTGCTGCCGGGCCGGTTGATCGGCGGACCGGCCGGGGACATGCTCTCCGCGCTCGTGGTGGCGGGGGCGTTCGCCGCGTTCCTGTCCACCACGTCCGGGCTGGTGGTATCACTCGCCGGCGTCATCAGCCAGGACGTGCTGGGCGGGAGCGTCCGCGGTTTCCGGCTGGCCGCCCTGATTTCGGCAACCGTGCCGCTGGGCTTCTCTTTCATGACCGACTCCCTGGCGTTGGCCGGCAGCGTGGGCCTCGTGTTCGCGTTCACTGCCTCCACGATCTGCCCCGCCCTGTTGCTGGGGATCTGGTGGCGCGGCCTGACGGATGCCGGAGCCATCGCCGGAATGGTGACCGGCGGGGTGCTGTGCGGCGGAGCCCTGGTTGCCGGCGCCCTGTCCGGTCCGGCCCTGTCCGGTGCCGCGATGCCGCAGTGGCTGGCACAGCCGGCCGCCTGGACAGTTCCGTCGGCCTTCGCCGTGATGGTCCTCGTCTCCCGTGCCACCAAGGCGCGGGTGCCGCGGAACCTGACGAAGGTCATGACCAGGCTGCACACGCCGGAACGCCCGCTGGCCACCGAACGCCTGGGCACCACGGAACGCTAGGGATACCGCTGAAGGCCGGCCCCCACGAAAGCCCGGAACGTCAGTCGATGGCCGCCATGAGCTCGACGACGCGGTCCAGGAAGGCGTCCACCTGGGTTTCCTCGTAGCCGTCCTTGCCCTTGGCCTGGCGGAAGACCGCGCGGCGGACGTTGTCGACGCTGAGCGGCTGGTCATGCTCGAGGTAGCCGATGAGGTCGTGGCACAGGTTGTCCACGTCCACCGTGTTGTAGCTCCGGCCGCGGCCGCCTGCCGGCCGGCGGAACCGTTCGCCGTCGTGGCGGTGCAGCCGGCCCCGCAGGAGGCCGGACAGCTTGCCGATTTCACGGAGCCAGGCGTCCTCGCCGCGGGCTGCGATGAGCTCATCACGTTCGCGCCGGGCGAAGGCGTCTTCCAGGCGGTCCAGGGCGGCGTCGACCCCCGCCGCGGCGTAGCCGCCCTTGACGGGATCGAAGCATACAGCCCGGACGTCGGCGCTCTTGATAACCTGGGCGGCTGCTCCCGGGTTCTCGAACGAAATCCGTGCGCGCTGGAGGAACTGGTCCACCTGCTTGGCGTTGTAGCCGTATTCGTTCCGCTGCACGCGGTCAAATGACGCAGGGATCTGCCGTTGAATGTCCACTGTCATTTTGCTTTCCTTCAGTGCTGATCAGCTGTTTTGCTCCGCACCAGTCTAAGGCGCCGAGTTGTTGCCGGGCAGGACGCCTCAGGCTCCGGAAACGGCTGTGAACAGGATAAACGCCGCCGGGGAGGCGAAGACGATTGAGTCGAGCCGGTCCATCACTCCGCCGTGTCCGGGCAGGATGCTGCTCATGTCCTTGATGCCGAGTTCCCTTTTGACCATGGACTCGGCAAGATCGCCGATGGTCGACGCGGCCACCATGCCTACGGCGAGCACCACGCCCACCCACCAGGGCTTGTCCAGCAGGAAGAGGCAGGCCAGGACGCCGACGGCAGTGGCGCCGGCGATGGAGCCGGCGAACCCTTCCCAGGATTTCTTGGGGCTGATCTTGGGCGCCATGGGATGCTTCCCGAAGGACGCCCCCACCAGGTAGCCAAACGTGTCATTGGAAACAACCAGCAGGAGCATGGTGGCGATCTGCCAAGCACCGGCCGGAATCACTCCGCCCGGCCAGAGGCCTACGGGTGCCACGCTTCCCGTCCCGTGCAGCGGCAGGATCGCGAAGCTGATGAAGAACGGCACCCACGCCAGGGTGAAAACGCCGGCAAAGATGCTGCGGGCGGATCCGGCGGCGCTCTCAATGGTCCGCCACAGCAGCACGGCCACGCTGCTTGCCACGAGCGCGAACAGCAGGCTCTCCAGTCCGCCGAAGTACGCGGCGAGCGGCATCCCCACCGTGCCCACCATCACCGGCACGATGGGCAGGCGGGTGCCGCTGACCTCAAGCGCCCGGAAAATCTCCCAGACGCCGAACACCGCAAACGTGGTGGTGACCAGGACAAAGCCGAGCGGCAGGAACAGGAGGCCCCCCAGAACGGCGAAAAGCATCGCGAGACCCACCGCGGTGGCGGCTGGAAGATTCCTTCCCGCCTTGGGCGTTGGGTTGGAGCGCTGCTTCCCCCGGGCCCGGACCCTGGGTCCGGGCGCCTGCTGTGCCTGATCCATCAGACCTCGAGCAGCTCGGCTTCCTTGCGCTTGAGCAGATCGTCGATGCCGTCAACGTGTGCTTTCGTGAGGGCGTCGAGTTCCTTCTCGCCGCGCGCGCCCTCGTCCTCGCCCGCTTCGCCGTCCTTGACCAGCTTGTCCAGGGTTTCCTTGGCCTTGCGGCGGATGTTCCGGATGGACACCTTGGCGTCCTCGCCCTTCGCCTTGACGATCTTGACGTATTCCTTGCGGCGTTCCTTGGTCAGCTCCGGGATGGTGATCCGGATGACGTTGCCGTCGTTGGACGGGTTGGCGCCTACTTCGGAGTCGCTGAGGGCCCGCTCGATGTCACGCAGGGCCGTCTTGTCGAACGGCGTGATCAGGATGGTCCGCGCGTCGGGGATCGCGAAGGAGGCCAGCTGCTGCAGCGGGGTGGGTGAGCCGTAGTAGTCCACCAGAACCTTGTTGTACAGGCCGGGGTTTGCCCGTCCGGTTCGGATCGAGGCGAAGTCTTCCTTGGCTACCTCGACTGCCTTGTCCATCTTGTCCCCGGCTTCGAGCAAGGTATCTTCGATCACGGTCTCTCCTCAGAAATTGGTGCATGCCGGTTGGCCGGAATGCACGGTTCGTTCCGTCTTTGCGGCCCGCCCTCCGGGCCGGCCCTCCTCAAATCATCCTAGCCGTTGCTAGGGGGTGACTACGGTGCCCAGCTGCTCTCCGCGGATCGCCCGGGTGACGTTGCCCTCGCCTTCCATGCCGAACACCACCATGGTGAGGTTGTTGTCCTTGCACATGGTCATGGCGGTCTGGTCCATCACGCGGATGTCGCGGCGCAGGGCGTCGTCGTAGCTCAGCCGGTCAAGTTTCTCGGCGCCGGGGTCCTTCTTGGGGTCTGCGGTGTAGACGCCGTCCACGCCGCTCTTTGCCATCAGCACGACGTCGGCATGCACTTCCAGCGCACGCTGGGCAGCCACGGTGTCGGTGGAGAAATATGGCAGTCCGGCGCCGGCTCCGAAGATCACGACGCGGCCCTTTTCCATGTGGCGGATGGCGCGGCGCGGGATGTATGCCTCAGCCACCTGGCCCATCGTGATGGCGCTCTGCACGCGGGTCTCCACGCCGGCCTGTTCCAGGAAGTCCTGGAGGGCGAGGCAGTTCATCACAGTGCCCAGCATGCCCATGTAGTCGGCGCGGGAGCGGTCCATGCCGCTCTGGGACAGTTCGGCGCCGCGGAAGAAGTTACCGCCGCCCACTACGATCGCAACCTCGACATCGGGAACGGCCGCGGCGATCTGCTTGGCGACTCCGCGGACGGTGTCCGGGTCCACGCCCAGCTTTCCGCCGCCGAAGACCTCGCCGGAGAGTTTCAGGAGGACGCGACGCCGGCTCTTCTCTGACTGGACAGAATTGTTGACGGTTTCCATGGTGCCTTCCCGTAAATGAGCTCTGAGCTAGGTTATCGTGCCGGATGGCCAAAGGTGTTATTTCCCCGGGCCGTAAATGCAGCCTGCAACGCTGCGGTTGCATGCAAAAGGGGCGGCCACCGAAGTGACCACCCCTTTGCGTGTCTAACTAGGAACCGACGCGGAAACGCGCGAAAGCGGTGCCCTTAACGTCGGCCTCTTCGAGGACCTGCGCCACAGACTTCTTGGCGTCCTTTGCGAATGCCTGGTCAACCAGAACCTCACCCTTGTAGAAGCCCGTCACGCGGCCTTCCACAATCTTGGTCATGGCAGCTTCGGGCTTGCCTTCAGCCTTTGCCGTTTCCTCGGCGATGCGGCGCTCGGACTCAACCAGCTCGGCGGGAACGTCTTCGCGGCTCAGGTAGTTCGGAGCCATTGCGGCAATGTGGACGGCGACGTCGTGTGCAGCGGTCGCTGCACCTTCGCCTTCGCCGTCGACAGCGAAGAGGACGCCGACCTGGGCCGGGAGGTCCTTGGAGGTCTTGTGCAGGTAGGCGTCAACCGTGCCGCCCTCGATGCGGGAGATCCGGCGGACAACAACCTTCTCGCCGAGGATTGCGCCTTCTTCGACAACAACCTCGGACAGCGGCTTGCCGTCAACCTCTGTGGCCAGCAGGGTCTCGATGTCGGCTGCGCCGGACTCGACCGCGACGGCCAGGACCTTGTCGGCCAGCTGGATGAACTTGTCAGCCTTGGCGACGAAGTCGGTCTCGCAGTTGACCTCGATCATTACGCCGACGCCGCCGGCAACCTTGGCTGCAACCAGGCCTTCCGCGGTGGAGCGGCCTTCGCGCTTGGTAGCGCCCTTCAGGCCCTTGATGCGGATGATCTCGATGGCCTTTTCGGCGTCACCGTTGGCTTCGTCAAGAGCCTTCTTGACATCCATCATGCCGGCGCCGGTGCGCTCGCGCAGAGCCTTGATATCAGCGGCAGTGTAGTTCGCCATGTGAACCCCTCTGTCTAGAAATTTTGTGTGGTGTACGGACTGACAGGACGGCAGCTCACCGAGTGAGCGGCCATCCTGTCAGAAACCCCCGGCACTGCGGACAGTGCCGGGGATGGTCCAGATTTACTTGTCTGCCTACTTGGCAGCGTCTGCTTCGCCGGCTTCAGCTTCGGTTGCCTCGGCAGCTGCCGGGGCTTCCTCTGCGGCGGGAGCCTCTGCAGCAGCGGGAGCTTCTTCAGCCTTGCTGCCTTCGAGGAGCTCGCGCTCCCACTCGGCCAGCGGCTCTTCCGGAGCTTCCGTGGTGCCGGTTGCGCGCTGGTTACGGGCGATCAAACCCTCGGCAACGGCGTCGGCAACAACGCGGGTCAGCAGGTTGACGGAGCGGATGGCGTCGTCGTTACCCGGGATCGGGAAGTCGACTTCGTCGGGGTCGCAGTTGGTGTCCAGGATGGCAACAACCGGGATGTTCAGCTTCTTGGCCTCGTCAACGGCGAGGTGTTCCTTCTTGGTGTCCACGATCCAGAGCACGGACGGTGCCTTCGTCAGGTTGCGGATACCGCCGAGGTTGGTCTCGAGCTTGGTGAGTTCACGGCGAAGGAGCAGCAGTTCCTTCTTGGTGTAAGCGGAGCCGGCGACGTCGTCGAAGTCGATCTCTTCGAGTTCCTTCATGCGCTGGATGCGCTTGGAGACCGTCTGGAAGTTGGTCAGCATACCGCCGAGCCAACGCTGGTTCACGTAAGGCTGGCCAACGCGGGTGGCCTGCTCGGCGATGGATTCCTGTGCCTGCTTCTTGGTGCCGACGAAGAGAACGGTGCCGCCGTGTGCAACGGTGGCCTTGACGAACTCGTAGGCACGGTCGATGTAGGACAGCGACTGCTGCAGGTCAATGATGTAGATGCCGTTGCGTTCCGTGAAGATGAAGCGCTTCATCTTCGGGTTCCAACGACGGGTCTGGTGTCCAAAGTGGACGCCGCTGTCAAGCAGCTGGCGCATAGTTACGACGGGCATGCCGACGCTCCTTCCGGCAGGTCATTCATGAGAGAGCCCATGGCTCTCTTACCCTGCCAATAGTTGACGGTTGATTAGTTTCGCCCAGCGGGCGTTACTCCTGGTATCCACTGCGCTTCCCATCCGTGCCACATGGCACGGACCGCAGGAGGCGCAGTCCTCCGCACCGGAAGCGTGAAGCTTCTTCTGAGGAGGGCTGGATACGCGTAGTCAGCCACTGCTCCCCCGCACCTCTGAATGAGACGTGCTGACTAGAACGACCGGAAAGACCAAGCGACCAAGAGGTGGCATGAACCGCCGGCCGGGCATCGTTGAGGGCACAGCAAACTGCTCCGTCAAGTGTACTACAGCGGCCCCGCCGGATCAGACCAAATTCACGCCCCGCCACGCCCGGTCCCCTTGCCCGACAAGCCGCCCACCCGGCTTGTCCACATAGCGATGGGCATCCCTTCCGGCCGGCGCCCCGGGATTGCAGGCTGAAGAGATGAAAGCCCGAACCATCCCGGCCGCCGTATTGCTGTCCATGCTAGCCATCGCCCCTGCCTCCGGCGGGGCCGTCACGCCCCGCGCCGGCACCTGGGACTGGCCCGTAGCACCCAGGCCGGCAGTAGTCCGGGCGTTCGATCCCCCGGACAAGCCGTGGCTGAGCGGGCACCGCGGCGTGGACCTCCAGACGGCGGCCGACGGCGCCCCGGTCACCGCACCGGAGTCCGGCACCGTCAGCTTCGTGGGAGTAGTGGTGGACCGGCCTGTGATCACCGTCGACCACGGCAACGGCCTGCGAAGCAGTTTCGAGCCGGTGGAAAGCAGCCTGCGGACCGGAGCGGCGGTATCGAAGGGGGATGTCATCGGGACAGTGGTGACGGGGCACTGTGCGTCGACTCCGTGCGTGCACTGGGGAGTGCGCCGGGGCGAGGACTATCTCAATCCACTGTCCCTCGTGACAGACCTGCGGCCCTCCATCCTGCTTCCCGTGGGTGCACCGGGTTGAGGATGAAGGGCCGCGATGGATCAGCGGCGGGCGCCCGCGAACGGCCACCCGGGACGGTTACACGATGGCGGAAATCCCGGTGATCGCGCGTCCTGTGACCAGGGTGTTGATCTCGTGCGTGCCTTCGTAGGAGTAGATCGCTTCGGCGTCGGAGAAGATCTTGGCCATCTCGAAGTCCGTGACGATGCCGTTGCCGCCCAGGAGGCTGCGGCCGATGGCAACGCTTTCGCGCATCCGGGCCGTCGTGAAGGCCTTGGCGAGGGCGGACTGCTCGTCCTTGGCCTCCCCGGCATCTTCCAGCTGGGACAGGCGCACCATCATGCCCATGGAGCTGACGGCGTTGCCAAGAATCTGTACCAGCTGGTTTTGGACCAGCTGGAAGGAAGCGATCGGCCGGCCGAACTGGCTGCGTTCCACGGCGTAGCGCCGGGCGACATCAAAGGCCGCGAGCTGCTGGCCGACAGCCTGCCAGGCCACGGCAAGCCGGGTCACTTTCAGGACCTTGTTGGTGTCCCGGAAGCTGTTGGCGTTGGCGAGCTTGAAGAAGTCCGGCACCACGACGTTGTCGAGCGTGATGTCGGCGTTCTGGACGGTCCGCAGGGAGATCTTGTTTTCAATCTTGGTGGCGCCGTAGCCCTCGGTCCGGGTATCAACAAGGAAACCCTTGACCTGGTTGTCGGCGATGTCCCGCGCGTAGATGACCACCCAGTCAGAGAAGGTGGCATTGCCGATCCAGCGCTTGGCGCCGTTGAGGACCCAGCTGTCACCCTCGCGGCGGGCTGTGGTGCGGGTGCCGCCGGCAACATCGGAACCGCCCAGCGGCTCTGTGAGGCCGAAGGCGCCGATTTTCTTCAGCGAATAGATGTCCGGCAGCCAGGCTTCCTGCTGTTCCTGCGAGGCAAGGGCCTCGATGGAGCCGGTGAAGAGGCCGTCGTGGACGCCCAGGAAGGTGGCAATGGACGTGTCCGCGCGCGTGGCTTCGGCGTGCAGGATACCGGCGAACAGATTGGAGTATCCCTGGCGCCGCACGGGGCTGACGAGGTCGATCTCGGCCAACTTGGGGATCAGGTCCATCGGGAACTCCGCCCGGTTCCAGCAATCGACCGCGATCGGCTTGACCTCGCGGGCCAGGAAATCCCGGACTTCGGCCAGCCGGTCGCGTTCCTTGCCGCTGAGCAGCTGCTCGAAGGCGAAGAAGTCGCCGTCGGCGTACGGCAGGTCATTGATGTCGATGGCAGCTTTGGACATGTTGTTCCTTCACGGGTGATCAGCAGCGCCCAAAAGGCGCGGGTGTCGCGCATGCGCTTAAGTTACTCATGAGTAACATACCGCAGGGCGGGGTGCCGGGCAAGCGAAACCCACGCTGTCCCGGGCTCGCCGGGCAACAAAAAGAGCCGCGGCCGATGTCTGGACATCGGCCGCGGCTCCTGGCGTGGGTGCTGTTGGCACAGGCTTCCCGGCTGCGGCAGGGCCGGCGGCTGGAAGTTTGGTAGGGCTACTCGGACTTGAACCGAGGACCTTAGGATTATGAGTCCCGCGCTCTAACCAGCTGAGCTATAGCCCCGTGCGCCCTGCGGGCTGCCGGCTCCGCAGGGAGCCTCGGCAGTTCCGGGGCAAAAACACTCTAGCAATAGTAATGGCCTGAACGCGCACCAGCGGTCTCGCTGCCGGCGGCGCACAGGGGCACCGCGTCGGGATTACACCACTTTGTCGTCGTAGGTGGCCCCGCGGTACAGATCCTCGAACGTCTGCAGGGTCCCCTGGATGCTGTGCGGTTCCACCATGCAGCGGCTGGCTTTGCCCATTGCCGCCAGTTCCTCGGCCGGCAGCTGCAGCACCTTGGTGATCTTGGCCGCGAGGTCGTCGCTGTCGTTCGGCGTGAATAGGTAGCCGTTCCCGCCGTCGCGCACCAGGTGCGGCAACGCCATGGCATCCGCCAGCAGCACAGGGGTGGAAGCGGACATGGCCTCCAGTGTGACCAGGGACTGGAGCTCGGCCGTTCCCGGCATGCAGAACAGGTCCGCTCTGATGTAGGCCTCGCGCAGTTCGGCGTCGCTGGCCAGGCCCAGGAACTTCACGCGCGGTTCCAGCCCCAGCCGCGCCACCTGCGCTTCGAGGGGGGCGCGTACCTCGCCTCCCCCGACGATCTCCAGGTGGACGTTCAGCTCCGCCGGGGTCTTCGCCACCGCATCGATGAGGACGTTGACGTGCTTCTCCTCGGCCAGGCGGCCCGCGAACAGCACGGTGGGGTGCGGGTGGCGCTCGATCACTTCGCCCTCGCGGAGTTCGTAGGCAGCCGAGTCAATGCCGTTGGAGAGCGGCAGGACCTTGCGCAGGAACGCGTGCTGGTGCATGGCCTTGGCGGCAAGCGGCGTGGGGGTGGTGACGACGTCAGCCCGCCCCATGACCTTGCCCATGTCCTTCCAGGAGATACGTCCCACGATGTCCTTGAACCACTGCGGAAACGGGAGGAACGGGTTGAGGTTCTCCGGCATGAAGTGGTTGGTGGCCACGATCCGCACTCCGCGCCGTTCGGCTTCGTAGAGCACGTGCTCGCCGATCATGTAGTGGCTCTGGATGTGCACTACGTCCGGCTTGACGCGGTCAAACAGGAGGCTGATTTCCTTCTTGATCTCCCAAGGGAACGTGATCCGGAAGTACTCGTGCGTGGGCACTGAGTGGGAGCGGATCCGGTGAACGGTGCCCTCGGTCCGGAACTCGGTGAAGCTCTTGCCCTTGTCCGGCCGGCACGCGAGCACATGGACGTCGTGTCCGCGGGCCGTCATGCCCTTCGCCAGCCGGTATCCGAACTGCGCGGCTCCGTTGACGTGGGGCGGGTAGGTGTCCGCAGCGATCAGGATAGTAAGTGGTTGCTGGCTGTCGGGCATGGTCACGTGGAGAGCTCCTGGTGGTCACGGTGCGGTCAGCGCTGGCTGTGGCGGCCTGCTGCCCCTCGGCGCAGTCGCGCCGGGACTTCCGGTGAAGTCTGGGTATCACTCGCCCCTAGGACACCCGCCCGGCGGCCTTGCGCGCGTCCTTCTTGCGCTTGGTCACTTCGGGATGGTGCCGCGAGAGGGCGATTACCCCCACGATAGCAAGCGAAGCCGCCGCCCCCATGGCAATCGCCAGCACGGCGTGGACATCCGGCCGGAGTTCGCCGAGGATCGCAATGCCGATGGCGATACCCACGATAGGGTCGATGACCGTCAGCCCGGCGATGACGAGGTCCGGCGGGCCGCCTGAGTACGCCGACTGGACAAACCACGAGCCCAGCCCGCCCGCTGCGACGATGGCCACCACCGAATACCACTGCACGTTGAGCAAAGCCAGCCCGTTGGGGTCGAGCAGGTGCTTGCCGATGATGCGCGTCAGCACTGCCACGAAGCCGAAAAGTACCCCGGCCCCCAGGATGTAGATGAAGGCGCTCATGCGGTGCTTGAACACCAGCGCCAGCGTACCGAACAGGCCCACCGCGAGGGTGAGCAGCAGGACGATGGTGAGTTCGTCGTCGAAACTCACATGATGGTTCTCCTGCGTCGCGTTCACCGCCAGCAGGACGAAGGCCGCGGAGCCGGTGACGCAGGCCGAGATGGCCACCACCGTGGCCCGGTTGATGCTCAGGCCCTGGTCCTTGGCATTGACGACAGTGGTGATCACCAGGGCGATGGCCCCGATCGGCTGCACCACTGTCAGCGGCGCTGAGACGAGGGCGACAGCGTTCATGGCCATGCCGGCCCCGAGCAGCAACAGCCCGAACACCCAGCGCGGGTTGCGGATGAGCCGGAGGAAGCCGTGCGAGCTGAGCGCCAGCCCGCCGGTGTCCGCCTTGACCGCACTTCCCTGGCGCTGTGCGCCGATGGCGAGGCAAAAGGCACCCAGCACCGCCAGGAAGACGGCGAGCCACACCATCAGCCGCGTCCGCCGTCGTCCGCAGTCTTGAGCCTGCCCTTGCGGATGATGGCCCGGAAGTAGTTGTACGCCGCCACCCAGTGGCCGACCAGGCCGAAGCCCAGGAAGATCCATGCCGCCACGAAATAGACCTCGGTCAGCGGAATGGGCAGTTTGGCGAGCACCAGCAACGGGGTGCCCACAAGGAGGAGCGCGGTGCGGATCTTTCCGATACGGCTGACGGGGAGGTCGGGGTGGCTGCGGAAGTAGTACAGCGAAGCGGCCATCAGGATGGCATCCGGGACCACCAGGGCAGTCAGGTACCACCATTCCACGACGCCGGCGATCACCAGGGTGACGGCCACGGCAATGAGTGCCATCCGGTCGGCTATCGGATCCATGATCCGGCCCAGTCTGGACGTCTGGTTAAAGCGGCGGGCGATGTACCCGTCCACCCAGTCCGTGCTGCCCATGACCACCAGCACGATCGTGGCGAGGGCGTACTCCTTCTGCCCCAGGACCAGCCAGATGAACAGCGGAACACCCATGAAGCGGACGACAGTCAGGATGTTGGGGATGGTGAAAACGGCGTCACTGTCAACGTGCCGCTGGCCCGGACGCGCACCTGCGTTAATGAACTTCATCCCTCGCCTCCTTCCCTTCCCGCTTCGGCTGCCTGGGTAGCGCCGGTAAGTCCTAGCCCTTGAGGAGCTTGCGGAGGAGGACGACGAGGACAGCCGCTGATGCGACCAACGCTGCCAGCGGCTTCCAGCGTGCCCCGGCCTGGCTTTCGCCGGCGCGGTTCAGGAAGCTGGACGTGGAGTGGCTGAGGGATTCCACCTGATGGCCGGCGCGGGCCTTGCCGGACTTCAGCCGGGCTTCCGTCGCAGCCAGCAGCAGCTGCGCCTGGGTCTTGACGTCAAGCTCCTCGTCCAGTTCGTCGCGCACACCCGTCAGGTGCCGGCGGCGCTTGTCCAGGCGGCTCCGCAGTTCGGCTTCCGTGGGGGCGGGCACGTCAACCCTTTCGGCAGCGGCCTTGGCTTCCTTTTCTGCCTTCTCCTTGGCTTTGGCGGCTTCCTTGGCGGCTTTGGCGGCCTTGGCCTCTTCGGAGGTCGGATCAAGGACGGCGGGGTTGAACTCCGAGCCTTCCTTCATGATGCCGAGATCGTGCTTGAGTCCGCGGATGGTGTCTTCCGGTACAAGCGGCATGGCCTTCTTGAACTTGCGCATGCCGATGAGGGCGCCGATAAGGGCGATGACAAGGAAGACCGCGCACACCAGGAGGGCTGCCAGCCAGGCGGGCATGATGGTGGCGAGCCCCATGATGGCGGCCACGATGAGCCCCGTGATGAGGAAGGCGACGAACACCAGTGCCACGGCCAGGAACGCGGCGGCCGCCCCGACCTGGATACCCTTGCGCTTGACCTCGATCTTCGCGAGGGCAATCTCGTCATTGAGCTGGCGTGGTGCCAGTTTGGCAACAAGCCTCAGCGTTTTGGGCAGTGCTCCAATGCTCAGTCCGCTTGTTGTCCGGCCGCTGTGTCGTCCGCTCATCGATCCCGCCTAACTGGTTCCATCTTTGATTCGGATTCCGGTGGATTCCGGGGGCCTGCGCGGCTTCACACACTCCCCGTTGACAAAACTATCATTCACGTTCGTACCGTTCTTCGGGTAATAACCCGTGGCGCGCCCTGCAACGCTGTAAAAGTATGATCTGAGGGCCCTAGGATTGGTCCCTGTGAGCATTCCCGCCAATCCGGGCGATTCGCTGAGCCGCAACCGGAAAATCCTGTACATCCTCCTCCTCGGCGCCCTGACAGCGCTCGGTCCTTTTACGATCGACCTCTACCTGCCGGCATTCCCCGCCCTCGAGGCGAGCCTCGGGGTATCGGAAGCGGAAGTCCAGCTCACTCTGACCGGCACAACCGTGGGCTTCGCCCTGGGCCAGCTGGTGGTGGGGCCGCTCAGCGACAAGTTCGGCCGGAGGCTGCCGCTGATCCTGGCCACGGCACTGCACATCACCGCTTCTCTCGGCGCGGCGCTGTCCACGGATCTGGCGACGCTGGGGCTTTTCCGGGTGCTCATGGGCATTGGCGCGGCTGGCGGCGGCGTGGTGGCCATGGCCATGGTGCGGGACCTCTTCTCGGGATACGCCATGGTGCGGATGTTCTCCAGAATGGCGCTTGTCAACGGCCTGGCCCCGATCCTGGCGCCGGTCATCGGTTCCCAGCTCCTGTTGATCATGCCCTGGCCGGGCATCTTCTACTTCCTGGCCGGCTACGGCACGCTGGTGATCATCGCGGCCATCCTCCTGGTGCGCGAAACCCTGCCCCGGGAACTACGGGGCCAGTCCGGCCTGACGGCGGGGCAGCGGTACAAACTGCTCTTTTCGGACCGGATTTTCGTGGGCCTGCTGATGCTTGGCGGCATGAACTTCGCCGGGCTTTTCGCCTACCTTTCCGCTTCCCCGTTCCTGTTCCAGAACATCTACGGGTTTACCCCCCAGCAGTACGGCCTGCTCTTCGGCATCAACTCGTTGGGCATCGTGGCCGGTGTGCAGACCAGCTCGCGGGTGATCAAGCGGGTTCCGCCGCAATGGATCCTGGCCTGTTCCACCGCCTGGATGTTCCTGATGGCGGTGCTGATCGTCATTTTCGACCAGCTCGGCTTCGAGCTCTGGGGCGTGATGGTGCCACTGTGGTTCTACATCCTGGGCACGGGATTCACGTTCCCCTGCGTCCAGGTCCTCGCCCTCTCCAAGCACGGCGCGCAGGCAGGAACCGCCGCATCGCTGCTGGGCGCTGCAACCTTCATGATGGCCGGCATCGTGTCCCCGGTGGTGGGCTGGTTCGGCGAAATTTCCGCAACCGTCATGGGCGGAGTCCAGGCCACCAGCATCCTGCTGGCCGCGGCAGCCCTGTGGCTGGTGGTCCGCCCGCGCACGGTTCCCTCCATCCACTAGCGCCACCCATCCGCTGGCGCCGCAGCCGCACCGGTACGCTGGGTCCATGGCCAAAAGACCGCACCGCAACCGCAGGGGGCTGTTCCTCGGCGCGGTGATTGGCGCCGTCGCCGGTTACTTCGCCGGGCGGGCGATGGGGAACCCCGCCATGGGCATCATCCTCGGGGCGCTCGCCGGTTCAGCGCTGCTCTTCCGGGTCAATCCCGGCCCGTGGAACCGGCCCTGACAAGCTCCCCCGGGCACGGGCTTTGTGCCCCTGTTCCGGCAATTGCCCGCGCGATAAAGTTGTTCTGTGCCCGACTGGCAGAAGCATCATCCGCCCCTTCCGGCCACCTGGCAGCGTTGCGACGCCGGCATCCTGCCCCTGTGGTGGGAACGGCTGTGCGCGCAGACAAGTCCCCAGTCGGCAGCCCTGTACGCCGCGGGACTTTTCACTGAGGACCGGCGCCGCCCCATCGCGCAATGGTTCAACCCCGCGTTCAACGCCGCACTCCTGGTGGCCCCCGAAACGTCCCCTGAATGGCCCGTACAGCGGTTTGGCATCTTCTATGCCCCGCCCAGTAGCGGCTTCACCAGAGTGCACTCAGCGCCCCATGAATGGCACCCGCGTGAGCCACGGAAGTCCCCCACGGAAGCGGAAGCGTTCCGGGCCGCCATCGATGAGGCCGAGCGGTTCCTGCAGGTGGAGATGGACTTCGTCTGAAAACCGAACAAAAAAGGCCCCGCACCCGGCTGTTCGCCGGTCACGGGGCCTGTCCGCTCCTCCTGCTGGACTTGAACCAGCAACCCTTCGATTAACAGTCGAATGCTCTGCCAATTGAGCTAAGGAGGAATGAAGCAGGTATGACATTAGCAAAGGTTTTGCCCCAATGTGAAATCGGCGTCCGCGGCTCCCCCGAATACCCCGCCCGGGTATAAAAAAGTCCCCGTCCCGGTGACCCGGAACGGGGACTGTGCGCTCCTCCTGCTGGACTTGAACCAGCAACCCTTCGATTAACAGTCGAATGCTCTGCCAATTGAGCTAAGGAGGAATGAAGCGGGTACTAGCCTAGCAAACACCCGGCCCCTAAACGAAATTGAGCGCACCGACGCTACAGCGGGCCGTGCGTGCGGCTCCCGTCAGGCATCGGAACGCAGTGAACGGCGCTCCATCTCCAGCATCATCAGCTCACGGTTCAGACGCTGGAACTCCTCAGGATGGGCCGAGGCATCCAGCCGCTGCAGTTGACCCATCTTGTCCGCCTTGACCCTTGTGATCTGCAGTTCGAACAGCCGCGCAAGGATATCCCGGCAGTACCTGAGCACGCCGTCCGCGTTGCTTGCCGGCAGCGGCACCACCGCTAGCTCCGAGACCAACGGGCGGAGCGGCTCGGGCACCTCATTCATCACCTGCTCCACCCACCGCACAGGATCCCCGGCCAAGTCCGGCCCGGAGGCCCGCATGGCGTCGTGGACGGCCTGGTAGGCGGGGGTCCTGAACCCGGCAGCACTGAACCGCTCCCAAGTCCCGCCGGCCAGCATGGCGGGCTCCTGAAGCGCCACTTCCAGTGCCTGGCGCTCCATGGACGCCACGGGGTCCCGGGGGTCCGGCCGGTTGAAGGACGGCACAACGCCCGACGCCGGCAGTGCGGCAACGCCGGGGCCTGCAGCCTGGCTTGCGGGCGTTTCGCCCTGGGCGCGCTTGGCGGCAACAGCCACCGCGCGGCTCACTTCCTCAACCGGCATGCCAAGCCAGCCGGCAAGCTCGCGGGCGTAGCCGGGGCGGATTCCCGCGTCGCGGATCTGGGCCACCACCGGGGCGGACTCCCGCAGGGCCGCAATGCGGCCTTCCACGGTGTCCAGGTTGTGGCGCTTCAGGGAGGCCCTGATGGCGAATTCGAAGAGCGGACGGCGGCTGCTGATCAGGTCCCGGACCGCCGAGTCACCCTTGGCCTGGCGCAGGTCGCAGGGATCGGCTCCGGTCGGTTCGACTGCCACGTACGTCTGCGCCACAAAGCGCTGGTCCTCCTCGAAAGCGCGCAGGGCAGCCTTCTGGCCCGCGGCGTCGCCGTCGAACGTGAAGATGACCTCTCCCCCGGTTCCGTCATCGGACAGCAGCCGCCGGGCGATCTTGATATGGTCGGCGCCGAACGCGGTACCGCAGGTGGCCACCGCCGTCGTAACGCCGGACAGGTGGCAGGCCATGACGTCGGTATAACCCTCCACCACCACGAGCTGCCGTTCCTTTGCGATGTTCCGCTTGGCGAGGTCGATGCCATAGAGCACCTGGGACTTCTTGTAGAGCGTGGTTTCCGGTGTATTGAGGTACTTGGGGCCCTGGTCGTCCTCGTAGAGCTTCCGGGCGCCGAAGCCGATGGTGTCGCCGGCGATGTCGCGGATGGGCCAGATCAGGCGGCCGCGGAAGCGGTCATAAATGCCCCGGTTGCCTTCACTGAACATGCCCGTGAGCTTGAGCTCAGCATCCGTGTATCCCCGGCCGCGCAGGTGCTTGAGCAGCGCGTCCCAGCCCTGCGGCGCGTAGCCGACGCCGAACTGCTCAGCGGCTGCCCGGTCGAAGCCCCGGCCGTAGAGGAAGTTGCGGCCCTCGGCTGCGCCGGGAGTCAGCAGCTGGGCGCGGAAGAACTCATCAGCCACTTTGTGGGCGTCCAGGAGCCGCTGGCGTTTGCCCACTTCCTCGCGGTTGGGGCCCGTGCCGCCGTCTTCGTAGCGCAGTTCGAAGCCGATCCTGGCAGCCAGTTTTTCCACAGCCTCATGGAACGAGGTGTGGTCCAGCTTCTGGACAAAGGAGATGACGTCGCCGTCCTCGCCGCAGCCGAAGCAGTGGTACCTGCCCACCTGGGGGCGGACCGTGAACGACGGCGAGCGCTCGTCGTGGAAGGGGCACAGGCCCTTGAACGATCCCAGCCCGGCGCCCTTGAGCGTCACGTAGCCGTCCACGACTTCCTTGATGTCCGTGCGCTGGCGTACTTCGTCAATATCTTCGCGTTTAATCAGCCCGGCCACAGAGCCATCCTAGTCCTTACCAAAGCGACGGCAGGCTGCCCACCAACCGCTCGTACATGGCCAGCGCGGAACCGTCAGTGAGTGACGCGACCTGGTCAATGACCACCCGAAGCCGGGCGCCGTCGTCGGCCGCGTCCCGCCAGTCAGCGGCGAACATCGGCTCCAAGTGGCGGTCGCCGGTGGCGTTCAGCGCCGTCACCAGGGCATGCAGGACCTCGCGCTGGCGCTCATAGATCGGCTGCCGGTGCTCGGTGGTCATCACGAAGGTGGTGGCCAGGCCCTTCATGACTGCGATTTCCATCACGGTTTCATCAGGCACCATCAACTCGGCGTTGTACCTGGTGAGGTCTTCGGGACCGTAGACCGCCCGCGTGGTTTCCAGGGCGCTCTGGCAGAACCGGCCGATCAGCTGGCTGGTCATGTCCTTGAGGGCGGCCATCGCCTTGCGGCTGCCGTCGGCTTCGCGCACCCAGACGTCGGTGGCCTCGAGCCGGGCCAGGGCGGCGTCGATGGCTGCGGGATCGTTGTGCGGCAGGTACCACTGCCTGGCGTACCCCACCACGCGGGCACGGTGGTCCGGGTTGTCCATCCAGCGCAGCTGGAAGTGCCCTGCCACGATGGCGTCCTCGACGTCGTGGACCGAGTAGGAGATGTCGTCCGCGAGGTCCATGACCTGTGCTTCCAGGCAGGACCGGCGCTCCGGTGCACCCTCGCGGATCCAGTCGAAAATCGGAAGGTCGTCCTCGTAGGCGCCGAACTTGCTGGTCCGCTGGCCGTGGATCACCGGGGCGTTCAGTGCCGACCAGGGATATTTGGCGGCAGCATCCAGGCTGGCGCGGGTGAGGTTCAGCCCGGCGGGCGTTCCGTCGGCAGCAAGCACTTTGGGTTCCAGCCGGGTCAGCAGCCGGAGGGTCTGGGCGTTACCCTCGAAGCCGCCGATGGCGTGCGCCATCTCATTCAGTGCGGATTCCCCGTTGTGCCCGAACGGCGGGTGGCCGAGATCATGGCTGAGGCAGGCTGTGTCCACGACGTCGGGATCGCACCCCAGCGTCCGGCCCAGTTCGCGGCCCACCTGGGCCACTTCAAGGCTGTGCGTCAGCCGGGTCCGGACGAAGTCGTCAGTGTCCGGGGCGACCACCTGGGTCTTGGCGCCCAGCCGGCGCAGTGCGGACGAGTGCAGGACCCTCGCCCGGTCCCGTTCGAAGTCGGAGCGGTAGGTGGTTTTGGGCGGTTCCTCCACCCAGCGGGCGGAGTCGTGGGCCTCGTAGCCCGGCAGCACGGGGGCTGTGGTCCGCGTTTCAGCCACCTGACACGTCCAGTTCCGCGGCGGCGATGTCCTGGGATTGTTCGGTGTTCAGGGCCCGGGACTCCAGCCAGTCCTTGGGCAGTGCAGGCTTCTTGGGGGAACCGGCACGGCCGCGGGGGCCCTCGGCGTCCACACCGGGGTACGGGGAATCCTGGTCCAGTTCGGCCAGGGTTTCGCGCAGCACCTGCAGGCTGGTGACCAGGGCCAGCCTGGTGCGCAGTTCCCCGCCAACTACGTAGCCCTTGAAGTACCACGCCATGTGCTTGCGGATTTCACGCAGGGCCTTGCCTTCGTCGCCGAAAGTTTCCACCATGAGTTCCGCGTGCCGGTAGACGCCCTCCGCCACCTGCCGCAGGTTCGGCTTGTGGCGGGTGTCGCTGCCTTCGAAGGCCGCCTGGAGGTCCCCGAAGAGCCAGGGCCTGCCCTGGCAGCCGCGGCCCACCACCACGCCGTCGACGCCGGTCTCCCGGACCATGCGGACGGCATCCTCGGCGGACCAGATGTCGCCGTTGCCCAGGACCGGAATGTCCGGCAGTGCTTCGCGCAGCCGTGCGATCGCGGACCAGTCTGCCTGGCCGGAATAGAACTGCGCCGCGGTGCGGCCGTGGAGGGCGACGGCGGCGACGCCGGCATCGCGCGCGATCCGGCCGGCGTCGAGGTACGTCAGGTGGTCCTCGTCGATGCCTTTGCGCATTTTGATGGTGAGCGGGACGTTGCCCTTGGTCGCCTCTTTGACTGCCGTCTGGACAATCGAGGTGAACAGGTCGATCTTCCATGGCAGCGCCGAGCCGCCGCCGCGCCGGGTCACCTTGGGAACGGGGCAGCCGAAGTTGAGGTCGATGTGGTCAGCCCGGTCTTCCTCGACGAGCATCCGGACCGCCTGGCCGACAGTCACGGGGTCCACGCCGTAGAGCTGGACGGACCGCACTTTTTCGTCGTCGTCATGGGAGATGATGCGCAGCGACTCGGGCGTGCGTTCCACGAGGGCGCGGGAGGTGACCATCTCCGCCACGTACATGCCGCCACCGTATTCACGGCAGAGCCTGCGGAAAGCGGAGTTGGTGATGCCCGCCATGGGAGCGAGGATCACGGGGGTATCCACCGTGAGGGGTCCCAGCTTCAGGGGCGGGAGTTCCAGCTTAGGGGCGGGAGGCGTTGCTACGACAGTCACCTGTCCATTGTCGCAAAGCCGGGCAAATCGGCGAGCCGCCTGCCGAAACGCCGGTCCGTCCGACGCCGGTGAGCGCCGGCTACTCCCCTTCCGCAGCGCGCCGGGCGCGGCGGCTGCCGGGCAGGGGTGCTCCTCCGGGGTCCCGCCCGCCTTCACGCGTGGCGGGGACACCGGCCGCGCGCGTCCGCCCGGCGCGTGAGACCGCCGCCGCCGCTGCGAGCGCGCCGGTGTCCCCTACGTCGTCGGGCGTTACGGGCGCACGCCCGGAAGATCTGCCGCCGGACGAGGCGCCGCCCCCTTCGGGAACGGCAGCCTGCCTGATACCCGTGGCCTTGACCACCAGCACCGCAATCAGCGTGGTGACGGGGATGGCCAGCACCAGCCCCACGGAACCGACCAGCGTCCTGATGACTTCCTCGGACAGTTCCGCACTGGTCAGGGCCTCGCCCAGGGGACGGTCGTACAGCATCACGATGATGAGGATGGGCAGCGCCGCGCCCGCGTAGGCGAAGGCGATGGTGTAGACAGTGGACGCGATGTGGTCGCGGCCGATCCGCATGGCGGAGGAGAAGAGCTGGCGGGCGCTTGTCTCCGGCGCGAGTTCGTAGAGTTCCCACACAGCGGAGGACTGGGTGATGGTGACGTCGTTCAGCACACCGAGTCCGGAAATGATCAGCCCGCACAGGATGATGCCGGATATGGAGATGTTGTCCGAAATGTTCGCGAGGGTGGCTGCGTCATGGCTGCCGACGCCGGCCAGGTTGGCCGCGTCGGTGGCCCAGGCAGCCAGGAGCGCCGTGATGCCCAGTCCGAACATGGTGCCCAGCAAGGCCGTGGAGGTCCGCGCCGAGAAGCCATGGGCGAAGTAGAGGACGCCGATCATGATCACGGTGGATCCCACCAGGGCAAGCAAAAGGGGCGGCTTTCCTTCCACCAGGCCGGGCAGCATGAAGGTCACCAGCACGGCGTAGGCTCCCAGGAGGCCGATCAGTGCCCGCAGCCCTCGCCAGCGTGCCACGGCGATCACCACGGCGGCGTAGAGAACGGCCAGCAGGATGATGGGCAGCGTGCGGACGAAGTCCACGAAGATGTACGCCGGCGCACCCTGGCCTGCTGACGCGCCCTGGGCGTTGGAAAGGTTCAGGTAGCGGATGTCATCCCCCACCTTGACGCCGTGGGATTTCACCACGTCCGGGTTGATGACCACCTTGACAGGGTTGCCGCCCTTGTCAGGCTCGGTGTAGGCGAAGGTGCAGTCGCTCCCCTGCGGCGCACTCCCCTGGCCTGTACTGTCCTGCCCCGTACCGTCCTGGCCAGTACTGTCCTGGCCCGTACCGGGGGCGGCGCCGCCCTGGGCGCTGCCGCCCTGCGTGCAGCTTTCCACCACCACCCGCTGGATCGTGCCGGTATCGAACGTCACGCCCGGTGCGGCCGCATACGGGCTGGCCAGCTTCAGGTCCTCCTTGTTCCCTGACGGCCACATCATGGCCATGGCCGCCAGGGTCAGGAGCGTCAGCGGAATCAGCACTGCCGCCAGAAGCCAGTTGGCCCGTTTGCGCGCAGCGAGGGCCCGGGGTGTGGGCTCCGAATGATCTGTGTGGCCGTGCGGGTGTCCGGCACCCATCAGCAGTAAAACCTCATGCCTGCACTTTACTGGGGCTTGATGTTCTGGTTTACCCGGAACAGGTTCCCCGGATCGTACTTGCCCTTGATCGAGGCAAGCCTCGCGTAGTTTCCGCCGTAGTTTTCCGCGACCCGGGACGTGTCATCGCCGTCCATGAAGTTGATGTAGCCCGCGGTCTCAGAGTGGGGCTGAAGCGCCGCCGCGAAGTCCCGCACCCAGGCGATGTTTGCTTCACTGTCCCCGGGATCCTCCCAATGGCACGCAATGACCGGCGAGAACCTGGCGTTCCGGTTGGGGAAGGCTGTGTCCGTCACTCCAACATCGTGCACGGCGCCGTCGATCGGGTAGATGTGCACTGCGGTCTGCACGCTGGGCACCCGCTTCCCGTACTCCAGGTGCGCGTTGATGGCCCCGTCGTTGAGTTCCGTCAGGAAGGCCGCCTTCCAGTAGGCCAACAGCCCCTTGGGGTACATTCCGTCGAAAGCCGAATTCAGGGCCGGATAGGGCATCGGCCCCACCATGGAGCCTGCCACCGGCGCGGCGTCGAGGAACGGCTGCCAGCGGGAAGGCCCTTCGGCCGGGTCGCCTGTCCACATGCCGACCACAATGCAGACCGGCTTCCCGTGCCACTCCTCCGGGAGGAACGGCACCGGCGGCCCCTGGTGGAAGGCGAGGAAGGCGCCGAACTCCCTGGGGGCCGCCGCAATGTACTCGCGGTAGAACTTCGCGACGGTTTCGGCCTGCTCCAGCGGGTAGACGATGATGCCGGCGTGGACCATGTCCACGGGATGCAGGCGGAATTCCAGCGAGGTCACCACACCGAAGTTCCCGCCACCGCCGCGCAGCGCCCAGAAGAGATCCTCGTTCCCGCTTTCGCTGGCGGTGAGGAACTTCCCGTCCGCGGTGACGACGTCGGCGGAAAGGAGGTTGTCGCAGCTGAGCCCGTATTTCCGGTCCAGGTAGCCAATGCCTCCGCCGAGGGTCAGCCCCGAAACACCGGTCGAACCGACGATGCCGCCGGTGGTAGCCAGCCCGAAGGCGTGCGTGGCGTGGTTGAAGTCGGCCCACGTGGCGCCGGCCTCGGTCCTGGCAGTCTTGCCGGCCGGATCAATCCGGACCCCCCTGGTGTTGGAGAAGTCGATGACCACCGCATTATCCGCCGTGCCAAAGCCCGGACCGCTGTGTCCGCCGCCCCGGATCGCGACGTCCAGGGCGTTGTCCCTGGCGTAATTGACGGCGGCGATGACGTCCGCCACCTGCGATACCCGCACGACGGCAGCGGGTCGCTTGTCAATCATTCCGTTGTGGACGGCGCGGGCGGAGTCGTAGTCCGCGTCATCCGGTGTGATCACTTGCCCCCGCACCTGTTCCCGCAGCGCGTCAAGCGATTGTGCGTTCATTTTCCAGTACCGCCGATCCTCTTCGACTTCGGATCCGGCCGCCCACGTCGCCTCCCATCGGGTTCAGAGACCGGAGCTTACGCGTCCGGACTACACCCGCCCGCGGGCGCAGTCAAGGGCAATGTGCTGCATGCCGGCGACCGCCAATCTTCACGCCCGGCTGCTTCGAATGCCCTGTGTAAGCCGGAATGTCGGGCGGGGAACTAAACACCGGAACCCGCGGGTTTATAAATGTAGGACGAGGAGTCTGGAGGCCCGCATGGGTAATCGCAAAAATGTCGTAGGAAGTACCAAGCCTGTACTCACTGTGCAGGAGGCGGCCGGCGTCACCCGGGGCGTGGCCCTGGTCCTGCATGGCGGCCGCTCGCACAGCTACGAGCCCGTGGAGGCCCGCCATCTGAGCCCCGCCCGCATGGTGCCTTTCGCAAAGCATCTGCACCGGGCAGGCGGCAAGCACGGACTCGCGGTCTGGACGCTTCGGAACAGCGTGCGCGGCTGGAACGGCCCGGACATGTCGCCGCTGCAGGATGCCCGGTGGGCGCTCTCCCGGATCCACGAGGAGCACCCGGGAGTTCCCGTGTACTTGTTGGGGCATTCGATGGGCGGGCTCACGGCCATTTGCGCGGCCGACGATCCGCAGGTGGACGCCGTCGTGGCCCTGGCGCCGTGGCTGAACGCCGAGGCGCCGGCCGGGAACCTGGCCGGACGCAAGGTGCTTATTGTCCACGGCTCCATGGACCGCTGGACAAGCCCCGCCCAATCACTCAAGTTCGCGCAGCGTGCCCTGGGACCGGCTGACGAGCTGCGCTACGTGTCGCTGGCCGGGGCAGGGCATTTTATGTTCCGCAAGGTCCGGCTGTGGCACACCCTGGCCACCGGCTTTGTCCTCAAGGCCTTCGCGGAATCTACCGGCGCGGAAACGGGCGGCAGCGCCGCGCGCTTTGATGCGCTGCTGCCGGCCACCTCACCCGGCATTCCGGTGGTGCTCTGACCATGGCCGTCTTTCCCCTCGCCGAATTCCTTGCCAGCCTTCCGTGGATGGCCCTGGCCGTGGCAGGCGTCCTGGCGGTCACCTTCGCCGTGGCCGTCGCGCAGCGACGGCACTCCGTCATGGACGTGGCGTGGGGGCCCGGTTTCGTTGCCGTGGCTGCCGTCTCGTGGCTGCTGTCCGCCGGAACGGGCGACGACGGCCGGCGCCTGCTCCTCGTGCTGCTGACAGGGCTGTGGGGGCTGCGCCTCGGAATGCACATCGGCTGGCGCGCCCGCGGGGGCCATGAGGACCCCCGCTACGAGGCAATGCTCAGCGAGGCCCCCGGCTCGCGCAATGTGTACGCTCTGCGCCGTGTCTACCTGCCCCAGGGCATGGTGATGTTCTTCGTCTCCCTCACGGTGCAGGTGGGAATGTTCGCCACCGGTCCACTGGGCTGGCTTGCCCTTCTGGGCGTGCTGTTGTGGGTCATCGGCTTTGTGTTCGAGACCGTGGGTGACTGGCAGCTCGCACAGTTCAAGAAGGACCCGGCCACCAAGGGAACCGTCCTGAACACCGGGCTGTGGCGATACACCCGCCACCCCAACTACTTCGGCGACGCCGCCGTCTGGACCGGCCTGTTCCTGATTACCGCCGACTCCTGGCCCGGAATCCTGACCATCCTGTCCCCTGCCCTGATGGTCTGGGCGCTGGCCGGCAAAACGGGGAAGCCGCTCACGGAGAAGGCGATGTCCGCCCGGCCGGGCTACAAGGAATACGTCGAGTCGACGTCGGGCTTTATCCCATGGCCGCCTCGCCGTCCGGCTGGCGGTCCGCCGGGCGGACGCTGACATGCCGTGGCGGCCGCAGCCCAATGACCGCTTCTACCGCTTCATTGTCCGCACCGGGCTGGCGCTGCGCCGGCTCTTCGGGATCCGTGTGATCGTCACGGGCCGGGAACACCTGCCACCGCCGGGACCGCTTAATGGACCATCCCGCAAGGTGGTTCCGGGCCAGGGAGCCGTCGTCGCCATCACCCACTTCGGGTACGTCGATTTTGCCTTCGCCGAGCTGGCGCTGTGGTGGAACAACCGGGCCGAGATGCGCTACCTGGTCACGCAGGGCGCGGCCGACCACTGGTTCGCAGGTCCCGCCATCAGCGCCGCCGGGCACGTTGTGGTGCCCTACGGTTCGGGCAGCGGCGCCTACGACGCCGCCGTCGCGAAACTTCGCGAAGGGGAAATCATCGCGGTCCTTCCCGAAGCAGGCGTGAGCCGCAGCTTCACGGTCCGCGACTGCAAGACCGGCGCCGTCCGGATGGCGGCCGAAGCCGGCGTGCCCCTGATCCCCGTCTCGGTGTGGGGAGCGCACCGCCTGCTGACCCGCCACCACGGCTTCTCACCGCGGCGCGCCTGGCGCGCGCCGGTGCGGATCCACGTGGGCCGGCCGCTGCTGCCGCGGACCTGCCCGGCCCCGCCCAGGACGCCCAGCCTGCCACCGAACAGCTCAGGAGGGTCCTGCAGGCCGGGATTGACACCGCCATCGCGGACTTCCCGCTCACACCCGGGCCCGGGGCCTGGTGGATGCCGGCGCACCTGGGCGGCGGCGCCCCCACGGACGCGGAACGCCGGCGGCTGGACCGGGCCGAAGGACCACGCCGCGCGGGCGGCCGGAAACGTTAAGCACGCCGGCCCGCAGTAGCGGACTACTGCGGGCCGGTAGCGTTCGGCGCCTAGGCGGGGTCGGAAACCACCAGGGTTTCGTTGCCCCGGAGGCTGGCCTTGCCGCCCTCCAGCAAAGGTTCGACGACGGCGCGCAGCGCAGTCATCGAGTCGTCCAGTTCCAGCACCACCGGGTGCTGGAACGCAATGAGCGCCAGCAGGTCGCGGACCGCGGAGCGGGCTTCCTCTTCCGACAGCTTCGGCTCATGGCCGACGAATACGTCCGTGGGCTGGCCCGAGCCGTCGCCGCCCGCTGCCGGGTTCTCCCCGCCGGGAACGAACTCCGCATAGCTGATGGCGAAAGCCTCGAGCCGGCCCTTCCTGCTGGCGGGAACACCTTGGCCGAAAGCGCTGGCCTTCGGCGCCCGCAGCACAATGGCGCCGTGCGCTCCGCTGAGTTCGTCGAGGAACAACCGCTGCACGGTGCCGATGCCCAGCTCGCCCGGGCTGTCCCAGCCGTGCACGGCCGTGTAGTACCGGCCCACGACGTCGCTCAGCTCCACCGATCCGGTGGCGAGGTCCTCGATCTGTTCAGACGCCGCGGCCTCCGACCCGTCGCCGAAGACGGGCAGCTTGAGCGCCCCCGGTTCCACCACGACCAGGCGGGAGCGCTGGATGGGAGCCAGGCCGGCGGCTTCGGCGAAAGCGGCTCCGGGCGTGCCGGGTTCCACTTTGGTCCGGAGTCGGGAAACGCCCGACGGCGCCCGGCCGGCCTCGTGCCGGAGCATGGTCAGCAGGGTGGAGCCGACGCCGGCGCGGCGGTGGTCCTTTGCCACCTCGATGTAGGCCCAGAGCCGTTCGGGATGGAGGGATGCCTCGTGGACCACGCCTGCCGCGACCGGGATGGCCACGCCGTCGACGACGTCCTCGGCCACGATGCAGCGGCGCCACGGCGAGTTGCCCGAAGGCGCCAGGGTGCCGCGGAACTGCCGTGCCTGCTCGGTTTCCGGGCCTCCCCAGAGCTCGAGCAGTGCAAGGTCGTCGCCCTCGCGCCATTCACGGTATTCGATGGCCATGCTCAGGCGCCGATCAGCCGCGCGGCCAGGTAGCCCTCCACCTTGTCCAGGGAGACGCGCTCCTGGCTCATGGTGTCGCGTTCGCGGATGGTGACGGCCTGGTCCTCGAGGGTGTCGAAGTCCACGGTGATGCAGAACGGGGTGCCGATCTCGTCCTGGCGGCGGTAGCGGCGGCCGATGGCGCCGGCGTCGTCGAAGTCGATGTTCCAGTTCTTGCGCAGCTGCGTGCCCAGGGCCTTGGCCTTCGGGGACAGGTCCTCGTTGCGGCTCAGCGGCAGCACGGCGGCCTTGACGGGGGCCAGGCGCGGGTCCAGCTTCAGCACGGTGCGGACGTCCACGCCGCCCTTGGCGTTGGGGGCCTCGTCCTCGGTGTAGGCGTCGATGAGGAACGCCATGAAGGACCGGGTCAGGCCGGCCGCGGGCTCAATCACGTACGGGGTGTAGCGCTCGTTGGTGGCCTGGTTGAAGTAGCTCAGGTCATGGCCGGAGGCCTTGGAGTGCGTGGAGAGGTCGAAGTCCGTGCGGTTGGCGATGCCTTCCAGCTCGCCCCACTCCGAGCCCTGGAACCCGAAGCGGTATTCGATGTCGGTGGTGCCCTTGGAGTAGTGGCTCAGCTTCTCCAGCGGGTGCTCGAAGAAGCGAAGGTTCTCGGCCTTGAGGCCCAGGCCCGTGTACCAGTCCATGCGTTCCTTCATCCAGTACTGGTGCCACTGCTCGTCCGTGCCGGGCTCGACAAAGAATTCCATCTCCATCTGCTCGAACTCACGGGTGCGGAAGATGAAGTTTCCGGGCGTGATCTCGTTGCGGAAGGACTTGCCGATCTGGCCGATGCCGAACGGCGGCTTCTTCCGGGATGTGGTGAGGACGTTGTTGAAGTTCACAAAGATACCCTGCGCGGTTTCCGGGCGCAGGTAGTGCATGCCTTCCTCGTTAGCCACCGGGCCGAGGAAGGTCTTGAGCAGGCCGGAAAATTCCTGGGGTTCGGTCCATTCGCCGCGGGTGCCGCAGTTGGCGCAGGCGATGTCCTTCAGGCCGTTTTCGGCCGGACGGCCCTTCTTTTCCTCGTACTCTTCCTCGAGGTGGTCGGCGCGGTAGCGCTTGTGGCAGGAAAGGCACTCCACCAGGGGATCGGAAAAGACCTCCACGTGGCCGGAAGCTTCCCAGACCTGGCGGGGAAGGATGACGGAGGAATCAAGGCCCACCACGTCCTCGCGGCCGCGGACCACTGACTGCCACCACTGGCGCTTGATGTTTTCCTTCAGCTCCGCGCCGAGGGGCCCGTAGTCCCAGGCAGAACGGGAGCCACCATAGATTTCACCGGCCTGGAAAACGAAGCCCCTCCTCTTGGAGAGGGAGATGACCTGGTCGAGAACGGATTTTGCTGCCATGGGAACTCCAATTTCTACAGGGCCGCTGGGTGCGGTCCGCGCGGTTTCTAGGCCCCTTGCACCCGGCTGGTTGCCGGGCGGGGCGGTGCGAAGGAAAGATGTGCAGGAAGCTGCGTGTCCTAGCCTACCGGCCCGGCCGCCCCTTGAGGGCGCCGCGCGGCCATGGAAGCGTGGCCAGCACAATGGCGCCGAGGGTCAGGATCGTGCCGAGGACGGTGGGCAGGGCAACCACCGTGCCGGGTGCGGGAAAGGCCAGGTCCAGGCCCAGCGAACCCAGCAGCTGGCCGGCAATCATGCCCAGTCCGGTGACCAGGACCCCCAGGCTCCTGACCAGCAGCGCGCCCAGCCCGATGAAGGCGCAGCCCATCGGGCCGCCGAGGTAGTACCACCACTCCGGGGGCAGTCCGTTGCCGGGCCCGGCAACGGCCACCTTGATCAGCCAGGCCAGCCACAGCACCGTGGCGCCGGAGACGAAGTTCACCAGGGTGGCCGCAATGGGCGTGCCGTAGTGCGCGGTGGCGGTCCCGTTCATGGCCTGCTGGAAACTCATCAGGAAACCGGCCAGGACGGGCAGGATCACCGGAAGGAGCAGCCGGCCCGGGTCCGCACTGCCGTCGCCCGTCCCGCCGGCACCGCCAAACCGCGGGGACACCGCCCACGCGACGGCTGCGATGGTCAGCACGGTGCCGAGGACCCGGATCCCGGTGACGGACTTCTTGCCCGCAGGGCCGATGCCGAGCCGGTCCACCAGCAGCCCGCTCAGCGTCTGCCCGGTGACCGTGGCCACGGTAAACAGCGCCACACCGAGCAGGCCCACAGTGAAGGACTGGGCAAAAACAAAGAAGGCGCCGATGCCGCCGGCCATCACGTAGACCGGCGGAAAACGGCGTTCCCGGAGCGCAGGCAGGATCTGGGCCAAGCCGCGGCGTCCCCGCGGGAGGACCAGCGACACCACGATCATCACCACCAGGCCCGTGGTGAAACTCACCACAGCGGCGGCTATGCCGTCGTTCAGCCTGGCGCCCAGCGCGCCGTTGATCCGGCCCTGGACGGGGATGGCGAGTCCGGCGGCCACGGCCATCGGCAGTCCTGCAATGAGTGGGAGACGGGGTGAATGGGTCACTGGATTCACCTTACGTCAGGCATCATTGCTGTATGAGCACCCCGGAAATCGAAGACATCCCCATCCGCGACGACATGATCCGCCTGGGCCAGCTGCTGAAGCTGGCCAGCCTCGTGGAAGATGGCGTTGAGGCCACGGAGCTGATCAAGAACGGGCTGGTCAAGGTCAACGGCGAGATCGAGGACCGCCGCGGCCGGCAACTGCACCACGGCGACACTGTCACCGTCAACGGCCGGACCGTGCGGATCATGACACCCTCCGGTTCCTGAGCTACTTCTTCAGCACCTCGTGCGTGAGGAATTCGCCAACGTGGCCGATCTCCTGCTGGTTGATCCCGTGCCACATCCCCGTGTAGAGGACCTTCGTCAGCTTCACGTGCTTCCGCACCCAGCCCATGGTGTATTCGATCTTGTCCTGGGTGATGACGGGGTCCTGCTGGTCACGGCCCCAGAACAGCGGGACGGAGCCGTCCAGTTCGTCGTCGCGGAAACTGGGATCCCCTCCGGCGTTCACCGCAAAGCCGGAAAGCCCGACGACGGCGGCAAAGTCCGTGGGGCGCTGCCTCAGCAGCGTGGTGGCCATCGCCATTCCCATTGAGAACCCGAGCAACGTGACTGACGGGTGGTCGTCCTTGACGCCGTCGAGCCAGTCAAGCACAAAGGCGGCGGCGTCCTTGACCGCATCCAGTGAATATTCTGCGGAGTCCGTCAGGGGGAACCACGTGAAGCCCGGCCCCATGGCAATAGGGGCACGGACAGACACCACGGCAAAATCCCCGGGCAACAGGTCCGCCAGGCTGAGCAGGTCCTGTTCATTCGCACCGTAGCCGTGCAGCAGAACCAGCAGGGGTTTCCCCGAGCGCTCTTCGTCAGGAGTGGACCACAGGACAACAGGGGCAGTGGAAACTTCGGCTTCAGTCATGGAACCATTCTTGCAGTTACCGCCCGGTAACAACCTACGGTGGCGTAGCTTTGGTTGCACGAGGCAGGATGGAAACGTGAGCGAAACTGAAGCCATTCCGAACCCGCAGGACACCGTTGATGCCCATCCCTGGGGCCGGTACGTCGCCATGGGTGACTCGTTTACCGAAGGCATCGGCGACCCGGAAGCGGGAAGCCCGGGCGGGCACCGCGGCTGGGCGGACCGCGTGGCCGAAGAATTGAGCCGGGGCCACACAGATTTTGCCTACGCCAACCTTGCAGTGCGCGGACGCCTCCTCGAACAAATCGTTGACCAGCAGCTTGCACCCTGCCTGGCCCTCAAGCCGGACCTGGTGACGCTTTCGGCCGGAGGCAACGACCTCATTCGGCCAGGCGGAGACCCTGACGCGCTGGCCGAAAAGCTGGACTCGGTGGTGCACATCCTCAGCTTGGGCGGGGCCACTGTGGTGCTGTTCAACGGACCGGACACCGGTTCATCCGTCCTGGGCAGGGTCCGCAGCAAGATCGCCATCTACAACGAGAACCTCCGGACCGTAGCCGCGCGGCACGACGCCGTCATCGCCGATATGTGGTCGCTTCGCCAGCTCGGTAATCCGCAGATGTGGGACCAGGACCGGTTGCACTTCTCGCCGTTGGGCCACCACACCATCGCGGCGATGGTGCTTGATTCGCTCAATATCAACCACACCTTGGAGCCGCTCTCCCCCAAGCCCCTGCCCCAGCGCAGCTGGCGGCAGGCGCGGTCCGGAGACCTGGTGTGGGCGCGCGAATACTTCGTTCCCTGGGTTGTCCGCCGGCTGCGCCATCAATCATCCGGCGACGGCGTCACGGCCAAGCGGCCGACGCCGGGTCCGGTGTTCGGTCCCGGGATGCCGCTGGGCTCGGGCGAAGCGCCGGGATTCGAGTCCGAACGGGGGTAGGGCGCGGGTGGACGCCGACGACGTCGTTCGGCAGCGGCTGCGACAGCAGCAGCTCCGTCCTCCCCGCGCAGTTTCCGCTGAAGCCGCGCTGAAGAACCTCCTGGCCGTCCAGTCGCAGGAATTTGCGTATGCCCGCTGGTCACTGGCGCAGCGCACGGCGGGAGCCTCCGCAGCCGACGTCGAACAGGCTGTGGCCGACGGCCTGATCCTCCGAACGCATATCCTGCGGCCCACCTGGCATTTCGTGCACCGCGATGACCTTCGCTGGCTGCTGACGCTCTCCGCGCCCCGGCTGCACCGGGGGAACGGGGCGATCTACCGCCAGACGGGCATCGATGCCGACGCGGCGTCCCGGAGCGCCCGGGTCCTGGGCGCGGCAGTGGCCGGCGGCGCCCACAAAACCCGCGAGGAGCTCGCTGGGGAACTGCAGCGTCACGGATTCGAGGCCAAAGGCCTGGGGCTCGCGTACCTGATCATGCATGCGGAGATCAGTGGCGTCCTGGCCAGCGGCACACCCGTGCGCAGCACCAGCGGCGCGCTGAAGCAGACCTACGCGCTTTTCGAGGAACGGGTCCCTGCGTTAACGGGAGACCCCGCCGACCGTCCCGCGGCGCTGGCGGAACTCGTCCGCCGCTATTTCCGCAGCCGCGGACCGGCCACAGTCAAGGACTGTGCCGACTGGTCCGGGCTCACGATCGCGGACGTCCGGCTGGGACTCGGCCGGTCGCTGGAAGCCGATCCCGGCGTGCTCGAAACTACCGTGCTGGACGGTCTGGACTTCCACTTCTGTCCCGCCGGCGACGGGACTGCCGGGCCTGATGTGGAGTTCGGAGGGCAACCCCGGATCGACCTGGTCCAGTGCTACGACGAATACATCATGGGCTATTCCCAGTCTCGTTATTTCCTGGGTGGCACCGCCCCGGCCCGTCCTGACGGCGACACCCCGATGCATGTGGTGCTCAGGGATGGCAGGATGATCGGCTCCTGGCGTCATGTCCTTGCTGCTGGACGCTGTGAGCTGGTCATCCGCACGGAGCAGGATCCCGGACCTGCCGGCAACCGCGCGATTGATGAGGCGATTGCCGGGTACGGGACGTTCCTGGGAGTGCCCGCGGTGAGGGCGGGGGTTAAACTGAAAGGACACTTCTGAGAGGCCCTCCCCCGTGAACAACGTGTTCTTCTGGATCATCGTCCTGTCGTTCCTGATTCCCTTCGCCATGCGCATGTACCGGAAGCGCGTTGCCAGGAACCAGAACCAGGATTTCAATGGACAGTACCCGGGCCAGTTTCCCGGGCAGTTCCCGGGCCAGCAGCCAGGGCGCCCCAATAACCAGCCGCGTGACGGCTACACCCAGCAGGACTACTTCGGCGGTGGCTTCCGGCAGCTCGGCCGCGGGCAGCAGCCCCCGCTCGACCAGCCGTATCAGGACCCCCGCTTCCCGGCCCCTGGTTACCAGAACCCCGGGTACCAGGACTCCAGCTACCAAAATCCGGGTTACCCGGCTCCGGGCGCCCCGGGACAGGTCCCCTACGAGGACAGCCCCTCGTATCCAGCCAACCAGTCACGCCAGGAACCGCAGCAGCAGCCGTCGGCCCCGGCAACTCCCCCGTTGCCGTCGGCCCCCCAGGGTTACCGCGCGCGGAAGCTGGCAGAGCTCGACCAGCAGTACAGCAACGGCGAAATCGCCATGGAGGAATACATGGCCCGGCGCGACGAGATCATGAACGGTTAGTCGCCGTCGCATAGCAGCCGCCGCACCGACTCCTGCTGGGCCGTTTCTGGAGGCTGGCCCGCTGCTTCACGCTCGCCTGTTTCTTCAGGCTGCCAGTGGGCTGAGGCGTGTGCGTTTCAGAATCTTGACGCGGTGGAGAAGCTCGCGTCTCTGGCGGCGGCTCAGCGGCGCTGGCGCGCCGGGTGATGATGTCCCGGGCAGCGGCGGGGCGGTCGACCGGTACGTGTGCCCGGTCGGAGTCTGGACCTGCAGGGTGTGCCGTGGCCCAGGCCTTGGTTCGGTATGCCAACCGGGAGATTCTTTGGCGTAGTTACAGGATTCGCAGAGCCCGCTGCCGTTGCTGTGGCTGGTGGGTCCTCCGTGGTGCCACGCAACAATGTGGTCGTGGTGGCGGATCGGCGCATCGCAGTAGGGCGTGCGGCATGTGTCATCCCGGGCTTGGATGAAACGGCGCAGCCCGTCCGGGAAGATCCTGGCACGGGAATCCATCGCCACCAGCTCCCCCGTCCCCGGGGCGGTGTAGAGCCTGCGCAGCCAGGTAGTCAACGCCGCGTCACACTGGCCGCCCCCACCTTGCTGCAACCCTGCAACCGCCGCCCTGGCCCAGCCTGCAGGGACGACTCCGTACCCGGGCAAGCGCGCCGGTTCGCTGTCCCTTTGGAAGAGGGCGCGGTCGGTCATCACGAGCTGGATCTCGATGCCGCTGATCCCCCCGGGGGTGCCCGAGATCCGGTCGACGAGGTCGTCGGCCATGATCTGTCCGCGGGAGCGGGTGTCTCCTGCCGAGCGCAGGGTGTCCGCCTGCCGCGTGAGCGCGGCGTGGACGGCTACGCCGGCAGTAACCGGGAGCAGCGCGGTCAAATAGCACATGGTATCCGGAGCCGGACGAAGGCTCACGTGCCGGTCGGCAACGGCGTTGCGGGCACGGTTGACCACGGAGTGAGGGTCCAGCCGATAGGCCGCTGTCCGCGCTGCCGTGATAATCGTCCGGTCGCCGGCGCCGGCCAGGGTACCGGTGTCTGCGGCGAGCTGTTCATCAACGGCGCACCGGTCCGCCGCGGACAGGCAGGCGGTTTCCTTCACCAGCAGCGTGGCGCGCCACTCATTGAGCTGCCCGGTCCTGAGGGCCGCCAGGGTGTGGGGCATCTCCGTCACCAGGGCTTTCGCCATGCCGAGCAAGCGTCCGCCGCGGGCGGGCGATTCACCACGGGCCAAAGCGATCTGGGCGGCGACGCCTTTGCCGAGTTCATCTGCCGGAAGCCCGGCCTCAGTCTGGGCGCAGCGCTGCTGGACATCGAACGCGACCGAGTCGCGGGCCTGCATCGCGGCAGCGGCCGACTTTAGATCTTCCAGATCCCGTAGCTGGTCAATCAGGGCGGCGCTGTCGTTGCAGGGGCGGATCGCGGCCAAGAGACCAATGAGGTCCCTAACCGTGATCCCGCGGCCTGTCTCGTCCGGAGCCTCTCCCGGCCCCCAGTTGCCTTCCATGACTGAAGTCTGGCAGGGACCA
>NZ_JBBLYW010000012.1:0-2034 GCF_037911235.1 Arthrobacter oryzae
AGTTTGATCCTGGCTCAGGATGAACGCTGGCGGCGTGCTTAACACATGCAAGTCGAACGATGATCCGGTGCTTGCACCGGGGATTAGTGGCGAACGGGTGAGTAACACGTGAGTAACCTGCCCTTAACTCTGGGATAAGCCTGGGAAACTGGGTCTAATACCGGATATGACTCCTCATCGCATGGTGGGGGGTGGAAAGCTTTTTGTGGTTTTGGATGGACTCGCGGCCTATCAGCTTGTTGGTGAGGTAATGGCTCACCAAGGCGACGACGGGTAGCCGGCCTGAGAGGGTGACCGGCCACACTGGGACTGAGACACGGCCCAGACTCCTACGGGAGGCAGCAGTGGGGAATATTGCACAATGGGCGCAAGCCTGATGCAGCGACGCCGCGTGAGGGATGACGGCCTTCGGGTTGTAAACCTCTTTCAGTAGGGAAGAAGCGAAAGTGACGGTACCTGCAGAAGAAGCGCCGGCTAACTACGTGCCAGCAGCCGCGGTAATACGTAGGGCGCAAGCGTTATCCGGAATTATTGGGCGTAAAGAGCTCGTAGGCGGTTTGTCGCGTCTGCCGTGAAAGTCCGGGGCTCAACTCCGGATCTGCGGTGGGTACGGGCAGACTAGAGTGATGTAGGGGAGACTGGAATTCCTGGTGTAGCGGTGAAATGCGCAGATATCAGGAGGAACACCGATGGCGAAGGCAGGTCTCTGGGCATTAACTGACGCTGAGGAGCGAAAGCATGGGGAGCGAACAGGATTAGATACCCTGGTAGTCCATGCCGTAAACGTTGGGCACTAGGTGTGGGGGACATTCCACGTTTTCCGCGCCGTAGCTAACGCATTAAGTGCCCCGCCTGGGGAGTACGGCCGCAAGGCTAAAACTCAAAGGAATTGACGGGGGCCCGCACAAGCGGCGGAGCATGCGGATTAATTCGATGCAACGCGAAGAACCTTACCAAGGCTTGACATGGGCCGGACCGGGCTGGAAACAGTCCTTCCCCTTTGGGGCCGGTTCACAGGTGGTGCATGGTTGTCGTCAGCTCGTGTCGTGAGATGTTGGGTTAAGTCCCGCAACGAGCGCAACCCTCGTTCCATGTTGCCAGCGCGTAATGGCGGGGACTCATGGGAGACTGCCGGGGTCAACTCGGAGGAAGGTGGGGACGACGTCAAATCATCATGCCCCTTATGTCTTGGGCTTCACGCATGCTACAATGGCCGGTACAAAGGGTTGCGATACTGTGAGGTGGAGCTAATCCCAAAAAGCCGGTCTCAGTTCGGATTGGGGTCTGCAACTCGACCCCATGAAGTCGGAGTCGCTAGTAATCGCAGATCAGCAACGCTGCGGTGAATACGTTCCCGGGCCTTGTACACACCGCCCGTCAAGTCACGAAAGTTGGTAACACCCGAAGCCGGTGGCCTAACCCCTTGTGGGAGGGAGCTGTCGAAGGTGGGACTGGCGATTGGGACTAAGTCGTAACAAGGTAGCCGTACCGGAAGGTGCGGCTGGATCACCTCCTTTCTAAGGAGCACCTACAAACGCCTTGCCTCATGTATGTGAGTGTGGAGGGTTTGTCAGGAGTACGCCCGTTGCGCAGACGATTGTTCTGCGGCGGGTGCTCACGGGTGGAATATCAGCAGATAGCGGCCGCCGGTTTCCTGCCGGCACCCAGTACGGATGTTTTGTTCCTTCCTTGTGGAGGGGTGAGTGTCCTGGAACGGTGCGGACGGGGGATGAGCGGTTTAGTGTTTGGCACACTGTTGGGTCCTGAGGCAACAGGGCCGGGGTCTTCCCTTTGCGGGGTTGATCCTGGTACTTGTTTGTTTCTGGTTTCCTGGCTGCACCGATCATGCATGTATCGGCCCCTTTGCGGGTTGTGTGTGTGGGGTGTGTGGTACGGGGTTGTTGTTTGAGAACTACATAGTGGACGCGAGCATCTTTTATAAGAAGCAATTTCCAAGAATATGAACCTGGATCTGGCTGCGCGTGATGATGGCACTTCCTTTGGGGGGTGTGGTTGTTGGGTGTGGCTGGTTTC
>NZ_JBBLYW010000013.1:0-31341 GCF_037911235.1 Arthrobacter oryzae
CAAGGTGAGAGAGCGTCCGGGTTTAAGCGACACGGAGTGAGAGAGCGTCCGGGTTTAAGCCCCAGGGAGTGAGAGAGCGTCCGGGTTTAGAAGCGCTAGTTAGCCCATGATGGCCGAACCCACGAAGGGGTCGACGGCCAGGGCGATGAAGAGCAGCGTCAGGTAGCTGATGGAACCGTGGAAGACCTTCATGGCGCCCTTGTTGGAGACGTCGCCACCCTGGGCCCGGTTGTAGAGGGCGTGCGATTCATAGAGGAACCAGGCACCTGCGGCCACGGCAGTGACGGTGTAGACCCAGCCCGCCCCGCCGGCGGGGACCAGCAGCAGCGAGCACGCCACCATGGCCCAGGCGTACAGGACTACCTGGACCGAGACGACCTTTGCCCCGGCGATTGCGCCGAGCATCGGGACGTTGGCGTTGCGGTAGTCCTCGCCGTAACGCATGGACAGCGGCCAGTAGTGCGGCGGCGTCCACAGGAAGATCACCATGAACAGGACGATCGCCGGCCACTCGACCGTGTTGGTGACGGCGGCCCAGGCGATCAGCACCGGGAAGCATCCCGCCGCTCCGCCCCAGACAATGTTCTGAGCGGTGCGGCGCTTAAGGATCATGGTGTAAATGACCACGTAGAAGACGATCGCCCCGAGGCCCAGCCAGGCGGACAGCGGGTTGGCGCCAAACCAAAGAATCGCGATGGCGGCGGCACCTAGAAGCCAGGAGAACACCAGGGCCTCGCGCGGGGTCACTTCGCCGGTCACCAGGGGGCGGTTCTCGGTGCGGTGCATCAGTTTGTCGATGTCACGGTCGAGGTAGCAGTTGAAGGCGCCGGCACTGCCGGCAGCAAACGCTCCCCCCACGAGCGTCGCAAGGATCAGCCCGATGGAGGGGAATCCGCGTTCGGCGTAGATCATGGTGGGCAGCGTGCTCACAAGGAGCAGTTCGATGACCCGCGGTTTCGTGAGGGCAAGGTACGCCTTGGCTTTGCGGGCTATCCCGATCTTTCCGGGGAGCCGGGAGGCGTTCAGCGGCGTATCTGTTGTGCTCACGGTGGCAGTCACTCTGTTCTGTCTGGCTGTTCAGTCCGGCTGGTTCTCGCAGCGGCGGCGGCCCAAAAACGGGCCCGCTCCTTCCGGCGGTGGCCTCCGAATATCATACCGTGGCTCTCAGGACTCCAATGCCTCCATGATTCCGGCACGTTAACCCATCCTCACGGCCGCTGCACGACGGGGTGATTCATATAAGGAAAATTCAGTCCACTTAGTGAGATACACGCTGACCAGCCCTTGGAATGGGGCTAAGCTGTCTGCAGATCAGCACGCAAGGAATGCCGATGGAATGCGCATTCCCGGAATCTCGGACGCGACTGAATGAAGATCAACGTTTCAATGGTGAACGGCTGGTACTAACCGCAGCGGGCGCCATTATGTGTGCCCCCGCCACGGCCTGTTCGTACCACCTGCCGTCAGCACAGAGAGGGGCCCGGTTTTCGTGCCACATTTGGAAGAGCAAGAACTGTCATGGACCAGTTTGGACCAGCGAGCCGTTGATACGGCACGCATTCTGGCCGCGGACGCGGTCGAAAAAGTAGGAAACGGCCACCCGGGCACCGCGATGAGCCTCGCCCCGGCAGCGTACCTTCTCTTCCAGAAGCTGATGCGCCACGACCCGAAGAACCCGGACTGGATCGGCCGTGACCGGTTCATCCTCTCCCCCGGCCACACGTCCCTGACGCTGTACATCCAGCTCTTCCTCTCCGGCTACGGCCTGGAACTGAAGGACCTGAAGGCGCTGCGGACCTGGGATTCGCTGACACCGGGGCACCCGGAGTACAAGCACACCGCCGGTGTGGAAATCACCACCGGACCGCTGGGCCAGGGCCTGGCGTCCTCGGTCGGGTTCGCGTACTCCCAGCGCCGCCAGCGCGGCCTGTTCGACGCCGACGCTCCCGCCGGCGAGTCCCCGTTCGACCACACCATCTGGGTCATTGCCTCCGACGGCGACCTCCAGGAAGGCGTGACCTCCGAGGCTTCCTCGCTGGCCGGCCACCAGGAACTCGGCAACCTCGTGGTGGTCTACGACGAGAACCACATCTCCATTGAAGATGACACCGACGTTGCGTTCACCGAGGATGTCCTCAAGCGGTACGAGGCCTACGGCTGGCACGTCCAGCGCGTGGACTGGACCAAGACCGGCGAATACAAGGAAGACGTCCAGGAACTGTACGCCGCCCTGATCGCCGCGAAGGCCGAGACGTCCAAGCCCTCCATCGTGTCGCTGCGCACCATCATCGGCTTCCCGGCTCCGAAGAAGCAGAACACCGGCAAGATCCACGGTTCGGCCCTGGGCGCTGAGGAAGTTGCCGCACTGAAGAACGTGCTGGGCTTTGACGCCGCGAAGACCTTCGAGGTCGACGAGGAAGTCCTGGCCCACGCCCGCGCCGTTGTTGACCGCGGTGCCGCGGTCCGCACCGAATGGCAGGACTCCTTCGAAGCATGGCAGGCCGCCAACCCCGAAGCAGCCGCGCTGCTCGAACGGGTCGAGGCCCGCAAGCTCCCGGTGGAACTTGATTCCGCCCTGCCGGTGTTCGAAGCAGGCAAGGACGTCTCCACCCGCGCCGCGTCCGGCAAGGTCCTGAACGCGATCGGCCCGGTCATGCCGGAACTGTGGGGCGGCTCGGCCGACCTTGCCGAGTCCAACAACACCACCATCGAGGGTTCGCCCTCGTTCATCCCCGCATCCCGGTCCACGGGAGCGTGGAAGGGCAACCCGTACGGCCGTGTGCTGCACTTCGGCATCCGCGAGCACGCCGCAGCGTCGATCGTGAACGGCATTGCCCTGCATGGGAAGACCCGGGCGTTCTCCGGTACCTTCCTGATCTTCTCCGACTACCAGCGCCCGGCCATCCGCCTCGGCGCGCTGATGGGTGTCCCGTCCCTGTACGTGTGGACACACGACTCCATCGGCCTGGGCGAAGACGGCCCCACCCACCAGCCGGTGGAGCAGCTGGCCTCCCTGCGCGCCATCCCCGGTCTGGACGTTGTCCGCCCCGGTGACGCGAACGAGGTTGCCGCAGCCTGGAAGGTCATGCTGGAAAACCACGAGAACCCTGCCGGGATCGTGCTGACCCGCCAGAACATCCCCACCTACGCCCGCGGCGAAGGCGAAGCAGAAGGCGACACCTTCGGTGCCGTCTCCGGTGTGGCCAAGGGCGGCTACGTCCTGGCCGAAGCGTCCAAGGACGGCAAGACCGCTGACGCCCAGGTCATCCTGATCGGCACCGGTTCCGAGGTCCAGCTGGCCGTGAACGCCCGCGAAGCGCTCCAGGCCGAAGGCATCCCCACCCGTGTGGTGTCGATGCCGTGCGTGGAGTGGTTCAACAAGCAGGACGCCGCCTACCGCGACGCCGTCCTGCCCCCGGCCGTGAAGGCACGCGTCTCCGTCGAAGCCGGACTGGCTTTGGGCTGGCGCGAGTTTGTGGGCGACGCCGGCCGTTCCATCAGCCTGGAGCACTTCGGCGCTTCCGCCGACTACAAGCGCCTCTTCCAGGAATTCGGCATCACGGCAGAAGCCGTCACCGCCGCGGCGAAGGAATCCCTCGCCGGCCTCTCCAACTGATCCATCACGGTTCCGGGGGACCCCGTCCCCCGGAACCCAAGACTTCAAGGAGTTAGACATGACTACCCCCACCCAGCAGCTTTCCGACGCCGGCGTCTCGATCTGGCTCGACGACCTGTCCCGCGGCCGCCTGCAGACCGGCACCCTCCGCAAGCTCATCGAAGAGAAGAACGTCGTTGGCGTCACCACCAACCCGTCGATCTTCCACGCCGCCATCACCACCGGCCACGACTACGACTCTGTCATCGCCGCCCAGGCAGCAGCCGGCGCCACCGTTGAAGAGACCGTCTTCGAAATCACCACCACCGACGTTGCCGACGCCTGCGACCTGTTCGCTCCCGTCGCCGCGGCCACCAAGGGCGTTGACGGCCGGGTGTCCATCGAAGTCGATCCCCGCCTCGCCTGGGACACCGCCGGCACCATCGCCGAAGCGAAGCACCTGTACAAGAAGGTCGCCAAGGACAACGTCCTGATCAAGATCCCGGCAACCCTCGAAGGCCTCGAAGCCATCACGGCCACCCTGGCCGAGGGCATCAGCGTCAACGTGACCCTGATCTTCTCGCTCGAGCGCTATCGCGCCGTCATCAACGCCTTCCAGTCCGGGCTGGAGCAGGCCAAGGGCAACGGCCACGACCTCTCCAAGATCCACTCGGTCGCGTCCTTCTTCGTGTCCCGCGTGGACGCCGAAATCGACAAGCGCCTCGACGCCATCGGCACCGACGAAGCCAAGGCACTCAAGGGCAAGGCCGGACTCGCCAACGCCCGCCTGGCCTACCAGGTCTACGAGGAACTCTTCTCCACCGAACGCTGGGCCCTCCTGGCCGAAGCCGGCGCCCTGCCGCAGCGCCCGCTCTGGGCCTCCACCGGCGTGAAGGACCCGGCCTACCCGGACACCCTCTACGTCACCGAACTCGTCGCCCCCGGCGTGGTCAACACCATGCCGGAGAAGACCCTCGACGCCACGTTCGACCACGGCGTGGTCACCGGTGACACCGTCACCCGCGGCTACAACGATGCGAACGCGACCCTGAACGCCCTCGACGCGCTCGGAATCTCCTACAACGACGTTGTGGCGCTGCTCGAATCCGAAGGCCTCGACAAGTTTGTGGCCAGCTGGAAGGAACTGCTCGGCGACGTCGAAGCCGCGCTGGCCTCCGCACGGAAGGCCTCCTAACCCACCATGAGCACACTCAGCTACGACGCCACCGGCGCAGCCCGCGACGCACTTGAGCAGCACCTCCCCGCACTGCTGGAAGACCGCGTTGCCACCCGGATCTTCGCGAAAGACCATACTTTGTGGGGTCCGGACGCAGAGCAGGAATCCGCTATCCGGCTGGGCTGGGTCGAGGCGGCCACCGTCTCCCAGCCGCTGGTCAGCGGCATCCTGGAACTCCGCGATGCACTGAAGGCCGACGGCGTGACGCGCATCGTCCTCTGCGGCATGGGCGGCTCCTCGCTGGCGCCTGAAGTCATTGCGGGCACCGCTGGCGTCGAGCTGACTGTGCTGGACAGCACCGATCCCGAACAGGTCAGTGCTGCACTGGTTGACCGCCTTGCCGAAACCGCCATTGTTGTTTCGTCCAAGTCAGGCTCCACCGTGGAGACCGATTCCCAGCGGCGGATCTTCGAGCAGGCTTTCACCGATGCCGGCATCGACGCGAAGAGCCGGATTGTCATTGTGACCGATCCGGGCTCTCCGCTGGACAAGGCTTCACGGGAGGCGGGCTACCGCGCTGTCTTCAATGCAGACCCCAACGTCGGCGGCCGCTTCTCGGCACTGACCGCCTTTGGACTCGTGCCCTGCGGGCTTGCCGGAGTGGACATCCAGGCATTCCTGGATGAAGCCGAAGAGGCAGCCGAGGTCCTCAACGAGGACGCCGCCGAAAACATCGGTCTCGCCCTGGGCACTGCCCTCGGCGGCACCAACCCGCTGCGCAACAAGATCGTCATCGCAGAAGACGGATCCGGCATTGTCGGCTTCGCGGACTGGGCCGAACAGCTCATTGCCGAATCCACCGGCAAGCTGGGCACCGGTGTTCTGCCGGTGGTGGCCGGCCCCACGGCACCGGAGGTCACCTCCGGAGCTCCCGACGTCCTGGTGGTGCGCCTGGTTGCGTCCGACGCCGACGACGTGCAGCTCGGCGAAAACGAGGTTGCCATTTCCGGCGGCCTGGCAACCCAGATGATGGTGTGGGAATTTGCTACGGCCGTTGCCGGACGCCTGCTGGGCATCAACCCCTATGACCAGCCCGACGTCGAGGCCGCCAAGGTGGCCGCCCGCGGCCTCCTGGATGCCCAGCCGGAGCCCACCCCCGCCAATTTCGTCGACGGCGCCATTGAGGTCCGCGGCGGGGACTGGCTGGGAGATGCTTCGACGGCGTCAGCCGCCGTGTCCGCACTGCTCGCCCAGCTGGCGGACGACAGCTACCTCAGCGTCCAGGCCTACTTCGACCGGCTGGCCTACGCACCGTTCGAAAGCGTCCGCGACCACCTCGCTGCAGTCAGCGGCCGTCCGGTGACGTTCGGCTGGGGCCCGCGGTTCCTGCACTCCACCGGGCAGTTCCACAAGGGCGGACCCGCTATCGGTGTGTTCCTGCAGGTCACGGCCGACTCCGCCACCGACCTCTCCATCCCCGAGCGGCCGTTCACGTTCGGTGAGCTGATCTCGGCTCAGGCCGCCGGTGATGCCCAGGTCCTCAGCGACCACGGACGTCCCGTCCTCCGCCTGCACCTCACGGACCGCGCCGCCGGCGTCAAGCAACTGCAGGACATTGTTTCAGAGCTTGCCGGCCAGGCAGCATCCCACACTGAAAGCTAAGGCACCGAAGCAACCATGCCAGAAACTGAAAACGGCAGCAGGAAGTCAGCAGGGCGGGGCCGCAACCCGTTGAGGGACCCTCGGGACCGCCGGCTGAACCGCATCGCCGGCCCCTCCTCGCTGGTCCTCTTCGGGGTGACCGGCGACCTTGCACGCAAGAAGCTCATGCCTGCCGTGTATGACCTGGCTAATCGTGGCCTGCTGCCGCCGAGCTTTGCCCTGGTGGGCTTCGCCCGGCGGCAGTGGGAGAACGAGGATTTCGCCGCCGAGGTGAAGGCTGCGGTCATGGCCTACGCCCGGACCCCGTTTGACGAGGCCGTGTGGAACCAGCTCTCCGAGGGCATCCGTTTTGTCCAGGGAGAGTTCGACGACGATGACGCCTTTGAGCGGCTCGGCGACACAATCGATGAACTGGACGAGCAGCGCGGCACCCGCGGCAACCATGCGTTCTACCTGTCCATCCCGCCGAAGGCCTTCGAGCAGGTCTGCCGTCAGCTGTCCAAGCACGGGCTCGCCCAGGCCGAGGGTGACAAGTGGCGCCGGGTGGTCATCGAGAAGCCGTTCGGGCACGACCTGGAGTCCGCCCGGCAGCTGAACGACATCGTGGAGTCCGTCTTCCCGCCGGATGCCGTGTTCCGGATCGACCACTACCTGGGCAAGGAAACGGTCCAGAACATCCTGGCGCTGCGCTTCGCCAACCAGCTGTTCGAACCGCTTTGGAATGCCAACTACGTTGACCACGTCCAGATCACCATGGCCGAGGACATCGGCACCGGCGGCCGGGCAGGGTATTACGACGGCGTGGGCGCGGCCCGCGACGTCATCCAGAACCACCTGCTCCAGCTTCTGGCGCTCACGGCCATGGAAGAACCGATTTCCTTCAACGCCGATGACCTCCGCGCGGAGAAGGAAAAGGTCCTGGCCGCGGTCAAGCTTCCGGAGGACCTCTCCACCCATTCGGCGCGCGGCCAGTTCGCCGGCGGCTGGCAGGGCGGCGAGCAGGTCCTCGGTTACCTGGAGGAGGAAGGCATCCCCGCCGACTCCACCACGGAAACCTACGCGGCGGTCCGCGTGGACATCCACACCCGGCGCTGGTCCGGTGTGCCGTTCTACCTGCGCGCCGGCAAGCGCCTGGGACGCCGCGTGACGGAAATCGCCGTCGTCTTCAAGCGGGCGCCCAACCTGCTGTTCCGCGATCACGGCGAGGACGACTTCGGCCAGAACGCCGTGGTCATCCGGGTGCAGCCTGACGAGGGTGCAACCATCCGGTTCGGATCCAAAGTGCCGGGAACCCAGATGGAAGTCCGCGACGTCACGATGGACTTCGGCTACGGGCACTCGTTCACTGAATCCAGCCCCGAAGCGTATGAACGGCTCATCCTGGACGTGCTGCTGGGCGAACCGCCGCTGTTTCCGCGGCACCAGGAAGTTGAACTGTCCTGGAAGATCCTGGATCCCTTTGAAGAATACTGGGCAAGCCTGGACGAACAGCCGGAGCCCTACGCCCCCGGAAGCTGGGGCCCTGCCTCGGCAGACGAGCTGCTTGCCCGCGACGGACGAACCTGGAGAAGGCCATGATCGTAGATCTTCCCGATACAACAACCTCCGCCATCTCCAAGAAGATCATGTCCCTGCGCGAGCAGGGCGGCGTGATCGCGCTCGGACGGGTGCTGACCCTTGTGGTGGTCACCAAGTCCGGGCTCGAGGAAGAGGCCATTGAAGCGGCCAACGAAGCCAGCCGGGAACACCCCTGCCGGATCATCGTCCTCGCCGACGCCGGAGCCACGGCTCCCACCCGGCTGGATGCCCAGATCCGGGTGGGCGGCGACGCCGGCGCGTCCGAAGTGATCGTCCTGCGCGGCTACGGCGAGCTCGCCGAGGAAAGCGAGTCCCTGGTGGCGGCACTGCTGCTCCCCGACGCACCGATTGTGGCTTGGTGGCCGCACGGCGCGCCGAAGAGCGCCTGTGATACGTCCATCGGCCGCATAGCCCACCGCCGGATCACCGACTCGGCCAACGAGGAGGACCCGCAGCGGGCCCTGGACAACATCCGGAACACGTACAAGGCCGGGGACACCGACCTCGCCTGGACCCGCCTGACCAACTGGCGGATCCAGCTGGCCGCAGTGCTTGACCAGGTGGACCCGTCTCCCGTCACGGCCGTGGCCGTGGAAGGCGCCTCGGACTCCCCCAGCACGCTGCTCCTCGCAGCATGGCTGACGCTGGCACTGGACGCCCCCGTGACCATCGTGGCCGACCCTGCCGGGACCGGTATCCGCCGGGTGCGGCTGAGCCGTGCCAGCGGTGACGTCCAGCTGTTCCGCCCTGGTCTGTCCGTGGCCGAGCTGACCCAGCCGGGCCAGCCGGCGCAGCGTATCTCGCTGCCGCGCCGGAGCCTGCGGGACTGCCTCGCCGAAGAACTCCGGCGCCTGGATCCCGACGAAGTGTTCGGCGAAGTGATTACTATTGGACTGCCCCGTACAAATCTAAGGAGTGTCCGTCCCAGTGAGCGCTGATCCCAGAGTAAGCATCCACCCTGACTCATCCGTACTGATGGCTGCCATTGCGGCACGGCTTATCACCAAGCTCGTGGACGTCCAGGACAAACACGGTGAGGCAACGGTGGTGCTCACGGGCGGCACTGTGGGAATCGGAACCCTCAAGGCGGTTGCTGACTCCGCGGCGGCTCCGGCAGTGAACTGGTCCAAAGTAAACTTCTGGTGGGGCGACGAGCGCTTCGTCGGCAGCACTGACAGCGACCGCAACACCCTCCAGGCCCACGACGCCCTGCTGTCCCGCATCTCAGTGGACCCGGAACGTGTGAACCTGCCGGGGTCCACGGACGACTTCGACAGTCCGGAGGACGCTGCGGCCGATTACGCGCGCCGTCTCGCCGAGGCAGCCGCGGCGGAGCATGCCGCGGACATGTCCGACGACCGTCCCGAGAACCCGGGGACACTGCCCAGGTTCGACGTGGTCCTTCTTGGCGTAGGCCCGGACGCCCATGTGGCTTCGCTCTTCCCGGAACAGGCGGGAATCCGGGAAAAGGAGCTCACGGTGGTGGGGGTCAGGAACTCGCCCAAACCGCCGCCTGAACGGATTTCCCTGACATTGCCCGCCATCAACACCGCAAGTGAAGTGTGGATGGTGGTTGCGGGCGAGGACAAGGCCGGCGCCGTGGGGCTCGCCCTGGCGGGTGCAAACCCCGTACAGGTCCCGGCGGCAGGGCCAAGGGGGCGCTCACAGACGCTGTGGCTGATCGATGAGAATGCAGCCTCCAGGGTTCCCGAGCAGCTAGTCCGAAAGGGTTCCGCGGGCTCGTAGCCGTTCCAGCGCTCCAGCCAGTACGTCTTCGGCGTCCTGGCTGGAGCGCCGCTCTTTAACGTACTCAAGGTGGCTCTTGTAGCCCTCTTCGGCATGGCGCGGGACCTCTACCCGGGTCTCATCGCGCGACGCCGGACCGCCGCAACGGCGGCAGTCCCAGACTACGGGGATCTGGTCTTCCGGGAGCTTAAGGAAAACTGGCCGCGTCTCGTGTCCTTTGGCGCACCAATAGGAGACACGAATACGCGGCAAGCGTTCACCGACAACGTCGTTTGGCTGGATTCTGGGGGCTGACCCTTCGGCCACCCCAACACGGGTTCCCCGGAACCCTGAAGCAGCATGCACCATCGGGAACTCCTGGCTACTCGACTGACCGGTTGTTGGACGCCAACAGCCACAGTTTAGTGCGGAGTTCCCGACGGCGGCAGGGCCGTTAGTACCGGGAGTGTAAATTTCGGGAAAACTCCCGGTCCCCGATCTGTTTCGGGCGGAATGCTAGGAGTCGCCGCCCCCGGAGAAGCGCATCAGCAGACCGAGCGCGATGATGACAACGCCCCACGTGACGCCGAGGATGACCGTGAACCTGTTGAGGTTCCGTTCCGCCACCCCGGACGAGCTGAGGCCGGAACTCATGCCTCCGCCGAACATGTCCGACAGACCGCCGCCCCGTCCCTTGTGGAGCAGGATGAGCAGCGTCAGCAGGAGGCTGGTGATGCCCAGGAGGATCTGCAGAATGACATGAAGAACGTCCACGACGGCCTTTCAGAAGTTGATGATTGCGGGGGTCACGCCTGTGTCCGGACTAATCCGTCAGCAGGTGACTCTCGAACCTGACAATATTAGCAAACTCAGCAGGATCGAGGCTGGCCCCGCCCACCAACACGCCGTCGACGTCGCGCTCGTTCAGGATGGCCGCTGCGTTGTTGGCCTTGACCGAGCCACCGTAGAGCAGGCGGACCTTGGCGGCAACCTCATCGCCAAACAGGGTGGCGAGTTCGGCGCGGATGGCGGCGCACATTTCCTGCGCGTCCTCCGGACCTGCCACCTCGCCGGTGCCGATGGCCCAGACGGGTTCGTAGGCGACCACGAGCTCGGCCGCGTCTTCGGCGCTGAGGCCTTCGACGTCGGTGCGCAGCTGGTCAAGGGTGTGCTGGACGTGCGTCCCGGCCTGCCGGATCTCAAGTCCCTCCCCGACGCAGAGCACCGGGGTGACCCCGTGGCGGAAGGCAGCCTTCACCTTCGCGTTGAGGACGTCGTCGGACTCGTTGTGGATGGTGCGGCGTTCGCTGTGTCCCACCAGCACATACTTGCAGCCCAGCTTGCTCAGGAACTGGCCCGAGATGTCACCCGTGTAGGCGCCGGAATCGAACTGCGAGAGGTCCTGGCCCCCGTAGACAACTTCCAGTTCATCGCCCTGGACCAGGGTCTGGACGCCGCGGAGGTCGGTAAAGGGGGGGAAGACAGCAACTTCAGCTCGGCTGTAGTCGTGCTTGGCATCGGACAGGGTCCATGCCAGCTTCTGCAGCAGCGTGATGCCCTGGACATGGTCCATGTTCATCTTCCAGTTGCCGGCAATGAGGGGCGTGCGGTCGAACTTGCCATTCGTTGACGTAGTCACGTGTTCTCCAAAAATGCTTGTGATGTGAACAGCCGGCAGGGCCCCCGACTGTTTCAGTAGGGTGCCCTGCCGGCTGGAGGATCTAGCGGTCGAGGACGCTAAGGCCCGGGAGTTCTTTGCCTTCGAGGTACTCGAGGCTGGCGCCGCCACCCGTGGAGATGTGGCCGAACTGGTCGTCAGCGAAGCCCAGCGTGCGCACTGCAGCGGCGGAATCGCCCCCGCCGACCACGGTGAAGGCATCCGCTTCGGTGAGAGCCTGGGCGATGGCACGGGTGCCGCCGGAGAAGGCTTCGAATTCGAATACACCCATGGGGCCGTTCCAGAACACAGTCTTGGCACCCTTGATCCGGGCCGCAAATGCAGCCGCCGATTCGGGTCCAATGTCCAGGCCGATGCCCTGCGCGCCGAAGCTGCTGCCTTCGATGGCGTCAGCGCTGACCGTCTCGTGGTCAGCGTCCGCAGCGAACTTGGCCGCGACCACAACGTCGGTGGGCACGATGAACTCGGTGCCTGCGTCCGCCGCCCGCTTCAGGTACTCCTGCACTACGGGGATCTGGTCTTCTTCCAGGAGGCTGCCGGCCACCTTGTGGCCCTCAGCCGCGAGGAACGTGAACAGCATGCCGCCGCCCACCAGGATGGTGTCCGCCTTGCCGATCAGGTTGTCGATAACAGCAAGCTTGTCCGAAACCTTCGAGCCGCCGAGCACCACGACATAAGGCCGCTGGGTTTCCGTGGTGAGCTTGCGCAGCACCTCGACTTCGGTGTGCACGAGGTCGCCCTGGTACGACGGCAGCCGCGTGGCGACGTCGTACACGCTGGCGTGCTTGCGGTGGACGGCGCCAAAGGCGTCATCCACAAATGCACCGTTCTCCCCCGTCAACGCCACCAGTTCGTCCGCGAAGGCGCCGCGCTCGGCGTCGTCCTTGCTGGTCTCACGGGCATCGAAGCGGACGTTTTCAAGGATCAGCGCTTCGCCGTCCTGCAGCGCAGCGGCAAGCTCCTGAGCCGACGCACCGACGGTGTCTCCGGCCAGGGTGACCTTGAAGGAGGCCAGTTCAGCAAGCCGCGTGGCGGCAGGCTTGAGGGAGTATTTATCTTCCGGGGCGCCCTTGGGGCGGCCGAGGTGGGCTGTGACCAGCACGCGGGCACCGGCGTCCGTGAGCTTCGTCAGGACTGGCAGGGAGGCCTTGATGCGGCCATCGTCAGTCACTTCAGAGCCGTCGAGCGGCACATTCAGGTCACTTCTGACCAGAATGTACCGCCCGCGGACACCATCAGCGATCAGTTCGTTGAGGGTGTGGAATGTCATGTGTCTAACCCTAGCCCAGCTTGGATGCGACGAGCTCCGTGAGGTCGACCAGGCGGTTGGAGTAGCCCCATTCGTTGTCATACCAGGAAACAACCTTGACCTGGTTGCCGATGACCTTGGTGAGACCGGAGTCGAAGATCGAGGAAGCCGGGTCGCCGACGATGTCGGAGGAGACGATCGGCTCATCCGTGTACGTCAGGAAGCCCTGGAGTGCCTCGGACTCAGACGCCTTCTTCAGTGCAGCGTTGACTTCCTCAACGGTGGTCTCCCGGGAAACGGTGACCGTGAGGTCGGTGGCCGAACCGGTGGGGACCGGTACGCGGATGGCGTAGCCGTCCAGCTTGCCCTTGAGCTCCGGGAGCACCAGGCCGATTGCCTTGGCCGCACCGGTGGAGGTGGGCACCATGTTGATGGCGGCGGCGCGGGCGCGACGGAGGTCGTTGTGCGGGCCGTCCTGCAGGTTCTGGTCGGCCGTGTAGGCGTGGACCGTGGTCATGAGGCCGCGCTCGATGCCGAACTCGTCGTTGACCACCTTGGCCAGCGGGCCGAGGCAGTTCGTGGTGCAGGAAGCGTTGGAAATGATGTGGTGCGTGGCGTTGTCGTAGAGCTCGTGGTTCACGCCCATCACGATGGTGATGTCCTCATCCGAGGCCGGGGCGGAGATCAGGACCTTCTTGGCGCCTGCCTCGATGTGCTTCCTGGCAGCTGCAGCCTTGGTGAAGAAGCCGGTGGACTCGATGACGATGTCAACACCGAGCTCGCCCCAGGGGAGGTTGGCGGGGTCGCGCTCGGCGAGGACCTTAACGACGTTGCCGTTGACGACGATGTTGCCGTCCTTGACCTCGATGCTCTCCTTCAGGCGCCCGCCCACGGAGTCGTACTTGAAGAGATGGGCCAGGGCCTCGGGGCTGGTGAGGTCGTTGACTGCAACGATCTCGAGGTCAGCGCCCTGTGCGAGTGCTGCGCGGAAGTAGTTGCGGCCGATACGGCCAAAGCCGTTGATACCAATACGGGTCGTCACTTTTTCAGTCTCCTTGGTGCTTGTAGAAGCACAACTAGTTGAGCGGGCGTTCAAGCCAACTAACAGATCCCGCACGCCATTGGGCAGAGATGATTACCAGATCGGAGGGCGACCAGCCACATTGCTGAAGGCTAACCGCCTTCCGTGATCCATCTTACGTTTAAGTAGGTCGGCCCCCGCAAGTGCGGGGGCCGACCTTCCACGATTCGGGCCGAAACGGGCTAAATGTGAAGTTTGTTACAGGGGCATGTCTGCCACGTCACGCCTGCGGCGGCATGAACGGGAGCAGCATTACAGGGTAATGAGGCCCGTGGCGTTCTTGCGTGCACCGTCGAAGCGCTTGGCGACGTCGGCCCAGTTAACGATGTTCCAGAACGCCTTGACGTAGTCAGCCTTGACGTTGACGTAGTCCAGGTAGAAAGCGTGCTCCCACATGTCGAGCATCAGCAGCGGAGTGGTGCCCAGCGCAACGTTGCCCTGCTGATCGTAAAGCTGCTCGATGACGAGGTTGCCGCCGATGGGCTCGTACGCCAGGAAGCCCCAGCCCGAACCCTGCAGGCCCAGCGCGGCAGCGCTGAACTGCGCACGGAAGGCGTCAAAGGAACCGAAGGCATCGTCGATGGCTGCGGCCAGCTCGCCCTCGGGCTTGTCGCCGCCGTCCGGGGACAGGTTGTTCCAGAACACGGAGTGGTTGACGTGGCCGCCGGTGTGGAAGGCCAGGTCCTTTGAAAGGCGGTTGATGTTGGCGAAGTCGCCCTTTTCGCGTGCCTCAGCCAGCTGGGCCAGCGCGTTGTTGGCGCCGGTCACATAGGCTGCGTGGTGCTTGCTGTGGTGCAGCTCCATGATGCGTGCGGAGATGTGGGGCTCCAGCGCTGCGTAGTCGTAGCTGAGTTCAGGCAGTACGTACTCGGTCACAAAATCCTCCAATGTCGTGGACAGGTTGTCCGGTTTGGTAACTCTCGGATTGTGCATCCGGATGACTGGTCACCCGGAAATCTATCGGGTTTCCGTTACCCGGTCTCGATTCTAGGGGCGCCGTTACTCGTCCAGCATTTCCGGCGTCACATTGGCTTCGGTGCCGGGAATGCCCAGATCCAGGGCACGCTTGTCCGCCATCGCCAGGAGCCTGCGGATCCTCCCCGCTATCGCATCCTTGGTCATGGGCGGATCCGCCAGGCGGCCAAGTTCGTCCAGGCTGGCCTGCTTGTGGGCCACGCGCAGCTCGCCGGCATACTTCAGGTGGTCCGGCACATCGTCACCGAGGATCTCCAGGGCGCGGTCCACCCTCGCCCCTGCGGCAACTGCGGCCTGGGCCGAGCGGCGCAGGTTGGCGTCGTCGAAGTTGGCCAGCCTGTTGGCCGTGGCCCGCACCTCTTTACGCATGCGGCGTTCTTCCCAGACCATCAGCGCGTCGTGTGCGCCCATCCGGGTGAGCAGGGCTGCGATGGTGTCGCCGTCCCGGATGACCACCCGGTCCACTCCCCTGACTTCACGGGCCTTGGCCTGGATGCCGAGGCGGCGGGCCGCGCCCACCAGTGCCAGCGCCGATTCGGGCCCCGGACACGTCACTTCCATGGCCGAGGAGCGGCCCGGCTCCGTGAGCGATCCGTGGGCCAGGAAGGCGCCGCGCCACACGGCTTCGGCGTCGGCGGCGGAACCGTTGACCACTGCCGACGGCAAGCCTCGCACAGGGCGGCCGCGGGCGTCCAGCAGTCCGGTCTGGCGGGCCAGGGCTTCGCCGTCACGCACCACCCGCACCACATACCGGTTGCCGCGCCGGAGTCCGCCGCCGGAGACGACGATGATCTCGCTCTGGTGGCCGTAGACCTCGGCGATCGCGGCCCGGAGCCGGCGTGCTGTGGACGCGAGGTCCACCTCCGCCTCGATCACGATGCGGCCCGAAATGATGTGGAGTCCGCCGGCGAATCGCAGCATTGCAGAGACTTCAGCCTTGCGGACCGAGGACTTCTTAATGTCCAGGCGGGACAGTTCTTCCTTGACTGATGATGTCAGTGCCATGGCACCTTCCTAACTGTTCCCGAAAATATCGTGGTACGCCGTTGCCAGACGCAGGGGGTCATGGATCGGTCGGCGGCTCGACGCCCCTACTTTACCCAACACCACCTCGGCACCGAGCATCCCCGCGGCCCGTTTGAACTCCTCGACGTCCGGCACGGACACCGGGTCCGCCAGCACGACGTCGATACTGAAGTCGGGGGCATAGCTCCGCAGCACGTGCAGGTGGTCGGCGGCGGACATCCCGGAGGTCTCCTTGGTGTCCGTGGCCAGGTTCATGGTGAGGCACCGCTTGGCCGGCGTATCAGAGAGCGCCTGGCGCATCTCGGGCAGCAGCAGGTGCGGCAGCACGGACGTGTACCAGGACCCGGGCCCCAGGATGACCCAGTCGGCCAGCTCAATGGCCGTGAGGGCCTCGACGCAGGCGTGCGCCGACTCCGGCAGGAGCCGCACGCTCTCCAGCGAACCCGCCACCGCGCACTTGGCCTGTCCTGAGACCGTCTCCAGCGTGTAGGTGCCGTCAGGACCGGGCACCCGTACATCCCCTTCGATGGTGAGCGGCACGCTGGACATGGGAAGGACCTGCCCGCGGGCACCCAGCAGGGCGCCGGCCCATTTGAGGCCGCCCACCGTGTCGCCCAGCAGTTCCCAGAGGGTGACAATCAGCAGGTTGCCCATCGCGTGGTCGTCGAGCGAACCGCCACGGCCGGCACCCGGACGGAAGCGGTGCTGCATGACGTCCCGCCAGGTCCGGCCCCAGTCAGTGTCGTCACACAGTGCCGTGAGCGCCATGCGCAGGTCGCCGGGCGGGAGGACACCGTACTCCTCCCGCAGGCGCCCGGAGGACCCGCCGTCGTCCGCTACGGTGACGATGGCCGTCAGTTCAGAGGTCAGCAGTCGAAGGGCGGACAGCGAAGCGGACAGCCCGTGGCCCCCGCCGAGGGCCACGACGGACGGCCCCTTATCGAGCTGCCCGGCGCCGGCGCCGGCGGCCGGCGGAACAAGGGGCAGCGGCCCGGTGAACAATCCCATTACTCCCGGCCCAGGTCCCGGTGCGTGGTGGTCACGGTGACCCGGGGATACTGCGCCAGTTTCTTGGACAGCTCCATGGCTACAGCCACCGAACGGTGCTTGCCGCCGGTGCACCCCACGGCGATGGTGGCGTAGTGCTTGTTCTCCCGGCGGTAGCCGTCCAGGACGGGTTCGATGGCCAGCACGTAGCGGTCCACGAAGCTCTTGACCCCTTCGGCCTCGAGGACGTAGTCACTGACGTCCTTGTCCAGGCCGGTGTGCGGGCGAAGCTGCGGGACCCAGTGCGGATTCGGGATGAAGCGGGCATCGACCACGAAGTTCGCATCGACCGGCAGCCCGTACTTGAAGCCGAAGCTCATGACGTTGAGCCGCAGGGCCACGGGACCGGTTTCGCTGAAGAGCTCGGTGATGGCCGTAGCCAGCGCATGGACGTTGAACTCGGACGTGTCCAGCACGATGTCCGCGGAATCCCGGAGTTCATGGAGCAGATCCCGTTCGGCGGCGATGCCGTCGAGGATCCGTCCGCCTTCCTGGAGCGGGTGCGGACGGCGGCCCTGCTCGAAGCGGCGGACCAGGACGTCGTCGTTGGCGTCCAGGAACAGGACGCGGAACATGACGCCGCTGGCCTCGAGGGTTTTCAGCGCCGCCCGGATGTCGGCGAAGAGAGCCGTGCTGCGGACGTCCACCACAACAGCGAGCTTGGGGATGGACTGCGGGGCGTGGGACACGAGTTCGGCCAGGGTACCGAGCATCTGCGGCGGAAGGTTCTCAACGACGTACCAGCCATGGTCCTCCAGTGCGTCGGCGGCGGTACTGCGTCCTGCCCCGGACATACCCGTGACCACAAGCAGCTCCGCTTCAACGGGCCTGACGGGCGTCATGCCGTCCTGTTCCGCTTCGGATCCTGCCGTTGACTCTGCCATGAGTAAAGCCCCATTCCTGCTATGTAATTCGACGCAACCGCGCGTTCCGCTTCAGGTCCTTACCCTAGCTAAGTTTCAATGATTTCGCCGGTCGTCATATTGATCGACGGCGCTTCCGCGCCGGAGCCGGCAGCCCCGTTGCTGAAATGGCTGACGATCGCCTCCGCCAGCGACGGGCCGATGCCCTTGGCAGTGGTCAGTTCTGCTGCACTGGCAGTCCGGATGCTCTTGACCGAGCCGAACTGTGCGAGCAGGGCCTTGCGCTTGGCCTCGCCCAGGCCGGGAACGCTGTCCAGGGCGGAAACCGTCATGGCTTTGCCGCGCTTCTGCCGATGGAAGCTGATGGCGAAGCGGTGGGCTTCATCGCGGATGCGCTGGAGGAGGTAGAGCCCCTCGGATGCCCGCGGCAGGATCACCGGGAAGTCGCTGTCCGGGAGCCAGACCTCTTCAAGGCGCTTAGCCAGGCCGACAACATAAACGTCCTCGATCCCCAGCTCGGCCAGGGCGCGTGCAGCAGCATTGACCTGGGGCTTGCCGCCGTCCACCACCACAAGGTTGGGCGGGTACGCGAACTTTGCCCGCGGCGCGGGCGTGGTGGTGTCCTGTATGGAGGCGACCGCCATGGCCTCGAGCGCGGCCTGGTGGCCGGGAAGCCTGGCCGCTTCGGCGTGGTCCGACTGCTCCTGGAGATAGTTCCGGAAGCGGCGGGTGAGGACATCGTGCATGGCCGCCGTGTCGTCCGCGGCTGCGGCGCCGGTGATGGAGAACTTGCGGTAGTCGGACTTCTTGGGAAGGCCGTCTTCCACCACCACCATGGAAGCCACCACGTTGGTCCCCTGCACGTGGGAGATGTCGAAGCACTCGATCCGGAGCAGCGCGACGGGCAGGTCCAGGGCCTCCTGGAGTTCCTGCAGCGCCAGTGACCGGTTCGTCAGGTCTCCGGCACGGCGCGACTTGTGCAACTGCAGGGCGTGCTCGGCATTTTCCCGCACCGTGGACATCAGCGCGGCCTTGTCGCCGCGGCGCGGGACCCGGATGTCCACTTTCGCGCCCCTCAGCCCGGCAAGCCACTGAGCCAGTTCGGCCGCGTTGCTCGGCTCTTCGGGAACAAGGACCTCCCGCGGCATCCGACCCTGCGTTTCGCCTTCCTCGCCGTAGACCTGCTGGAGCAAGTGCTCAACCAGGTCCGGAGTAGTGGAGTCCTCGACTTTCTCCACCACCCAGCCGCGCTGGCCGCGGACGCGGCCACCACGCACATGGAACACCTGGACGGCTGCCTCCAGCTCGTCCTCATGCAGCGCAAAAATATCGGCGTCGGTGTCCTCCGACAGGACCACGGCGTTGCGTTCGAAGACCTTCCGCAGGGCAATGATGTCGTCCCGGACGCGCGCGGCCCGCTCGTAGTCCAGCTCGGCGACGGCCGCGGCCATGTCCTTTTCCAGCCGTCCGATGAACCGCTTGGCTTCGCCGCCCATGAAGGAGCAGAAGTCCTCCGCCAGCGCCCGGTGTTCCTCCGGCGTCACCCGGCCCACACACGGTGCAGAACATTTGTCGATGTAGCCGAGCAGGCACGGCCGGCCACTGGCCTGCGCCCGCTTCAGGACGCCCGGACTGCAGCTGCGGACAGGAAAAACACGCAGCAACGTGTCCATGGTTTCGCGGATGGCACCTGCCGTGTACGGGCCGAAGTAGCGGGTTCCCTTGCGGCGTTCCCCGCGGAGCACCTGCACGCGGGGGAACTTCTCCCCCATGGTGACGGCAAGGTACGGGTATGTCTTGTCGTCGCGGAAAACCACGTTGAACCGGGGCTTGAATTCCTTGATCCAGGTGTATTCCAGCTGGAGCGATTCCAGTTCACTTCCGACGACGGTCCACTCCACGCTGCTGGCCGCGTGGACCATTGCGTAGGTTTTGGGCAGCAGCCCGCCGGGGTTGGCGAAGTACGAATTCAGGCGGGACCGCAGGCTTTTGGCCTTGCCGACATAGATGACGCGGCCGTGCTGATCCCGGAAGCGGTACACGCCCGGGTTGGTTGGAATCTCACCCGTCTGGGGTCGGTAACTAGCTGGATTTGCCACGAATCAAGTCTACTGAGGATGCACGGGTGCCCCCGACGCTACTCGGCTGCCTTGCTCTGGTTGTAGCTGTTGGAGCGCTCCTGGCCGCTGAGCTCGGCAATGGCATCCATGATGCGGTCGGTGACCTGGCGGCGTGCCGGCAGCGAGTGGTCGGGACCGGTCTTCTCGAAGTACAGGGGCTCGCCGACCTTCATGGTGAAGTGTTGCGGCTTCACGCCGTTCTGGCCTGCCGGCTGGAGGTTTTCGGTCCCGATGAGGCCGACCGGAATGACGGGCGCCCCCGTGGTCAGCGCGAGCCAGCCGACACCCGTGCGTCCCCTGTAGAGGATGCCGTCCCGGGAGCGGGTGCCCTCCGGGTAGATGCCGATGCCCTTGCCGGCTTCGAGAATGTCCAGCAGCGTCTTGAGCGCCGCCACGCTGGCTGCCTGCTCCCCTCGTTCCACCGGAATGGAACCGACGGATTCGAAGAAGGACTTCATCACCTTCCCCTTCACGCCCCCGGTGGTGAAATATTCAGCTTTGGCGAAGAAGGCCACCGGCCGGGGCATGAGTGCCTGGACAATGACGCTGTCCAGGAAGGACAGGTGGTTCGGCGCGACGATGAACGGACCTTCCTTGGGAACGTTCTCCAGCCCGATGACGGTGGGCCGGCAGGTTCCGGAGATCAGCGTGCGGGTGGTCCAGCGGATCGCATCAAACAACGCCATCGTTGGGCACCTCGCTCAGGGCTGCGGCGCGCACGGCGTCCATACTTTCAACGGCAGCGGCAAGGTCGGTGGTGGAGTGCACGATGGCCACGGCGCCCGCCTCCTGAAGCTCGCCGTCGGGCGCGAATCCCCAGCTGACACCGATGCAGTCAAGCCCGTTGGCCATGGCACCGGCCACGTCCTGGGCGCGATCGCCCACCATGACGGCGTGCTGCGTACGGAGGTCGGTCAGCGCGGCGGCAACAATTTCGGTTTTTCCGCGCGGTGCCGTTGAGTGGGCAGCCTCATCTGCCGCAGAACCGCGGATGAAGTGGAAGGAGGACGCGATGCCGTGGTGTTCGAGCACGATCCGGGCCAGCCCTTCCGGCTTCTGCGTGGCCACTGCGATCGGACGGCCCGACGCTGCGTATTCCTCGATGAGCTCCGGGATCCCCGGATACAGGCGGCTTTGCGCGATGCCGGTCTCGAGGTAGTAGGCCCGATACAGACGGATGACGTCGGCCAACTGCTCCTGCGGAACCCCGGCGATGTTGAGGAGGGAGTCGCTCAGTTTGGGACCGATCATTGCGTCCAGTTGGGCCGGGGCGGGAACCCTGATGCCGAGTTGGGTGAGGGCCGCGGAGATTCCGCCCGTAATCCCGCCTGCCGGATCGACAAGAGTGCCGTCCAGGTCGAAGATCACGGGCACTGTTGAAAGGGTCACCGGGTTAGTTTCCCACAAGTGCGCGAATGGCCGAAACTCGCATTCCCGGGCGGGAATACTTCTTCCCGCCGGATCAGCAAGCTCCAGCCATTCGCAACAGTGTTCGGCTAGCCCAGGATTTCAGCCAGGAATGAGGCCGTGTAGCTCGTAGTGGACTTTGCGACCTGTTCGGGGGTTCCGGTGGCGATAATCTGGCCGCCGCCTGAACCGCCGTCGGGTCCCAGGTCCACGATCCAGTCCGCGCTCTTGATGACGTCGAGGTTGTGCTCGATGGTGATCACGGTATTGCCCTTGTCCACCAGCCCCTGGAGAACCATCAGCAGCTTGCGGATGTCCTCGAAGTGCAGCCCTGTGGTGGGTTCGTCGAGGACATAGATGCTGCGGCCGTTGGAACGCTTCTGGAGTTCCGCAGCCAGCTTGACGCGCTGCGCTTCACCGCCGGACAGGGTGGTGGCCGGCTGTCCAAGCCGCACGTAACCGAGTCCGACGTCGACGAGCGTGCGGAGGTGCCGCGCGATCGGGGTGAAGGCGGCAAAGAATTCCGCGCCCTCCTCGATGGGCATGTCCAGGACGTCGGCGATGGTCTTGCCCTTGTAGTGCACTTCCAGGGTTTCCCGGTTGTACCGCGCGCCGTGGCAGACTTCGCACGGCACGTAGACGTCCGGCAGGAAGTTCATTTCGATCTTCAGCGTGCCGTCGCCGGAGCAGGCCTCGCAGCGGCCGCCCTTCACGTTGAACGAGAACCGCCCGGGCTGGTAGCCGCGGACCTTGGCTTCGGTGGTCTCGGCGAAGAGCTTCCGGATGTTGTCGAACACACCCGTGTACGTGGCGGGGTTGGAACGCGGCGTTCGGCCGATGGGGCTCTGGTCGACGTGCACCACCTTGTCCAGGTGCTCCAGGCCCTGCACCGACTTGTGCCGGCCGGCCACCTGCTTGGCACCGTTGAGCTTGTTGGCGAGCACCTTGTAGAGGATTTCGTTGACCAGCGTGGACTTGCCGGAACCACTTACCCCCGTCACCGCCGTCAAGAGGCCCAGCGGGAATGCGGCATCCACGTTAATGAGGTTGTTTTCCCTGGCCCCGATGACTTTCAGCTCGCGCTTCTTGTCGTATTTGCGCCGCTTCCTGGGGATCTCGATCTTCTTCCGGCCCGAGAGGTAGTCGCCGGTGAGCGATTCCGTGTTCTCCAGGAGTTCCTTGTACGAACCGGAGTGCACCACCTGGCCGCCGTGTTCGCCGGCGCCGGGTCCGATGTCGACAACCCAGTCGGCTTCCTGGATGGTGTCTTCGTCGTGCTCCACCACGATGAGGGTGTTGCCGAGGTCGCGCAGGCGGGTGAGGGTCTCGATCAGGCGGCGGTTGTCACGCTGGTGCAGGCCGATGGACGGCTCGTCGAGGACGTACAGGACGCCCACCAGGCCGGAACCGATCTGGGTTGCCAGGCGGATCCGCTGCGCCTCGCCGCCGGACAAGGTGCCGGAAGGGCGCTCCAGGTTCAGGTACTCGAGCCCCACGTCGAGGAGGAAGGTCAGGCGCGCCTGGATTTCCTTCAGGACCTGGTGCGCGATCTGGGCTTCGCGGCCGGTCAGAACCAAGGTGTCCAGGAAGTGCGCACATTCGCGCATGGGCAGGGCGGCGACCTCGGCAATGGACTTGCCGTTGATCAGCACGGAGAGCGAGGCCGGGTTCAGGCGGGCGCCGTTGCAGGCAGGGCACGGGATCTGCCGCATGTACTCTTCGTACCTGTCCCGGGCAGAATCGGAATCCGTTTCCAGGTGTTTGCGGTGCACATACTGGATGACGCCCTCGAAGCCGGTGCTGTACTTGCGCTCCCGGCCAAAGCGGTTGCGGTACTGCACCACGACTTTATGGTCCTTGCCGTGCAGGACGGTCTGCCGGATGTCCTTGGGAAGCTTCTGCCACGGCGTCTTCATGGAGAAGCCGAGCTCGTTCGCCAGGCCGGACAGCAGCCGGTTCCAGTACTCGCTGGTGGCCGTGCCCAGGGACCAGGGCGCGATGGCGCCCTCACCGAGGGAAAGCTCGGCGTTCGGAATAATCAGTTCCTCGTCAACTTCGAGTTTTGTGCCGATGCCGCTGCACGCCGAGCACGCGCCGAAGGGGTTGTTGAACGAGAACGAACGGGGTTCGATTTCGTCGATGGCGAGGGGGTGTTCGTTGGGGCATGCGAGGTGCTCGGAGAACGCCCGGACACGTTCCGGGTCATCCGCCTCGAGATCCACGAACTCCGCCAGCACACGACCCTCGGCCAGGCCCAGGGCGGTCTCGACCGAGTCGGTGAGGCGCTGGCGGATGCCGTCCTTGACCACCAGCCGGTCCACCACCACTTCGATGGTGTGCTTAAACTGCTTGCCGAGCTTGGGAGGATCGCTGAGCTGGATGAGTTCGCTGTCCACCCGGGCCCGGGAGTACCCCTTGGCCGTGAGTTCCTTGAAGAGGTCGACGAATTCGCCCTTGCGCCCGCGGACCACGGGTGCGAGCACCTGGAAGCGGGTGCCGTCCGGCAGTTCCAGCAGCTGGTCGACGATCTGCTGCGGCGTCTGCTTGGCCACCTGCTCGCCGCAGATGGGGCAGTGCGGGCGCCCCACACGGGCCCAGAGCAGGCGCATGTAGTCGTAGATCTCGGTGATGGTGCCAACTGTGGAACGCGGGTTCTTGCTGGTGGATTTCTGGTCGATGGAGACCGCCGGGGACAACCCTTCGATGAAGTCGACGTCCGGTTTATCCACCTGCCCCAGGAACTGCCGGGCGTATGCGGAGAGCGATTCGACATAGCGGCGCTGGCCCTCGGCGAAGATCGTGTCGAACGCCAGGGACGACTTGCCGGATCCGGACAGCCCGGTGAAAACGATCATGGAGTCGCGCGGCAGGTCCAGGTCCACGTTACGCAGGTTGTGCTCGCGCGCCCCTTTCACCACGAGGCGGGAAAGGTCAGGACGCGCCGGTTTCCCTTGATTCAGGGGGACGACGGCGGGGCGGGCATCAACGGCTGGTTCTTCAGCTACGGCTTTAGGCACCCACTAATGCTAATCGAAAACTTCTTCGAATTTCCATGCGGCCGCCTATTCGGCGTCGTAGGCCGCCGCCAACAGCTGCACCGCCTCGGCGAAGCTGGCGCCCTGGGCTTTCGCCGCTGTCGCGAATTCTGCAGCTGCCGCACTTAGCGACGTCCAGGCCTCGTCCCTGGCACAGACGATGGTTCCGTGCCTGCCGCGGGTGGCAACAACTCCTGCCGCCTCCAGCTCCTTATAGGCGCGGGCCACGGTGTGCGGAGCCACGCCCAGGGCGGTGGCCAGGCTACGCACTGCCGGAAGGCGCGTACCGGGGGCGAGGGCACCGCTGTCCGCCCGCTCAATGATGTTCAGGCGCAGCTGTTCGAACAGCGGCACGGAGCTGCCCTGGTTGGGCTTCCAGGTCCCGGGAAATTCGTTCACGCCGCTCACAGCCCGGAGTCCCCTGCGCGCAAGGCCTCTTCCCTGCCGGCAAACTGTGCATCGTAGAGCTTGCTGTAATGGCCGTTGGCTGCCAGCAGCTGGTGGTGGTTGCCTTGTTCAACGATTCGTCCGTGGTCCATGACCAGAATTAGATCAGCGTCCCGCACGGTGGACAAACGGTGGGCAATCACAAAACTGGTCCGGCCCTGCCGCAGCTGCAGCATCGCCCGCCTGATCTGCACCTCTGTGCGGGTGTCCACCGAACTGGTCGCCTCGTCCAGGACCAGGATGCTGCGGCCGGCGAGCTGTGCCCTGGCGATGGTGATCAGTTGCCGCTGGCCCTGGCTCAGGGTGCCGCCGTCGTTGCCCAACACCGTCGCGTAGCCGTCCGGGAGGGCCCTGACAAAGTGGTCCACCAGCGTGGCTTCGGCAGCGGTCAGGATGTCGGCGTCGCTCGCACCGGGCCGGCCGTATTCAATGTTCTCCCTGATGGTGCCCGTGAACACCCACGCGTCCTGCAGCACCATCCCGATCATGGACCGGAGCTCATCCCGGGAGCACTCCGCGATATCCACCCCGTCGATGGTGATCCGGCCGGAATCCAGCTCATAGAACCTCATCAGCAGGTTCACCATGGTGGTTTTGCCGGCACCGGTGTGGCCCACGATGGCGACGGTTCCGCCCGGCTCGGCGGTAAACGACAGTTCATGGACCACAGGGGAACCGCTGCTGTAGCCGAAGGTGACGGAGTCGAACACCACGCGGCCGCCGGTGGTCCCGGCTCCGGGGACGCAGCCGCCTGACGGCTCCCCCCGCTCCGGGTCCTCCGGCTCCCCCCGATTCGGCCCTGCCGGCTCCGGCCGTTCCGGGCCCTTCCTCTCCGGTGGAATTTCGGCCGCGTCGAGCAGTGCGAACACCCGCTCCGCTGAGGCGATGCAGGACTGGATCAGCGTCACCATGCCGCCGATCTGGCTGATGGGCTGGCTGAAGAGCCGGCTGAACTGGATGAAGGCCTGGACCCCTCCGATGGTCATCGCGCCGGCCGTGACCTGCAGGGCACCGACCACGGCCACGGCAATGTAATTGAGGTTGGAGACGAACACCAGGAGGGGCTGCACGGCGCCGGAAACGTACTGTGCGCGGGCGCTGGCCCGGAACAGCCTGTCATTGCTCTTGGTGAAGGTCTCGGTGGCCATCCCCTGCCGTCCGAAAGCCTTGAGCACTTCGTGGCCGGTGATGTACTCCTCCAGGTGCGCGTTAAGTTCGCCCGTGGTGCTCCACTGCTCGGAGAAGTGGGTCTGGGACTTCCGCGCCACGAGTACTGTGACCACCGTGGAAAACGGCACGGTCACCAGCGCAATGAGTGCCAGCAAGGGCGACAGCCACAGCATCATGGACAGCGCGCCGAGCAGCATCAGCACCGACAGGATCAGCTGGTTCAGCAGCTGGTTCAGGGCCTGGGAGATGTTGTCTACGTCGTTGGTGGCCCGGCTGAGTACGTCGCCGCGGCGCTGCTCGTCGAAATGTGCGGAGGGTAGGCGCGGCAGTTTGTCCTCCACAGCGGCCCGCAACCGGTAGCTCACCCGCTGCACCGCCGTGGCCGTGACGGCACCCTGCACCCAGCTAAAGACGGACGCCCCGATATACATCACTGCCACGATCAGCAGCAGGGCGGCCAGCTCCTGTTCGTTGAAGGTCCCTCCAAAAACACCTTCAACAACGACGTCGGTGGCGTCTCCCAGCAATTTGGGGGCCGTCACGTTAAGCGCCACAAACGCGCACGTGGCCGCCACGGCGCCGAGCATCCGCCATTTGACTGGCCTCAGGAGTCCCAGGAGACGCCTGCCGGTGGCCCAGGCTCCGGTTCCCGCCTCCCCGCCGGCTCCCGGCCCCCCGCCGGTGACCGCCGCCGTCGTGCGTGCGGTCATAGCCTTCCTCCCAGCGCAAGCTGTGACGCGGCAATTTCCTGGTACACCGTCGAGGTGCGCATGAGTTCGGCGTGGGTCCCCTGGCCCACGAGCTGCCCCTGGTCCAGCACGAGGATGAGGCCCGCATCAAGGATGGTGGCGATGCGCTCGGCCACGATGATCACTGTGGATCGGCGCGTGAGCGGGGCGAGAGCCTGGCGGAGGCGGGCATCCGTTGCATAGTCCAGCGATGAGAGGCTGTCGTCGAAGACGTAGACGGGGGCGTCGCGGAGCAGTGCCCGGGCTATGCACAGGCGCTGGCGCTGCCCGCCGGAAAGGTTTGTTCCGCCCTGGCCGACGGCGCTGTGGAGCCCCTGCGGCAGCTCACGGACAAAGTCCTCCGCCTGGGCGGTGCGGAGCGCTCGGAAGAGGTCCTCATCACTGGCCTCGGGCGCGGCGATTCTCAGGTTCTCGGCGATGGTGCCGGAAAAGAGGTACGCACGCTGGGGCACCAGCGACAGGCTGTCCCGCAGGAAATGAAGCGGAAGCGAGCGCACGTTATGCCCGCCGAGCAGGACGTCCCCTGAGGTGGCGTCCAGGAACCGGGGCAGCAGGTTAATCAGCGTTGACTTTCCGCTGCCCGTTGAACCGATGATGGCGGTGACGGTGCCCGGGGACGCCGTAAAGCTGATCCGGTCCAGCACCGGTGCCTCTGCTCCGGGATAGGCAAAACTGACATCCCGGAATTCCACCGTGCCGCCCGGTGTGCGCCGCCCGTGGGGCAGTCCAGACCGGGAAACCGGCGGATCCGCGATGGCCGGGCGGGTATCCAGCACGGCCTGGATCCGTTCAGCACAGGCTGCGGCCCGGGGAGCGGTCATCAGGACGTACATCGCCATCATGATGGCGATGAGGATTTGCAGGATGTAGGCGATGAACGCAGTCAGTGCGCCGATCTGCATTTCCCCGGCCTGGATCCTGTGGCCGCCGAACCACACCACGCCCACGGATGACAGGTTCACCACGATCATGATCAGCGGCAGCATTCCGGCCACCAGCAGCGCAGACTGCAGGTTGTTCCGGGTGAGCTCGCGGTTGACGACGGCGAAACGGCGCGCCTCGTGCGCCTGGCGGACAAAGGCGCGAATGACGTTGGCTCCGATGATCTGCTCCCGCAGCACGCTGCTGATGCGGTCGATCAGGACCTGGCCTTCCCGGTACAGGGGCACCAGCCGCCGGACGATCACATACATGATGAGAACCAGCACCGGCACGATGGCCACCACGATGCCGGAGAGGGCCACGTCCTGATTCAGGGCCAGCACGATGCCGCCGATTCCCATGGCCGGCGCAGCCACCAGCATGGTGAAAACCAGGACGGCCAGCGCCTGGATCTGCTGCACGTCATTGGTGGCCCGTGTGACGAGGCTCGGCACACCGAAGGTCCCCACTTCCTGGGAGGATAGCGCCTGGACTCTGGCGAAGAGTTCCAGGCGCAGTTGGCGGCCGAGCTTCATGGCCACATTGGCACTGAGGTACCCCGCAGCCAGGGCAGCGGCCACCTGGACGGCGGCAATTCCCGCCATCCAGCCGCCCAGCCTCAAAATGAGGTCCGTGTTTCCTTTGACGATTCCGTCGTCGACCACGGCGGCGTTGAGCGTGGGCAGGAAGAGATTGGCCGTCGTCTGGACCAGCTGCAGGACCACGATGGCCAGGACCGCCGGTTTGTGCGCGGCGAGCAGCCGCAGCATCATGCCCCGGAGCACCGCACCTCCCCCCGCAGTGACGGCATGGTCAGCTCCGTTTCCGCGCGACTGCGAAGATCCTTCGGAACGGAAACACGGTGCCGTGGGCGGTGGCAGGATAGGCGTCCCTGAGCAGCGCGGAATACTCCGCTTCGAATTCCGCAGCCTCTTCCGGCGCCAGCGCAGCAAGCACCGGGCGGAGCCCTGCTCCCCTGACCCATTCCAGCACCGGGTCCGACCCGTGAAGAACCTGCTGGTAGGTGGTTTCCCAGGCGTCGGCGTCGCAGCCGGCGCCGAGCATGATGTTCAGGTATTCGGCGGGCTCGGCCACTGCGTCATCGTGGCGCAGCACGCCGTCGAGCCTTTGTTTCCAGCGGCCGGACTCGGCCAGCTGCCTCATCAGCACATGGGAGGGGGAACCGAAATTGCCGGGAACCTGCAGGGCGAACCAGGCGCCCGGCCTGAGTGCCTCCAGCCAGCCGGCCAGCAAAGCGGGGTGGCCGGGGACCCACTGCAGGGCAGCATTGGACACCACCACGTCGGTCCGGTCCGAAGGCATCCATTCAGTGATGTCCCGCAGCGCGAAGGACAGATTGGCGGCCCGGGCCGCGTGGTCCGCGGCCTTCCGCAGCATCTCGGCAGACGAGTCGATTCCCACCACCTCGGCCCCGGGCCAGCGCTCTGCGAGCGTCGCCGTCAGGTTCCCGGGACCGCAGCCGAGGTCCACTACGTGAAGCGGATCCCCGGCATGGACGCGTGCCGTGAGGTCAAAGTATGGCCTGTCGCGGTGGTTCCCGAACTCCACGTACTTCGCAGGATCCCATTTCAAAGACGCCCTCCAATGGCTCGTGCTGTTGCCGTCAGGCCGAGCCTAGCCCGGCCCGGCCCCGCGACCAAGGAAGAACCACCCATTGGCGGCGGGCACTAAGCTTGAAAGCAATGAAACTCGTTGAGCAGCTCCCTGTCCCGGCCGATCGCACCTCCAGCGGGGCGGCCCACGATCCGGACGAGCTCTACACCCGCTTCGTCGAATGGACGGAAAGCCGCGGGCTGTCCCTGTACGCAGCACAGGACGAAGCCATCATGGAGCTGGCGTCCGGTGACAACGTCATTTTGGCTACTCCCACGGGCTCCGGCAAGTCCCTGGTGGCTATCGCCGCGCACTTCCAGGCGATGGCCCGGGGAGAGCGCAGCTACTACACGGCACCCATCAAGGCCCTGGTCTCAGAGAAGTTCTTCGCCCTGTGCGAAATCTTCGGCGCCGAAAACGTCGGGATGATCACCGGCGACTCGGGCGTCAACCAGGACGCGCCGATCATCTGCTGCACCGCTGAGATCCTCGCCAATATCGCCCTGCGCGAAGGCGCCGGGGCGGACCTGGGCGCCGTGATCATGGATGAGTTCCATTTCTACTCCGACCCGCAGCGCGGCTGGGCCTGGCAGGTGCCGCTCCTGGAGCTGCCGCAGGCCCAGTTCCTGCTGATGTCCGCGACGCTTGGCGATGTCAGCCGCTTCGAAACCGGCCTCACCGAGCTGACGGGGCGGCCGACGACGACTGTCAGTTCCGCCGAACGCCCGATTCCGCTGCACTACTACTACGAGCAGACGCCAGTCCACGAGACCCTCGAGGAGCTGCTCTCCACCAAGCAGGTCCCTGTGTACGTGGTCCACTTCAGCCAGCTTGAAGCGATCGACCGTGCGCAGAACCTGATGAGCATCAACGTCTGCACCCGCGAGGAGAAGGACAAGATCGCTGAGCTCATCGCAGGCTTCCGCTTTGCGGCCGGGTTCGGCAAGACCCTCAACCGGCTGGTCAGGCACGGCATCGGCGTCCACCACGCCGGCATGCTGCCAAAGTACCGGCGGCTCGTGGAGCAGCTGGCGCAGGCGGGCCTGCTCAAGGTCATCTGCGGCACCGACACGCTGGGGGTGGGCATCAACGTTCCCATCCGCACGGTCCTGCTCACCGCTCTCAGCAAGTACGACGGCGTCCGGACACGGCTGTTGAACTCCCGCGAGTTCCACCAGATCGCGGGCCGTGCCGGGCGGGCCGGCTACGACACCGCCGGCACCGTGGTGGTGCAGGCTCCAGAGCATGTGATCGAGAACGTCAAGGCGATGGCCAAGGCCACCGCAAAGTTCGGAGACGACCAGAAGAAGCTCCGCCAGGTGGTCAAGCGGAAGCCGCCGGAGGGCTTTGTGTCCTGGGGCGAACCCACCTACAACCGCCTGGTGTCCTCCGTCCCCGACCCGCTGACGTCAAGCTTCACCGTGACCCACGCCATGCTGATGAACCTGATGGAACGGCCCGGCGACCCCTTCAAGGCTGCCAGGCGGCTGCTCACGGAAAACCATGAACCCCGCAGTTCACAGCTGCAGCTGATGAAGAAGGCCCTGGGCATCTACCGGGAACTGCTGGCCGCCGGCGTGGTGGAACGGATTCCGCCGGAACAGCAGGGGGCCGACGGCAGGACCGTCAGGCTCACGGTCCACCTGCAGGCAAACTTCGCGCTGAACCAGCCGCTTTCACCGTTTGCGCTGGCGGCGCTGGAACTCCTTGATCCGGAGTCGCCGTCATACGCCCTCGACGTGGTGTCCGTCATCGAATCCACGCTGGAAAAACCCCGACAGATCCTCTCGGCCCAGCAGAAGAAGGCACGCGGCGAAGCGATCGCCGCCATGAAGGCCGACGGCATCGAGTATGACCAGCGCATGGCCATGCTGGAGGACGTCACCTATCCCCGGCCGCTCGCGGAAATCCTGGGCGAGGCGTTCGAGGTCTACCGAAAGGCCGCACCGTGGGTGGGCGACTTCGAACTCGCCCCCAAGTCGGTGGTCCGGGACATGTATGAGCGTGCCATGAACTTCGGCGAGTTCGTCCAGTTCTACGGCCTGGCCCGTTCCGAAGGCATCGTGCTGCGGTACCTCGCCGACGGCTTCAAGGCCCTGCGCCAGACGGTCCCGCAGGATGCCCTGCGGGAAGACCTCGAGGACCTCATTGCGTGGCTCGGTGAGCTGGTCCGGCAGGTCGACTCCAGCCTCCTGGACGAATGGGAAGAGCTGACCTCCGGC
>NZ_JBBLYW010000014.1:0-6889 GCF_037911235.1 Arthrobacter oryzae
CAGACCAGCCACCACAACCCTCACAGACACTTAAGGCCCTACCCGTCGAGGAACCGCAGCAGTAACGGGACGGTGGCGTGCATGGTCCGCAGGTCCCCGCCGCTGGCGGCCTGCTCGCCGAGGTAGTCGCCGTGGCCGCCGGGGACGATCAGCAGGCGGGCGCCCGGGATCGTGCCAGCCATCCTCGCTGCATACTCGGCGGTGACAATGTCCCGGTCCCCGAGCACCACCAGCGTTGGCGCCGTGATGGTGCCCAGCTCCTCGTCGGACCAGCCGGGGAAGTCCAGGATGCGCTGGCGGTCCAGTTCGAAAAGCAGCTCCAGATGGCCAGGTGCGGGGTTGAGGAGGCGGTCGGCGTCCTTGTAGGTGTCGGGCATGTCCGCAAGGGTGGCCTTCGACATGCCCTCCCAGAACTCATCGGGAACGGCATCCCGGCTCACAAAGGTGGACGCGATGATCAGGCGCCGGACAGCGGCCGGACGCGCGAGCGCCAGGGCGACGGCGGTGTGGCCTCCGGCGCTGAATCCCAGCACGTCCACGGTTTCAACGGTGAGCTGTTCCAGAACAGCCAGGATGTCGCCTGCGGAGTTCTCGGCAGTGAGGGGGCGGCTGGTGGGCTGGGTGCGGCCGTGACCCTCCTCCTCGACGGCAATCACCTGGCGGTGTCCGGCCAGCAGCGGGATGAGTTCACTGAAGTTGGTGCCGATGGTAGAACCGCCGCCCGGGATGAGGAGCAGCGGCGGCTGGCCGGGCACCGCCTGCCCGTGGACCTCGTAGTACATGCAAAGGCCGTTGTTGTCCGCGTAGCCGTGGGTGAAGGTCACACGGCATCCTAACCCCGGGCGCTTCGGGCGGAAAGGGAAAGGAGGCAGCTCCCCGGTCGGCCAAAAACAATCACACTGGATTCATGGGGCATCCGGTTCCTGCTTTACGTCATCGAGTATTCCCGCGGGTTCGGAAAGGAGCCAGCAATGTCCAACGACTCTACTGAAATGGTCAGCGTCCGGTACATGGTGGACGACGTCGAGGCCGCCGTCGACTTCTACACAAAGCACCTCGGATTCACCGCCAGGATGAACGCGGCACCGGCGTTTGCCGACGTCGCCCGCGGTCACCTGAGGCTCCTGCTGAGCGGTCCCACCAGCTCGGCGGGCCGGCCGATGCCGGACGGCGCCGTTCCGGCACCGGGAGGATGGAACCGCATCCACCTCATCGTGGGCGACATCGCGGCCGAAGTGGACCGGCTGCGCGCCGCCGGCGTCACGTTCCGGAACGACATCGTCAAAGGCCCCGGCGGTCAGCAGATTCTACTGGTGGATCCGGCAGGCAACGTGGTGGAGTTGTTCCAGCCCGCCGGCGAAGAAGGCCGGCCTAGGTCATAGCCTCTGCCTCCGCCAGCCTGATCATGCGCAGTTCGTCCGCCACCGCACGGGCGGGCCAGTAATCCTTTGCCAGCTTTCGTGGCAGGTCCCGATCAGCTGCCGGGAAGAGTTTGTCGAGCAGCCCGGCTGCCTCAAGCAGGGCGACGAGGGCTGTGGTCCTCGCATCTGTTGGTTTCGCAGCTGCCGGCGTCGCATCGGTTGGCGTCGCGGCAGGCGGCGTCGTGTCGGACGGCGCTGCATCGGTTGGCGTGGCATCTGACGGCTTAAGGCCGAGTGCGGCCTTGATCTTGTGCCGGATCGCGGCCTCCGGGGCATGGTCCTTCTCCGGATACCGCACGGTCTTGAACAGGCCCAGGTGCTTTTCGCCGACATGATCCACGATGCCACGGGACGCCATCCCCTCGTAGACACGCTGCACTTCCGCGCGGCCCTCGAGCATGGACACCCACCGCTTGGGAGTGTGGGGCCGGGACTTGTGGCGGATGAGCTCCAGCTGGTGTTGGAAGTCCGTTGGCCGCGCAGTGCCCGTAGCCCTGACGTGCTTCCCTTGCAGTCCGATCGCGCCCGTCAGTTCCAGTTCGGCCAATATTGCGCCCGCCAGAGTGGTCCTGAGAATGTAGGCCGGCACTTCGGGTTCGCCGTCCGTGTCGTTCGTTGCCAGAAGGAGGAAAGCCTGGGGAAGGCTCAGCTCCGCGGCGTTCGGTTCCTCCGCCTGAGGTGTTTGTGCATCCATACGATCATGGTGGCCCAGTTATGCGGCCACCACAATGGCGGCAGTAAGGGCCGGACGACGGCGGGACCTCCCGCCGTCGTCCGTTGGTGTTTGGCGCGTCCCGCGGACCTTTGCCGCACCTGCTCCCCCGTCCGGCTTGCAGCGAAAATACCCGTGCCCGCAGCCCCCGGACCTTGCGCAGGCAATAGCAAGTATGCTTAGTATCTATTTAGTAACCATGCTTACTATTGCGAAGACAGCAGTGCTGGCAGTTCCTGCCAGCGAACCCTTCACGAAGGACAGTGACCATGACTCAGAACCAAAGGCCTCTGGCGGGCTCGCCGGCCACCCTCGACCAGTACGGAAATCCGGCCCCGGCCTCAGCGGGAACGGCGGCCGGCTCCCCCTCCAAATCAGAGGCGGTCAAGGGCGAGGCTTCACAGCTGGCCAGCCATGCGGCGGGCGCGGCCCAGAGCGTGGCAGAGACGGCCAAGGCCGAGGCCAGCAACGTCGCTTCCGAGGTGAAAACGAACGCCCGGGACCTGCTGCACCAGGCCAAATCAGACCTCACCCGCCAGGCGGGCACCCGGCAGCAGAACGTAGCAGACGGTATCCGCTCCATCTCCTCGGAGCTGCGCACCATGGCAGACGCCTCCCGCCAGCCCGGCGTGGCCTCGGATCTGGTCCGGCAGGCCGCCGAGCGTTCGCAGTCCGTCGCGTCCTGGCTGGACGGCCGGGACCCTGGTTCGCTCCTGAGCGAGGTGCAGACTTTTGCCCGGCAGCGTCCCGGCACCTTCCTCCTGCTGGCCGCAGGAGCGGGAATTCTTGCAGGACGGTTGACCCGGGGTCTGGCTGCCGGCACCCCGGATACCCAGGGCCGCCGCCCATCCGGCCCGGCCTCCAGTCCCACACACCGGGCTTCGGTACCGCAGGGCGCCGCCATCCGCCATGAGACAGCTTTCGCCGCTGGGGATGACCGGGGTTTTCTTACGGAGCCGGTGATCTCTTCGGGCGGCCCGGTGTCCACCCAGTCGCTGCCGACCGGTACCGCCGCGGATACGCCGTTGCGGGAAGTGGACGATCCATTCCACAGCGCAGCGGGACGTAATTCGGGCCGAGGACCACGTCCATAGCACCTGCAGTGAAGCCACCGAGCGTGGCCGTCTCTCCTTACGGAAAGGCGGCCACCCCGAGCCCCATCCACCAAAAACGAAGGGAACCACCGCCATGAAAAAATTGCTCATCGCTTTCCTCCCCACCATCATCAGCCGCGTGATGCGCGCCCGGCGGGCGAAACAGAACCCCGCCGCCAACCCCCGCAACCGGGACCGGAACCGGTTCTGACCTTGTCCATAGCGGCGTCCGCCCGGCTGAAGAATCCCTAGGAGAACCATGCACATCCCCGAACAACGGGGCCCGGTCAGCGCCGCCCTGCTCGCGCTCCTCGCCGGGCAGCCTGTGGAGAACGGGTCAGCCCTGACCGAACTTCAGGTACTCGCCTCCGCCCAGCTGGACCAGACTGCGGACGTCATCGAGGACGAGGACCTCCAATTGGCGCTGTTCTGCCTCTACGAGCTGCACTACGGCGGGCTGGACGGCGTGGATGACGGCTGGGAATGGATTCCGGGCCTGATCGCCGTCCGGCGGCTGCTGGAGCAGCCGTTCGAGAAGGCGTTGCGGACAGCGGCCCGGGCTGCAGTCCCCGAGGTTCCCCCGGTCGCCGCCGGAGGTTCGGTCAGCGACGGTGTGGCCACCGTCCTGTTTGCCCTCGCGGCTGCGGACACCGGGCCCAGCCTTTCGAAGCATGTTGCGAAGAAGGCCAGCCTCGGCCAACTCCGGGAATTCCTCATCCACAAATCCACCTATCAGCTCAAGGAAGCGGACCCGCATACGTGGGCCATTCCGCGCCTCTCCGGCCGCGCCAAAGCTGCCCTGGTGGAGATCCAGGCCGACGAATACGGCGGCGGCCGCGCGGACCGGATGCACAGCGCCCTCTTCGCCAGGACCATGCGTGCCCTCGGTCTCGATGACCGGTATGGCGCCTACGTTGATGCAGTGCCCGCGATCGCCCTTGCGTCGGTAAACATGATGTCCCTCTTCGGGTTGAACCGCCGCCTCCGCGGTGCCATTTGCGGGCATCTGGCGATGTACGAGATGACGTCCTCCCGGCCCAACCAGCTCTACGGCAACGGTTTCCGCCGCCATAATTTCGACGCCGCAGCGACAGCGTACTTCGATGAACACGTGGAGGCCGACGCCGTCCACGAGCAGATCGCAGGCCGGGATCTCGCGGGAGGCCTGGTGGAGGCAGAACCGGACCTGCTCTCCGACGTGCTGTTCGGGGCGACGGCGGCGGTTGCCGTGGACTCCCGGCTCACCCTTCGCATCCTCGAGGCCTGGGAGAACGGGCGGACCTCACTCCGCACCGACCTGCCCGCGGCCGCATGACCACGCACCAGGAAGGGCACATGAAGCAGGAACCCGCTGAAGGTTTGATCGTCGTCTGCCCGGACGGGCCCCTGCTGGTCCGTGGTCACTTCGAGATCGTCACGCCGGCAGGAGAGCCCGTGCCGAGGCAGCGCCGGACAGTGGCACTCTGCCGGTGCGGCGCGTCAGCGATCAAACCGTACTGCGACGGGACGCACAAGCTGATCAAGTTCCGGACAGACCCTGCCGCGCCGGCAGACCCAGCGCCGGCAGATCCCGGGCCCTAGGCCCCGCTTCAGCGCCAACACCGGCGCTGTCACCAAAAGATGACACCACAAGATGAACGGACGACGGCGGGACTTCCCGCCGTCGTCCGTTGCTGTTTGGGCCATGGCGCAGTCAGGCGGCCATCACAACGAGGATTTACAAGCCGGAAACCAAAACCTCTGTTCGCAAACGAAATTGCAAGGTACATTTGATGCAATCAACCTTGCAGAGTGATGTGCGTTACAGAAGAGGTCCGGACTTGAACACCAATGCGGTCGATCTTGAAGCCATCGGAGCAGGCGCGAGCAGCACCGGGAACGTTTCCCAGGCGTGGCTCGGCGACGCCCTTCCGGACGTTCCGCTATCCAAGGCCCAGAGCCGGGTGGTGGATGTCATCGCCCGCAATCCGCAGCTCTCCTCGTACGCGGACATCGCCGAGATCGCCCAGCGGGCAGACGTCAACAACTCCACGGTGGTCCGTACGGCCCAGCATCTGGGTTACCGCGGCTGGCCGGATCTCCAGCGGGAACTGCGCTCGCGGTACCTCGTCATGATCTCCACCGAGGACACCCTGACGGAGCACGGCGAACACCGCAGCCCACTCCATGACGCGCTCAACCATGACATCGAGAATCTGCGCCTGACGCTGGACTCCAATACAGGAGACGACGCCGAAGCCGCCATTGCGGCCATGGCTGCAGCCAAGTCCATCACCGTCGTCGGCCTTGGCTCGTTCGCCGGCCCCGCCAGCGTGATGGCGCACCTGGGCTCCACCATGGGCTACCCCATCACTTTGGAGAACCGCGCCGGCGTCCATCTGGCTTCCAGCACCAACACCCTGGGTGAAGGCGACGTCCTGGTGGTCATCAACATGTGGCGCTCCATACGGCAGATCATCGTCACGGCCGAGGCCGCCAAACAGGCAGGTGCCACGGTTGTTGCCATCAGCGACATGCGCCGCGGCCGCCTTGCCGCGGCTGCTGACCACCTCCTGGTGGTGGCCTCGGAAGGCATCTCCTTCTTCCAGTCCGTGACCGCAGCAAACTCAGTGGTCTACGGCCTGCTCGCAGGCATGGAGGCGGCGCATCCCGAACGCAGCCGCGCCGCCATCCGCCGCACCCAGCAACTGTGGAAAGACCTGGACATTTACCTCGACTGACCCCCACACCCTTCACTCCCCACACGCATACTCCAGGAGCAGTTCATGAACACCAGCACAGACCGCCGCGTAGCCGTCATTGGCCTTGGAGCCATGGGTGGAGCAATGGCCGCAACGCTGCACAAAGCCGGCTGGGACGTCACCGGCTTCGACCCCTCCGAGGCAGCCAGGGCCGCCGCATCCGGCACCGGCATCGCCACCACCGCCAGCCTGGAGGACCTCGCCGGGACACCCTACGCCGTCCTCTCCCTGCCTGCAGCCAGCATGGTGGAAACCACCGTTCCCCAACTCCTGGCGGAGCCGGGAACCGTGGCGATCATCGACACCACCACCTCCGAACCGGCCACCAGCAAGCAGATGGCCGATCTCGCCGAAGCACAAGGAGCGGCCTTTGTGGACGCTCCGGTGTCCGGTGGCCGCGATGGCGCAGCAACGGGGTCCCTGAGTGCTTTCGTCGGAGCCACGGACGCCGCCCTCAAAGCCGCCGAGCCCGTCCTGCTCGCCCTCACCGGCGGAAAGTACAGCCACATCGGCGGCCCCGGCAGCGGCAACGTGGTCAAGCTCCTCAACAACGTCCTGGCAGCGGCCAACCTGGTCTCCGTGGGTGAGGCACTCGGGGTCGCCAAGGCGTACGGCATCGATCCTGCCACGGCGGCGGCCAGCATCAGTGAAGCCTCCGGTGGCAGCAAGGTCTCGGCAAACATGTATCCCAACTGGGTGCTCTCCGGCACCCACGATTCCGGCTTCTCCCTGGGCCTGATGGCCCGGGATGCGGCCCTCGCCGTGGACGTCGCCGCGCAGATCGGCGAAAGCCCGGCCCTCCTTGCGGCCGTCGCCAGCCAGTGGCAGGACGCCCTGGCCGTACTCGGACCGCGCGCGGACTTCACCGAAATCGCCAGGACCGTCGCCCCGTCCATCACGCCCGCCGGCGCGCCGTCCACC
>NZ_JBBLYW010000015.1:0-422 GCF_037911235.1 Arthrobacter oryzae
CAGCTCGCCGCGAACGAGAACCTGGACAACCTGAACTTCGTGATCAACTGCAACCTCCAGCGCCTGGACGGGCCGGTACGCGGCAACGGCAAGATCATGCAGGAACTCGAAGCGTTCTTCCGCGGCGCGGGCTGGAACGTCATCAAGGTCGTCTGGGGCCGGGAATGGGATGAGCTGCTCTCCAAGGACTCCGACGGGTCGCTGGTGAAGATCATGAACGAGACCCTGGACGGGGACTACCAGACCTACAAGGCCGAATCCGGCGGGTTCGTCCGCGAACACTTCTTCGGGAAGACCCCGCAGACCAAGGACATGGTCGCGGACCTGACCGATGACCAGATCTGGAACCTCAAGCGCGGCGGCCACGACTACCGCAAGGTCTACGCCGCGTACAAGGCAGCGACCGAATTCAAGGGCAAACC
>NZ_JBBLYW010000016.1:0-85924 GCF_037911235.1 Arthrobacter oryzae
CCACCCTGCGAGCCGCCGCCCTGCGCACCGCCGCCAAGAATGCCGCCCAGAATGCTGCCGAGGTCGATTCCACCCGGTCCTGCCGGGTTGCCGGCAGGACCGCCGCCTACCCCGCCGCCTGCCGGCGCGTTCCGGCCGCCAAGAACCTTGTTGGCGAGGTAGGACATCACGATGGGCGCCAGAATGGGCAGGAGCTTCCGGACGAGGTCGCCGCCCACTCCGCCGAGATTGGCAGTCCCCGCGAGCTGGCTTGCCACCTGGTCCTGTTGTCCGCCGAAAACATGGCTGACGATCTTTTCGCCGTCGGCGGTGTCCACCTGCGAGGCATCCACGCCGCCGTCGATGAGGCCGTCCTGGTGCTGGGCAAGCGCGGATTCAAGGGAGGCGGCGCCCTCCGGCGCCTGTGTGTTGCTCTGCATGCCGGCGAGCAGGGTGGGCACTGCAGCCTCGACGGCGGCCTGGGCGGATGCCCTGTCCGTGCCGAGCATCCCGGCAATCTGGTCAACGGGTATCTGTTCCAGGATCTCGTGGATGTCAGTCATAGCACTCTCCTTCAGCCTGCTGCGCGGCAGCGGGCGTGGTTGGCTGCGGCGCGCACCTGCGTCGCCGGATGCTGCCCTTGCATCCTAGTCCGGGACGCAGGGCGGTGGAAGGCACGCGTCGGGGGACCGGCCGGTACGTCGGTTGCCGCGGGCAATTGCGGGTAATCTTAGAGAGTTCCGGGGCCCGGCGCGGCATTCCGGACGAGTCAATGGCAGGCAGTAAAAGGCGAGGTTGATGGTCCACATCTGGAACGATCCGTCCGAGGTCCCCGCGGACTTCGGCCCTACCGTCGTCACGTTCGGCAATTTCGACGGCGTGCATCGGGGGCACCAGCAGGTGCTTTCACAACTCATCCGCACCGCCCGACTGAACCATGCCCGCGCCGTCGCGATCACTTTCGACCCCCACCCCGCCCAGGTGCACCGGCCCGAATCCGCGCCCGAACTCATCATGGGCCTCGAGGACAAGCTCGTCGCCCTTGGTGAGCTGGGCCTGGATGCCGTCCTGGTGATGAAGTACTCCCTGGAACTGGCAAGCCTCACGCCGGAGGAGTTCGTTGCCAGCGTCCTCGTCGACAGCCTCAAAGTCAGCCATGTGGTGATCGGCCACGACGCCCGCTTCGGCCGCGGCAACTCCGGTGACTTGTCCACGATGCAGGAGCTGGGCGAGAAGTTCGGGTTCACCGTCCAGGTCATCAGTGAGTTCGGTTCCGAAGGCTTTCCCATTCACGACGACGGCGGCAAGGACCGCCGTTGTTCGTCGACCTGGGTTCGTGAGGCCTTGCGGGACGGCGACGTCTCCACGGCAGCTGCGGTGCTGGGCCGCTCCCACCGGATGCGCGGCCAGGTGGTCCACGGTGCTGCCCGCGGCCGCGCGCTCGGATTCCCCACTGCCAACCTGGCCTCGGACGCCAGTGGCTACATTCCGGCCGACGGCATCTACGCCGGCTGGCTCGTTGACCAGGCCGGCACCCGATGGCCGGCGGCCATCTCCGTGGGTTCCAACCCCACGTTCGACGGCGTCAGCAGGCAGGTTGAAGCGCACGTCATTGACCGGCCGGAAGAGCCCGTTGAAAACTTCGATCTGTACGACCAGACAGTAGTTGTGGAGTTCGTGGCGCGGCTGCGGGGCATGGTGGCGTACCGTGGGCCGGAGGCGCTCGTCGATCAGATGCGCCTGGACGTCGTCCAGGCCCACGACATCCTGTTCCGGCGCTGACCCCAGTCACTGGCAAGGAAGGCACCGCTGTGTCCGTAGAGAAAAACACACGGAAACTGGAAAAGGACATTGTCCGGGATTTCAGTTCACGGATGAGCTATGCGTCGTACCTGCAACTGCCCACGCTGCTCAGCGCACAGCAGCCGGTCAGCGATCCTGAACACCACGACGAACTGCTCTTCATCATCCAGCACCAGACCACTGAGCTGTGGCTGAAGCTGGTCCTGCACGAGCTGCGCAGCGCCGCGGCCTGGCTCCGCAGCGACGACCTCGGCTCCGCCTTGAAGGCGATTGCGCGGGTCAAGCACATCCAGAAGACCCTGACCGAACAGTGGTCCGTGCTGGCCACGCTGACACCCACCGAGTATTCACAGTTCCGTGGTTTCCTGGGCAACTCGTCGGGATTCCAGTCCAGCCAGTACCGGGCTGTTGAGTTCGTCCTGGGGAACAAGAACCGCAAGATGCTGCCGGTATTCGAGTCAGACCCGGAAGCGTATGAGCAGCTGAGCCGCGTCCTGGAAGCGCCGAGCATCTATGACGAATTCCTGGCCTACCTCCACAGGCAGGGCTTCGCTATTCCGGCATCATTGCTGGAACGCGACGTCACCAGGGCCCATGAGTTCTGCCCTGAGCTGGTCCCGGTGTTCAAGCACATCTACGAAAATGCGGCAGACAACTGGGGTGCCTACGAGGCCTGCGAGGAACTGGTGGACCTGGAGGACAACTTCCAGCTCTGGAGGTTCCGGCACCTGCGGACGGTACAACGGACCATCGGCATGAAAGCAGGAACCGGCGGGTCCAGCGGGGCCGCGTTCCTGCAAAAGGCCCTGGAACTGACCTTCTTCCCCGAACTTTTCGCTGTCCGGACGGAGATCGGCCAGTGAGCACGGTTCAAGAGACTCAAGACGCCCTCCTGCAGCGCGCCATCGAACTCGACGCCGCAGACCCGCTGGCGGGCTACCGCGACCACTTCATTGGAACGGACACCGACCTGTCCTATCTGGACGGGAACTCGCTGGGCCGTCCGCTGAAGCGGACAGCCACAGACATCAACAGCTTCATCCAGCACAGCTGGGGTGGCCGGCTGATCCGCGGCTGGGACGAGGAATGGCTCCAGCTGCCTGAGGCCATCGGTGACCAGCTCGGCCGGGCGGTGCTGGGCGCTGCTCCCGGGCAGACCATCATTGCCGACTCCACCACCGTCGTCCTGTACAAGCTGATCCGCGCCGCCCTCGCCGCAGTCAGGGACCCCGCCAGGACCGAAATCGTGCTGGACACAGACAATTTCCCCACCGACCGTTACCTCCTTGAAGGCATCGCCCGGGAAGAAGGACTGACGCTTCGCTGGATCGAAGCAGATCCCGCCTCCGGAGTGACCGTGGAACAGGTGCGGGAGGCGACAGGGCCGGCCACCGCCGTCGTGGTCCTCAGCCAGATCGCCTACCGCTCGGGCTACCTCGCCGACCTGCCGGCGATCACCGGGGCAGTGCACGACGCCGGCGCGCTGGTCGTGTGGGACCTCTGCCACTCCGCCGGCTCGGTGGAGATCAACCTGGACGCCGCCGGCGTCGACTTCGCCGCGGGCTGCACCTACAAGTACCTCAACGGCGGACCGGGATCACCGGCGTTCGCGTACGTCAATGCCCGCCACCTCCCCGGGCTGAACCAGCCGATCTGGGGATGGATGGGCCGCAAGGACGCTTTCGAGATGGCGGCCGGCTATGAACCGGCCCCCGGGATCCGCGGCTTCCTCAGCGGAACGCCGGCCATCTTCGGGATGATCGCCATGCAGGGGACGCTGGACCTGATCGAAGAAGCGGGTATGTCGGCACTCCGCGAAAAATCGCGGAAGCTCACGGCTTTCGCGCTCGAACTCCACGATGCGTGGCTCGCTCCGGCCGGCGTCGTCCTGGCAACGCCGCGGGACCCGGAGCAGCGGGGGAGCCACATCACCGTGGACCACCCGGGCTTCCGGGAGATGACTGCCGAGCTCTGGGCGCAGGACGTCATCCCGGACTTCCGGGCGCCGCACGGGATCCGGATCGGGCTGTCGCCGCTCAGTACTTCCTTCATGGAGGTCTACCGCGGTGTTGCCGCCGTCCGGGATCTGCTGGCGCGCCCATAGGTGCCGGCGCGCGCCACTCGTCGCGGCCGGGATGCAAAGCGTGTTTCGACAAGATTGCGGCCGGGCCGGTAAACTAAACGTTGGATCCGGCTGCAGTCCGTGGCGGCTGGCTCTTGTTATGTGCAGGAATCCCCGAATTAGCGGGGATCTTCGGCGCTGGCACACCCGGCAGTGAGTTACTGATTCGGGCCTCACGGCACATCTCTAGGAGTTATTGTGGCACTTGACGCCGCTGTAAAGCAGTCCATCATCAAGGATTTCGCAACGTCCGAAGGCGACACCGGTTCACCGGAGGTCCAGGTTGCAGTCCTGACTCAGCGGATCAAGGATCTCACTGAGCACATGAAGGAGCACAAGCACGACTTCCACACCCAGCGCGGTCTGCTGGCCATGGTTGGTCGTCGCAAGCGTATGCTCACCTACCTCAAGAACACTGACATTGCCCGCTACCGTGCGCTCATCGAGCGCCTCGGCCTGCGCCGCTAGTCAGGCTTAAGGGGCGGCCCCTTCCGTGACGGAAAGGGCCGCCTTCTTCAAACAAAACTAAACAGGAGGATCAACCGCATCACGCATTCGCGGTCCTCGGTAGTGATTCCCGGGAACGGCTTCGAAGAGTGAAGCCCGGCCCGTGGATCTCGATCGATGACCGGGTGCAGTGCAGGCCAGTAGACAGATGCTGGACTGGGTTGATGCGGCTGGACTTCCGTTAACCAAGAAACGGAGGTGACTCTCTTGGAGGGTCCCGAAATCCAGTTCTCAGAAGCCGTCATTGACAATGGCCGCTTCGGTAAGCGTGTAATCCGCTTCGAAACCGGCCGTCTTGCCAAGCAGGCAGCCGGCGCAGCCATGGTGTACATCGACGAAGACACCGCACTGCTGTCCGCAACCACCGCCGGCAAGCACCCGCGTGAAGGCTTCGACTTCTTCCCGCTGACCGTTGACGTCGAAGAGCGCATGTACGCCGCCGGCCGCATCCCGGGCTCGTTCTTCCGCCGCGAAGGCCGTCCCTCCACCGAAGCCATCCTGGCCTGCCGCCTCATGGACCGCCCGCTGCGTCCGGCCTTCATCAAGGGCCTGCGCAACGAGGTCCAGATCGTCGTCACCGTCCTGGCGATCAACCCGGACGAGCTCTACGACGTCGTGGCCATCAACGCCTCCTCGATGTCCACCCAGCTCTCCGGCCTGCCCTTCTCCGGCCCGATCGGCGGCGTCCGCGTTGCCCTCGTTGCCGACGAGAACGGCTCGCAGTGGGTCGCATTCCCGAAGCACTCCCAGCTCGAGAACTCCGTGTTCAACATGGTTGTCGCGGGCCGGGTTGTGTCGGGAGCCGACGGAGACGACGTCGCCATCATGATGGTTGAAGCCGAAGCCACGGACAACTCCTGGAACCTCATCAAGGAACAGGGCGCCACCGCTCCCACCGAAGAGGTTGTCTCCGAAGGTCTCGAGGCTGCCAAGCCGTTCATCAAGGCTCTCTGCGACGCCCAGGCCGACCTCGCTGCACGCGCTGCCAAGCCGACCGTCGAGTTCCCGGTCTTCCTCGACTACGAGGACGACGTGTACGCCGCCGTTGAGGCAGCCGCCGCTGAGAAGCTGGCTGCTGTCTTCCAGATCGCCGACAAGCAGGAGCGCGACACCGCTTCGGACCAGCTCAAGGACGAAGTCACCTCTTCGCTCTCCGGCCAGTTCGAAGGCCGCGAAAAGGAGCTGTCCGCAGCGTTCCGCTCGGTCACCAAGCACGTCGTGCGCCAGCGCATCCTGAAGGACCAGATCCGCATCGACGGCCGCGGCCTGACGGACATCCGCCAGCTCACCGCCGAGGTCGAGGTCCTGCCCCGCGTGCACGGTTCGGCCATCTTCGAACGCGGCGAGACCCAGATCATGGGTGTCACCACGCTGAACATGCTGAAGATGGAACAGCAGATCGACTCGCTGTCGCCGGTAACGCGCAAGCGCTACATGCACAACTACAACTTCCCGCCGTACTCCACCGGTGAGACCGGCCGCGTGGGTTCGCCCAAGCGCCGCGAAATCGGCCACGGCGCCCTGGCCGAGCGCGCGCTCGTGCCCGTGCTGCCGTCCCGCGAGGAATTCCCGTACGCCATCCGCCAGGTGTCTGAAGCCCTCAGCTCCAACGGTTCGACGTCGATGGGTTCCGTCTGCGCCTCCACCCTGTCGATGCTCAACGCCGGTGTGCCGCTGAAGGCCGCCGTTGCAGGCATCGCCATGGGCCTGGTTTCCGACCAGGTTGACGGCCAGACCCGCTACGCCGCGCTCACCGATATCCTCGGCGCCGAAGATGCCTTCGGTGACATGGACTTCAAGGTTGCCGGTACCTCCGAGTTCGTCACGGCCATCCAGCTGGACACGAAGCTCGACGGCATCCCCGCCTCCGTGCTGGCAGCAGCACTGAAGCAGGCCCGCGAAGCACGCCTGCACATCCTGGATGTCATCAATTCCGCGATCGACACCCCGGACGAGCTCTCCGAGTTCGCGCCGCGCGTCATCGCGGTCAAGATCCCGGTTGACAAGATCGGCGAGGTCATCGGGCCCAAGGGCAAGATGATCAACCAGATCCAGGAAGACACCGGCGCGGACATCTCCATCGAGGACGACGGCACCGTCTACATCGGCGCCACCAACGGCCCGTCCGCCGACGCCGCACGCTCCGCGATCAACGCCATCGCCAACCCGCAGGTTCCGGAAATCGGCGAGCGCTACCTGGGTACGGTCGTCAAGACCACCACCTTCGGCGCCTTCATTTCCCTCACCCCGGGCAAGGATGGGCTGCTGCACATCTCCGAGCTGCGCAAGATCGCCGGCGGCAAGCGCGTTGACAACGTCGAGGACGTCGTCTCCGTGGGCCAGAAGATCCAGGTCGAGATCACCAAGATCGACGACCGCGGAAAGCTGTCCCTGTCCCCGGTTATCGCCGAGGAAGAAGGCGCTGAAAGCGCTGAGTCCGTCGAGGCAGCTGCAGAGTAGACTGCAGAGCCTGTTGTAGTACCAGCAGTACGGCGGGGCCGGTGGATCATCCACCGGCCCCGCCGCCTTTAAGCCGAGCGATTGAACGACGGTTCCCGGAGCCGCGTGAGAACGGTCCGCTGGTACGATTGCAGGCAGATTTGGCACCGTTTTCGTGAAAGGCCTTGATGACTGTCGTACCCCTGCCGCTAGTGCAGAACCATCCCGGAGACACCCTGATCCACGGAGCCGATGGCGGGTCCGTTGTTCGCCGGTCCGTCCTCCCCGGCGGCGTGCGCGTACTGACGGAGGCCATGCCGGGCCAGCGTTCCGCGACCATCGGATTCTGGGTCGGCGTAGGGTCCCGGGACGAAGCCCACGGACAGCACGGGTCCACGCACTTCCTGGAGCACCTGCTGTTCAAAGGCACCAAGCGGCGCACCGCGCTGGAAATTGCGTCCGCCTTCGATGAGGTCGGCGGAGAATCCAACGCGGCCACGGCCAAGGAAAGCACCTGCTACTTTGCCCGCGTCCTGGACACCGACCTCCCGATGGCCATCGACGTCATCGCGGACATGATTACCGGCGCAGTCCTGGACCCCCAGGAGATGGAGCAGGAACGGGACGTCATCCTGGAGGAAATCGCGATGGACAGCGACGATCCCACGGACGTCGCCCATGAGCATTTCGTCGCGGCGGTGCTGGGAACGCACCCGTTGGGACGCCCCATCGGAGGCACCCCGGAGGCCATCCGGGCCGTGGCCCGCGATTCCGTCTGGGACCACTACCGCCGGTACTACCGTCCGGACGAGCTGGTCATCACCGCCGCCGGCGGACTGGACCACGACGTCGTCTGCGGACTTGTGGTGGACGCGCTCCACCAGGCGGGCTGGGCGCTGGAACCCGGTACGGCTCCCGTGGACAGGCGTTCCACCGAGCGGGCCGACATCACCGGCACGGCCGGGCTCCATGTGATCAAACGCCCCGTGGAGCAGGCAAACATCATCATGGGCTGTCCCACGATCGTGGCTACGGACGGTCGCCGCTACGTCATGAGCGTGCTCAACGCCGTGCTGGGCGGCGGCATGTCCTCGCGGCTGTTCCAAGAAGTCCGGGAAAAGCGCGGCCTGGTGTACTCCACGTACTCCTTTGCATCGTCCTATGCCGATGCGGGCTACTTCGGGATGTATGCGGGGTGCACTCCGTCGAAGGTCCGCCAGGTCGTTGAGCTGCTGGGAACCGAACTGGACAAGCTGGCGGAGCACGGTATTTCCGGTGAGGAACTCAAGAAGGCCGTTGGCCAGCTCTGCGGCGGGATTGTGCTGGCGCTCGAGGACACCGGTTCGCGGATGTCGAGGCTGGGCCGGGCGGAGCTGGTGTCCGGTGAATACCAGGACATCGAGGAAACGCTCCGGCAGATCAAGAGCGTTACCGTGGAGCAGGTACGCGAACTGGCGCAGGAGCTGGCAGCCGCGCCGCGGACGGTGACGGTCGTGGGACCCTTCGAGGAAGGCGAAACCTTCGGCCTCTAAGCCGGACCTTTCACGCCGGGCATCCCAACTCTACGCTGGACATCCCACCGCAGCGGCGTGATGATGAAGCCGGGGGTCACACTGGAGGAGCTATGGACCGTCTGCACCCGGGGACTGCGCAGGAAGAGCTGCACGCTTTCCTCGGGCATTGGACAGGGACCACGAGCATCGAGGCTACGCCGCGCCGCCCTGCGAGGACGGCAGCTGCTGAACTGACCTTCGCCACGGCTGCCGGCGGGTATGCGGTGCTGCAAAGCTACCGCCACACGGAAAATGACGGGATCCGTTTCGAGCGGCATGGCATGTTCACCATGGACGCTGACCACCCGGACACGGTCTGGTATCACGTGGACAGCGTGGGACTGCCGCGGGAGGCCCCGACGCGGTGCAGCCTGCACGGCGGAGTCCTCACTGTGGAACGCCGCAATGGCCGGGACACGTCCCGGCACACCTTCCGGGTGGACGACGGCGTGCTGACGCACACCTCCGCGGTCCGCCTCGCCGGCGCCACGGCCTTCGCTCCGTTCTTGACCTCCGTATGCCGCCGCACCTGAAAGCGCGAACGGACATTTGAGCCCCGCCGGGCGGCACTCGGAACCCGAGGACTGCCTAGCCGCCGGCGAACGGCGGCAGAACGTCGACGACGTCGTCCGGCTTCAGCGCCGCTGTACGGTTCCGCACCGCCACCTCGTTGAGCAGGAAGCTGCTCCGTGACAGCAGGCGTGCCAGCGGCGGTGTTCCTGCCGGGGGTTCCGGGCGCTCGACGGCGAGGATCGCCTCCAGGAGCGAGGCGACGGTGGCGCCCGCGGGGAGCTCATAGCGTTCCTCGTCGACGCCGGCGGCAGCGCGCGCGGCAGCGAAATATCGTACGTTCACAGGTGGTTCAGCCTCCGATGGCGCTCATGCTGCGGTCCGGCTGGACGAAGTCCGGAGCGTCCAAGCCAACGTGGTCCATGCCGTGGGCCTTTGGCTTGATCCACATGGCGTCCTGCCAGCGCTCGGCGAGTTGCTGGTCGGTGGCACCTTCGCGCAGCAGCCCCAGCAGATCGAATTCCTCGCGGGAGAACAGGCAGCTCATGATCTTGCCCTCGGCCGTGATCCGGGTGCGGCGGCAGTCGGAGCAGAAGGGTTCCGTCACGGAGGCGATGATCCCCACCGTTCCCAGCACTGGTCCGGCGGCCTCGGCCGTGCCGGGCACGCGGGCCCGGACCTCAAAGCGTTCGGCGGGTGCGCCGTCGCGGTCCCTCGGATCTGCGCTGAGCACGTAGTCCACGGAGAGAAGTTCGCGGATTCCGGCGGCGGTGATCATGTTCCGGCGGGTCCAGCCGTGGTCGGCGTCGAGCGGCATCTGCTCGATGAAGCGGAGCTCGTACCCCCGGTCCAGCGCCCAGGCGAGCAGGGACGGGGACTCGGCGTCATTGATCCCGCGCATCAGGACGGCGTTGAGTTTCACCGGACCGAGTCCCGCGGCCCAGGCGGCGTCCACGCCGGCCAGGACCTTGTCCAGGAACGGCCGGCGCGTCAGCTTGGTGAACGTTTCCTCGTGGAGGGAATCCAGCGAGACATTGATCCGGGACAGCCCGGCCGCCTTGAGCCCGGCCGCCTTTTTGTCCAGGCCGACGGCGTTCGTGGTCATGGAAATCGGCAGTTCGGGGTGGGCCCGGCGCAGGGCGGAAATAATGTCGAGCAGGTCGGCCCGGACAAGCGGCTCGCCACCGGTGAGGCGCAGTTCGCGCACCCCCAGCATGTCAACGCCGATCCGCACGATCCGGACGATTTCCTCAGCGGACATCACTGCCTGCTTGGCCAGCCATTCAAGGCCTTCGGCAGGCATGCAGTAGGTGCAGCGCAGATTGCATTTGTCGGTCAGGGAAAGGCGCATGTCCGTGGCGCGGCGTCCGTAACGGTCCATCAGGCCCGCAGACATGCCCGCCGGCCGGGACGGCAGTGGGGGTACTCCCGCGGCGGAACCGGCTCCCTCCCGGGGTTGCGGCATACCAAGCTGAACAGTCATAAATTCAGGCTACGCCACCTTGGGTCCAACCATCACGCCTATGTCATCTGCGAACCTATGCTGGAGGGGTGAACAAGTCCCAGCCGGCGCCGGCCCATGCCGCTGCCGCAGGCGTCGTGTCCGTGGCCGCGGGGGTGGTTGCCGGCGAACTCGCCGCAGTCCTCGTGAGCCCGGCGCTGTCGCCCATGACAGGCGTTGGCGGTGCGGTGATCGATGCTGTTCCGCCAGTGGTCAAGGACTGGGCGATCGCCGTCTTCGGTACCGGTGACAAGTTAGCGCTTCTCATCGGCATGGGACTGGCCATGGCGGCCCTGGCCGCGCTCGCCGGCGTCCTGGAATGGCGGCGCCGCTTCGCCGGGGTTGCGGTGATCGCCGTATTTGGCGTGGTGGGACTGGTGGCGGTCCTCGGCCGGGCCCAGGTGACAGGCAACGCCACTGTGCTGCCGCTGCTGGCCGCCGGAACGGGGATCCTGGTGCTGCGCTGGCTAGTGTCGCGACTCCGGGACTGGAAGACGGCTCCCACGGCAGCGGAGCGGCCCGGCCCTGAGAAGCCCGGCCTTGAGCGGCCTCCGGCCCCAGCGGCGGGCCGGCGCCGGTTCCTGCAGGCACTGGGCGGAGGCGCCGTTGTCGCCACTGCCGGGGGAGTGCTTGCCGCAGCGCTCCGCGGAGCCGCTGCAGGTGTCAGCGAGTTCCGGAGCAGGCTGGCCCTGCCGTCCGCGTCGTCCCCGGCTCCGCCGCTTCCGGCCGGCGCTGAACTGGGGCTTGACGGCATCAGTCCGCTGGTAACGCCCAATCGGGACTTCTACCGGATCGATACCGCGCTCACTGTTCCTGCGGTGGATCCGGACAGCTGGGTCCTGAAGGTCACTGGCCTGGTGGAACGGGAAATCGAGCTGGATTTCGCCACGCTGCTTTCCAAGCCCATGACCGAACGCCACGTGACCATCGCGTGCGTCTCGAACGAAGTGGGCGGTGACCTCATCGGCAATGCGCTGTGGCTGGGCTGGCCCGTCCGCGAGCTGCTGGCCATGGCCGGACCGAAGAGCGGGGCGGACATGGTGCTTTCCCGCAGCAAGGACGGCTGGACGGCCGGCACGCCGCTGGAGGTCCTCACTGATGACCGGGATGCCCTGGTCGCCGTCGGGATGAACGGCGAGCCGCTGCCGCTCGAGCACGGCTTCCCGGTGCGGCTTGTCGTGCCCGGCCTGTACGGCTACGTCTCCGCCACCAAATGGCTTACTGAACTGAAGGTCACCCGGTTCGCGGACGACGTCGGGTACTGGACGCCCCGCGGCTGGAGCGCACGCGGACCCATCAAGACGTCGTCACGCATCGACGTGCCGCGCGCCGGCCGTCCCGTGCGGGCCGGAACGGTGGCGTTCGGCGGTGTCGCGTGGGCCCAGCACACCGGAATCGGGAAGGTGGAACTGCGCGTCAACCGCGGAGACTGGCAGGCGGCGGAGCTTGCTCCCGGGATTTCCCGCGACACCTGGTACCAGTGGCAGCTGGCGCTGACACTGACGCCCGGGCAGTACGAAATCCAGGTCCGCGCCACGGACCTGCAGGGTGTGCCGCAGATCGAAGCGCCATCACGGGTTGCACCTGACGGTGCTACCGGATTCCACACCATTAGAGTTGACGTGACACCGTAGCGGGCGGCGCGCCCAGTACGCCCGGCACGCAGCTTGAGAAACGCAGCAGTACGCCCGGACCAAGGTAAGGAACGCATGCACCGCACCGACAACAGCCACGGTCACACCGCATCCGGGCACGGCAGCCAGACCCGCACCGTGGAGGCCCACCGGAACGCCGTGCGGGAGCTGCTGGCAGACCTCAACGGCCCCGGCCGCACAGAACAGCTGCCGCTGCTGGCCGCCCTGGGACGCGGGCTGGCGGGGGATGTCCCCGCTCCCGTGGACCTGCCGCCTTTTGCGAATTCCCAGATGGACGGCTTTGCCGTCCGCAGCAGTGACATTTCCGGCGGCGGGACGCTCCTCACGGTGGTGGCCCCCATCGCCGCCGGTGCCACCGCAGCCGCGCTTGAACCGGGCACGGCAGCCCCGATCATGACCGGAGCCATGATTCCTCCGGGGGCCGACGCCGTCGTACCCATCGAGAAGGCGGTGCCCGACGCCTTTCCGGATCCGGGAGCGGAAGCCACAGTCCGGCTGCCGGCAACAGAGCCCGGCACGTACGTCCGCAGCACGGGCAGCGATATCCGGGCAGGGGAGCTGGCGCTGGCCGGCGGAACCTTCCTGGGCCCCGGACAGCTGGGGCTCCTGGCGGCACTGGGCATCACCCGGGTCGCGGTGCACCGGAAGCTCCGGGTGCTGCTCGCCACCACGGGGGACGAAGTGGTGGAGCCCGGCAACCCGCTGGAACCCGGAAAGATCTACGACGCCAACGGCACGCTCCTCGAAGCAGCCATGCGCCAGGCCGGGCTGGAGGTTCTGCGGGCAGCCATTTCGACGGACAGCCCCGACCAGCTCACCGCCATGCTGCGGGAGCACGCCCCGCACGTGGACCTGATCGTCACCACGGGCGGTGTCAGCAAGGGCGCCTATGAAGTGGTCAGGCAGGCTGCAGCCGGGCAGGACGTGGAGTTCCTGCATGTGGCCATGCAGCCCGGGGGACCCCAGGGCATCGGCCGGTTCGACGGCGTCCCGTTCGTGGGCTTTCCGGGCAACCCGGTCAGCTGCCTGGTCTCCTTCGAAATGTTCCTGCGGCCGGTGCTCAGTTCACTGTTCGGCTCACCGGCGCCGCGGCCGGCCCTCCGTGCCAGGCTGGCGGAACCGGTGGAATCACCTGCGGGAAAGCACCAGGTCCGGCGCGGCACCCTCCTTCCGGACGGCACGGTCCGGCTGGAAGGCGGCGCGGGCTCACACCTGGTGCACGCCCTTGCCAATTCCAACGCCCTGATCCATGTGCCGGCAGGGACTGCTGCGCTCGCCGCTGGCGCAGAAGTGGAAGTATGGATGCTGTGAACACTGAAGACAATGCTGCCGGCCTGACGCATCTGCGCCGGGACGGAACAGCACAGATGGTTGATGTATCCGGCAAGGCCGAGACCACGAGGGAGGCCACCGCCACCGCTACGGTCCGCACCACCGCGGAGGTGCTCGCCCTCCTGGGCGCAGGGGACCTGCCGAAGGGCGACGCCCTGGCGGTGGCCCGTGTGGCCGGGATCATGGCGGCGAAAAAGACCCCCGAGCTCATCCCGCTGTGCCATCCGTTGCCCATCTCCAAGGTCACTGTTGACTTCGAACTAGGCCTGGATGCCGTCGCGGTGCTGGCAACCGTGAAGACCCGCGGCGTAACCGGCGTCGAAATGGAAGCGCTCACCGCGGCGTCCGTGGCGGCCCTGAGCGTGTACGACATGATCAAGGCAGTGGACAAGCATGCCGTCTTGACCGACATCAGGGTACTGGCCAAGAGCGGCGGCAAAAGCGGGGACTGGACAGCATGAGCAGCTTTGGACAGCAGCCCGAACCGCACCGCCACGGCGAAGCCACCGGCCGGAAGGCCGGCGTCGTGATTGCCTCCAACCGTGCAGCCGCGGGCATCTATCGCGACGAGACGGGCCCTGTGATCACCGACTGGTTGACCGAGCACGGCTTCGAAACGTTCCCGGCCATGGTGGTGCCGGACGGCGAGCCCGTGGGCGCCGCGCTGCGCGCCCTGCTGACGCAGCATCCCGCCGTGATCATCACCAGCGGCGGTACCGGTTTGAGCCCCGACGACCTGACCCCGGAGATGACGGTCCCGCTGCTGGAGCGCGAAATTCCGGGCATCATGGAGGCGATCAGGCAGGCCGGACTCGCCAAGACTCCGATGGCAATGCTGAGCCGCGGGCACGCCGGTGCAGCCGGACGGACGTTCATTGTCAATCTTCCCGGATCACCCAAGGGCGTCATGGACGGCCTGAGCGTGCTTGACCCGGTCATCAGCCACCTTTGCGACCAGTTGGAAGGCAGCCATGAGCACTGACAAGGCCACTGAAACCACAACCACATCAGGTCCGGAACCAGGATTTGAGATCGTCAACGCGGTGCTGAGCGCGGAGCCCATCTCCGTGGCCCAGGCGATTACGGCAGTGGAATCGGACACGGCGGGCGCAGTCGTCAGCTTCAGCGGCGTGGTTAGGAACCACGACGGCGGCAAGCCGGTTGAGCGGCTCAGCTACAGTGCACATCCCACGGCCCATCAGGTCATGGCCGACGTCGTCGCCCGGCTCGCCGCCGAGCACGCCGGCGACGGCGGGGAGCCTGTGCGGATCTGGGCAGCACACCGGGTGGGCATGCTGGAAATCGGGGATCCGGCACTGGTGTGCGCCGTGTCGGCCTCCCACCGCGGCCAGGCGTTCGAAGTGTGTTCGGAGCTCGTTGACCGGATCAAGGCGGAGGTGCCCATCTGGAAAGAACAGTTCTTCAGTGACGGGACCGTCGAATGGGTCGGGGCCGGGGCATAGGACAGTCCGGGACGGAGCGCAGTAACCTCCTGTCCCGGTTCATCCGGGCGGGCGGCCCGACGGTAGGGTTAACTCCATGACCGAACAACTTGCCGTCGCCGTCCTGGGCGCAAACGGGCGCATGGGCGCCGAGGCCGTGAAAGCCGTTGAAGCGGCCCCCGACATGAAGCTGGTAGCGGCCCTCGGACGCGGTGATTCCCTGGATGGGCTGGTCAACGCCGGTGCCCGGATTGTGGTGGACCTGACGGTCCCCGAAAGCACCGAAGCGAACGTCCGGTTCGCCGTCGAACACGGCATGCACGCCGTCGTCGGAACCACCGGCTGGGATGCCGGCAGGCTCGGCGAGCTGGCGGAACTGCTGGACCGGAACGCCGGCGTGGGCGTCCTCATCGCCCCCAACTTCGCCCTCGGCTCCGTGCTGGCGTCGGCGTTCGCCGCCAAGGCCGCCAGGTACTTCGAATCGGTGGAGGTCATTGAGCTGCACCACCCGGACAAGGTTGACGCGCCCTCGGGCACCGCGGTCCGCACGGCACAACTTATCGCGGCAGAACGCGCGGCCGCCGGAGTAGGCGCCAGCCCGGACGCCACCACCACCGAACTTGCCGGCGCCCGGGGCTGCGACGTGGACGGCGTCCGTGTCCACAGTGTGCGCCTCCGCGGCCTTGTGGCCCATCAGGAAGTCCTGCTCGGCGGGCCGGGGGAGCAGCTGACCCTGCGGCACGACTCCTTCGACCGGGCCTCCTTCATGCCCGGCGTGCTGCTGGGAGTGCGGAACGTTGCCGGCCACCCCGGGCTGACCGTCGGCCTGGACGGCTACCTGGACCTCGGAGTCTGACGGCAATGGGCAACATCCTCGCCGGCCTGAAGAAGAACCGCACCAAAATCTGGGTCGGCGCGGTAACGCTCCTGCTGGTTTTCTACCTGGTGGTGTCCTTCCAGCGCTCCCTGCTGCTCATCGCCGACCCCAACCCCGTGGCGAAGGCCATTGGAGCCGCGTACTTGATCCTGCCCGTCATCGGCGCCTGGGCCCTGGTCCGCGAGCTCATGTTCGGGGCCCGGACCGAACAGATGGCACGGGTCCTCGAAGCGGAAGGCGGCCTGCCGGTCGACAACCTGCAGCGCACGCCCGCCGGAAGGATCGTGCGGGAATCCGCGGACGCCGAGTTTGAAAAGTACCGGACCGAAACCGAAGCTGCGCCGGAGGACTGGCGCTCATGGTTCCGGCTCAGCTGTGCCTACGATGCCGCAGGCGACCGCAAGCGCGCCCGGGCATCCATGCGTGATGCCGTGAAGCTGTTCCGTGGGGGCGGCAGGCCCGCCTAGCGGATTCCCGCCCGCTGGTACCGGCCCACCTCGCTGGCAGCGTGGGCTACCCACTCCAGCGGCCCGCGCCAGTTGAGCGCCGCGAACGACCCGCCGATGAGCACGGCGGTCAGAGCCTGAGCCGCATACACACCTTCTTCGGTCCACCCGGCCGGCAGCGGCTGCAGGTACATGGCGGCCACGAGGCATACATGCGCCGTATACAGGCTGAGAGTCATGGCACCTGCACCCCGCAGCGGCAGCAACAGGTCCAAGGCGAGCCATTCGCCCAGCCTCCCCAGCAGCAGGCAGGCACCCACCGCGGCGGCGGCCACGGCCGAAGTGTGGAGCAGGTCCAGCGTGGTGCCCGAATGCGGTGCGCTGCTGGCAAGCCACCACCAGGAGCCTGATTGCTCGAGCCCCGCCAGGTTTACCTGCAGGAGGCTGTCCAGCGGGTAACGGGGATCCGCAAGCTGGGCCTGGAGCGCTTCCTTGCCGCCCCAGTCGTCCATCGCCAGCACGCCCAGCCATTTGGCCAGCACGGCCACCGCAGTTCCGCCGGCCAGCAGCATCACCTGGATGGCCGCCTTCGCCAGCGCCAGCCGGCCGATCACCAGCCCGATCAGCAGGTAGCTCAGCCACTGCAGGACGGGGTAGTAGCCGGTCAGGAAGATGTCCCCGAGCAGGCGTCCGGGCGTGGCGAGGTCGTCCCAGTTGGGATTATGGCCCAGCTTGAGTGCCGGGGAAGGTGCCAGGAGCCACGGCCGCAGCAGGTACGCCAGCACCGGCGAACCCACCACCCAGCCGGCAGCCAGTGCACAGAGCGGTTTGATGCTGAGCCCGATGAACGGAAGGACGCACAGGAACAACACGGCGTAGTGGACCAGGATCACCGCGACGTTCACTTCCAGGCCGCCCAGGAAGAGTCCGACGACGGCGATCACCAGGGCGCGGAGCGCTATTCCGCGGCGTGCGCCGCGCAGCTCCTGGCCTTGCAGCGGGCGCTGCTTACCAGTGGACAGGGCCAGCCCGATCCCGGCCAGGACGGCAAACAGCGCTGCCGCCCGTCCCGAGAAGGTCAAGCCGATCCATGTGGGCGTCAGCTGTGCGTCGGCTTCGAAGGTGGGCAGCAGATGCGTCGCCATCATGCCGAGCAGCGCCAGTCCCCGGGCCGCGTCAATTCCGGTGAGTCTCGTCGTCTTAGAGGTGCCTGGGGCGGTCCGCGAGGGTGAAGCAGTGCCACGGGAGGTCATGAGCCGATGGTCTCATATCCGGCTGGAAGCTCTTGTGTTCGAATATATGTTCGAATAACATCATTCCATGAATAATGCACCAGAACCTCGGTCTGCCGCTTCGGGGCCGCTCCGGGCCATGAGCCCCGGCGTGGTCGACTATCTCTTTAGGCAGCTTGTGGCCGGAGAGCCCGCCGAGGACATCCAGTGGAGCAGTGAGGGTGTGGCACTCTCGGCCCAGCCTCCCGGCGCAGAACTGGCGCGCAGGCTCTCCGAATGCGACCTGGAGGCCCTCACGCCCACGGAACTATTCGACTATGTCCGCGCTGCCCAGCGGCTCGCCGCGTGGGCCGAGGCGCTCCGCCAGGACGCTGTGGGCCGCTACTGCGGCACCCGCAGCCCTGAACCGTCCCACAGCCCAAAAAAGTGACGCCCTCCGGCGCGAATTTGACGATGATCACGCCGACGCCATTCTCCTAACAAGCAGGGAACAAGGTAACGTTTTTCCTATGGCTGAAACTTCCGCGAATATCCCTGCTTTCGGTACCCTCCTGACCGCCATGGTCACGCCGTTCACTGAGGACGGCAAAGTGGACTACCAGCAGGCGGCGGAACTCGCCGTGAAGCTTGTCGACGACGGCTGCGACGGCCTCGTTGTCACTGGAACCACGGGAGAAACGTCCACCCTCACCGACGAGGAGAACGTGGGTATGTTCCGTGCGGTCAAGGACGCTGTCGGCGGCCGCGCCGCGATCATTGCCGGCACCGGAACCAACGACACCGCACACTCCGTGCACCTTTCCAAGCAGGCGGCCGAGGTTGGCGTCGACGGACTGCTGATCGTCACGCCGTACTACAACAAGCCCAGCCAGGCCGGCGTCCGCGCCCACTTTGAGACCATTGCCTCCGCAACCGACGTTCCCGTGATGCTCTACGACATCCCCGGCCGTTCCTCAATCCAGATTGCTCCGGAGACTATGATCCGTCTCGCCGAGCACCCGAACATCGTTGCGGTCAAGGACGCCAAGGCCGATTTCGCTGCCGCGACGCGCGTCATGGCGCAGACTGACCTCCTGTTCTACTCCGGGGACGACGGACTGACCCTTCAGTGGATGGCGCTGGGCGCCGTCGGGCTCGTGGGCGTCACCACCCACGTTGCCACACGCCGGTTCCGCGAGCTGATCGACGCCGTCAACGCGAACGATCTCGGCACCGCCCGGAAGATCAATTTTGAACTTGAACCTGTTATCCGGGCCACGATGACCCGCGTGCAGGGGGCCGTAGCGGCCAAGCAGATTCTTAAATGGCAGGGAGTCCTGCCCAACTCGGTTGTCCGTTTGCCCCTCGTGGAGCCGGACGACGCCGAGATCGCAATCATCCGCGAGGATTTGGCGGAAGCAGGAATGATCTTTTCCTGATCGGCAAAGAACATACCTGCTTTCGTCCGGAAAGTAGTGCACTATGACCCAAACCGCCCTTCCCGGCCTTGTTACGCCGCCGAAACTGCCCAAGGACACCCTGCGGATCGTTCCGCTCGGGGGCCTGGGGGAGATCGGCCGCAACATGACCGTCTTCGAAATCGACGGCAAGCTGCTCATCGTCGACTGCGGCGTCCTCTTCCCGGAGGAGACCCAGCCCGGCGTCGACCTGATCCTGCCCGATTTCTCCTACATCGAGAACCGCCTCAATGACATCGTGGCCGTCGTCCTGACGCATGGCCACGAGGACCACATCGGTGCCGTTCCGTACCTGCTGCGCCTGCGCGCCGACATTCCCCTGGTGGGTTCCCAGCTGACGCTGGCCCTCATCGAGGCGAAGCTGCAGGAACACCGGATCAAGCCGATCACCCAGATCGTCACCGAGGGGCAGGTTCAGAAGTTCGGCCCGTTCGAATGCGAATTCGTAGCCGTCAACCACTCGATCCCTGATGCCCTCGCCGTGTTCCTCCGTACCTCCGGCGGTACCGTGCTGCACACCGGCGACTTCAAGATGGACCAGCTGCCGCTGGACGGCCGCATCACTGACCTCCGCCACTTCGCCAAGCTGGGCGAAGAGGGCGTGGACCTGTTCATGTCGGACTCCACCAACGCCGACGTGCCGGGCTTCACCACCGCCGAGAAGGAAATCGGCCCCACCCTGGACCGTCTCTTCGGCCAGGCGTCCAAGCGCCTGATCGTGGCGTCCTTCTCATCGCACGTGCACCGCGTCCAGCAGGTCCTGGACGCCGCGGCCAACCACAACCGCAAGGTTGCCTTCGTGGGCCGCTCGATGGTCCGCAACATGGCCATCGCCGAGAAGCTCGGCTACCTCGACGTGCCCCCGGGCATCCTGGTCGACATCAAGAACATCGACAACCTGCCGGACAACCGCGTGGTGCTGATGTCCACCGGTTCCCAGGGCGAGCCGATGGCAGCCCTGTCCCGCATGGCCAACGGCGACCACCGCGTCGTCGTCGGCCAGGGCGACACCGTAATCCTCGCCTCCAGCCTGATCCCGGGCAACGAGAACGCCGTCTTCCGCATCATCAACGGCCTGCTCAAGCTCGGTGCCGATGTCATCCACAAGGGCAACGCCAAGGTCCACGTGTCCGGCCACGCTGCGGCCGGGGAACTGCTCTACTGCTACAACATCCTCGAACCGCTGAACGCCATGCCGGTGCACGGCGAGACCCGGCACCTGATTGCCAACGGCAAGATCGCCCTCGAGTCCGGGGTGCCGGATGAGAGCATCCTGCTCGCGGACAACGGCACCGTCATCGACCTCCGGGACCACCAGGCCGACGTCGTGGGCCAGGTCGAGGTGGGCTACGTCTACGTTGACGGATCCAGCGTTGGCGAAGTCACGGAAGCCGACCTGAAGGACCGCCAGACCCTCGGCGACGAAGGCTTCATCTCCATCATCACCGTGATCCACCGGGCCACCGGCAAGGTGGTCTCCGGACCGGAAATCCACGCCCGCGGCGTGGCTGAAGACGATTCCGTCTTCGACGAAATCATTCCGAAGATCAATGCCGCGCTGGAAGAGGCCGTCCTCAACCACACGGACCACACCACGCACCAGCTGCAGCAGGTTGTCCGCCGCGTCGTCGGCACGTGGGTCAACCGCAAGCTTCGCCGCAAGCCCATGATCATTCCGGTGGTGCTGGAGGCGTAAAGCGCCTGGAACCGTGGACGGGGCCCTCCCCGCAGTGAAGTGAGCCTTCGGGCCGCCGCCTGCGGGGGAGGGCCCCGTCATTTAAGCCGGTTGAAGCCCGCCCCGAAACGGCCCAGGGCCGCTGTTCCGTCCGCAACATGCATCGTGGAACGCCCCGGAAATCCGCGGTTTTTGGCCGGGCTTCGGGTACCGTGGCGGGTATGGCGACACGTACTTCCTCCGCGCCTAGAGGCAACTCAAGCGGCAAATCAGGCAGCTCAGCGGGCAGGGGCTCCGGCTCCGCCGCGTCCAAGACCACCCGGGCCGGAGGAGCTTCGGGCACGGCACGCACGCGCCAGATGGCCGCCGTCGAACCCCGCCAGCCGTGGCTGGTGCGGGTGGCCGCAGGCGCCTGGCTGGGAATCGGGCACGTCGTGGGCGGCGGTGTCCGCCGGATCGGCCATGACGTCAGCGACCTGGCGCCCGAGGAGCGCCGGGACGGCGCAGCCCTCTTCAACCTCGCCCTGGGTGTGTTCGTTGCCACCTTCGCCTGGTGGGGCTTCAAGGGGTGGTTCCCCGACACCGTGTTCGCGATCGTCAACGGCACGTTCGGCTGGATGTCCCTCGTGCTGCCGCTCATGCTGTTCGTGTGCGCCTTCCGGCTGTTCCGCCAGCCTTCGGATGGGCGGGGCAACAACAGGATCGGCATCGGCTTCCTCATCATGACCTTTGCCGGCTGCGGCCTGGCACACATCATTGGCGGCCAGCCCACCGTCACGGACGGCTTTGACGGCCTGCGCCGGGCCGGCGGAATGCTGGGCTTCCTGGCCGCATCACCGCTGGCAGCCCTCCACACCGCGGTGCCCGTGGCCGTCTACAGCCTGCTCGCCTTCACGTCCCTCCTGATCGTGACCGCCACCCCCTTCGGCGCCATTCCCCGCCGGATCAAAGATGCCTATGAGCACCTCATGGGCATCGACCTGCAGGAGCCGGGCGACAACCACGACCGCAGTTACCTCTACGAAAACTCCGCCCCGGCTGCGCCGAAAAAGAAGAGGCGCGGCCGGCTGTTCGGTAAGGACCAGGAGAATGATCCCCGCCTCGAAGGGTATGTGGGCGACGAAGCTTTCGAACATGCCGTCATCGACGACGACGAGGCAACCGACAGCGCCAACGGCACCAAGGCAGGCGGCAAAGATCCCCGCCCGGCACCCGGCGTGCGCCGGCCCACCCAGGCCGAAATCGCCGTCGAGAAGATCAAGGCAGCCCAGGGGCTGGGCGCCAAGGGACAGGATGCAACCGGCGAGAACGCTACGGAGGCCATCCCGCTGGTGACCCCCGGGATGGTGGCCGCCGGATCGCTGAACCCCGGGGCCGGCGCCGCAGCCGGTGCGGCTGCCGTCGCTTCAGCTGCCCAAGTGCCCTCACGCCCCGTTGCCCCCGCGCCGCCGCCCACGCCGATCCCGCAGCGGACGGAACAGCTTTCGCTGGCCGGCGACGTCACGTACACCCTGCCGTCGTCGGACGTGCTGACTCCGGGATCCATCCCGAAGGAGCGCACCGAGGCCAACGACGCCATCGTGGCGTCCCTGACGGAAACGCTCAACCAGTTCAACGTGGATGCCCAGGTGACAGGATTCAGCCGCGGCCCCACCGTTACCCGTTACGAAATCGAGCTGTCGCCGGGCACGAAGGTGGAACGCGTCACCGCGCTGTCAAAGAACATCTCTTACGCCGTCGCCTCCAGTGACGTCCGCATCCTCAGCCCCATCCCGGGCAAGTCGGCCATCGGCATCGAGATCCCGAACACGGACCGCGAGACCGTCTCCCTCGGCGACGTGCTCCGCAGCCAGAACGCCCGCCGCACCGACCACCCGATGGTGATGGGCGTCGGCAAGGACGTGGAGGGCGGCTACGTCGTCGCGAACCTGGCCAAGATGCCCCACCTGCTCGTGGCAGGTGCCACCGGCGCCGGTAAGTCGTCCTTCGTGAACTCCATGATCACCTCCATCCTGATGCGCGCCACGCCGGACGAAGTGCGCATGGTCATGGTGGACCCCAAACGCGTGGAACTCACGGCGTACGAGGGCGTCCCGCACCTGATCACGCCCATCATCACCAACCCCAAGAAGGCCGCGGAGGCGCTGCAGTGGGTGGTCCGCGAGATGGACGCCCGGTACGACGACCTCGCCAACTACGGCTTCAAGCACATCGACGACTTCAACAAGGCCGTCCGCGCCGGCAAGGTCCACCCGCCGGTCGATTCCAAGCGCGTCATCCGCCCCTACCCGTACCTGCTGGTGATCGTGGACGAACTTGCCGACCTCATGATGGTGGCCCCGCGCGACGTCGAGGATTCCATCGTCCGCATCACCCAGCTGGCCCGTGCCGCCGGCATCCACCTGGTGCTCGCCACGCAGCGGCCGTCCGTCGACGTCGTGACCGGCCTGATCAAGGCGAACGTCCCGTCCCGCATGGCGTTCGCCACCTCCTCCGTCACCGACTCCCGCGTGGTCCTTGACCAGCCCGGAGCCGAAAAGCTCATCGGCCAGGGTGACGCGCTCTTCCTGCCTATGGGCGCCTCCAAGGCGATGCGCGTGCAGGGCGCCTGGGTCACGGAATCGGAAATCCACAAAGTCGTCGAGCACGTCAAGGGCCAGCTCAAGGCCGTGTACCGCGACGACGTTGCCCCCGAGGCGCAGAAGAAGCAGATCGACGACGACATCGGGGACGACCTCGAAGTCCTGCTGCAGGCCACCGAACTCGTGGTCACCACCCAGTTCGGTTCAACGTCGATGCTGCAGCGGAAGCTGCGCGTCGGCTTCGCCAAGGCCGGCCGGCTCATGGACCTGCTCGAATCCAGGGGAGTGGTGGGCCCCTCCGAGGGCTCGAAGGCCCGCGATGTGCTGGTGAAGCCCGATGACCTTGCGGCAGTCCTCGCTGCCATGAAGGGCCAGGAGGCCCCTGCAGCGCCGGATTCCCAGACCGCAGCGCTGAGCGACAACGCCAACGCGAACATCGCCCAGGGCGGCTACGCCGAGGACCTCGTGGCGGCAGACCTGGACAACCGCACCCAGAACGTCGAATACTACGACGGCGCGGACGGCGCCGACGGCAACTCCGGTGACGACGAAGACGGCTCCGAGGACGCCTGGTCGCTCACCGGACGGTAGCCTAGGAGAGTGACTAGCACTGAAGCCAACAGCTCAGGCTCCGCCTCCGGGATCTGGAACCTTCCGAACATCCTGACGATGCTGCGGATTGTCCTGGTACCGTTCTTCGTCTGGTTCCTCGTCGCGGACGCCCCGGGGCTGGACAGCCAGAACGGCATTTGGCGCTGGGCCGCTGCCCTGACGTTCGCCGTCGCGATCTACACCGACAAGCTCGACGGCGACATCGCCCGCAGCAGGGGCCTGATCACTAATTTCGGCAAAATCGCCGATCCGATCGCTGACAAGCTGCTCACCGGCTCCGCCCTCGTGATGCTCTCCCTGTTGAACGAGCTGCCGTGGTGGATCACCATCCTGATCCTGGTCCGCGAATGGGGTATCACGGCACTGCGGTTCTTCGTGATCCGGTACGGCGTCATCCCGGCGTCGAGGGGCGGCAAGCTAAAGACAGTGGTGCAGACGGTCGCGATCCTGCTGTACGTGGTCCCGCTCGCTTCACTGGCGCCGTGGCTGGGTGTGGTGGCCTTCCTGGTGATGCTGGTGGCCGTGGCAATCACCGTTTGGACCGGCGGCCAATATGTCGTAGAGGCGCTGAAGCTGCGGGCCAACGGCCGGCGCGCAGCCAGCCAGCCCGTCCAGGGAGAGCTGCCATGAGCAATCTGCACCGCATCGCTGAACAGGCCGTGTCCGGCGCCATTTCGCGGAGCCTGACTGTGGCCACCGCCGAATCGCTGACTGCGGGCATGGTGGCGGCGGTACTCGCGGATACCCCCGGAGCCTCGGGGATGCTCCAGGGCGGCGTGGTTTCCTACCAGAATTCAGTCAAGGCGGACGTCCTGGGCGTGCCCCGTGAGCTGCTGGACGCCGTCGGATCCGTCGACGGTGACGTCGCGGAAGCGATGGCCGCGGGTGCCCGGCGGGTCTGCAAGGCAGACATCGGAGTGGCCACCACCGGCGTCGCCGGTCCCGAACCGCACGGCGGGAAAGCCGTGGGAACGGTCTTCGTCGGCGTCGCCACGGCGGAGGGCACGACGTCGTTCGGTTATGTTTTCGAGGGGAACCGCGCGGACATCCGCGGCCAGGCATGTGCGGCGGCTTTGGAGCGGCTGCTTGAGGCCCTATCTTCCGGGGCTTACCCGGCGTAAAGTTGCCGGGAACAAAATTTGATTCCTAATAGTTGTTACATTGTGTCGCTTCCGAATGACTGAGGCGCCTAGGATGAATAAATAATTACGGTTCGCCTGATGAGGGCGGACCTGACGTACGAGGGAGCAAGGCGATACAGATGGTAAAGCAGCCCGTATCCGTGAACGGCGTTGTCCGCTGGAAGGATGTGGGCCTCGCCGATCAGGCAAAGAGCGAACAGAAGGAGCGCAAGATGGTAGTACTTCGTCACGAAATCGGTGATGTTCTGCGCGACGTTCGCCAGCGTCAGGGCCGAACCCTCCGCGAAGTGTCACACAGTGCCCGGGTTTCCCTGGGGTATCTCAGTGAGGTGGAGCGCGGCCAGAAGGAAGCCTCTTCGGAGCTGCTGTCTTCGATCTGCTCGGCCCTGGACGTCCCGTTGTCCAGCATGCTCCGTGAAGTCAGCGACCGCGTTGCCGTTGCTGAAGGCGTTGCTGTTCCGGACACCGTTCCGCAGGAATTCTCGCAGCGTTACGGCCGCGACCTTGACCGCGAACTCAATACTGAACTGTCTGACGAACTGGCCAAGGGGCTGCTCTCGGGCGCCCGCTGACCCGCATACTCAGAACCTGGACTTTAGCCCAAAGGGCCGCCGGCTATGCCGGCGGCCCTTTGGGTTTTCTCTGCGTGGTCCAGGCCGGGGGGCTATTTCGGTTCGTCCTTCGGGAAGCCGTCCCGTTCATAGGTTGCGTTGAGCTTGGCCATGTAGGCGGCGAGCGTCTGGAGGTCCTCCACCGGCCATTCGCCCAGCCGCTCACGGAAAACCTCGCGCCGCGCATCCTGCACGTGGTGCATCTTCTCTTCGCCCTTGGGTGTCAGCCGGATGGTCTGGGCGCGGCCGTCGAGCGGGTCCGCTTCCTTGGAGACCAGGCCGATGCTCTCAAGGAACGCGATCTGCCGGCTGACCGAGGGCTTGCCCACTCCGATGCACGACGCGAGTTCGGTGAGCCTGATGGGGCCCTCGCGCCGGATAACGGTCAGGAGGCCATAGGCCGCCGGTTCCATGTCCGGGTGGACCTGGCGGGATAGCTGCTGGGAGATGGAGCGTCCACGTCGCCAGAACAGGCTGATCTGGTGCTCCACGGTTCGCAGGGCCGCGTCGACGCTGTTTTCAGTGGCCCCGGAATCATCGGGTTCCACGGCTGGGTTGCTCATGGCAACCATTCTATTGGCCGCAGGCGTGAGAGACTTTATCCGTGCGAATCAGCGACTTTTGGCGGCTCATGGACGACGAGTTCGGTGCGGGGTACTCCCGCGTCCTCAGCAGCTCCCTGGTGCTGGCGGGCGTCGGCGGCCGGACAGCGGACCAGGCACTGGCGGCCGGCATCCCCCCGCGGCAGGTCTGGCTCGCGATGTGCGACGTCCAGGACGTCCCCGCTGACCGACGGCTCGGCCGGGACATCAAGCCGTCCCGGAAGTGAGTCCCCGGCCTGACACGCCGCAGGATTGTTCGAATATCTGTTCGGGTCGGGCTATGCTTTTTTCAGACCGTTTTCCACATACGCAATGTCATCCGGCAAAAATGTCGGTGGGTGCCGTTAGCGTCGGTGATGACAGATAAAGGGCCGCTCAGGCCACTCCACAGCGAGAAAACTAGAGGTGTGAACCATGGCGGCAGCCCCGGATCGTCAGAAGGCGCTCGATGCAGCGCTGGCCCAGATCGACAAGCAGTTCGGCAAAGGCTCCGTCATGCGACTGGGCGACGAAGTACGTGCTCCCATCGAAGTAATCCCCACCGGCTCCATTGCCTTGGATGTTGCTCTTGGGATTGGCGGCCTGCCGCGCGGCCGCGTCGTGGAAATCTACGGGCCGGAATCATCGGGTAAGACCACCGTCGCCCTGCATGCCGTGGCGAATGCCCAGCGCCAGGGAGGCATCGCCGCCTTCATCGACGCCGAGCACGCCCTCGATCCGGAATACGCCGCCAAGCTGGGTGTCGATACCGACGCACTGCTGGTATCGCAGCCGGACACCGGTGAGCAGGCCCTGGAAATCATGGACATGCTGATCGGTTCGGGCTCCCTCGATGTCATCGTCATCGACTCCGTGGCGGCCCTGGTGCCCCGCGCGGAAATCGAAGGCGACATGGGCGACAGCCACGTCGGCCTGCAGGCCCGCCTGATGAGCCAGGCCCTCCGTAAGATCACCGGACGCCTGAGCCAGACCAAGACCACTGCCATCTTCATCAACCAGCTGCGCGAGAAGATCGGCGTCTTCTTCGGATCGCCCGAAACCACCACCGGTGGTAAGGCACTGAAGTTCTACGCCTCCATCCGCATCGACGTCCGCCGAATCCAGACGCTGAAGGAAGGCGCCGATTCGGTGGGCAACCGCACCAAGGCGAAAATCGTCAAGAACAAGATGGCCCCGCCCTTCAAGATCGCCGAATTCGACATCATCTACGGCCAGGGCATCTCCCGCGAGGGCGGCATCATTGACATGGGCGTTGAGCACGGCCTGATCAAGAAGTCCGGTTCGTGGTTCACCTACGACGGCGACCAGCTGGGCCAGGGCATGGAGAACTCCCGGCGCTTCCTGCGGGACAACCCGGAGCTTGCCGCGGAACTGGAGCGCCTTATCAAGGAGAAGCTGGGTGTCGGCGTCAAGCCGGCTGCCGCGGAAACTGAAGAGTCGCCGAAGCTCAAGGCCGTTGACGGTTTCTAGGGGAACCCGGCGGGGCGGTTCGGGTCCGGAAGCTGAACAGGATGCGGAAGCGGATCCGGCTGCCGTGGCCCGGGCCATCGTGCTGCGGCAGCTGACCAGCTCACCCAAGAGCAGGCTGCAGCTGTCCCGCAAGCTTGCCGAACGCAACGTTCCGGAGGATGTGGCCGAGGCTGTCCTCGATCGTTTCGAGGAAGTCCGGCTCGTCGATGACGCGGAGTTTGCAGATATGTGGGTCCGGAGCAGGTCCCAGACCCGGAAGCTTGCCAAGGGAGCGTTACGGCGCGAGCTTGCGGACAAGGGTATTGAAGCCGACATTGCGGCCCGGGCCCTGGAGCAGCTCAGCGACGAAGCGGAAGAGTCCGCTGCCCGTGAACTCGTCGAACGCAAGCTGAAGGGCGGGCTTGACCTCGCGGACCGGGCGGAGCGGGACAAAGTCACGCGCCGGCTGGCATCGATGCTGGCGCGGAAGGGATACCAGCCGTCACAGGCCTTCCGGATCGTGGGGGAGGTCCTCGAGTCTGCAGGCGTGGACCCGGGCGGCGAACGGGCGGACACGGAATTCCTGTGAACCGGTACCCTTAACAGGTGAGTTTGACCATTCCCTCCCCAGCGTCCGGCACCAGCACTTCCGCCAGCATCGAGGCAGCACCTGCGGCTGCCGAGCCGCGCACCTACCAGGTGCGCACCTTCGGCTGCCAGATGAACGTGCACGACTCAGAACGGATGGCCGGCATGCTGGAAGGCGCCGGCTACGTGCCGGCGTCCGGCGAACACGCAGACGTGGTGGTGTTCAACACCTGCGCAGTCCGCGAAAACGCCGACAACAAGCTGTACGGCAACCTCGGGATGCTGGCGCCGGTGAAGGCAGCCAATCCCGGCATGCAGATTGCGGTGGGCGGCTGCCTGGCCCAGAAGGACCGCGAAACGATCCTGAAGAAGGCCCCGTGGGTTGACGCCGTGTTCGGGACCCACAACGTCGGCGCGCTACCCGCGCTCCTGGACCGCGCCCGGCACAACAATGAAGCACAGCTCGAGATCCTCGAGTCGCTGGACGTCTTTCCGTCCACGCTGCCCACCAAGCGGGACTCCGTGTACTCGGGCTGGGTGTCCATTTCGGTGGGCTGCAACAACACGTGCACGTTCTGCATCGTGCCTGCCCTGCGCGGCAAGGAAAAGGACCGGCGCCCGGGCGACATCCTCGCCGAGATTCAAGCGCTGGTGGACGACGGCGCCATCGAAGTCACGCTCCTGGGCCAGAACGTGAACTCCTACGGTGTGGAGTTCGGCGACCGCCAGGCCTTCTCCAAACTGCTCCGCGCCTGCGGAGAAATAGAAGGGCTGGAACGGGTCAGGTTCACCAGTCCGCACCCCGCTGCGTTCACTGACGATGTCATTGACGCCATGGCCGAAACCCCGAACGTCATGCCCCAGCTCCACATGCCGCTGCAGTCAGGCTCGGACAAAGTGCTCAAGGACATGAAGCGGTCCTACCGGTCCACCAAGTTCCTCGGCATTCTGGACAAGGTCCGGGAACGGATTCCGCATGCTGCCATCTCCACGGACATCATCGTGGGCTTCCCGGGCGAAACCGAAGAGGACTTCCAGGCCACCCTGGACGTCGTCGAGAAATCCCGGTTTGCCACGGCCTTCACGTTCCAGTACTCCAAGCGCCCCGGCACCCCCGCTGCCGACCTGCCGGACCAGCTCCCCAAGGCCGTGGTCCAGGAGCGCTTTGAGCGACTGACCGCCCTGCAGGACCGGATAGCGGCCGAAGAAAACTCCCGCCAGCTGGGCCGCCGCGTGGAAGTCATGGTCACGGCGCAGTCCGGGCGCAAGGCAGAAGAAACACACCGGCTGTCCGGCCGGTCGCAGGACCAGCGCCTGGTGCACTTCTCGGTCCCTGAAGGCTCGGAGAAGCCCCGTCCCGGCGACCTTGTCACCGTAACCATCACCGAAGCCGCAGCCTTCCACCTGGTGGCCGATCCGGCGTCGGCGGCTGAGTACACCCTGCGCCGCTCCCGTGCCGGCGACGCCTGGGACAGGTCCCAGGCTGACTCCTGCGGTGCCCCGGTGCCTGGCAGCAGTTCCGGCACGAACGGCGGCAAGGGCGGAGTGTCCCTCGGCATGCCGGCCCTTCCCGTCCGCAGCAGCTAGGCGATGGCCACCAGTCCTCCCGCCGTCATCGCGGTGGTTGGCCCCACCGGGTCCGGGAAGTCGGACCTGGCTGTTGCATTGGCGCTGGAACTCGGCGGCGAAGTCATCAACGCGGACGCCATGCAGTTCTACCGCGGCATGGACATCGGCACAGCCAAGGTCACTGCGGAGGAACGCAGGGGAGTCCCGCACCACCTGCTGGACACCCTCGACGTCACCGAAGAAGCTAGCGTTTCCGATTTCCAGCGCAAGGCCAGGGCCGCCATCGCCGAGATCCACGGGCGCGGCAAGCGGGCCATCCTGGCGGGAGGCTCAGGCCTCTACGTCCGGGCCGCACTGGACGTGCTCGAGTTTCCCGGCACGGATCCGGCCATCCGGCGCCGCCTGGAAGCCGAGCTCGACGACGCCGGCCTCGCCCCGCTGCGCACCCGGCTCGAAGCTGTCGACCCCCTTTCCGCCGCCCGCGTGGGTGACGCCCGCAGGGTTGTCCGTGCCCTGGAGGTCTTCGAGCTGACAGGGCGTCCTTTTAGTTCCTTCATGCCGGTTCGGGAGTACTTCCAGCCGGCGGTGCAGATCGGGCTCGAAGTGGACCGGGAACTCCTGAAGGACAGGCTGGCGCACCGTGTCCACCGCATGGTTGCCGACGGACTGCAGGCTGAGGTTCAGCGGTTGGACGCTGCAGGGCTGCGGAACGGCAAAACCGCAGCGCGGGCACTGGGCTATTCCCAGTTCCTCAAGGTCCTCGACGGTGAATGGGACGTTGGCCAAGCCACGGAAGACACCATCGTGGCCACCCGGAAATTCGCCCGCAGGCAGCTCACCTGGTTCAGGGCGGATCCGCGCATCACCTGGCTCGACTGGCAGGACCCTGAGCTGGTCGCCAAAGCTGCTGCTATCTGCCGCTGACCCGCGGCCCGGCGTTTTCCGGCCGGTCCAGCCGTGACGGTAACCTTGGACCATGGACGAAACCCTTGCACCCGCCCCTGACCGCATACTCCAGGGGCTGAGCGGCCTGGCCTTCTCCAAGGGCCACGGTACCGGCAACGATTTCGTGCTGGTTGCCGACCCCGAGGGCACCTGGCCCATTGCGCCGGAGCAGGTTGCGGAACTGTGCGACCGCCACCGCGGCATCGGAGGCGACGGGCTGATCCGCGCGGTACCGTCGCGCTACCTACCGGAAGGGCGTGAGCTGCAGGCGGTCCACCCTGATGCCGAGTGGTTCATGGACTACCGCAACGGCGACGGATCCCTATCGGAAATGTGCGGCAACGGAGTGCGGGTGTTCGTCCACTTCCTCATCTCCGAAGGACTCGTCCGGCTGGACGCCGGCGGCGCGCTGACAATCGGGACGCGTGCGGGCGTCAAGACGGTGGTTCGGACCGACAACGGCTACGCCGTGGACATGGGGCCGTGGGAATTCATCTTCCCTGGGGAGGCCACGGCCCGTGCCATGGACTCGCTCGTGACCGCGGACGGCCTCGAAGTGCCGCGCCCGGCGCTGTCCGTCAGCATGGGCAATCCGCACACCGTGGTGGCCCTGGCGGAACTCAGCGAGCTCGAGGCGACCCAGCTTTTCAAGGCACCGCAGGTTGACCCTAAGCCGGCCAACGGCACCAACGTCGAGTTCGTCGTCCCGTCCGAGCCCCTGGTCCACGACGGCGTCGGGACGGTCACCATGCGTGTCCATGAGCGGGGCGTGGGGGAGACGCAGTCCTGCGGCACCGGCGCATGCGCGGCAGCGGTAGCCATCCGTCACTGGGCCGGGCAGGGCGCTCCGGACGCCTGGAACGTCAAGGTGCCCGGCGGCGTCGTCGGCGTTAAGTTCTTCGCGGGGCCGGAAGGCCACGAACATGTGGAACTCAGCGGTCCGGCCGTGATCGTGGCTAGCGGGACGCTTTCCTGACCCGCAGGATCCGGAAGGACTTCGAGGTGCTCTCCCGGGTGACACTGAAGCTGCTGTCCAGTTCCGCGTCCAACCAGCGCTGAAGCGAATCCGAACCAAGGTTTTTCTGGACCACCAGCCAGGCGGTCCCGCCCGGGGCCAGCCGGGGCAGCCACTTCAGCAGCAAGGAGTGAAGCTCGTCTTTTCCGATCCGGATGGGGGGATTGGACCAGATCGTGTCGAACCGGATGCCGGGATCGACGTCGTCGGGCAGGCTGGCGGAGACGTTCCCGAGCCCCAGCAGGCCGGCATTTTCGTTGGTCAGTGCGATGCAGCGCTCGTTCACGTCCACGGCGTAGACATGCGCGTGCGGCGCCCGCAGGGCCATGGTCAGGGCGATGGGACCCCAGCCGCAGCCGATGTCCAGCAGGTTGCCCTGCGGGGACGGGGCAGGAACGTCGGCCAGCAGGACGGCCGTTCCCTTGTCGATGCCGTCGGGGCTGAAGATGCCATTGGACGTCTGCAGCCTGCGGGTTTCACCGGCAAGTTCCACAGTGAGCGGTTTGCGGGTGAACGGCCCGGCAGGCTGGGCGCTGAAATAGTGTGCAGACTCCATAACTCGCCAGATTAGTTGCCACGCGCGCCGATGGGAAACGAGGCCGGCAACGATGCACGGAAACCGGTCTGCTAAGGTTTAATCCATGTTCTTGATCTTTGAGTAGCCGGCACGGGCCCTGGCCCGTCCCGCAGCGACGCAGGTATTCACCTTCCGCTCAGTGCGCCGTCCTGCCGTGATTATCCGGCCCGACGTCCCGCCCGTACTACTTGGAGTCCAGCAATGCTGATCATCTGAACCGTGGTGTCTCAACTCTCACCGACGCCGCCCCAGCCCTTCGCAGAGCCGCCCGCCCCCTACGCCGGCCGCCTGCGTCACCACCCGCTTCACCGTCACTTCAGCCGCCCGCTGCGCCACAGCCGCCGGCACTCAGGAGCCCGAATGACCAATAGTCGTCAGCCCAGCGCGAATACCGCCCCGCAGACAACCAATCAGCATTATTCTGAAGGTGTCGAATCTTCAAAGGAGAACATGACCAACCAGCCCAACACCGGATCAGATTCAGCCTCCCAGGACATGAGTCCTGAGGAAATCCAGGCTGTCATCGACCGGATTCTGTCCAAGGATGTCCCGGCCCGTGCCGCCAACTCCGTCCCGGAAAATCCGCGCGGAGTTCTGGGCTCGGCGCAGGCGATTTCCCGCCAGGACAGCGAACACAGCATCTTCGACGGGGACCAGCAGGACCTCGAGGAACGCCGGGCCCTGCGCCGCACGGCAGGCCTTTCCACGGAACTCGAAGATGTCACCGAAGTCGAATACCGGCAGCTGCGTCTTGAACGAGTCGTCCTCGCCGGCCTCTGGACCGAAGGCACCCTCGCCGACGCCGAGAATTCACTCCGCGAACTCGCCGCTCTGGCCGAAACCGCGGGCTCGGAGGTCCTCGACGGCATTGTCCAGCGCCGCGCCAAGCCCGACCCCGGTACCTTCCTGGGATCCGGCAAGGCCCAGGAGCTCAAAGACATCGTAATGTCCACCGGTGCCGACACCGTGGTGGTGGATGCCGAGCTGGCACCGTCACAGCGGCGCGGACTCGAAGACATCGTGAAGGTCAAGGTTATCGACCGCACGGCCCTGATCCTGGACATCTTCGCCCAGCATGCCAAGAGCCGTGAAGGCAAGGCCCAAGTGGAGCTGGCGCAGCTTGAGTACCTGCTCCCGCGACTGCGCGGCTGGGGCGAATCCATGTCGCGCCAGGCCGGTGGCCAGGTGGGCGGGGCAGGTGCCGGCATGGGCTCCCGCGGTCCCGGTGAAACCAAGATCGAACTCGACCGCCGCCGGATCCGCACCAGGATGGCCAAGCTGCGGCGGGAAATCGCCGCCATGAAGCCTGCGCGGGAAACCAAACGGGCCAACCGCCGTCGTAATTCCGTGCCGTCCGTAGCCATTGCGGGGTACACGAACGCCGGAAAGTCCTCCCTCCTGAACCGGCTCACCGACGCCGGCGTCCTGGTGGAGAACGCCCTGTTCGCGACGCTGGACCCGACGGTCCGCAAGGCGGAAACGGCTGACGGCCTGGGCTATACGCTGGCCGACACCGTGGGCTTCGTCCGTTCCCTTCCCACGCAGCTGGTGGAAGCCTTCCGCTCCACCCTGGAGGAAGTGGCCGATTCGGACCTCATCCTGCACGTCGTGGACGTCTCGCATCCGGATCCGGAAGGCCAGATCGCCGCGGTCCGGGCAGTGTTCAGCGAAGTGGACGCACGCAAGGTCCCGGAGATCATCGTGCTGAACAAGGCCGACGCCGCGGATCCGTTCGTGGTGGAACGCCTCAAACAGCGCGAACCCCGCCATGTGGTGGTGTCCGCCCGCACCGGGCAGGGCATCCCCGAGCTCCTGAAGGCGATCAGCGAATCCATTCCGCGGCCCAGCGTCAAAATGGAACTGCTGATCCCGTACAACCGGGGGGATCTGATCAGCAAACTCCACGAAACGGACGCCGAAATTCTCCGCCTGGACCATGAAGAGCAAGGCACACGCGCCCTCGTCATGGTGCGCGAAGGACTCGCCGCTGAACTGGAATCCTTCATCAGCAATGTCTGATCCCGGGGCCGGAGAAACCAGCGGCTCCTCCGGCGAGGAGTTTGTCATCGAACTGCTCGACCGGGCGGTGTCCGGCATGGGCGGACAGAGCCGCAGCGGCCAGCACGAGATGGCCCGGCAGGTGGCGCGCGCAATCGACAGCGGCGACCACCTGCTGGTCCAGGCCGGAACAGGCACGGGAAAGTCCCTCGCGTACCTGATTCCGCTGATTGCCCATTCACAGGTCAGCGATAAACCCACCCTGGTGTCCACGGCTACCCTTGCCCTGCAGACCCAGATCGTGGGCAGGGACCTTCCCCGGCTGCTGGAAACGATCAACCCCGCCCTGGAGCGCCCCGTCAAGGTCGCCTTGGTCAAGGGCAGGGCAAACTACGTTTGCCGGCACAAGCTCGACGGCGGGTTCCCCTCCGAAGAACCGTCGGAGGGACAGCTCTTCTCCCTGGGTGAGGACACCAGCGTCCCGCACTTTGCTGCGTCTTTGGGCGGCCCGGCGTCACAGCTGGGCAAGGAAGTGGTCCGGCTCCGCGAGTGGGCGGAGAAGACGGCCACAGGGGACCGGGACGAACTGATGCCCGGCGTGACGGACCGTGCCTGGCGGCAGGTGTCCGTCACGTCGATGGAATGCCTGGGCGCGCAGAAATGCCCCATGGCCGCCGAGTGCTTCAGCGAACTGGCCCGGCAGGATGCGGCCGAGGCAGACGTTGTGGTGACCAACCATGCCATGCTCGCCGTCAGCGCGTTCGAAGGCCTCGCGGTGCTGCCGGAGTACGACGTCGTGGTGGTTGACGAGGCGCACGAGCTGCAGGACCGCGTCACGGGAGCCGTCTCCGGCCAGCTGTCCGTGGCCATGGTCCACGCCGCCGCCTCCGGTGCCCGCAAGAACACCGGGATCACGGTTGATGCGCTCAACAACGCCGCCGCGAACCTCGAACTTGCCATCGCCGGAGTTCCCAGCGGCCTCCTGCCCAACGGCCTCAACGACGAACAGCTCGACTGCGTTGACCAGCTGCGGGAAGCCTGCCGCGCGGCCCTCTCCGACTCAAAGGGCGACAGCGCCAACACGGCCGACGGCGGGCGCCAGCTTGCGCGCTCACGCCTCATGGTGATCCTCGAACTCTGTGAACGCCTGATTGCCGCCCGTGAAAACCGGGAGGTGGTCTGGTTCTCGCGGAACAGCACCTTTGACCCGCAACAGGGCTACTCGCAGCCGGACGACGCCGCGCCGGCCCTGATCAACATAGCCCCCCTGAGTGTGGCCGGTAAGCTCCGCGACGGGCTCTTTGCCGGTCACACCGTCGTCCTGACGTCTGCCACCCTGGCCATCGGATCGGCCTTCGAGCCGGCTGCGGGAGGGCTGGGGCTGGTAGGGCCCGGCGCACCCAGCTGGACCGGCGTGGACGTGGGGTCCCCGTTCGACTACCCCAAGCAGGGGATTCTGTACGTGGCCAGCCATCTGCCGAAACCTGGCCGGGGGACATCGCCCGAGGCGCTGGACGAGCTGGAGAAACTGATCCGGGCCTCGAACGGCGGGGCGCTGTGCCTCTTCTCGTCACGGCGTGCAGCGGAGGAAGCGGCAGAGGCGATGCGACCCCGCCTGGATGTCAGCATCCTGTGCCAGGGCGAATCAACCATGACGGCGCTGGTGCGGCAGTTTGCCGACGAACCGGACACCTGTCTTTTCGGCACCATGTCGCTCTGGCAGGGGGTGGATGTTCCGGGCGGTTCGTGCCGGCTGGTGGTCATCGACCGCATCCCGTTCCCGCGGCCGGACGATCCCCTCATGACGGCCCGCTCCCGGGCCGTGGCCCAGGCCGGCGGCAACGGCTTTATGTCGGTGTCTGCCACGCACGCGGCGATCCGGCTCGCCCAGGGGGCCGGCCGGCTGATCCGCTCCACGGGCGACAAAGGCGTTGTGGCCGTCCTTGACTCCAGGTTGTCCACCGAACGCTACGGGGGCTTCCTGCGGGCCGCCCTGCCGCCGTTCTGGCCCACCACCGACCCGGCGATTGCGGTTGCTGCGCTGTCAAGGCTCGCCAAGGCTCCGGTGGAGGTTGCCACCGCCTGACGGCGGAGGACGCCGCCCGCCGAACCCGGCGGGCGGCTGCTACAGCGGGCTGCTACAGCGAGCGTAGAACCGAAACCACCTTGCCCATGATGTTGGCGTGATCGCCGAGGATGGGCTCGTATTGCGTGTTCTGAGGCAGGAGCCAGGTGTGGCCGTCGCGCTGGCGGAACGTCTTGACCGTCGCCTCGTCGTCGAGCAGGGCGGCAACGATGTCGCCGTTGACAGCGTCACTCTGCCGACGGACCACAACCCAGTCGCCGTCGCAAATTGCTGCGTCGATCATGGAGTCGCCGGTCACCTTCAGCATAAAGAGCTCGCCATGGCCAACCAGCTGCCTCGGCAGCGGCATCACGTCCTCAACCATCTGGTCAGCCAGGATCGGTCCGCCTGCCGCAATCCGCCCCACCAAGGGGACCATGGCCGTGTCCGTTGCCGTGGCGAGTTCGGAGACGGCCAATCCGCCAACGGTGCGCAGCCGTGCAGGCTTCTCCACGCCGGAGATTTTGGCGGTGCCTTCGTCCAGGGTCAGCGGCATCAGGACTTCCATTGCGCGCGGGCGCTTGGGGTCGCGGCGGAGATAGCCCAGCTTTTCGAGCTGCGAGAGCTGGTGGGTAACGCTGGACAGGCTCGCCAAGCCAACGGTGTCACCAATTTCACGCATGGACGGCGGATAGCCGTTGTCGTTGACGGACCGCTGGATCGTTTCCAGAATCTTCTTCTGCCGTACCGTGAGGCCCTTCGGCTTCGCTGGTGACTGCTGGCTCCGCTGGGTAGCCCTGCCGCCGGTGGCTTGTGCTGCCATGTTCGCCAACGCCTTTCCGTTCCGCCCGGCATCCGTGGCTGCAGCTGCCGGGAACTTCCGGCCTGAAATGTCAGACCCTGCTGATCAACTGCAGAAGTGGTTGTTCTGTAGCTCAAACGTAGGCCAGCCTCAATGCTTTTTCAAACATTTGTTCTAGTGAGTCTCGACAATGTTCGTCAATAAGTGCTAGAACAGAACCAGCAAAGTTCGAATATGTGTTCTAGTCAGAAACTCCGTTCGGTTGTATGTTCGATAACCGCAAGGGGTGGATGACGGTTTGGGGAACACGGCGGGCGGCACAGTCAGGTCCAGGAGGGCTCAGTTCATGTCAGCAACAAGCGCTATTCAGGGTTCGAGTAATGAAGGTTCGTCTTTACGGGGAACCGAAGCTGCAGGAATGCTCGGCTTCAACTGGGAGGAGCGTCCTGCAGCGAAAGCTGTTAAGACGGCGAAGGCCAGGCCCGTGCAGCCGCCGCTCCGCCTGACCCGCAGGGGGCGAATCGTCCTTGTGGGCGTGCCGCTGATCTTGTTGTCCGTGCTCCTGATCTCGTTGGCCGGCTTCCTGAATTCGCCGGCGAAGGCGGCGGATTCGGCGTCCGAGCTGTCGCTGACCCCCACCGTGTCCGTGACCGTCCAGCCGGGGCAGTCCCTCTGGGAGATCGCCGGGACCGTGTCCCCGGAACGCGACACCCGGGACGTCGTCGCCGATATCGTCCAGCTCAACAACCTCGACGGCGGCAGGGTCATGCCCGGCCAGCAGATTTTTGTTCCCTCAAACTAATGCCTCGAGCATGCTGCTTGAGCCCCGGAACATCGGGCCTGCGGCGGCGCGGGGGCGTCACAGTTTCAATGGTCCGGCCACCCTCACTTAAACTGTTGAAGTGACTGACCAGCTAGAGCGACTGAACCGACTTCCCCTCCGCACCAACCTGAGGGGGCTCACTCCGTACGGAGCGCCGCAGCTGAATGTTCCCATCCTGCTCAACGTCAACGAAAACACCCATGGCGTACCGGCCGATGTCCTGGCGGCCATTTCGGAGGCCGTGACGGCGGCCGCCGCTGGACTGAACCGCTATCCGGACCGTGAGTTCACCGAACTCCGGGAGCGCCTCGCGGAGTACCTAGGCCACGGGTTGGGGGCCGAGAACATCTGGGCTGCCAACGGGTCCAACGAAGTGCTTCAGCAGATTCTGCAGGCTTTCGGCGGACCGGGCCGCACGGCCCTTGGGTTCCCGCCCACGTACTCCATGTACCCCCTCCTGGCGAGCGGCACGGATACCGGCTACATCACCGGCCAGCGTGCGGACGACTATGGCCTCAGTGCCGAATCGGCGGCCCGGCAGGTCAGGGAACTCCAGCCCAATATCGTCTTTCTGTGCTCGCCCAACAACCCCACCGGCACCGGTCTGGGACTCGATGTCGTGGAAGCCGTCTACGAAGCGGGCGAGGCCAGCCAGACTGTTGTGATCGTCGACGAGGCCTACCACGAGTTTGCCCACGACGGCACACCCAGCGCCCTGACCCTCCTTCCGGGCCGTGAGCGCCTGATCGTTTCCCGCACCATGAGCAAGGCCTTCGCCCTGGCCGGAGCACGTCTCGGCTACATGGCGGCGGCACCCGAGGTTACGGATGCCCTGAGGCTTGTGCGGCTGCCGTACCACCTGTCGGCCATCACCCAGGCCACCGCCCTTGCGGCCTTGACGCACCGCGAGGCCCTCATGGCCGACGTCGAAGACATCAAGCGGCAGCGGGACCGGATCGTCACGGAGCTGACCCGGATGGGCCTCAAGCCCGCCGCGTCCGACTCCAACTACGTCTTCTTCGGCGGCCTGGAGAACCCCCACGAGGTCTGGCAGGGGCTGCTTGACCGCGGAGTCCTGATCCGGGATGTCGGGATCCCCGGGCACCTGCGCGTCACGGCCGGCACTGAGACGGAAACCACAGCTTTCCTGGAGGCCCTGGAACTGATCCTGACCGGCCAGCCCAGCGTCCCGGCCTAAACTGGAGTCAGACCCCCGGTTCCCAGGGGAACCACTTCTCAAGACCCAGTACCCAGACGGTATTTCTCCTGACATCCAAAGGACACAACACATGAGCACCACCGGATCCACTGCTGTCGAGGCCCGGACCGCACGCATGGAGCGTTCCACGAGCGAATCCTCCGTGCTCGTCGAGATCAACCTTGATGGCACGGGCATCTCGGACATCAGCACCTCGGTTCCGTTCTATGACCACATGCTGACCGCTCTGTGCAAGCACTCGCTCATCGATATGACTGTCAAGGCGACGGGTGACATCCACATCGATGTGCACCACACGGTGGAGGACGTAGCCATAACGTTCGGCGAAGTGCTTCGGACCGCCCTCGGCAACAAGGCCGGGATCCGCCGTTTCGGGGAAGCCACCGTTCCCCTGGACGAAGCCCTGGCGCACGCTGTCGTTGATGTCTCCGGCCGTCCGTACCTGGTGCACGGCGGCGAGCCTGCCGGCCAGGAATACCACCTGATCGGCGGACACTTCACAGGTTCCCTGACCCGCCACATCTTCGAAGCCATCACCCTGCACGCCGGCATCTGCCTGCACATGAACGTCATGGCCGGCCGGGACCCGCACCACATCGTGGAGGCGCAGTTCAAGGCGTTTGCACGGGCGCTGCGCGCAGCCGTTGAGCCTGATCCCCGCGTGGAGGGCATCCCGTCCACCAAGGGCGCGCTGTGACCGGGCCGATCCTCCGCGACGGCGCAATTCTCGATCCCGCCGGAAGCGCGAAACCGGCGTCTCCCGAGGGGAAACCCACTGTCACGGTCCTGGACTACGGTTCCGGGAACGTCCGCTCAGCTGTCCGGGCGCTGGAGCGTGCCGGTGCCGAGGTCATCCTCAGTGCCAAGCCGGAGGACGTCCTGAATGCCGACGGCCTGCTGGTACCCGGGGTCGGTGCCTTCGAAACGGTCATGCGCGAGCTCAAGGCAGTGGACGCCATCCGGATGATCGGCCGGCGCGTCGCCGGCGGCCGGCCAGTCCTGGGTATCTGCGTGGGCCTCCAGGTGCTGTTCGAGGCCGGAGTCGAGCACGGCACCGAAGCCGAGGGCATGGGCGAGTGGCCCGGCAAAGTGGAACTGCTGCCTGCAGAGGTAGTTCCCCACATGGGCTGGAACACCGTGAAGGTGCCGGAAGGATCCAGGCTCTTCGAAGGTGTCGAAAACGAGCGCTTCTACTTCGTCCACTCGTACGGTGTGCAGCACTGGGACTTTGACGTCATCCAGCCGCGCATGGCGGCCCCGCTGGTCACCTGGTCCGAGCACGGCGCACCGTTTGTCGCCGCCGTGGAGAACGGGCCGCTGTGCGCCACCCAGTTCCACCCGGAAAAATCCGGCGACGCCGGCGCGCGGCTGCTCCGCAATTGGGTCAACGGCCTGCGGCGCCGCGAAGGCGATGCCACAGCACCCGCGGACGCCAGTACCGGACCGGCCGCCTAGATGTGGTCGATAGTCCTGATGGGCCTGGCCGGCCTGCTGGTTGGCGGGGCCCTGTCCTTCAGGCAGCAGCACAAGCCGCTCTGGACCCAGGTCGTTTTCTACGCGCTGGCCGGCATGTCGTTGCTGGCCGCCTACCTGCTTACCCTGCCGGCAAACTGACCGCGCCGGGCCCCCGATCACTGCAGCTTCACTACAACCCTGAGGACCCCATCATGACCACCGAAACGCCGCTGCCCGTACTGGAACTGCTGCCCGCCGTCGACGTCGTGGACGGCCAGGCGGTCCGCCTGGTCCAGGGCGAAGCCGGCAGCGAGACGAGCTACGGCACCCCGCTGGAAGCTGCCCTCAACTGGCAGGAACAGGGCGCCGAGTGGGTGCACCTGGTGGACCTGGATGCCGCGTTCGGCCGTGGCTCCAATGCCGACCTCCTCCGGGAGGTTGTGGGCCGGCTGGACATCAAGGTGGAGCTCTCCGGCGGCCTGCGCGACGACGAATCCCTGGAGAAAGCCCTGGACCTGGGCGTCGCCCGGGTGAACCTCGGCACGGCGGCCCTTGAAAACCCGGAGTGGACCGCCCGCGCCATCGACCGCTTTGGTGACAAGATCGCCGTCGGGCTCGACGTGCGCGGAACCACGCTGGCGGGCCGCGGGTGGACCAAGGAAGGCGGCGACCTGTGGGACGTGCTGGCACGGCTCGAAGAAGCCGGCTGCGCCCGCTACGTGGTCACCGACGTCACCAAGGACGGCACCCTGCAGGGCCCCAACGTTGAGCTGCTCCGCCAGATGGTGGAGAAGACCGGCAAGCCGGTGGTGGCCTCCGGCGGCATCTCCAGCCTGGAAGACCTCAAGGTACTGCGCTCCCTCGTCCCCCTGGGCGTTGAAGGGGCCATCGTGGGGAAGGCGCTCTACGCCGGTGCGTTTACGCTGCCGGAAGCACTGGACGTAGCAGGCCGCCGCTAGGCCCGCAGCCACCATGGAACAGCGACCTCCAGCATCCCGCGAACTGCCGGGCCACATCGCGGCCGCGCTGGCCGGCTCCGGCGGCGCCACGGATTCTGCCGGGCAGCCCTGGGCGGGGCGCAGCCTTGCCGGCGAGGATGCAAAGATCCACAATTTCGAGCACGACGACGGCACGGCCGATGCCGGTTACCTCGCCGCCGTGGCCGCCCTCCGCTCTGCGGACGGCGACGAGGCTGCCGTGGTGGCGTCCCTGGCCACTGCCAGGGTTTTCGTTCCGATCGTTGCCCAGCTGGCCGAGGAAAGCGAACACGCTCACGGCCCCCACGGTTCAGGCCACGGTTTCGTCCACGTTGACGACGAGCTGCACGGTCACGATGAGCCGCACGGTGACAAGCTGCACGGCGACAAGCAGGCGGACATGGCGCTCGTCACGCTGAAGGCGCCCGACGGGCGGACGGCGCTGCCGGTCTTCACCTCGGCGGCGACGCTGGAAGCCTGGCATCCGGAGGCCCGCCCGGTGGCAGTGTACGCCGCGCGGGCGGCCCTGTCCGCGGTGGCTGAAGGAGCCGAGCTCCTGGTCCTCGACCCCGGCTCCGAGTACACATTCGTGGTCCGCCGGCCCGCCGTCTGGGCCCTTGCCCAGCAGCACGACTGGCTGCCGTCCTATGCTGATCCGGAGCTTGGGCGGGCCATGGCCGAGGCAGCGTCGGGTTACACGGCCGTGAGACGGGTCGAGCTCGAGCCGGGAGGCGGCGTGGCCTCGGCAACAGCCGGCGGTGCTGTTGTCCGCGGCGGCGGACCGGGGCCGGAGCTCAGGGTGGTGCTGTACCTGGAAGACGGCCTGGATGCAGCAGGCGTCCAGGCCATCGTGGCAGGGCTCAACGCCGACTGGTCGCGGAATGCGGTCTTCGCCGAGCGCGTCGACTCGATCGAGGTAAAGTTGCAGCGCGCAGCCGAATAGCTGGCGGCAGCGGGGAAGCCTCCCGGTCCTGCCGCCGGCAGGATGAAGGACGTACCCGTGAATTTCGCTCTTTACCAGGAGCTCCTGGCAGTCAGGCCCATCAGGCGCCTGCTGACTGTCGGAATGATAGCCCGCATACCGCATTCCGCCGCCGGCGTGCTCCTGACGCTACATATCGTCCTGACACTGGGGGAGGGGTATGCCGCCGCCGGGGCGGCTGCCGCGGTGATGACCATCGGGATCGCCCTGGGCGCGCCGTGGCGTGGGCGCCGCGTGGACACCGTAGGCCTTCGCAAAGCGCTGATTCCCTCTGTCGTTTCCGAGACCGTGATCTGGTCCGTGGTGCCGCACGTTTCCTACGAGTGGGTGCTGGCGCTGGTCTTCGTCGGGGGACTCCTGACGCTGCCCATCTTCAGCGTGGTGCGCCAGTCCCTGGGCGTGCTGGCAAGCGGTGAACAGCGGCGGACGGCATTCGCTTTGGATGCCATCTCCACGGAACTTGTCTTTATGCTCGGCCCGGCGGCCGGGGCGATTGTGGCAACTGCCGGCTATTCGGTTGTCGGGCTGACCGTGGTGGGCGTGTGCACTTCTGTGGCCGGACTCTTCCTGATGTGGTTCAACCCGCCCACCCGCAGTGCCGTGCCGGATGACGACTACGAAACCGACCAGCAGGAAGGCGCGGAAGCTGCGGTCGTCGCGGCGGCTCCGGCGCACCTGCAGGAAGCTGCGGCGGAACTCGCTCCGGTAGCGGCCGGCGGCCTTCGCCGCACCCGGCTGCGGCCCGCCGGATTAAGGCGCAGCGTGGTACATAATTTCGCCTGGTTCACCGCCGCGGTGGCAGCGGTCTTCGCCGTGGCCTCCGGGGCAGGTATGGTGCTTAGCGGCACGGACGTGGGCATTGTTGCCGCGTTGGAGACCGGCGGCCGCCAGGCGGAGATCGGCCTTGTTTTTGTGTTCTGGTGCGCGGCGTCGGTTGTCGGAGGACTCCTCTACGGCGCCATGCACCGGCCCGTTTCCCCGATGCTCCTGCTGCTCGGCATGGCCGCCCTCACCATCCCGATGGGCTTCGCGCGCGACACTCTGACGCTGTGCCTGCTGTCGCTGCTCCCCGGCCTGCTGTGCGCACCGGTCTTGTCCGCTGCGTCGGAAAAGGTTGCCGATCTCGTGGAGGAGGGCCGCCGCGGCGAGGCCATGGGCTGGTACGGGTCCGCTCTCACGGCCGGAGTGGCGCTGGGCGCTCCCTTGGCCGGCGTGTTCATCGACGGGGTCGGGCCGTCCGCCGGATTTGTCTCGGTGGGCACCGCCGGGGTTGTCTTCTGCCTCTTGGGCCTGGTGCTGCAGCACCGGCGCCGCCGGCGCGCCCTCACCTGACCGGCCGCCCGGAGTTTTTGTCCAGATAACCCGGCTTCCGGGGTGCGTAAGTCCCTGTATCTGGACAAAAACTCAGGGAATTACGACGGCGGCGGGCGGACCTGGTTGGTCCGCCCGCCGCCGGTCCGCCCGCCGCCGGTCCGCCCGCCGTTGGTCCGCCCGCCGCCGTCGACGTGCCAGTGGATCGCCTAGTTAACCGGCCCGGTGTACTTTTCCCCCGGACCCTTGCCCGGGGCGTCCGGGATGATGGACTCCTCACGGAAGGCCAGCTGCAGGGAGCGCAGTCCGTCGCGCAACGGCCCGGCGTGCTGGGAACCGATCTCCGGAGCGGCGGCGGTCACGAGACCGGCCAGTGCGGTGATCAGCTTGCGGGCCTCGTCCAGGTCCTTGAGCTCCTCGGCATTCTCCTCGGCGGCGAGCCCGAGCTTTACGGCCGATGCGCTCATGAGGTGGACAGCGGCGGTGGTGATGACCTCGATGGCGGGGACCTCGGAGATGTCGCGGATTTGCTGCGACACCTGCTCCTGGCCGTCCCGCTGACCGGTGGCGGGCTCGAAAACGTGTGAATTACTGTCTGAAGTGCTCATACTGGTAAGCTTGTCACAGACCGACTGAATGTCGTTATTTTGCTATGTAAATCTTGCTGCTGCCAATGTGCAGTTTCCGGGGTTCTTTCTGTAGAATCGACTTTCAGTTTGCAAGCGGAGTTCTCTCCCACCCGCGTCAGCCGTTTTCCCGGAAGTAATGTCCAGGAAGCAAGGTTGCCGGGTACCTGGTCGGGCATTCCAAGGCGGCGTCAGCCGGCTGGAACGCGTACCGCCTCCCCGGAGGCCCGGTACATCCGATCATCGAGGCCTTCGATTGCTCCGGCAATTGGGGGCCTTCTCTGTTTGCCGGTGGAGTACTCATCTCAACCACAGGAGTTCTAACATTAGCGAGCCAAGAATCAATGAGCGTATCCGCGTCCCCGAGGTGCGGCTGGTCGGCCCTGCAGGCGAACAGGTAGGAATTGTCCGTATTGAGGACGCCCTGCGTTTGGCTGCCGAGTCCGATCTTGATCTCGTTGAAGTTGCACCGCAGGCAAAGCCTCCGGTGTGCAAGCTGATGGACTTCGGCAAGTACAAGTACGAAGCTGCTGTTAAGGCACGCGAGGCCCGGAAGAACCAGACCAACACGGTTCTGAAGGAAATCCGTTTCCGGCTGAAGATCGACACCCACGACTACGAGACCAAGCGCGGCCACGCCCTCCGCTTCCTCGGCGCCGGGGACAAGGTCAAGGCCATGATCCAGTTCCGCGGCCGTGAGCAGCAGCGTCCGGAAATGGGCATCCGCCTTCTCCAGCGCTTCGCCGACGACGTCGCCGAAGTGGGCGTTGTCGAGTCCAGTCCCCGGATCGATGGCCGCAACATGGTCATGGTGGTGGGCCCGCTGAAGAACAAGGCCGAGGCCAAGGCCGAAGCACGCCGTGCGACGCAGCGCGCTGAAGCAAAGGCCCAGAACGAAGCCAAGGCCAGCGGCCGGGTGGACGTCAGCCACGACCAGCCCGCCATGACGCAGTCCCTGGCGGACCTGCTGCCTGAGGGCTTTGCAGTATCGACCGAAGAGGCAGCACCCGAGGCGAACACCGAAGCCGTTGCGGCTTCAGTGGGCGTCGAGGCCCCTGCCGAAGCGGCCGCTGCACCGGAAACCGAAGCTCCGCAGCAGGAAGCCCCGGCCGAGGAAGCTCCGAAGCAGGAAGCCCCGGCCGAGGAGGCCCCGAAGCAGGAAGCTCCCAAGCAGGAGGCCCCGAAGCAGGCAGCGCCGAAACGCGAAGCCCCCAAGGCTGCGGCGGCACCGCGTCCTGCGGTCAGCAAGCCGGCTGCAGCCAGCAAGCCGCCCGTGGTCAAGGAGTCCGTTGCACCGAAGCCGGCAGAGGCCGCCCCCGTGGCGCCGAAGCCGGCCGGAGTACCTTCGCCGCCCAAGCCGGTAGCACGGCCCGCAGCACCGAAGCCCGCAGCACGGCCGGCTGCTCCCAAGCCGGGCAGCAAGAAGACCAACTAGTTCAAAGTTGCGCTAAGCATCGCCTGGCGCAGCAAGCAACCAGCACGCCGCCCGCAGGGGTGGCTGCACGAAAGACTGCAGACTTGTCTGCGGATACGTAAGGAGATCGGTTCCCATGCCGAAGATGAAGACCCACAGTGGTGCTAAGAAGCGCTTCAAGCTGACCGGCAGCGGCAAGCTGCGCCGCCAGCAGGCCAACCGCCGCCACTACCTCGAGCACAAGTCCTCCAGGCTGACCCGTCGCCTTGCCGGCGACAAGATCGTCTTCAAGGGCGACGCCAAGGTCATCCGGAAGATGCTCGGCATCTAAGTTCCAAGTTCTCTGACTGCTCGCCACCTGGCAGCGGTCAACTACCAAAAAGGCTTCTCAGGCCAGCCGGTTATCCGGCAGTAGACGCTTGGGATCAGAATTCTGAAGGAGTACGCACGTGGCACGTGTGAAGCGGGCGGTAAACGCCCACAAGAAGCGCCGGGTTATCCTCGAACGCGCAAAAGGTTACCGTGGACAGCGCTCACGCCTGTACCGCAAGGCTAAAGAACAGCTGCTGCACTCGTTTGTGTACAGCTACGGCGACCGCAAGAAGAAGAAGGGCGACTTCCGCCGCCTCTGGATCCAGCGCATCAACGCTGCATCGCGCGCCAACGGCCTGACCTACAACCGCCTGATCCAGGGCCTGAAGGCCGCTGAGGTCGAGGTTGACCGCCGCATGCTGGCAGAACTGGCCGTCTCGGACGCCAACGCTTTCGCTGCCCTGGTGCAGATCGCCAAGGACTCGCTGCCTGCTGACACTTCCGCGCCGGCCGTCTCGGCCGAAACCGCCCCGAAGGCGAAGGCTCCCAAGGCCAAGGCTGCGAAGAAGCCGGCTGCCGAAAAGGTTGCCAAGTAGCATCCCCGCCGTTCAGGGACCGGTGGCAATAGCCACTAAAGTTCTTATATGAACGAAACCGGGCGCCCGCAAGACTTTCCACTTTCCAATCCCCGAGCTGATCGGGTGAAGGATGTGGCAAAGCTTGCAGGGCGCCCGGCCCGTTTAAAGCGCGGGCAGTTCCTGGCCGAGGGACCGCAGGCTGTCCGGGAGGCCCTGGTACTCCATCGGAAAAGGGTTGCTGCGGGGCAGCCCGGCGTGGTCCACGAGGTATTCGCCAGCGAAGCCTGCCTGGACCGCCATCCGGAGTTTGAGGAGCTCGCCGAGGGTGTCAACGCCCGGCTCGCCACTGACGAGGTACTCGCCGCCATGGCGGACACCGTCAATCCCCAGGGCATTATCGCCGTCTGCGCTTTTGTGGATGCGGACCTTGAAACAGTGCTCGACGCCGGGCCCCGCCTGATCGCCGTGCTGTGCCAGCTTCGGGACCCCGGCAATGCCGGCACCGTCCTGCGGGCGGCCGACGCTGCGGGGGCCGACGCCGTTGTTCTGACGGCCTCCAGCGTGGATATCTATAATCCCAAGGCTGTCCGCTCCACGGCCGGGTCCCTTTTCCACCTTCCGGTGGTGCTGGGAACGAACCTGACGGACCTGGCCGAGGCCTGTCGCGAACGCGGGATCGGCATCCTGGCTGCCGACGGGTACGGTCAGCTGGACCTGGACCAGCTCCAGGACGAAAGCGCTGCCCGGAGGCTGGGCACGTCGGGCGCCGAATCCGCCTACGATCTGGAGCGGCCAACCGCCTGGTTGTTCGGCAATGAAGCCCAGGGCTTGTCCGACGCCGAGCTCGCCTTGGCGGACCACCGCGTGGCTGTCCCGGTCTACGGTGCCGCGGAAAGCCTGAACGTCGGAACGGCTGCCACGGTGTGCCTCTACGCGAGTGCGCGTTCGCAGAAGCGTGCCTGAACGCGAAGGCGGGGCCCGCCTTCCGGTGGGTCCCGCCGTCGTAATCTTCACCGTCGGGCACCTCGGTGCCTCAATCGGTTGAGGGTGTAGTTATGTGGTCCGATTCCTGCCGGTGATGAAGCCGTAGATGCCGGCCACAACGAGGCCGCCGACGATGGCAAGAAGCCAGGAGCCGAGGTTCCAGAATTCCATTCTGCCGCCGCCGAACAAGAGGTCGCCGATCCAGCCGCCGACGATTGCGCCGACGACACCAAGCACAAGGCTGGTGACCCAGCCGCCGCCGACTTTTCCAGGCATGATTGCCTTGACGATTGCTCCTACAATGAGTCCGAGAATGATCCAGCCAAGAAAGCCCATTTCTCCTCCTACATATTCGTCGGGACTCACTACAAGCCCCGATTATGGCTTCAAGCTAACACAGGGTGTGTTTCCTTGTCAGCAGGCGTAGTTGCAATGTTTTTGGTGTTGCATGCAGTGACCCGTGCTGCGTCCGGCAGCGGCGGGCGGGTACGGTATTCCTTGCGGGCATCAGCATTGTGCGGTGATCGCACTTGCAAATTTCCCGGCAATCCCTGAAGAGGTGAAGCTCACTTGGCTGCAAATGGCGGTACCAAGGCGATCGTCGCGGCTCTGGCTGCAAACCTGACCATAGCTGTACTAAAGTTCGTCGCGTTCATCCTGACGCTGTCGTCGTCAATGCTGGCTGAGGCCATCCACTCCGTTGCCGACTCGGGCAACCAGATCCTCCTGCTGGTGGGCGGCAAGCGCGCCAAGCGAGCCGCAAGCCCTGAACACCCTTTCGGCTACGGACGTGAGCGCTACATCTACGCCTTCATCGTCTCGATTGTGCTGTTCAGCGTAGGCGGCCTGTTCGCCTTGTATGAGGCCTGGGGGAAGATCCAGCATCCGCACGCCATCGAAGGCGACTTCTGGTGGGTTCCGCTGGCTGTGCTGGTCGGCGCCATCATTGCCGAGTCCTTCTCGTTCCGGACGGCAATCATCGAGTCCAACCATGTACGCGGCAAGCAGAGCTGGGTGCACTTCGTGCGCAATGCCAAACAGCCGGAACTTCCTGTCATCCTCCTCGAGGACCTGGGCGCCCTGCTGGGCCTGGTGTTCGCGCTGTTCGGGGTGGGCATGACGCTGATTACGGGTGACGGCATCTGGGACGCCCTGGGTACCGCGATGATCGGCGTCCTGCTGGTGGCCATCGCCATCGTCCTTGCCCTGGAGACCAAGTCGCTGCTGCTTGGTGAGTCCGCCACCAAGGCGGACGTCGTCAGGATCAGCGGCGCGCTCGAGGCTGACGGCACCAGGATCATCCACCTCAAGACGCTGCACCTGGGTCCCGAAGAACTTCTGGTTGCTGCCAAGATCAGCGTCGGCGCCGCCGCCACCGGCGCGGAGATCGCCACGGTAATCGACGACGCCGAACGCCGCATCCGCGATGCTGTGCCAATAGCGCGGGTCATCTACCTTGAACCGGACGTGGAACGCGCGCACGTCTGATCGCGCTAAACGCCTGATCACGCGTGCACGGGGTCGCCGTGAGCGGAAGGCCGCTGGTCCTAATCTGCCTGGAGCAGATTAGGACACCAGCGGCCTTTTGCGTTCCAGCAGGCCGCTGACAATGGCAACGCCCAGGCCCAGCACCGCCAGCACTGCGCCGACCAGTGCGGGTGCGACGTAACCCCATCCCCAGGCGATCACCAGGCCGCCCAGAAAGGCGCCGAGTGCGTTGGCCACGTTCAGGGCGGCGTGGTTAAGCGAGGATGCCAGGGACGGGGCATCGGGGGAGGCATCGAGCAGCCGCGTCTGCAGGGCGGGTACCAGCAGCGAGCCGGCACCGCCCACCACAAACACCATCACGAAAGCGGACCACGGCCAGTGGACGGCGATTGCGTAGACAACGAGTGCGATCGCGATTCCCGGCAGCACAAGGTAGATGGTGCCCATGACCGACTTGTCGGCAATGCGGCCGCCCACGATGTTTCCGGCCACCATGCCCAGGCCGTAGAGAGCCACCACCAGGGGGAGGAACGCCGAAGGAATGCCTGCCACGGAGGTCATGGTGTGCGCGATGTACGTGTAGGTGGCAAAGAATCCGCCGAAGCCAACGATGCCGATGAGGATGGCGAGCCAGACCTGGAGCCGCTTCAGGGCACCAAGTTCCCGGCGGATGCTGGCGTCCGGGTGAGCCGGCTGGAACGGGACGAACTTCCAGAGCATGGCAAGCGTCACCAGCCCGATCACGCCCACGAGCACAAACAGCAGGCGCCAGCCGAAGGCCTGGCCCAGCCAGGTGGCGAAAGGCACGCCGATGACGTTCGAGATGGTCAGCCCGGCCATCACCATGGAAATCGCCCAGCCCCGTTTCGTTGGAGCGACCAGCGACGCCGCGATCACAGCCGCCACGCCGAAGAACGCTCCGTGAGGCAAACCGGCCGCAAAGCGGGACACCAGCATGGTGCCGTAGTCCGGAGCTATGAATGACGTCAGGTTGGCCACGCTGAAGAACAGCATGAGGCCCAGGGCGAGGTGCTTGCGCGGGAGTTTGGCGCCGACTGCTGCCAGCAGCGGTGCCCCGATGACGACGCCGAGGGCGTAGGCGGAAATCAGGTGGCCGGCTTCGGGCGTCCCGATATTGAGGCCCTGCTCCACCTCCTTGAGCAGCCCCATCATGGTGAATTCAGTAACGCCGATGCCGAATCCGCCCATGGCAAGGGACACTATGGCTAAGGCGAGGTGCTGGGTTCCTGCCTTCGGCGGGGCGGGGCGGAGCGTGGGCGTGGAGGTCATTGGCCTGCTTTTCGGAAGTTCTGGTGCATCGGACGTGAGAGTCAGCACGCGGCATTAAATCTGATTACTGCAACACCGGGGGAGGGGGGCGTATTCCTGCACCACCACTTCTTGGTGCACGTTATCCCCGGGACGCCGGCGGAATCAGCCTCCATCATTGTCCCCCATAGACTGATGCGGTGACTGGACTCATCAATGTTGTTGGCGGAGCTGTTGTGGATTCCCTGAGTTCCCCTGCCCGGCTGCTGGTGGCGCGGAGGACTGCGCCGCCCCAGTTTGCCGGAATGTGGGAATTCCCGGGCGGAAAGGTGGAGCCTTCGGAATCAGCGGAAGAGGCCCTGCACCGGGAACTCCGCGAGGAACTGGGAGTCGGGGTCCGGCTCGGCGCTGAACTGGCCGCGGAGTCTGCCGCCGGCTGGCCCCTCAATGCGAAGGCTTCCATGCGCGTGTGGTTCGCCGAGATTGCCGACGGTGAACCCCGGCCGCTGGAAGACCACGACGAACTGCGCTGGATTACCTTGGCGGGAAGTGACGAAGCCCTCACCCTCCCCTGGATACCCGCTGACTTTCCGATTGTCCGGGCCCTGCTGGCAACTCTCGCCGGCCCGGAGCCGATTTCGCAGGAATCCTAGAATTTTCCGAGTGGGGAGCCTTGAGCGCGTCGGTCAGAACAGTGTGGGCTGCGCGGACTCCACGCCCCGACCGTTTCCCGGGCCGGTTCGCGCAGCCGGGATGCTGCCGGCGGGATACTGCGCCTCCTCGTCCCTCGGGTCCCCGGCCAGGTCCCGGTGGCTGAATCCGTGTGAACCGGAAAAACCGTGTCGGGACTTGAAGTAGCGGATCCGTCCAGCGAGCCACTGGCGATACTCCTTGGACGCATAGGACCCGGTGCCGTACAGCCGGCGGTATCGGCCCGCCAGCTCCGGGTGGCGGGCGGCGATCCACTGCATGAACCATTCACGCGTACCAGGCTTCAGGTACAGGGCCCCGGCGGTGACACCGGTGGCGCCGGCCGCTGCCAACGAGCCAAACAGCGAGTCCAGCGCTTCGTCGCTGTCGGAAAGCCACGGCAGGATAGGCATGGCCATCACGCCGCACGGAAGGCCCGCTTCGCGAAGCCTCGAGACGAGCTTGAGTCGCGCCCTGGGACCCGGCGTGCCCGGCTCGATTGCCTCAGAGAGTTGTTCGTCGGTCATGGCCAGCGAAATCCCGATCCCCACGGGCACCTGGGTGGCGGCGTGCTTGAGCAGCGGAATATCCCTGGCCAGCAGTGTCCCCTTAGTGAGGATGGACAGGGGCGTTCCCGAATCGGCAAGCGCCCGAATGATGCCGGGCATCAGCTGGTAGCGGCCCTCGGCACGCTGATACGGATCCGTGTTGGTGCCCAGCGCAACATGGTGATGGCCCCAGGAAGGTTTCGCCAGTTCCTTCCGCAGGACTTCGGCGGCATTGATTTTGACCACCACCTGGCTGTCAAAATCCAGGCCGGCATCAAAGTCCAGGTAAGTGTGGCTCTTGCGGGCGAAGCAGTAAACGCAGGCATGGCTGCAGCCGCGATAGGGATTGACGGTCCATTCGAACGGCATGCGTGAACCGGCCGCCACTTTGTTGAGCACTGATTTGGCGGTGACCTCGTGAAAAGTGACCCCGGCAAATTCGGGGGTGGACACGGAACGCACCAGCCCGGCCAACGGCAGCAACGGTTCAGCGGCCGGGGCGGCCGCTGCGGGATTGCCTGCGCCGCCGGCGGTATTGTCTGCCGGCGCGGGCCGGAGTGCTTGTGCGTCCCATCTCATGCGTACCATTCGAAGGTATGTTCGAATCAATGTCAAGGGGCCTGCAGCCGCGATCGTCGCAGCATGGCCGGTTGCTAGGCTGGGGCCATGATTCTCCTCACCGGGTTTGAACCGTTCGGCGGCGAAGCCATCAACCCATCCTGGATTGCGGCGGAGGCGGCATCGCGAATCCTTCAGGCAGAGGGCCACGCCGTCGCCGCAGTGGAACTGCCGTGTGTGTTCGGGCAGTCCATCGCGGTGCTTGAGGATGCGCTGCAGCACTACAACCCGGAGCTGGTGATCTGTGTGGGCCAGGCCGGAGGGCGGCCGCGGATCTCCCTGGAACGGGTCGCCATCAACTGCGACGACGCCCGCATCCCGGACAACGCGGGAAACCGTCCCGTGGACCGGGAAGTGGTCCCCGGCGGCCCGGCTGCCTATTTCAGTTCATTGCCGGTGAAGGCGGCGCTCGAGGCCCTGCGCAGTGCCGGGATTCCGGCCGAGGTATCGCAAAGCGCCGGCACCTACGTCTGCAACCACGTTTTCTATGCCCTCATGCATGCGTTGGACAGCGGCACGGCGGACGGTGTTTCCCCCAGCAACGGTTCACCGGCCACGCGGGGCGGCTTCATCCATGTCCCGTACGAGGCACAGCAGGTCCCCCGGGGCAGCGGCACCCCGTCCCTGCCCGCCGCCGTGATGGCGGAGGCGCTCGCCGTCGTCGTCCGTACCGCGCTGGTTACCACCGGGGACCTCAAGCTGGCCGCCGGCACCCTTCACTGACCGGTCCGGCCACTAACTGGTTTGGCGAAGCTCCCAAACGACCTCCACCGTGGCCGAGACACTGGACTGCCCCGCCTCAATCCCCACGGAGTCCGTGGCCATGGCGCGCTGCATTTTCGCCATCGGAATCGGCCCCGACGGCCCGGGCTGCTGCGTCACGGACACCACCGGGCCGACTTCGGAGCCCGCCAGCGAGGCAAACTGCCTGGCCGTGGCGAGGGCATCCTGCCAGGCGGCCTCGCGTGCCTGCGCCGTCACGGCGGCCGGATCCGCGAACCCGAGCTCAAGCCCGTTCAGCCTGACGTCGTTGCCGCCCGCGGCCACCGCCCCCGCAATGACGTCCGAGGAACCGGGAACGTCGCGCAGCCGGACGGCCAGGATGCTGGAGGCAACGTACCCCGCCACGGTCTGGCCCTGGCCCTCTTTCCACACCACGTCCGCGCGGACATTGAGGCCCGAGGTGGTGATGTCCGGGTCGGGCACGCCGTGTTCCCGCAGAATGGCGGAAATTGCGGCGGCCGCCCTGCCGGCTGCCGCATAGGCGGCGCCCACGTCGTCGCGCCGGCACTCCACGCCGATGGAAACAGTCAGCAGGTCCGGCACTGCTTCGGCAGTACCGGAGCCGGTCACGGTGACGGTCCTGGCGGGTTCGGTCATGTCATGCCTCAATTCCTTCGGAAGCGTTTTTGCCGGCGGGGCGCCTGCCCTTGCGGTGCGGGCCCCGGTCAACATGGCGCATGTCCACGTAGCCGCCGGCCTCCAACCCCGCCAGGCGTTCGAACACGTTGGCCGACCCCGGGTTTCCTGTCCTCAGCTGCGACCATCCGGCTGCAATGAAGTACAGCGGCAGGAACGGCAGGCCCAGGCACCAGGCGTACTGGCTGCAGTGCCGCTCCTCGTGTCCCAGCAGCACAGGATTGGACAGTGCCTCCGCAGGCGCCGCCCGGAATAGCACGACGTTCCCCACGGCGAACGCCTGGGCGAAGGGGAGCCGCCACCGGTAGCCGGTGGCGATCAGCAGGCCGCGGGGTCCGGTTCGCACGGCGGTCCGGGCGCACTTGGCCAGCAGCAGCCCCAGGAGCGTGGTTGCATTCAGCACGTTGGCGATCTGCCGCAGGCGCTGTCCGGAGGTCATGAGGCCATGGTAGCGGGAGCCGGTAATCCCCGCCCCTCCCGACGCTCCTCCCGGCAGGCTGTCACGAAGGGTGCTGTGGCGCTTCCGGCGGGGCGCCTTCAACTAGACTGGTGGAGAGTGCCCGCCGGACGAATTCCGGCGAGCCCTGCCCTTTGTCACTCCGCGGGGCCCGGAAACGGCCGTGTGGAAGACAAGCCAGTGACGGACCCGCTGCCGGTGGACCCGAATGCAGCTGGACAGCTCGCTGGCGATACCCGACTCGTAGCTAAGAACAGTAGATGACTGAAACTTTGCCGGGCGCTGACATCCCGAACCCTCTGGATGAAGCCGCCATCACTGCCGCCGTAGACCACGCCGTCGCCGCCATTGCCGCGGCCTCCACCCTTGATGAACTCAAGGCCGTGAGGCTGGCGCACACCGGCGAGAAATCGCCGCTGAGCCTTGCCAACCGCGGAATCGGCGGCTTGGCGAAGGACCAGAAGGCCGCCGCCGGAAAACTGATGGGCGCCTCCCGCGGACGCGTCAACAAGGCGCTCGCGGACCGCACTGCCGAACTCGAAGCTGAGAATGACGCCAGGATCCTCGTCGAAGAGACCGTCGATGTCACGGCAGCTCCGCGCCGCCGCCGGGCCGGTGCCCGCCACCCGCTCTCCACGCTGCAGGACCGTGTGGCGGACATCTTCGTCGGCATGGGCTGGGAAATCGCCGAAGGCCCCGAGGTCGAATCCGAGTGGTTCAACTTCGACGCCTTGAACTTCAAGCCGGACCACCCTGCCCGCGAAATGCAGGACACGTTCTTTGTGGAGCCCCCGGAAGCCCACCTGCTGATGCGCACTCACACCTCGCCGGTTCAGGTCCGCTCCATGCTGGAACGCGAAGTGCCCATCTATGTGCTCTGCCCGGGCAAGGTGTTCCGCACCGACGAACTCGATGCCACGCACACCCCGGTGTTCCACCAGTTCGAGGGCCTTGCCATCGACAAGAAGCTGAGCATGGCTGACCTCCGCGGAACGCTGGAGCACTTTGCCCGGCAGATGTTCGGCGACGAAGCCCAGATCCGGCTGCGCCCCAACTACTTCCCGTTCACCGAGCCGTCCGCCGAGCTGGACATCTGGCACCCGGGCGCCAAGGGCGGTCCGCGCTGGATCGAATGGGGCGGCTGCGGCATGGTCAACCCCAACGTCCTCCGGGCAGCCGGCATCGATCCGGACGTCTATTCAGGTTTTGCCTTCGGCATGGGCATCGAGCGCACCCTTATGTTCCGCAACGAGGTGGGCGACATGCGCGACATGATCGAAGGCGATGTACGTTTCAGCGAGCACTTCGGGATGGAGATCTAACAGTGCGTATCCCACTTTCCTGGCTGCGTGAATTCGCGCAGGTACCGGCCGGAGCCACGGCCGAAGACGTCATGGCCGAACTGGTCAAGGTCGGCTTTGAAGAAGAAGCGGTCCACCGCCCCACGGACGCACTCCGCGGTCCCGTGGTGGTGGGCCAGGTACTCAACCTGGTGAAGGAGCCGCAGACCAACGGCAAGACCATCAACTGGTGCCAGGTCCGCGTGGTCCCCGAGGGGCAGGAGCAGACCCTCACCGGTGCCGGCATTGACCCCTCAGGTGTCCAGGGCATCATCTGCGGCGCCCACAACTTCGTGGAGGGCGACAAGGTTGTTGTCACCCTTCCAGGTGCCGTCCTGCCCGGAGACTTCCACATCTCCGCACGAAAGACCTACGGCCACCTGTCCGCCGGCATGATCGCCTCGGTCCGCGAACTGGGCATCGGCGAGGACCACGACGGAATCCTGGTGCTCTCCCGGATCGGGCTGGATCCCGAAATCGGCACCGATGCGATGGAACTGCTCGGCCTCTACGACCAGGCCGCAGAGATCAACGTGACCCCGGACCGCGGCTACGCGTTCTCCATTCGTGGCGCGGCACGCGAGTACGCCCACGCAACGGGCACGGTGTTCACGGATCCGGCTTCAAGGGTGCAGGCACCGGCCGAACTTACCGGCGGCTACGGCGTCAAGCTCAACGATGACGCCCCCATCTACGGCAAGCCCGGCTGCGACCGCTTCGTTGCCCGCACCGTCCGCGGCGTGGACGCCACCAAGCCGACACCCCCGTGGATGGTGTCCCGTCTGCGCCTGGCCGGCATCCGTTCCATCTCGCTGCCGGTGGACATCTCGAACTACGTCATGCTGGAACTCGGCCAGCCCACGCACTGCTACGACCTGGACAAGCTGTCCGGCGACATCGTGGTCCGGCGCGCCGTGGCAGGGGAGAAGATCTCCACCCTTGACGGCAAGGAGCGGAAGCTCGACGTCGAGGACCTCCTGATCACCGACAGCTCCGGCGCGATCGGCATCGCCGGTGTTATGGGCGGCGCCGCCACGGAGGTGAGCGATTCGACGTCGAACGTCCTGGTTGAAGCCGCCCACTTCGACGAGGTGTCGATTGCACGGTCCCGCCGGCGGCACAAGCTGCCGTCCGAAGCGTCCAAGCGTTTCGAACGCGGCGTGGACTGGCAGGTCGGCGGCATCGCCGCCCAGCGCGTGGTTGACCTCCTGGTGGAGCTCGCCGGCGGCACCGCCGACGAAGCCGGCACCGATGTCGGGACCGCACCGGACGCCGTCACCATCGAACTGCCGGCGGCCTTCGCCGCGGCCCGGATCGGCATCGACTTCACCGAAGAGCAGATCGTCACTTCGCTCGAGGACCTCGGCGCTGCCGTCGTGAAGAACGACGCCGGCTGGACGGTCACCGCCCCGAGCTGGCGGAACGACCTCGAAACCAAGGAAGACCTCTCCGAGGAAATCGCCCGGCTGGTGGGCTACGACCAGATTCCGGCGACGCTCCCCGTGGCGCCCCCCGGCCGCGGGCTGACCCGCGTCCAGCAGCAGCGCCGCCGCCTGGTCCAGGCACTGGCTGATGCAGGGCTCACCGAGGTCCTGGCCTACCCGTTCGTGTCCAAGGCCGCCAACGACACCTTTGGCGTCGCGGAGCAGGGCGCAGAGCGCAAAGCAGTCAAACTGGCCAACCCCATCAGCGAGGAACAGGGCTACCTGCGGACGTCCGTCCTCCCGGGCCTTATCGAGGTGGCCAAGCGGAACCACTCGCGCGGCTTCCGCGACCTGGCGGTCTTCGAGGCCGGCTTGGTGTTCCTGCCGGGTGACACCGTGGGCACGCCGTCCATCCCGCCGCTGGGCGTCAAGCCCTCCGACGAGGTGCTGGATGCCCTGTACGACGGCGTTCCGGACCAGCCGCTGCACATCGCGGCAGTCCTGACCGGCCACGACTCGCCCGCTGCTGCGTCGCACACGCCGCGCGCCTGGGACTGGGCCGACGCTGTGGACGTCGCCCGCCTCGCCGGTGACGTCCTGGGTGTTGAGATCGTGGTCAGCCAGGGCCACCACCAGGCCTTCCACCCGGGACGCACCGCCCGGCTGGCCCTGCGTTCCGGCGACGTCATCGGCTACGCCGGCGAGCTGCACCCCAAGCTGCTGGCCGCGCACGACATGCCGGCACGCTCGGTGGCGCTTGAGCTCAACGCCGACGCCCTCTTCGAAGCGGCCGCGGACGTCATTGTCGCCAAGCACATTTCCGGCTTCCCGGTGGCCACCCAGGACGTGGCCCTGGTGGTTCCGCAGGAAATCCCGGCCGACGACGTCCTGGCCGCCCTCCGCGAGGGCGCCGGCGAGCTGCTGGAAGACGTGGCGTTGTTTGACGTGTACGCAGGAAAGGGCATCGAGGAGGGCAGGAAGTCGCTGGCCTTCGGCCTCCGCTTCCGTGCCGCCGACCGGACGCTCACGGCCGATGAGGCGTCTGCCGCCCGCGAAAGCGCCGTCGCCCTGGCTGCCGAGCGCTTCGGAGCCGTCCAGCGGTAGCCGTCGCTGGCTCCACCAGCGCTTGCACACGGAAGGGCGGGCCATGGCATCACAACTTGTTGTGCGTGCCTGCCCGCCCTTCCGCGTCCCCGGACAGGATTCAACCGAAGCAGTGGCGGGCCTGGAACGGAGCGCCCGCCGGTTCCTGGACGGAGCGGAGCTGGAGCGCGCCCGCGCCATGGTGCAGCCAGCGCGTTCGGATTTCCTGGCCGGCCGGATCGCCCAGCGGCTCTTCGCGGCGGAGCTGCTCGGAGTGCGGGCAAAAGACCTGGCGGCCAGCTACACCTGTCCGCAGTGCGGCAGCGGTGCGGTGATTTCCCACGGCACGCCGGGCTACACCCTGGCAGGGGCACCCATGCCCCTTGTGCTGAGCCTGTCCCGGGCTGCCGGCTGGACCTTGCTGGCGGCCGTGGTGGCACCTGCACCGCAGCAGCGGCTGGGTGTTGATGCCGAGGATCCGCAGCTGATGGGATTTGAGGGCTTCGACGCAGTGGCATTGACGCCGGCCGAGCGGCAGGCCGTGGCTCCGCTGAACGGGAGCGCCCTGCTGCGTGAGCGTGCCCGGCTGTGGGCGCGGAAGGAAGCCTTCCTGAAGATGACAGGGGAGGGGCTCAGGAGGGCTCCGGAGACGCTGGAAGTGCTCAACCGGCACGGGGTCCGGGACCTGGCGCCCACCGAGTCGGGACTGCCGGGCCACCTGGCGGCCGCCGTCGCCTTCGGGTGAAGAAACCTGGCCCGCAGGCCGCTACCGCGCGCTACCGGACGGGCAGGGCCGGCAGCGCCTCCTCGAACAGCCAGGGATGGAGCAGGGCTTCTGAATCGATGCCCGCCACGCGGTCCGCGGTCTGGATAAAGGCGGCAGTGGACACTGATCCATGGTGGTTGCTTGCGGCCCAGTCATGCAGCAGCGCAAAAAAGGCGAGGTCGCCGCACCGGATCCGGAGCGCGTGCAGCGCCAGGGCTCCGCGCTTGTACACGCGGTCATCGAACATCAGCTCGGGTCCGGGGTCTCCGACGATAATGTCCTTGCCCAAGGCGGCAAGCTTCCGCCAGGCGGCCGCCGCCCGGTCCGCAACGCTCATAAGGCCCGCCGCCTCGGACCAGATCCACTCCGCGTAGCACGCGAATCCTTCATGGAGCCAGATGTCGCTCCAGGCCGCAACGGTCAGGGAGTTGCCGAACCACTGGTGCGACAGCTCGTGGGCGATCAGCCGCTGCGATTCCCAGCCCGTGTCCAGGTGGTTGGGGCCGAAGATCGACAGCGTCTGGGCTTCGAGCGGGATTTCGAGCTCGTCCTCCGTCACCACCACCGTGTACTCCTGGAAGGGATATGGGCCGAAGCTGTTAACGAAGGTTTGCATCATCTCCGGCTGGCGGGCAAGGCCCCGGCGCGCCTCGTCGGCCAGGGAGGCAGGCACTGCGACGTGCTGGGCGACGCTGCCGGGCACCGACGCGGTATCCAGGGTCAGGACGTCGTACCGGCCGATCTGGACGGTGGCCAGATACGTCGCCATCGGCTCGGACTGCTCATATGTCCAGGTTTCACGGCTGGAACCGGTCTTACGGGAGATCAGCAGGCCGTTGCAGACCGCCCGGTAATTGGCGTCCGTGGTGACGGCGATCCGGTAGCTGGCCTTGTGCTGCGGGTGGTCGTTGCAGGGAAACCAGGAGGCGGCACCGTTCGGCTGGCCCGCCACCAGCACGCCGTCGGTGAGCTCCTCCCAGCCCACCTCGCCCCAGAGGCCCCGGCGGGGAGAAGGATTCCCTTCATACCGGATGTCCAGCGTGAAGCGGTCGCCCGGCAGCAAAGCTGCGTCAGGAACGATAACCAGCTGGTCGGCCCGCTGGCTGAATCTCCGCACCCTTCTGCCGTTCAGGGAGACTTTGACCGCGCGCAGTCCCGTGAAGTCCAGGACTACGGCCGACGCCGGCCGGTCCGCCTCGGCGTGCAGGACGGCCCTTCCGTTCAGCCTGTTGCTGGCCAGTTTGTAGTCCAGGTCCAGTTCATATCGCGTGACCCGGTACGCGTTCGTGCCGTGCCCGGGGACGTAGGGATCCGGGGAACCCGACGGTTCGCCCGGCCGGCGCGTATCGCCGGGGCTGGCTGGTGCTGCAAAACTCATAAACTGGCCTTCGTATTGCGGATGGCGGGAGCCGGGGCTGACCTGGTTAGCTACTTGAGCCGCGGAGCAGGCACGGCCGGACCTGCCCAGGGGCTGACCGGGTTGCCCATCCAGTACGTCGCGGCGGGAACAGTCTCCCCGCGCATGACCAAGGATGCCGGGCCCACCGTACCGCCCCTCGCGATGCGTGCCCGCGGAAGGATGACACCGTGTGGTCCCATCGTGGCTCCGTCTTCGAGGGTAACAGTGTCGATGCTCATGATCCGGTCGTGGAACAGGTGGGTCTGGACCACGCAGCCCCGGTTGACCGTCGAGCTCTCGCCCAGCGTGACAAGGTCTGCTTCGGGCAGCCAGTAACTTTCGCACCATGTGCCGCGGCCGATCTTCGCACCCAGCCCGCGCAGCCACCACACGAGGGCAGGGGTGCCCGAAGCCGAGCGGGCGAACCAGGGCGCACTCACCATTTCGATGAAGGTATCCACTACCTCGTTCCGCCAGATGAAGGAGCTCCACAACGCATGTTCGCCGGGCCTGATTCTGCCCACCAGCAGCCATTTGGCCGCAACGGCGCTGGCCGCGGCCACGGCTCCTGCCACCAGGACCACGATGCCTCCCAGGAGGGCCGCGATCCCGTAGCCCCACGCGGAGGCGAGCCAGTCGAAGGCGAGCATGACGCCCGCGGCCAGGCCGACGGTGAGCACCACCGGAATGAACCGGCAGAGCTCCCACAGGGCGCGGGCCAGTTTCAGCCGCCGGGGCGGCTGGAAGGTCAGGGTGTTATCGGTGGCAATTGCCGTACGCCGCAGCCGGACCGGCGGGCTGCCCAGCCAGGACGTGCCGGATTTCGCCTTCGCCGGGGTTGCGGAGAGGACGGCTACCAGCGAGTTCTTGGGCACGCTTCGTCCGGCGGCCGTCATTCCGGAGTTGCCCAGGAAAGAGCGTTTGCCGATTTTGGCGGGGGCAATCCGCATCCACCCGCCACCCAGTTCATAGGAGGCCACCATGGTGTCGTCCGCGAGGAACGCGCCTTCGCCGACGGTTGTCATCTTGGGGAGAAGGAGGACGGTAGAGGCTTCCACGTTCTTGCCCACCTTGGCTCCCAGCAGGCGCAGCCAGACCGGGGTGAACAGGCTGGCGTAGATCGGAAACAGGACGTCCCGGGCCAGGTCCAGCACCCGTTCGGTTGCCCAGACCTGCCACCCGATCCGGCTCCGCACCCTGAAGTAGCCTTCCTTGAGTCCGACGCCCAGTAACCGCGTGGTGGCAAGGATCAGCAGTAGGTTGGTGATGAACCACGTCAACGCCGCCAGCGGCAGTGAGGCAAGGACCTGGGGGAGGGCTGCGGACAATGATTCGCTGCCGCGGATGAACAGGAATACGACCAGCGCCCCGGCAACGGCGGACAGGTAGGGGATGGTGGCCAGCACTGCGGAGGCTGCGGCAAATGCCGTGAACCAGATCCGGCCGATCAGTGCGTGCGCCGGCGGCGTGTCCGGCCATGACTGCTTGGCCTTTCCGATCCGCTCGGCGGGGGAGCCGGACACCAGCTGCCCGGCCTTTACCTTGCCGAGAACCGCCGAGCCCGGCTCCACCTGGGCGCCGGCGCCGATACTGGCCCCGGGCATGAGCGTGCTGCGTGCTCCCACCGTTGCGCCGGCGCCAACGTGCACCCGGCCGATGTGGACAGTATCGCCGTCGATCCACCAGCCGGAGAGATCCACTTCGGGTTCAATGTTGCAGCCGCGCCCCAGCGAAAGCATTCCGGTGACCGGCGGCAGCGAATGCAGCTGGACATCATTGCCGATCTTCGCCCCGAGCGCCTTCGCATAGTACGGAACCCAGGGGGCGTTTGCCAGGCTGATGGCGCCCGACAAGTCCTGGATCTGTTCCGCCAGCCACAGCCGCAGGTGCACCTTGCCGGACCTCGGATAGGTCCCGGGGACCACCCTCCGGAGCAGGGTCCTGGCGGCCAGGACCGAGAGGGCCATCCGGCCGGCCGGGCTCACGAACACCAGCCATGAAGCAGCGACCCACCACCACGAAACAACGGGAGCAGCCGTGAAGCCGGCAAGGGCGGCCAGCAGGTTGTTGGCCGCCATCACATAGGTCAGCCAGCGCATCCCCACCAGGATGTGAAGGGGGACTCCCATCAGCGTCTGGAAGACCTGCGATTTCAGGGCCGTGGGACGGACTTCACGCTCCGGTGCCGGTCCGGCCGCCCCCTCGGGCAGGGATTGCCGGGCAGCGTCGATGAGCGCGCCGACCCGCGGTGTGGCGTAGATGTCGGCCACCGTGACGGTGGGATAGCGGACACGCAGCGCGGACACGAGCTGCGCGGCTGCCAGGGATCCGCCGCCATGGGCAAAGAAGTCGGCATCAAGGCTCGACGCCGGTGTCCCCAGCACGCTGCCCCACTGCTCCACGATCCAGCGGGCGTCGTCCGGCAGGTTCAGCGGGGCATTGTCCGCATCTGCGGCCCCCGCGCCGGCGAGCGGCCAGGGCAGGGCGTGCCGGTCCACCTTTCCGCTCGTCTTGGTGGGCAATGATTCCACAACGGTCAGGAGCGGAATGAGCGCTGCCGGGAGGCTGGCGCCCAGCAGCTCCCTGGCAGCGGTGAGATCGATGTCCGCGGTGCCCGCAGCGGCAAGGTAACCGACGAGGATCTGGTTCCCGGCCGCCGTCGTGCGGACCGCCGCCGCCGCTCCGGCAACGTCAGGCAGTGCCTGCAGGGCGGCGTCGATCTCTCCGAGTTCGATCCGCCGGCCGCCAAGCTTCACCTGTTCATCGGCGCGGCCCATGAATACCAGCCCCGCTGCCTCGTAGCGGACCAGGTCTCCGGAACGGTAGGCGCGGGGCCAGCCGAGGGACGGCATGGGCGCATACTTTTCGGCGTCCTTGGCGGGGTCGAGGTACCGGGCCAGCCCCACGCCGCCGATGATGAGTTCGCCCACCTTGCCCTCGTCCACCGGAACGCCGCCGGCGTCCACCACGGCAAGGTCCCAGCCGTCGAGCGGCAGGCCGATCCGGACGGGGCCGGGCACGCCCAGCGGCGCCGCGCAGGCCACCACGGTGGCTTCCGTGGGGCCGTAGGTGTTCCACACTTCCCTGCCGTCGACGGCGAGGCGATCCGCGAGCTCCGGCGGGCAGGCCTCGCCGCCGAAAATCAGCAGCCTCACGTTCTCCAGCGCTTCCGCCGGCCACAGGGCCGCAAGGGTTGGCACGGTGGAAACCACTGTTATCCCGTGGCTGATCAGCCACGGGCCGAGGTCCATACCGGTCCGGACCAGCGACCGCGGTGCAGGAACCAGGCAGGCTCCATACCGCCAGGCCAGCCACATCTCCTCGCAGGAGGCGTCGAAGGCCACCGAGAGTCCGGCGAGCACCCGGTCCTGGGGGCCGATGGGTTCGTCCTGCAGGAAGAGCCGGGCTTCGGCATCAACGAATGCTGCCGAGGAGCGGTGCTGGACGGCGACGCCCTTGGGCGTGCCCGTGGAGCCGGAGGTGAAGATGACCCAGGAGTCGTCGTCGGCCCGCGGCTTCCGCGGGTCCGGGAACGGCCGGGGACGCTTGCTGTCCGTGACGATTTCGCCGTTGCCCCTGAGGATGGCGCCGACGCGGGCTTCACTGAACACCAGCTTTGCGCGTTCGTCGGGGTCATCGGCATCCACCGGAACGTAGGCCGCCCCGATCAGCAGGATGGCCAGGATCGAGACGTAGAGCCGGTTGGTGCCGGAGGGTATGCGTACGCCGATCTTGTCCCCGGCGCCGAGGCCCGCCAGATGGAGCTCGCGCGCCGTGGCCCGGACTTCGGCCATCAGCTGCGCGTAGCTCAGGCGCCGGTGGCCGTCGTCCAGGGCCGAGGCTTCGGGATACTGCCGGGCCGTATCCTCCAGGATATCGATCAGCGTCCGCTCCGGCGGTGCCGCGGCGGAGCCCGGCAGTTGCGGCAGATGCACGTTCCGGACGGCCGGAAGCGCAGTGCGTCCTTCCAGGGGGCCGGACTCCGGCGCGGGCGCGGATCCGGAGGCTTGCGGTTCTTCAGTCACGGGGGTCATTCTTTCCGCACAAGATGAACAGAAGGTGTCGCCGTTCTCCCGGCGTTCGCCGGGGGTTTGCGTCCTGTTTACCGGAGCGGGGGACTATGCCGGCTCAGGGACCCTGCTTGCCGGGAGGGCTTGATCAGGGGACGAGAACGATTTTTCCCGTGGTGCGGCGCTGTTCCAGGTCGTCGTGCGCCCGGGCCGCGTGGGCCAGGTCGTAGCGGCCACCGATCCGGACCTTGAGACTGCCGTTGGCGGCTGCCGCGAAGATTTCGTCGGAGCGCCAGCGGCGTTCCTGGGCGTTGCGCAGGAAGTGGTTTATGGTCGGCCGGGTCAGATACAGGGAGCCGCCGGCATTAAGCCGTTGCGGATCGAACGGCGGAACCGGTCCGGAGGCGGCGCCGAAGAGAACCAGGGTGCCACGCACACGCAGGGCGGCGAGGGACCCGTCAAAGGTGTCCTTCCCCACGCCGTCGAACACGGCATCCGCGCCGGTTCCGTCGGTCAGCTCGCGGACTTTGGCGGAGAAACCGTCGTAGCGGATGACATGGTCGGCGCCGGCTTCGCGGGCCAGCTTCGCCTTGTCATCGGTGGAGACGGTGGTGATGACCCGCACGCCCTTCGCCTTGAGCAGCTGGATCGCCAGCAGGCCCACGCCGCCGGCACCGGCGTGGAGCAGGACTGTGTGGCCCGGTTCCACCCGGAAAGAGGAATTGATCAGGTAGTGCGCGGTGATCCCTTGCAGGGGGAGGGCAGCCGCCGTGAAATCGTCCACGCCGCGGGGGACCGGCAGGGCCTTGTCCTCATCCACCAGGATGTAGCCGGCGTAGCAGTTGGCAGCTTCAGCCGTGGCCACCCGGTCTCCGGGGGAGTAGAGCGACACACCGTCGCCGACTTCCTCCACCGTGCCGGCCGCCTCGGAACCCGGGGTGAAGGGGTACTGCACTTTGTACGCACCGCTGCGCTTGTACGTGTCGATGAAGTTCACACCTGTGGCGGAGACCTTGACCAGGAGCTGGCCGCGACCAGGTACCGGACGCTGCACTTCGGCGAGCTCCAGGACGTCGGGCCCGCCCGCCTGGCGGGCGACGATTGCATGCATCATGTGTCTCCTTCCCTGGGCTGGGATTTCCAGGCCCGGATACAGGAACCATCCTAGGGACACGGCCGCCAACGACGAAGTGACGGCCGGTAACCGGCCGTCACTTCGGGTCGAACGTGGATGGGGGCGGCCCCATGGAAGCGCGCCTAGTAGCGGCGGGTCACCGTAGCCATGGGGCATTCGAAATGGCGCCCCGCGGAGAGGCCCACGTCGTTGAGGTAGCGGACGATGATGCCGTAGGACTGCAGCAGGGTGGTCTCCGTGTAGGGAACCTGGTGCTTGGCGCAGAATTCCCGGACGATCACGGCGGCCTTGTCCAGCTGCGGGCGGGCCATGTCCGGGAAGAGGTGGTGTTCGGCCTGGCGGTTGAGTCCGCCCATCAGGATGTCCATGAAACGGCCGCCGGAGATGTTCCGGGAGGTCAGGACCTGGCGGCTGAAGAAGTCCACGCGGCTGTCCGCCGGCAGGACCGGCATGCCTTTGTGGTTCGGGGCGAAGGAAGCGCCCATATAGAAACCGAAGACGGCGAGCTGGACGCCGATGAACGCCAGCGCCATGCCCCACGGCAGGAACGTGAAGGTGAGGACCGGCAGGAGGCTCAGCCGGGCCAGGAGGATCGGGAGTTCAACCCAGCGGTGCGTGACCTTCGCGCGACGGAAGACGAACTTGACCGAATCGATCTGCAGGCCGAGGCCCACCAGGAACAGCAGCGGGAAGAAGAACCAGCCCTGCTTCCGGGTAAGGAAGGCGAACCGTCCCTGCCGGTCGGCAACCGCTTCGGTGTGGAAGGCGATGGGCCCGGGCGCGATGTCGGGATCCTTGGAAATGACGTTCGGGTGATTGTGGTGGGCGCCGTGCTTCTGCTCCCACCAGGAGTAGCTCATGCCGGCAACGGACGTGGCCAGCAGCCTGGCGGCCCAGTCGTTGGCCCGGCGGGAGGCGAAGATCTGGCGGTGGCCGGCCTCGTGGGCCAGGAAGCTCAGCTGGGTGCACAGGATGCCGATGGCGGCGGCGATGAGGAGCTGGAACCAGCTGTCACCGATGAGCGCGAAGCCGAACCACGCGGCGGTCATCAGGAGCACCAGGACGGAGAAGACCGTGATGTAGAAGCCGACGCGCCGTTCGAGCAGGCCGGCGGCCTTGACGGTCTTGAGGAGCTCGGAATAGCTCAGGACAACCTGGTTGGGCTGCCGGACACGCGACTGTGGGCGCTCCGAAGTAGTGGTGGGGGTCATGGACTCGGGGCCTCGTAACTGTTACGGGCAACGCTGCAGCCGACATTCGGACCGCACGGTCAGGATCACCCTTCCTCAATCATACGCTCAGGCCCGTAACGCACGGAGGGGTGAGGGCAGGCGGCAGTCGATGCATAAATATCGGGTTCTATGCATAGTCTTGCTGTATAGTCGTTTCCATGACTATTTCTGTTGCCGTTTCCGGTGCGAGCGGTTACGCCGGCGGTGAGGTGCTTCGGCTCCTGGCCGGACACCCCGACGTCACCATCGGCGCCATCACAGCACACAGCAACGCCGGTTCCAGACTAGGCGAATTGCAGCCGCATCTCCATGGTTTGGCCAGCCGCATCCTTGAAGACACCACGGTGGAGAACCTCTCAGGCCACGATGTGGTGTTCCTGGCACTCCCGCATGGAGCTTCCGCGGAGATTGCGGCCCAGTTGCCCGAAGGCACGGTAGTGATCGACGCCGGCGCCGACCACCGCCTGGAAGATTCCGCAGCCTGGGAAAAGTTCTACGGCTCCGCGCACGCGGGAACCTGGCCCTACGGGCTCCCCGAACTGCCGGGACAGCGGGAAAAACTGAAGGGTGCCACGCGGATCGCCGTTCCGGGCTGCTACCCGACCTCGGCCCTGCTGGCCCTCACGCCCGGGTTCGCCGCCAGCCTCCTCCAGCCCGACGACGTCGTGATCGTTTCCGCCTCAGGCACCTCCGGCGCCGGCAAAGCCGCGAAGGTGAACCTCATCGGCTCCGAGGTCATGGGATCAATGAGCCCCTACGGCGTCGGCGGCGGCCACCGGCACACCCCCGAGATCGAGCAGGGCCTGGGGAACGCGGCGGGCGAGCCTGTGACGGTATCCTTCACGCCCACCCTCGCCCCGATGAGCCGGGGTATCCTCACCACGGCAACGGCCAGGGTGAAGCCGGGCGTCAGGGCAGCAGAGCTGCGCAGTGCCTGGGAAGAGGCCTACGACGACGAGCCGTTCGTGCACGTTCTCCCCGAGGGCCAGTGGCCCGCCACCAAGTCCGTCCAGGGTTCCAACCATGCCGTGATGCAGCTGGCTTTCGACGCGCACACCGGACGCGTCATTGTCACCTGCGCCATCGACAACCTGACCAAGGGGACGGCCGGCGGCGCTGTGCAGTCCATGAATATCGCCCTTGGCCTGGCGGAAACCGCCGGCCTCAACCTGCAGGGAGTCGCCCCGTGACCGTTACCGCCCCCAAGGGATTCCGCGCCGCCGGCGTCAAAGCCGGCCTGAAGGCATCCGGCAACCCTGACCTGGCCCTGGTGGTCAACGACGGCCCCACGAAAGCGGCCGCCGCGGTGTTCACCTCAAACCGCGTGGCCGCGGCACCCGTGCACTGGTCGCGCCAGGTGGTGAAGGACGGCCGCGTCGATGCCGTGATCCTCAACTCCGGCGGCGCCAACGCCTGCACCGGCCCGCAGGGCTTCCAGAACACCCACACGACCGCCGAAAAGACCGCCGAAGCGCTGGGCGTCTCCGCCACTGACGTCTTCGTCTGCTCCACCGGCCTGATCGGCGAGCAGCTGCCCATGGACAAAGTCATCCCGGGCATCAGCGCTGCCAAAGCGGCCCTCAGCGCCGACGGCGGGCCTGCGGCGGCCACGGCCATCATGACCACCGATTCAGTGTCCAAGGAAGCGGTGTTCACCGGGAAGGACGCCGAGGGCAACGAGTACACCATCGGCGGCATGGCCAAGGGCGCCGGCATGCTTGCTCCCGGCCTGGCCACCATGCTGGTGGTTCTCACCACCGACGCGGACGTCCAGCCGGAAATGCTCGACGTCGTGCTGCGGGACGCCACCCACGTCACCTTTGACCGGGCGGACTCGGACGGCTGCATGTCCACCAACGACACCGTCGTGCTGCTTGCCTCGGGCGCCTCGGGTGCCGTGCCCTCGGCCAAGGACTTCGGTGCTGCGCTGACGCAGGTCTGCGCCGAACTGGCCCGCAAGCTGATCGGCGACGCCGAGGGCGCCAGCCATGACATCGCGATCCGCACGTTCAACGCGGCCAGCGAGAAGGACGCAGAGATCGTGAGCCGGGCCGTGGCCCGCTCCAACCTCTTCAAGACGGCGATCTTCGGCAAGGACCCGAACTGGGGCCGCGTGCTCTCCGCCGTGGGCACCACCGATGCCGCGTTCGAGCCGGACCAGCTCAACGTTTCCATGAACGGCGTGCAGATCTGCCGCAACGGCAGCATCGGCGAGGACCGCAGCCTGGTGGACCTTGAGCCGCGCGAGGTCCTGGTGGAGATCGACCTGCAGGCCGGAGAGGCCGAAGCCACGATCTGGACCAACGACCTCACGCACGACTACGTCCACGAAAACAGCGCCTACTCAAGCTAGGCAGTTCCCGGAGGGACGAAAAGCATGAACACCCAGACCCGCGAGACCACCAGCATGGCCGATGCCCAGGACAAGGCCGGCACGCTGATCGAAGCCCTGCCCTGGATCCAGCGCTTCGCCGGCACCACCATGGTGATCAAGTACGGCGGCAACGCCATGGTCAACGAGGAACTCCGCCGTGCCTTTGCCGAGGACGTTGTGTTCCTGCACCACGTGGGCATCCACCCCGTGGTGGTGCACGGCGGCGGTCCGCAGATCAATTCCATGCTCAACCGCCTCGGCATCGAGTCCGAGTTCAAGGGCGGCCTGCGCGTCACCACCCCCGAGGCCATGGACGTGGTCCGGATGGTGCTGACCGGCCAGGTGGGCCGCGAACTCGTGGGCCTGATCAACTCCCACGGCCCCTACGCCGTCGGCATGTCCGGTGAAGACGGCGGCCTGCTGCGTGCCGTTCGCACCGGAACCGTTGTGGACGGCGAGGAAGTGGACCTGGGCCTGGTCGGGGAGGTCGTGGGAGTGAACCCCGAAGGCATCGTGGACATCCTTGCAGCCGGAAGGATTCCGGTGATCTCCACCGTGGCCCCGGAAATTTCCGACGACGGGTCCACCACCGGGCTGGTGCTCAACGTCAACGCGGACACCGCGGCCGCCGCGGTCGCGTCTGCCCTGGGCGCCTCCAAGCTGGTCATCCTCACCGACGTCGAAGGCCTCTACGCGAACTGGCCCGACAAGTCTTCGCTCATCTCGTCCCTGACGGCGTCGGAGCTGCGCGGGATGCTGCCGCGGCTTGAATCCGGCATGATCCCCAAGATGGCCGCCTGCCTGAAGGCGGTTGACGACGGCGTGGAACGCGCCCACATTGTGGACGGCCGGCTGCCGCACTCCATGCTGCTGGAAACATTCACCACCGCGGGCATCGGCACGCAGGTGGTCCCGGACGAGGAAACGAACGCATGAGCCAGATTGAAAAGTCCCCGGTCGTCGAACTGGTGGAGACCCGCGGCCACACCACCGGGGCCGAGTGGCTGAGCCGCTATTCCTCCTCCCTCATGGGCGTTTTCGGCACGCCCCAGCGGGTCCTGGTCCGCGGGGCCGGGTGCCTGGTCTGGGACGCCGACGGCAAGGAATACCTGGACCTGCTGGGCGGCATCGCCGTGAACGCCATGGGCCACGCCCACCCGTTCGTGACGTCGGTGATCTCCAGCCAGCTGGCCACCCTGGGCCACGTGTCCAACTTTTTCACCAGCCCCACGCAGATCGCGCTGGCCGAGAAGCTGCTTGAGCTCACCAAGGCGCCGGCGGGTTCCAAAGTGTTCTTCGCGAACTCCGGCACCGAGGCGGTAGAGGCTGCGTTCAAGCTGGCCCGCCGCAACTCCGGAGCCGACGCGTCGGCCGGCGAAGGAGGCATCGTCAAACGGCGGACCAAGATCATCGCGCTCGAGGGCGCCTTCCACGGCCGCACTATGGGTGCTCTGGCGTTGACCGCCAAGGCCGCCTACCGCGCGCCGTTCGAACCGCTGCCCGGCGGCGTGGTCCACATCCCGTTCGGGGACATCGACGCCCTTCTCGATGCAGTCGACGAAACGACGGCGGCAGTCTTCCTCGAACCGATCCAAGGCGAAGCAGGCGTCCGGCCGCTGCCCGCCGGCTATCTGCAGGCAGCACGCGAAGCCACCACTAAGGCCGGCGCGCTGCTGATCCTCGACGAGGTGCAGACCGGCATCGGGCGCACGGGCAAATGGCTGGCGAGCGAAGACGCCGGGATTGTCCCGGACGCGGTGACCCTCGCCAAGGGACTGGGCGGCGGCTTCCCGATCGGGGCGCTGGTCACCTTTGGCCCTGAAACGTCCTCGCTCCTCACGGCCGGCCAGCACGGCACCACCTTCGGCGGGAACCCGGTGGCCACGGCCGCCGCCCTGGCCACCCTGCACGCGATCGAAAGCCAGCGCATCCTGGACAACGTCCGCACCGTGGGCGAACGCCTGCGCTCGAAGCTGGCCGCGGTCGACGGCGTGACGGAAGTACGCGGCGAAGGCCTCCTGATCGGCTTTGACCTGGACGCGGACATCGCGCCAGCAGTGGTCACCGCCGGACTGGACGCGGGATTCATCGTCAACAGCCCCGGGCCGCGCACCATCCGCCTGGCCCCGCCGCTCATCCTGACCGCCGAACAAGCCGACAGCTTCATCCAGGCCCTGCCCACGCTCCTCCAGACTGCAAAGGACGCCGCCCAGTGACCAGCTCCGCGACCACCCGTCACTTCCTCAAGGACACCGACCTGACCCCTGCTGAGCAGGCCGAGGTCCTGGACCTCGCCGTCCGCATGAAGGCTGCGCCCTACAGCGTCCAGCCGTTCGCTGCCGAGGGCAGCGGACGCAAGACTGTTGCGGTGATCTTCGACAAGACATCCACCCGGACCCGCGTCTCCTTTGCCACCGGCGTGGCCGACATGGGCGGAAACGCCCTCATCATCAACCCGGGTGAGGCACAGATCGGCCACAAGGAATCCGTGGAGGACACCGCCAAGGTCCTGGAACGCATGGTCTCCACCATCGTCTGGCGCACCGGTGCCCACTCCGGACTGGTGGCCATGGCGGAGAACTCCAAAGTCCCGGTCATCAACGCCCTGTGCGACGACTACCACCCCTGCCAGCTGCTGGCCGACCTGCTGGCCGTCAAGGAACACAAGGGTGAACTCAAGGGCCTCACCATGAGCTACCTCGGCGACTCCGCCAACAACATGGCCAACTCGTATCTGCTCGCCGGCGTGACCGCCGGGATGCACGTGCGCATCGCCGGTCCGGACGGCTACCTGCCGGCCGCGGACATTGTCGCTGCCGCGGAGGAACGGGCCGCGGAAACGGGCGGCTCCGTGCTGATCACCACCGACGCCGCGGAGGCGCTCAAGGGGGCCGACGTGGTCGCCACCGACACCTGGGTGTCCATGGGACAGGAGGCCGAGAAGGAAGCCCGGCTCCAGCTGTTCCGCGACTATTCCGTGGACGAAGCGGCGATGCAGCTCGCGGCGCCGGACGCCGTCGTGCTTCACTGCCTGCCGGCGTACCGGGGCTATGAGATCTCCGCTGGAGTCATCGACGGTCCGCAGTCGATCGTCTGGGACGAGGCGGAAAACCGCCTCCACGCCCAGAAGGCGCTGATGGCCTGGCTGATGCACCGGTCCGGACTGGCGTTCGTCGACGGTCTTTCTCCCGTTGAAGGCACCGGGGAGAGCACGTTCTAGTGTCCACCAACCCGTCGGTGCCGGGTTCCAGCCCGGCCACCAAAACGGCCAGGCTGGCGCGGATCACCGCGATCCTGACCGGTGAATCCGTCCGTTCGCAGGCAGAGCTTGCCGCGCTGCTGGCGGACGACGGCGTCCAGGTCACCCAGGCTACGCTGTCGCGGGACCTCGTGGAACTCGGCGCAGTCCGGGTTCGCGGAAAGGACGGCGTGCTCGTCTACGCCGTTCCGGGGGAGGGCGGGGAGCGTGCAGCCAAGGCCGGGGTGACGCAGGAGATCCTGGACGCCCGGCTTGCCCGCCTGTGCGGGGAGTTGCTCGTGACCGCTGAAGCCTCGGCCAACATCGTGGTGCTCAGGACCCCGCCCGGCGCGGCGAACTTCCTGGCCCTGGCCATCGACCATTCGGTCATGCCATCCATCCTGGGAACCATCGCCGGGGACGACACCGTGATGCTGGTCACCCGCGACCCGCTGGGCGGTGCGGACGTTGCCGCCCGTTTCCTGCATTTTGCCGAAGAAGCGGGCCAATAAGCTTGAAGACAACCAAGAACCAACAACTAAGGAGCATTTGAAGTGACTGAGCGTATTGTGCTGGCCTACTCCGGTGGCCTGGATACTTCCGTAGCGATCGGCTGGATCGGTGAAGCCACCGGTGCCGAGGTCATCGCCGTGGCCGTCGACGTCGGACAGGGCGGCGAGTCGCTGGAGACCATCCGCCAGCGCGCCCTGGGCTGCGGCGCCGTGGAAGCCTACGTCGCCGACGCCAGCGACGAGTTTGCCAACGAGTACTGCATGCCCACGCTGAAGGCCAACGCCCTCTACCAGGGCCACTACCCGCTGGTTTCCGCGATCTCCCGCCCGGTGATCGTCAAGCACCTGGTCAAGGCCGCCCGGGAATTCGGCGCCACCACGGTGGCCCACGGCTGCACGGGCAAGGGCAACGACCAGGTCCGCTTCGAGGTGGGCATCCAGACCCTCGGCCCGGACCTGAAGTGCATCGCCCCGGTCCGCGACCTCGCTCTGACCCGCGACAAGGCCATCGCCTTCGCCGAGGAAAAGGGACTGCCGATCGAGACCACCAAGAAGAACCCGTACTCGATCGACCAGAACGTCTGGGGCCGCGCCGTCGAAACCGGCTACCTCGAAGACATCTGGAACGCCCCCACCAAGGACATCTACGACTACACCGCCGCCCCGGAGTTCCCGCCGGCGCCGGATGAAGTCACCATCTCCTTCGAAGCGGGCGTCCCGGTAGCGATCGACGGCGTCAAGGTCACCCCGCTGCAGGCCATCAAGGAACTCAACCGCCGCGCCGGCGCCCAGGGCGTGGGCCGGATCGACGTCGTCGAGGACCGCCTCGTCGGCATCAAGTCCCGCGAAATCTACGAAGCTCCGGGTGCCATGGCGCTGATCACCGCGCACAAGCACCTCGAGGACATCACCATCGAGCGCGAGCAGGCACGCTTCAAGGCCACCGTCGGCCAGCGCTGGTCCGAGCTGGTCTACGACGGCCAGTGGTTCTCCCCGCTCAAGCGCTCCCTGGACGCGTTCATCGAGGACACCCAGCGCTACGTTTCCGGCGACATCCGCATGACGCTGCACGGCGGCCAGGCGATCGTCAACGGCCGCCGCTCCGAGACCTCGCTCTACGACTTCGACCTGGCCACGTACGACACCGGCGACACCTTCGACCAGTCGATGGCCCGCGGCTTCATCGAGCTGTGGGGCATGTCCGCCAAGGTTGCCTCCGGCCGCGACATCCGCGTCGCAGGAAAGTAGCCCCTGTGGCAGAGCAGCAAACCACCAAGTCCGAGGCGACGAACACGGGTGCCCTCTGGGGCGGCCGGTTCGCCGGCGGCCCCGCCGACGCCCTTGCGGCGCTGAGCAAGTCCACGCACTTCGACTGGCGGCTGGCCCGTTACGACATCGCCGGGTCCAAGGCGCATGCCCGCGTGCTGCACAAGGCCGGCCTGCTGGACGACGCCGAACTCGAGGGCATGCTTGCTGCCCTGTCGCAGCTGGACGAGGATGTTGCCTCCGGCGCCTACCTGCCGGCCGAATCCGATGAGGACGTGCACGGTTCGCTGGAACGCGGTCTGATCGAGCGTGCCGGCACCCAGCTCGGCGGTAAGCTGCGCGCCGGGCGGTCCCGCAACGACCAGGTGGCGACGCTGGGGCGGATGTTCCTTCGCGACCATGCCCGGATCATCGCCCGCGGCGTCCTGGCAACCATTGAGTCGCTGGTGGACCAGGCCAAGGCGCACCAGGGCGTGGCCATGCCGGGCCGCACCCACCTCCAGCATGCGCAGCCGGTGCTGCTCAGCCACCACCTGCTGGCCCACGCCTGGGCTCTGCTGCGCGACGTGCAGCGGCTGCAGGACTGGGACAAGCGCGCAGGGGTTTCGCCCTACGGTTCGGGTGCCCTGGCGGGCTCCTCGCTGGGCCTGGACCCCGAAGCCGTGGCGGCCGACCTGGGCTTCTTCTCAGCAACACACAACTCGATCGACGGCACCGCCTCGCGCGATGTCTTCGCCGAGTTTGCGTGGGTCTGCGCCATGATCGGCGTGGACCTGTCCCGGGTTTCGGAGGAAGTCATCCTGTGGGCCACGAAGGAGTTCTCTTTCGTCACCCTGCACGATTCTTACTCCACGGGCTCCTCGATCATGCCGCAGAAGAAGAACCCGGACGTTGCGGAACTGGCCCGCGGCAAGGCCGGCCGGCTTATCGGCAACCTGACCGGGCTGCTGGCGACACTCAAGGGCCTGCCGCTCGCGTACAACCGCGACCTGCAGGAGGACAAGGAACCGGTGTTTGACGCCGCCGACACGCTGGAGCTCCTGCTCCCGGCTGTCTCCGGCATGATTGCGACGCTGAAGTTCAACACCGAGCGGATGGAGTCGCTGGCACCGCAGGGCTTCGCGCTGGCCACGGACATCGCCGAATGGCTGGTCCGGCAGGGCGTCCCGTTCCGCGAGGCGCACGAACTCTCCGGCGCCGCGGTGAAGCAGGCCGAAAGCCGCGACGTCGAACTCTGGGACCTGACGGACGAGGAATATGCCGCCATCTCGGGGCACCTGACGCCGGAGGTCCGCACGGTCCTGTCCACCGAGGGTTCGCTCAACAGCCGGAATTCGCAGGGCGGCACCGCACCGGCCGCCGTCGAACGCCAGTTGCTGGCGCTGGAGGCGGAACTCGAAGGCGTGCGGGAGTACGCCGGCTAACGGCCACACGCTCTCTCACTTGTTGCAGCTATTCGGCCGACGCTCTCTCACTTTCCTGGAGAAAGTGAGAGAGCGTGCGGTCGTATGGTTTTCTGAGACAGCTTGATGGGAGCTTCACTTCAGATGACCACGCCCAGAAAAAAATACGATGCCGCTTTCCGTGAGGAAGCGGTGCGACTGGTTTTGTCCTCGGACCGGCCGGTGAAACAGATCGCTGAAGAGATCGGCGTGAAGGAAAGCACGCTGGGAAACTGGCTCCACAGGCACCGCGAACATCAACCGAACGCCCCTGTTCCGTCCGAGGACAGGGGCCCGGTTGCGTGGGACGAGCACCAGAAGGCCCTGGCCGAAAACGAGAGGCTGAAGGCCGAGGTCGAGTTCCTGGGAAAAGTCAGCGCCTTCTTTGCCGCGAAGCAAAAGTAGAGGACTTCTACGAGTTCATCGAAGCGGAGAAGGCCAACCATTCCGTGGTGTGGCTATGCGGGGCGTTGAAGGTTTCCCGGGCCTCGTTCTACCGGTGGCGCAAACCAGCAACCCCGTCCCCGCGCACCGTGCGGCACGAGGAACTGGCAACCGCAGTCACCGAGCTCTACGCGGCAGAGGCGGGCCGTGCCGGGCGGGACCAGTTGACCCTGCTGCTGAACGAGTCCGGGGTGAGGGTGTCGGCCCCGACCGTGGGGGCGATCATGCGCGAGCACGGTTTGCGGGCCGTGCGCACCCAGGCTTGGAAGCGGACCACTCTTCAGGACCCGCAGGCCAAGACGGCCCACATCGGGAACCACATGCTCGATGCCCAGGGCAAACGTGACTTCACCTCAGCGGTGCCCGGAACCCGTCTGGTCGGTGACATCACTTACCTGCGCACCGGCGAGGGCTGGCTTTACCTGGCCACCGTCATCGATCTCTTCTCCGGCATGGTCATCGGCTGGGCCATGGCCGAACACATGCGTGCAAGCCTCTGCACCGCGGCCCTGCGGATGGCCCGAAACCACAGCCACTTCGACCAGCACTCCGTCATCTTTCACTCAGACAGAGGCACCCAGTACACCTCGGAGGAATTCCAGAACTGGTGCAGCGCTAACGCGGTCACCCAGTCCATGGGCAAGGTCGGTGTGTGCTGGGACAACGCCGTCGCCGAGAACTTCTTCTCGCACCTCAAGACCGAGTTCTACCACCACGAACGCTTCGGTTCCAGGCTCGCTGCCCGAACCGCTGTGATGGACTACATCGAAGGCTGGTACAACCGCCGCCGGCCCAACCGCAGAGCCGGCGGCATTGCACCCGTCACAGCCCACATCACCTACCAGACCAGCGCCCAGAAACCCCTGGCCGCCTAACCAAAACAACAATTAGCTGTCTCACGAACTTGACGACCGCAGCGCCGCCGAAGTTCAGGCAACAACTGAGAGAGCGTTCTGCGTTTATGGTGGGTGCATGAGCGCATCCTTCCGCCGGTACCTCCGTGCCCTGCCGGACTTCCCCGAAGACCTTCCGGATTTTGACCCGGCGGCTGCGCCGGCGGACCCGGCCGGGCTGTTCCGGCAATGGCTGGCGGAGGCGCTGGCCGCAGGGGAGCCTCAGCCTCATGCGTGCAGCCTGGCCACCGTGGGGCCCGATGCCCAGCCGTCGTCCCGGATGCTGATCCTGAAGGACATTGACGACGACGGCTGGCACATCGCAACGTCCCGCACCTCGCGCAAGGGGCGGGAGCTCGCTGCGAACCCGAGGGCGGCGCTGAATTTCTACTGGCCGTTGCAGGGCAGGCAGGTCCGCGTGGCCGGGGGCGTCGTGGAGCTGTCTGCGGAGGCTTCGGCAGCAGACTGGGCCGCCAGGCCTGCGGCGGACGGCAGTGACAACCCGGACTGGCAGCTCTTCGCAGTGCAGCCTCTCGAGATCGAGTTCTGGCAAGCCCGCCACGACCGGCGCCACATCCGCCACCGCTACGGCTCCGGGCAGGTACCCGGCCTGCGTTAGGAGCCATTAACTGTCCGCTACCATGGCGGGTATGACCGCAATCACCCCGGACGCGCTGCTCGCCGAACTTCACAAAGCCGCCGACGTCGTTGCCTCCCAGGCCGGCAAACTTGCCGAAGAAGACGTCACCTCACCCTCAACCCTGCCGGGCTGGACGCGGGGCCATGTCCTCGCCCACCTCGCCGGTATTTCCAATGCCATGGCACGGCAACTTGAACTCGCCCGCCGCGGCGAGCAGGTGGAACTCTATGACGGCGGCTTTGAGGGCCGCACCAAAGCCATCGACATGGCCGCCGGGCACAGCCTGGTCCAGCACCGCGTGGACCTGGACTCTGCCCTGGAGCGCGCGCTGAAGGCCTTCGATTCCCTGGATGCCGGCGCTTGGCAGGTTCCGATTTCGTACCGCGGCGGAGTGATGCTGGACGGCGGGTTCGCGCTCTGGCGGGAACTGGTCATCCACGCCTCGGACCTCAACACCGGAAGGGGCGCGGAAACCTGGAGCCGGCCCTTCTGCGAGCACCTGTTCGATTTCTTGGCGGCCCGTGTCCCGGAGGGGCAGCGCTTCGTGCTGCAGCCGCTGGGCCTTCCGCCCGTAACCATAGGCGCCGGCAACCGGTCCACCGTCATCAACGGCATGCTGACGGACATCGCGGCCTGGCTCGCGGGGCGCGAACCCTCCCTGGGCAGCCTGCGCGCGTCTGCTGCTGCGGACGGCGTGGATCTCCCGGAGCTGCTGCCCTGGCCCTCAGGCGTTCCGATTACCAAGTAGGCCTGATACCAAGTAGGCCTGCTACCAAGTAAGCCTGATACCAAGTAGGCCTGCCGGCCGCCGTCGTCAACGCTGTTCGCGTCCCAGCAGGCTTTCCTTGATGGCGAGACCCCACCTGAATCCGCCGAGCGTGCCGTCCGTCCGCACCACCCGGTGGCACGGCACGAACAGCGCTGCGGCGTTGAGGGCGCAGGCACTCGCCGCGGCCCGGACGGCCTTCGGGTTCCCGGACAGCTCCGCGTACTCGGTGTAGGTCACCGGCCGTCCGGGGCTGACCGTCCGGAGGACATCCCAGGCATGGCTGCGGAACGGCCCCGATTTCTGAAGGACCCGCACACGCATGGCCGGCTCCGGATCGCCGTCGTAGAAGGCTGCAACCGCGTCCGAGATTTCGCCCAGTTCCAGGGCCGGGACGAATTCGTCCGGCAGCAGATCGGGATGGATCTGCCCGGTAAGCTCCGCACTTTGCGCAGTCCAGCCGGAGGCCAGGACGGCACCGTCGCGGGCGATGATGGTGAACGGGCCGTCCGGAGTGGACATCGTCAGCAGTTGGGCTTTCATGGCTTTCGCTTCCTGGGTTAAGTCGTCTGAGTTAAAACTAGTGGGTTAAATCGCTGGTTCAGCCGGAACGAAAGGTGCCGGCCTCGCCTTGGGCCGGGCGTGCACGGCGGCAGCCCGCCAGAGGTGCATGGTGGCATAGGAACGCCAGGGGCTCACTTCGGCGAAGTCGGGTGTGCGCCGGCCTGGCAGCCGGACGCCGGGCTCCGCGCGGGCATTACCTGCGTCGAGGGCACGGATGCCGTTGCGCACGGCGGCGTCGTTAGGCAGGAACACGTCTGGCGCCCCGATCACGCGCATGGCAACGTATCCCGCGGTCCAGGGTCCCACCCCGGGCAGCGGCAGGAGTTTGGAGTGCAGGCCGGCGAGGTCGTCGCCGTAGCCGAAATCAAGGTCCCCGGCGGCCATGGCGCCAGCGGCGGACCGGACCGAGTCGATCCGACGCTGCGGACCGCGCAACAGGCCGTAGCCCGCGTCGGCGATCTGGGCGGCAGTGGGGAAGAGCCGGTGCAGGCCGTCCACCGGGGCCAGGCTCTCGCTGCCGCAGGCTGACAACTGGGTGAGGGCGGTCCGGGCGGCCGCGACCGTGATCTGCTGGCCGATCATGGCCCGGACCAGCAACTCCTGCGGGTCCACGGCCCCGGGCATCCGCATGCCCGGGAAGGCTCTGACGGCCGGTGCCAGCCGCGGATCGGCTTCCAGCGCACTGTCGATGGCCACCGGGTCGGCGTCGAGGTCCAGCAGCCGCCGGACCCTGCTCAGCAGTGACGGCAGGTCCCGGAGGTCCACCGCGCCGATGGTGAGGACAAGGGGCCGACAGGGGGCGCCGGCGTCGTACTCAACGCTGAACCGGGCATCCGCGTGGGGGAGCCGCAAGGTCCTGGCATAGGAGCTCGCGGTGCCCGCCTCGATCCCGGGAATGGACCGCACGGCCAGGAAATCGAAGATGCCCGGATCGAACGGCTCACGATAAGGAAGGTTCAGCGTCAGCGCCGTCGTCGCGGCCGGCGCCCGGTGGTGGCGGGCGGTGCCGCGGAGCGCCGTCGGGGTCATGCCGAACACCTCGCCGATGGTTTCGTTGAACTGGCGGACGCTGCTGAACCCGGCCGCGAACGCCACGTCGGCGAGCTTCATCTGCGTGGAGACCAGCAGCGTCCGGGCTGTCTGCGCCCTGCTGGCCCGTGCCAGCGACAGCGGGCCGGCGCCCAGTTCGTGGCTGAGGATCCGGTTGAGCTGCCGCGACGAGTAGCCGAGCCGCGAGGCGAGGCCCTCCACGCCGTCGCGGTTGATCACCCCGTCATTGATGAGCCGCATGGCGCGGCCCGCGATGTCCGACCGGAGGTTCCACGCCGGCGTCCCCGGGACAGCCTCCGGCAGGCAGCGTTTGCAGGCGCGGTACCCGGCGTCGTGGGCCGCGGCGGAGGTTTCGTAGAACGTGACGTTCTCCGCTTTGGGCGTCCGGGCAGGACATGACGGCCGGCAATAAATCCCGGTGGTCCGGACAGCGGTGTAGAACTGCCCGTCGAAACGGGTGTCGCGGGCGTCGATCGCCCGGTAGCGCTGCCAGAAGTCCATGCCTCCATCCTGTCAGCTCGGCGCACCTGGGGCTAGCGGAAATCGGACACGGCCGTGGGGCCCCGTTTGGCGGCGGCTCTTTGTTAAAGTCGATGCATGAGCTCCAGCCCGCCGCGCACCGGACACGAACACGCCGTACGGCACGTCCTGTCCGGGGACGCCCGGCACGTGGCGCCCCTGATGCTTGGGGCCGTGCTCACCCATGACAGTCCGGAGGGTGCAGTTTCCGTGCGCATCACCGAAGTGGAGGCCTACCTCGGCCCGCACGACTCCCCGCACCCGGACCCGGGGTCGCACACGTTCCGCGGGCAGACGGGACGCAACAAACCCATGTTCGGACCTGCCGGGCACCTGTACGTCTACTTCACCTACGGGATGCACTATTGCGCCAACATTGTCTGCGGACCGCCCGGGACGGCCTCGGCCCTGCTCCTGCGCGGCGGGGAAATCGTGGCCGGCGAGGAGCTGGCCCGTACCAGGCGGCCGACGTCGAAATCCTCCAAGGACCTGGCCAGCGGGCCCGCCCGGCTCGCCACGGCGCTGGGACTCACGACGGCGGACAGCGGGCGGGACGCCCTCGGCGAGCCGTTCAGGCTGGAACTGCCGGTGGCGCGGGCACGCGACATCAGCACCGGGCCGCGCGTGGGCGTTTCGGGGGCGGGTGGCAGCCATGCATATCCGTGGCGCTACTGGCTCACCGGCGATCCCACGGTCTCGCGCTACAAGGCCGCGAAAGCCCGCCCGGTTTAGGCGCCCTGTGCCGGGCTTAACCCGGCAGCCCTGGCCCAGGGACGGCCCGGATCGTGAAGAATGCCCGCCACCGGCATAGGGTAGATGCGTGAATCAAAGCGAGCCGGGCCAAGCCAGAAGAAGCGTTCCAGTTGACCAGCTGATCAACAGCCTCTGCGTCTCGGTGCCGGACTATCCCAAACCCGGAATTACCTTCAAGGACCTGACCCCCGTTTTTGCCAACGGCGCAGCACTCCGTGCTGTTGTGGACGCACTCGTGGAGCCGTTCAAGGGACAGTTCGACGCCGTGGCCGGGGTGGAAGCCCGCGGCTTCCTGCTGGCTGCCGCTGCCGCCTACGCCACGAACACGGGGGTGGTTACCGTTCGCAAAGCAGGAAAGCTCCCCCGCAAGGTGGTGGCGGAAGATTATGCGCTGGAGTACGGCACCGCGACCCTCGAGCTGCACACCACGGACCTGCCGGCCGGAAGCCGGGTGCTGATTCTCGACGACGTCCTTGCCACGGGCGGGACGCTCGGCGCCGCCGCCCGCCTGTTTGAGCGCTGCGGAGTGCATGTGTCGGGAGTAGGCGTGGTCATGGAACTGGGCGAGCTGCGCGGCCGTTCCGCCCTGAGCGGCCACCGCGTCCGCTCACTGATCCGGACCTAGCGTGCGTTCCTCGAAATGGTTGTAGAATGGTAGGTCTGTCTTTTGCGATAGGGGAAAGTCTCGATGCTCGACGCTGATTTGGCCCATGAACGGGACTATGTTGCCGGACTGTATGCCCGCCTTGATGAGTTGCGCGAGGAAAAGCGCACTCAGCTTGCCCAGGTCCGCCGTGCCGGTGCCGTGGGAACTATGCAAAATGTTTCCGAACGGGATGCTTTCGCGGCCCTCTATGAGGACCGGCTGGCCCAGCTGGACGCTGTGGATGACCGGCTGGTTTTCGGCCGCCTCGACCTGGACTCGGGGGAGGCCCAGTACATCGGCCGCATCGGCCTGACCACCGATGACCTCCAGCGGCTCATGGTTGACTGGCGCGCGCCCGAGGCCGGGCACTTCTACCAGGCCACGGCCTTCGACCGCCAGGGCGTGCGGCGCCGCCGCCACTTGATCCTTCAGGGCCGCGAAGTCAAGGCCATCGAAGACGACGTCCTGGACGCCGACATGCTGGCCGACAACGAATCGCTGCAGGGGGAGGGCGCGCTGCTGGCCGCCCTGAACTCCAAGCGCACCGGGCGCATGTCGGACATCGTTGGCACCATCCAGTCGGAGCAGGACCGGATCATCCGCTCCTCCATCTCCGGAGCCGTCGTCGTCCAGGGCGGGCCCGGAACGGGCAAAACGGCCGTTGCGCTGCACCGCGCGGCGTACCTCCTCTATACGCACCGCGACCGGCTCAAGACCGCCGGCGTGCTCCTGGTGGGCCCGTCGTCGTCGTTCATGAAGTACATCGAGCGCGTCCTGCCTTCACTCGGCGAAACGGGCGTGGTGATGGCGAGCGTCGGCCGGCTGATGCCCGGCATCAATGCCGTACCCGAACAGGAAGCGGACGTCGCCGCCATCAAGGGCCGGCTGGATATGGCCGAAGTGGTTGCCAATGCCGTATCCAACCGGCAGCGCATTCCGGCTGAGAACCGGATCCTCGAAGTGGATGGCCGCAAGCTGGTCCTGACTCCGCGCCAGGTTCGCCGGGCCCGGGAAAAGGCCCGCGCCACCCACAAGCCGCACAACGAGGCACGCCTGACGTTCGTAAAGATACTGCTCCGCGAACTGACCGAGCAGATGACCGAGCTCGTCGAGGCCGGCAGCATCGGCAACAACGCGGACCGTTCGTATCTGGCCGAGGACGTCCGCACTGCACGCGATGTCCGGATCGCACTGAATCTCTGCTGGATGCCGATGACGCCGGAAAAGCTCATCTCCGAGCTGTTCGGCAAGCCTGCCATCCTTAAGGCCTGCACTCCGCACCTGACCGAGGCTGAGCGCGCGCTGCTGGCCCGCCCGACCGAGAGTCCCTGGACCGAGGCTGACGTGCCGCTGCTGGACGAGGCTGCCGAGCTGCTGGGTGAGCTTGATCCCGCAGCCGGCCGCGGACTGGCCCAGCAGGAGCACGACCGCGCCCGGGACATCGCCAACGCCAAGCAGACCCTGGTGAACATGGAAACCGCCGGGGTGGACGTGCTGATGACGGCCGAGGAACTCGTCGACCAGAACCAGGAACGGGAAGCGCGGCTCACCGCGGCGGAACGGGCCACCAGCGACCGCACCTGGGCGTTCGGGCACATTGTTGTCGACGAGGCCCAGGAACTGTCGCCGATGCAGTGGCGCCTGCTGGTCCGTCGCTGCCCGTTGAAGTCGTTCACCATCGTCGGCGACATCGCCCAGACGAGTTCCGTGGCGGGTGCCAAATCCTGGCAGAGCGCGCTGGAACCGATGTTCGGGGACCGCTGGCAGCTTGAGGAACTCACCGTCAACTACCGCACGCCGTCGCAGATCGCGGAGGCGGCCGCCCGGATGGCGAACGCCGCGGGCCTCGTAGTGTCGGCTCCCAAGGCAGTCCGCGAAGGCCGCTGGTCGCCGATCATTGACCGCGTTGAAGCCGGCGGTATCGTCAGCAGGCTCGTTGAGGTCCTTCCGGACGAACTGGACTCGCTCGACGGCGGCCTGCTTGCCGTGATCGCTGACGGCGAGCTGCTGCCGCAGGCCACGTCCGCCCTGCGGGCGGCTTACGGACGACGTGTCGGTACCGGCGCCGGAAGTTACGAGCAGGACATCGTTGTCATCAGCCCGCGGGAAGCCAAGGGCCTGGAGTTCGACGGCGTTGTGGTGCTGGAGCCGTCAATGATGCTCAACCATGAGCACGGGCGCGTCGGCGACCTTTACGTCGCCATGACCCGGCCAACCCAGCGGCTTCGGCTCATCGCGGCTGCCCCGGTGCCGGCAGGCATCGAACGCTGATCCCCGGCCGCAGGAGGTCCGGATCATCCGGCCTCCTGCCGGCCCGGCGGCGCTGTCACGCAGCGCTAGCGACCGGCCAATCCTGCTAACTTAGATCACGTGTCCCAACTAAATGATCTCGAGTCCCAGCAGAACGATCCGACCTTCGCCAACATCTGGCAGGAGCTCAACTGGCGCGGCCTGGTCCACGTGTCCACTGATGAAGTGGAACTGGAAAAGCTGCTCGCCGGGGACCCGATTACTTATTACTGCGGCTTCGACCCCACCGCGCCCAGCCTGCACCTGGGCAACCTCGTACAGCTGCTCCTGATGCGCCGGCTCCAGCTCGCCGGGCACAAGCCGTTGGGCCTGGTCGGCGGGTCGACCGGCCTGATCGGCGATCCGCGGCCGACGGCGGAACGCACCTTGAACACCAAAGACACCGTCTCCGAATGGGTCGGATACCTCCAGGCGCAGGTCCGGCGCTTCCTGAGCTTTGACGGCGAAAACGCTGCAAGGATGGTTAACAACCTGGACTGGACCGCTCCCTTGAGCGCCATCGACTTCCTGCGCGACATCGGAAAGCACTTCCGCGTTGGCACCATGCTCCGCAAGGACGCCGTTGCCTCCCGCCTCAGTTCTGACGAGGGCATCAGCTACACCGAGTTCAGCTACCAGATCCTGCAGGGCATGGACTACCTCCAGCTCTACCGTGATTACGGCTGCGTCCTGGAGACCGGAGGGTCCGACCAGTGGGGCAACCTGACCAGCGGAACCGAACTCATCCGCAAGGTGGAGGGCAAGCACGTGCACGCACTGGGCACACCGCTCATCACCAATTCGGACGGCACCAAGTTCGGCAAGAGCGAAGGCAACGCCATCTGGCTCGACCCGGAGATGTGCAGCCCGTACGCCTTCTACCAGTTCTGGCTCAACACGGCTGACGCCGATGTCGCAGCGAGGCTCAAGGTGTTCACGTTCCTCACCCGCGCCGAGATCGAAGCCCTGGAAGGTTCCATTGCCGAGCGTCCCTTTGCACGGGAAGGCCAACGGAGGCTCGCGTTCGAGGTGACCTCGCTTGTCCATGGGGTGGAAGCCACGGAGAAGGTCATTGCAGCCTCGGCCGCACTGTTCGGCGGCGGGGACCTCGCCGCACTGGACGAGCGCACCCTTTCGGCCGCGACCGCCGAACTGCCTTCAGCCCGCATTGACGCCGACGGACTTGGCATCGTTGACCTGCTCGTGGCTTCCGGGCTCTCGGACAGCAAGTCCGCTGCCCGTCGGACCGTCGGTGAAGGCGGCGCCTATGTCAACAACACCAAGGTGACCGATCCTGACGCAGTCATTCCGGACAGCGAACTCTTGCACGGGCGCTACCTGCTGCTGCGCCGCGGGAAGAAGAACCTGGCAACCGTGGAAGTGTCGGCGTCCTAGAACCAGGGCATCCTGGCAGCCACATGCACGCTCCTTTCCGGCCGATTTGCGCGGCCGGGGAGGAGCGTGTAGTGTTTTCTGAGTCGCCGCCGCTGAGTGGTGACAAACCCCCTACAAATGAGAAGCACTTTCATGCGCAAGGCGCAGAAATGAAAAGTTGCTTCACATTTTGCTGGGCGGATTCACTCCACCAAGTGAATTTCGGAAGAATAACCGGATTTGCAAAGTGGAAATGAATGAAATAAGCTAGAAACATCGCAGCGAAGAAATGATAACAAAGAATTCACTCGAATTCAAATAATTGTTTGAAAAGTATTCGAATGTGTCTGTTGTTTGAGAACTCAATAGTGTGCCAAGTTTGTTGATACCAATTGTTTTATTGATTGGTTGTTTTGGCCAGGTTTGTCCACCCCGTGGATGGGTCTGGTTTTTACAGCTGGTTTCAAATTTTGTGCAGCCTGGTTCCGCGTTTTCCCGTGGTGCCTGG
>NZ_JBBLYW010000017.1:0-111489 GCF_037911235.1 Arthrobacter oryzae
CCACTCCCCGAACAGCGCACCTCCGGCTCCTCCCCAACAGGAAACCAAAGGACTCCCATGACACAGCCCCAGCAGGACACTGCCCAAAAGCAGCCAACCACGCAGAAACCGGCCATCACCGACCACACCATCCCGGCGCACGCCCACGCCTCCGAAGCCACCCTCCACCGCGAGGACGAGGGCTACCACAAGGGGCTCAAGCCCCGGCAGGTCCAGATGATCGCCATCGGCGGCGCGATCGGCACCGGGCTCTTCATGGGCGCCGGCGGCCGGCTGGCCGCTGCCGGGCCGGCGCTCATCATCAGCTATGCGGTGTGCGGCTTCTTCGCCTTCATGATCCTCCGCGCCCTCGGCGAGCTCGTGATGCACCGCCCGTCATCGGGATCGTTCGTTTCCTACGCCCGTGAATTCTTCGGCGAGAAGGCCGCCTTTGTCACCGGCTGGCTGTACTGGCTGAACTGGGCGATGACCGCAATCGTGGACATCACCGCCGTTGCGCTTTACATGAACTTCTTCAAAAAATACTGGGCACCCATTGCGGACGTTGACCAGTGGGTCTGGGCGCTGACGGCCCTGATCCTGGTCCTCGGCCTGAACCTGGTCTCCGTCAAGGTCTTCGGCGAGCTCGAGTTCTGGTTCGCGCTCATCAAGGTGGTGGCGCTGGTGACCTTCCTGCTGGTGGGCATCTACTTCGTCATCTTCGGCACCCCGGTGGAAGGCCAGCAGGTGGGCTTCAGCCTGATTGCGGATAACGGCGGCATGTTCCCCAACGGGCTGCTGCCGGCAATTGTGGTGATGCAGGGCGTGGTGTTCGCCTACGCGTCGATCGAGCTGATCGGCACCGCGGCCGGCGAAACCGAGAACCCGGAAAAGATCATGCCCAAGGCCATCAACACGGTGATCGTCCGTATTGCGGTGTTCTACGTCGGCTCCCTGGTGCTGCTTTCCCTGCTGCTGCCGTACACCTCGTACAAAGCCGGCGAAAGCCCGTTCGTCACCTTCTTCGGCTCCATCGGGGTGGAGGGCGTGGACGCCATCATGAACCTGGTGGTCCTCACCGCGGCGCTGTCCTCGCTCAACGCGGGCCTCTACTCCACCGGCCGGATCATGCGCTCCATGTCCGTCACCGGCTCCGCCCCCAAGTTCGCCGCCCGCATGAACAAGGCCGGCGTCCCCTACGGCGGCATCGCCCTGACCGCTGCCGTGGCTGTCCTGGGTGTAGTGCTCAACGCCATCGTTCCCGCCGAAGCCTTCGAGATCGTCCTCAACGTAGCGTCCCTGGGCATCATCAGCACCTGGGCCGTGATTGTGATGTGCCAGATGCAGCTGGCACGGCTGGCCAAGCGCGGCGAACTCCTGCGGCCGGCGTTCCGGATGCCGGGTGCACCGGTGACCGGCTGGATCACGCTGGCCTTCCTGCTGGCTGTGCTGGTCCTGATGGCCTTCGACTCGCCCGTGGGCACTTGGACCATCGCTTCGCTGCTGGTGGTCATTCCGGCGCTGATGCTGGGCTGGCGCCTCTGCCGGGACCGGGTCCTGGAGCTTGCCGCGGTCCGCGACGGCTTCACCGGCCCATACCCGCTCGTGGCCAACCGTCCGGGCCCGGGCGCGGGAAACAACAGCGCGGGGGACAACAACTAACCGCCCCTCCTCAAGGTTCTTCCAGCGCGAACGGACACTTGCGGCCCCGAAATCTTCGGATTCACGGGCCGCAAGTGTCTGTTCGCGCTTTTGTCTGGGGCTTAAGTGTCTGTTCGCGCTGGTGTGCGGCCACTCCTGAATCGGTAGCATGAAGCCATTGCGGGCCGTTGCACATCAGCGCGGGTCCCGGGGCTCCGGGGCCGGGGAAGAGGTAACTCATGTCAGGATCCAAACTTGCCGTGGTGGGTGCCGGGAGCGTGGGCACCTCACTGGCCTACGCTGCCCTGATCCGGGGTTCGGCCAGCAACATCGCACTGTTCGACGTCAACGCCCTCAAGGCGGAGGCGGAAGTCCTGGACCTAGCCCACGGCACCCAGTTCGCCGCAGCGGCCGCCACCGTCACCGGTGGCGGCGACATTGCCGTGACGGAGGGCGCCGACGTCGTGGTGATCACTGCCGGGGCAAAGCAGGCGCCGGGCCAGACGCGCCTGGACCTCGCCGGGACGAACGTCCGCATCCTCGAACAGCTCATGCCGCAACTGCTGCAGCATGCCCCGGACGCGGTCTACGTCCTGGTCACCAACCCCTGCGACGTGCTCACAGTTGCCGCGCAAAAGATCTCCGGGCTGCCGCCGGAACGCGTCTTCTCGTCCGGGACCGTGCTGGATACCTCGCGGCTGCGGTGGCTGCTTGCCCGCCGGGCCGGGGTTTCCGTGGCCAGCGTCCATGCCAGCATGGTGGGCGAGCACGGCGACACGGAGTTTCCGGTGTGGTCCGGCGCCACCATCGGCCCCGTCCCCATCCGCGACTGGACGGACGACGGCGAACGCATCTTCACGCAGGACTACCTCGCAGAGACGGCCCGTGAAGTGACGCAGGCGGCCTACAAGGTCATCGCCGGCAAGGGAGCAACCAACTACGCGATCGGGCTCTCCGGCGCGCGGATCGTGGAAGCCCTGCTCCGGGACGAGAACGCCGTCCTGCCCGTGTCCACCGTGCTGGACGGCCCCTACGGAATCTCCGGCGTGGCATTGTCCCTTCCCAGCATTGTGGGGCGCGGCGGCGTGCACCGCGTCCTGCATACGCCCATGGACGACGGCGAACTGGCCGCCCTGCAGCATTCGGCCGACACGCTGCGGAAAACAATGGGTACGCTGGGAATCTAAGAGCCGCACGCTTCGTTGAACGGTGTGGACTCTACAGCCACTGCGCTCGATACCAAGGGAAGGGAGAACGCTGTGCCCCACATTGCCGGTGCCCTATCCTTCCCTGTGAGTCGCCGGCTCCGGACCGCCCTGTTTTTGGGCGTCCTCGCAATCCTGGCCGGATTCATCGGCATGCACGTCTTGGCGTCCCCGCACACCAAGCACGGCCCGGGGGCCTCGGCGGCCGTTCCCGCCGGCACCCACGCAACCCACGCCGCGGCGCCGAGTGCAGCGGCACATGCCGCGGCCATGGCGGACGGAACAGTGCACGGCACAGCCTTGGATCCGGCGTCCGCCCGGCCCATGGGCAGCAGCGCACCCGAACCGCCGCCGTCGTGCGTCTCCACCGGCGAAACCGGTGAGATGTCTGCCCCGCACGCAAGCTGCATTCCTGCACCGGCCACCGCAGGCCTGTCCGCGCCGCCCCCCGGCGCCACATCTTTCGCCGGGCCGGAACCGGCCGCGGACACCGGCCGGGCGCTGTACGCCTACCCACACGTGCCCGGCAGTCCCACGCCCGGCGAACTCTCCATCAGCCGGACGTAAAACCGGGAGCTGCACCGTGACGCTTCCGGTGCTTCCACCTGCCCCTGGATGCCGGCTCCCCGCGTTGAACCCCCGCGCACCGAAGCCAGGCATCCGCCCCTCCCCGGCGCCGCATGCCGGATTCCCGAAGGACACCATTCACATGAAGAAGCCAATCACCCTTTCAGCCGCTGCCCTGGCAGCCGTCATCACACTCGCCGGTTGCGGCTCGAACGCCACCACCGGCCCCTCAACGATGCCCGCGGACCACGGGGCCATAAGCTCCAGTTCCGCACCGTCGGGCAGCGCTGACGCCATGGGCCACAACTCCGCTGACACGCTGTTCACCCAGTCCATGATTCCGCACCACGCACAGGCCGTGGAAATGAGCGACATGATGCTCGGCAAGCAGGGCGCCAGCCCGGCCATCACCGAGCTGGCCACCAAAATAAAAGCCGCACAGGGCCCGGAAATCGAACAGATGAACGGCTGGCTCAAGGGCTGGAATGAACCCACCGCCATGGCCGGGCACGGCGAAGCCGGCCACAGCATGTCCGGCATGATGAGCGACGACGACCTCAAGGCACTCGACGCCGCCCAGGGCAAGGAAGCTGACAAGCTGTTCCTCACCCAGATGATTGCGCACCACGAGGGCGCCGTGCAGATGGCAAAGGCCCAAATAGCCGACGGGCAGAACAGCGACGCCGTGAAGCTCGCCCAGGAAATCGTTACCGCCCAGGAGGCCGAAATAAAGCAGATGCAGGACCTGCTGGCCACACTTTAGTCCGCCGGTCCCCGGCGCCGGACCGGGACCACCTGGTCCGGCGCCACCGTCCGTTTACCCACCCCAAGCCGCTGGAGCCTGCCTTGTATTTATCCCGTGCCGCCCGGCGCGGCCGCCTCGTCGCAGCCGTATCGGGCCTCCTTCTGCTTCTGACTGGCTGCTCGGCCGCCCAGAAGCCAACCACCGGAGAGACCAGCCAGCAAGTACCTCAGCAGGGCCTGCCCAACAGCCACGTCCATGGCCTCTCCGTCGACGGGGAAACCGGCAAGCCGCTCCTGGCCACCCACGACGGCCTGTTCGACCTCTCGGCAAACCCGGCGGTCCGGATCGGGCCCGGGCACGACCTCATGGGGTTCGCTGCCGGGCCTGACCATGGCACGTTGTACGCGTCGGGCCACCCGGAGAAGGGCTCAACGCTCCCGGACCCGCTGGGCCTGATGCGCTCAACCGACGGGGGTGCCACCTGGGAGCCCCTTTCCAGGCAGGGTGCATCCGACTTTCACGCCCTGACCACCACTGCGTCCGGGATCGTAGCGTTCGACGACGCCCTTCGCGTCAGTGCTGATGGAAAGTCATGGCAAAAGGTGGCGGCATCTTTCGTTCCTGCCGCCCTGGCTGGAAGCCCGGACAGTGATGTAGTCCTCGCCACCACCGCGGAAGGGCTGCAGCGGTCCGTTGACGGCGGGCGCACGTGGACGTTGAACCGGGCCGCCCCGGTCCTCCGGTTTGTGGCTTTCGTCGGTGACAACGGCGTCGTAGGGGTGGAGCCGGGCGGTGCTGTCCACCAGTCCCCCGACGGTGGTGGCAGCTGGGTTCCGCGCGGGATCCTGCCAGGCGAGGTGTACGCCATTGACGCGGCGGCCGGCAGCGGCGGTACCGTCCGTGTGTGGGCTGCCACGTCAGCCGGGCTCCTGGAGTCCGGGGACGGCGGGGTCACCTTCCGTCCCCACAGCCCTTCCTAGCGGCCGCCCGGCGGCGTAATGCAACGCCGCCGCAACCCCGGGCGGGGGCGCGTTCGCATATGCTCAGCTAAGAAGTTCATGCTGGCTCAACGACGAACCACCTCGGGAGAAACGCACATGACCACCTGGCGGATCAGGGATTTCCATTCGGCCGACCTTGACGGCATCCTGCACCTCTGGGAGTCGCTCAAGGCCACCAACGTGGAGCCCGTCTACGCGCTCTCCGAGGTACTGGCCTCCTGCGAAAAGGACCACGCCGTGGTGGCGGTGCAGGGCGACCAGGTGGTGGGCGCCGCCGTCGGACGTGCCGCGCACGACCAGGGCTGGATCGTTTTCCTGGCCACCCTCCCCGAATACCGCGGCCGCGGGATCGGCACCTCGCTGCTGGCCGCCGTCGAAAACCGGATGGCCCCGCACGGGCTGAACAAGCTGTCCGCGCTGATGCCGGAGTCCGAAACCCGGGTGGAGGCCTTCCTCAGCCGCGGCTTCGTCCTCAAGAAAAACCTGCGGTACTTCGAACGCACCATCCCCGTCCAGCGCCAGGAACTCGAGCCGCTGGGCCTGCTCGGTGGCCGCATCCTGGCCCGCGACCTCTGGGAAAACGTGGCCGGCATGCGGAACGAGAAGGAACTGCTGGAACGCCGGCTGGTGCTCCCCCTGGCCGAGGCGGACCTGGCGGATGAATTCGGCGTGGTGCCGCCGCGCGCCGTCGTCCTCTTTGGCCCTCCCGGCACCGGCAAGACAACGTTCGCGAAGGCCATCGCGTCCCGGCTCGAATGGCCGTTCGTGGAAGTATTCCCCTCCAGGCTCGCCGCCGATCCCAAGGGGCTCGCCGGCGCCCTCCGTGAAACCTTCCTGGAGATCGCCGAGCTGGAACATGCCGTGGTGTTCATAGACGAAGTGGAAGAGATCGCGTCCCAGCGGTCCGGCGAACCGCCGTCGCCGCTGCAGGGCGTCACCAACGAGCTGCTGAAGATCATCCCGGCCTTCCGCGAGCAGCCCGGCCGCCTGCTGGTCTGCGCCACCAACTTCATCCGCGCACTGGACACCGCGTTCCTCCGGCACGGCCGCTTTGACTACGTCATCCCCATCGGACTCCCGGACCGCCAGGCCCGCGAGGCCATGTGGCAGCGATTCATCCCGGCCACCGTGGTGGACGACGTGGACGTTGCGCTGCTGGTGGACCGCACCGAGGGGTTCTCCCCGGCGGACATTGAGTACGCCGCACGGAGCGCGTCCCAGCGGGCGCTGGAAAAGGCAGTGTACGACGACGGCGGGCTGGCTTCCGGCGGCAGCCCCTCCGTACGCGAGGCGGTCCGGAAGGGCCCCGCCACGCAGGACTACCTCGACGCGATAGCGGACACCCGGACCACGGTGAGCAAGGAGGTCCACCAGGACTTCCTCGAGGACATCGACTCGCTGGGCCGGGTGTAGCGGGCCGGGTGATTCTGTTCCTCACTGTCGTCAGCGGTATCGCCTGGACGATCGTGTACATCGACGCGATCCGGGTCGGCTTCAGGGACAGGACGAACGCCATCCCGGCCGCAGCCCTGGCGCTAAACTTCGCGTGGGAGGCCATTTACGCCTCGCGTTCCGTGGCCACCGCGTTGTCCGTCCAGGGCGTTATTAACATCGTGTGGGCGCTGGCGGACGTCGTCATTCTCTACACGTTCTTCAGGTTCGGCCGGGCCGAGCTTCCCGCTTGGGTGACGCGGAAGCTCTTCTTCGGCTGGGCCCTCCTCCTGGGCGTCACCGCCTTTGCCGTGCAGCTCCTGTTTGTCGCGGAGTTCGGCTGGGATCCAGCCCCGCGATACGCGGCCTTCCTGCAGAACCTGCTGATGTCCGGGTTGTTCATTGCCATGTTCGTTTCCCGCGGCGGGTCCAGGGGCCAGTCCCTGCTGATCGCCGTCGCCAAATGGATTGGAACCCTGGCTCCCACCCTCGTGTTCGGCTGGTACGCCAATTCGATGCTGATCCTCGGCGTCGGGGCACTGTGCAGCATCTTCGACCTCGCCTACATCGGGCTGATGCTGCGGGCGCGGACGGGACGGTCTGGAGAGGCCGCCGCTCCCGGCGGTACTCTTTGAGCCATGTCCAACAATCCGCTCCGGCACGCCATGGCCCGCATGGGCGGCCGCGACCCGCATGAGCAGCACCGGGCAGCTACGCCGCTGGAGCTGTTTTTCGACCTCACTTTTGTGATTGCGTTCGGCGTGGCCGGCAGCCAGTTCGCCCACGAAATCGCCGAGGCCCATTTCGGCGCAGGGCTCCTGGGATTCTCTTTCACGATGTTCGCCGTGATCTGGGCATGGATCAACTTCACCTGGTTCGCCAGCGCCTATGACACCGATGACTGGGTCTTCCGTGTGGTCACGATGGTCCAACTGCTTGGCGTGCTCATTCTGGCCATGGGTATTGAGCCGCTCTTCCACTCGCTGGTGGAGGGCGACCATGTGGACAACGCCGTGATCGTGGGCGGCTACGTGATCATGCGCCTGGCCCTGGTGTTCCAGTGGCTGCGGGCGGCCCGGCAGGACCCCGCCCGCCGCCAGACCTGCCTGCGCTACGCAACCTATCTGGGGGCGGTGCAGCTCGGCTGGATCGCGGTGCTGCTCATTCAGGCGGACGTGCCGACCACCATCATGATGACCGTTCCGCTCTACGTGCTGGAAATGGCGACGCCGTACGCGGCCGAACGCACCATGCGGACCCCGTGGCACGCGCACCACATCGCCGAACGCTATGGATTGCTGGCCATCATCGCCCTCGGCGAATGCCTGATCGGCGCCATCGAAACGCTCCGCGCCATCGTGGCCAACCACGGCTGGAGCGTGGACGCGGCGCTCGTGGGCTTCGGCGGAGCCGCCCTGGCCTTCGCCATGTGGTGGATCTACTTCATCCTGCCCGCCGGCCGGGCCCTGCACCTTCAGCGGCACCGCTCATTCTTCTTCGGCTACGGCCACATCCCCATCTTCGCTGCCATCGCGGCAACAGGTGCCGGCCTGCATGTAGCGGCCTACTTCATTGACCACGAGGCGCACATCAGCGCCGCCGTGGCCGTGGCCAGCATCGCCATCCCCGTCGCGATTTTCAAGGCGTCGCTCACGGCGATGTTCAGCATCATGATTTGCGTGGACCGCACCGTCGTTGCCGTGGCAGCCGGCGTTCTGGCAGCGCTGGCGGGCAGTGTGGGACTCGCCGCCGCAGGGGTCTCGGTGCCCGTCTGCCTGCTGGTGATCGTGCTGGCGCTCGGTGCTTCAATCGTCATTGACGAGAAGCGCGGCACCCACAAGATGAACGCAGCGCTGGAGCAGATGGAACGGGCCTCTTTGCAGGGGTGACCTTCGGCCCTTCAACCGCACTGCTGCGTCCTGCCAGAGTGGAAGCTAACCCCAGACATCCCCGGCCGTGAAGGTGGCAGGCATGGACAGCGTTGTCAAGACCGCGCATGGTCCACTGCGCGGCAGCATTGCCGACGGAGTGCACCGTTTCCTGGGCATTCCGTACGCGGCACCGACCTCGGGCGCGAACCGGCTCCGGCGGCCGCAGCCGGTCCAGCCGTGGAGCGGAGTCCGCGATGCGACGAGCTACGGAGCCTCCCCTCCCCAGGTGTCGCCCCCGGAAAGTGCGGGCTCGGAGTGGGACACGGCGCTGGCAGGAGAGGACTGCCTGAACTTGAACGTGTGGACCCCCGACCCCGGCAGCACCGGGCTTCCCGTAATGGTGTGGATTCAGGGTGGCGCGTTCGAAATCGGCTCCACGGCGGCTTACAACGGCCGGAACTTCGCCAGGGACGGCGTCGTCTGTGTGGTCATCAACTGGCGGGTAGGCGCCGACGGATTCCTGGACCTTGGCGACGGGCAGGCCAACGTCGGTCTCCTCGACCAGGTCGCTGCCCTGCGCTGGGTCCGCGAGAACATCGCAGCCTTCGGCGGCGATCCCGGCAACGTCACTGTCTTTGGGCAGTCGGCGGGCGCCATGAGCATCGGAGTTCTCCTGTCGATGCCCCGCGCGGAGGGGCTGTTCCGGCGCGCCATCCTGCAGAGCGGCGCTGCCCACCATGTCCTCCCCGCCCAGAACGCCCACCGTATCGGCCGGTCCCTTGCCGAGAAGCTTGGGGTGCCGCAAACCCGTGAGGCAATGGCAGGCGTTCCCGTCCCGCGTTTCCTCGCGGCGCAGGCAGAATTGCAGGCGGATTTCCGTGCCCACCCGGACCCTGAGCTCTGGGGACACGAGGTAGCGGCGAGCATGATGCTCTGGCAGCCGTCGATCGACGGTGATGTCATTCCCCGGCGCCCCATTGACCGGATTCGTACCGGCGCCAGCGCGACGGTGGACCTCATGGCGGGCACGAATACTGAGGACTGGAAGCTGTTCCTGGCCATAACGGGCGTGATCGCGAAGGTCACGGAGCAGGACCTGGCGGACTCCAACAGCGTGGACGGCTTCCCGCCCATGTCCGTGTACGGGCTCCCGGCCGAGACGGCGTACCGCGAGTATCGCTCACACTATCGGGACAGTTCGCCAGGCGATGTGCTCGCCGCCGTGGAAACGGACTGGTGGGTGCGGATGCCGGCGATCCGCCTGGCCGATGCCCATGCAATGGCCGCGTCGACCACGTCAGCGCGTACGTACATGTACGAGTTCGCCTGGCCGGCCCCCGGCCTCGGCGCAGTCCACGCCGTGGAAGTGCCGTTCGTCTTCGACACCCTGGACAAGGATTCCAGGCTGTTCGGACCGCTGCTGGGGACAGACCCGCCGCAGGAACTGGCCGATGCCATGCACGCGGCCTGGATTTCCTTCGCCGCCACCGGCGATCCGGGCTGGCCCGGCTATGACCAGGCGCGCCGGACCACTATGCTCTTCGACACCGATTCCCGCGTCATCCACGACCCCCGGGCGTGGGAGCGGGCCCTCTGGAAGGACGTCCGCTAGGGCGAGGACTCGTAGGAGAGGTTCTCGTAGTCGGTGTCGTCTGCTTCGTCCAGGCGGTCGTCCAGTTCCTCGAGCAGCCAGGGGTTCACCCGGGCCAGGATCATCCGGACTTCTTCCACCGGCACGGCGTTGTAGAGCACCGGCCGGGCCTCGTCATAGCGGGTGACGGGCGGCTTGTCCGGCCACTTTTCAGCCAGTGCCTTGACGCGTTCGGGCAGGGAATTGTGCGCGTTGTCGGCGATCTTGACCAGGGTGGCGTCGTGGTCCTCAGCGATGAAACGGATGCCGGCCTGATAGTCATCCGGGTTGTCGTGCAGCCTCTTGGTGACGCGCTCGATGATGTCCACGGCGCGTTCGGAGACGCCCATGTCCAGCAGCGCCTGCCGGGTGATGGGGGTGTCCTCCGCAATGTCATGCAGGTATCCGGCGATGCGGATGTCGTCGTCGAAATCCGCCAGTGCGTCCCCGACGGCGAGAACGTGTTCGCGGTACGGCCGCTTGAGCTTGTCCTTCTGGCGGTTGTGGGCCACTTCGGCAAGGACCTTGGCCGTCTCAACAGTGAATCGTGGCTGGGGGACGCTTGCGTCCGTGGTTCCTGTGTCTGGCATGGTTCCAGCCTACGCGCCCACCGCCGGCACACCGGGCCACACCCATGGCTCCCGCGGCAGGGCCAGGGGATCGAAGGCCGCCAATGCCAGCGGCAGCGGCCCGGCCGGAAGCCCGAGCGATTCCAGGATGAGGTCCCGGACCGGGCCCACGTCCCAACCTGCGGCCGCAAGGTCCGCTAGGGTCACGGCCCCGTCGCGCTTGGCCAGCCGGGCGCCGTCGGAATTCACCACCAGCGGCACGTGCACATATTCCGGGACGGGAATATTCAATAGGGAAGCCAGGTAGGCCTGCCGCGGGGTGGAGGGCAGCAGGTCATCGCCGCGGACCACCTGGTCGATCCCCTGCGCGGCGTCATCCACCACCACTGCGAGGTTGTAGGCGGTCACCCCGTCATTGCGGCGGAGGACAAAGTCGTCCACCACGCCTGTGTAGGTGCCGTGCAGCCGGTCCTGCACGGTCCAGTCGGCCACTGCGGAGCGCAGCCGTATCGCCGCGGGGCGGATGGTCCTTTTGAATTCACGCTCGGCCGGGTCGAGGTTCCGGCACGTCCCCGGGTACGCACCCTGCGGGGCATGCGGCGCTGATGGCGCTTCCTGGATTTCCCGCCGGGTGCAGAAGCACTCATACGTTAGCCCGGCGGCAGCGAGCCTGCTGATCGCGTCCGCATACAGCGGCTCGCGTTCCGTCTGGCGTACGACGCCGCCGTCCCAGTTCACGCCGATGGCCGCCAGATCGCGGAGCTGCTCCGCCTCCGCGCCCGCACGTGCCCGGTCCAGGTCCTCCACCCGCATCAGGAACCGGCGCCCGGTGGAGCGGGCGAAGAGCCAGGCCAGGATCGCCGTCCTGAGGTTCCCCACATGGAGTTCGCCGGAGGGGCTCGGGGCGAAACGGCCGGCTGATGTCATGGCACCAGCCTAATCCGGACAACACAAGAGCCCCTCAGCTACCGATGACTTCGGAAATCCGACGTCGGGAGCTCAGGGGCTCTTGCCGTGTTTGCGGAATGACGATGCGTGAACAAGTGTCAATCAGCGGCGGCGTCCTTGCGGGAAGCCTGTTCCAGGGGCCGGGTGGTGTTCCGGGGTGCCTGTAGCCTGCGGGATCCGGCGGTGGCCTGCGTCCCTTGTTGCCATCATTTCACCAGAAGCCCTACAGTTGGCGCAATGAGCTGCTACTTTGTTGATCAGACTGATCAATCAAGGGACAGCAAGCAGACAGGAAGTGGTCAGATTGCAGGAACTCGATCCCACGGACCGGCGGATCCTGGCCGCACTGGACGACGACCCCCGCGTGCCCATCATGGTGCTGGCACAGAAGCTGGGCCTGGCGCGCGGAACTGTACAGTCGCGCCTGGAGCGGATGACGGCGTCGGGCGCCCTCCGCCCAAACAGCAGCCGTGTGCTGCCTTCCGCGCTCGGCCGCGGCGTGGCCGCAGCGGTGAGCGCTGAACTCGACCAGAGCCACTTGAACGAGGCCATCGCCGCGCTGCGCAAGATCCCCGAAGTCCTGGAATGCCACGCGCCGGCCGGCGACACCGACCTCCTCATACGAGTGGTGGCCAAGAGCCCGGATGACCTCTACCGGGTGTCCGAGGAAATCCGCCTCTGCCCCGGCATCGTCCGCACCTCCACCAGCATGTTCCTGCGCGAGGTCATCCCGTACCGCACCACCGGGCTCCTGGGCACCTGAGGCGGTAACCGTGGCGGGGAGCCCTCCCCATCGCCGCGTCCCGCCAGGGCCGTTAGGCTTGCCGTGGACTTGAACCAGGGGGAAAAGTGGCGGGGAACTTCTACGGTGCGGACGTCGCACAGCTACGCCAGCTCGCGAAGGATCTGGCTAAAGGTGCAAGCCGGCTGGAGCAGCTGGGGCAACAGTTGGGCGTCTCCACAGCCTCCAGCCCCTGGAAGGGCAACGACGGCGACCGCTTCCGCAGCGACTGGAACGCCTCACACGCGAAAACTCTCAGGGCTGCGGCGGCGGGCATCCACAGCGCGTCCAAAGCCCTGCTGCAGAACGCCGACCAGCAGGACCGGGCCAGCGCCGGTTCAGCAGGTGGCGGCGCGGGCGGCCCCGGCATCGGCGGCAATTCTCCGACGGACGGCGCCGCGCAGGAACTGACGGACCGGCTCAACGGCATGACGCCTGCCGAACGTGATGCCTACCTGAAGTCCGAGGAATTCCAGCAGTGGGCCCGCCAAAGCCAGACCAACGCCGATGCCGCAAAAGGCATCCTTGACCGCCTTGTGGACTCGGGCGCCATGACTCCATTGGACGCTTATGGGAACAAGAACGGCTACGGGCAGTTCCTGCAGCAGTACTGGGCCGAGTCCGCAATGCGTGAGGCGGGGATCGATCCCAACCGCTGGGATCCGTCCAAGGGCGTTGACTACAACCGGGCCGACATCTACAGGGTGTACGCCTTCTATGCTGAGCTCTACAAACACGATCCCCGGATGGAGTGGATCGGCATGGCCAACCAGGTGGGCCCAACCTTCATCGCCGGCTTTGAGGACCTCGCTGTTCTCCGCAAGGCAGCTGCAGCCGGCGAGGACTTGTCAGAACACCTGGACGGCGCAGACCCGGCGCAACGAAGCTGGATCACGCTTCTGGCTTCCCTGGGCGAGTCCGACCTTGCCTACTACGAAGAAACGTTCCTCTCCATGCAGAAGGAGATCTTCTCGGACATCGGCTCACAGCACTTCGCGTACCAGCAGGGCGGCATGGAAGAAATCCTGCGGCTGAAAGGTGCCGGTGCGGTAACTCCCCTCATGGAGGCTGCCTGGACCAGCTTGGATTCCGTCCCGCCTTACCCGGGGCCGGAGGGGTACCACCAGCTGACCCGCGCCCAGCAGGATTCCTTGCACTGGGCGTCCTACAACATGGCCGACCAGGAACAGAACCACGTCATCGCGGACGATTACGACAATATTCGGGGACAGGGGACAGGTGAAGCCTTCACTGCGGCCATGACAGTGGTGGGGCAACCGAGCATCGTTGGAGCGAAATCCTATTATGAAATGTTCCCCATGGTGAATCCGTACTTCGACATTAATCGGAGCCCGATGATGGGCGCTGACGTTCATCTTGGCAACATCTCGAACCGCGACGACCGGTGGACCCTCATCGATCAGGACACGCTGGCCGCGTACGAGGACTGGCTGCACGCAGAAAAAGACCCGTACGGTGAAATGGTGAAACCCATGCCCGAACGAGTTGAGGAGTACCGGATGGTCCCAGTTCCTGTTCGAGCCGTAGTGGGTGCGTTGTGAGGGCACGTTCGATAGCTGCACTCTTATGCAGCGCGCTCCTGATGTCTGGCTGCGCATTTACCCCCTCCCAAGAAAAGGAGCCCATCGTGGCCAGCGGAAACTCCCAATTCACCAAGAGCGGCATCGAGGCAATGAAAGCGAGCCGGAAGGTGAGCTTAGACTTCACGTCGCTGCCACTGGACATGACCGCCCTAGGCCTCAACGAGGAAGCCAACGGTGCCATGGTCGCTACCGATTCCGACCGGCTCATGAAGGTCGCCATGACGACGCCCACGGGTGTGGTCGAAATGGAAACGGACACCATTCGCGTCCGGGGCGGGGGAAGCGAGAACAAGGTGGCCCGCGTCGACATTTTCGTCAACTACCCGGACGCCCAGGATGCCAATCCCGAGATCGAGCGGGCCGCCAACGAGCTCGGGATCGTCCCCTTGAAAAATGCCCCGATCATTGGCCCGGAGTTCAAGGACGGCTCCGGGAAGGAAACGTGGAACCCCGGCTACGGCAACGCCACCGGCACGGTCTTTGCGCTATCAATAATGTCCAACCACACCACCGGGCGGATGACGTTCATCTACTCAGCCTTCCTGTCCGAGGAGTACTACACGCCGGAAGCCCAGGCACGAATAGCCGAGACGGGAAGGTTCTGAACCTGGCGGGCCGCCCCTAGACCGGCGGCCCGGCGTTCGACTTCAGGTTCTTCATCACCAGCGTTGACGTCAGCCGCTCCACGCCGGGCAGCGAGGTGAGCTCGGCGTCGTAGAAGCGCTGGTAGGCGGGCAGATCCTCCGCGATCACCTTCAGGAGGTAGTCCGGCGAGCCGAACAGCCGCTGCGCCTCCACGATGTTGGGGTTCTCCGCCACCCGGTTCTCGAAGATCTCCATGGTGGGACGGTCCACCTGCCGCAGAGTCACGAAAACGATCGCCTCAAACCCGAGCCCGACGGCGGCCGGATCAATGTCCGCGCGGTAGCCCCGGATCACCCCTGACGACTCCAGGTCCCGGAGCCTCCGGTGGCAGGGCGCCACGGTCAGACCCACCTTTGCGGCCAGTGCAGTGGCCGTCATCCGGCCATCCTCTTTCAGGTGGCGCAAAATATTTCTGTCGATATGGTCAATCACGCAATTATCTTACCGAGTAGCGGCAAATCACGAGTAAATCAGGGAACACTTGTGGCGGCATTTTCCCTAGAGTTTCTCCTATCAGCACATCGTAGGAGGCAGTCTTGAATCCCCAGTTATTCCTCGCATTCCTGGTGGTTGCCGGCGCCCTGGCCTGCACCCCGGGCGTGGACTGGGCCTACTCCATCGCGGCGGGCCTGAAACAGCGAAGCTTCGTCCCCGCAGTGGCCGGCCTGTGCGGCGGCTATGTCCTGCACACTGTGCTGATGGTGGCCGGGCTGGCCGCCCTGCTCGCCGGCGCGCCCGGCGTCCTTGGCTGGCTGACGGTTGCGGGGGCGGCCTACCTGCTGTGGCTGGGCTTCGGCACCATCCGGTCATGGCGCGGCGCCACCTTTGGCGCAGGCTCGGCTGCCTCGGCGGAGGGCACGACGGCGGGGAGCCCGGCGGGGATACCTGCCGCACCGGCGGAGTCCAACCAGTTCCGGACCTTCCTCCAAGGCGTGGGCACGAGCGGGATCAATCCCAAGGGGCTGCTGTTCTTCGTGGCGCTGGTTCCCCAGTTCGTCAGCCCGGAAGCGTCCCTGCCCGTTCCGGTGCAGTCCGCGCTGCTGGGCCTGACGTTCGTCCTGCTGGTTGCCGTCGTGTACACCTGCGTGGCGTTGCTGTCCCGGAAGCTGCTGCACTCGCGGCCCGGGGCCGCCCGGCGGGTGACCCTTGCCAGCGGGATCATCATGGTGGCACTGGGGGCCGTGCTGCTGTCCGAGCAGCTGATTCCCTTGGCGGCCGGGATCGCCTGGCAGTAGCACCCGCCAACGCCGGGCTAGACCTTGCGTTCCATGAACCATTCCGTGAAGGCCGCGGCACGCCCGTCCGGTCCGAGCCGGACCACCCAGAGGTTCTCGTAGCTGGGGCGGTCCCCCAGATAAGTGGTGCGCCCCTGGACGAAGTGCAGGTCACCGTCCGAGCCGAGAGGCGACCACTCGAAGGTCCATTCGTCGGGCTCGTCCGCAGCGGTCAGCCAGCGTTCCACGATCTGCTCGTGCCCGCGCCACGCGTCCGGGTCGTAGGGCCGGGTGGCGTACACGGCGTCCTCGGTGAAGAGCGCCCGGATGTCCTCCGGCTTATTGGTGGTCCACGCCGTAATGTACTTTTCCATCCACTGCACGATTGCATCGCTCATTGGTCCGTTCTACCGCGACCCGGCACCGCCCACAAGGGCCCCGATGCGCGGGCGGGAGGATCAATACCGGCCCCGCGGGATCATTCCCGGTCCAGCTGTTTCCATTCCTGCTCCCAGAGCCTGCGCTCCTCGACGTCCTTACGGATGACTTCGAAGGTCTCGAGTTCGGCGGGCCGGCCGCGCAGCCAGTCCCGCGGGTTCAGGGACTTGCGGCCGTTGTCCAGCAGCAGCAGGGCACGGTCCGTAAAAGCATCGTTGCGTAACGCAAGATGGGTCTTCCGGCGCCGCAGTACCTCCTTCAGGGCGGACTGGGCTGAGGTGTGGGCCCCGAGCCGCCGCAACGAACGGGCGCGGATCAGCAGCAGCGCGGCGGAGAGGTCATCGGAATTGAGCAGCCCTTCCGTCCAGACCACTACCTCCTTGTCCCGTCCCAAGGAGTGCGCCAGCGAACAGCGGGCCAGGGCTGCAGGCAGCGACGGCGGCAGCGAGGACACCGTTTGCAGCGCCGCCTCAAGGTGGCCCGTTTCCCGCAGCGAGTGCGAAAGTGCCAGGAACACGGCTTCCTCGCTGAACAACACGGGAACCTCGATGCGTTCGGCAACTTCGACCCGGGTGACCACGCGCGTCAGGTAGCCGGACGCGAACTGGTTGGCGTCGTCTTCGTTCCTTGTGGTGAGGCCCCGCTGCAGGAGCTCCGATGCACGCAGGTATCCGCCCTGCTTGTAGGCGAGCAGCCCGGCCATGACGTAGCACAGCCCGGCCCAGCCGGGGTAGGCGCGGCCCGCGGCGATCAGCCGGTTGGGGTCGGTGTTGTGGAAGATCGCGTCAAAAACGGCCCTCGCTGCCTTCCCCGGCAGCCGTTTGATCCTGGGGACAGGGCCGTCCACGCTGAGGAGTGCACCGTTCCGGCCGCCCAGGGCGCTGTGCAGAATCCCGCCCATGCCGTCCGCGATGTCCCGCACCGGCGTGCGGACGTGCGTGTTGCCGAACGGGGTGAGGTCGCGGTGGTCGCGGTAAATCGGTCCTGAGGTCTGTCCGGCGCTCATGCTTCCATGCTAGTGGTGCACGCTTGGCAGCGGCTGGGAGGCTAGCTGGCCGCGGCCACCCAGACGCCGATCACCCAGGTGCTCGCAGCAAGGCAGGCAAGGCCGAACTCCACCAGCATGCCCACGCCGGTGGCTTTCAGGGCTGCCCAGCTGGCGGTCATGGCGGTGCGGAAGTTGCGGGTGCGGTGGGATTCGCTAAGCAGCAGTCCGGCGGCAAACCCCACGAACAGGCCCACCACCGGGATGAGGAACATGCCCACCACTCCAAAGACGAGCCCCGCCACCACGCTGCGGCTGGGAATGCGGTGTTCCCTGAGTTTGCGTCCCGTGAGGACGGCGCTGGCCGCCATTCCCGCCAGTACGAACACCATACCGACCGCGAAGACCACCCAGCCGGCTGTTCCGGCGCCGCCCCAGATGGCCCAGGACAGCAGGCTGAGTCCGATGAGGATGCTGCCCGGCAGCACGGGGATAACGGTGCCGGCCACGCCCACCAGGATGGCAAGGCCGCAGAGGACAGTCACGAGGATCTCGGGGTTCATGCCCCCAGTCTAGGGTTGCCTGCGGGCCGGCCGCCGACGGCGGCTGCTTTCACAAAACGACGACGGCGGCGCCTCCCCAGCACGGGAGGCACCGCCGTCGAACTTCCTGGCGGAGGGTGCTCCGCTGTTACTCCGCCTCGACCGCTGCGGCCACGGCGGCGGAAACGGCCGGTGCGACGCGCGGATCCAGCGGGCTGGGCACGATGTAATCGGCGGACAGCTCGGGTTCGGCCAGCGCAGCGATGGCGCGGGCGGCGGCAAGCTTCATGGCAGGCGTGATCCGGCGGGCGCCGGCATCGAGCGCTCCGCGGAAGATTCCCGGGAAGGCCAGCACGTTGTTGATCTGGTTCGGGAAGTCGCTGCGTCCCGTGGCCACAACGGCTGCGTAGCGTGAGGCGACCTCCGGCAGGACTTCGGGGTCCGGGTTGGAGAGCGCGAACACGATGGAGCTGTGGTTCATGAGCTTCAGGTGCTCCTCATCCAGCTTCGAGGAGGAGACGCCGATGAACACGTCGGCTCCGAGCAGGGCTTCGCCGGGGCCTCCGGTGATGCCGCGCGGGTTGCTGCGCTGCGCCATCTGGGCCTTCTTGCTGGCGGGGTCGGCTGCGATGTCCGCGCGGTCCTTGTTGATGACGCCCCGCGAGTCAAGCAGGACGACGTCCTGGATGCCGGCGGTGAGCAGGATTTCGGCCACGGCGATGCCGGCCGCGCCTGCACCGGAAACCACCACGCGGAGTCCTTCGAGTTCGCGCCCGGTCACCTTGGCGGCACCGGTCAGGGCTGCGAGGGCAACGACGGCGGTGCCGTGCTGGTCATCGTGCATGACGGGGCAGTCCAGGGCTTCGATGAGCTTTTCCTCAAGCTCGAAGCATCGCGGAGCGGAGATGTCTTCAAGGTTGACGGCGCCGAAGCTGGGGCGCAGCCGGACCAGGGTTTCCACGATTTCGTCCACATCGGTGGTGTTGAGGACCAGCGGGATGGAGTCCAGGTCACCGAATGCCTTGAACAGTGCGGACTTGCCTTCCATGACGGGCAGGGACGCGCTGGCGCCGATGTTGCCGAGGCCCAGTACGGCCGTGCCGTCGCTGACCACGACCACCAGGCGCTGGGCCCAGGTGAGGGTCTTGGCGAGTTCCGGGTCGGCATGGATGGCGCGGCTGACCTGGGCGACACCCGGAGTGTAGGCAATGGAGAGATCGCGCTTGCTGGCGAGCGGGACCGTGCTGGAGATGGACAGCTTGCCGCCCTGGTGGGCTTCGAAGATCTCCTGGTCGGTCAGCACGGTTGACTGCTCGGCGGAGGCGGTACCGGCGGAAATGCCGTCAGCGGGAGTGATGATTTCAGTGGACACTTCGTTGTCTCCTGGGGCTAGCCGTGGGCGCACGGCACAAAAAGGCTCAAGCACATAGGAGGCTCAAGATGGGCTGGCAGGAAATTCTGCGGTCCAAGGGATGGCGGGACCGCGGTGAAGCTCCTGCGAGGTACTGGCTGCTAGCCACTCCGGTCTTGCAATGGTAAACAACTGGGCCACCGCCGAACGGACACTGGGCCGACCACCCATGATGCTAAAACGTTTTATCGGCAACACAAGTGAGCTACGTCACTAAATTCATCCCAGGAAGGGCTTCTGTGGTCTAGACCGGTTACGCGATACTACCGGCCCCGGCGTCGCACGGGGTTCGCTGGCGCGGCTAGCACCGGGTGAGGAGCGAACAGGCTTTTTTCAGGTCTTCCTCGGCCTCGAAGAGCGATAATCGACGGCATCGCACCGCCTGGACCAGACCGCTGACGGTCAGCAGCAGCACTCGGGACTTGGCGGCGTCGCCGCTTGCCACCGTAACGGCCTGCTCGGCAATGACATCGATCTCGCGCAGCAGGACCGTGGTGTCCTTGTCCTTCGTGTAGACGCACTTGCTCAGGCACTGCTCCACCGCAGGCTGCATCAGCCGCATGTGGAAGATCTCCATCACCACGCCGGCCAGGGAATGGACGCGGTTTCCCCCGGACTCCGGCCAGCTTCCCACCTGCAGATCGCCCAGCTGCTTCCGGTACAGTCCCAGCATCAGGTGGGTGGGAGAAGGGAAATACCGGTACAGGGTTCCCAGCGGGACATTGGCTTTGGCGGACACCTCGGACAGGCTCACGGAGTCCAGCCCCTTACGGGCGAACCCGGCGGCAGCATCCAGGATCCGGTTATAGCGGATTTGTTGTCGGGGCAGGGTCGGCGGCGTGGCCATGGGGGGAAGATCCGAATTGAGTTCGAGCATCAGCAGCGTTCCGGGAGTGGGTTTCGTACAGCGGTCAGGCGATCCCCATCAGAGCACTGCCGCAGCAATTCGAGTCCACTATACGTCACACGCCTTGCGGCTAATCCGTGCGCCAATTAGTCAAAACGGTGTGCTGCGAGAGGCGGCCGGCCGCCTGGCTTCAGTCCACACCCTTGATCTTCACCACGAACACCGCGCCCAGCAGGCCGATGACCGCGGCGGCGATATACAGCGAGACATAGCCGCCCCACAGCGTGACGAACGGAAACGCAATCAGGGGCGCCAGGACCTGCGGAAGAGAATTAGCGATGTTGATGACACCGAGGTCCTTGCCCCGGTTCAGGGCGCTGGGAAGGACTTGTGTAATGAGGGCAAAGTCCACGGCCAGGTAGGCGCCGAAGCCGATGCCAAGGACCGAGGCGCCCGCGATGGCGCCTGCCCAGTTGGGGGCGAATGCGAGGATCAGGGATGCGACGGCGATGATCACGGACGAGGCGATGACCAGCGGCTTCCGCTTGCCCATGCGGTCGCTGAGCGGGCCACCGATCACGCTGGTGATGATCACCATGACTGCGTACAGGCCGGTGAGGATCAGGACGCCGAAGGCCGGTTCGATCCCCTGCGTCTCTTTCAGATGCACCGCATCCGTCAGGAAGAACAGCAGATAGAGAGTCACCATATGGTTGCCGATGTTCACCAGCAGCCGGGTCAGCCAGGCCCACGCGAAATCGGGGTAGAGAGAAGGCGAGATCCAGAACCCCCTGGCAAAGCCGGCCAAGCTGAACGGCGGGCGGGCCTGCGCAGGCAGCGGGACGTCGTCGCTTTTGAAGAAGTACAGCGCGACGCCGGCAATCAGCGCTGCGGCGCACACCAGGTAGCCCAAGCCGAAGTTTCCGCTGACGACGGCGGCGATCACCGCACCGAGCAGGATTCCCACCGTCTGCCCCATGGCGGCGAGCCCGCCCACGGCACCGCGCTGCGGCACCGGCACCCGGTCCGGGATGGCGGCGGTGATGGCGGCGTAGGCTCCGTTGCAGCCTGCCTGGACCAGGCACCAGAGGATGGTCATGACCGCCACGCTGGGGGCTCCGGCCAGGGCGATCAGTGCGGCGGCGCCGAGGATGGCCCCGAACAGCACCCAGGGGACGCGGCGGCCCAGCCGTGACGTGGTGCGGTCACTGAAGGCGCCGAAGAGCGGATTGGCCACGAGGGAGACGGCGGCGCCGGCGCCGGTGACGAGCGCCAGGATGGCTTCCTTGTCGCCTTCGCTGAAGTGCGCGGCCTGCTGTCCGAGCAGAACCTGGATGGGGCCGAAAAACGCCGCGTTGATGCCCACATTCACCAGCACGACGCCGGTGGTCCAGAGCGGACGGACGCGCCGTTCGGGTTCGGCGAGCGCCGCCGTCGAACTTCCCCCCGGGGATGCGGCAGCTACGGAAGGATCCGGGACGTGCCCCGGCAGGTCGGACAGGCTCATTGCGGCTCCCCCAGGAACTGATGATCGGTGTCCAATCAGACTATCGTGAGCCCTTCTTGGCCAGGCGTGAAATAGGCCCGTTTCCTTAGGGGCAGTACTGTCATCGCATAGCTCCTGTGCGGAGAAAACATGACTCATTCCAATGGGGGAATGCATTTTGGCATCATCAGGTTCATCGAGCCCACTATTTCGCATCAAAATCTTGGGACTTTTCGTTACAGCTGGCATGCTGCTCAGTGCCTGCAACGCTGGCTCCAGTAGCCAAAGCACAGATCCAGCCGCCAATCAGAGGGGAGCAGGCGAAGGCGAGGCTGTGGTTGTCCGTGTCATCGACGGCGACACTTTCACAGCCAGAACTAACGGCGACGAGAAGACCATCCGGCTGTTAAATGTCGATACTCCGGAAACGAAGGATCCCAATGCTCCCGTCGAATGCATGGGTCCCGAAGCGACGAAGGCATTAGAGGAACTTCTACCTGTTGGTTCGGTGGTCAAGTTGGAACTCGACGTCGAGCCATTGGACAAGTACGGAAGGACCCTGGCTGGCGTCTTCGATGCGGCCGGAGTACTGGTGAATGCCGAGATCGCTCGTCTCGGGTTCGGCATCCCGGTCCTGTTTGAGCCAAACAAGAAATTTCATCCTGCTGTCGTAAAGGCCTTCGAGGAGGCACAGTCGCGCGGCGTCGGGCTAACCTCGGCCGACATTCCATGTCTTCCCGCACAGCAGGTCGAAGAAGCAGTCAAGGCCGCAGAGAGCCTGGCCGCGTTGCCCCTGGCTGATACTGTGGCGGAGCTCGATCGGTCACATGCGGGCTTAGTGACGGCTCTCGCGGCAATAGCGGCACTCAAGGCAGCCGGGTCTGCCAAGAAGCATGTCCATTGGAGAGCATACAAGTCGGCTCAGCTGGCCTCCATGATGACCCGGCTGGATGCAGCGACCACAGCAGGCGTAGCTCGGCAGGCATCGATAGGCGCCAAGAAGACGGAGATCGCAAACGCGGCAGCGGCCGAAGCTGCTCGCGTTGCTGCAGCGGCGGAAGCTCGCGTTGCCCAGGAAGCGGCTGCGGCTGCGGCCGCAGCCGAAGCGGAGAGGGTCCGCAATCTTCCGCCTGCCCCAGCGCCGTATGTTCCGCCGGTCTACGTGCCCCCCGTCTACGTGCCGCCGGCCGCGCCGGCTCCCGTCCAGAATCCGTACCCCGGATACACCGGGCCGCGTTGTTATGCGCCGGGAGGCAAAAGCTGGACACCGTGTAAGTAGAGTGGGGCTCGGGGCTGGATGCTGAACCCAAGTCCCGGGCCTGCTAGGCGCCACCGATTCCGAGGAGGACCAATGACCGCTTCGTCCGCAGACACCCCTGAAACCCCTGATGCCACAGGCGCCACCGGGAGCATCAACACCGCCGACCTCTACGACGAACGGGGCGAGGAACTCAATTCCATCGCGCTCCAGTTCCAGTCACTGGGCGGGATCTCGCACTTCAGCGGGCCGGCCCGCACCATCCGTTGCCTTGAGGACAATGCCCTGGTCAAGTCCACCCTGGGTACTCCGGGTGACGGCGCCGTGCTGGTGGTGGACGGAGCCGGTTCGCTGCGGACCGCCCTCATGGGGGACATGATCGCGGCGAGCGCCGTCGCGAACGGCTGGGCCGGCGTCGTCATCAACGGGGCCATCCGGGACCGCGAGGTCCTTGCCGACCTGCCGCTCGGCGTCAAGGCGCTGGGCAGCAATCCGCGCAAGAGCGCCAAGGAGGGCGCAGGCGAAACGGACGTGGAACTGGAGATCGACGGCGTTAAGGTGCGCCCGGGTGCCATGATCTGGTGCGATCCGGACGGGATCCTGGTGGAGCGCTGAAGTTAATTCTTCATTTCGCAGGGGCTTAGCAGGGCCGGGGGAACAAATCTCAAAGTAAGATAGTTACTGAAAGCAACTATCGAGCTTGAATCCCTTTTCTTTGTAATGGAGCAGTCATGTCCAAAATCGCCGCCGGGCCCGTAGCCGGGGACGTCCTGACGAAGCGTCAGACCATCACAGTGATGGTGGGCCTCATGCTCGGCATGTTCCTGTCCTCGCTGGACCAAACCATCGTGTCCACGTCGATCTACACCATCGCCAACGACCTTGACGGGCTCTCCCTGCAGGCCTGGGCCACCACGGCGTACCTGATCACGTCCACGGTGAGCACCCCGCTGTACGGCAAGCTCAGCGACATTTTCGGGCGCCGCCCGCTCTATCTGGCCGCGATCGTGATCCTCCTGGCGGGGTCCCTGTATGCCGGCTCGGTGCACTCCATGACCGAACTGGCCATCGCCCGCGGCATCCAGGGTATGGGCGCCGGCGGTCTGCTGGCCCTCGCGCTGACCATCATCGGCGACATTGTTGCGCTCAAGGACCGCGCCAAGTTCCAGGGCTATTTCATGTCCGTCTTCGGCATCTCGTCCGTCCTGGGCCCCGTGGTGGGCGGCGCCTTCGCCGGCTCCGCGAATATCCTGGGCTTCGACGGCTGGCGCTGGGTATTCTTCATCAACCTGCCCATCGGCCTGGCCGCACTGGCCGTCGTGTTCCTCTATCTGCACCTTCCCGCCAAGCACGTCAAGCAGAAGATCGACTACTGGGGGGCGGCCGCCATCACGCTGGCCATCGTTCCGCTGCTCCTGGTGGCCGAGCAGGGCCGCAGCTGGGGCTGGACCTCGGCGGCGTCCCTCCTGTGCATCGGGCTGGGCATCGTGGGCATCATCGCGTTTCTACTGGCCGAGAAGCGCGCAGGCGACTACGCCCTGATCCCCCTTAGGCTCTTCCGGAACCTCACTTTCGGTCTCTCCTCGCTGCTGAACTTCATCATCGGGATCGGCATGTTCGGCGCGATCGCGATGCTGCCGATGTACCTCCAGCTGGTGAAGGGCCTCACCCCCACCGAGGCCGGCCTGATGATGATCACCTTCACCGTGGGCATCCTCACCGGCTCCATCACCGCCGGACGGACCATCTCAGCGTCGGGCACCTACCGGATCTTCCCCATCATGGGCACCGCGGTGCTGACCGCTGCCGCCACCGTGATGGGCTTCTCCCTGGGCGTGGACACCGGCCTCTGGGTGCCGGGCGTCATCGCGGTGTTCTTCGGCCTGGGCCTTGGTTTCTGCATGCAGCCGCTCACGCTGGCCATGCAGGTTTCCGTCCCGCCGAAGGACATGGGCGTTGGCACCTCCTCCGCCGCATTCTTCCGGTCCATGGGCGGCGCCGTGGGCACCGCCGTCTTCATCTCCATGCTCTTCAGCATGGCCGCTGACCGCATTGCCACGGGAATGAAGGACGCCATGCAGGACGCCGGCTACCTGAAAGTCCTGAAGGACCCCGCAGTGGCTGCCGACCCCGCCAACGCCAAGCTCTATGAGTTCTTCCAGAACGGCGCCACCAACGAATCCCTCAACGACACCAGCTGGCTGCACACAGCCAACCCCGTGCTCACCCGGCCCATCACCGAGGGCTTCGCCCAGTCGATCGACGCCGTCATGCTCACCGCCGCCGTGCTCACCGGGATCGCCTTCCTGATCAGCTTCGCGCTGCCAAACAAGAAGCTGACGGACCCGAAGGCTGCCTCCAAGGAGTCCGTGCCGGCGCACTAGGGACTTTCGCGCGCGAACGTCAGGGCAGGCCCGCAGCCGGGCCGGAGACGACGACGGCGGGACGTCCGCCGTCGTCGTCCTCCCGTAAGTGGAACCTCACAGCGTGAAGTGGCACACTGTTTAGCGCGTGTGCGCCGGCCAACAGGGCTGGTTCCGTGGTCAACGATGTCCGCACAGCTAAAACCCAAAGCGTCAAAATCCCAAGGGAGATCCATGTCCACATCCAGCACCGAAGGCCGTCCCGGCGTTCCCCGCAAGGTGATCGGCCTCGCAATCGCGGGAGCGGTGGGCGGGTTCCTCTTCGGCTTTGACTCCTCCGTTGTCAACGGGGCCGTCGACGCCATCAAGGGCGAATTCGCCCTGAGTGAGGCCGTCACCGGCTTCGCGGTGGCCGTCGCCCTCCTGGGCTGTGCTGCCGGCGCCTACCTGGCCGGCAAGGTGGCCGATAAGTACGGCCGCATTCCCGCCATGAAGCTCGGCGCCATCCTTTTCCTGGTGAGCGCCCTGGGCACCGGCTTCGCGTTCGGCGTCTGGGACCTGATCTTCTGGCGGCTGGTGGGCGGCCTCGGCATCGGCCTGGCCTCCGTCATTGCCCCCGCGTACATCTCGGAAATCTCACCGCGGCACGTGCGCGGCCGGCTCGCCTCGCTGCAGCAGCTTGCCATCACCACGGGCATTTTCGCCGCCCTGCTGTCCGACGCCCTGTTCGCCAACGCGGCCGGCGGCGCGGACCAGCCGCTCTGGCTCGGCATCGAGGCCTGGCGGTGGATGTTCCTCGCCGGGGCCGTCCCCGCCGTCGTGTACGGCTGGATTGCGTACACCCTGCCCGAATCCCCGCGCTTCCTGGTGTTCAAGGGCAAGGAGGACGAGGCACGCAAGGTGTTCCAGACCATCGCACCGTCCGAGGACACCGACCGCCACATCCGCGAAATCCAGTCCGCCATCGAGGAAGACAAGCTCGCCGGCCAGAGGGGCTCGCTCCGCGGCAAGGTCTTTGGCCTGCAGGCCGTGGTGTGGATCGGCATCACGCTGTCCGTGCTGCAGCAGTTCGTCGGCATCAACGTGATCTTCTACTACTCCACCACCCTGTGGAAGGCCGTGGGCTTCCAGGAGAAGGACTCGCTCACCATTTCGGTGGCCACGTCCGTCACCAACATCCTGGTCACCCTTGTGGCCATCGCACTGGTAGACCGCATCGGCCGGCGCCCCATCCTGCTGGCCGGCTCGGTGGGCATGGCAGTTTCGCTGGGTGCCATGGCCCTGGCCTTCGCTTCGGCCACCGGTTCCGGTGAGGAGATCTCGCTGCCCGGTGCCTGGGGCCCCGTCGCCCTGGTGGCCGCTAACGTCTTTGTGATCAGCTTCGGCGCCTCGTGGGGCCCGCTGGTGTGGGTGCTGCTGGGTGAGATCTTCCCGTCCCGGATCCGCGCCCGCGCCCTCGGCCTGGCCGCGGCCGCGCAGTGGATCGCCAACTTCGCCATTACGCTGAGCTTCCCGGTGATGGCGGCAGGTTCGCTGCCGCTGACGTACGCCATGTACGCACTGTTTGCAGCGGCGTCGTTCTTCTTTGTGATGTTCAAGGTGCCGGAGACAAACGGCATGTCGCTGGAGCAGGCGGAAACACTGTTCGTGCCGAAGGGGACCGTCAAGGTCTAGGCACCTTCCAGACGCCGCCCCTGGGGGTGGGGGGGGTGCAAACGCTCTTTCACTTCCTGCCCCCTAAATCCCCGACGCTCTCTCACCTTTCGCACGGAAAACACAAACGCTCTCTCACCTGCTGAACTGAGGTGAGAGAGCGTTTGCGTACATCCCGCAAGAGGTGAGAGAGCGTCGCCGGAAAACCGACAGGAAGTGAGAGAGCGTCGGTGCCAGGGGGTAATACGCCCCTAGACCTTAGCCTCCGACTTGACCTCTTCCACCAGCGCCTCGACGGCCGCGAAGAGCGGGTGCCCGGGCGTCAGGCCGGTCACCTTTTCCGTGGCCTCCGCAGCCGTGGACGACGCCACGATCTGCGCCAGCTCGGTTGCTTCGGCGTCGGCGGGATCGTTGAAGCGCAGGGCTGCTGCCATGGCTCCAAGCAGCGCCTCGGGCACGATTCCGCGTTCGGCCAGTTCCGCGGCCGGGCCGATGAAGCGCTCGTGCCGGCTGAGCTTGCGCAGGGGCGCGCGGCCCACCCGGTTCACGGTGTCCGGCAGGTGCGGGTTGGTGAAACGGCCAAGGATCTTCTCCACGTAGGCTTCCTGCTCCTCGCGGTTGAAGCCGTGCTTGTGGATCAGCAGCTCCTTGGTTTCGTCCAGGACGGCGCGCACATCGGCGGCGACGTCCTGGTCCGCCATGGCCTCCGAGATTTTGCCAAGCCCGGCCTCGAACCCGAAGTACGCTGCAGAGGCGTGCCCGGTGTTCACGGTGAAGAGCTTCCGCTCAATGTACGGCTCCAGGTTGTCCACAAACGTGGCGCCCGGGATGACCGGCGCATTGTCCCCGAAGGGCGTGCGGTCGATGACCCACTCGTAGAACGTCTCCACTGTGACATCCAGGCCCTTGCCCGGCTCCTGGTTGGGGACGATCCGGTCCACGGCTGTGTTGGCGAACACGGCAGCGGCCTCAAGCGGGCCGGTCGCCGGATCCCACTGCGCCGCCACTTCGTCCCGCAGGGTGTCCGTGGCGTTGATGGCGTTCTCGCACGCCATCACCTGCAGTGGAGCCAGCCCGGCCGCCCTTGCGGCGATGCCCTTGGCGATCACGGGCGCCACGAACTTCAGGATGTGCGGCCCCACCGCGGTGGTGACGACGTCCGCCGTCGCGATTTCCGCCACGACGTCTGCCTCCTGGGTGGCGGAGTTGAGCGCCCGGAAGTTGTCCACGGTCCGGACTGTGGGGTTCTCCCCCACTTCGTGGACGTCATAGCTGTCTGCGGCGGCGAGCTGCGAGATCAGTTCATCCGCGACGTCGGCAAATACAAGCTCGTAGCCTGCCTGGTGCAGCAGCAGTCCCACAAAGCCGCGGCCGATGTTCCCGGCCCCAAAATGAACAGCCTTCACTATGCGTTGACCTTTCCGAAGAGTGCCAGCACTTCGTCAACGGTGGTGGCCGCCTCGAGCTGGGCCACCTGCGCCTTGTTGGTGAAGACCTTGGCGATGGAAGACAGGATCTGGAGGTGCTCGTTGTTGATGCCGGCCACGCCCACGACGAACTTGACCTCCTTGCCGTTCCAGTCGATGCCGTTCGGGTAACGGATCACGGAGACCGCGGACTTCATGATGTGGTCCTTGGCGGCGTTGGTGCCGTGCGGAATGGCCAGGAAGCTGCCCATGTACGTGGACACTGATTCCTCGCGTTCGTGCATGGCGTCGATGTAGCCGCTGTCCACGGCGCCGCGGTCCAGCAGCAGCCGGCCCGCTTCGTCGATTGCGGCGTCACGGGTGGTTGCCGTGCCGTTGAGGACCACGCTGTCAGCCACCAGGATGTCCGACGGCGGCGCGGCCTCCGGTGCGGCGGCTGCGGCAGCGGGCGCCGCTGCCCCCGCAGGAGCAGTTTCGCCGGCGGCTGCCGTTCCCTCAGTGTTGCTGCTCTTGACCAGTTCCACGATCTCGTCATACCGCGGGCTGTTCATGAAGTTGTCCACGGAGACATGCACGGCGCTGCTGGTGGCGGGCTTGGCCCGCTCAGTGAGGTCCTGGTGCGTGATCACAACATCGTAGGTGTCGCTCAGGTTGGCGATGGCGGAGTTGGTGACCTTGACGTCGGGGTAGCCGGCGGCCTTGATCTTGTTCCGCAGCACCGAGGCGCCCATGGCGCTGGAGCCCATGCCGGCGTCGCAGGCAAACACGATGTTCTTGATGGGACCTGCCATGACGGCGGTGGTTGCGCCTGCGCCGGTCAGGGCGGAGGAGATGGAGCTCTTCTTGCCCTTCATGGCCTCCATCCGCGAAGTGGCGGCGCTGAGGCTGTCCTCCTCGGTTTCACCCACGGGCGTCTTGCTGGCCTTCAGGATCACCGAGGCGATCAGGAAGGACACCGTGGCTGCGAGCAGCACGGCCAGCGCCACCCCGAAGTAGCTGTCACTGGCGGTGGCAGCGAAAACTGCGAAGATACTGCCCGGGGCAGCCGGCGAACGCAGGCCGGCGCCGGTGAGCACCAGGGTGAAAATGCCGGTCATGCCGCCGCCGATCGCGGCGAGGATGATGATGGGCTTCATCAGCACGAACGGGAAGTAGATCTCGTGGATGCCGCCGAAGAACTGGATGATGCCGGCACCGGGGGCTGACGCCTTGGCCAGGCCCTTGCCGAAAACCATGTACGCCAGCAGGATGCCGATGCCGGGGCCGGGGTTGGCTTCAAGCAGGAACAGGATGGACTTGCCGTCCGCCAGGGACTGCTCAGTGCCCAGCGGCGTCAGGATGCCGTGATTGACGGCGTTGTTCAGGAACAGCACTTTGGCAGGTTCGATGAAGATGCTGGTGAACGGCAGCAGGCCGTTGTTGACGAGCCATTCGACGACGTCGCTGGCGCCATCGCTGAAGGACTTCACCACCGGGCCAATCACGAGCATGCCGAAGATGGCCATGAAGGCCGAGACGATGCCTGCAGAGAAGTTGTCGATCAGCATCTCGAAGCCCGGCTTGACCCGGCCCTCCCAGACCTTGTCCAGCTTCTTCATGATCCAGGCGGTCAGCGGGCCCATGATCATGGCGCCGATGAACATCGGGATGTCGGTACCCACAATCACGCCCATGGTGGCGACCGCGCCCACCACGCCGCCGCGGACTCCGTGGATCATCTTGCCGCCGGTATATGCGATCAGGAGCGGCAGGAGGAAGGTGATCATCGGCCCTACGAGGGCAGCGAACTGCTCATTCGGGAACGGACCGTCCGGGATGAACAGTGCCGTAATGATGCCCCAGGCGATGAAGGCGCCGATGTTGGGCATGATCATTCCGGACAGGAACGTCCCGAACTTCTGGACGCCAACCCGCAGGCTGGTACGGGGTTTTGCAACTGTCTCTGTTGCCATGTGATTTCCTAACCGTGATTCCTGCTGCACCGCAGGATGGTCCGATATTTTCCGACGACTAGCTGGTGGAACTGGTAGAGATCCGGTGGAGCCATTCGAGAAAGAGCTTGAGTTCCGAGCTGGAGAGCTGATCCGAGTGCGACGCCTGGAGCGCGGCGTTTAGGGCGATCGCTGCCACCACAACCGACGATTTACCGGACGTGTCGGGCCCGGCGCCGCTGGCCTGTTCCGCAGAAACCGCGAAAATCATGGCGTCCCGGGTCATGGTGGATAGTTCAAGATTGCGTTCCGCGGCAGGCTCCGCAATCAGCATGAGCGTCACGCCCACGTTCGCCGCCAGGATGCTTCTGGCCGCCTCACGCGGCTGCACGTTCAGCTGCCCCGCCACTGCTGCTTTGTTCAGCATTTCCTCCATGAGTGCCTCGGCATCGGCAACGATGGCCGGACGGCTCTCAGGGCGAATGTTGCCAAACATTACCAAGTAGAGTTCCGGCTGGTTCAGCCCGAACTGCACATGGTTGTCCCACATCCGCCGGATGTCTTCCAGCGGATGTCCGGACGGCGCGAAGTCGCGTTCGCCGGCCACATACTCTTCAAAACCCGCCGCGACGACGGCGTCAAACAGCCCTTCCTTGTCACCGAAGTGGTGATAAAGGGTGGGAGCAGAGACCGCTGCCAGCTGGGTGATCTGGCGGGTGGAAACTGCCGCGCCACCGGAGTTGGCCAGCAGCTCGGCGGCTGCACGCAGCAACCGAACTTTGGGCGGAAGCTGGCCATCGAAACTCATAACCGCTACCCTAGCACCTATAGCAACGCTATATGAAGTGCATCACATACAATTTTTTCAGGTACCGCAAAAGCCGTCCGACGTAGCCGTCGCGACGGTCCGGGCAATCGCCCGGGCAACGAACGGCGGGGCCTGCTTACGGCAGAGAACGAGGACCTTCAGTGCAGAACTTCCCAGGAGTAGGCGTCAGCCCCGGCCGCATCATCGGCACCATCCGTCAAATGCCCCAACCCATCAGCGAACCGCCGGCAGGCGAACAACTGCCTGCCGGCGTCACGGCCGAGGACGCAACCGCTGCCCTTAAGGCGGCGTCCCAGGCCGTGCACGATGAACTGAAGTCGCGGGCCGCCCACGCCACGGGTGACGGCAAGGCCGTCCTGGAAGCCACGGCACTGATGGCCAAGGACACCATGCTGATCAAGGGTGCGGCCAAGCTCGTAGCCCGCGGCATCTCGAGTGAACGCGCCATCTGGGAGTCCGGCTCGTCCGTCTCGGAAATGCTCCACAACCTGGGCGGCTATATGGCTGAGCGCGCCACCGACGTCCTGGACGTACGCGCGCGGATCGTGGCCGAGCTGCGCGGCGTGCCCGCTCCCGGCATCCCCGCCTCCAACACGCCGTTCGTCCTGGTGGCCGAGGACCTGGCACCGGCCGACACCGCAACCCTGGACCCGAACAAGGTCCTGGCGCTCGTCACGGCAGGCGGCGGGCCCCAGTCCCACACCGCCATCATCGCCCGATCCCTCGGCCTTCCCGCCGTCGTCGCCGCAGTAGGCGTGGACGAACTCCCGGACGGCACAGACGTTTTTGTGGACGGCGCCGCCGGCACCGTCACGTCCGAGCCCGACGAATCCTTGCGTGCCGCAGCGGAGGCATGGGCGGCCACCGCTTCCCTGCTGGCCGAGTTCAGCGGCACGGGCGCGACGGCGGACGGTCACCTGGTGCCGCTGCTCGCCAACGTCGGCGGCGGCAAGGACGCGGAGGCAGCCGCCAAGCTGGGCGCCCAGGGTGTGGGGCTGTTCCGCACCGAGTTCTGCTTCCTGGAACGGGATACCGAACCCACCGTGGAAGAGCAGGCCGCGGCCTACAAGAGCGTCTTTGATGCCTTTCCGGGTAAGAAGGTGGTCCTGCGTACGCTCGACGCCGGCGCCGACAAGCCGCTCCCGTTCCTGACCGACTCCACGGAGCCCAATCCCGCCCTGGGCGTCCGCGGCTACCGCACGGACTTCACCACGCCCGGCGTCCTGGACCGCCAGCTGGAGGCCATCGCGCTGGCCGAAAAGGAATCCGAAGCGGACGTGTGGGTCATGGCCCCGATGATCTCCACGGCGGAAGAGGCCGCCCGCTTTGCCTCCATGTGCGCTGACGCCGGCATCAAGACCCCCGGCGTGATGGTGGAGGTCCCCTCTGCCGCGCTGACGGCCGAGGCCATCCTGCGCGAAGTGGGGTTCGCCAGCCTGGGCACCAACGACCTCACCCAGTACGCCATGGCGGCCGACCGGCAGCTCGGCCCGCTGGCCGCGCTGAACACTCCGTGGCAGCCCGCCGTCCTGCGCCTCGTCGGCCTCACCGTTGAGGGCTCGCGGGCTGAGGGCCACAACAAACCTGTGGGCGTCTGCGGCGAGGCGGCGGCGGACCCGGCCCTCGCCGTCGTGCTGACCGGACTCGGCGTTTCCACGCTGTCCATGACCGCACGGTCGCTGGCGGCCGTGGCCGCGGTGCTCAAGACCGTCACGCTGGCCGAAGCGCAGGAGCTGGCCAAACTGGCGCTGTCCGCGCCGAGCGCCACCGAAGCCCGGGCCTGGGTGCGCGAGAAGCTGCCCGTGCTCAACGAACTCGGCCTCTAACAGCCGCCCACCGACAACCACCAGGAGAAGCAATGCCCGAACGTACCGCAACCATCGCCAGCCGCTCCGGCCTCCACGCCCGCCCTGCGGCGCTGTTCGCCGAAGCGGCCGGCAATGCCGGGGTGGACGTCACCATTTCCATGCAGGGTGAGCCGGCGGAGGAGGCCCTCGACGCCGCCAGCATCCTTTCGCTGATGACGCTGGGGGCGGCCAAGGGAGACGTCGTGGTGCTGCGGGCCGACGGCGACGGCGCGGAACAGGCCCTGGACGCATTGGTCACTCTGCTGGAGACGGACCTCGACGCCGAATAGCGGCGTCCAGGCCGGATCATCGATACAAAGCCGGGTCACGCCGGGGGGCGCTAGGATTTCGGCATGGCACTGATTGCTCCCCGCGTGACCGCCGGTCTCCCCGGCGACGAAGCCCTGAAACTGAAGCATGCCTTGAACGGCAGCCATGACATCACGGTGTTCGTGGACGGCACGGTCCACCGTCTGCCGCCCCAGGCGAGGGACGCCGTCGTGGACCTGCTCAGCCGCTTCAGCCGCGGCGAAGCAGTGACCGTGAGCAGCGTGGAGGAAATGCTGACCACATCCCAGGCCGCGGAGCTTGCCGGCATTTCACACACGTATCTTCGCAACATGACGGATCGCGGTGAAATACCGGTGGAATACCGCGGCACGCACCGGCGGATCCGACTGGCGGCCATCATGGAATGGCTGGAGGCGCAGAAGAAGACCAAACCAACCGGCGACGGCGGCGAGCAGCCTTGATTGTGCGGCGTTCGTTTAGCGCGGAACGCCATTTGTGAAGCAGTGATAAGGATCAAGCAACGATCACCGCTTACCGCCAAAAGGCCGCAAAGGCCGGGGTTACCCTTTATTTGTGGGTAAGTTCAGAGGGTGGCACATCGTGGCGGGGTTCGCCGCCATGCTGCTGACTGCCGCCCTCGGAACGGCCATGGGCCTGAGCAATACCGCCGCTTTTATGGCCAGCTGTGTGGCTTTCGTTGCGGTCTCCAAGGGCCTGGAAAGCCACTTTGCCCGGCGCCGCCGCGAAGCGGCCGTCCGCCTCCTTGAGGAAAGCCAGTCACGCACGTCGATGGAAGACCGCTGACAGGTGGATGACCATTGACACGGAGGGTTCGGCTCACCAGAATTGTTAGCGATAACAATCGCCGGCGGCCGCGTTGGTCCGGCGCGAAAGGATGCAATGCGCACTGAGACCAGCGAACTGCCCGGCCTGAGCTCCGGCACAGCCGGCGGCCGGGGTTCCGGCCTGAACGCCGAACTGAACTGGGCGGGTAACTACCGCTACACGGCCGCTGCGATCCACCGTCCCCGCACCTTGGAGGAAGTCCAGGAAGTGGTGGCGGGCGCATCGAAAATCCGCGCGCTCGGCTCCCGCCACTCGTTCAACGCCATCGCGGATTCCCCGGGGTCCCTGATTTCGCTTGAAGAACTGGATCCGGGCATCCGCATCGACGCTGCCGCCCGCACCGTCACGGTCTCCGGCGGAACCCGCTACGGCACCCTCGCGGAAAAGCTGGAGGCCAACGGCTTTGCGCTGCCCAACCTGGCCTCCCTCCCCCACATCTCGGTGGCCGGCGCCGTCGCAACCGCAACCCATGGTTCCGGAGACGCCAATGGAAACCTGGCAACATCCGTCGCTGCACTGGAAATCGTGGCAGCGGACGGAACCGTCCACCATGTCAGCCGGGGCAGCTCGCCCGACTTCGACGGCGCCGTCGTGGGTCTGGGCGCGCTGGGCGTCGTCACCAAGGTGACCCTGGACATCGAACCCACGTTCACGGTCCGGCAGGACGTCTTCGAGTCACTTCCCTGGGAGACCGTGCTGGAGAATTTCGACGCCGCCACCTCCGGCGCCTACAGCGTCAGCCTGTTCACGGACTGGAGCGGCGACGCCGTCGAGCAGGCATGGCTCAAGAGCCGCGTTTCCGGTCCGGGCACCGCCGGCGCCGACCCGGAACCGGCGTTCGCCGGCAACACCTTCTTCGGCGGTACGCGCGCCACCGCCGCCCGGCATCCGCTGCCGGGAGTGTCGGCCGAAAACTGCACCGAACAGCTCGGGGTCCCCGGGCCCTGGTCTGAGCGCCTGGCCCACTTCCGCATGGCGTTCACGCCCAGCAGCGGCGAAGAGCTCCAGAGCGAATTCTTCGTCCGGCGCGAGGACGCGGTGGCCGCCATTGCGGAACTGCGTGCCCTGTCGGACCGCATCACCCCGTTGTTGCTCGTGTCGGAAATCCGCACCGTGGCGGTGGACCAGCTGTGGCTGAGCACGGCGTACGGCCAGGACTCTGTAGGGTTCCACTTCACCTGGAAGCAGCGGCAGGACGACGTGGAGGAAGTGCTCCCCGTCATGGAGGAGGCGCTTGCGCCGTTCAACGCACGGCCACACTGGGGCAAGCTGTTCCACTCAGACGCCGACGCTGTGGCCCGGCTCTACCCGCGCTTTGCCGACTTCAAGGACCTCGCCGAGCGCATGGATCCGGAGCACAAATTCCGCAACGAGTTCCTGGCCCGGAAGGTCTTTGGCAGCTAGATCCGCGATCGCCTAAATCCGTGGCCGTCCTGCCCAGCGGCGGGCCTTGAGCGCCGCGTGGAGTTCCAGCCGGACCATGCCCTTCAGCGGGTCCACGCCGAGCACCTGCCGGATGCGGCCCAGCCGGTTGTAGATGCTGCTCCGGTGCAGGTGGAGCTTTGTGGCAACGTCCTGCACTGAACCGTCGTTGTCGTAGAGGAGTTCAAGCACGGGCAGGAGCTCACCGTTCCGGTCATGGTCTTCCAGGATGCGCGAGTAGACGGAGCCGGCGTCGGCCCAGGCTCCCGCGCCGCCACCGGCGGACGCAAGCAGCTGATAAACGCCCGTGCCCCGGCAGTCCACCAGTTCGCCCAGCTGGGGGTCCACCGCGGCGGCCTGCGCAGCCTGCTTCGACTGCCGGTAGGCATCTGCTATTTCGCGGGGCTTGGCGAAGCCCTCGCTCGTTCCCAGGATGATCCGGTGCACCGTCCGGCCGGACCGCTTGGCGAGTTCCAGCTGGTAGTGGACAAGAACCTGCGCGTGGGCCGCCCGCCCGGTCGACTCCCGGAACAGGACCACGGCATGGGTTTCGGTGCCTGCGCTGAAGAGCGCCGCATCCACGCCGATGGTGGCCTGCAGCGCCGCGGAACGGTGGATCAGGGTTGAGGCGATGGGATCGGACCCCTCCGCCCAGCCGTCGGCGTCGAGCACCGTGACGAGCTGCCACGGACCGCGCCCCTGGACTTCCTTCCACCCGGCCACCGCGGCCACCGCATTGGCCTCGCCGCGGCAGGCGCTCAGGAACTCCTGTTCCCTGCGGCGCCGGAATTCAGATTCCGCAGTGTTCGACTCGAGCAGCAGCCCGGACAGCAGCTCAAGCTCATCCCGGACGCCGGGCAACTGGGTGAGGATCGCCGTCGCACTCTGGTCCTCAATGTCCTGCTGCACCCACAAGTAGCCGACGCGGAAACCGCGAACCAGCAGCGGGACGCAGACGCGTCCCAGCATGCCCAGCTCCTCGTTGGCGGGTACGACGACGGGACGCACCGCCGTCGCGATCCCGTGCGAGAGCTGCCACGCCTTGACGTCCGCCGGCACGCGCTTACTGAGGAGGAAGTTCACCCTGACCCGGTCCGCGTGCGACTGGTTGGAGCTGTAGGCGAGCAGGACGCCGTCGAGATCCTCAAGCGAAAGCCCCCGGCCAAGCTTCACGGCAACCTGCTCAACGAGCTCTTCAACATCCTGCTGGTGCATGCCTGCCACATTACTGCCCGCCAACCCTGCAGCGTGAACGGACATCAGGCGACACCTGACGCCCCGCGGCTCGACAGATGTCTAGGTGCGAAGGTCAAAAACCGCGGAAACACGCGGGAGGAGCTGGGCGGGGACGGTCAAATCCTGTCAGCTAGCTCACACACAGATTTATTCTGGAAGTACAGATTCCCCGCACACCCGGCCCAAGAGGCCACCAACGATGGAGCCCACAAATGATCATCGGCGTCCCCAAAGAAATCAAGAACAACGAATTCCGCGTGGCCATCACCGCAGCCGGCGTGCATGAATTCCGCACCCACGGCCACACCGTGCTGGTGGAACGCGGCGCAGGCCTGGGCTCCGGAATCACCGACGAGGAATACGCCATTGCCGGCGCCGAGATCGTTTCCGAAGCCGACGACGTCTGGGCCCGCGCCGACATGGTCATGAAGGTCAAGGAGCCCATCGCCGCGGAATACCACCGCTTCCGCAAGGGCCTGATCCTCTTCACCTACCTCCACCTGGCCGCCGAGCCCGAACTGACCCGGGAGCTCATCAACTCCGGCGTCACCGCGATCGCCTACGAGACAGTCCAGGAAGGCCGCACGCTGCCCCTGCTGGCCCCGATGTCCGAAGTTGCCGGACGCCTGTCCGTCCAGGTCGGCGCCACCTCGCTGATGGCTCCCGCCGGCGGCAAGGGCGTACTGCTGGGCGGCGTCCCGGGCGTCCGTCCCGCCAAGGTTGTTGTCCTCGGTGCCGGCGTGGCCGGAACCAACGCAGCCGCGATGGCCCTGGGCCTCGGTGCCGACGTCACCATCCTGGACATCAACATCAACCGCCTGCGCGAACTCGATGCCCAGTACCAGGGCCGGCTGAAGACCGTCGCGTCCAACAAGTACGAAATCGAAAAGTCCGTGGTGGATGCGGACCTGGTCATCGGCTCCGTGCTGATCCCCGGCGCCAAGGCCCCCAAGCTTGTCACCAACGAACTCGTTTCCCGGATGAAGCCCGGCTCAGTCCTCGTGGACATCGCCGTGGACCAGGGCGGCTGCTTCGAAGACACCCACCCCACCACGCACCAGGAACCCACGTACAAGGTCCACAACACGATCTTCTACTGCGTGGCCAACATGCCCGGCGCGGTCCCGAACACGTCCACGTACGCACTCACCAACGTGACCCTGCGGTACGGCGTGGCCCTGGCGAACCTCGGCGTCAAGGCCGCATTCGAGAAGGACCCCGCACTGGCAGCCGGCCTCAACATTGCCGCCGGCCACGTGGCCCACCTCTCCGTCTCCGAAGCGCACAACCTGCCGCTCGTAGCTGACTGGCACGAACTGGTCTCTGCGTAGGCCTTAGTTCGTCCCGCTGCGCTGGACGACACACATCCTCGGCGTGCTGCTCCTTCGTCGCTTTGACGCACGCTGCCGGATGTCTGTCGTTCAGCGCAGTTTTGGTTAAGCCCTCTGCGTCGCCATTTCCCGTGCTTGTTCGATTAGTTTGAGGACCTCGATCGGCCCAGCCGGATCCACCGGGACGGGCAGCGGCGAGGCGGTGCCGCCGTCGTTGATTTTGTCCGCGAGGATCCGGTAGAACTCCGGGTACGCTCCCCGCTCGGTGGACAGCCGGTCCAGGTGTCCGTCGCGGCCCAGGAGCCCGGCCCATTCGGCGCCCTCGACGCCGTATTCCTCGTCCAGAGGCCCTCCGCCGGCCACAATGTACGGCTCCTGGGGGTCGACGCCGTGCTTGGTGAAGCCGCCTTCCGACCCCAGGAGCCGGTAACGGGGTCCCTGCTGGGCGCAGAGCATGTTCATCCAGAGGTGGCTGACCACGCCGGAGTCATGCTGCAGGGCTACGAACACGTCGTCGTCTGTTTTCTCTCCTTGCCGCCGGGCCCGGAGTTCCGCGTGCGTGACGGTCGCCGGGCCGAACAGCTGCAGCGACTGGTCAATAAGGTGCGTACCGAGGTCGAAAAGCACTCCACCGCCGGCGTCCGCGGTGGCCTCCGCTTTCCAGGCCTTGGAGACTTCCGGGGACCAGCGCTCGAACCGCGACTCGAACCGGGTCACAGTTCCCAGGGCGCCGCTTTCCAGCAGGCCCTTGACCGTGAGGTAGTCGCCGTCCCAGCGGCGGTTCTGGAAGACAGTCAGTACGCGGCCACGGCGCGCGGCAAGGTCCGCCAGCTCCCTGCCCTCGGCGCTGCGCACCGCAAAAGGCTTGTCGACGACGACGTCGAGCCCCGCTTCCAGCGCGGCCTTCGCCAGGGGGTAGTGGGTGGCCGGCGGCGTCCCGAGGACCACCAGGTCAAGGTCGCCGGCGAGCGCCAGGAGGTCGGCGGGGGTGTTCACGAGCCGCGCCGCAGGGTAGCTGGCGGACGCATCTTCCTGCCTCCCGGCGTCGGACGTCGCAATGGCGTCCAGGGAGTACGCGGGGTTGGCGGCGATCAGCGGCGCGTGGAACACGCGGCCGGACAGTCCGAAGCCGGCGACTGCCGTCCGGATGGCGGGCTTGCTCAGGCCGGAGCCGGGAGTTGCTTCTGTGCTCATGCTCCAACGCTACTCCCGGACGCTCTCTCACTTCCCGCGTTGTTTCATCAAACGCTCTCCCACTTCCCGCGTTGTTTCATCAAACGCTCTCTCACTTCCCGCCGGATCGTGTCGGGAAATCCCGCGCCGGTGAGAGACGGTCTGGCGAAAATGCGCGAAAAGTGAGAGAGGATGGCCCGGAAAGGCGCAGCAAGTGCGAGAGCGTCGGACCGGCACGGCGAAGGCCGGCACCCCGTGAAGAGTTCGTCTGAACAGATCACGGGATGCCGGCCCTGGCGTTACTGCTGTCAGGCTGCTGTTACTTCTTTTCCCAGCCGATGGTGGTCCAGTCCGGAACCTGGGACAGGCTCTTGAACAGGGACGGACCGTAGTTGGCCAGGCCGGTGCGCACGAACGAGATCTGGGGTCCGTTCATCACAACGCCCATGGAGAAGTACTTGGCCATGTGCTTCTTTTCAACTTCCATGGCCGCCTTGTTGCGCTCGGCGTTGTCCTCGATGCTGCTGAGCGCTTTGATCTCGGCATCCAGCTCGGCGTCGCCCAGCTCGTTCTCGTTGGTCTTGGAGTCGTAGAACTGCTTGACGGCGTCTGTTGCGTCAGCACCCACGGTGTAGCCGGAGACGCTGAGGAAGAAGTCGCGGCTGCCCAGTACCTTGCCGAAGTCGGCGGAGGCGCGCTGGTCGATTCCTACATCCATGCCGCCGGCCTGGAGCTGCTTCTGCAGGGTCTGCACGAAGGCCAGGGTGGTGGGGTCATCGCCGAAGTTGCTGATCTTGAATGCGGCGGGAACGCCGTCCTTCTCCATGATCCCTGCGGCGTTGGGCGTGTAGCCGGCGTCGGTCAGTACCTTCTTGGCTGCCTCGGCACCGGATTCCGTGGCCGGGTAGTTGTCCTGGTAGTACTTGGAGAACGGCAGCAGCATCATAGAGCCGGAGCTGGTCTCTTCCCAGTTCAGCCCGTTGAAGCGGACCTTGCGCAGGGCCTCACGGTCCACGGCGGTGAAGATTGCCTTGCGGATGGCGACGTCCGTCAGCGGGGCCTTCTGCGCGTTCAGGTTCAGGCCGCCGGCGAACAGCCGCTGGCCGCGGCGGATCTCGGAGTTCTTGGTGCCGTCCAGCTGCTTGTAGGGAGTGATGGTGTTGGCGGAAACGCCGTCAATCTCGCCGTTCTTGAAGGCGGCAATCGCGGCGCTGCTCTCCAGCTGGCGGAAGACCACCTTGTCGAGGACGGGCTTGGTGCCCCACCACTTGTCATTCCGGGCCAGGGTGACAGTCTTGGCGGCACTGTCGTACTTGTCCAGCTTGAAGGGTCCTGCCATCCACTCCGGGTGCATGTCTCCGGTGAAGCCGGTGTTGAAGATCTCGGGAGTGTTCACGGCCGGGTGGATCAGGCCGGTGAAGAGGGCATCCAGCGGGTAAACAGGCTGGGTGGTGGTGACCACAACCTCCTTGTCACTGGAGCCGGCCTTCACGGAGTCAACGAACTCGTACGCGCCGGAGCTGACGATATCGATGTCCTTGTTCTCGCCCTTGAGCATTTTCCACGTGTTCTCGAAAGCCTTGACGTCGATCGGCGTGCCGTCGTTGTAGGTGGCCTTCTCATTCACCTTGATGGTGATGGTCTGCTTGCCGTCCTTAACCTCGCTCTTGACGTCCTCGCAGAAGTCCTTGTTCGGCGTCGCTGTGCCGTCGAAGTCGAAGTTCCAGCAGCCCCAGGTGCCCGCACCGTCAACGGGCCGGTGCAGCGCCGTGTTGTCTGCGCTGTTGCCGTTGTTGGAGAAGCCGTTGAAGTCCGGACCGATGTTGCCCAGCGAAAGCGTCACGGTGCCACCCGGTTCCAGGTCCTTGGCGTCCTTGGCGTTGATGCTGATCAGCTTGGTGAGGTCGCTGCCGGCGTCCTGGCCCTTGCCGGCGTCGGGGCCCGAGGGGGTGCCGCCTCCGCCACAGCCGGTGAGCGCGAGGGCTGCCGTTACGGCGGCCACCCCGCCAATCTTGGTCAGATTCTTCATGGTTTTCCCTTCATTTTTGGTGCGAGAGTTGGTGCTTTGGGGATCGGGCAAGTTATGGGCCTTCGTGGACAACAAGCATGTCCGTGTCGAGTTCGCCGTCCGGGAAGAAGCAGGCAAACTGCTGGTCCGTCGACAGCTGGTCCGCTTCGGCCGCATGTGTCCGCGGGTGGACTGCTTGCGGGTGGGAGACAGTTTCCAGTGGCGGCTCAAGCGTGAGGCATTTTTCCTGCTTCGCGGCAGGGAGCGCGGCAAACACCGGGCAGCGCGTGGCGAAGTTGCAGCCCTTGGGTGCATCCAGCGGCGACGGAAGGTCGCCCTGCAGGATGATGCGTTCGCGGGTTCGTTCCAGTTGCGGGTCCGGCACCGGGATCGCGGACAGGAGTGCCCGCGTGTAGGGGTGTCGCGGGTTGTCGAACACGCTGTCCACGTCACCGATTTCCACGATCTTGCCGAGGTACATCACGGCTACGCGGTTGGAGATGTGGCGCACCACGGACAGGTCGTGGGCCACCATGAGGTAGCTCAGGCCGAGTTCCGCGCGGAGCTTGTCCAGGAGGTTGATGACGCCCGCCTGCACGGAGACGTCCAGTGCGGACACGGGTTCGTCGAGGACCACCAGTTTGGGGTTGACGGCGAGCGCGCGGGCGATGCCGATCCGCTGGCGCTGGCCGCCGGAAAACTGGTTGGGGAACCGGTTGACGTGGTCCGGCTGGAGGCCCACCAGCTCCATCAGTTCCATGATGCGTTTCCGGATTGCCGGCTTGGCCAGGCCGGCGTTCTCGAGTGGTTCGGACAGCACTTCGAAGACGGTGAAGCGCGGATCAAGGGCGCCGGTGGGGTCCTGGAACACCATCTGCAGTTCCCTGCGCATGGCACTCTTTGTTTTGGCATCGGAGGCTGCCTTGTTGCTCAGTCCGCCGATGGTGACCTCGCCGTCCTGGTCCTTGTGGAACTCCATGATTTCCAGCAGAGTGGTGGTTTTCCCGCAGCCGGACTCGCCCACGATCGAAAAGCATTCGCCCTCGCGGATATCGAAGCTCAGCCCGTCCACGGCCTTCACCGTCCCGATCCGCCGCTTGATGAGCGCACCCTTCAGCAACGGGAAGTGTTTCCGGACGTCCCGAAGTTCCAGTACCTTCCTGCGTTCGAGCCGCGGAACGGCGTCGAAGCGGGAGACCGGAACGGCGGGGGCATGGAAGATCTCGTGGACGTCCACTTCGGCACCCAAGGAGTCGGTCTTGATGCAGGCCGCCTTGTGGACGCCGCTGCCGGCAGGCCCGCTGCCGGGTAGTCCGTTCGCCGCTCCCCGGGGGCCGCTGACCGGCCACAGCTCCGGTTCCCCCTGCAGGCAGGAATCGCTCACCAGCGGGCACCGGGGCGCGAAGGAACATCCCGTGGGTGAGTGGATCAAATTCGGCGGAATGCCCTCGATGGGCACCAGCGAGGCCTTTTCCGCGACGTCCACGCGCGGCACGGCGCCCAGGAGGCCCATGGTGTAGGGCATCCGCGGGCTGTAGTAGATGTCGTCCACGCTGCCGGTTTCCACCGGTTTTCCGGCGTACATCACCATGATGTCGTCCGCCATCCCGGCCACCACGCCAAGGTCGTGCGTGATCATGACGACGGCGGCGCCGGTCTCCTCCTGCGCGGTGTGGAGCACTTCCAGGACCTGCGCCTGGATGGTGACGTCCAGCGCCGTCGTCGGCTCATCCGCGATGAGTACCCGCGGGTTGTTGGCGATCGCGATGGCGATCATGACGCGCTGGCGCATCCCGCCGGAAAATTCGTGCGGGAACGCCGTCAGGCGGTCCTTCGGGCTGGGGATCCCCACCCTGCCAAGAAGTTCGACGGCGCGGGCTTCTTTGGCCTGCTTGCTCATCTTCGGGTGGTGGACGGTCAGCGCCTCGATGATCTGGTTCCCTACCGTGTACACCGGCGTCAGGGATGAGAGCGGATCCTGGAAGACCATGGCGATGTCGTTGCCGCGGTACCGGCACATGGCTTTGTCGCTGAGACCCAGCAATTCCGTGCCGTTCAGCTTCACCGAGCCGGTGACCCCGGCGGTGGCGGGGAGCAGGCCCATGATGGCCAGTGAGGTTACCGACTTCCCCGAGCCGGACTCGCCCACGATGCCCAGCGTCTTGCCGGGCAGGAGATCGAAGCCGACGCCGCGGACCGCGTGCACCACGCCGTTCTCCGAGTTGAACCGGACGTTCAGGTCCCGGACGGACAGGACGGCATCCGCCGGGGCATCACCCGATACATGCAGCCCTGCGACATGCAGACGCTCCGCCACCGAATCGGTGCGCTCTGTGCTGGCTGTGGTGTCGCTGCTCATTTGTTTCTCTTCCCTGCAGTCTTCTGTTTCCTGCCATTGGCCCTGCCAACTGAGCTGGAGCTGGGGTCGAACGCGTCGCGGAGGCCGTCGTTCATCATGGCCAGCGAACCCGTGAGCAGGAACATCGCCACCAGCGGAACCCAGAACATCCACGGGAACGTCTGGACCTGGGAGGTCGCCTGGTTGATGAGGACGCCCAGGCTCACATCCGGGACCTTGATGCCGATGCCGATGAAGGAGAACGCCACCTCGGCCAGGATGGCGCCGGTGACACCGCGCGTGATGTCCAGGACCAGCAGGGAGCCGATGTTGGGGACCAGGTGCCGCCAGACAATCCGGCGGCCGGGGATGCCCATGTACTGGGCGGCCTTGACGAAATCGCGCTGCATGAGCGACATCGAAAGGGAGCGGATCAGGCGCGCGGTGCCCATCCAGCTGAAGACCAGGAGCACGATGATCAGCAGCAGCCAGCTGGGCAGGTTCTCCCGCAGGCCGTTACCGCCGCCGCTGGTGGCCACTGCCACCACCAGCAGTGCCGGCATCATGATGAGGGCCTCCAGGATGAAGAGCATGACCTTGTCCACTTTGCCGCCGAAGTAGGCCATGGTGCAGCCGTAGACGGCGGCGATCAGCACCGAGACCAGGCCGACCACCAGGCCGATGAGGATGGAGATCCGGGTGCCTTCCACCATCAGGGCATAGAGGTCGATGCCGGCCTGGGACGTGCCCAGCAGGTGCTCCGCCGAGGGCGGCATGCCGATGTTGAAAGGGTCGATGGTTTCCTTGTCCCAGGGGGAGAAGAAGCCTCCCACGAAGGAGAAGACCGTCAGGGCGAGGAAAATGACCAGGCCGGCCACGGCCGTCTTGTTCCGCAGGAAGCGCCGCAGGATGATCGAGGACTTGGCGATGACGACGTCGTCATTCTCGATCTTTGCTTCCTCGGCGACAGCAACCGGGTCGATGGCATTCAGGTTGGTCATGGTTACTGCACCCGCACTCTCGGGTCGACAAGCGTGGTGGCGAAGTCCGCGAGGATGGCGCCGATCGCGAAGATGACGGAGCCGTAGGCGAGCGTGGCGGTGGCTGCGTTGACGTCCTGCAGGGCAATGGCGTCGATGCTCCACGAACCGACGCCGGGCCAGGCAAAGATCTTCTCGGCGAAGAATCCGCCGGCAAAGATGGCCGGGATGGTGAAGGCGATGCTCTGGGCCACCGGGATGAACGAGACGCGCAGGGCGTGGCGGGCGATGGCCTGGTTGCGGGTGAGGCCCTTGGCCCGGGCCGTGCGGACGAAGTCGGCGTTGACGTTGTCCAGCAGGTACTGCCGCTGGGCGATCTGGTACGTTCCCCAGCCCACCAGCGTGATGGCCAGCGTGGGCACTGCGTAGTGGGCCAGCATGTCCACGAACTGAACCCAGGCGCTGCCCTCCAGCCCGGGAGTGGAGATTCCTGTGACGAAGAAGATCCGTTCGCCGATGGATTCATTGATGTTGATGGCACCCAGCTGGACCAGAAAGTAGGCGATCGGGGCGGGCACGATGTACACGAGGTAGCTGTAGGACGTGATGACGCGGTCTTGGAACTTGTACTGCCGGGCTGCGGTGTAGACGCCCAGCGCGACGCCGATGATGAGGGTCAGGACGATGGATGCCAGGAACAGCCGGGTGGAAATCCACACGCGGTCGCCGAATTCGGCGTTGATAAATGCACCGTTGGGGCTTCGTCCCCAGTCCCAGCGGGTGACCACCGCCGTGAGCCAGTCCACATAGCGTTCCCAGGGACTGAGCGTGGGGTCAAGGCCCTTGAGCCGGAAGGAATTGGTCACCTGCTCGGGCGTCGGCCGTGGAATGCGTTCTTGTTCCAGCAGCGCCGGTTGCAGCGTGCTGACGGCAAGGAAGTAGCCCGCCGTCGTGGTCAGGAAGATCATGAGCAGGTACGTGGCTGCCCTTTTGGCGAGGTAGCGGAACATGTCTGCCTAGCTCTGGATCGCCGGTGCCAGTTCCGCGCCGCGCAGTGACGGCAGCTGTGCGGAGGTGCCGTTCCCGGCGGGTGTCATTTCAGCATTCACAGCAGTCGATCCTTCCGTCATCCCCCGCACCGGCGAGGGTTCCGCCGCCGGTCCGGGATCATGGCCAGCGGGTGTCTGGCCGCCCGCATGCCCTGGGGCCTTGTCCTGGTGGACTATGTTGCGGGTCACATTCCAGAGGAAACTACCACATAAGAAGAAGCCTCCAGGGTGCCCTTAAGCGGAAACACGGGTGTCCTGTACCAGATCGTTATGAATAAATCATGATGATTGATTTGAGTGGACGGCCACCCGCTGGAATTACCCTTCGTCCGGCCGGATTACCCTCCGCCCCCAGGCCGCTCCTCCGCCTGGTGGTCGCCGCCGCCTGGGCACCTGACGAGACTCGTCACCAGCTCGCGCCAGGACTCCGCAAGCCGTTCCGGAGAAACGTGGTGCACCCGCACCGCGTAGAGCAGCCGCTCGGGATCCAGGGTGGAGCTCAGCGACATCGCCATGAGCCAGGGATCCGCGGTTACGCCGGCCGCGCGCAGGAGCATTTCGATGTGCCGGTGCCAGAGTACGGCGGCCGGTACATCAAAGCGGTTGTAGGCAGAGGAGTCCGCGGCGCGGGCCAGCTCCCCGTACTCCAGGACGTAGGCGATCCGCTCCGCACCGAATGCCACGAGCCGTTCCAGCGGGGGCGCGCCCGGGCCGAGGGGCGGCGGGCCGAACATGAACCGGCCCTGGAACTCCGCCTCCGAGTCGCTCAGCAGCGTCATCATCAGCCCGGCCCGGGAGCCGAACCGCCGGAAGACAGTGCCTTTGCCGACGCCGGCCCGTTCGGCCAGGCGGTCCATGGTGAGGCCGTCCGCGCCGCACTCCTCGATGAGTTCGCGGGCGGCCTTGAGCAGCAGCTCCCGGTTGCGGGCGGCGTCGCTGCGTTCCGCTTCCCCGCCCAGCTGCGATCCGGACCGGATTGGGATGAGGCTCACACCGGATATTCTAGCCCCGCGGTGTTCGCGGAAGTCAGTTCACGCCTATGGTTCGCTCGAGGAGCTGGTCGGGCAGCCCTTCCGATTCAAGAAAGTCGCGAAGGGTCGAATCAAGGACAAGGGAAACGTCGGGATCCGCTCCCAGCACATTTTCTGCCACTTGAGCGAGATTACCTCCGTAGCCCTCGTGGAGCGGCCGCAGTTCCTCTACCAGCCTGTTCGTGTTTTGGTTGTGGGTGCCCGTCAGCGCCAGGTACCACGTGGCTGCCAGGAGCGGGTCGATGTGCTCGGAATTGATGATGTACATGGCATCCCCCCGGCCGGCCGTGTGGCCCTCCGCGGCGCGGAACAGCTCCGTGGCGGCTTCAGCATTCTTGCTGGTGTGCGACTCGATGGTGGACATTCCCTGCTGATAAGGCGTCATCGGATCCATGCCGAGCGGCCTGGTGTCCTGGACGGTGAGCCCAAAGACTTGCGTGGACGCCAGGGCTGCCAGCGCAGACATGACCGCCAGCCCCCTGGGGCGGCCGTACCTTTGGGACGCAAGCCACCGGCCAACCAGGGCCGTCACGGCAATGCACGCAATGACGGGCAGCATGAGCTCTACCGCCAAGGCCAGCTTGAGCGAGTAGTAGTTGACCTTTCCGGCACTCACTATCTGGTAAGTGCCGAGCGCAATGACAACGGCCAGGCCGAGGACGGGAATGACGACAAGCCTGGCGGCCGCGGGCATCTTTCCCGGACTGGTGAGGAAGTCCCTGAAGTTGCCGTGCACCAGCAGTATTGACGCCGCCATGGCAACAAGAAACGTGGCGATTTCCACGCCGTGGGTGGAGCTCGGCACCCTGCCTATGGCTGTCACGACGGTGCCGGTCTCGATCCGGGAAATTTGCAGGCCCACCAGGGCCAGGCCGATCAGGCCCGCCGCCGCCACCACGCCGTTTGCCAGCCAGGCGGCCTTCGTACCCTGCCATCGTTGCCGCGACCACGGGAAGACGGCAAAGGCGGCCAGCGGCACCACCAGGAGCAGCAACAGCGCCCATGTATTGGCAATCCCAACAATCGCGGCGGCCGAGGTTGCGAAAACCACCGGCTTGGCCAGGGAGTCCGCGAAGGACACCACGATCATCAGGCAGGCCAGCAACGCAACACCAACCACAAAGTTCTGGAACGCATGCAGCGTGGCGACGGAGGCGGTGCCGAATGACCACGCCGTGATGGCCAGCACAACGAAAGGCGTACACATCATGGGCCGCTCCCTGATCCAGGGCAACGAGGTGAGTCCGGCGGTCACCATCACCGTCGCACCAACGGCAGCGAGGGAACTCAGCCGGCTGTAGGTCACCAACTCGATGCCCAGGGGCCCGGGTGCATGCCCCACCGCGAGGTCGGCCATGGTTGCGAGAGCGGCGTGGAACCCTTGCGGATACTCCATGAAGACCCACGGATGGCCGCTCTCCGAGATGCCGGCCATCGGGACCACCGTGCCGTGGCTTCGGATCATGTTGTACATGCTGAAGTGGGAAGAGTTATCCCAACTGGCCAACAGCAGCCCCAGGGCCTGCGGGCCCGTGAAGACGCGGAAATACGGCAACAACACGGCTGAACCGAGGGCTGCAGCAACCAGGAGCAGGGTATCCGCCTTGCCCACTGACGGGAGGAGCGAGGCCGCCGCCGCTTTCCGGTTCGGGGACCCGATGATCCAAATCGCAAGTCCGGATATCAGCCCGCCGAGGAGCAGCTGGCCCCACCCAGGGAAACTCGTGGGGAGGGGTATCCACCACAGCAAGGGAACCGCTCCAAAGTACAGGCAGCCCAGGATGACTATCCGCTGGGACAACTGACGTGCGGTTGGCACCGCCACGGCCAGCAGACCTGTCAGCGCGAGGACCCCCCACCCGCTGAAAGGCTGAAGCTGGACCAGCAGCAGGAACCCTGCCATCACAACCAGCCCGAGGCAGATGCCGGCACCCTTGCGGTTCCACAACGGGAGCGGGCGGCCCTGCGCCACCGCGGGTACATGGCATTCGGCTGTTTCTAGGGGGTGGGGCACATCGACTCCGTGGGCTAGGCTGCGGACTTCCGTTGGGGACGCAGTCCCGTTCCCCAGTGATCATGAACCGCCTCCGGACGAGCGACCGCCTTTGAGTCTAATCGAGCGGTGTTAGTGGAGCGCGCTGCGATGAGCGTCACACCGGAAGATTCGACGTCGGGGAATAAGAATCGGACCGCAGTCCGTTTAGCATGAGTGAAGGCATCAACCAGCCTCCATGATCAACCAGCCGGCGGATACTCCCGCGGCCAGACACTAGGAGTTCACATGTCCAAGAGCACCGTACTTGCCCTGGTCGGCAGCCTGCGCGCCGAATCCACCAACCAGAAGCTCGCCGAAGCCATCCAGCTGAACGCCCCCGAGCAGGTTGACGTTGTTATCCACGAAAGCCTGGGCAACATCCCGTTCTACAACGAGGACATCGACGTCGAGGGCCAGGTTCCGGCTGCCGCCGCCGCCCTCCGCGCCGCCGCCAACGACGCCGACGTCCTGCTGCTGGTCACCCCGGAGCACAACGGAACCGTCCCCGCCTCGCTGAAGAACGCCATCGACTGGCTGTCCCGCCCGTTCGGCGCCGGAGCCCTCAACGGAAAGCCGACCGCCGTCGTGGGCACCGCGTTCGGCCAGTACGGCGGCGTCTGGGCACAGGACGAAGCCCGGAAGGCTGTCGGCATCGCCGGCGCCCGGGTCCTTGAGGACGCCAAGCTTGCCGTTCCGGGCTCCATGGTCCGCTTCGCCGAACTGCACCCCAAGGATGACGCCGAAGTTGTGGAGCAGATCAAGGGTGTCTTCGATGCCCTGGCCAATGCCGCAACCGCAGCCGCAGCCGCCTGATCCACCGCACCAAGCCTGCTTCTCCCCCTAAAACGCCCCCGGCAGCCGCCGGGGGCGTTTTGCGTCACCATTCCGTGATGGAGCTGACGCAAAACCGTCACTCGGCACATATTCCGCGGACAGACGCTCCGCCGTAACGTTGAGACGGGGACGTGCGAGAGCTGGAAGTGCGGTGCGTTCATGATGTCCACGCCTGGGGTCCGGGCAATAGCGGCAACTGCCGCGTTTATGCTTCCGCTGTGGCTCGGATCGTGCTCGCTGCCGCCCGGAGCTTCACCGGCCAGTACGGCCATCCAGCCCGGCGGTATGCCGGCACCGCAGCCGCTGCCCGCGCCATTTCCGGTCACCACAAGCGCCGCTGCCACACTCCCCGCATCGGGTCCGGCGACGGCCGCTTCGTCCGGCCCGGAGGCTCTAACTTCCGGCCCGGCGGCTGCCGCCTCGTCCGGCGCGAGCGCCAAACCCATGACGGCCGACAGCATCGCGCCGCAGGCGGGAGCCAACCGCGGAGCCGCAGCAACTATCGACGATTCCGCCACCGACACCCTGCCAGCCGCCGGCGGCCGGGCGACGCCGGAAGGCCTGGTGCCCGGCGGGACACCCGTGTACTTCGTGGCACTGGACGACGGCGGCAGCACCGGCGTGCGGTTCGGCTGCAACGACAGCCTGGTTGCGGTCTTCCACAACCCCGCCGCGGCGGAGGAACCGCTCCGGACCGCCCTCGCCATCCTGCTGGGCGGCGGAAGCCCCCCGGACGGGCTGTACAACTCGCTGGACAACTCCGCGCTGAAGTACCTTTCCGCTTACTTCGACGGCACCACTGTGGTGGTGAACCTGACCGGGACCATCCGCCCGGGCGGCACCTGCGACATCCCCCGGCTGGAAGCCCAGCTCACGCACACAGCTGTATCAGCAGTTGGTGCGGCGCGGGCCGAGATCTATGTTGACGGGCGGAGGCTCGCAGACGTCCTGAGCCTTCGGTAGACGCGGTCCACACCCGGAAGAGTCGCCCGCTGCGGGAACGCGGTCAGATCAGCTACGCCGGAACAGATCGTCCATGGCGTCGTGGCTGCGGGCACCGGCGAGCTCGGACCAGTTGCCGTCGCCGAGCACGTCTTGGGCCACCCGGGACACGGTGGCATAAGCAGCCTTCGCCGTGTTGCCACCGATGCTGATCCGACGGACGCCGGCGTCGTGCAGTTCCCCCACGGACGGAGCCCCCAGGCCGGCAAGCGCGTTCAAGGGGGCGGCAATCTGACGCGAAAGGTCGTGGAGCACGTGCAGGTCCTGCACCCCGGGCACGAATATTCCGTTGGCCCCGGCGGCAAGGTATGCCTCCGCGCGGCCGAGGGTTTCCGTAAAGGCAGTCTCCGCGAAACGGCCGGACAGGTAGGTGTCCGTGCGGGCGTTGATGAACAGGTCAACCCCTTCTTCCTCCGCTGTGCGGCGGACGACGGCGATGCGGCGCGCCTGCTCGTCAACGTCCGTCAGCGGCTGCTCGCCGGAGTCCTCGAAATTCACGCCGACCGCCCCGGCGGCAAGGACAGCGCGGACGGTTTCGCGCAGCTCGCCGTCATCAAACCCGCCGCCAACGTGCGCATAGCCGGCTTCAATGTCAGCTGTAACGGGCAGGGCCGTGGATGCCGCGATCCGGCGAACGGCCGCCATGGCGAGTTCCCGCGGCAGGTGGTTGCCGTCCGGAAAGCCCAGGCTCCACGAGAGGGCCGAACTGGAAGTGGCCAGCGCCGTCGCCCCCGCTTCCTCCACGAGGCGGGCGGACGCCACATCCCAGACATTCACCAGGACCAACGGGGCGGCGCCCTCGTGGAGTGCGTGGAAGGAGGCGGCCAGGGATCCGGTCTGACTGTTCGTTGTCATGGCTCTATTCCATGCCCTGCGCCGTTGAAGGTAAAGCAACTTCGACCCTCCGCCGGACATCCGGGAAAATTGTGTCAACATCCGTTGCCTCATTGACAACACAAGGCTGTATCCTGTGGATGTGACCCACGAAACACTTGACGCCGCCGCCGATGTCCTGCCGGCCGAAGCAATTGACGCAATCGAACGCGCGGCAACGTCCGCCCACCGCCACGACGAACTGTTCTCGGAGCGCGCAGCAAACATCAAGCAGTCCGCGGTCCGCGATGTCTTCGACATCTCCCTGCGCCCGGGCCTTGTGTCGTTGGCCGGCGGCAGCCCGTACCTGCAGTCGCTGCCTTTGGAACGGCTGGGCCAGACAGCCGCGAAGATCATTGCGGAACAGGGCATGACGGCCCTCCAGTACGGCACCGGCCAAGGTACCGAGGAACTCCGCACCCAGATCTGCGAGGTGATGGCGGCAGAGGGAATCCTCGACGCAGATCCCCGGAACGTGGTGGTCACCGCAGGATCCCAGTCCGCCCAGGACGTGGCCACCAAGGTGTTCTGCGATCCCGGCGACGTGGTGCTGGTAGAGGACCCGACCTACGTGGGCGCCCTCAACACGTTTGAGGCGTACCAGGTGGAGGTGGCCACCGTCCCCATGGACGAGCACGGCCTGGTTCCGGACCTCCTGGAAGCCCGGGTAGCAGCCCTCCAGACGGCCGGGAAGAACATCAAATTCCTGTACACGATCCCCAATTTCAACAATCCGTCCGGCATCACCCTCGCGGAGGAACGGCGGCAGGAGATTGTTAACATATGCCGCAACGCGAATATTTTGGTCCTGGAGGACAACCCCTACGGCCTGCTGCGCTTCGACGGCAAACCGCTGGCGCCGTTGCGGGCTGCCAACCCGGACGACGTCATCTACATGGGCTCGTTCTCGAAAATCTTCGCCCCCGGCCTGAGGATCGGCTGGGCCCTGGTGCCGGCGCACCTCCAGCGCCGCTACTACCTGGCCTCCGAGGCCGTGACGCTCTGCCCGTCGACGCTGAACCAGATGCTGGTCTCCGCCTACCTGCGGGACTACGACTGGAAAGGGCAGATCGAAACCTACCGGGGGCTCTACGCCGAACGCTGCCAGGCCATGCTGGCCGCCCTGTCGGAGTACATGCCGGAGGGACTGAGCTGGACCCGGCCCGAAGGCGGCTTTTTCGTCTGGGTGACCCTCCCCGAGGGGGTGGACACATACCCGCTGTTGCGCAAGGCGATCGACGCGGGCGTAGTGTTCATTCCGGGTGCTGCGTTCACGCCGTCGGACGAACCGTCCAACAAACTGCGCCTCGCTTTCAGTGCCGTTCCTCCGGAGGCCATCGCGGAGGGCGTGCGGCGGCTCGCGCCGGTACTGCGGGACGCCATCGCGGCGCTGTAGCCTGAGTCATAGCTGCATGCAGCCGGGCACTTTCATGAGGCTGACCGATCCCTTAGGAGCTGGAGCATGACCGGAATAATTGTTGTCGGTGTTGACGGCAGCGAGACTGCAATGCGGGCCGCCGAAACGGCGCGGGGACTGGCCGCATCATTGGGGGCAACGCTCCACGTGGTCACAGCCTTCGATAGTGACCGCACCGAAGTGTACGGCAGCGGCAGCGACCGCTGGATTGTCTCCGACGCCGGGGACGCCGAGAAGGTGGCCAAGAACGTCGCGGCCCGGCTGAGCACGGAAGACCTCAAGGTCACCTACTCGGCAGCCCGCGGCAAACCGGCGGAAGCCCTCATCAAGGAAGCCGAGCGCTTCGACGCCCGCATGATCGTGGTGGGCAACCGCCGGATGCGCGGGCTTGGCCGGGTGCTGGGCAGCGTCGCCAACAGCGTGGCCCACAATGCGCCGTGCGACGTTTACATCGCCAAGACCGACGCCGACTAGGGCGTCCCAGGACTAGGGCGTCTTAAGCAGCCTGCGCAGAATCTTCCCGGAGGCGGACTTGGGCACGGCATCGATGAACTCCACTCGCCGGACCTTCTTGAAAGGTGCCACCTTGCCCGCAACGAAATCCATGACGCCGGCTTCGTCGAGCGACAGTCCCGCGTTGCCCGGCTGACGCACAACGAAAGCCAACGGGACTTCCTGGCCGTCGGCGTCGGGCGTCCCGATCACGGCGGCGTCCGCGATGCCGGGGTGCGTCAGCAGCAGGGCCTCCAATTCCGCAGGCGCGATCTGGTAGCCCTTGTATTTGATCAGTTCCTTGAGCCGGTCCACGATGGTCACCACGCCGTCGGCCCGGACTGTCGCGATGTCGCCGGTGTGCAGGAAACCGTCCGCGTCCAGGGTGTCTGCGGTTTCCTCCGGGCGGTTGAGGTAGCCGAGCATAACGTTCGGTCCCCGGCACAGCAGATGCCCCGGGGCGCTGGTGCCGTCCGCCGGGATGTCAATGTCCTCCCCCGTGGCAGGGTCCACCAGCCGGCATTCCATGTTGGGCACGGTGAAGCCCACCGAGCTCACCGGAACATCCGGGTCGTCCACCGGGATCAGGTGCGATACCGGGCTCATCTCCGTCATCCCGTAGCCCTGCAGCACCCGGCAGCGAAGACGTTCCGCAAGTGCCGCACCGAGCTCGCCGTCCAGCGGCGCGGCGCCCGAGAGCGTGGTGTGGACCGAGCTGAGATCGTACTCGGCAACGAGGGGGTGCTTGGACAGTGCCACGGCCACCGGCGGGGCGATAAACAGGTAGGTGCACTTGTGGTCCTGGATGATGCGGAGGAACTCGGCAAGATCGAAGCGGGGCATGGTGACCAGGCAGGCCCGTTCCCGGAGGGCCAGGTTCAGCAGGACGGTCAGCCCGTAGATGTGGAAGAACGGCAGCAGGGCGAGCAGTCTGTCCTGGTCCGTCACCTTCAGCAGCCCCCGGGATTGTTCCACGTTGGCCACGAGGTTGCGGTGGCTGAGCTTGACGCCTTTGGGCCGCCCGGTGGTCCCGGATGAATACGGCAGAACCGCCACATGGGTCGCCGGGTCCAGGGAAAAAACCGGGACCGGTGCACCGGCGGTGAGCAGGTCCTTCAGCGAAGGGTGACCCGGGGCGCCGTCGAGCACCACCAGCCGATCCGCCGGAATTCCGGCGCGTTCGGCGGCCTCCTCGGCCGCAGGCAGCAGCGCGGACACCGTGAACAGCCAGCCGGCGCAGGCGTCCCGCAGCTGATGCGTCAGTTCATCGGCGGTGTAGAGCGAGTTGACGGTGGTGACGGTGGCGCCGGCGCGGAGCAGGCCGTGGAACACGGAAGCGAACGCCGGGATATTGGGGCAGAGGATGGCGGCAACGCCGTGCGGGCCCAATCCGCGTTCGGACACGGCCCCCGCTACCGCGTCGATCTGCTCCAGCAGCTGCCTGTAGGTTGTTCCCGCGCCGCTCGCGCCGTCCACGACGGCGGTTCGGTCCAGGTCCGCTTCCGTGAGGCCGCCGAAGAGGTACTCGTAAATGCTCTGGTCCGGAATGACCACGTCCGGGAAAGGGCTTGAAAACACGCAACATCTCCTTTGATCTGCTCCAGCAGCTGGCGGCGGGTGGCGGCGGCAGCTGGTGCAACTCTAGTTCGGCGTGTCAAGGAGGGAGCGTCCCCGGCTTGACCGGCGTCACTCCCCCGGGTGGGCAGTCTCACCCGTTTTTCGGCGGAATCACGCGGTTTGCACCGATAAAATTAGAGGGTGCTCGATGGTGCGGACATCCGAGTACCGACGACTTCAGGGGAATAATATGCTGACGCTTCAGCGCCGCCAGCTGGTAGGCCACGACATCCTTCTTGCCCGCCACGGCAACCACATCAGCACGATGCGTGTGGACCGGGCCAACGACCGGGTGATCGCGTTCCTCGACGACGGTTCCACCGACACCGCCCCCAACCTGATTGCGCCCGGCCTGAACCTGCCGGAAACCATCCGCAGCGTCATGCGCGATGACTGGAAATTCTTCGCAGTCGTCACAGCCTGCGTCACCGGCTTTTCCGGCGCGATGATCGCTGCGGCAGTGGGCCTGAGCGGAATGACGGCCGATCCCGGCCTCGCCCAGATGCTCTCGAACTACCCCGCCTACTAGGCCGCCCCCTTCGGCTGGCACAACAGACGCAAAAGGAACCCCGTCGCTGACAGCGGCGGGGTTCCCTTGGTTTCTGCTCCGGCTTGGTCCTGCTCGCAGGGGCCTAATCCAGCAGGAGGGCTGGCTCCTCAAGGATCGCCGCGACATCGGCCATGAAGCGGGCAGACAGGTCGCCGTCCACCACCCGGTGGTCGAACGACCCGCCCAGGGTGGTAATCCAGCGCGGAATGACCTCGCCGTCCAGGACCCACGGCTTCTGCTTGATGGTGCCGAAGGCCACGATCGCCACCTCACCCGGGTTGATGATCGGTGTGCCGGTGTCGATGCCCAGGGCGCCGATGTTGGTGACCGTCAAGGTGCCGCCCTGCATCTGGGCAGGCTGGGTCTTTCCGGCGCGGGCCGTGATGGCCAGGTCATTGAGCGCCAGGGCCAGCTCCTTGAGCGAGAGGTCCTGGGCATTCTTGATGTTGGGCACCATCAGGCCGCGCGGCGTTGCCGCCGCGATGCCAAGGTTCATGAAGTGCTTGACGTGGATCTCGGCCGAATCGCTGCCGTCGGCACTGTCCACCCATGTGGCGTTAACGCTGGGGTTGCGGGCGGCAGCCCAGATCACGGCCTTGGCCAGGATCAGCAGCGGCGAGACCTTGATGCCCTCGAAGTCGCGCGAGACCTTGAGCCGCTTGACGAACTCCATGGTGCGGCTGGCGTCGACATCCACGAAGATGCTCACGTGCGGTGCGGCGAACGCGGACTCCACCATGGCCCTGGCGGTGGCCTTGCGGACTCCCTTCACTGGAATCCGCTCGATCCGCTGTTCCTGCGGCCGGCCGGACCTGCCCCAGAAGGTGTCCGCCTTGTCCACTTCGGCGTCGCGCTGGGCCTGATAGCTGACCAGGTCCTCGCGGGTAACTTCGCCGCGCGCGCCGGTGGGCACCACGTCAGCGAGGTCGATCCCTAGATCCCGGGCGATCTTCCGCACCGGAGGTTTGGCCAGGACCCGGTTCACCAGGCCGCTGATGGTGCCGCCAAGCGTAGGCCGTCCCGCAGCTTCCCCGGGGGCCGCGGCGACGTCCCCGGCGTCGGCCGTGGACGGCGCGCCGGCGCTGATCCAGATGCCCTGCGTCTCGACAGGCTCCACCACCGGAACGAGCCCGATCACTGCTGAAGGAGTTGCCGCCGACGCCGCCGGCTCCGCACGGGAAGGTGATGACTTGCGCGGGCGGCGCTTGACGGCGTCGGCCTTGGGACCCGACCCCACCAAGGGGGCCGCAGCCGTGCCGGGAGCTGGCTGAGCCGGCGCCGCTGCTGCGGGGGCTGGCGGAACGGGCGCATCCGCGGGCGTAGGATCACCGGTCACGGTGTCGCTCACGCTGATGATCGGTGTGCCGACGTCGACCGTCACGCCCGTGGGGACGAGCAGCTCGGTGACCGTGCCCGCAAACGGGGACGGCAGCTCCACGAGGGACTTGGCGGTTTCGATTTCGCACAGGATGTCGTTGACCGCGACGCTGTCGCCGGGCTTGACGTTCCACGAAACGATCTCGGCCTCGGTGAGTCCTTCGCCCACATCGGGGAGGTTGAACTTGTTTACAGTCATGGGGTCCTCGGTTTGGAAGGCGTCGGTTTGGCAACGGCCGTCAGTAGGGAGTCTTCAGAACGCGGTTGTCAGTAGGCAAGGGCGCGGTCCAGCGCCTCGAGGATGCGGTCGATGTCCGGCAGGTAGTCCTCTTCCACCTTGGCCACGGGGTAGGGCATGTGGAAGCCGCCCACCCGGATCACCGGGGCTTCGAGGGACAGGAACGCCCGTTCGCTGACGCGGGCCGCAATTTCGCCGCCGATGCCGCCGAATGTCGGTGCCTCATGGGCCACGATGAGCCGGCCCGTCTTCTTGACGGAGTCCGTGACGGTGTCGAAATCGATCGGCGAGATGGATCGCAGGTCGATCACCTCTACGCTGCGGCCGTCCTCGGCGGCGGCGCTGGCAGCGGCCAGGGCAACCGGCACCAGCGGGCCGTAAGCCACCACGGTGGCGTCTGTGCCTTCGCGCAGGACATGGGCCTTGAACGGGTCACCCGAGGGGCCGGGCGATTCGGTATCGACCCCGCCTTTGAGCCAATAGCGCCGCTTCGGTTCGAAGACGATCACGGGGTCCTGGCAGTCGACGGCCTGCTGGATCATCCAGTAGGCGTCGTGCGGGTTGGACGGGGTGATGATGCGCAGTCCGGCGGTGTGGGCGAACAGCGCTTCCGGGGACTCCGAGTGGTGTTCGATGGAACCTATGCCGCCGCCGTACGGGATACGGATGACAACGGGCACCGTGAGGTTGCCGTTGCTGCGCGAGTGCATCTTGGCCAGCTGGGTGGTGATCTGGTTGAAGCCCGGGAAAACGAAGCCGTCGAACTGGATTTCGCAGACCGGCAGGTAGCCGCTGAGGGCAAGTCCGATCGCTGTGCCGATGATCCCGGACTCTGCCAGCGGAGTGTCCACCACGCGGTCGGGGCCGAATTCGCCGATCAGTCCGTCGGTGACCCGGTAGACACCGCCGAGCGGACCGATGTCCTCCCCCATGAGCAGCGTACGGGGGTTGTTGTTCAGCGTTGCGCGGAGGCCTTCATTGATGGCCTTGGCGATGGTCATGGTGGTCATCGGTTGGCTGCCCCGTCTGTCTTTGCCTCGGCGGCGTTTGCCTCTACTGTCTCTGATTCGTCAGCAAATCCTGCACTGTATTCCTCAAACCAGGCCAGTTCTTCGGCCACCAGCGGGTGGGCCTCGGCATAGGTATTGGCGAACGCCGTGCGGATGTCCGGGGTTTCGAGGTCGTGGGTGGTCTTGCGGACATACGCGGCGAGCTCATCGCCGTCGGCCTTGACCTTGGCGAAGAAGGCGTCGTCAGCCAGTCCCTCGGCCCGGAGGTACTTCTCGAGACGTTCGAGGGGGTCCTTCGCCCGCCACTGCGCCTCTTCTTCGGAGCCGCGGTATTTCGTGGGATCGTCGGCGGTGGTGTGGGCACCCACCCGGTACGTGAAGGCCTCGATCAGCACCGGGCTCTTTCCTTCACGGGCGCGTTCCAGGGCCCACTCCGTCACGGCGTGGACCGCTATGACGTCGTTGCCGTCCACGCGGATGCCCGGGAAGCCGTAGCCCTTGGCGCGGTCGGCCAGCGGGACGCGGGTTTGCACGGTGCTGGGCACTGAGATGGCCCAGTGGTTGTTCTGGCAGAAGAAGACCACCGGCGCGTTGTATGACGAGGCGAACACCATGGACTCGTGAACGTCGCCTTCGGAGCTGGCGCCGTCGCCGAAGTAAACCATGACGGCGGCCTTCGCCTCCTGCGGCTGGCCCGGGGTGGCGTTGGCGGCCGCAAGCTTCTGGTCCCGCTGGATGCCCATGGCGTAGCCGACGGCATGCGGGGTCTGCGCCGCCAGGACCAGGGTATACAAATGGAAGTTGGTGTCCTTCGGATTCCAGCCACCGTTGGAGACACCGCGGAACTGGCGCAGCAACTCGGCCAGGTCAACGTTGCGCGTCAGGGCGACACCGTGCTCGCGGTAGGTGGGGAAAATGTAGTCCTGCGGCTGGCTGGCCCGTCCCGAACCGATCTGGGCCGCCTCTTGGCCGGTCAGGGGAACCCACAGGGCCAGCTGGCCCTGCCTCTGGAGCGCGGTCGCCTCCTGGTCAAACCGCCGGATGGCGGCCATGTCCGCGTAGAAGCCCCGCAGCTTTTCGGCGTCGAGCCGCCGGGCGTAGGGCGAGAAAACCGGGTCCTCGCCCAGGGCGCCGTCCGGCCCCAGAAGCTGGACCATCCGGGCGGGAGGTTCACCCAGTGCGGCCTCGGCTTCCGCCTCGAGCTGATCGTCTACCCCGGTTCCGTCGAACTCGGTAGCGGGCAGATGTGTGGCGCCCATACCGTCTCCTTGCTTGCCGCTCATCAATAGCGTCGCAATCTCGCTGGGATATATGCCGAATCGGGAATACATTCCTGATCCGGCATATATTTTGGCTTACTGTCCCTTACTTTATCCGCAGTAGGCGGAGGCCGGGGGTTATGTTAAGCGCTAGGAACGCCGTGGCGGCTTTGTATAGTCCGCACAGAGCTCGAGGAAACGGGTGTTCGCTTCCGCCTCGCCGATGCTCACCCGGACGCCCTCATTGCCGAATGCCCTCACGGACAGGGCGCGTTCTCCCGCCAACGCTGCGAATTCCGCACTGTTTTCGCCCAGATCGAGCCACACGAAGTTGCCTTGGGCGACCGGAACGAACCAGCCGAGGTCGCGCAGTCCGGCCGTGACGCGGTCGCGCTCATCCACCAGGCTTTGTACCCTTTCTACAACCTGGCTGAAGTTCTGCAGGGAAGTGACAGCTGCCCGCTCGGCGATCTGGGATACGGCGAAAGGCGTGGCAGCTACTCGTAGATGCTGCGTGAGGTCCGGGTTGGAGACGCTGTAGCCAACGCGAAGGCCGGCCAGCCCGTGGGCCTTCGAGAACGTGCGCAGAACCACCACGTTCGGATATTTCCGGTACATCTCGATCCCGTCCACGGCGTGCGGGGCGCGCACGAACTCCTGGTAGGCCTCATCAATGACGATGACGACATCCGAGGGGACGGACCGGATGAACCGTTCGGTTTCTTCGGATTCCAGGATGGGTCCGGTGGGATTGTTGGGCGTGCACAGCAGGATGACTTTGGTCCGCGCGGTTACGGCCGCTGCCATGGCATCAAGATCGTGGCGGCCGTCGGCTGTAAGCGGGATCCTGACACTCTCGGCTCCGGTGAGCCCTACGCAGATGGGGTAGGCCTCAAAAGAACGCCAGGCGTAGATGACTTCGTCGGCCTTGCCGTCGTCATTCTGTCCGGCGAAGGTCACAAGCAGTTGGTTCAGTGCCCCCAGGCTGCCCGCACCGGTGACGATGTCTTCGGCCGGAACCTGCAGGAAATCGGAGAGCGCCCCCCGGAGCTTGCTGCTCAGGGGATCGGGGTAGCGGTTGAAGTCCGTCTGGTCCGCGATGGCCTGCAACACTGCAGGGATGGGCGGAAGCGGGTTCTCGTTGGATGACAGCTTGTAACTGGCAAGGCCCTCGACTGCAGCGGGAGGCTTGCCGGCAGCATAGCGCGGAAGCCTGTCCACGACCGGGCGGGGCCTGATTCCCCCGGCGGGGTTCTCTGGTGAAGTCATGCCAACTAGCCTACTTCTCCGCTCCTGCCGCTTTCCTTTCCCGTGTGAAAGCATGGGGCCATGTTTTCTTTCATCGTGCGGGTTCTCATCAACGGACTTGCTCTCTGGATTGCCAGCTGGATCCTGCCCGGCCTGGACATCTCCACTACCGCGACGACGGAAGCCGTTGCCCAGGGCGGCGTTACGCAGGGAACCGATCCGCTGGGCATAGTTCTTGCCTACCTGTTCATTGGCCTGATCTTCGGCCTGGTCAATGCCCTGGTGCGGCCAATCGTTAGCCTGCTGTCCCTGCCAATCACCATCCTGACGCTTGGGCTGTTCACCATCGTCATCAATGCGGCGATGCTGTACCTGACCTCGTGGCTGAGCAGCTACACCCCCGTCCACTTCACCATCGATTCCTTCTTCTGGACCGCGCTGCTTGCAGCCATCATCATCACGGTGGTTTCCCTTGTGGCCGGCAAGATTACCGGCGTCCGCCGGTAGGGCGGCTAGCGTGCAACCCAACGGGCCGCACCCGACGACGGCGAGCCCGGCTGACGGGCGGTCGTAACCTGCGGCTCACGGTGCACGGCGAAACGAGTGGCTGTCCCTGCACCGCCGGCACCCAGAACGCCCGCCAGGACTGCCGTATTCGCGACCAGTGAGGGGTCTACACTCGCCGACACGGCCCTGGCCCCCTCCTCGTAATTTTCCAGGTTGTGGCCGGGTCCGAGCCCGGGGTCTTTGCCGTCGGGCGTGACCACCCTGTCCGTTAAGGTGACGGTGACCCTGTCCCGGGTGTCCGCGTTCGGAATTCCGTCGCTGCCGGGGACCCAGTCCTGGCGGTGTTCGAGGTGGAGGGACGTGATTCCGGCTGCCGGGGTAATCCCGCCCACCGGTGAACCTGCTGTCAGTACATATTTCAAGTCGAATTCGGCGAGGAACGCCTTGTCGCTGCTGAGGTTCATCGCATGAGCGCCGCCCTGGCTGTAGCCCACGGCCACTACCTGGTCACCCTTGGAGGCCCCGGCCTGGTGCAAGGCCGAAGTTACAGCGGCATTGAGCTGCTCCGAGCCGTATCCCAATGCCTCGACAATTCCTGCCTTATCCAGCGGGTTCACTCCGCCGGGCGGATCCGTGGGCTGCGTGCCGGGGACAATGACGATGAATGCCTTGCGCCCGCCGTTCTCGACCTGAACCACTTCTATTGTTCCGTGCCCGGCCGCATCCAGCTCCCGGAGCCGGGCGAGCAGGCCCGCCGGGGAGGTGTCTACGTCGACGTCGCGCGTCAGTTCCTCCACCGCGGTGACCGGCCGGGGTTTCAACTGCGGGAGATAGTTCTCCGCCAACCGGCGAAGGACGGGACCCGCTGCTGACATGTACCGCCCTGCGGCCAGCTCTGCGGCCATGGCCCGGGCGAGGTCCTCCTTCGCAATCGTGGTCAGCAGCCCGATTGACACCGGCAGCGCGAGGGCCTCCGCTGCATCACGGCTGGGGTAATTTGCCTGGGTAAGATCCACGAACAACAAGGGCAGGAACGACCACCCGTCCTGCGGAAGCCGGAACCCCGCGGCCGAAAGGGCCTCCGCCCTTTCGTAGTCGCCGTGGCTTGCGCGGACCTGGTCGCTGAGGTGCTGGAGGTCTTCCCTGACGGCACGTACTGATTGGCCACCTTCACCCACCGCGATAAGTGCTGCTGTTCCGCTGGGGCGCGGATCGTACTGGTAGGGACAAAGCTCTTCCCAGATCCGCCACACTCCGATCTCGACGGCGGCAAGTTCGTCAGCCATGCCGTTCAGCTCGGCCACACCCGCCATGAGTTCCTCCAACTGGAAGCGGATTCCGCCCACACCGCCGCGGATCCGCATATTCCCGTCAGTTGCCAGTTCCAGCGGCCCCAGCTCGCCGCCGCCTCCGGACGGTGTGGCCTCGGCCATCAGTAGCCTCCGCCCGGCGTCCGCTGTGATGAGACGGGGACCTGCTGTGAATGGCGGAGCACCGCCTCGGAGGCCGCCATGAGCCGCTCCCGCGCGCGGCCCAGGGCAGCCGCCTGCAGGGAGACGGCAGTACGGTAGGCCTGCCCGGCAGGCGACTGCCACTCCGACAGCTCAACCCCGCGGAACCTGAGCATCGAGGCATCGAGGCGGTAGGCGAACTCTGCAACCCGCCAGGCCAACTGCTGCACCTCGAAGCTCCGCGAAGCGCACGCGTTGGCATCTGCCACAGTGAAACTGCCGCTCATTCGACTCTCCTGACTGTATTTGTCTGGGCCTGTTTGGTGATGACGACGCTACGTAGCGGGACTGCCTCTCCGGAACCGCCGCCGTCGGCTATGTGGACAACGAAAGGCCCCCCGGGAGCCTCCGGCCTGGTGAGGAAAAGTCACACGGACCCCGCGCTTAAGGGGCGGCGCGACTTCGTGAAAGAATCAGGGCATGCCTGAAACTGCCGCCACAGCTGACACCCGTACGCCTTCCGGACGCCTGGCGCTTGCCGCGTCGCCGGACAAGATTGCCCTCGGCCCGCTGGACGGCCGCTACCAGTCCGCCGTCGCTCCCCTGGTGGATTACCTGTCCGAAGCTGCCCTGAACCGTGACCGTGTGGCCGTGGAAGTTGAATGGCTCATCCACCTGACCAGCAACAGCGTGCTTCCGGGCGCCGGCCCGCTGACGCAGGATCAGCAGGACCAGCTCCGTGCGATTGTCACGGAATTCGACGCCGCATCGGTCACCGAGCTGGCCGACATCGAGGCCGTGACGGTGCACGACGTCAAAGCTGTGGAGTACTACATCGGCCGCAGGCTCCCGGCCATCGGCATTGAGCGGCTGACCGCCATGGTGCACTTCGGCTGCACCTCGGAAGACATCAACAACCTTTCCTACGCCCTGGGCGTCAAGGGTGCTGTGGAGGATGTGTGGCTGCCCGCCGCCCGCGCCCTGGTCGCCCAGATCAGCAAGATGGCCGACGACAACCGCAGTGTGCCCATGCTCTCCCGCACGCATGGCCAGCCCGCCACCCCCACCACGCTGGGCAAGGAACTGGCCGTCATCGCCCACCGCCTGACCCGCCAGCTGGACCGCATTGGCGCGACTGAATACCTGGGCAAGATCAACGGGGCCACCGGCACGTACGCCGCCCATGTGGCCTCTGTCCCGGGCGCTGACTGGCAGCAGGTCGCGAGGTCTTTCGTCGAAGGCCTGGGCCTGACCTGGAACCCGCTGACCACCCAGATCGAAAGCCACGACTGGCAGGCAGAGCTATACGCCGACGTCGCCCGATTCAACCGGATCCTGCACAACGTGTGCACGGACATCTGGAGCTACATCTCCATCGGCTACTTCGCGCAGATCCCGGTGGCGGGCGCCACGGGTTCCTCCACCATGCCGCACAAGGTCAACCCGATCCGCTTCGAGAACGCCGAGGCCAACCTGGAAATCTCCTCCGGCCTGCTGGACGTCCTCGGTTCCACGCTGGTGACCTCCCGCTGGCAGCGCGACCTCACCGACTCCTCCAGCCAGCGCAACATCGGCGTGGCGTTCGGCCACTCCCTCCTGGCCATCTCCAACGTGGCCAAAGGCCTGGAGCGCCTGGACGTGGCCGAGGACGTCCTGGCGGCCGACCTTGACACCAACTGGGAGGTTCTGGGCGAGGCCATCCAGATGGTGATGCGCGCCGAGGCGATTGCCGGCGTCGAAGGGATGGAAAACCCCTACGAGCGGCTCAAGGACCTGACGCGCGGACAGCGCGTTGATGCGGCCCGGATGCAGGAGTTCGTGCAAAGCCTCGGCCTCTCCGCGGAGGCCGAAGCCCGGCTGCTGGCCCTGACTCCGGGCAAGTACACGGGCATCGCGGACCAGCTGGTGGACCACCTCAAGTGAGGCTCCTGCTCATCCGCCATGGCCAGACCCCCGGCAACGTCCTGGGCCAGCTGGACACCGCGCACCCGGGGCCGGGACTGACGGAACTCGGCGAACACCAGGCGGAGGCACTGTCCCGCGCCCTGGCGAATGAGCGGATCCACACGCTTTACGCCTCCACCCTGGTCCGGACCCAGATCACCGCTGCGCCGCTTGCCCGGCTGCACGGGCTGGACACCGAGGTCATTCAAGGCATCCACGAGATCGAAGCCGGAGCGCTTGAAAAGCTGACAGACCACGAATCGCACAAACGATACTTGGGCACCATCTTTTCCTGGGCCGACGGCGACCTGGACCGGCGGATGCCTGCGGGCCCCAGTGGACGGGACTTCTTCGGCCGTTATGACGCCGCGATCGCCGCGGTGGCGGAACGGGCAAACGGAATCGGGGACTCCGGGGCGGTTGCCGTGGTCAGCCACGGTGCTGCGATCCGGGTGTGGGCAGGGCTGCGGGCAGTCAATATCGAACCGGACTTTGCCTCAAAGCACGTTCTGAACAACACCGGCATTGTGGCGCTGGAAGGCGATCCCGACGACGGCTGGAAGCTCATCCACTGGGACGACAGCCCGGTGGGCGGGCTGACCTTGGCCGACCCCACCGCCGGAGATCCCACGGGCAGGCCGGCCTAGCAGTAGCTGCCCGAGCGTGCGGCAACGCGCCGGCGAAGCGGATGTGGCCGCTGCAGCAGCATGGCGGCCTCAGCCGTGGCCTCCAGCGCCGTCGGGCGGTCGGCCGCGTGCATGGCCGTCATCGATGTCAGCAGCGATTCCCATGGCGCGCCGAGATGCCGGGGCACGGCAGCGCTCCGCTGAGTCCTTGCGATGAGGGACTCGATGGCAGTCCCGGGAAAAGCTTTGACTCCCGTAAGGCATTCGAGCAGCACCAGGCCCAGGGCATAGATGTCATCCGCCGGCCGGACCATCCCGCCGCCGGCCTGCTCCGGGCTCATGTACTGCACCGTGCCGGACGACGTCCCCGCCTCGGGCTTGGTCCCCGCGGGCGCGGCTATGCCGAAGTCGACAATCCGGACGGGACATTTGCGCAGATGGCTGAGCAGCAGGTTTCCAGGCTTGATGTCGCGGTGCACAATCCCGCGAGCATGGAGATGCCGCAACCCGGACAGGAGCCCCACCGCCCACGGCGCGACTTCATCTCCGGGGGTGGGACCCGAGCGAATCCTCTCCGCCAGGCTGCTTCCGTACACCAGTTCCTGTACGAGGAAGGCGCGGCCCGCCCACTGAGAGTCCCGTGCTGCAGTTCCCTGATCAATGAACCTCACGAGTGCCGGGTGCCGCACCCCCGCCATCAGAGCGGCTTCAGCAGCTAGCCGCTCCCGGTGCCGGTCATCCGCGAGTGCAGCCACTTTGATGGCGACGGGACGGCCATCCCGCCGGTCGGCACCACGGAACACCTCGGCAGTGGCGCCGATGCCGATACGCTCATTGAGGAGGTAGCGCGCGACCGAATGTTCATCCCATATTTCCCGGAACTGAGGCGCGTCCCTCCCCGTCACGATTGGCTGACATCGGCCAGCAGGCCGGCGGCGGGCACCACGTTGACCCAGGAGTCCAGCTGGAATCCGCAAAAGCACCGCCACACGTCGGGCAAGTCAACCAAGGCTTCGCCAGCATCGTAGGAATACGCGGCCATGGTCCGCGCGGCGGGCGTGGACCACTCCATGGCAACGCCGCAGTGTTCGGGCGGATAGCCCGCTGTGCCGGTCCCGTCGGAGAGAGGGCCGTACTCCAGCCGGGAACCGTAGGGCGCCACCGCCAGCCAGGTCCGCTGGTCCTGCCCGTCAATCCCGGTAACAGCCACCAAGTGAACGCAACTCCTTATGCCGACCATCGAAAGAATCCGAATAGTAAGCATACATATAACTAGACAATATAACTAGTCTGTCTAGCTACTTAGGGGAGGAGGCAGCTACTTAGGGGAGAGGGGTGCCGTTCGGCGGGGAATCGGGATGTGGCTCGATTGCCTCGCGCATGCGCTGGAGAAACGTGACGACGACGCCGGCTTCTTCGACCGTCAACTCCTCCGCGACCGCCATCATCCGGCGGTGCATGTCCCCCAGGGTTGCGCGCACTTCAGTATCGGATTCCACCGTGGGGACAACGATGAGCGATCGCCTATCCGTAGGGTGGGGCTCACGCCGAACGTGGCCGCTACCCACCAGACGGTCAATCAGCGAGGTAGTGGAGGCGCTGGTGATACCCAGGAACATACTGAGGTCCTTGGGAACGACGGACCGGTTCGCCGCCTTCGCACGCAACAGGTAGCGGAGTGCCAGGATGTCGGTCTCCCCCATGCCCATCGAGTCCCTGGCGGACCGCCGGGTTGCGACCTCGGCATGGCGGTATTCACGCAGGGCCTGCAGGACGGCGGCGCTATGGTCGAACTGTCCGTCGGCGCCGTACCAATAGCCGGACCCGGCACTGCTGTTCAAAGCCATTGAATTATCCTAGTCGATCTGATAGCTAGTCTGTCTTCCTACCTGATGCCACCTGCCGCTGGCCTGTTCTCCGGACGCTTACGCGCAGGAAACACCGCGGAAACGGCCCCCTCATAGGCTTGTTTTGCATAACCCTTCGGCGAATCGAGGCAGTGATGCAGACCAACCCCCGTCTCAACATCAGGCAAGTCACGTGGGCCAACCCTGTGGGCGCCGACCTCCGTGCAGCCCAGCAGGCGGAACTGGATGCCCGCTTCGGCACGAAAGACCATGAACCCGGACCACCGCCGTCGGAAGCGGACACCGCCGTTTTCCTGGTGGCTTACGAGAAGAGCTCGGGCCAGCCGGTGGGCTGCGGCGGCCTGCGGATGCTGGACTCGACAACGGCGGAGATCAAGCGACTGTACGTCCTCCCTTACACCCGCGGCTCGGGCGTCGCGAGCTCAATCCTCGCCGCGCTGGAGGCGCACGCCTACGGCATGGGCGTCACATCGATAACCGCGGAGGCAGGTTCGGCCCAGCCGGACGGCAGGAACTTCTACCAAAGCTGCGGCTTCGGCGAAGTGCCAAACTTCGGACCCTACATCGGGGTGGAGCACTCGTACTGCTACGCCAAGAAGATCGATTCGCACAGCGCTGCGCACACGGCAATGGCCTGAGGCGGCCGCCTGGAGTCCGGAAGTCGGGCCGCGACGGCAATCAGGACGGACGACGGCGGCAGGCACCTGCCGCCGTCGTCCGTCACAGTGCGGTGGCCGGGCCGCCGTGGGCTAATCTCGCACTATGGAATCGGCAGACATCACTTTCCGGACCCGCAAATGGGTGCGGCCTGAAGACCTCAACGCGAACGGCACCCTGTTCGGCGGAAGCCTGCTGAAGTGGATTGACGAGGAAGCGGCCATCTACGCCATCCTGCAGCTAGGCAATGGCCGGGCCGTCACCAAATACATTTCCGAAATCAATTTCGTCAGCTCGGCGGTGCAGGGCGACCTGATTGAGATGGGGCTGACTGCCACCCGGTTCGGCCGGACATCCCTGACCATGCGTGCCGAGGTGCGGAACATGATCACGCGGCAGAGCATCCTCACCATTGAGGAAATCGTGTTCGTGAACCTCAACCTGCACGGCAAGCCCGAACCCCATGGCTACACCGAGATCACGTACGACCGCGACCGCATCCCCACGCACCACCTGACGGAGACCCTGGAACAGGACTGAGAGCGCACTTCCGGGACTCCGGAAGTTCATCGCGCGTTAAAGCCGTGGGCCCACACCGTTAGGGCGCCCAGACCAGACTCGAACGCCGAGGCCAAGTAGTTTATCGAATCGATAGCTATAAAAGGCCCTAATCGGCATGAGCCGCTATAGGCTTGCCGGACCATGCTCCGGTTCCAGTTCAGAAATGAGTCTCAATCGTGCACAAGCTCAAAACTATGGTCGCCGCAGTCGTCGCCGTTACCCTCCTGGCCGGCTGCGGTGCCGGCTCCGCAACGCCCGAAACATCGGGAACTCCTTCCACCGGCGGGGCCTCCGGCGACACGCTGGTTGTGTACACCAACTCCAACGGTGAGGGCCGCGGCGAGTGGGTGACGAAGAAGGCAGCGGAAGCCGGCTTCAAGATTGAGATCGTGGGCGCCGGAGGTGCCGACGCAACCAACAAGCTCATCGCCGAGAAGAACAACCCGATTGCGGACGTCGCCTTCGGCCTCAACAACATGTACTTCGCGCAGGTCAAGGCAGCCGATGCCATCGAGGCGTATGAACCGGCCTGGGCCGGCGAAGTGGACGCCTCGCTCGCAGACAGCGGCGACGACAAGGCTTACTGGCCGCTGGTCAAGCAGGCCATCCTGCTCGGCTACAACTCGGACAAGATCACCCCGGAGCAGGCGCCAAAGGACTGGACGGACCTCTGGTCCAAGGACGAGTTCAAGACGCGCTATGAGCGGGTCACCGGGCTCGGGACAGCCACGGCGCAGCTGGTGTTCGCCGGCATCCTCTCCCGCTATAAGGACGAGTCCGGCGATCTGGGCATCTCCGACGAGGGCTGGCAGCAGGTGGAGCAGTATTTCAAGAACGGCAGCCCGGCCGTAGCGAAAACCGACCTCTTTGCCCGCATCGCGTCGGGGGAAGTGGACATGGGGCAGATGCCGTCGTCGATCGTGGCTGAACGCGAGAAGTCCTTCAAGGTGAACGTAGAAACGGTGGTTCCGTCAGTCGGCGTGCCCCTCGCGGTGGAACAGATCGCCCTCGTGAAGGGCACGGACAAGAAGGAACAGGCCCAAAAGTTCATCGATTGGTTCGGCAGTGCCGACGTCCAAGGTGAGTTTGCACTGCAGTTCAACTCCATGCCGGTGAACAAGAGCGCCGCCGCCAAGGCCAAACCGGAGGTGGTGGAGTTCTTCAACGGCCTCAAGCAGCAGGACATCGACTGGAACTTCGTCCAGGAAAACATGGGCTCGTGGGTGGAGAAGATCGAGCTCGAGTACATGACGTAGCCCTGCCCCTGCCCCAACAGTCCCACCAGACAGGTTTCCCATGATCCGCTTGGACAACATCGAAGTTTCCTTTGGCGATTTCATTGCCATCCCGCATCTGGACCTCCACGTCCAACCGGGTGAATTCTTCACGCTGCTGGGCCCGTCAGGGTGCGGCAAAACGACGGCGCTCCGGACGCTGGCCGGCTTCATCGAGCCGTCCGCGGGAACCGTCCATGTGGACGGCAAGAACGTCACGCGCCTTCCCAGCGATAAGCGCCAAGTGGGGATGGTCTTCCAGAACTACGCTTTGTTCCCCAGCATGAGCGTCCGGGAAAACATCGCCTTCGGCCTGCGCGTCCGGAAGGAGAAGTCCGCCGAGAGTGACCGCCTGGTGCGCGATATCGCGCGCCGGGTGGAACTCAGCGATGAACAGCTGGACAAGAACGTGGCGGAGCTTTCGGGCGGCCAGCAGCAGCGTGTGGCAGTTGCCCGCGCCCTGGTGCTGCGGCCCAAGATCCTGCTGCTCGACGAGCCGCTGTCAAACCTCGACGCCAAGCTGCGGCACCAGCTCCGGCAGCAGCTCAAGGACCTGCAGAGCGAGTTCGGCATCACCACCGTGTACGTGACGCATGACCAGGACGAAGCGCTGGCCATGAGTGACCGCGTGGCCGTGTTCAACAAGGGCGTGGTTGAGCAGGTGGGCACTCCACAGGATATCTATGACCACGCGGCCACCGAATTCGTGTGCAATTTCATTGGCGACAGTTCCACCCTGACCACGGAGTTCGTCAGTGAACTGAACCGGCTCTCCGACGCGGACCTCAGCACGGCGGCCAATTCCTACCTGCGGGTGGAAAAGGCATCACTGGCGCCACCCGCCGGCGGTCAAGCGGTTGGGGGCACCGCCGTCGGGCTTCCCGGAAAGGTGGCGTCCCGCACCTATCACGGCCTCCACAGCCGCTACGTGGTGGAGAGCCACGGCGCCGAAATCCGGCTTCTGGTCAAGGAAGACGGCGGGTTGCATCCCGAAGCGGGTGCGCAGACCACTGTGTATGTGCAGCCGGACCATGTGTTGCAGTACCACCCGGACACCGGCGCGTCCCTTGCCCCGCAGGGCCAGGGAACGGCGGGCCAGGGAGCGGCGGACCAGGCGGCGGCCCTGCGATGAGCGGCACCCCGGCCAGGAGCATGCTCCGTTCCCCGTTCATCCTCATCGCGGGAACAGTCCTGACATGGTTCATCGCAGCCTTCCTCGTCTGGCCCAACGCAAACGTGCTGATCGAAACGTTCTTCCCGGACGGAGCCTTTTCAGGCCGGGCGGCGGAGAAGCTCCTCTCTTCACAGCGCGCCATGAAGTCCCTGGGCAACAGCTTCCTGCTGGCGGTGGCACTGTCCATCACGGTGAACGTGGTGGGAATCTTCATCGTCCTGGTCACCCACTACTTCAAGATCCGCGGTTCCATGGTCCTGTTCCTGGGCTACGCCACCACCTTCATCTACGGCGGCATCGTGCTGGCGGCGGGCTACAAGTTCATCTACGGCGACAAGGGAATCGTCACGGTCTTCCTGCTGAACGTATTTCCAGGCATGGACCCCGGCTGGTTTTCGGGATTCTTCGCCGTGTTGGCGGTCATGACGTTCGCCACCACCACCAACCACATGCTCTTCGTTGCGAACGCCCTCAAAGGCGTGGACTACCAGACCATCGAAGCGGCCCGAAACCTCGGCGCGTCCACCTGGACCATCCTTCGCCGCATCGTGCTGCCCATGCTCAAGCCCACGCTCTTTGCCGTCACCATCCTGTCCTTCCTGACCGGGCTGGGGGCGCTCAGCGCGCCCCAGGTCCTTGGCGGACGCGACTTCCAGACCATCACCCCGATGATCCTCACGTTCACCAACAGCCCCACCTCCCGGGATCTGGCGGCGCTGCTGGCCGTCATTCTGGGCGTAGCCACCATCCTGATGCTCGCAGTGATGTCGCGGTTGGAAAAGGGCGGGACCTACTTTTCGGTATCCAAGGTTTCCTCCGCGCTGCAGAAGCAGAAGATCACCAACCCGGCAGCCAACGTTGCCGTCCACGCGGCCGCGTACCTGCTGTTCGCGGTGTACACCCTGCCGGTGGTCCTGATTGTGCTGTTTTCATTCGCCGACGGCGCCGCCATCCAGACCGGTCAGCTTTCGCTGGGCAGCCTCACCGTGGACAACTATGTGCGTGTGCTGACCCAGCCCTCGGGCCTGAGGCCTTTTGTCATCAGCATCATCTACAGCGCACTTGCTGCGGTCATCGCCGTCGGCGGCCTGCTCTTCGTGGCGCGGATCCTGCAGAAACACAAAAACTGGGTGACCGCCGTGTTCGAGTACCTGCTGCACATCCCCTGGATCCTGCCGTCGGCGTTGCTGGCACTGGGGCTGATCATCAGCTACGACCACCCGAACCCGCTGGTGGGCGGCGCCGTCCTGACCGGGACCACTGTCATCCTCCTGATCGCGTTTGTCACGGTGAAGATCCCGTTCACGCTCAGGATGCTCAAGGCATCGTTTGCTTCGGTCAACTCCTCCCTGGAGGAGGCGGCAACCATCATGGGAGCGAGGACAATCTATGTGTTCCGGCGCATCCTGCTCCCCCTGGTCCTGCCCGCCGCTGCGGCCATCGCAGCGCTTAACTTCAACAGCATGCTTGACGACTACGACACCGCCATTTTCCTGGCGCACCCGCTGGTCCAGCCGCTGGGCCTCGTCATCAAGGCCAACACGGACGGCGCAGAAGGCGTTGACGGCGTTTCCAACACCTTCGTTTACACGGTGCTGCTGATGGTCATCACCGGGCTCACGATGTACCTCGTGTACGGGAGGTCCGGCGGGCGCCGGGGCTCGAAGGGCGGGAAGCGCGTCGGACCTGCTGCTGAAAGCGCGGCTGTCCCCACGGCTTCGCCTGCGGTGGCAGCGGATACCAAGGCGTCCGCACCCAGTCCGGTGCCTTAGGCCGGACCCGGGAACCGCATCCGGCGACGGCGGGAGCTAGGCAGTCCGGCTGAACCGCCCGGCCAGGCCGAGAATCCCGTCCCGGAGCGGCTGGGTGGATTCGGCGAGCACCAGCCGGGTCATGGCGGACGAAGCTACGCGTAGGGCCTGGCTGCGCAGCAGGCGGCGTTTGTTGTACGCCGCAAGCGCCTGCGGAAGCGGCCGTGAATTGAGCAGTTGCGCGAGAGTCGCGGAGTCGACCAGAGCCTCGCACGCGCCGCGTCCGAGGTTGGGTGTCATACCGTGCGCGGCGTCTCCCACAAGGACGGCGCCAGCGCGCGCGTCGCTTCCGAGGGCCGGGACCGTCCAGATCCGCTGGGCGAGGGTCCCGTCCGGTGTGGCCCCGGCCAGAACGCGGCTGATTCCGGGCGCCTTTCCCGAAAAACGCCGGCGGGTGAGTTCCAGAGCCGCCGCACTATCGATGCCGCCCGGCCCCAGGTCCGACCGGTAGGAGGCATACCAGTAGGTCCGCTGCCGGGAGGCCGGAGCGATGCCGAACAATTCGCCGCGGCCCCAGTATTCGCCGCCCGTGTCCTCAGGGACAGGTTCATTGATAATCCCGCGCAGGGCGAGGTAGGGGCTGAGCCGCTCCGCGGAACGCGAGCCCCAGCGTGACCGGCGGACCGTGCTGTGCACTCCGTCGGCGCCCACCAGGAGCCCTGAGCCAGGGAGCGAGGTCACAGCCCCAAACACCCGGGTAACGGACTCCGGCACGGCGGAGTCCAGGAGGCGAAGCAGGTCAGCGCGTGAAACGCCGATCACGCCTGCAACCTCGGCCCGAAGCCACGCTTTCCCGGACACGTCCCGCAGTGCCATGGCTTCGAATCCGGATCCCGCCGCACGGATTGCCGGCAGGATCCCCACGGTGTGGAGCGCCTTTTGGGCCTCCGGCCACATGGCCAGGGACGTTTCCACTGCCGGCAGCGTGCTCCGCCGCTCGTGCACAGTGACGTGGAAGCGGCCCGGGTCAAGCGTCGCGGCAAGGGCCAGCCCGGCAATGCCCCCGCCCACGATGGTTATGGCGTCCATGCCCCGAGTCTACGGCCGGGCCTGCTGTCCCCGGCCTGCCTAATGGGCTCCGGGCCAGCCGGTGTAGGCCTCGGCCAGGTACGCCTTGCCGTGGCGGGAGGAAACAACGGAATTGAGCTCGGCCAGCTGGCGTGCGCGGGAAAAGTCGTCCGGATCCACGGGCGTGTGGAGCATGGATGTCATCCAGTAGGAGAACTGCTGGGCCTTCCAGACGCGCTCCAGTGCGCGGTCGCTGTAGGCGTCCAGCAGCACGGTGGAACCGCCCTTGTAGTAGCTTTCCAGCCCTTCGAACAGGACCTTGACGTCGTGGATGGCCAGGTTGAGGCCCTTCGCGCCGGTGGGTGGCACGGTGTGGGCCGCGTCGCCGGCCAGGAAAAGCTTGCCGTGGCGCATGGGGGCGTGGACGAAGCTGCGGAATTTCAGCACCATCTTGTCGATCACCGGCCCCTCTTTGAGCTCGAAGCCGTTGCCGTTGACCCGGCTGCGGAACGCGTCCCAGATGCGGTCCTCGCTCCAGTTGTTCACGTCTTCGTTGGGATCGCACTGGAAGTACATGCGCTGGACGGTCTCAGTGCGCTGGCTGATGAGCGCAAAGCCGTTCTCCGAGTTGGCGTAGATCAGTTCATCGGAGCTGCGGGGCGCCTCGGCCAGAATGCCGAACCAGGCGAAGGGGTATTCGTGGAAGTACCACTTGCGGTGGGCCTCGGGGATCTGGAAGCGGCAGTGGCTGCGGGAACCATCGGCGCCGGTGATGAAATCGGCCTGGAGCTCGTACTCCACGCCGTCAGCGTCCGTGAACCAGACCTTCGGCGAGCCTTCGATGTCGTGGATGGTGGTGTCCGTGACGCTGTAGCGGACGTCCCCGCCGTCGGCCTCGCGGCGTGCTGCCAGATCCATGAACACATCGGTCTGCGGGTACAGCCACACCGATTCCCCCACCAGGTCCTTGAAGTCGATCCGGTGGCTTTCGCCATTGAAGCGCAGCTCGATGCCGTCGTGCCGGTCACCGTCCCGCAGGACCCGGTCCGAGACACCGCTGTCCACCAGCATGTTCACGGTGCCGTGCTCCAGGATGCCGGCGCGGACCGTCTCCTGGATCTCCTGCCGGCTGCGGATTTCGATGACGGTGGATTCGATGCCGGATTTGGCCAGCAGATGCGAGAGCATCAGCCCTGCCGGGCCGGCGCCCAGGATGGCCACTTGGGTGGTGATGATTTTGCGCGCTGCCATGGTGTTCCTCGCTTCGTTGCGGGGCCCGGCGGGAGTGTCCGGGACCTGTTGGATCGTCTGGCTACAGTGTGCTCCCGGATGAGTGATCCGCGTTACAGCGCTTCCGTTGAATGGAATTTGCGGGTTGGTCCGCTTTTCTAGTCCCGCCACTCTGCGGGGTTTTGCGATTCAGCGAGCCGGCGCCCGATCCCCCGGGCGGCCGTCTGCAGCGCCGGCACCAGCGCCTGAAGGCGCACCTCCCGCAGGGGAACCACGACGCCGATCGCGGCCACCGTCCGCTTCTTACGGTTCATCACCGGAACGGCAATGCCCCAGGTGTCCGGATCCACGACGCCGGCCAGCTGGGCGTACCCCTGGTGTGCAGCTTCGCCAAGCTGGATGCGGAGCTCGTCCGCCGTCAGCCTGCCGGCAGGATCCGTGAAGCCCCCGAGGTATTCCGCCTGGACGGCATGGGGCTGGTTGGCCATCAAGACCAGTCCGGCGGAGGAGACATGCACCGGCATGCGGCCGGCCACCTGCGCCCGGTTGGCCACAGAGCCGCGCCGGGACAGCCGCTCCACAAAAAGGACCTCCCAGCCGTCCAGCACGGCAAGGTTCACGTTCTGGTTGAGTACCTGCTGGATGTCCTCCATGAACGGCATGGCGGCCCGGCGCAGTTCCAAAGTGGGCGAATTGCGGTTCACCAGCTCCCACAGCCGCAACCCGAGCTGCACCGAGCCGCCGGCCCCGAGGTCCAAGAGGCCGTGCCCTGCCAATTGCCGGACCAGCCGGTGTGCCGTGGTGAGCGGCAGCCCGGCCCGGGCTGCGAGTTCGGAGAGCGGCAGGACGTTGACGCCCTCCGGAAAGGCGGCGATAACGCGAACCACGCGGTCCACCACTGAGTCCCCGGAGCCGGAGTTGGCCACGCTTCCCCTTCCATTGAATGGTTTGTAGTGTCCCACATAACACGCCCCAGTGGTACAAATCTCAAGAAAGGGAGCGTTCGGTCCCGGCCGGTTTCGCGCAGAAACAGACCCACAAAGAATCAATTCTGAGGTAGCAATGTCAACGACGTCGTTGGAAAACAAATCACGCTGGCCCGTCTGGCTTTGCTGGCTGGCTATGGTCCTGGACGGCTTTGACCTGGTGGTGCTCGGTACCGTCATCCCCACCCTCATCAAGACCCACGACCTTGGGTTCGATGCCGTGGGTGCCACGTTCGCCGCAACGATTTCACTGGTGGGCGTTGGCCTGGGGGCGCTGTTCATTGCGCCGCTGTCGGACCGTTTCGGCCGACGGAACCTGCTGGTTGCCTGCGTCACGTGGTTCTCCATCTTCACGATTGCCGTCGTCTTTGCCCCCAATGTCGCTGTCTTCAGCATCTTCAGGCTGCTGGCAGGCCTGGGGCTGGGTGCCTGCCTACCGGCCGCCCTGGCGTACATGAACGACTATGCCCCCGCCGGATCGGCCGGCAAGTCCACTACCCGGACCATGACCGGCTACCACGCCGGAGCCGTGGCCACCGCCTTCCTGGCATTGATGGTCATTCCGGACTGGCGCATCATGTTCGTGGTAGGCGGCGTTGCCGGCTTCGCGCTGGTTCCGTTCCTGTGGTTCAAGCTTCCGGAAACGCTGCCGGCCGTCATTTCCCTCCCGGCCCCCGGCAAGGCCGCCCCGACGGAAACCGTGCCCGCCGTTGAAGAACGTGCCAGCTTCAAAGACCTCGGCCGGAAACCGTATCCCCTCGTTGCCGCGGGCGTCGCCGTCGCCTCGTTCATGGGCCTGCTGCTGGTATACGGGCTGAACACCTGGCTGCCGCAACTCATGTCCTCCGCCGGCTACACGCTCAGCGCAGGGCTCTCCCTCCTGCTCGTCCTGAACGTTGGCGCCGTGGCCGGGCTGGTGGTGGCCGGCGTCCTGGCCGACAAGCATGGAACCAAGAAGATCGTGCTGCTCTGGTTCGCGCTCTCTGCCATCTTCCTTGCAGCACTTAGCGTCAAGATCCAGAACGAACTGCTCCTGAATGCAGCCGTCTTCGTGACCGGCGTCTTCGTCTTCAGCTCCCAGGTGCTGGTGTACGCCTGGGTGAGCCAGCTGTTCCCGGCCCGGCTGCGCGGCACCGCACTGGGCTTCGCGGCCGGGGTCGGACGCCTGGGCGCCATCCTCGGCCCGGCCGTGACCGGTACCTTGGTGGCCGCCGGAATCGCCTACCCCTGGGGCTTCTACGTCTTCGCCGCCGCGGCCGTCCTCGCCGTGGCAGCCCTGGTCCTGGTGCCGCAGGCGGTCACCGCAGCGGCCGGTAAGCGGACCGCCGTCGGGCCTTCCTGAACTTGGCGTCCCGGCGGGTTATCAAGGAGGCATGACGGGAGTAGCCTTTGCAGGAAGTAAGCCTACTTATTTCCCTGAGGTGAGCTCATGGTCGACCGTATTGCCGACATCTGGGGCGCCCGCGCGCCCTACGCCCGTGGAGGGCAGTGGCCAGGCCGCGTCGACATGGCACTGCAGGCAGGAGTCGACGCCGGCGACGTCGACGAGTGGGTCCAGTCCGCCTGCGTCCTGTGCAGCAACGGCTGCGGCTGCGATATTGCAGTCAAGGACGGCAGGATGGTGGGCGTTCGCGGACGGGCAACGGACAGGGTCAACCACGGCAGGCTGGGTCCCAAGGGCCTGTTTGGCAGCTGGCAGGGGGTCCAGCACCAGGACCGGCTGACCCGGCCGCTGGTTCGCGAGAATGGCCGACTGGTCGAAACCGACTGGGACACGGCAATGGGACGCATCGTGGCGCGGAGCAAGGAACTGCTTGCCTCGAAGGGGCCACTGAGCCACGGGTTCTACACCAGTGGCCAGCTGTTCCTGGAGGAGTACTACGCTCTGGGGATCATCGGAAAAGCGGGCATCGGCACGCCGCACATGGACGGCAACACGCGCTTGTGCACTGCAACCGCGGCCGCATCGCTGAAAGAAAGCTTCGGGGCGGACGGGCAGCCCGGCAGCTACACGGACATTGACGAATGCGATGCAGTGTTCCTCTACGGACACAACATGGCGGAAACGCAGACTGTCCTCTGGTCCCGCATCCTGGACCGCCTGTCCGGACCAAACCCGCCGCGGCTCGTCTGCGTGGACCCCCGCGACACGGAGGTTGCCCGGGCAGCGGATGTCCACCTTGCCCTCAGGCCGGGCACCAACCTGGCCCTTATGAACGGCCTGATCCGGGAACTGTTCGTCAACGGCTGGATTGACCGGGAGTACATCGACGCACACACCCTGAACAGCGTGGAGCTCCGCAGGATGGTGGAGAAGTGGACGCCTGAGCTGGTCGCCGAAGTCTGCGGCGTGGAAGCATCCGACGTCCGACGGGCCGCGGCGATCTTCGGCACCAGTGATCGGGTGTTGTCCACGGTCCTGCAGGGTTTCTATCAGTCCGCCCACGCCACGGCCTCCGCCTGCCAAGTGAACAACCTCCACCTGCTCCGCGGCCGGCTGGGCAGGCCCGGATGCGGAATCCTGCAAATGAACGGACAGCCCACCGCCCAGAACAACCGGGAATGCGGGGCCGACGGCGACCTCCCGGGCTTCCGGAACTGGGAGAATCCGGAGCACGTGAAGGAACTCGCGCGCATCTGGAACGTCGATCCGGCCATCATCCCGGATTGGTCACCGCCCACGCATGCGATGCAGATCTTCCGCTACGTAGAGCAGGGGTCAATCGGCTTCCTGTGGATATCGGCCACCAATCCGGCTGTTTCCATGCCCCAGCTTTCCAGGATCCGGGACATACTCCGAAAGGAGAGCCTGTTCCTGGTGGTGCAGGACATCTACCTCTCCGAGACTGCGCAATATGCCGACGTCGTTCTTCCGTGCGCAGGCTGGGGAGAGAAAACCGGAACCTTCACGAACGTGGACCGCACGGTCCACCTCTCCGAAAAGGCGGTTGAACCTCCCGGCGAGGCACGCAGCGATTTGGACGTCTTCCTGGACTATGCCCGCCGGATGGACTTCAGGGACAAGGACGGCGGGCCGCTGCTGGACTGGAACGCTCCGGAGGATGGCTTCGAGGCGTGGAAGAGGTGCACGCGGGGCCGCCCCTGCGATTACACGGGCCTGAGCTACGACAAGCTCCGTGGCGGCAGCGGCCTCCAATGGCCGTGCAATGACGAACACCCGGACGGCACCGAGCGGCTGTACAGTGACCGCGACTTCCCCACTGATGCCGCCTACTGCGAATCATTCGGCCATGATCTGCTGACAGGAGCCACTGTAGGGTCCATCGGCTACAAAGCAAGCGTCGAGGCGGGCAAAGCCTGGTTCAAGGCGCTGGACTACACACCCCCGCACGAAGAACCTGATGAGGACTACCCGTTCAGGTACACCACGGGCCGTACGGTTTACCACTTCCACACCAGGACAAAGACCGGACGCACCAGGCCGTTGAACGATGCCGCCCCCGAACCCTGGCTGGAAGTCTCCGCCGAAGATGCGGAAAAGCTGGGGGTTTCGGAAGGGGACATGGTCCGTGTCGCGTCGCGACGGGGCAGGCTGGAACTGCCAGTACGGGTGGGGAACATCAGGCCGGGGTCCGTTTTCGCGCCGTTCCATTACGGGTATTGGGATGTAGCCGGCCCCGACGACGGCGGACGGCCGCGGGCGGCCAATGAACTCACACTGACGGAGTGGGACCCTGTGTCCAAACAGCCCGTGTTTAAGAACGCAGCCGTGAGTATCGAGAAGCGCCCCGGGAAGGAGCCGGCATGAAACTTCCCGTCTACCTTGGGTTGCTGGATGAAGCTGAAGACACCCTCGCGAAATCCTTCCGGGTGGTGGCGCACGGGCACGGCGAGGAGCCCGACGTGCACTTCCTGCTCGAAACTCTCGCTAAGCAGTGCGACGACCACCGCCGGGCCCTCAGGCCGGTGATCGAACGGTACGGCGAGGAAACCGAAGGGGAAGAGGAGCACCGGCTCACGGCGAACGGAATCCAGGAGGTGCGTTCCGGCCCCTTGGCGCTGCTCCTGGACCTTCAGGACCTGTACGTGCTGGTGAACCACCTGGACGTCACCTGGATGATGGCCGGGCAGGCCGCGAAGGGCAGCCGCGACGGGCAGCTCCTGGACGTCGTAACGCAGTGCGAAGGGGACGCGGACCTCCAGCTCCGCTGGCTAAGGACCCGCATGAAGCAGGCTGCACCGCAGGCCCTGCTGGTCGCCGAATAGATCCTCCTACGCAGCAAGGCGCGGCGCGTTGACCCGAGCGCGCATCCGCCGCCACACCGCCGGGGCAATCACAACGGCAATGCCGACGGCGGCGCCGATCACCGTCTCCACGATCCTGTCCCGGAGCAGCACGTCGGGAGCAGTGGGCGCCGCCAGCAACGTTGCACTCAGAGCCAGCGGCGTCACGAATATCTGCGCCAGGACGTATTGGCGTGCGATGAACATCTCGGCGCCGAACTGGCACGCGGCGATCACCAGGACAATCTGCCACGGTGCAGGATTCAGCAGGAGCACACCGGCAAGCACGAACAGGCCCAGCACGGTGCCAATGACTCTCTGGATGCCCCGTGCCACGCGGTGACGGGTGGTGCGGCCCACCAACGGAACGACGGCAGCCACCATGGCCCAGTAGTTGTGGCCGAACCCAAGCCACTGGCCCGCCACGGTGGCCAAGGTCCCCGCGAGGCCCGCAGCTACGAGGTAGCCCACGGCTTCGAGCCGCGCAGCCCGCTTCTCATCCGGCGTCAGCCTTGCGGGTTCGGGCATGGCCCACGGTGTTCGCCGGCTCCGCACCAGGCGGGAGGAAATGCCGATCAGGAGGCAGAACACGGTGGTCAGGATGGCGACAAGCATGCACTGCCATAGCGGAGGCTGGTTCGGAATCGAAGCAATGGCCGCGAACGCGAAGATGTGGAACAGCGAACCTGCCGGCCGGTGCCGCCACCTTGCAATAACCAGCGAACAGGCCCCAGCAACCATTGTGGTGGCTGCCACCTGCGCCCAGGTGCTCGCGGCGTCCGACAATTCAAGGGACTGGCCCGCCCGGGCGGACAGGGTGGCCAGGAGTATGACCAGCAGCATGAGGGATCCGGCCCGCAGCTGGATGAAGAGCCGCTTCCGGTGCATCTCGCCGCGGCCGTAGATCCCGGTAAAGGCACCGAAGGAGGCAAAAATCGCCAGGTCCACCCGGTCCATCAGAACCAGGATGATCAGCGGAACAAACACGCCCACGGCACAGCGGACCGCGACGTGATGGTCCTTGTTGCCGGGGGCAATAGTGAACATCTCGGCGAACAGCTTCACGGGGGTCACGCCTTTCCATACGGTGCCAGTCTGATGGCGGCAGCGTTGGCGTCCATTTCAAATCCTACGCCCGGGCCCGCCTGCACCACCCTCCGTGGGACCCCGGACTGGTAGTGTCTATCGGTTAAATCACCGACTTAAAACGCATACCGGAGGACCCCCATGCTCAAAGGATTTAAAGATTTCATCCTTCGCGGCAACGTGATCGAACTGTCCATCGCCGTCGTCGTCGGCACGGCGTTCACGGCACTGGTCAGCGCATTCACCACGAATATCGTGAACCCGATCATTGCAGCCGCCGGCGGGGTCCAGACCGAAGGGCTTGGCTTCCACATCTGGCCCGGCAACGACAAGACGTTCGTCAATATCGGCGGTGTCATCACCGCGTTCGTGACCTTCCTCATCACTGCCGCGGTGGTCTATTTCATCTTCGTGGCGCCCATGAACAAGATCAACTCGCTGGTGAAGAGCCGGCTGGCGACGGCGGAGCCTGAGGAGGAGCCCCTGCCGGCGGACACCGCGCTGCTGGCCGAGATCCGTGACCTGCTGGCCCGGCTCGCGGGCAACGACAGGGAACTCACCACTGCCGGAACGTCAGCGAAAGATTCCGAAGGCCCGCGCTGACGACGACGTGGTCAGGCGCTGGCGGCGTCCGCACGCCGGAAACCGCCGCTCCACTTGCCGCGCCGCACGGTGACGGGTATCCCGGCCGCCGCGAGTCGGACGGAGCGAAGCACCCTTGACTGCTCACCGGGGGTCAACTGGTGGTACACCGGCAGGACCACCAGCCGGTCCGCCAACCGTTCGGTGACCGACAGGTCCGCTTCGCCGGTATCGCGGTTCCAGTACGCCGGCTGCCGATGGACGGCCGTAAGCCCGGCGCCAGCGGAAATGCCGTCGCGCGACAGTCGTTCCAGAAGCTCATCGCGGGCCAGGGCGAACGAAGGCAGCACTTCAAGCCAGAAGGACTGGAAATTGCTGGTGCCGTAGTCCGGCTCCCTGAGGAACCGCACCCCCCCGATCCGCGAGAGGGCAAGCTGGTAGCTGGCCACAATTTCCCTGCGGTGGGCAACGGCTTCCTGCAGCCGCCCGAGCTGGACCAGCCCGATGGCAGCCTGCAGGTCGGTCATGCCGTGTTCTGCTCCGGAACCGCTACCGGTTTCTTCACGAAATTGCCTGGCCAGGCCTGCCCAGGCATCATTCCGGGTGGTCAGCATCCCGCCGTCGCCGGTGGTCAGCACCTCGCATGAATCGAAGGACCACACGGCCAGGTCGGCTCCGGCTCCCACGGGCTGCCCACGGTAGGTGGACCCCACGCCGCAGGCCGCGTCTTCGATGACGGTGATGCCCAGCGGGTCGCACAGGTCCCGGATCGGGGCCAGGTCAACAGGCACACCCCCCTGGTCCACCACGATCACCGCCCGGGTGGCCGGCGTCAGGGACTCCTCGATGGTGTCGCGTGATACATTGCCGGTTTCCGCCTCGACATCGGCAAAGACCGGCCGGGCGCCCAGGCTGCTGACGGCGTCGGCGGTCGCTGTCGGGCAGAACGAGGGCATAACGACGTCGTCCTGCGGTTGAATCCCGGCCACTCTGAGCGCCAGATGAAGTGCCGCCGCGCCGCTTGAAACTGCGACGGCGTGCGGCGCCTGCTGTGCCGCGCCGAACGCCTCTTCAAACTGTCCCACGCGCGGGCCGCGGGCCATCCGGCCCGAAGCAAGCACTTGCACGACGGCATCCGCTTCCTCCTGCCCGAGCCACGGCCTCATAACACCGATGTGGCTAACCGCACGGTCCTCGCTGATGGTCACCGGGTCCTCCCGCTCGTCGAAACGGCAATGGATATGCCCTTCCATTCAACGCGCCATTTGTCGCTGCAGTCACGAGAGTCACGTACGCGCCTTTTCCCGCAGGACACCGCTGTTACAGCGCGGAATACCCGCTTGGAGAACGCCACGCTGCCCGCCCAATACTTGGATTGTTTGCCGCTGGGCACCCCGCTGTCACCTGCTCGGGGCCTGGCTCAGGTCCGCTGTTCCCTGTCCGGAACCGGGACCCTAAAGGAGCCGCCCAGCAAGCTGAGATCATCGTGGGACCGTGGATCACCGGATGCTTCCATGCCGCGCTCCGTGCCGGAACCCGGCCGTGGGACCTCGGGGGCCTCCATTTCGGGCCCGCCGGCGTGCTTTGCGGGTTTGTCCTTGATCCGCCGCCGGGCGGCGGCCAGCTCCAGGGAACGGGCGATGGAGACTGCTCCAAAGACCAGCACAGCCCCGGCAACGGCTACGATGATCAGGGTCCGGAGCCGGCTCGAGAAGATCTCCTCCGCCTGGCCCGGGCCATCGACCGGAAGAGCGGAAAAGAGATAGCTTTCGTCCGCACCGTTGATCTTTTGCACGTCACGCAGGGTGCTGGTGAGCCGGTTGCCCAACGCGACTGCCGTGTCCACCGCCTGTTCCGGCGACGTGCCGGAAGCGGAGAGTTCAAGAAGCATGCCGGAGCCGAAGCTGCTGGCCTGGGCCACCGTGTATTCAGTCCCCAGGCCCTGGTCCTGCAGGCTTTCGAGTGTCTCCTGCGCGCCCAGTTTGGTGATAAGGACTTGGGACAGCAGGGTGCTGTCCGGGCTTCTCAAGTACGGATTGTCTCCGTTGACCTTCGCTAGCTGCGGGCTGGCTTCCAGCTCCACCGCAGTGGGCACCTTCGGAGTGATCAGGGCATAGGTCATGCTTGCCTGGTAGCTCCTTTGAGCGAAAAACATGACGTAGACACAGGCAGCTATCGTCAGCAGAACGACTGGCATGGCCACCCACTTGTGCCGCCAGAGGGTCTTTATCACCGAAATTGGATCCATGGTTTCTTCCTACCCCCAGGGGACCTTGCCGGGTTCTGCCCAGAGTGGGACAGTGTTCCGAGCCGGGTCCTGTTGATTTCTTACCATCAGCCAGGTGGCACCTGACAGACCTATGAAAAATGGACAGATCAAAGCAAAAACCGGGAATGACATCGAGTCGAAAGTCCCCGATGCCACGGTGGCAATCAGGCCCGCCGCTGCAGAAGATGCGGCCAGCAACTTCAGCTCTGTTCCGACCGCATTCCGCGCCGCAGCCAACGCTGCCAGCGGAGGGACAACAAGGTAAGCGATCAGTGCTATCAGCCCTATAACGCCCATCGTCACAGCCACCAGCAGGTACTCGTTATCGAAGATGTCCAACGCCTGCGTTGGAATCCACGTGCCGGGCCCGGTTCCGAGCCACGGGCGTTCCTCGACCAGACGCAGGGCCAAAGGGTAATCCTCTGTGCGGTAGGTAATGGATGCGTCGGAGGTGCCTGCCGTGGCGGAATTGAACAGAGTTGAGATCAGGCCCGGCACTCCGACGAACAGTGCGGCCGCACCCGTTGGCACTATGACTGCAGCCCATTGTTTGGCAAGCTTTGGCAGGAAAGGCACCGTGACCACCACGGCGATGACGAGACTCAGCAGCCCCGACCGCGAAACAGTCATGGTGTTCGCCAGCACGAAGAGGCCCACCGCAATCCAGTGGAATTTCTTCCTTCCCTTTGTGTCGTACAGCGCCCGCCAGACCGCCAGCGGGAGAAGCATGGCCGTGACTACTCCGAGTTCGATGGGGTGCAGCGTGGTACCGGCTACCCTCAACAGTGCACCGCGAGCCTGGAAGGCGTCGAAGTCTCCATTTTCGGAGAATCCGACCATGAGCACTTTGAACCACTCCATCGGGTTCGTGTGGGTGGTGAATTGGATGATGGCGACGATGCAGCATGCAGCGCCACCGGCCAGGACGCTCCGGACAACGGCCATCGCGTCCTTGAGGTTCCGGACGGATTCGGTGGTCACAAAAGCGATACCGGCCGCTGCGAAGATGAGGAGCATCCAGCGGTCCGCGGCGGCACGGCCCTCGACGGTGCTGGCCCCGCTGAGGCCGGCAAAGAGATGGGCATAGCTAAGGCAGGACGCCAGGAGCAGCAGCAGGACGGCGGCCCGTCCCGGATGCCGGAAGATCACCGGATCATGCAGCGCGAGCACCGACGAGGCGGCCCAGAGCCCGAAAAGACCCAATGCCAGTATCTGCGGCACGCTTCCGCTGGCCCCGACCGGTGCCAGCACCATGTACGGGGGGAAGAGCATGACCGATAACATGGTTGCCTTGAGCAGCCACGGTGGCCCGGTGTTCGTCGTGCCCTCTGCCGTCGGGAGTTCGGTGTTGTTCATCAGCCCGCTGTTCCTTGCCCCGCCGACGCGCGGCTGCTGTCATCCCGTTCCCACGTCCCCGATCGCGCCGTCCCCTGCCTGCCTGCAACCGCGAAGCCCAAATACACCGCGGCGTGAACGGCGGAGAGGGGGCCGCGAACAGAGCGCAATACTTCCGCAAGAGTCTGCCGGGCGGTACTGTGCTGGCCGTCGTCGCCATTCTGCTCGGCGTTGCCCCGGTATACGCGGTGCAGGACTGCCACCTGATCCCTAGGGGTCCGGGGCGGCCGGATTATTACGGGATCGACGTCGAGGACAGCTTTTTCCGATGGTTCGAAAAGCCGATCGACGAAGAGATCGTCCGCTGTCAGGTCCGGGAATTCCTTGAAGCGCCTGCGCCCCTGTTCCGACAGGCCATAGACCCCTCCGGCCCACAGCCGGCTTCGGGCTGAGGGCAGCCGCAGCCGCGTGCGGTAGTAGGAGTGGATCAGCGGATGCGCGTCCTGAAGATCGAACTGGACAGCCGGGCGAGCGGCCAGCGGTCCGCCGGGTTCGAGCGCCCTCAACACATCCCGCATTGCACGCTGGCTGATCTGCACATCCGCGTCCAGATAAATCCTGGGCCACTTCGTGGCGGCGGCATCGCCGGCGTTGAGGGCGGCCGGCTTGGATGGCCGCCCGATTTCCAGAACCGTCACACCCTCGAAACCCCGGGCGATCGCGGCCGTGTCATCCGAGCAGCCGTTGCAGACCACAATCACTTCGATCTGCCCGGCCGCAGCGAGCGGGGCAAGAGGGCCCAGCGTGCGGGCGATCACGCTGGCCTCGTTGTGCGCCGGGATAACCACCGAACCAGCCGGAAAGAATACGGGATCGGGGTCCCTGGTGGCGCCCGGCAAAGCGCTCCAGCTGACTTCGTCCAAGACCGTCCGCAACACCCCCCGACGGTCCGGCTTCCAGCACCGGAGCAGCTCGGAAAGTACCACGGTCCCGTGGAACACCTTGGCGTAGGCGGAGGAATGGTACTTGCGGATGTACCGCACGCGGTTGACGGCCAACAGGGCATTGAGTTTCGGCGACGTGCCCGATCCGGCACCGGCATGGGTCATGACTGCCGCCGGCTCGTACCAAATGGTTTCGCCCATCGTGCGCAGGCCGCGGAAGAAATCGACCTCCTCCGAATAAAGGAAGTAGGACTCGTCCCACGCCAAAGAGTCGGCGAGGCTGCGGCGAACCATCAGCGCAGCCCCGGTGGCCCAGTGCACGGTGTGCGGGTGGGCGTAGCTCTCCGGGCTGTAGTCGGTGCCGGCAAGCCAGCCGGGCCGGTCCGGGAACCGCCGTCCCATCAGTGCGTCTCCCACCGCGGTGGCCAGGCTCGGCTCGCGGTAAATGGAGGGGCTCGTGGCGCCGCTTTCGTCCAGGAGGCGCGGAACGACGGCCCCGGCGCGGGAGGAACGCAGCCGGTGCATCATGGTTTTCAGGCTTCCGCGTTCTACGGTGACATCGGGGTTGAGAATCACCACGGCGGCGCTGTCACCGGCCCGTCGCATGGCGGCATTGATGCCGCCGGAATATCCCAGGTTGCCTCCGGTGGCGAAGGCGAAGACGTCCGGATGGTCGCCGCGCACCAGTGCCAGGGTGCCGTCGCTGGACGAATTGTCCGCCACCAGGACGCGCAGCGTGAGATCCGCCGTCTCCTCCCGCAGGCTCTGCAACAGCGGCCCGACGCCGTTGGCGCTGTTGTAGGTTACGACGACGACGACGGCATCCGCTGCGCCGGCGGGTCCGGTGAAGCGGCCGGGGGTCCGCGGAGCGGGAGCAGCCGACGGCGCTGGCTCCGACCGGTGGTGGGGCACTGTGCACGATGCGGTTCGCAGCTTGATGTAGGCCGGCGGCCCGTCGACCAGGTAGCGGCTGGCGAGCCGTTTGGGTTCCAGGGCCAGCCGGTAGCCCCATTCCAGCCCGTGATCGCTGGCCCATTGGGGGGCGCGCTGCACCCTTCCGGCCAGGAAGTCCACCGCTGCGCCGAAGGCCAGCAGCACGGCGGCACCGGTCAGGGCGGCGTAGTGGTCGATCCAGAGCTCCTGCCGTGGCTTGCCAAGTCCCACGTAGAGGATCTGGGTGCCCGCGGCTGCAATGTCTACCGCGATCCGCTCGGAGTCGCACGCGGAGGCCAGTTCTTCCCGGCCGGGGGACCACATTCCCGCGACCTGGAGGCCTGGATGCTCCGCGGCGATCTTTTGGGCCAGAAGCTGCTGGTTCTCCTTGGAACCGCCGAGGAAACCAACCCGGAGTCCCAGTTGCTCGGCCCGGTCCAAGAGCGGCGAGGCCAGGTCGCTTCCTGCCAGCCGCGGCCAGCGATGCCCGGTGAGCCGTTGGGATTGCGACACCAGCGGTGCGCCGTCGAGGAGGTAGAGCCAGTCGACAGTACTGGCCGGGTCGGCGTGCAGCGTGCCCTCCCAGCGGCCGCCGGCACCGAAGTGGTGCAGGTGGTCCAGGTTGACGGAGGCAACACCGAGGGGCGGCAGCCCCCGCTGACCGGCGCGGGCCAGGATGAGTTCCAGGGCAGGCTCAGGATCCATCAGGTCAACGGGAGTGCCGCCCAGGATGACTTTGTCGGCGTCCAGGTTTTCCACGTCGCCTCCTTAACACTCGTCGGCGGGCACGAGCTGCCCTTTGGTTTCGAAATAGCGGCGCCCGGTGACGGGGCAAAGCCAGCTGCCGCCGTCGTCCTGCTTGAGCGGATGGCCCGCCTCACCCACCCAGCCCATTTGCCGCGCCGGCACCCCGGCCACCACCGCAAAGGCCGGAACATCCCGGGTCACGACGGCGCCGGCCGCCACGGTGGCCCACTCACCGATAGTGAGGGGGGCGATGCACACGGCCCGTGCACCGACGGAGGCGCCCTTGCCGATGGTCACACCGACGGCGACCCAGTCCTCGGATCCCTTGAGGGTTCCGTCAGGGGTGATGGCGCGCGGGTGCAGGTCGTTGGTAAGCACGGCCGCGGGTCCAATGAAGACGCCGTCGGACAAACGCGCCGGTTCGTAGACCAGGGCGTAGTTCTGGACTTTGCAGTTGTCGCCCAACTGGACGGCCGGCCCTACATAGGCTCCCCGGCCGATGTTGCAATTACTGCCCAGAATGGCGTCTTCCCTGATCTGGGCCAAATGCCAGATCCTGGAGCCTTCTCCAATGCAGGCGGAGTCTTCCACGTCAGCCGTGGCGGCGATGGTGATCATGTCGTTCCTCCCGGGGACGGTGGTGCCGGAAGCCGGCGTTGTTATTGGTGCCCTGTGCCGGCGCCGCACCCAAACGACTGCAAGCGCACCGAGCAGCGCGCCCAGCGTGTTGGTGGCGATGTCCCGCAGGCCCGCCTGCCGCTCGTCGAGAGCGAGGAATTGGACCGACTCAATGGCACCGGAACCCAGCAGCCCTGCCACCGCGGCAAGCCACCAGCGGCGGGCGGGCAGCAGGCTGGCAATCAGTAACCCGAGCGGCACGAACAGCAGCACATTGGCGGCCAGCTCCAGATGCCCGGACCGGATTGCCGCCGTCAATGGCTGCTCCTGCAGGACCTGCAGGAAACTCCGCAGGAGACCGGAAACTGGACGTTCCACGGGAGTGGGCCAGAAGCCCACGCACGCCAGGACGGCAAGGTACAGCGCAAGCAGCAGCGAAACCGTTCTGCGCCCGGCGTCGGTCCTCATCGTCTGGCCTCCGCCCTCAGGGCATCCAACACGTGCCGTGTGACTTCCTCGCCGGTGACGGAGTTGGACTGGATGTGGACCGCGATGTCAGTGGGGCCGAAGTCAGCGATGAACTGTCCGGCCCGGGCCTCAGTCAGCGGCACCGGGTCCCAGTAGCTGTGGCACAGCGTGGTGGGTTCAGTGAAGGAGCGCTGCCGCTCCGTAGCGAAGTGCCGCACGAAGGTGCCGTACAGAATGCACTCGGAGAAATGAAGCTCCGAAGTAATGGTCCTGAACCACGGGGCGGCGGCCACTTCTTCGACTCTTTGCAGGCAAGCAGCTACCAGTGCGGGATCCCAGGTGGTAATTCCCGCAATATGGTCAGGATGAGCGTCCCCCTCGGGAGCCGGAAGCCCCAGCAAACGGTGTGCCGCCCTTGTCCACTGCACGTGGCGGTCCATTCCGCAGGTGACGGCCTGCGGTTTCGAATAGAAGCGCACAATGTCATCGCGAATGAACAGATCAGCGGTCATACGGCGCAGGATCACGACGTCGGAGTCGATGATGACGGCAGCATCGGCATCCAAGCGTGTGCTGACAGCCAGCTTCATCAGCTGCTGCATGATCCAGCCACGCACCGGGGGCCAAGGCCGGCGCAGGTTAACAGCCGAAAATGCCGCCCTGTCCGGCAGAAAGGCGACCCGGCGGACATGTGCCGCCCAAGCGTCCGTCGCCACGAATCCGGCAGGAAGCAGATCGTCCACGATCCAGATCTTCAGCCGCGATGACTTCAGTGTCCGGAACATTTCCCGATCAGCACGGGGAACGATCACGTGGTGCACAACAGAGTCATCCGTGAATTCCAGTACCGATCGGTGAAGCCGGGCGAACCCCTCGAAATCGGGACGGTACGAAGGCGTGAGTACGGCGATGGTGTTCATGCTTGGTCCTCCCCGGACAGTCCGGCAGTTACAGCGGCACCAGGCCCCGCGCGGTGGTGCCCAGCGCGGTCAAGGAAATGCTGAAAGTCAACGGCCCGTGCCGCCCACGTATGTCCGGCGGCGAATTGCTTCCTCAGCCGCTCGTGCTCCCCGTCATTCCGTTGTGCCAGGGCAGCTTTGACGGCTAGCGCAAATTCCTGCGGGTTTGAGCGCAACGAGATCAGACCCGTGTTCAGCCAGCGGGCAGAAGGAATGTCCGTTGAAACCACCCCGAGCCCCGCCGACAGATACTCGAGCGTTTTCAGCGGAAAGCTTGCGCGATTGAAAGAGGAGTCGGCATACGGAGTCATGCCAGCCCCGAACCTCGCCAACTGGCCACCCAACTCCGCCGCGGAAAGCTCGCCCATCCAGTGGACGTTCTCAGCAGCGAGGAAGGCATCCAGCCGGCGCCCATATGCGGGATTGCGGTCGGTACGGGGTCCGATGACTGTCATCGCGATTCCGGCAGCCTGGACGGCTTCCAGCACATCAAGGTCCAGCCTTTCGTTGAGCTGACCGACCAGGCAGGCGGCAGGCTCGCGTGGCGCGGCGGGCATGCCGGCCGGAGGCTCCGGGCAGCCATTGGGAATCACGGCGTGGGCAGGCCGACAGCCAGCCCCTGGCGACGTCAAAGCAGCGGTGGCAGTCCCCGCGGGGGCATCTGCCGGGCGGAAACCACCGAGCCGGATCAGCAGCTCCTCAGAAACTGCAGCAATGCCGTCGGCCCGTGACAGATTCGATTCCAGCACGCGCCGGACGGCCGCCCGTGACAAGCCCATCAGGCGGGAGCCTTCGAGCCAGTCGTCGGTCAGGAACACAATTTTGAGCCCGGCGGTTTTGCGCGGGAAGCGGGCCAGCGGCATGGCTGAGACAACAGCCGCGGGTTCCCACCCGATCCGGGCCACCGCAGCCCGGATGGCGCGCTCCAGCCACCATGCCGTGATCCGCCGGATGAACGGCCGTGTCACTCCGGGCGGCGCCGACACTTTCAGCCGCAGCAGGGAATCGCCTACCTGTTCCAGTCGCGGTGCGCTGCCTGCCCCGTGGCCTGCAGTCCCGGCAGTCCTTATTCCACTTCGAAGAGGCTTCCGAACAGGGACAGGCGGGTCCACCCACATCACCGGCCGGGTCTTGGCAAGGGCCCTGACCAGGCACTTGTCGGTCCCCGCAACAGCATCCCAGTTGGTGCCGGCCATCCAGACAACGGGGCCCCCGGCGGTCATGTGGCACGTCCCGCGGGAAATGTCTGCAGCGACGGCGCTGCCGCGACCGGGCGGGCGTTGAAATCGTCAGCCGTGCCCCGTCCGGCCAGGCGCGCCTGCAGCCGGCGGGCCTTGTAGCGGAGGAAGAGGCCGGCCGCCTCGACGTCGCCGATGTAGGCAACGCGGCCGCTGGACCGTGTTTCCAGGGCCGCGCTGTAAATGTCCAGCTGGGCCTCTGCAGCATGCCCCAACGAGAAGCGGTGCTCAACAACGCGCCTGCCGAAGGCGCCAAGCTCGGCCCGGAGCCGTTCGGCCGGCAGGATGTCGCAAAGTATCTGGCGGAGGGCGGAAGCACCGCCTGACTGCCCGCCGCCCACGCCGTACCATCCCTGCCACAGAAAGTTCTCGAGCGAGGACGGCGTAAGAAGCTCCCAGAAACCTGCTTCTCCTTGCACTACCAGCGGTTTTCCGAAGGCCAACGCCCGCAGAGCTGATCCGCCCATGCCAAGGCAGACGTCTGCCATATCGTAGGCTGCCCGGGGGTCGGCGAGTTCGCCGGTCAGGACAACCGTCCGCCGTCCGGTACGGATGTTGATCTGGTCCGCCCGCTCCGAAACTTCCGCTCCGGCAGGGCCGTCCCCGGCGATAAGCAGGCAAACCCGCATTGCGGCGGGGAGGGACGCAACGGCATCCATAGCGCTGAGGATGCCCTCCAGCTTGAGCTCCCGGGCCAGCCGGGAAACGACCGCCACTACATAAGCTCCGTCCGCGACACCCCAGATCTTCCTGAGCTCCTCCTGGGCAAGCTCGAGGCCGGGGCGGTTCGCGTCAAGGTCGACGGGGGGCTCCAGCACGGTAACGGCCGAGCGGCCGAGGGCAACTTCCGTTTCGGCGATTTGATGGGTCCCCACTGTCAGGGGAACGTGCTTGGGGATGAACGGGGCGATTGCCATGGACATGACGGTGGAAACCGCAGACACCCCGGGCAGCCGCCGTGCAGCCAGGTAGCACTCCAGCGATGGCGGCCATTCATAGCCGTGCAGAACATCGATTCTCCGGCGTTCGGCCAGCTCGCCCAGCGCCCGGGTAGCTGCCATCGAGGGCCGCCTGCCCATCTTCGGCGCAGCCACAAATTCCAGCCCCAGCCCGCGGATTTTTTCAACAAGCGGGCCCGGACGTCCGAACACGATTGTCTCGTGGCCCATCCTGTGAACAGCTCCGGCAAGCTCGATGGCATTGATCTGGCTTCCGCCGATGCCAAGGTCGTGGGGGTAGACAAGAATCCTCATCGGACCAGCTCCGCGACGTCCGGGCGCGCCTCGCGACGACCCACGTTCCTCAGCAGTTTCACATCGTCCCGACGCCAGTAGAGCAATCCCGCAGCTGTGGAAGCTGCCAGGGCCGCGCCTATGGGGAGTTCCAGCCAAGGCGTGGGGAGCCAGCCGGCCAGGCCAAACGATGACGCACCGACGACGATGGAAGCCAGTGCAGGTACCCACACCACTGAACAAAGGGCCCGCAGGGAAACGCCTGTTCGGGAGACGTGCCACAGGTAGAGAGGCAACAGAACGCAACCTGAGACGAGTGCCTGCGCAAAGGCCAGGCCGGGCAGCCCATTCAGCGCCGCGCCCGCTGCCAGGGCCGGCACCAGCACCAGCAGGCTGCCCGCCTGAATGACGAATACCGTGCCGGACCTGCCCTGGACAACCATGAAGTCGTAGGCCAGGTCCGAGAAGATCCTGCTGACGGCGGCCGCTACCAGCCAAGAAAGTGCGGCAGCCGCGGGCAGCCAGTCCCTACCGTAGACAAGATCAACAAGGGGCACCGCACTGCCTGCCACGAACATCACGGGCGGCAGCGTTGCCGCGGCCAGGACAGCCACCACAGAAACAAACGTCGAATTCAAGGCCCCCTTGTCCTGCTGGAGTGCCGAAAACGCGGCAGGTGCCACCCGGCGGAGGGGCTGGGCCAGGATACTGACGGGCCAGTTAGAGAGGTTGAACGCGAGGACGTAGAAGGCAAGCGCCGCCGGTCCCAGCATGCTCCCGGCAGTCAGCTGGTCGGCGTAGCCAACCGCGAAGAAAATTATGCTGGTCCCGGCCAACGGCAGCCCGAACCTGAGCAGCGGGACGAATTGGCCGCGGTCCAGTCCGAAGCGGTATGGCAGGGGCGAGGCTGCGAGGAACATGGCACCGGAAACCAGGCTTCCGGCCACCCTGCCCACCGCAAGTGCCATGGCGCCCATGCCCGCCAACGCCAGGACAACGGACAGGACCGCACCTGTCCAGACGTTGACCTGGTCGATTCCCAGACGCGTCTTTTCCTTAAAATCGCGCTGCAGCAGGGCCGCGGGAGAGGCCACTACACCGTTGACGAAGACGCTGAGGATGAGGACGCGAACCACGTCCGTGGCCTCCGGATCGCCCATGGCCGCCGTAAACGCGGGTGCCGCGAAGACGGCTCCTGCGCAGAAGATGCCGCTGCCTGCCACGGATATTGTGTTGACGGTGGGCACTATCTTTGCGGGGTCGCCGGGCCACCGGACGATCGCCAGGGAAACGCCAAGTTCATTGAAGCTAAGCACGGCCATTAGTGCCACCAGGGCCACTGCAAAGGTGCCGAAGGACTCCGGTCCCAACACCCGCGCCAGCACGATTCCAATGCCGAGCGTGCCCACCCTGGAGATCAGGGTGTTCAGAAGGCTCCATGCGAACGCGTTTGAGGCCCCGGGTGCACTTTTTGCTTGTCTCATGGCCGCTCCATGGCGGCGAGCAACTGGCTGATGACGTACTCCTGCTGCTGTGCCGTGATGTGCGGGTAAATCGGCAGGGAGAGCATGGTTGCCGCGGCTTCTTCGGTGACGGGAAACGCGCCGCGGGTGAGCCCTAGGTACCGGTAGGCACGGCTGAGGTGCATCGGCACGGGGTAGTGGATGCCGGCACCGATCCCCGCCTCATTCAGCGCGGTGAGCAGGCGGTCCCGGTCCAGGACCCGGATCACGTAAAGGTGCCAAACGTCAACGTTCCCGTCGGCCGTGCGCGGCAGCACAATGCCCGGGATGCCCCTGAGCATCTCCGAATAACGGGCGGCGGCCTCCCGCCGTCGTTCGTTCCAGGCCGTAAGGCGCCGCAGTTTGGAGTTGAGCACCACTGCCTGGATCGTGTCCAGGCGGGAATTCATGCCGATCTCGTCATGCTCGTACTTGACCGAGCTCCCATGGGCGCCCAGAAGGCGGACCCGGGCCGCAATCTCGTCGTCATCTGTCAGGACGGCTCCGGCGTCACCGGCCGCCCCAAGGTTCTTGCCGGGGTAGAAGCTGGTCCCTGCAACGCTTCCCAGAGTGCCGGCAGACCGGCCATGACGGGATGCGCCTTGGGCCTGTGCCGCATCTTCGACAATAGCGGCCCCGCACCTGGCAGCAGCGGCCCTTAGCCTTTCAACAAAAGCAGTCTGCCCGAACAGGTGTACGGCCACGACAGCCTGGGTTGCCTCAGTTACTGCCTCACTGACCCGCGCCGGATCGATAAGCAGGTAGTCCGGGTCCACGTCCACAGGTACCGGGACCGCGCCGATCCGGCTTACGGCCTCGGCTGTGGCAATGAAGGTGTTGGCTGGCAGGATGACCTCGCCTCCGGCCCTGACCCCGACAGCACGGAGCCCCAGCTCCAACGCATCGGTGCCGTTGGCGACGCCGACGCAATGCCGGGCCCTGACAAATCCGGCGTAGGCCTGCTCGAACTCTGCAACTTCCGGGCCGCCGATGAAAGAGGTCCGTGCGAAGACCTGCCTGATGCCGCTCTCCACTTCATCGGCGATTTCGCGCTGTTGCGCACCGAGGTCCACGAGGGGCACGGACAGGGGAAAAGTTGGTGAGATAGTCATCGTCCGCCTCCTGGAGCAGCAGCCGTTTGCATGGTTCGTTCAATGGCCCGCGCGGGAACACCGGCCCAGGTCTCACCTGCCGGAACGTCGGCCAGGACCGCAGCCCCCATCCCCACGGTGGCACCCGTGCCGACTGTGGTCCGTTCGCGCACGCAGGAGTTCATGCCCAAATACGCCCCGCGCCCCACACGGACTCCTCCGCCCAGGGATACGCCGGCGGCAAACGTGGCAAAATCCTCCACCACGTCGTCGTGCGTGAGGGTCACCGCGGGCATGATCACCACATGGTTGCCAATGGTGACGTCGGCTGTCAGGGTGACGTGGCCCAGCAGGATGTTGCCGTGGCCGATCCGGCACCCCTCCGGGAGGCGCGTCGAGGCGTCAACCACTGTGGCATAGCGGCGGTCCGGGAACCCGAGCCCGGCAAGCCTCGCTACGATCCCGGCCCGGGTGCTGCCTGCGCCCACGCAGATCACCGCCTTCGCGTCCGGATAATTGAGTGCGTGGCTGACCGGTCCCAGGATGTGCGATCCGTCCATGGTGGTACCTGCCCTGCCGGCGTCGTCGTCGAGAATCCCCACAACGTCAAACTGGCCGCTGTCGCGGACCGTGGCCAGGACTTCGCGGGCGAGCCCGCTGGCAGCGATGAGAATAAGGTCAGCCACGGGTTCCCTCACCGCCCGCCAGCAGGATGGACCCCAGGACCCGGGACTGCTCGTCCGGCGTCAGTTGGTGGTACACCGGAAGGATCAGGGTGTTGTCCGTAAGCCGTTCGGTGACGGTCAGGTCCGCGTCTCCGGTGTCCCGCCCCGAGTAAGCAGGCTGTCGGTGCGCGGCCATGATCCCCCGGCGGGCCGAGATGCCGTCGAGTGCCAGCCGCTCCAAAAGCTCCTCACGGTTGAGGGGGAACGAGGGCAGGACCTCCACCCAGAAGGACTGGAAATTGCTGGTGCCGTACGCCGGATCACGGACGAACCGCAGGCCCCCGACGCTGTCCAGTCCCGACTGGTAGCCGGCAACGATCTCGCGACGGCGGGCTACGGCCTCCCCCAGCCGCCCCAGCTGCACCAGCCCCACCGCCGCCTGCATGTCGGTCATCCGGAAGTTGAACCCGGCTTCCAGGTACTCTTCCGCCGGGGCCAGGAGCGCGGCGTGGCGGTCATTGGCGGAAACGCTCATGGCGTGTTCCCGCAGCCTTCGCGCACGGCCGGCCCACTCTGCGTTCAGCGTGGTCAGCATCCCGCCCTCGCCGGTGGTTAGGATCTTGCGCGGGTGGAAGGACCACGCGGCCACGTCCGCGCCGGCTCCCACGGGCCGGCCGCGGTACGTGGAGCCCGCCCCGCAGGCTGAATCTTCGACGACGGTGATGCCCAGGGGGTCGCACAGGGTCCGGATGGGATCGAGGTCCACCGGCATTCCGCCCTGATCCACCACGATCACTGCCCGGGTGGCCGGGGTCAGCGCAGCGGCGATGGTCCGGGCGGACACGTTGCCGGTCTCCTCTTCAACATCGCAGAACACCGTCCTCGCACCTACGTAGCCGGCGGCGTTGGCGGTGGCAATAAAGGAGAACGATGGCACCACCACGTCGTCGCCCGGCCCGATGCCCGCCACCTTGAGCGCCAGGTGCAGCGCCGTGGTGCAGTTGGAAACGGCAACGGCGTGCACCGCATCCTGGGCGGCGGCAAAGGCTTCCTCGAACTGCGCCACCCGGGGACCCTGGGCCACCCAGCCGGACGCGATCACCTCCGCGACAGCCTCCGCTTCTTCGATTCCGAGCCACGGCTTCATGACATTGATCCGGCTCACCGCCTGATCCTGGCTGATGGTCACCGCACGCCACCCACCCGGGCGGCGGCAATCTCGCCGCGCAGCGGACGCCACCAGTCAACGAGTTCCCGGAGACCGTCCTCAAGCCCGGTCTCGGCCGCGAAGCCCAGGTCCAGCCGGGCGGCCGAGGTATCCGCGAGGCGGCGGACCACACCGTTGATGGCGCGGTCCGGGCCGTGCTCCACCTGCAGGTCGGAGTCCATGGCCCGCAGCAGTGCCTCGGCGAGTTCAAGGAGGCTGGTTTCTTCCCCGCTGGCCACGTTGTAGACACCCTCGCAGGCGCCGCTGCCCGCCGCCAGGATGTTGGCGCGGGCCACGTCCCGGGTGTGGATGAAATCCATGGTCTGCCGTCCGTCGCCGAAGATCAGCGGCGGCTGACCGTCCGCGATGCGCTCCATCCAGCGGACCAGCACCTCCGTGTAGAGGCCGTGCACGTCCATCCGGGGTCCGTAGACGTTGAAGTAGCGCAGCAGGACATAGTCCAGTCCGGTCATGGCCCGGAAGCTGCGGGCCATTCCCTCGTTGAAGGACTTCGCGGCACCGTAGAACGTGTCGTTGTTGTGGTGGTGGTGACGTTCCGTGGTGGGGAATTCCTCCGCCATCCCGTACACCGAGGCGCTGGAGGCCGCCACCAGCTTGCCCACTCCGTGCTCCGCGGCTGCCTCGAATACATTGAAGGTGCCGTCCACCAGGACTTCCAGGGCGAGCCGCGGCTCCTCCGCGCACTGGGTGATCCTGATGGCGGCCTGATGGAAGACGATGTCCTTGCCGCGGGTAAGGTCGTGGACAAGATCCCGGTCGCGCAGGTCCCCTTCGACCAGTTCAACCCTGCCGGTGGCAACGGCGTCATCGAGGTTGGCGCGGCGGCCGCGGACCAGATTGTCCAGGACGGTTATCCGCTCAACGCCGGCGGTGATGAGGTGGTCAACAATCGTGGATCCGATGGTGCCGGCTCCGCCGGTGACCAGGACCCGGGCGCCTTGCAGCGTGCTCATCGCCGTCCCTCCAACTGGGTTTCATTTCCGGCGACGGCAACCGACTGTCCGTCGCCACTGAGGCTGCGGCTGACCGCCTCCAGCACCGACAGCACCCTTAAGCCGGATGTCCCGCTCGTCCGCGCAGGCCGTTGATGCCAGATGCTGCTGGCGAACTCCGCCACCATCTGGCCGAGGGCCTCGTGTTCCGGCAGTGCGGGGGACCAGGTGTCGCCCAGCCTGTACGAAATGGCGAATGCCTTCTTTTCAGCGGCCGAGCGGTATTTCCGGTCCAGGCTGACGCCGCGGTCGTACACGCTCAGCCGTTGCTGCGGATTCAGGTCATCCCAGACGAGGGTCCGCTGGGAACCGCCCACCACCATCTGGCGTATTTTGGTGGGACTGAGCCAGTTCACGTGCACGTGGGCCATGGCATCATTCGGCAGCGCAAAGGTGAGGTGCCCTACGCAGTCCCGCCCTGTGCCCAGGGGGTCCGCGCCGTGGGCCGCCACTTCAGCAGGACGGAGGCCACCGGGGAGGATGAAATCAATGATCGCCAGGTCATGCGGAGCGAGGTCCCAGAACACGTCCACATCCGGCTGCACCAGCCCCAGGTTGATCCGGACCGAGTCGATGAACAGGATCTCGCCCAGGGATCCGTCCGCAATCAGTTCCCGGATCTTCAGGACGGCGGGGGTGTAGCAGTACGTGTGATCTGCCATCAGGACCAGCCCGCGGCTCTCCGCTTCTGCAACCATCTCCACGCCTTTGGCCCGGCTGTCGGCCAGGGGCTTTTCCACCAGCACATGCTTTCCCGCGCGCAATGCTGTCAGGGCGATGCCGTGGTGGGTGTGCGCCGGAGTGGCAATGGCCACTGCATCGACGTCGACCGTATCCAGCAGCTCATCGATGGATTCGCAGACCGGCACGCCCCCGTGCGATGCCGCGAGCTTCGCCGCGCGGTCCCGGTCCATGTCCACGATCGCGGCCAATTGCCAGTCCGGGCTGGCCTTGAAGTTCCGGGCAAGGTTTGGCCCCCAGTAGCCGGCGCCAATAACGGCCGCCCGCAGCGGCGCCGCTGATGCCATAAGATCAAGGTCCCGGCGGTAGGACTCCTGTGACGATTCCATATCTGTCCCCTCCACTTAATACGCGCCCGCAGGCATGCACATTGCTTTGAAGGTCCGCCACATGATGATGACGTCCCCCATGATCGACCAGTTTTCGACGTAGTAGAGATCGAGGCGGACGGCCTCGTCCCAGGGCAGGTCCGAGCGGCCGTTGACCTGCCAGAGGCCGGTGATGCCCGGTTTGATCAGCATCCTGCGGTGGGTGTGCCGTTCGTAGGCCTCCACTTCGCGCTGCAGCGGAGGGCGCGGTCCCACCAGGCTCATTTCACCGGTGAGGACATTCCAGAACTGCGGCAGTTCGTCAAGGGAGTAGCGGCGCATCCAGCGTCCGCAGCTGGTCACGCGCGGGTCGTCCTGCATTTTGAACAGCACGCCGGCACCCTGGTTGCTTGCCATGAGGGCACCGAGCGATGCTTCGGCGTCCGTGACCATGGACCGGAACTTGATCATCCTGAAGGGCTGGCCGGCCTTGCCGACGCGCTCCTGCTTGAAGAACACCGGTCCCGGACCGTTCCGCTTCACGACGACGGCGAGCGCCAGGAACAGCGGCGACAGCAGGACCAGGGCCACGGAGGCGCCCGCCATGTCCAGGAGCCGCTTGAGCACATGTTTTCCGCCGCTGTACTGCGGGACGTCCACATGCATCAGCGGCAGCCCCTCCACGGGCCGCCAGTGAATCCGTGGTCCGGCAACGTTGGTCAGAGTGGATGCCAGAACGAGTTCTGCGCGGTGCTCTTCCAGCCGCCATCCCAGCTCCCGGATGTACTGGTTGCCTCCGGGCACCGGTCCCGCCACGATGACTGCCTCGGCACCGTACTTTCCCACGGTCCGGACAACGTCGTCGGTGGAGGACAGCACCGGAACCCGGCGACCGTCGACGTCGAGCATCATGCCCCTGCGGGCACCCGGCAGGGACACCCCCAGGATCTCGTAGGCCGCGCCGGTCTTCTTGGCGATCCGGCCGAGCACGTAGCGGACATCCTCCGGCTGGCCAATGACTATGGCCTTCACCAGGAACTGGCCGTCGGCCTGCTTCCGGTTGTACCACCGGCGTGCGAGCCACCGGTTACCCACCAGCACCAAAAGCCCCAAGGGGAATGAGGCCACATAGAATGCCCACGCCGGTTCCAGCCGGAATACCACCAGGAACACCGCCAGCAGGCCAAAAACCCGGGTAGTGGCAACAGCCACACGCTTGTATTCGCTGGAACCGACGCCCAGGACCTTCGGGTCCCGCGTCCGGTAGAAGTGAAGGGCGCCGATCCATGACACCGCGAGGCCGGCAGCCAGGACGGCGCCCAGGGCGTTGTCGCGGCTTTCCGCAAAGGAGTGCCCGCCGTCGAACCGGATCACGTACCCGATAAGCACCGAAAGAAGTACCAGCAGGGAGTCGGTCAGGTGGAGGACCCGGGCCAGGTAGCGGGCCCATTCGCGGCCGGAGGGCCTGCGTGCGGCCGGCTGCCCTTCCGGGCCTCCGGGGGAACTCCCGACGGCGGATCCCCCGGCAGCGCGCACCGGGCTGGCGACGGTCCCGGAACCTCCTCCGGACCCGAGCAACTTCATGACGAACGGGCTGGTTTTCCCCAGTTGGCTCATTCCGGCCCCCGCACACTCACGGAGGATGAACGCGATATGCCGGCAGGCGACGTCGCCATTGACTATCCCCCCGACCCTTGGTAGGCGGCACCTGTTGGTGCCTCCCCCTATACAAGCCGTGGGCCTGCCAGCGCGTCACGAGGGCCACCTACCCGGCTTTGTCTTCAGGGTGTTGGGGCGACGGACGGGGAGTACCCGGAAGGGTAGCGGAGCCCTAGGTGGTCACACCGTAAACTACGTGCACGCCTGCTAACTCTGGACACCCGGGTCTACGTGGAGACGTCCGCGACCAAGGCTGTTGCGGGGCACTACTGGCTTGCGCTTCCAGACGGAGCAAGTACTCCGAAATCCCCGCCGTTGCAGGGATGTTGGCGTTCGTGACGCGGCCGCAACGCCCCTGAAACAGCGCCCGGACATGATGTGAGTATGAAGCGCAAGGCACAGTCCCCCGAACCGGCCGAGTTGAGCTGCGAAGTTTGCGGCCAGATGCCGGAGCCCACCAAAACGCGGCTGACGTTGGCGAACATCGCCGTCATGCTGCCCATTGAGCTCCTGGTGCACGCCGCCGTGGTGGAGACGCACCTCCCCTACGTGGCCAAAGTTCTGGTTCTCACCTTGACCGCCACAGTGCTGGTGATCTGGGTGGCCGAACCTTCTGCTGCGCGGATGCTGAGGACCTGGCTGCACGCCCCGGCCCTGCGTCACCGCAAACGGCTGACCACTGCCCCGGCCCTGTGGCGCGCGCGCACAGTGGTGCACGACCAGCCAGGGTCGCTCCAGAAAATCACGCAGGCGCTTGCCCGGCTGGACACCAACATCCTCAGCATCCACCTTCATCCGGTGGCGGGCGGCGTGCTCGACGAGTTCGTCCTGTCAGCTCCCGGAAACCTCGGCGAACGTGAACTGACGGATGCCCTGCGCGACGGCGGCGGGAGGCACCCCCATGTCTGGCCCACCACGGCCCTGGCAATGGCGGACGGGCAGACTAAGGCGCTCAGCCTTGCAGCACGGATTGCGGGCAACCCTGATGAGCTCCCGCTGGCCGTTGCGGAGCTGTTGTCGGCAAGGATTGTCCCCGAGGCCGTTGAGGGCCGCCAGGAAGCTCCCGCCTCGGCCGACGCCGGAACGGTGCTCAAGATCCCGACCGCGTGGCACGGCCCCATCACCTTCTACCGGCCGGGCGAACCGTTCACGCCCGCGGAATCGGCGCGGGCACACCGGCTGGCGGAACTCGCGGAGATCCTGGCTCACACACCAGAGCCCGGCAGTCACAATCGGTAAATAGGCGTCCGGGCGGGCGCCGCCCGGAAAATCCTTGACAGTGGCGGGGTCACTCCTATCTTTGATTTTGGGATCCCAAAACGGGATCCCAAAAGTGATCATCCTCCTGGATGCTGGCGCCACCATTGGCGTATCCCAGAGCCAGCCCGGGAGAGCAAGGCCTCCGCCTGACCAGGCCGCGGCCGGCCCCAGCCCCAGAGTCTTATCCCTGCCCGCAATCTTCCCCGTGAAGGAGAAGCTGTGTCTCTTCCAAGCACCGAAACATCATCCACCGGACCCGCCAAAACCGAATCAACAGATCTTCAGTCCCCCAAAGACCAAAAGGACGGCGTGCAACGGCGCACCAACGTCCGCTGGAAGCTGTTCCTCCTGCTTCTTGTCCTGGTGGCCGTCAACTACATTGACCGGGGCTCCATCTCGGTGGCGCTCCCCATTATCCAAAAAGAATTCAACCTGGCGCCGGAGCTCGTGGGCCTCCTGCTCTCCGCCTTCTTCTGGACCTACGCTCTGATGCAGATCCCCGTCGGCTGGCTGATCGACAAGTACGGCCCGCGCAAGGTCATGACCGCCTCCTGCGTCGGCTGGGGAGCGGCAACTGCCGCCTCCGGACTGGCCGGCGGCTTCCTGAGCATGTTCATCGCCCGCCTCGGCATCGGCGTCACCGAAGCCGGCGTCATGCCCGCCGGCGGCAAACTCAACGCCATCTGGATGCACAAATCGGAACGCGGCCGCGGCGCCACCATCCTTGACGCCGGCGCCCCCTTGGGTGCCGGGCTCGGCGGTATCCTCATCGCCGCCTTGATCGCCTCCACCGGCAGCTGGCGCACGGCGTTCATCATCGCCGGTGCCGCCACCGTGCTCATGGGCCTCGCAGTCTGGTGGTACGTGCGGGACAACCCGCGCCAGCACCGCGGCGTCAACGCTGCCGAGGTCGACTACATTGAAGCCTCCCACGCAGCTGAGGACGCGGAGGCCGAACTGGACGGCAGCAAAGGCAAGCGAGCCCTGCTCCCGTACCTGAAGTTCCGTTCCTTCTGGGCCATGTGCTTCGGCTGGCTGGGCTTCAACGGCGTGTTCTACGGCCTGCTCACCTGGGGCCCGCTCTACCTCGCCCAGGCCAAGGGCTTCGACCTGAAAACCATCGGCTGGTCCACCTTCGTGATCTTCGGCGCCGGCTTCGTCGGTGAGATCCTGGGCGGCACCATCGCCGACAAATGGCGGGCAGCCGGCGCCTCGGCCAACCGCGTCATGCGCACACTGCTGGGAATTTCCAGCGTCGTGGTGGTGGGCGGCCTCGTCGGGGTGACCGTCGTGGCAGACCCGACCACCGCCGTCGTACTTCTATCCGTGGTGATGTTCTTCCTCCGCTGGGTGGGCCTCTTCTGGAGCATTCCCTCCATCCTGGGCGGCCGGACCAACGCCGGCGTCCTCGGCGGGGCGATGAACTTCAGCGGCAACATCTCCGGCTTCGTCACCCCCATCGCCGTCGGCCTGATCGTGGGCGCCACCGGCTCCTACACCTGGGCACTGCTGTACTTCGTGGGATCCGCGATCATCATGGGCGTGTCCGTCCTGCTGCTGGATTACAACAAGCGCCTGCCCGTCTAGCCCGGCGGCCCTAAGCTAGGCACCGCAGCACCTCCTCCCGGCGCCGGGAGCGCACCACCCCTCAAGAACCCGAATGGAGCACCATGCTTGCCGCAGAAGAAACCCAGGACAAGGAACGCCCCCTCCGCGAGACTGTCCGGGACACACTCCGCACCAGGATCTTTGAAGGGCACTACGCTCCCGGCACCCGGCTGGTGGAAAGAGACCTGGCAGCAGAATTCAATGTCTCCCGGCTTCCCGTCCGGGAGGCGCTCAGGATGCTGCGCCAGGAAGGACTCCTGAGCGACCGGGGCGCCCGCGGCGCGGAAGTCAGCACGCTCAGCCCCAAGGACGTGGAGGATCTCTTCGATGTCCGCCAGTCACTGGAGGTGCTGGCCTGCCGGCTCGCCGCCGTCCGGGCAACCGAGGAGGACCTCGGCTACCTTGACGGGCTGCTGGACGACGCGGAACGCTGCCTCGCGAAGGGCGCCGTCATGGAGGCCCACCGGGCCAACAGCGAATTCCACGACGCGATCACCCGGATCGCGGACAACGGCTTCCTGCGGTCCGCACTGGAGCCGCTGCAGGGCCGCATGCACTGGCTGTTCCGCCACGTGAGCGACCTGCCCGAACTGATCCAGGAGCACCGCGAACTCTATGCGGCCATCGCCAGCGGTGATCCGGACCGCGCCGCGGCCCAGTCGGCGTCGCACATCGGCAAGTACCGCAAACAGTTCCCGGACGACTTCCAGAAAACAGAACCCTCCCTTCACCGGAAGAAAAAATGAAACTCCTCGTCATCAACCCCAATATCAGCGACGACGTCACGGCGCTGATTGAATCGGAAGCCCTGCGCTCCGCTTCGCCGGGCACCGAACTGGTGGTCCGCACCGCCGGGCACGGCGTCGAATACATCGAAACCCGCTTTGAGTCCCTGATCGCCGCCGGAGCGGTGGCGGAGGTCATCGCTGAATACACCGCGGAAACGTCCGACGGCGGCGTTGCCGGACGCATCGACGGCGTCGTTGTGGCGGCCTTCGGGGATCCGGGCATGCCGGCCCTGAAGGAACTCACGGACGTTCCCGTCATCGGCATCACCGAGGCCGCGCTGTGCGCTGCCGCCCTGCAGGGGCACCGCTTCTCCATCATCGCCATCTCCGACCGGATCCGGCCCTGGTACCTGGACTGCGTGGAGCGCTTCGGCCTCGGCGGCCGGCTGGCCTCCATCCGCTCCATCAATGAGTCGCTCAACGGGATCGGTTCCGTGCAGCAGGACTTCAAGGAGACGCTGCTGGCGCTCAGCCGGCAGGCCGTCGTCGGGCTTCAATCCGGACCGCACCGCGCCGGCGCCTTTGCGCCGCCGCCGTCAAAGGCCCGCAAGGGACTCTCCGAAAACCTCGACGCCGCCCTGGCCGCCGCACAGACAGCACACACCGCTTCAACGAGCGCCGCTTCAACGAACTAGGAGGACAACGATGTCCCGCATTCCCGATCTCGTCATCGCCCACGGCACCGTGGTCAACAGCTCCGGCCGCCGGAACGCCCACGTGGTGGTCCGCGACGGCCGCATCGAACAGCTCATCGACGCTGCCGAACCGGTCCCCGCCGCTGCCCGCACCATCGACGCCGCCGGCCGGCTGGTAATTCCCGGCGGCGTGGACGGCCACTGCCACGTGGCCCAGGTGACCGGACGCTTCCGCACCCTGGACGATTACCGCACCACCTCCACCGCCGCGCTCTGGGGCGGCACCACCACCATCATCGACTTCGGAATTCCCCGCGACGCGCAGGAAACCCCGCTGGCGGCCGTCCTGCACAAGAAGGAGCTGGCGCTGGAGTCCCGCTGCGACGTCGCCCTCCATGGCTCCGTGGTCAGCTGGGACGAGACCGTGCCCTGGCAGCTGGAGCAGCTCGCCGCCGAAGGTGTGCGCTCCGTGAAGATGTACACCACCAACCGCGGCACCACCATGGCGGACGGCGACACCATCCTGAAAGTGATGCGCGAGATGGTCCGGCTGGACGGCCTGACCTACATCCACGCCGAACATGACCCCATCATCACCGACTGCACTCAGCAGCACGCCGACGACGGCAGGATCGGCATAGAACACCTGCACCGGACCCGCCCCGAACTGGCCGAGGAAATCTCGGTCAAGGAAACCCTGGCCATGGCCGAATACACCAAGGCACCGGTGTACTTCGTGCACCAGTCCACGCCCGGTGCCGTCGACCTGGTCACCGAAGCCCGGGCCCGCGGCCAGGAAGCCTACTCCGAGACCTGCCCGCACTACCTCACGCTCGATGACACGGTGTACGGCTCCGTTTTCCCCGAGTGGTACGCCTGCTGCCCGCCCATGCGCAGCCCCGAAACCGTCGCTGCGCTGAAGGAACGGCTGGCCGACGGTGCCATCCACACTGTTTCCTCGGACCACTCCTGCTACGACCTGTCACAGAAGCGCGAGCGCACGGACGACATCCGCGCCATGCCGCACGGCCTGCCCGGCGTGGAAACCCGGATGCCGGTCACCTTTACGGCCATGGCGTCCGCCGGCAGTTCGGTGGAGGACTTCGTGGAGGTCTTCGCCGCCGGGCCGGCCCGCATCAACGCGGTTCCCGGCAAGGGGGCCGTTGCCGAAGGCTTCGACGCCGACCTGGTGGTCTTCGACCCCGCCGAGGAACGGGTGGTGGACGGCGGCTCACTGCACATGGGCACTGACTTCTCGCCCTTCGACGGCCGGGCACTCACCGGCTGGCCCGCCGTCGTGGTTTCCGCCGGGCGGGTGGTGCTCGACGGCGGCGGCTTCCACGATCCCGGCGCCGTGGGACGCTTCGTGGCCCGGAACGGCTTCCGCGAACATCTTTCGTCCGCCACGGCTTCCGCCGCAGCCACCCTCTCCGCAGCAAAGTAGGAGCAGCCATGCCTTCCGCAGTACGCAAAACCCGCATCGGCATGATCGTGCCGTCCTCCAACACCTGCCTGGAGCCGCAGAGCTACCGTATCCTGGGCGACCGGGACGACGTCACCATCCACTTCACCCGGATCCCGGTCACACGGATCGCCCTGGACGATTCCTCGGACAGGCAGTTCGACCCCGCTGTCATGAGGGCCGCCGCCGAGCTCCTGGCGACGGCGGACGTGGACGTCATTGCGTGGAACGGGACGTCGGGCTCCTGGCTCGGCGCCCACCACGACCGCGAACTGGTCGGCGAGATCGTTGACGCGACGGGCATCCCGGCCACCACGTCCACGCTCGCCTATCTGGCGGCTTTCGAGTCCTTCGGCATGGAACGGATCGGGCTGTTCACGCCCTACACGGCGGACGTCAACCACGCAATCATGGCCTCCTACGAGCGGGACGGCATCAAGACCATCGGCCACCGGGCCCTGGGGCTGAGCGACAACGAGTCGTTCGCGCGGGTCACGGACGACGAAATGCGGCCGGGGTCGCTGGAGCTCGCGGCAGCCCGCCCGGATGCACTGATCTACCTGTGCACCAACCTGTACGGCGCCAGCATCGCAGCGGAAGTGGAGGAGGAAACCGGCGTACCGGTGCTGGACTCCGTGGCCGTGACGCTGTGGCACTGCCTCAAACTTGCCGGGTCTCCATTGCTTGCGCCGAGGTGGGGCAGGCTGCTGGCCGGGTAGGCCGCCCAGCCTCCGGCGGGACCGTCAGGCGGCACCGTCAGGCGGCCGGCGCGTTCATCCTGACGGTGAGCGCGCCGGGGCGCATGGTCATCCTGACATGCCTGCTGTCGCCTTCGTGATCGCCGTCGAGCTGGTAGTCATCCGCGTGCTCAAGGGTGATCTCCACCTCTTTGCCCTGGAAGTACTCCACCGACGTGTCCTTGCCTTTTCCCTTGCCGATCATGCCCGCAACAACCGAGAACCAGCCGAGCTTGCCCCGGGGTGCCAGCACCACCACGTCCAGGAGGCCGTCATCCACCTTCGCGTCGGGGAAGATCTCCAGGCCGCCCTGGACCTTCCCGCAGTTCCCCACCATGACGCTGCGGACCCGGCGGTGGATCACTGACTTGCCGTCGATGACGATCCTCGCCTTCACCGGCTTGCCCGGCAGGTTCCTGATGCCCGCATCGACGTAGGCCAGCCAGCCCACCTTGTCCTTCAGGTCCTCGTTGGTGTCCGCCATGATGGTGGCGTCGTAACCCACACCGGCCATCACCAGGAAGTGCTGCTCCTTGTCGGGATCGCTCCGGACCGCACGGACGACGTCGATCTTGCGCTCCTCGCCCGTCAGGGCCCCCGCCATGGCGCCTTCAATATCGGTGACATCCATGCCGAGGTTGCGGGCCAGGAGGTTTCCCGTGCCCAGCGGCAGGAGCCCCATGGGCGTGGAGGTGCCGGAAAGGACCTCAGCTACGCACCGTACGGTGCCGTCGCCGCCGGCGGCAATAACGATGTCGGCCCCGCGGCTCAGTGCTTCCTTCGCCTGTCCGACGCCGGGGTCTTCCTTGGTGGTTTCGATCCACATCGGCTCATCCCAGCCCGCATCTGCACAGTGCTTGGCCATCAGGCCGCGAACGTCGAAGTCCACTGGCTTGGCAGGATTGATGATGACGGCGGCGCGCTTGGTGTTCTGGGTCATGGCATCCTTCACGGGCAAGTGGTCGGGGGTTCCCCCAAAGTGAAGCGTAACTGAAATCAGGGTCTTACTGCCTTGCCGCAACGCGGACGGGACGCCTAGGCTCAGCACCATGAACACCTCTGGGCCGGGGCCGGAAACATCAGAACTCACCGTCCGTGAATGCTGGCAGCACCTTCGCTCCGCCTCGGTGGGACGGCTGGCGCTCATCAGCCATGGCAAGCCGGAAATCTTTCCGGTGAACTACCTGCCGGATGAAGGAACGGTGATCTTCCGGACCGGACCGGGAACCAAACTGGACGCGGTGCTCTCCGGGGAGCCGGTGGTTCTTGAAGCCGACGGGCTGAACGTCTACGGAACCATCGCGTGGAGTGTGGTGGTCAAGGGGACGGCTGAGGCGGTGCAGCCCGGCGAGGACGCCCCTGCCGAGACGCCCTCGCCCTGGCAGGAGGGGGCCAAGGACATCCTGGTCCGGATCACTCCCACGGAAGTGAGCGGGCGCCGGTTTGTCATCGGTCCGCCCACCAAATGGTGGCCGCCCGTGGAACCGATCACTCTTCACGGGAAGCAGGACTGAGCCGGGCGCTCAGTCCTTGGCTGTGGCGCTGTGCTTTGCCGGGCGCTCAGTGCTTGGCTGAGAGGTCGGCGGAAATCAGCCGGGCCGTCTCCACTGTTTCCTTCCGGACCATTTCAAGGTAGGCCTTGGGGTCCGGCTTAGTGGCCACAGCCTGGGCCTGCAACGACACGTTGATGGCCGCCACCACCTTCGCAGGGCCGTGGTACACCGGCGCCGCGATGGACATCAGGCCAAGTTCAAGCTCCTGGTCCAGCAGGCACCACCCCTGCGCACGGACCACGTCCAGAGCGGCAACCAGGTCTTTCTGCGTACTTAGGGCCCGGGGGGTGAGCGGCTTGATCTCAGCCTCGGCGAGGTACTGCTGCAGCGCGGCCGGCGGAAGCGCAGCGAGCAGCACGCGGCCCATGGAGGTGGCGTAGGCCGGGAACCGCGTCCCCACCGTGATGCCGATGTTCATGATCCGGCGGGTGGTGACGCGCGCGATGTAGGCAATATCCTTCCCGTCCAGGACAGCGGCCGACGTCGATTCGCCCAGCCGCAGCGACAGCTCCTCAAGGTGCGGCTGCGCGAGCTGGGGCAGGGACAGGCCGGAAAGGTACGCGTAGCCGAGTTGCAGCACCTGGGCTGTGAGGGCGAAGGTTTTCCCGTCAGTGCGGACATAGCCCAGCTCCACGAGGGTGTGCAGGAAGCGGCGGGCGGTGGCGCGGGTGAGGTCGGTGCGTGCAGCCACCTCGGTGAGGGTCATCACCGGATGGTCGGTATCGAATGCCCGGATCACGGCCAGCCCCCGGGCCAGGGACTGCACGTACTGGTCACTGGCTTGGGGCGCAGAGGAGGGCGTGGGCGCGGTCTCTGCTGCTGCGTCGGTCATGGTTACTAATCCTATTAGCCCACCCGGCGCGAACGGACACTTCCGGCCCTGCGGGTGAGCGCGAACGGACACTTCCGGCCCCGCGTGTGAGCGCGAACGGACACTTCCGGCCCTCGGCGTGGGGCTCAAGTGTCCGTTCGCGCTGTGGGCTGGCGGTTAGCGTTCGACGGCGGGGGCTGCTGTGAGGGGGACCGGCACCAGGGCCTGGAGTTCCTCGAGGGTGCAGCCGAAGGTCTCGCGCACCTGGACGCCGTCGGGGCCCGTGAGGAACACCGCCTTGTCCGTGTACACGCGGGTCACGCAGCCGACGCCGGTGAGCGGGTAGGTGCAGGCCTCCACGATCTTGGACGCACCGTCGCGGGTCAGGAGCGTCATCATCACGAAGACGTCCTTCGCCCCGGTGGCCAAGTCCATCGCGCCACCCACGGCAGGGATGGCGTCCGGCGCCCCGGTGTGCCAGTTGGCCAGGTCACCGGTGGCCGAGACCTGGAACGCGCCGAGCACGCAGATGTCCAGGTGCCCGCCGCGCATGATCGCGAACGAGTCGGCGTGGTGGAAGTACGACGCCCCCGGCAGTTCGGTCACGGGGATCTTGCCGGCGTTGATGAGGTCCTCATCGATCTCGTCGCCCTTGGCTTCCGGGCCCATGCCCAGCATCCCGTTCTCGGTGTGGAGCGTGATGTTCTGCTCCGGCTCGAGGTAGTTGGACACCAGGGTGGGCTGGCCGATGCCAAGGTTCACGAACGAACCGGGCTTGATGTCCTTCGCCACGAGCCGGGCCAGGTCGTCGCGGCCCAGGGGCGTCTCGCTGGTCTGGATCGAGCCGGTCTCGCTGCTTGTCTGTGCGCTCATGTCAGGCCACCTTCACTGAGTTGACGCGAACAATGCTGTTCACGTAGATGCCGGGGGTCACGACGTTCTCGGGGTCGAGTTCGCCGGTGGGGACAATCTCGGAGACCTGGACGATGGTGTGCTTCGCCGCGGCCGCCATGATGGGGCCGAAGTTCCGGGCGGTCTTGCGGTACACCAGGTTGCCTACGCCGTCCGCCTTGAGTGCCTTGATGAGCGCGACGTCGGCGTGGATGGGGGTTTCGAACACCTGGCCGCGGCCGTCCAGGATGCGGGTTTCCTTGCCCTCGGCCAGCATGGTGCCGTAGCCGGTGGGGGTGAAGAAGCCGCCGATGCCCGCGCCTGCGGCACGGATCCGCTCGGCCAGGTTGCCCTGCGGGACGAGTTCCAGTTCAATCTCTCCGGCCTTGTATTTGGCGTCGAAGTGCCAGGAGTCGGACTGCCGCGGGAAGGAGCAGATCATCTTCTTCACCCGGCCTTCCTTGATCAGCAGCGCCAGGCCCTGGTCGCCCTGGCCGGCGTTGTTGTTCACCACGGTGAGCTCGCGGGCGCCGCAGTCCAGCAGCGCGTCGATCAGTTCGAACGGCTGGCCGGCGTTGCCGAAGCCCCCGATCATCACGGTGGAACCGTCCTTGATGCCGGCGACGGCCTCGCCGACGGTGTCAATGAAATTCAGCATTGCTTACGCCTTTCCTGTGCTGGTTCCGGCAACGGTCATGTTTTCGAGGACGACGGCGAGGCCCTGGCCGACGCCGATGCAGATCGCGGCGACGCCCCAGCGTTCACCGGAGGCCTGCAGGGAGCGGGCCAGCGTGCCCAGGATCCGGCCGCCGGAGGCACCGAGCGGGTGGCCCATCGCGATCGCGCCGCCGTGCCGGTTCACGATCGAGGGGTCGATCCCCCAGGCGTTGATGCAGGCCAGGGACTGCGCGGCGAACGCTTCGTTAAGTTCGACGGCGCCCACCTGCTCCCAGCTGATGCCCGCCTTCGCGAGGGCCTTGTTCGCAGCCTCCACCGGGGCGTACCCGAAGTACTGCGGATCGTTCGCGTGCGCACCGCGTCCGGCGATCCGGGCCAGCGGTTCCATCCCGAGGATCCCGGCGGCGTTCCCGGACCCGATCCAGGCCGCGGACGCCCCGTCGGAGAGCGGGGACGCGTTCCCGGCCGTAACCGTGCCGTTCTCGGTCCGGAACACCGTCTTCAACCCCGCGAGCTTCTCCGCCGAGGACCCGGCCCGGATACCTTCGTCGCGGACCAGGTCCGTGCCCGGCACCGGAGCCACCAGGTTGTCATAGAACCCCTCGTCCCACGCCGCGGCGGA